>NZ_LAQU01000032.1 GCF_000970345.1 Robbsia andropogonis | reverse complement strand
CTGCCCTTCCTCCAATACCCCAGATGCACTCATAACACCGCACCACGGCGAACCACCCGTGCGCATGGGTGAGCGCGGCCGCGCACGCGCGCCACTACCATGCCATGCTTCAACAGCGCACCGCGACCCACGCACGCGATACCACCCCACCTGATCCACCCCCCACCCTAGTAACCCCCTCGACCCAGAAATTGGCGACCAATCGCGCACTTGCCGCATTGCCGGCAAGCGTCGCTCGCGACGATTTCGGACCTATCGCCCGCTCATAGTTCCGGGAAACCATCGGGGAAAAGGCGTTGCACCGCCGCCTCGAAATGCGCTATTGGCGCCGCGCCGCGCAATGCGATTGGTGGAGGTGGTGTTTCCTCGCCCACGGCAGGGTCTCGCGACAGCACAATGAACGGAACGCTCGATATGCCCAGCTGTTTGGCGAAGTCCTCGTCTTCCTGCACCGCTGATGCAAAGCGGTCCTCTCGAAGGGCTTCGTCTAGCGCTTCGGGGTCGAGCCCAACAGTACTGCCGATGTCGATCAGGATATCGACATCGCCGATATCCAGACCGTCTTCGAAGAATGCTTTGAACAGTGCCATATGCATTGCATCGAAGGCGCCTGCCTCCAATGCGAAACGGGCCGCCTCGAGTGCTTTTCGGCTACGCGGGCGTACCGCAGGCATGCGAATCGTCAAGCCACGCTCTGCGGACATCGGATAGATATTGCGTTCCCAGCTTTCCACTAGCGATTCGTCGTCGGGCTCCGGAAGCGCGACAGGCTCAGGACGGAGTTCGAACGCGTGCCAGCGCAGCTCGACCGCATCGCCATACGCATCGCGAAATTGGTGCAGTACGGGCAATTCGAGATAGCAGAAAGGGCAGACGTAGTCGGACCAGATATCAAGGTAGAGCGTTGCTCCGCTAGCCATCGGATTTTCTCGGCAAAAGCGCGTGTGGTGAAGCACGCGTGGATTTCAGACTTGGTTCAGCGTAGCCCGCCTACGAACACATTAACGCCTTTCCTAACAGACAGGCGGCGGCACTGCCGTATCGGCGGAAGTCGTTCCCGCGCGGGTATGCGCTGTGCCTTAATGGTAGCGCGTTGCGCATCACAATGCCGATTCCGGCTCATTCTGCGACTGACACGACGACTTGGACTGAATAGGGAACTTCCGCCCCAGCCCTAAAAAGTAGCAGGTTTCGACGGCGCGGTATCATAGCGACGAGACATCCGAACCCTGTTCGCCCGCGTCCTGCCGATGAACTCATGTGCCCAATGCGCCCCGTTGCAAAGGCGCAATTGGACGCAGGCATCCAAGAACGCCGAATAAACAGGCCCTGACTGCATTCGATCCGCTTTGTTCGTCAAAAGTCCACCTCATGCCCGATCCATCCCCACAAAGCCCACCATCGGCATCAGACCCCGCCGCAAAGCCACGGCTCCATTATGGTTGGATCATGATGGGCGTGACGTTTCTTGTGTTGCTGGCCGGCGCAGGTGTACGCGCAACGCCAGGTGTCCTGATTCGCCCGCTCCAGAGCGCATTCGGCTGGAGTACGGGTGAAATCTCCTTTGCAATCTCGATCAATCTGGTCCTGTATGGCCTGATGGGACCTTTCGCAGCGGCGTTGATGCAAACCATCGGAGTACGCCGGGTTGCCGTCATCGCGTTGACGTTGCTTGCAAGTGGCGCATTGCTCAGTCTGACCATGTCATCGACGGCGATGTTGACCTTGACGTGGGGGTTCATGGTTGGCACGGGCTCCGGCATGGCGGCACTGACATTGGGCGCGACTGTCGCGAACCGCTGGTTCATCAAGCACCGGGGCTTGGCGATGGGGCTGATGACCGCCAGTGCCGCTACCGGACAACTGGTTTTCCTGCCGTTGATGGCGGCATTGGTGACCACCTATGGTTGGCAGGGCGCCGTCTGGACCTCGGGGCTCGGTGCCGTAATCATGTTGCCATTGGCATGGACTGCCATGCGAGAGTCGCCGGCAAGCCTGGGTCTTGCGCCCATCGGAGGGCACCTTCCGGCAGAGGGTGTCCCGGTCTCGCCAACCCCTGCAAGCGCGAATCCATTTGGCAATGCGTTCGGCGCGCTGCGTGAGGGCATGCATCACAAGGGTTTCTGGCTGTTGGCCGGCAGCTTCTTTATCTGCGGTGCAAGTACGAACGGCTTCATTGGTACGCACTTTATTTCGATGTGCGTCGATCACGGCATATCGGAAGTACGTAGCGCGAGCTTATTGGCCGCGATGGGTATATTCGATCTGATGGGAACGACGGCATCTGGCTGGTTGAGCGACCGTTTCGATAATCGCAAATTGTTGTTCTGGTATTACGGCTTGCGTGGCTTATCCCTGCTGTTCCTGCCGTTTGCCTTCGGTTTCGATTTCTACGGCCTACCGATTTTCGCGGTGTTTTATGGTCTTGACTGGATCGCCACCGTGCCGCCTACGGTCCGCTTGACCACCGACATTTTCGGCCGCGAGCGCGGCCCGATCGTCTTCGGTTGGATCGTCGCATGCCATCAGATCGGCGCTGCGTTCGCCACGCTCGCGGCAGGCATGATGCGGGCATCGCTGGGAAACTATCAGCTCGCGACGTATTGCTCCGGTGCTTTGTGTGTCCTCGGCGCGGTGCTGGTACTGCGTATCCGCAGTCACGCGAAACCAATCGGGTTGGCTGCGTAAGGCCAAAATCAGGCCGAGCGGCGCGCATTGTCACCCTGTTTAGCAGAGAAGAGGAAACCATGAAGGACCGGCAGTTACTAGTGGCAGGTGCCATCAATATGTTCATCGCGGTGGTGGCCGGAGCGTTCGGCGCGCACGGTCTGCGCAACGTCGTCTCGCCGCTGATGCTGGGTGTTTGGGAAACAGGGGTTACGTATCATCTGATTCATGGCATCGCATTGCTGCTGATCGCACTCGCGATGCCGCATATCGGTGAAAAGGCGTTATCGTTGTGTGGAACGTTGATGCTGGCTGGTATTGTGCTGTTCAGCGGCAGCCTTTATCTGCTCGTATTAACCGGCGTGCGCTGGATCGGGGTGATCACCCCGATCGGAGGCGTTGCCTTTCTTGCCGCCTGGGCTGGGTTCGCCTGGGCGGCCTGGCGTGCACCGAATCGCAATTTGCAGAGATGTGACGATTGATTTTTCATAAGGACAGCCGATGCCCCATGCCACGCCGCTGATCGCGACTATTGTCGCCGGCCTTTGTATCGCCTTTGTCTTCGGGGCGATTGCGAATCGTTTCAAGATTCCGCCGCTTGCTGGTTATTTACTGGCAGGTATCATCGTCGGACCGTTTACGCCAGGTTATGTCGCCGATCAACATATCGCGCCGGAATTGGCGGAAATCGGGGTGATTCTGCTGATGTTCGGCGTGGGTCTCCACTTTTCGCTGAAGGACCTGTTGGCGGTAAAGCGCATCGCGGTCCCTGGCGCGCTGGTGCAGATCGCCTTTGCCACGCTGCTCGGCTGGGGCGCTGCCCGCGTATTCGGCTGGAGCAGTGGCGCCGGCATCGTTTTCGGCCTGTCACTGTCGGTCGCCAGTACGGTCGTGCTGTTGCGCGCGTTGCAGGACTTGCGTCTGCTTGATACCGACCAGGGACGCATTGCGGTTGGCTGGTTGATCGTCGAGGACCTCGTCATGGTGCTCGCCCTGGTGCTGCTGCCACCACTGGCTGGTCTGCTCGGCGGTAGCGATGACGCCGCCACGGCGGGTGGTGCCGCCCCCGTTGCATCCACGGGCTCGTTGCTGTGGACGCTGACGTTGACACTGGCTAAAGTCGTCGCGTTCATCGCGGTGATGCTGGTGGTCGGCCGTCGCGTCATTCCGTGGGTCTTGAGCCAGATCGTCAAGACCGGCTCGAAGGAACTGTTCACGCTCGGCGTGCTCGCAATCGCATTGGGCGTCGCATTCGGTTCGGCGTCGATCTTCGGTGTGTCTTTCGCCTTGGGTGCATTTTTTGCCGGGATGATTCTCGGCGAGTCTGAAATGAGTCACGACGCGGCCGAGGATATCCTGCCGCTGCGGGATGCCTTTTCAGTCCTGTTTTTTGTTTCGGTCGGGATGCTGTTCGATTTTCACGTGCTGATCGAACGACCCATCCAGGTCCTGGTGACCTGCCTGATCATCATCGTTGGCAAATCGGTTGCTGCCCTTGCGATTGTCCGGCTGTTCAAACGCTCGACGGAAACGGCGTTGACGATTGCCGCCAGCCTCGCGCAGATCGGCGAGTTCTCGTTCATTCTCGCCGGACTCGGTGTCAGTCTGCATCTGTTGCCTGAAAGCGGGCGTGACCTTGTGCTCGCCGGTGCCATTCTGTCGATCATCCTGAATCCTTTTGTATTCGTGGTCGCGCGCCGGCTGACATCCAGTGCTGGCCGTACCGCGGCAAACGGACTGTCCCCGGCAACGGAGGCGATGGGTCAGCACGCTTGGCGTGATGGTGCGGCAAGCGATGGAGACCTAGAGCGCGCGGCTTCAGGCGCCGGATCGACTGGTTCGGTTACGTCTGTACCATCGCATGTCTATGCGGCAAGTTCGCTCGGACCCGTTTCCACCGCATGGACCAGTGAGGTGAACACGCCTGCCCCTGCCATGGAGAGGCAGGACAACGTGGTTGGCTCCGACACAGGCGCACGGACGGCGCGGAGCGACGCCACCAACGATGTGCACAGTGCGTTCGATGGCACGTGGGGGGCGGCGGCGGAGAAGGCGCGTGCGACCGGTCTTGCGGACGAAGCAGCGCGGCAAGCCGGTATCGCAGGCAAGCCGGACGAGATGCGCACACCTACGGATACTGCGGCGGCTGGTGCCTCCCTGGAAGAAACGCGACATGACGAAGAAACGACCACCGGACGACATGTCTCAGATGCGACCGAGGTGATCATCGTGGGGTACGGCCGAGTAGGGCGCGAGGTCGTGCGGACGTTGTTGGCGGGCGTGCCGCGCAATATTGTCGTGATCGAAGATCGGCCGGATATGCATGCGCGGCTGCGCGATGCGCATGTGCGGAGCGTATGCGGCAACGCGGTACAGCCCGATGTGTTGCGGCAGGCTGGGCTGGCCAACGCGCGCTTCCTTATCGTTGCGATCCCGAATGCTTTCGAAGCGGCCGAGGTGATTCGGCATGCGCGGCTACTCGCACCCGGGGTTCGCATCCTGGCGCGAGCGGGTAATACCGCCGAATTGCAGCACCTTGAGGCGCATGGCGCGCATGCGGTCGTTATCGAGAAACATGAGATCGCGCGCGGACTGGCGCGAGAGCTGGCCGATACGATCTGATGTATCGATGCGGCGAGAAATCATAGGCCGCACGGTGTAGACGCTTGCGCTATGCCTTAGACAATGCTGCACATGCTTGCTTGTGCGGAGACCGTGATCCGTCTTTCGTCCAGCGTATTGCGGATGCGCCGCGCAAATGTCACGGCATGGGGACCGTCGCCGTGCAAGCAGAGGGTCTCGACATTCAGGTCGCACCAAGTGCCGTCAATGGCTTTGACCCTGCGATGGATGATCATGTCCAGGATACGCGAGATCATCGTATCTTCGTCCTCGATCATCGCACCTGGGGTGCCGCGTGGAACCAGCGTGCCATCGGACTGGTAACCACGGTCGGCAAACGCCTCCTCCGAGGTACACATGCCGGCTTCTCGGGCTGCCACGATCAATTCTCCGCCCGCGAGCCCGACGATGACGATATTCGGGTCAAACGCCTGAATGGTCGCCACCACAAGACGGGCCAGGACGGGGTCTCGTGCCGCCTGGTTGTACAGTGCGCCGTGCGGCTTCACATGAACGATCCGACCACCTTCCTCCGAGACAATTTTCCGCAACGTTTCCAGTTGCGCCAACAGTGATTTTTGAAGATCGCTCGGGATCTGCTTTATTTCGGTGCGACCGAAATTCTCGCGATCCATATAGCTGGGATGCGCGCCGATGGACACGCCTTTTGCGACAGCCCATCGAGCACAGGCCCGCATCGTATCCGCATCGCCCGCGTGCCCGCCACATGCGATATTTGCCGAGCTGACCAGCTCTAGCAAGGTCTCATCGTTGTCACAGCCCTCGCCGAGGTCCGCGTTCAAGTCGATATGTAATTTGGAAGTCATGACTGAATTCAAAAAGAAGGTTGAGGCGCGCCGCTTTGCGCGGACAGGTCGCGGCTGATCACGGAGCGCTGCGGGCCTGCTTTGACCGGCGACGCGCGACGCCCACAATCGTTAGTCCTTGAGTACGCCGGACAGCAGTTCCGAGACCAACTCCGAGACGGGTAGCTCGGCGTCCGTGTCCGACAACGCCATGATTAGCTTGCCAATATTGCCGGGTACGGTTTTATTGACGATCGAACGTCCTTCGGGCTCCTTCCTTTCTTTCTTGTTCTTGCTGTCGGTCTTCGTGGGTTTGGACTGTTTTGCCGATTCTGAAGACGCGGGTGCCGGCGTCGATGTGGTCGGCGCCACGGACTTTTCCTGCACCATATGGGCGTTATCTGGTTGCGCGTTGTGTGCGACCGCGCGTTTGGTCTCGCGCTGGACAGGTCGTCGCGCAATCGCGATATCCACTTGCGCCAAATAGCGAAGCAGCGCACGTTGGGCTTCCAGTGCGTCTGCGCGCGTGCATTGCACGAAACGGATTGTCGTCGTTAGCCGCGCTTGTGCCAGCAACCAGAGATCGGCGGTAACGACGGCGCCAATTTTTGGATAGCCTCCTGCGGTCTGGGCATCGCCCATTAGCAGGATGGGCTGGCCATTTGGCGGGACCTGGATCGTCCCAGGCAGCACTGCATGCGACAGCAGCTCGACGTCATTGGCTTTTGCCGTACGTTTCAGTGCCGGACCGGAAAGGCGATAGCCCATGCGATTGCTGTTAGGTGTGATGGTCCAATCGGCATGCCAGAACGCTTGCTGGGCCGCAGCATCGAACATGGTGTATTCCGCGGCCGGAATGACGCGCACGACCAGCGCTTCGGCCCCATTGCCTCGGGCGGACGTTGATTCGGCGGTTGCGGACGGTAACGCACCGGCATAGGCCAGACGACACCAGGCTGGTGATTTCACGCCGAAGGCGGGCTGATCCAATGCCGCACGCAATGCGGCGCGGGCGATGGTGGTGAGCTGCTGCGCCGTCGCGGTGCCGGTGGTCGAGACGTCTGTCGTGGTTGTGGCCACTGTGGCGACGTCACGCTGCGCGGCGCTATGCTCACCGATCGCCAGTGTGTCGCCATCGGCCAATGCACGGCCATTGGCGCCGCCGAAGGCGGTCTTCAGATCCGTGCTGCGTGATCCCAGCAATAATGGTACGGCTATGCCGCCCGCCACGCCCAGGTAGGCGCGCATCGCATGGCTCGCGCTTTGCAAGGCCAATGTCTGGCCCGCCGCTACCGGTACGCTCCACCATGCGTGAATGGGCGTGCCATCAAGCGTGGCCCGGCAATCGGCACCGGTTAAGGCGATACGCGTCGCCTGCCGGAAAACGACGCTGAACGGCAGGCCAGCGGTGATTTCTATCGCGGCTGCATCGTCCTCGTTACCTACCAGGCGGTTCGCCACCCGCAGCGCGACCTGATCCATCGCACCGGCGCTGATCACCCCGAAGTGTCGCGATCCGGTTCGCCCCAGATCCTGGACCGTGCTCAACAATCCCGCTTTCAGAATTTCGATCATGACATCACGCTCGCAATAGTGAAACGAACCTGGTCGCCCGGTTGCATCAGGCTCGAAGGATTACGAGCCGGATCGAACAGCACGACGTCGGTATGACCAATCAGGTTCCAGCCTCCCGGCGACTCGCTCGGATAGACACCGGTTTGCTCGCCACCGATGGCGACAGCACCCGCCGGCACTTTCATCCGGGGTTCCGCACGGCGTGGGGTGTGTAACGCGGCTTCCAGGCCGCCCAGATAGGCAAATCCCGCCTGAAAACCCAGGAAATAAACGGTGTAGTGGCCGCACGCATGCCGTTCCGCGAATTCTCCCGCCGACATGCCGCGTGCGGCGGCAATCTCGCTCAGATCGGGCCCGGCGTCGCCGCCGTAATGCACGGGTATCTCCACCACGCGCGACTGGGCGATTGCCTCGGGCTCGGGCGTTTGCCATGCGGCGCCCAACCGGGCCGTCAACGTTTCCACGTCCGCCCGGAGCGGGTCGAACACCACCGTCAGGTTATTCATGCCGGGCACAACGTCGATGACGTATTCCCAGCGGCGGGCACTGGCTGCGAGGGCCCAGATGCGTTTTTGACATGCAAGCGAGGCCGGAGGCGCGCAGTTCAGGACAAGCGCGCTATCGCCGAACGACTGGATTCGAGGATCGGACATGGGGCAAGGGCCTGTGTGTGGCTCGGGACCAGAGCCTCTCACAAAGACGTAATGAGTTATTGATGGAGTCATTCTACAATGCCAATAAAATGTCGATAATTTATATTTGTTTTTTTGCTTTTGACTCGGTGTATGCTGTCGATATGGTGAGGTTTTCGGTGTTTTTTATTGACATCGGGGTTCGTCCCGATGGACCTTCTTCCTCTTTTTTATTTCCCGAGAGGGCCCATGCCCAACACGAACGCGCCCATCGTTTCATCGATCCACTTGTTATCGCCGGTCAGTGCGGAATTGTCGGAGCTCGAGTACGGACTCATCATGACCAGCAATGCCTTTAACAAGTGGATGACGCGCTGCATGGCGGCGGCAGGCGTCGACGACATGACGGCGTTGGAAGTGTCACTGCTGCACCACGTGAATCATCGTGAGCGCAAGAAGAAGCTCGCGGACATTTGTTTTGTCCTGAACATCGAAGATACGCACGTGGCGAGCTACAGCTTGAAGAAATTGGTCAGTCGCGGCTATGTAACCACCGAGAAGAGCGGCAAGGAGGTGTTGTTCTCCACCACGGACGAGGGGCGGGCGTTATGCGCGAAATATCGTGGGATTCGAGAGACCTGCCTGATGTCGACGCTGCCAGAGTCCGGCTTGACGAATCAGCAGATCAGCGAGGCGGCACAACTGCTGCGCAATGTTTCAGGCATTTACGATACCGCCGCACGCGTGGCGGCGTCGCTGTAGTACGCCGAGGCGCGACAACGGCGCGGGAACAAGCGGTATCGCAATAAAAACGCGATGCCGTTGCCTGTGGCCGCCGGTGCATTGGCGGCATGAAGAGGCAGGGCATCGCTTGGGAAAAGCATCTGGTCCGATGACGGGCAAGGTATGCCACCGACAGGCGCTCATGGCGCTGATGCTGCAACTGTCGCATACGGTCCGCGGCGTTCTGGGCGCGCGGATGGCCTGATTGGACGGACGACGATTTCGTCCGTGCCTTTGGTTTATGACGTGGTCGATGGTGCGTGGGGCATCAGGCCGTGGCGGTTGCTTTTGTGTCGACCGTCGTTACCTGTTTGACGAAGAACGTCGCTCTTACAGCCTTGTCGGCCCGGGCATAGGTACGATTGATGCCGCTGATGGCGGAACGAATCGACGCGGTCGTCAGGTTCGGGTTGATGCCAACGCCGAAGACGCTGCCAGGCACGCCGTCACAGGTCATTTCAGCGAACGCGACGGCAGTCGCATCGGCACCCTGGCCGGTTGCGCGTTCTTCATAGTGTTGAATGCGAACCGGCACTTGCAAGGCGTGCATCAGTGCATCCAGCGGACCATTGCCGCTACCTGTCAGCACACGGGTCTCGCCGTCGATTTTCGCGGTCAGCGTGATGGTTTCGCGCTCGCCTTGATCGTCGAGGTGATGTTTGACGTACTCGATCGGCGCGGCCACGCGGATGTATTCCTGTTGAAAGGCTTCCCACAGTTTTTCCGCGGTCACTTCGGTGCCGTTTGCATCGGTAATCTTCTGAATTGCGCTGCTGAATTCCACTTGCAGGCGGCGGGGCATTGCCAGGCCATAGCGGTTTTCGAGGAGATAAGCGATACCGCCCTTGCCGGACTGGCTGTTCACTCTGATCACGGAGTCATAGGTACGGCCAACATCACTTGGATCGATCGGCAGATAGGGCACTTCCCACACGCTTTCCGGCTTCTGCGCGGCAAAACCCTTTTTGATCGCATCCTGGTGCGACCCGGAGAACGCGGTGAAGACCAGGTCGCCCACGTAGGGATGACGTGGGTGAATCGGCAACTGGTTGCATTCCTCTACCACGCGCGCCACATCGTTGATCTGCGAGAAATCCAGGCCCGGATGCACGCCTTGCGAATACAGGTTCAACGCCAACGTCACCAGATCCACGTTGCCGGTGCGTTCACCGTTGCCAAACAAACAACCCTCGATGCGATCCGCGCCGGCAAGCACGGCGAGTTCAGCGGCTGCGATGGCCGTGCCACGATCGTTGTGTGGATGCACGCTGATCAATACGCTGTCGCGACGTGCGAGGTTGCGATGCATCCACTCGACCTGGTCCGCATAATGATTCGGTGTCGCCACCTCCACTGTGGCCGGCAAGTTGATGATCATCTTGCGCTCCGGCGTTGGGCCCCATGCCTCGATCACCGCATTGCATACTTCCTTCGCGAATGCGAGTTCCGTTGCAGTGAAGCACTCAGGGCTGTATTGGAAGGTCCATTCCGTTTCCGGATGCTGATCCGCGATTTCCCGGATCAATTTGGTGCCCGTCAACGCCAACGCCTTCACGGCGTCCTTGTCCATGTTGAACACGATATTGCGCCATGCCGGCGCCGTCGCGTTGTACAGGTGGACGATCGCGCGCTTTGCGCCCTCGACCGACGCCATCGTGCGACGGATCAGGTCTTCCCGCGATTGCGTCAATACTTCGATCGTCACATCGTCCGGGATATGGCCGTCGGTGATCAACGTGCGGACAAAATCGAAATCCGTTTGCGACGCGGACGGGAAGGCGACTTCGATTTCCTTCAAACCGATCTGCACCAACGTCTTGAACATCTTCATCTTGCGCTCACCGTCCATCGGCTCGAACAAAGACTGGTTCCCATCGCGCAGATCGGTACTCATCCAGATCGGCGGACGCGTCAGTGTCTTCGTCGGCCAGGTGCGATCGGGAATGTCGACTGGCGTGACGGGACGGTACTTGGTGGACGGGTTGTTCAACATGATCGGTTCGCTCGCAAAGACGTGTTCTGAAAGGTTCGTGAATTCTGTTTGCCATCCCCGGCCCACATGGTTTCAGATCATCTCGATCTGTCCTCGCTCCTTGGCAGGTCACCGGGTGGGGCGTGCGGTCGCTGTTATTCGCTACCGTTATGCATGCACCAGATGCGCCAAGACAACGCTGACTGCTGAAACCGTACGGCTTTACTACGATGGGAGGGAAAGCGATGCTACAAAAACCGAGGGGCGGGCGTCGGCGCAGCTAAAGTCGTGAAATCTGGGGCGTCGATCTGGTACTGCGAGGGTCGACTGGCCGGACTTTAGATGCGCGCTAGTAGGCCTAGCCGATCTAGTCGGGCTAGTAGTAGTGCGGAAAGAAGGGGGGTCTTGAATGCAGACATGCGTAAAGTATCGTCAACGGGAGGTGGGCTTGTCAAGCAGAAATTGCGCGTTCCGATGAAAATTGCGACGAATCGTCCGCGGTTGAAGCCAGTGCCAATCGATTACTTGCCGCAGGTTCCGCCTGCTTTAGGCCGCCACCGGTCCCGTGCATGGCCCATTGGGGCGGGGCAGGCCAGATACCGTCCGCGTACATGGATGGGCATGTCAATGTCGTCAGTCTTCATGGGTCGATAAGGGGGCGGCGATGCTTTCGAGTGACTTACCCTCGGCGGCGACGCCCCAACGCAGATGGACCGCGGCGGCGGCGATCATCCAGACCGCGCCGAACACATAGCCGGCGAATACATTGAGCCGTTGGTGGCTGTCGATCAGCCAGCCGAATAGTGCGGGTCCGGCAATCCCCCCTGCACCGGTGCCCACCGCATAGAAAAATGCGATGGCCAGTGCACGGATTTCCAGTGGGAACGTCTCGCTGACGGTCAGGTAGGCCGCACTGGCGGCCGACGAGGCGAAGAAAAAGATGATCGTCCAGGCGATGGTCTGCGTGCGTGCATCCAAAGCGCCTATCGAAAACAGATAGCCGGATACCGTGAGCAGAATGCCGGACATCGCATAGGTAAACGCGATCATCGGACGTCGACCGATGACATCGAACAGCCTGCCCAACAGCACCGGCCCGGCGAAATTGCCAAGCGCGAACGGCAGCAGGAACCAACCGACATGCGCGGCCGGAACGCCGTAGAAGTCGGTCAGCACCAACGCGTAAGTGAAAAAGATCGCGTTATAGAAAAACGCCTGTGCCGACATCAGCATCAGGCCGACCCAGGCCCGCTGGCGGTGCTGCACGAACAACGCCTGCGCCACTTCGCGGAGGCTGACATGGCTGCGGCGGCGCAGCTTGATCTTCGGCAATGGCGTGCTGTCATGAGGCGTACCGCCGACGACGTCGGCCTCGATCGCTGCGACGATTTCGCTTGCCTCCGCTTCGCGGTTATGGGTCAGTAGCCAGCGTGGACTCTCGGGCAAATGCCGCCGGAAGAAAACAATGATCAATCCGAGCAGCGCGCCAATGCCGAAACACACGCGCCACCCGATGTCGACGGCCAGCCACGCCGGATCGAGCAGCACGATCGAACCTGCGGCACCCAGGCCGGCACCAAGCCAGAAGCTGCCGTTGATGACAAGGTCGGTCCAGCCACGCACACGGGCCGGCATCAGTTCCTGGATCGTCGAGTTGACCGCCGTATATTCTCCCCCGATGCCGGCCCCGGTCAGGAAGCGGAAGACGACGAAGCTGGCCAGGCTCCAGGAGAAGGCCGTGGCAAACGTGGCCGCCACGTAAAGCAGCAATGTGATGAAAAACAGCTTGCGCCTGCCGAGCCGATCGGTAAGCCAGCCGAAGCCCAATGCCCCCAGCACCGCCCCGGCGATGTACGCGCTGCTGGCAATCCCGATATCTGCATTATCGAAATGCAGCGAGTCCGGCGATTTCAACGCGCCCGCCACCGCGCCTGCCAATGTTACTTCCAGGCCGTCGAGCAGCCAGGTGATCCCTAGGGAAAACACGACCAGCGTGTGGAAGCGCCGCCAGGGCAGTCGATCCAGGCGAGCCGGGAGGTCTGTCACGATCAGCGAGCGGTCTGGAGCGGGCGACGCGTCCGCGTTGGGAGGGGATGTCTGATGATCGGGCATGCCAGTGCGCTGGAAGGATAGGGGCGGTTGCCGCCCGCCCCGGGGTCTGCGATCGGGCCAACGGTCCTGGGGCGCCGCGGTGGCGCTCTTTCCGCCCCGGAGATCGCCGTGTCCGTGACGTTCATTGATGGTAAGCCAATTGCTGCGCCATCACAGGTGGGCCGCGTTTTTTCCACATGATCTCCGTCGGATTCGGAAAGCGAGCCCGGATTTCCGCGATCTTGTTGTCAGGAACACCACGCTTCGCCAGGGTAGGTAGGCGCGATGAGCGCTTCGTTCGGTCCGATTGCCGCAAATGCATCAGGATGTGCTAAAAAACAAGATTGACTTGCGTGCGCGTCGTCCTTGCCGAATGTTCGGCCAGGATTCCCGCGTGCATGCGTAGCGGACACGACGACCATGACTTACTGCGCGATCGATTTCGGCACGTCCAATTCCGCGTTGGCGCTGGCAAAGCCCGGCGCTGCCACAAGCGGGGGCGCATTCGAGGCGCCTCGCCTGATTCCATTGGAAGGCGGCAACCTGACCCTGCCCACGGCGGTGTTCTTCAATACCGACGAGCATCGGCATGTCTTTGGGCGCCAGGCAATCGCCGAGTACATCGATGGCTATGACGGGCGCCTGATGCGGTCATTGAAAAGCATCCTCGGCACCCATCTCGCCGACGCGTCGACCGAAATTGGCGACGGCGCATCGATGCCTTTCACCGAAATCATCGGACTCTTCCTGCGACATTTGCTGCAGACGGCGCAGCGCGAGGCCGGTGGCCCGGTGACGCAAGCGGTCATGGGGCGTCCGGTCTTCTTCGTCGATGACGACCCGAAAGCCGATGCGGCGGCGCAATCGCAACTGGAAGCGGCGGCACGCTCGGTGGGGTTGCGTGACATCGTCTTCCAGTACGAGCCGATTGCCGCGGCGTTCGACTACGAGTCGACACTGGATCGTGAAGAAGTGGTGCTGGTGGTCGATATCGGCGGCGGTACGTCCGACTTTTCGCTGGTACGCGTCGGGCCGGACCGGGTCCGGCAGGCAGCGCGTCATGACGACGTGCTGGGTCACTTTGGCGTGCACGTTGCCGGTACCGATATCGACAAGCGGGTTGCACTCGCCAGCGTCATGCGTGAACTGGGTTTCCAGGCACTCGACCCGTCTGGCCGGGAGATGCCGAACCGCATCTACTTCGATCTCTCGACATGGCATTTGGTCAATGCGCTTTACAGCCCAAAGCGGATGGCGGAATTCGATCAGATGAAGCACTTGTTTATCGACCCGGCGCATCCAACGCGGTTGACGCGTGTGTTGCGCAACCGATTGGGTCACGCGCTGATCGGACTGTCTGAAAAAGCAAAAATCGCGGTGTCGAACGGCGGCGAGACGATGATAGACATGTCGTTGGTCGAACCCGACTTGAGCATGGCTTTTACGGAAACGGTGATGGCGCGAGCGGCGGCCGAGGATGCGGCGCGCATCGTCGCCGCGGCGCGGGAAACCACGCGGCAGGCCGGTGTGCGCGAGGCGGATGTCGCGGCGGTCTACTTCACTGGCGGGTCGACGGGGCTGCGGTTCCTGGCCGATGCCATTGCGACGGCCTTCCCCAATGCTCATGCCGTGCGCGGCGATCCGCTTGCCAGTGTGGCCAAGGGCCTGGGTATTCATGCGCAGCGGATGTTTGCTGTCTGATGTGGCAATGCCTGCGCGCATGTTGCGCGTGGGCATAAAAAAACCGCGCTCAGGGAGCGCGGTTTTTGTTCACCGTGCCATCGAAGGCACCGTGCTTACCGAATTTTGTGATCCGTTAAGCTAAACCTTGGTCGTTTACCAAGGTGATCGGGCCGAAACCCAATGCTTCTTTAGATCGGCTGGATGTTCGACGCTTGCAGGCCTTTCGGGCCTTGCTTTGCGTCATAGCTGACCTTTTGGTTCTCTTGCAGCGACTTGAAGCCTTCGCTACGAATTTCCGAGAAGTGGGCGAAAAGATCGTCACCGCCGCCATCCGGAGTGATGAAACCAAAGCCCTTAGCGTCGTTGAACCACTTGACGGTACCAGTTGCCATTTACGTACTTTCCTAACTATTTGTGTTGAAGTGGGCGAAAGCGCCCGGAGTGCATGATATCAAGGAGGTAGAAATGACGACAGAAGTACCGTGTTGAGGCAACTACGTGCAGACAAATGCTCACGCTTGAAAATCTTGCTCACTCTTTATACGATTAAATCCGACAATCGTCAACCCCCTCAACACACATGATACACAGATAGATGCCTTCGTGTGCGTTACGCGACAACGATTCAAAAAATAATGAATAATCATATAGTTAATTTTTGGTTCCACCGCGTATTTTTGGCGTGATCCGGTTGTCGTGCGCAAAATAAAAGCCGCGCAGCGTCGTTTGGTGACGCTGCGCGGCTTACCACACACTGTTTGAACGGTCAGGCGGCAGTGAAGACCTGCTGCAATTCACCCGACTGGTACATCTCGGTCATGATGTCCGAACCACCGATGAATTCGCCCTTGACATAGAGCTGTGGAATGGTCGGCCAGGCAGAGAATTCCTTGATGCCCTGGCGGATTTCCGGGTCTTCCAGCACATTCACGGTGAACGGCTTGTCAACACCGCAGGCCTTCAGGATCTGCACGGCGCGGCCAGAAAACCCGCACATCGGGAATTGCGCGGTGCCTTTCATAAAGAGCACCACGGGGTGCTCGTCGACCAGTTGTTGGATGCGTGCTTGCGTGTCCATGACGAAAAACCTGAAAAACAAGAAAGGGGACGGCGCGCTCGCCGTCGCCACGGTGAAGCGGGCGAAGCGCCACGTTATTGGGCAAATGATAGCGGATTCCGAGGGGCCTTAGCGGATCGGCACCGTTGGGAAGGCGGGAATGCGCCGGATTATCCGCCAGGCGGACGACCACACGTTACCCGATCCTGACCACCCAGGTCCTGTGTTGTCCGGATGTCTTGCCACCCGGACGCACGGAACAACGCGCGCACCGATTCACCCTGGTCGTAGCCATGTTCGACTAGCAAGGTTGGCCAGGCGTGATCGATCTGCGACCGCGACGTGGCTGGGTATCGCGGCGTCGCATCGTGCACCGGTTCCGGCATGGCAGTCACCGGCGTGCCATCGGCATGCCGCAACCAGCGCATCGCTTGAGCCGTCAGGATGCGCAACGGTCCCAGGCCGTCCGCGTCGTCAGTCAACGCGCCACGTGGTTCGAAACGCAGGTCACCTTGCGACAAATGCGCATCGTCGCGGTGTATGTAAGGAGGGTTGCTGACGATGACATCGAAGAACGATGCATCGATCCCCGCCACTGACAACGCTTCGAACCAGTCTCCCTCGATAAAACGGATGGATTGGCGGCGGCGCTCCCCGAGCAACGCGGCAGCGTTTGCTCGGGCGATCGCCAAGGCGGCCGCGCTGCGATCCGTCGCGACCACCTCGACAGTCGGCCGTTCCGCCGCCAATGTGACGGCGATGGCACCGCTACCTGTACCCAAGTCCAGGACACGTACAGGCCGGGTGTCGGCGCGTCCGAGGCGCAGGTGACGGT
The DNA here is from genome assembly GCF_000970345.1 of Robbsia andropogonis. GTDB lineage: Bacteria > Pseudomonadota > Gammaproteobacteria > Burkholderiales > Burkholderiaceae > Robbsia > Robbsia andropogonis. The sequence continues at coordinate 30,997 of NZ_LAQU01000032.1, read as the reverse complement.
CGATGACCGCCAATGCCTGCTCCACCAGCAGCTCGGTATCAGGGCGGGGAATAAGAACGTCGGGCGTTACCTGAAAATCACGTCCGTAAAATTCCCGTGCACCCACCAACTGGGCGACTGGTTCACCGGCATGTCGCCGCGCGGCCAGTGCCTGGAAAGCACGCAATGCATCGGGCTGTGTGACGTCGAGGCGTTCGTCGGCACGGGTGACCAGGAAGGCGCGTGGCCACCGCAGCGCATGACATAACAGCACCCGTGCATCCACATTGTCCAAGCCCGATGCACGCAGCACATGCGCGACACTGGCGCCAGCCGGCCCGGCATCGGCCCGCTTTTCAGGTATTGCGTCGTCGAGACCGGCATGTTTGTCTGGCCCGCTGCCGCTGCCGCTGCCGCTGCCGCTGCCGCTGCCGCTGCCGCTGCCGCTGCCGCTGCCGCTGCCCGTCACGCGTCCGCCTCGCCGAGTGCGGCCAGTTGTTCCGCCTGGTGTTCGGATGCAAGGGCGCCGATCATTTCGTCGAGATCGCCGTCCATGATCGCATCGAGGCGGTATAAGGTGAGGTTGATACGGTGATCGGTCATCCGGCCTTGCGGGAAGTTATAGGTCCGGATGCGTTCGGAGCGGTCGCCAGAGCCGATCAGGCTTTTCCGTGTGGCCGCCTCCGCCGCATGCGCGGCTTGATCCTGCTTGTCCTTGATTCGGGCGGCCAGGACCTTCAATGCACGATCCTTGTTCTTGTGCTGCGAGCGGTCGTCCTGGCATTCAACGACGATACCGGTTGGTAGGTGCGTGACGCGGACCGCGGAATCGGTCTTGTTGATATGCTGTCCTCCGGCACCGGATGCACGGAATGTATCAATGCGCAGCTCCGCCGGATTCAGCGTGACTTCGGCAACCTCGTCCGCTTCCGGCATGATCGCAACGGTGCAGGCCGACGTATGGATGCGGCCTTGTGACTCGGTCGCGGGGACACGTTGGACGCGATGGCCACCGGATTCGAACTTCAGCTTCGAATAAGCACCTTGTCCGACCAGGCGGACAATGACTTCTCGATAGCCACCCAGGTCCGACGCGTTTTCGGACATCGTCTCCACCTGCCAGCCCTGGCGTTCCGCATAGCGCAGGTACATGCGCAACAAATCGCCCGCGAACAGCGCGCTTTCGTCACCACCGGTGCCGGCGCGGATTTCGAGAAAGATATTGCGATCGTCGTTCGGGTCTTTCGGCAGCAGCATCGTCTGCAACTCGCGCTCCAGCGTCGCCATGCGGTCGCGTGCCTGATGCATTTCGTCCTCGGCGAAGGCCTTCATCGACGGATCCGACATCATTTCCTGTGCATCCCGCTCGTCGCTGGCGGCACTACGCCATAGGCCATATTGCGTGACAACTGGCGTCAACTCCGCGTGTTCGCGGCTCAGGCGACGGTATTGATTCATGTCGGACGCAATGTCTTCGCTACCTAGCATGACCGTCAATTCGTCGAGGCGGCTGACCAATTGATCGAGCTTGCCTTGCATGCTTGCTTTCATCGATGCGGACCTTGCTGTGGCGTCTGCTGCGGGGAAGGAGCAGGCGCTGTTCGTTCAGGGTGCCCGGTCGGTGTAATGCGCCGGGCGGCAGGGGGCGGCAGGGGGCGGCAGGGGGCGGCCGGCATACACGGGAGGCGAGGAGCGCCGGCGCGCGGGAACGTGCCTTTGAAACCTCGATTACGCAAGTGAGACTGATGTTGCGGTGGCCTTCCAACAAGGGCTGCCAGGCTGTCCGGTGCGCCGTGTTGCCGTATCGTAAGTCGTGGTAGCGGCGCTAACGTTCGGGCGGGCCGTGACGGAACAGATCCGGTAGCAATTGCACCAGATGCTCGCGATCCGACGCATTGGCTTGGTTCAATGCCTGGGTCGGGCCATGCATGAATTTTTCGTCAATGAATGCGACAGGGCGTCCAGCACGGTCATTGGGTCTTCGCCACGCGCCAGCAATTTTTGCGCACGTTCAAGTTCCGCGCGGCGCATGGCGTCGGCCTGTTGGTGGATCGAGCGAATCACCGGCACGACCGACCGTGTCTCGATCCATTGCATGAAATTCGCAACGCGCGCCTCGATGATCTTTTCCGCCTCCGCGACGGCGGCCTGCCGCGCGGCGTTCCCTTGCCGGACCACGTCGCCCAGATCGTCGACGGTATAGAGGAAAACGTCTTCCATCTGCCCGACTTCGGGTTCGATGTCGCGCGGCACGGCCAGATCGACCATGAAGATCGGCCGGCGTCGCCGCGCCTTGATGGCGCGTTCGACCGCGCCAAGGCCGATCAGCGGTAACGTGCTGGCGGTGCATGAGATGACGATATCGAAGTCTTGCAGCCGGGTCGGGAGGTCCGCCAGGCCGATCGATCGGCCGTTGAAGCGCGCCGCCAGGCGCTCGCCGCGTTCCGCTGTCCGATTGGCGATGACGATCTCGCGCGGCGCGCGTGCGGCAAAATGGGTCGCGCACAATTCGATCATCTCGCCGGCACCGATGAACAGCACCCGCTGGTCCTGGATATGTTCGAAGATCCGCTCGGCCAGCCGAACGGCGGCGGCGGCCATCGAGACCGAGTGCGCCCCGATTTCCGTCTGGCCACGCACTTCCTTTGCGACCGAGAACGTGCGTTGAAACAATTGATTCAGATAGGTGCCCAGCGCGCCGGCCTCTGCGGCCGTACGGACCGCATCCTTCAGCTGCCCGAGGATCTGGGTCTCTCCCAACACCATCGAATCGAGACCGCTGGCGACGCGAAACGTATGGCGGACCGCTTCCGACTGCGGCAGCGCATAGACATGCGGCGCGAGCTCTTCGACCGGGACGTTATGGTATTCGGCGAGCCATTGCACCGCCAGATCCTGGCCGGCACGATTGTCGGTCGCACAATAGAGTTCCGTGCGGTTGCACGTCGACAGGATGGCGGCTTCCGGTAAGGCACCGCCAGACGGCTGTGCGAACAGCGCCAACGGCCCTGCGGTCGAACGACCCAGCCAGATCGATTTGAATGTCTGCAATGCGGGCTTGATTTGCTCGATCGAGAACGCCACACGTTCGCGCAAAGCGACCGGCGCCGTATGATGGTTGATCCCGATTGTGAGCAGTTGCATTTTTTATGACTCGCTGGTACGCCGCCATTATAGTCGCTTCTCTCTTACCCTTCCCGATTGCCCAAGGTCCTTCCGTCCTACAAGGCATTCCCGGTCGGAAATGACGTAAAGGCGCAACATTGGATGCCATGGCAGCTTTGCGGTGGCGGACGATGCGGGGATACGGCAGGGGAAAGCGTTGCCTGCCTTCAATGGGCATGTGTTCCGGTCGACGTTGCATGAAAACGATGCCGATGGAACGCGTAGGCGTTGGGTGGCGCCGTCGTTGATAATGCGCATGACGGCGGGGCGGGATTTGGTGATACGAGCGTGGAGACGGGCGATGGGGTGGCTTGGGACATTGATGATTGGCGCGGTGATCGGATGGGCGGGCACCTGGCGTGGACGCGCCGGCGCCACCCGGCACGCGCGTTGGATTGTCGTGCTGGCGTGTGCGTTGGCGGCAATGGTGATAAAGATGGCGGGCAATATTGTCGACGTGTTTGACGATGGTTCTATTGCGGAATGGCTCTGTTCCGTTGGCGCGGCGATGCTGATGCTGGGCGTCGTGCAGCAACTGCCGGCAGGGCGTCTACGTAACAAACGCGGCAGCGCATGACGGAATGTGTCTGTTGATAGTAGGGGCGTTCGTGTGAGCGGAGCGGTCGCATCACGGAAAAACGCGTCGGATCGGGCAAACGTACAAGGGGCGGCATGATGGGGAACGGGCAAGGCGCAGTCGATGCGGGAAGCGTTGTCGTAAGGCGGGCGGACGAAGCGGTGACGGCGACTGCCCAGCAGTCAGCGCTGGAACGCGTCACGCAGATTCAGGGCCGGATCGCCACTTTGCGAGCGGCGATGGCGGCAGCGGGACTGGCGGCCTATGTCGTACCGTCATCGGATCCGCACTTGTCCGAGTATCCGCCCGCGCGCTGGCTGGGCCGTGCCTGGCTCTCCGGATTCACCGGATCGGCGGGGACCCTGGTTGTCACGCCAACCCATGCCGCGGTATGGGCCGACAGCCGCTATTGGGTGCAAGCGGAAGCGCAATTGGCCGGCACCGGGATCGTGCTGGCGAAGTTGCAGGGTGGCCAGGTCGCGCCTCATATCGCCTGGCTGGCGGAGCATGTCGAGCGGGGCGGGCAGGTGGGAATCGATGCCCACGTGGTGGCGCTGGGCGCGGCACAGGCGATGACCACGCAGCTCGCGGACAAGGGTGTGACCCTGCGCACCGACGTCGACCTGCTCGATACGATCTGGCTCGGCCGTCCCGCGTTGCCCGACACGCCTATTTACGCGCATGCGTCGCCGTATGCGCCGCGCGCGCGTACGGACAAGCTTGCCGTCGTCCGCGAGGTGATGGCATCGTACGATGCACATTGGCATCTGGTATCCACACTCGACGATCTCGGCTGGTTGCTGAACTTGCGCGGCGCGGACGTCAGCTATAACCCGGTCTTTCTCGGCCATGCCCTTATCGGACGTGCAACGGGTGTCGATGGGCGAACGATAACCGGCGTGACGTTGTTTGTCGACCCGCGAAAGGTACCCGCGTCCCTGGCGGCCGAGTTGGAAGCGGACGGTATCACGCTGGCGCCGTATGACAAGGCCGAGGCCACCGTGCGCGCATTGCCCCCCGGAAGCCGGCTCCTGATCGACCCGAAACGGGCCACCCTCGGTATGGCGCAAGCGGCGCTTGATGCTGGCGCGGTGCTAGTCGAGGCGGCCAATCCGTCGACGCTGGCGAAAGCGTGCAAGATCCCGGAGGAGGCCGAGCATATTCGACGGACGATGGCGCGGGACGGTGCCGCTTTATGTGTGTTCTTCGCCTGGCTGGAGCAGGCGCTTGCGGCGCGGGCCGCCGGTGATGTGTCGCAGCCGCCGATCGACGAACTGATGATCGACGCCAGATTGCGCGCCGCTCGCGAGCAGCAGCCGGGTTACGTCTGTGAAAGTTTCGCGACCATCGCGGGATTCAACGCAAATGGTGCGATGCCGCACTATCGCGCCACGCCGGACGCGTTTTCAGTGATCGACGGCGATGGGTTGCTGTTGATCGATTCGGGGGGGCAATATCATGGCGGGACCACCGATATCACCCGGGTGGTGCCGATTGGTACGCCGTCGGAGGCTCAGAAACGGGACTATACGACGGTATTGAAGGGAATGATTTCCCTCTCGCGAGCACGGTTTCCGCATGGGATTCGCGGCCCGATGCTCGATGCCATCGCCCGCGCACCGATGTGGGCCGAGGGCATCGACTTTGGTCATGGCACCGGGCACGGCGTTGGTTATTTCCTGAACGTACACGAAGGGCCGCAGGTGATTTCGCACTATGCGAATGCCGATGCGGCCACGGCGATGTTGCCAGGGATGATCACGTCGATCGAACCGGGTGTCTATCGCGCGGGGCAGTGGGGCGTGCGAATCGAGAACCTGGTGATGAACCAGCCGGCGCCACGGACAGCGGAAGGCGACACGTTCGGACAGTTCCTGGCGTTCGAGACGTTGACGCTTTGCCCTATTGATACGCGGTGTATCCAGTCCGAGCGATTGACACCGGAGGAGCGTGCATGGCTCGATGCCTACCATGTCACTGTGCGCGAGCGGGTCGCGCCTTTGGTCGAGGGCGATGCATTGGCCTGGCTCGAGAAGCGAACGCAACCGTTGTGAGCCACGACGCGAGGCGCGGTGTTTTGCGCCTGCCGTGTCCGCATCGCCCAAGGGGGCTTTTCGCCGCATGCAATGCGAGAAGATGCTGCGACGGCGGTGCAAGGCTGTTCCGCACCACGCGCGGTGTAGGGTCGCCTGAGCGCGGCGCGCGCCGGGTTATTTGCCCAGCAACCCGCGTAGCGCGTCGCCGAGCCCCTTTGTCGTATCGCCGACGCTTCGAGCTACCCCTTCGGCATTGACGCCGAGGGCTTTCGCCAATCCCGCGATGATGCGGGTGGACAGCGTCTCATCCAGCGAAAACGACGGATCGGAGAGATTTCCGGAGAGCGTGAAATTCAGCGAGATCCGTCCCTTTTCGTCCTGCAGTGCGCTGATGACCGCCTCGCGCGGCAGCGTCTCCAACACCGATGTCGGGCCATGCCCGCGCGCGACCTGGAGTTGTGCGAGGGAAAGGGTACCGTTCGCCTGTAATTGTCGATTCTCGACCGTCGAATGCGCGCTCAGCGCGGCCCGGCCGTGCTCGAAAGCGATTGTCCCATGCGGATCGAGGTAGGGCGTCAACGTGCGGACGTCGACATTCTCGAAATGCGTGCGTATGTCGGATTGCTGCGTGGACAGCACGATCCATCCATCCATATGCACCGGACTGCTTCCGTTTGTCGCCTTCTCATTGTTCGCGGTGGTTGATGGTGATCCCGCCGCCGAGAATGACGCAGTGGCGGGCGCGCTTCCGGCGCTGCTTGGGCTGTCGGCGTCTCGGGCGTTGGCGGAAATCGTAAAGACCGTCTTGGCATCGCCGCTTGGGAACTGCATCGGGCCGATCTGCGCTTGCAGCCGATCGAAAGTCAGTCGATACGGTGCCGCATGGTCCCCTTCGCCAGCAAGCGTATCAATGCGTGCGTCTGGCGAGACGCGGCGATCGTAGAAATCCAGCGTGCCATCGCGGATCGTCACGTTATCCAGCCGGACAGGATAGCTGCGCGACGTGCCACTGCCGGTACTGCTGCCGACCGATGGCTGGGCTGTGCGTACGCTACTGGCTTGGTCCGCGACCGATGTCGTGGGAGCCATCCCGGGGGATGATGCCGGGGACGGCGCGGCCGCGCCTGCCGCTTCCGCGCCCCCGGTCGTCAACGTATTGGGTGGCGCGCCATTGACATCGTGCTTGGCGCGAAGGTTGGGAAGCAGCGTGATGCGCTTGTCGCTTCCCCGTACGATCGACAGATACGGGGTGTCGAACGTCGCGTCCCGGATCACCACCTGATGCTGCAACAGCGCCAGGGGTGCGAGCGATAGCGTGATTCGTCGCGCGCGCAATGTCTGTGGCGCGGGCCAACCGGGCGGGCCGCCGATCGTGACATCGTCGAGAATGATCTGACGTAGCGAAACATCGATATGGGCAGCATGGCCGGTGGGACCCAGCAACGCCACGACCTGCTTGCGCAGGGTATGCGTTGCCCATTGGGTCGCGACCAACGTGCCTATGGCGAGCACGGCGATGACGATGATGCCGCCGAACACGCGGCGAGCCTGGCGTGAGTGCATTCGGCGCTCCGGTTGACGCTGGCCCGAGATGGACCGGCACAGGACGAGAGGAGGGGCGATGTAAAACGGCGGACAGATCCCGCCGTTTTACCCTGGCGCTTAGCGGGTGATCGGCCGATAGCGCAGGCGTTTCGGTCGGCTGGCCTCTTCGCCAAGGCGCGCACGCCTGTCCGCTTCATACTCCTGGTAGTTGCCGTTGAAGAACGTAACCTGCGAGTCGCCTTCGAATGCCATGATGTGAGTCGCGATCCGGTCCAGGAACCAGCGATCGTGCGAAATCACCATGACGCAGCCGGCGAATTCGAGCAGCGCGTCCTCAAGCGCCCGCAGCGTTTCCACGTCCAGGTCGTTCGATGGTTCATCGAGCAGCAGCAGGTTGCCACCGGCCGACAGCGTCTTGGCCATGTGTAGCCGGCCTCGCTCACCGCCGGACAGCGTATCCACGCGTTTCTGCTGATCGCCGCCCTTGAAATTGAAGCGGCCGAGGTAGGCGCGCGCGGGCGTCTCGAATCGGCCAACGGTGATCAGGTCCGCGCCGTTGGCGATGGACTCGAATACGGTCTTATCGCCTTCCAGGTCCTCGCGGCTTTGTCCCACGTAAGCCATCTTCACCGTCGAGCCGATCTTGATGGTGCCGCTGTCCGGTGTTTCCTTGCCGGTCAGCATCCTGAATAGCGTCGACTTACCAGCGCCGTTGGGCCCGATGACCCCGACGATGGCACCCGGCGGCAATGTGAAGTTGAGGTTGTCGATCAGCAGCCGATCCCCGTAGGCCTTGCTGACATTCTCGAAGGTCACCACCTCGTTGCCGAGCCGCTCCGCGACCGGAATGAAGATTTCCTGCGTCTCGTTACGCTTTTGGTATTCCTGGCTGTTCAATTCCTCGAACCGGGCCAGACGCGCCTTCGACTTTGCCTGACGTCCCTTCGGGTTCTGGCGAACCCATTCCAACTCCTGCTTCAACGCTTTCTGACGGGCCGACTCGGTGGATTCTTCCTGCTTCAGTCGGTCCTGCTTCTGATCCAGCCAGCTGCTGTAGTTGCCCTTCCAGGGAATCCCGTGACCGCGATCCAGTTCCAGAATCCATTCGGCCGCATTGTCCAGGAAGTAGCGATCGTGGGTCACGGCGACCACGGTGCCCGGAAAGCGCAACAGGAACTGTTCCAGCCAATCGACGGATTCCGCGTCCAGGTGGTTGGTCGGCTCGTCGAGCAACAACATGTCCGGTTTCGACAGCAGCAGGCGGCACAGTGCGACACGGCGCTTTTCACCGCCGGACAGATTTCCGATCACGGCGTCCCAGGCCGGCAGGCGTAGCGCGTCAGCGGCCACTTCCAATTGCTGTTCGGGGTTTGCGCCATCCGACGCGGCGATGATCGCCTCGAAGCGTGCCTGTTCCGCGGCCAGCGCGTCGAAATCCGCGTCGGGCTCCGCATAGGCGGCGTAGATCTCTTCGAGCTTTTGCTGGGCGGTGAATACTTCGCCCAAGCCCTGCTCCACGGCTTGGCGCACGGTTTGGGTATCGTCCAGCTTGGGCTCTTGCTCCAGATAGCCGATCGTCAGATTCGGCATCGGTGTGGCCTCGCCTTCGATCTCCTTGTCGGCGCCGGCCATGATTTTCAGCAGCGTGGACTTCCCGGACCCGTTCAGCCCGAGCACGCCGATCTTGGCGCCTGGAAAGAACGACAACGAGATGTCCTTCAGGATGTGGCGCTTGGGCGGAACGATCTTGCCCACGCGGTTCATGGTGAAAACGTACTGTGCCATTTTTCAATTGAGGCGCGCGAGGTGGCGCCTGTGTTCGGAAGGGTTGACGGTGCAAAACGGGGTGCGCGAATCAGCCACGATAAACAGACCGCCGTTTGACGAAAGGCAATCGCCAAGGAAGCGACTGCCTGTGCATATCCGCATTCTACGGGATGTCGGGCGAACGACGGAGAGGCTTGAATTGCTTAGGATTTTTGCGAAGAGTCCCATAGCCCTCCCGATGAGGCATGACCGAGAATGGCCGCTTGCCATTACTCCCGAGACCCTTCCTATCATGACCTCTTCTCTTTTATCGCGAAGCACCTTGCTGATCGGATTGGCTGCAACTCTTAGTGTTCTGTGGTCCGTTTCTGCGATCGCCGAGGAACGGTCGCCGATCTATATTTTTGGTCTAGGTACCCTTGATCCGTCCAAGGTTACCGCCACGCCAGCCGCACAGCCTGGCAAGGAAGCCCAAGTCGGCGCCGCGGCGAACAGCCGTCGTGGCACGTTTGGTGGTGAACTGGGCGTGGGCTATCGATTTTCGCCCAATGTTGCTACCGAATTGAGCATCAATGCCGGACTGCCGCAGTCTGGTCGTTTTGGTGCAAATGGGGATTTCCGCACACATATGATGGGCGTGCGTGCCGGCGTACTCGGGATTGTGCCGCTGTCGTCAAATTTCGAGGTCTTCACGAAGGCCTCGATTGGATACGAATTCACGCGAACGCGTTTGAACTATGCAGGCGCGGTTGCCAATCAGCGTAAAGGACGCATCGTTCCTGCGATCGGGGTGGGTGTGACGTACTATGTAACGCCGAACTTGGCGTTCAGAGCCGAGTACGAATATCAGGTCAAGGTCGGCCGCAAGGCGCGTGCTGATGAGAACATAGCCGTTTCCTCGGGAGATGCGTCGGACGTGACGCTGCGGCGGCAAAACCTGGGCATGGTTAAAATCGGTCTGCAATATTCGTTCTGACCCAGGTCCGTTCCAGGGGGAAGAACTGCTTCCTGGTAAGTGCCCTGTTTCCCTTACCAAGCAAGCATGGGTCAAGCGCCGCCACGAATTCGTGGCGGCGTTGTTGCGTGGCACCAGCGAATCCGCGCGGCGTCAGTCGTTCGGGCCGCACTTCAAGTTACATCCGTCCGGATCGCCATAGTCGGCACGCTTGCGTGCTTCCGATGGCTTGCCGCGCTGGTACTTTGCGCTGGGTGCCGACGCCGCGAAGGGCATGTCCGGATGCTCGTTGATTTGGAATTTGTAGTCCAGGATGCCGCCTGGCACACCGGGCGAATTTTGCGCAAGGCAGGCTGGGCTTGCCAGTGCGGCGCATAACGTGGCCCCGGAAAGGGCAAGCAGCAGCGGTAAGACGTGCGTGCGCCGTCGAGCGCGTTGCTTTATCGGCGAATCTGAAACGGCGGAGAGCAAGGAGCGGAACATGACAGTGCGGCTTTAAGGCGTTGGAACTCGCAATGTAACGCAAGTCGCGCCGAGCTGCTTCGTAAAGACCCCGCGCATGTGTTGCGATTGCTTACAGGGTGCAAGCGCTATCGGTAGGCAGCCAGGGTTTTCCGGGTTACGCTTCGGCTGCGGCAGCACGCCCCATGCAAGGGCGCCGCGCTGTAGCGCTTCATTTTCGGAAATTGTCACCCTCGAGATCGCAACGTTGGAACTGGAAGCTTTGAGCGTGGGCGTGCCACCTCTCCCGCACGATTGGGTGCAGCAGCGCGTGGCCGTATTATTGTCGCCGGCCTTGGGCGATTCGCTGGTCACGATGATTATCGCGAATAATCTCGCCCGAGCGGGGGCGTGCGTGACCGTCTTCGGTAGCCAGACGATGGCGTTGCATGATTGGTTTGCGCACCAGACTGGTCTGACGCTGGCTCCTGCTATTGAATCCGGCAACGGCGTGACGGAACCTGCGTCCCGTGCCGCCATCCAGGCCGCGCTGGCGGTCTTCGACGTGGTGGTGCAGCTCCATCACCAAAAGCCCGTGCCGGATCTGGCCTCGGCGCATCGTTGCGCGGTGGTGCTGGAGCCGGTTTTCGACGTGCGTGGCGATGCCGCGATGGTCGATCGGATGCAGGCCGTCGCGCGGACTCTTTTCGGGTGCGTCGATGCCACGCGCGATAACGGCCTCCAGGCTCCGCGGGGCCTTCAGTCCAGGCGCCACGCGCGGCGCGTCGCGATCCACCCCATGGCCAGTACCGCGGACAAATGTTGGTTGCCGGAGCGGTTTCTCGTCTTGGCAACACGGTTGCGCGGCGCGGGTTTCGATCCCCATATGATTCTGGCATCACACGAACGCGCCGCGTGGGCACCGCGGCTGGCGCGAGCGGGCATTCCCGTCGCCGAGGTGGATTCGCTCTCGGCGCTGGCTTCCTGGATCTATGAAAGCGGCTGGTTCATCGGCAACGATTCCGGCATCGGGCATCTGGCGTCGAATCTCGGCGTGCCGACGCTCTCGCTGTTCATGCGCAAAGGCATTGCTCGGACCTGGCGTCCGTCCTGGGGGTCGGGACACGTCCTGATCGGCAGCCAGGGCATTCCCACCGGCAAGTTGAAAGAGCGTTTCTGGAAACATGCGCTGACCGTCAATCGGGTGTGGCAGGCATTTGCCGCGTTGCGTGCCCAGACGGCGGATGGGCGGGATGGGGCGTCACTTAAGCGCGTCCCGGTCAGGCCGCGATCCGAAGCGGCGGGTGTCGATGCGGTTCCGCATGGCGGCGTGGCTCGCGCCGACGCTGCTGGTTTTGACGTTGCCATGGCGAATGGCGCAACGGTTGCGGCGGGTCTCTCCCCGCAGGCCGGGGCGGTCGCCATATCGATGTCCGGCGCGATCGGCGACACATTGGTGATGATGGTGGTCGTGCGCAATTTGATGCAACACCGCATCCCGGTGACTGTCTTCGGCCGCACCGCGCATGCGTTGCGCACGTTGTTTCCTGATGTCGATATCGTCTTGCCGCCAGAGGATGAGGAGGCTTGCATCGCGGCATTACGCGACTATCCGACGGTGCTGCAGATGCACGATCATCAGCCGATTCCGCGGTTGACGGAGCACCTGCCACAAGCACGAACGTTGCGGGAGGTCGAATATTCCAAGCACGGCGCCTGCATGGCGGAGCGCTTTGCCGCGTATGCGCAGGCGACATTCGATCTGGCGCATGCGAGCATCGACAATGGCCTGACGCCGCCGGTGAACAAGCGATATCGCTTGCACCGGATGCGCGTGGTCATCCATCCGGAAGCCACCACGGACGACAAGCGTTGGGGCAACGATCGATTCGTGCGTTTGGCGGCGTTGCTGCGCAAGAAGGGATACGAGCCGCATTTCGTTATCGCGCCGCACGAGCGCACGCGGTGGCCCGGTTTGGCGGCCAGCGGCATTCCTGCGCCGCACTTCGCGAATTTGCAGGTGCTGGCGGAATGGATCTATGAATCCGGCTGGTTTATCGGAAACGATTCAGGTATTGGGCATCTGGCGTCGAACCTGGGTATTCCGACCTTGAGCCTGTTCCGCCGCCGTGGTTCGGCGCAACGTTGGCGGCCGGCATGGGGACGGGGACAGGTGGCGCTCGGGTGGCAATGGTTGCCGGGGGCGTCGATGAAGGAACGGTATTGGCGGGAGACGCTGCACTGTCGCCGTGTGATGCGGCAGTTTCTCGCCATGGTGGAAAACGACGGATAGCGGGGAGCGCGCTGTGGGAGTGAATCGGTTAACAGGATGTTTGACTCGGCAACGCGGTGCGTCGCGGCCTGCGATATGGGTTGTCGCGATCGTGGCAATCGGGTTTATCGCTAGTGTGTATGCAAGCCCGTGGTGGACGTTAAGGGCGATGCGCAATGCGGTGCAGGCGCGCGATGCGCAAACTTTTTCGTCGTATGTCGATTACGCGGCACTGCGTGAGAGCGTTCGCGCGCAGATGTTTCCGACGACCGAGGCACCGCCCAGCAGCAATGCGTTAGGCAGGCTGGGTCAAATGCTGGGACGCCAAGTGGGCGGTGCGGTGGTGAACATTGCGGTGACGCCCCAGACGGTCATGTGGGTAATGGAGAATGCACAGCCTTTGCCTGGTGTGCCATTGCCTCCCGCCGCGCCTCCGTCCGATGCGGCGGGTAGTGCCGCGGCGGGTGAGGGGGCGAGCGGTACGGCGGGAGCCGGGCCGTCATCGATGACCGGTACGCCGGGTGACGCGCATGCATCACAGCGTGACGATGTTCGCAGCGACGATAACATCGTCGATGGCAAACCGCTGCATTATGCGGTTCGCTACCGCGACATGTCGACGGTGGCCGCATCGGTCCAGCGTGGTGATGATCATCCGGTCGTTTTCGTGTTTCGTCGCGCCGGGTTGTGGTCGTGGCGACTGGCGGGATTGGAAATGGGGGCTGCGGGGCAGTGACCGTGCACGGGTTGCCGGTTCGTCTTTCATCGCACACGTCATGCATTTCCGGTGCGTGATGGAAGCGCCAGGGATAGGAATATCTGGCAAAAATTCGGGATAAAAAAAGCGACCCATTCGGTCGCTTTTTATTCGTACGTCTTTTTGAGAGCAAGTGGCTTAGACGTTAAACAGGAAGTTCAGCACGTCGCCGTCCTTGATGACATATTCCTTGCCTTCGGCGCGCATCTTGCCTGCTTCCTTCGCGCCTTGTTCGCCCTTGTAATGAATGTAGTCGTCAAAGCCGATGGTTTGGGCGCGGATGAAACCACGCTCGAAGTCCGTGTGGATGACACCGGCCGCTTGCGGCGCGGTTGCACCGACGCGGATCGTCCATGCCCGTACTTCTTTCACGCCGGCCGTGAAATACGTCTGCAGCCCCAACAGACTGTATGCGGCGCGGATCACGCGGTTCAGGCCCGGCTCTTCCATCCCCATATCGGCGAGGAACACCGTTGCATCCTCTTCGGGCATATCCGCGATTTCTGCTTCCACGGCGGCGCAGACGGATACGACCGGTGCCTTTTCCGCGGCCGCATAGGCCTTTACCGCGTCCAGCAGCGGATTATTCTCGAAACCGTCGTCCTTGACGTTGGCCACGTACATCACCGGTTTCGACGTGATCAAGCAGAACGGTTTCAGCAACCCAATCTCATCATCCGACAGATCCAATGCGCGCACCGGCTTGGCCTCATTCAACTGCGCTTGCGCCTTTTCCATCACGGCGACAAGCTTTCCTGCTTCCTTGTCGTTGCCGGATTTTGCGGCCTTGGAATACCGTGTTAGGGCCTTTTCCACCGTGGCCATATCGGACAGCGCGAGTTCGGTATTGATCACTTCGATATCGGCGATCGGATCGACGCGACCGGCCACGTGGATCACGTTTTCATCCTGGAAGCATCGTACGACGTGCGTGATTGCATCGGTTTCGCGAATGTTCGCGAGGAATTTGTTGCCCAGGCCTTCTCCGGTCGATGCGCCGGCCACCAGCCCCGCGATGTCGACGAACTCGACCACGGCCGGGACGATACGCTCCGGCGATACGATGGCGCTCAAGGCCGCCAGGCGTGGGTCGGGCACTTCGACGATGCCGACATTCGGTTCGATCGTGCAGAACGGATAGTTTTCCGCCGCGATGCCGGCTTTCGTCAGCGCGTTGAACAGGGTGGACTTGCCGACGTTCGGCAAGCCGACGATGCCGCATTGGAGGCTCATGGAGGACCTTCGGTAATCTGGGATGTGGCCGCACGGCATACGCTGCGTGCGCAAACCGCGATTGTACCCCGAGCGGCAGCTGTTTCCGCTGCGACGGGATTCTGAGATTCGACTTTACAACCATTGCTTTCGCAATTTTAAGTTGCGCAAGCATACCGGCCGTGTAAACGCCCAACGGTATAATGCATCGATGTCCCCTCGACCCCCACCGCATCCGATGCCAGCCCAAAAGCCTCTTCATGGCGCGCCGCACAGCCCCCTCCACACGTCTCGAAAAGCGGCATTGCCGCAGCATGCGATCGTCGTTGGCGGTGGTCTTGTGGGTAAAGCCGCTGCGCTTGCGCTGAGCCAGTCTGGATTGCGTGTTGCGCTGCTTGCGCCGCAAGCGGCGCCCCTGCCGGCGGACCAGCCATTCGACCAGCGTGTCTATGCCTTGTCCGCCAGTTCGCAGGCACTGTTCGAAAGATTGCGTGTCTGGCAGGCGTTGGACCCCGAGCGACTTGGACCGGTATCCGATATGCGCGTGCTGGGCGATGGCACCGGTGCATTGCATTTTTCCGCATTCCAGGCAGCGGTGCCGCAACTGGCCCATATTGTTGAA
Organism: Robbsia andropogonis; assembly: GCF_000970345.1. Taxonomy (GTDB): domain Bacteria; phylum Pseudomonadota; class Gammaproteobacteria; order Burkholderiales; family Burkholderiaceae; genus Robbsia; species Robbsia andropogonis. The sequence goes on along the minus strand of NZ_LAQU01000032.1, from coordinate 15,669 downwards.
TCGTTGCAGGTGGAAAACGCACTGGATGCCGCTTTGCGCTTCCAGCCGCAACTGACCTGGCTGAACGCACGCGCGCAGGGCTTGCAAATCGATCCGGTCAGGTCCGATAAACCGGCGTTGTTGACGTTGGACGACGGTCGAACGCTGGAAGCGGAATTGATCGTCGGGGCTGACGGCGCCCATTCATGGGTGCGGGCGCAGATTGGTGCGAGCGTCGAGCGTCGGGATTATGCGCAGACCGGAGTGGTAGCCAATTTCCGGATTTCACTGCCCCATGCGGAAACCGCTTGGCAATGGTTCCGGGACGGCGAGATTATTGCGTTGTTGCCGATGGCGGGCCCGTATGTCTCGCTGGTCTGGTCTGCCGAGACTGATCATGCGCAACGCCTGGTGGCGCAGGGCGGGGACGTGCTGGCTGCGGAACTGGAGCGGCTGGCCGGCGCGACCCACGGAACGTTTGAATGTGTGACCTCGCCAGTAGGTTTCCCACTGGCATTGCAACGGGTGGACAAGCTAATCGCGCCACGTGTCGCCCTGGTGGGCGATGCCGCGCATCTGATACATCCGCTGGCGGGACAGGGCGTGAATCTGGGCTTGCGTGATGTCGCCGCGCTGACCGACGTGCTGCGGGAGAAGGAAACGTTCCGGGACCTGGGCGATCGTGTGTTGTTGCGACGTTACGAGCGTGCGCGCCGGGAAGACATCGCATCGCTGACACTTGCCACCGATGGCTTGCACCGGTTGTTCGCGTTACCCGGAACGGTGGCGCAAGGATTACGGAACGTGGGCATGTCGCTCGTATCGGCACAGCCGTTTGTCAAGCGCTGGCTCGTCGAGCACGCGTTGGGTTGAAGTAGGAAGGGGGCGGGGTGCCATGGCGCCGCGTCGAATCAAATCTATCGTAGAGGAAGGTGCGCGATGACTGTTTTCAATCCAGGCCGCTTGGCCGCCCGTCGCGTGGGGGCTGCGCTGGTCCTGGCCTTGGCGACGACCATGTCGCTGGGCGCGCATGCCGAAACCGACGCCAAAGTCGAGGCGCTGAAAAAGACGCTCCAAGAGCGCCTTGGTAGCAAGGCCGAGATCAGCGAGATCCGCAAGTCACCCATCGCAGGTCTGTATGAAGTCGATGTGAATAAGCAGGTGTATTACGCCGACCCCACTGGCCAATATCTGATGCTAGGCGAGATCCGCGATACGACTACCGGGGCGAACCTGACCCAGGAGCGGACGGATCAGATCAATCGAATCGATTTCGCATCGCTGCCATTGCAAGATGCGGTGAAGGTGGTGCATGGCAACGGCGCGCGCAAAATCGCGGTGTTCTCGGATCCACATTGTCCGTATTGTCATAAGCTGGAAGAAACGCTGCAGAAGGTCGACAATGTGACGGTCTACACGTTCCTGTTCCCGATCCTGTCACCGGATTCAGTCGCAAAATCCAAGGCGATCTGGTGTGCGAAGGACCGGGGAGCCGCGTGGGAAAACTGGATGCTGCGTAAGCAGGTGCCGGGCAATGACGGAAGTTGCAATGTTGCGGTGCTGCAGCGGAACCTTGCGATGGGTCAGTCGATGAATGTCACGGGTACGCCCACGGTATTCCTGGTCGATGGCAATCGCCTGCCTGGTGCGGTCGACAGCGACAGTCTCGAGAAAGCGTTGAAGGCTGCCCAAGCCAGTAACAAAAAAAGCTGACGCCATGCGCGCGTCGGGCTGAACCTCCGCGAAAGGGGGGAAATGTCCGCGCTGCGGCGTTACAAACAACGCCCGCGGTTTCTGAAACGCCGCCTGCCAGGCGCCGTTTTGCCACACAGGCCGGAGACGTGCATCATGAAGCGCGCCCTCGGTGCCCTCGCCGCGCTCCGGGACGCTCGCCGAATTTCGGCACGCGGGCTATCATGCTTTCATGAGCACGATACGTTACGGCATTCGCGCGGACCAGGCCGCCGCGCATCTCTTCGACGTCACGCTGACGATCGCCGATCCTGACGCCACGGTGCAGGCAGTCTATCTGCCGGCGTGGATTCCCGGTAGCTATATGATCCGGGAGTTCGCGCGCAATATTGTCACACTGCGTGCCGAGGATGACACCGGTGCGCCCGTGCACGTGAACCAGACCAGGAAGGATCGCTGGCTATGCGGGCCACTGGCACCCGGACGCGGGCTGACGTTGCATTACCAGGTCTATGCTTGGGATCTGTCGGTGCGCAGCGCCCACCTGGACCAGCATGTTGGTTTCTTCAATGGCACCAGCGTGTTTCTGGCCGTGGAAGGCCGGGAGACGTCGCGCTGTACCATCGATATCGCCCAGCCGGGCCGTGCCGCGGTCAACGCCCCTGTGTCTGGCGACAATGTCTCGAACACCTCATTCGAAGGATGGCGTGTGGCAACCTCTCTGCGGGAAGCCGAAGGGACGTCGCGATACGGATTTGGCTTGTACGAAGCGGATAACTACGACGAACTGATCGATCATCCGGTCACGCTGGGTGAATTTGTGCTGGCCAGCTTCGATGCGCATGGTGTGCCGCACGACGTGGTCATCAGTGGTGGTGTGCCACGACTGGACATGGACAGGTTGACCCGCGACCTTAAGCGAATCTGCGAGGCACAGATCGCTCTTTTCGAGCCGGAAACCCGTCGCGCGCCAATGTCGCGCTACGTGTTCATGACGATGGCGACCGCGGACGGTTATGGCGGACTGGAGCATCGGGCCTCCACCGCGTTGGTCGCGAAGCGCAGCGATTTTCCGATTCTTGATGAACCAGCGGATACGCCGATGTCCGACGGGTATCGCACGTACCTCGGCCTTTGCAGTCACGAATACTTTCATACCTGGAATGTCAAACGCATCAAACCCGATGTCTTTGCGCCTTATGACTTGCACGAGGAATGCTATACGCCGCTGCTGTGGCTGTTCGAGGGTTTTACGTCCTATTACGACGACCTGATGCTGGTTCGGGCCGGTGTGATCGGTCAGAAGGACTACCTGAAACTGGTGGGAAAGACACTGGGTGGCGTGTTGCGCAATAGCGGTCGCCTGAAGCAAAGCGTGGCGCAAAGTTCGTTCGATGCGTGGACCAAGTACTACCGGCAGGACGAAAATGCGGCCAATGCGATCGTCAGCTATTACACGAAGGGATCGTTGGTGGCGCTGGCCTTCGACTTGCGCATCCGGGCGCATACGGACGGCGAGAAGTCGCTTGACGATGTAATGCGGCTTCTGTGGCAACGCTATGGCAGGACGTTCTATACCGCGGATGGCGGCCGTGGCGTCCGGCCGGATGAGGTCGTGCCATTAATGCGCGAGGCAACCGGCGTCGATTTGACCGAATTGCATGCGTTGGCGGTCGATGGCACGGAGGACCTTCCGCTTGCGGCACTGCTGGCGCCGTTTGGTGTCACGATTTCGCCGGTCAAGGCGAAGCAATCGGTGTCGATTGGCGCGCGCGTCAAGGGGGATGCTTCCCTGGCGGTGGTGCACGATGGGGGGGCTGCGCGTCGCGCCGGCCTGTCGGCGGGTGATGTCCTGGTTGCACTCGATGGGTATCGTGTTACCGGGTCGAATCTGGATGGCTTGCTCTCGCGTTATCTACCCGGGACCACGGTCACGCTCCATGCGTTCCGCCGCGACCAGTTACGCATCTGCGAATTGACACTCGATGCACCGGATGTGACCGAATACGCGCTGCACGATTCCACGCGTGCGCCTGATAAGGTGTATTCGGCGGATGAAGGGGCGGCGAAGGAGCGCGCCGGGGAAGTGTCGGTCGACAACTTCCCCGGTACGATTCCGGAAACGGCCACCGGGGTGCCGTTCGATGATGTCTCCGCGCGGCGTTATTTCGACGCTTGGCTGGGAATTATCCGCGATTGAGAGGGGGCTCGATGGTTTCGGAGGCGGCGTGGCTGCCACCGAAATCGGGCATCGGCCGCATACGGTAAGGCTGGGCGGGCCGTTGGTCACATGACACGGCTGCATGGGTCGTAGCATCGATCACGGGATAGGGCGGTGCCGGGTCGGACAGCGTCACGCGTGGCGAAACGGGTTGGCCAAGACTGGCGCGTTCGATCGCGCGGCACATGGGTTCGATCTCGGTCACATATTCGATAAACGCTTGTGTCTTGCGTGGCACGAAACGCCGTGATGGGGTCACCAGATGTATCGCGGTAGTGGGGAGTTGCCATTCCGGCAATACCCGTTCGAGTTCATGCCGCTGCCGTTGTTCCCCCGTCATCGCATCCGGAAGTACCGAAATGCCTGCTCCCGCGGAAACCAGTTCCCGTACCATCGTCAGGCTATTCGCTTCCACGCGCCCGCGCATCTTGAGTTCCACGGTCTGCCGGCCGCGGGTCAGTGTATCGCGATCGTGCACCTTGCGCGCCCCACGCAGCAGCACGAAGCGATGTCGTGCCAGATCGTCCGGTGTTTCCGGGCGGCCCGCGCGATCCAGGTAGGCGCGACTGGCATACAGGGAGCGTGTCATCACCCCCAGTTGCCGGGCAATCAGCGTCGAGTCCGTGAGATGACCCGCGCGAATGGCGATGTCGATTCGCTCGCCAATCAGGTCGACATGACGTGCGCTAAGATCGAATTCCAGCGTGACTTCCGGGTAGCGCGCGCTGAAACCGGCAAGCGGACCGGCGAGCCAAAGCTCGGAAAAATCCGGGGGCGCAGAGATACGGAGCAGACCTCGCGGACGCTGCGCTAATTGCGATGCAAAATCTCGCGCATTTTCAACATCCTCGAGAATCGGCAGACAGTGCTGGAGGTAGGCTTCCCCGACTTCCGTCAATTCCAATTTGCGCGTGGTCTTATCCAGCAGCCGGGTGCCCAACCGTTGTTCGAGTTTTGCAAGACGCCGGCTGACGGTGGTCTTGGGCATGCCGAGCACGGCCCCGGCGGCCGTCAAACTGCCCGAACGTGCCACCTCGGCGAATACCAGCATGTCGTTCAGATCGTCCATCGCGGCCATTGGCGGGCTCCTTGGCATTTGTCCCAAAAACGGGACAATGTTACCCAAATTTGCGACTTGTGCCAAAAACGGTGAAGTCTACAATGAAGCCATCACGATTACCGTGCACGCCTGGATGCCACGGCCTTGTCATGCAGGGTCGCCAAACCGCTCAGGTGACGGACGATCGATCTTCCATGTGACCTCCTTTTTTGGACAGGAACCACCATGACCACGATTCTTCAAATCAATGGTGCCGCGCGCTCGCAAGGCGCGAACTCGACATTGCTGGCCAACGAAACCACCGCACATCTGAAAGCCAAGCATCCGGGCGCGACGGTTGTCGTGCGCGACCTGTTGTCGACAGGATTGCCGTTGCTGGGCGACGAAATCCTGGGCGCATTCTTTACGCCGGCGGAATCTCGCAGCGACGCACAGAAGGCGATCGTTGCCCGTAGCGACGCACTGATCGACGAACTGCGCGCAGCAGACATCGTCGTCATCGGCGCGCCGTTATACAACTTCGCCGACTCGACGCAATTGAAGGGCTATCTGGACTGGATTACACGTGCCGGCGTGACGTTCCGCTACACGCCGGAAGGCACGCCGGAAGGGCTGATCAAGGGCAAGAAAGTGATCGTCGCCGCGGCGCGGGGTGGCAAGTATACGGGTACGCCGATGGATGTGCAGACCCCTTACCTGAAGTTGATCCTGGGTTTCCTGGGCATGACCGATGTGACATTCGTGTATGCCGAAGGTTTCGCGATGGGGCCGGATGCAGCCGCGCTGGCGCTGTCGAGCGCGCGTGAGGCGATTGCCGCGCTGTAAATTGTTTTTTCTCGCGCAACGCGCGGCCTGGCACGGCCTCTAGCGGCACGATCGACCCCTGGTTCAACAGGGGAATCGTGCCGCTTTAGTGTGTGTGTGATGGAAAGTAGCCTTCGGGCGGACGCAGTTAAAACAGCGTGCCGTTAGCCTGACTTTCGACGATCGCCGCCGCTGGAATCGACCAGTCGATCGGGGCGAAACCGTGGTGCGTGAGAAAGCGATTGGCTTCCCCAAAGTGGCCACAGCCCAGAAAACCCCGATGTGCGGATAACGGTGAAGGATGCGGTGCTTCCAATACAAGATGATGCGCGTGCTGCATCAGCAATGCGCGTTTTGCTTGCGCATGGGCACCCCATAGCAGAAACACCAACGGCGTCGGGCTTGCACCGAGCCGGGCGATCAAGGCATCGGTGCAGCGCTCCCAGCCGTGCTTCGCATGGCTGCCGGCATTGGCTTTTTCGACTGTCAGGACCGTGTTCAACAGCAGCACGCCTTGGCGCGCCCAATGATCGAGGCAACCATGCGTAGGGGGGGGTGGCCAAACTCCGCGCTGATTTCCTTGCAGATATTGCGCAGCGATGGTGGAGGCCGGACGCCTGGTGGCACCGAGAAGGCCAGTCCGTGCGCCTGTGGAATGCCATGGTCTTCACCGTGGTACGGGTCCTGCCCGAGAATGACCACGCGGACGTGATCGGCATCCATTAACGTCAAAGCCCGGAATGGGTCGGCCGGGTAGATCGTCTTGCCGGCTGCCCGCTCACCATCGACGAATTGGCAGAGCCGCGGATAGGTGTCACTGGCCAGGAAATCCGTCAGGCAGGCACGCCAGCCGTCAGGCAGCGCGTCGAAATGCCGCGCGAGCGGTGTCTGGTCGAGATGGTCGTGCGTCATACAGCACCACCTTGTGCCGAACCCGGAGTCGCGTTGCCACTGGACGATACGGGTAGCGCCTGCCGTGCCTTGAACAAGGCATAGCCGCGTGCTGCTTTCGACGTATCGTCCGCGCGCAAGTCTGGAAAGGTTGCGCGCAATGTGTTCGCAAAGTCGACTAACGCCGTTTCTCTTTCCTCGTCACTACCGTCACCGCCTTGCAACTCGAGCTCCAGCTCTTCAATCGCTAGCGAGGCGCTATCGGCGTGCGGCGCATCGTTGCGTTCATCCGGTACGAAAACCTTGCCAAGATCCAGCGCCACTTCGATATCGGCATGGTGATGCCGAATAGGCCAAACGGTCCGATCGAAGTCCGTACGGAACACCGGGATCAGTGCGATGCCCGCATCGTGGAATGCCTGCAGCGTGGTCAGCGCCGCAGGGTCATCGCAGGCGGTGCGCAATGCTTCCAGATCCAAGCTGGGGCCGGCCACCGGCATTTCCCATTCGCCGCGGGCATGCAGGCCATTGACCGACTTGCCTGCGGTTTTCAACGTTTGCAACCAGCCGTGCGGCGACAAGCGCAAGCGCAATGCGATCTTGCCGCGTGCCAGATCCAGTGCCGGCGTGTCGTAATAGATATTCCGCAACGCAAAGGTGGATGCCCTGCCGCTGCTGCCCACACGCTTGTCGCCTGCGCGCGCGCCGGGGGCGACGGCGGATGCCCTTTGCTGTAACCATTGCGTCAGTGCTTGCGGTGTCGTACCGCCAAGCGCCAACTTCATTTCCTTTTCGATGGCCATCCCGCATGTTGTCCTGTCAGCTTTGCGATGTGAAGAACAGTCGAGCCATTTCCTCACCGGGTTCCGGCGCGCGCATGAATGCCTCGCCGACCAGGAATCCGGGCACGCCGCCGTGACGCAGCACTGCCACGTCGTCGTGGTTCGCAATGCCCGATTCCGTGATGACGAACCGGTCTTCCGGAAGATCGGCCAGCATATCCAGCGTCGTGCGCAGCGACACGTCGAACGTGCGCAGATCACGGTTGTTGATGCCCAGCAGGGGTGTTTTCAAGGTCAATGCCGCGGCGAGTTCGTCACGACCATGAATTTCGACCAGGACTGCAAGGCCGAGTGACAACGCCAGCGCTTCGAGATCGCGCATTACTTCCGGCGTCAGGATCGCGGCGATCAACAGGATGCAGTCGGCACCCATCGCCTTTGCTTCGTACACCTGATACGGATCGACGATGAAGTCCTTGCGCAATATCGGCAATGTGCAAGCTTCGCGTGCCTCCTCTAGATAGGGCACGCCGCCCTGGAAGAATTGCACATCGGTCAGCACGGACAAGCAGGCGGCGCCATGCGCGGCATACGAGCGGGCGATATCGGCGGGCACGAAGTGCTCGCGGATCACGCCTTTCGACGGGCTGGCCTTCTTCACCTCGGCGATGATCGCGGACAGGCCGGCTGCGCGTTTTGCGCGCAACGCACCAACGAAGTCGCGCGCATCGGCGGCATCGCGGGACTCGGCGCGCAAGCGCAGTGCCGCGAGCGGTTCCGCCAACTGCGCGGTGGCGATTTCCTGGCGTTTGACAGCGACAATTTTCTCGAGAATATTCGACATTTTTTCTTATCCTTTGCAGAATTGGGTAAAGTCCACCAGGTCCTGGACCTTGCGTTGGGCCGCGCCGCTCGATAAGGCGTCACGCGCACGATCGATTCCCTCGGCAATCGACGCAGCGAGGCCGGACGCGTACAGCGCCGCGCCGGCGTTGAGCAAGACGATGTCGCGCGCGGCCCCAGGCATATCGCCGAGAGCCTGGCGCAACATCGCTTGCGATTCGGTTGCGCTGCCAACGCGGATCGATCGATTCGACGTCATCTGGAGGCCGAAATCCTCCGGATGAATTTCGTATTCTCGCACCTCGTCGTCAATCAATTCGCCTACCAGGGTCGGCGCGCCAAGCGAAATTTCGTCCATGCCGTCACGGCTATGTACCACGAGGACATGCCTTGCGCCAAGGCGTTGCATGACGCGCACCTGGATACCCACCAGGTCTTGATGGAACACACCCATCAACTGGTTCGGTGCGTCGGCGGGGTTGGTCAACGGTCCCAGTATATTGAAAATCGTTCGGACACCCAGTGCCTTGCGCACTGGCGCGATATTCTTCATCGCGGGATGGTGATTCGGAGCGAACATGAAACCGATGCCGGTAGCGGCAATCGATTGTGCTACCTGCGACGGGGTCAGGTGCAAATTGACTCCCAATGCTTCGAGCACATCGGCACTGCCTGACGTGCTCGATACGCTGCGGTTCCCATGCTTCGCGACCTTCGCACCTGCGGCCGCGACCACGAACATGGACGCGGTCGAGATATTGAACGTGTGTACCCCGTCACCACCGGTACCGACGATATCGACGAAATGCGTCTTGTCGTCCACCGGAACGTGGAGCGCCAATTCACGCATCACGGTGGCCGCCGCCGTGATTTCGCCGATCGTTTCTTTCTTCACACGCAGGCCCGTCAGCAGGGCCGCGCACATTTCCGGCGCGATTTCACCGCGCATGATCAGGCGCATCAGATGCACCATTTCGTCGAAGAACAACTCGCGGTGTTCGATGGTCCGTTGCAGGGCTTCTTGCGGACTGATAGGGGTAGCGTGGGAGACGTCGTTCATGCCGATATCGGTTGCGGATGCGTAAGAGAGGGATGTCGCCAGCGATGCATGCCCGGGCGCCTATTGCCCGGGGGACCCGCGATTCAGCGCTGGACGAAGTTGCGTAACAGCGCATGCCCGTGTTCGCTGAGAATCGACTCCGGATGAAATTGGACGCCTTCCACCGGCAGCGTCTTATGACGTACGCCCATGATCTCGCCATCGGCGGTTTCCGCGCTGATGGTCAGGCAATCCGGCAACGTCTCGCGTTCGATCGCCAGCGAGTGATACCGGGTGACGATGAAACGCTTTGGCAGGGCGGTAAAGACGCCTTGCTGATCGGTTTCGATCTCGCTGACCTTGCCGTGCATCACTGTCTTGGCGCGAATCACCTTGCCGCCAAACGCTTCGCCGATGGCTTGATGGCCCAGGCAGACGCCGAGGATCGGCAGCTTGCCGGCAAATTCATGTAGCACTTGCAATGTCACGCCGGCATGTTGCGGATCGCTTGGTCCGGGAGACAGGCAGATCTGGTCGGGTGCCATCTTGGCAATGTCGCCAGGCGTGATTTCATCGTTGCGCACCGTTCGCACGTCCACGCCCAGCTCACCGAAATACTGCACGAGGTTGTACGTAAAAGAATCGTAGTTGTCGATCATCAGCAGCATGTCAGTACTCCCCGTCCAATCCGTCCTGCACCCGTTCGGCCGCGCGCAGCACGGCGCGCGCCTTGTTCTCCGTTTCCTGCCATTCGGATTCCGCCACCGAGTCCGCGACCACGCCGGCCGCTGCCTGCACGTACAGGTTGCCGTCCTTGATGATGCCGGTGCGAATCGCGATAGCAAGATCCATTTCGCCGGAAAAGGACAAATAGCCCACGGCGCCCCCGTAGAGACCGCGCTTGACTGGTTCCAGTTCGTCGATCAATTCCATGGCGCGCACTTTCGGCGCACCGCTCAGCGTACCGGCCGGAAACGTTGCGCGTAACACATCGAGGTTCGACAGACCCGGTTTCAACGTTCCTTCCACCGCGCTTACGATATGCTGCACATGGGAGTATTTTTCGATTTGCATCTTGTCCACGACCTGCACCGATCCGGTCTGCGCAATACGGCCGACGTCGTTACGGGCCAGATCGATCAGCATGACGTGTTCGGCGATTTCCTTCGGATCGGCGAGCAGTTCGGTGGCCAACTGTGCATCGGCCTCCGGCGTCGCGCCACGTGGCCGTGTGCCTGCCAGCGGACGAATCGTCACGATCCGTTCATCATTACGCGGTTCCTGGCGCACCAGTATTTCCGGCGACGCGCCCACGACATGGAATTCGCCGAAGTTGTAGTAATACATATAGGGTGAGGGATTCAGCGACCGTAGCGCGCGATACAGCGACAGCGGCGCGTCGCGGAACGGTTTCACCAGGCGCTGTCCCACCTGTACCTGCATCAATTCGCCTGCCTCGATCTGCTCCTTTGCGCGATGCACGGCGGCGAGATAGTCCGGCTTTGCGAATTCGCGATGGATAGCGGTCCGTACCGACGCCGACGTCACCGGTGGCTGCACCGGTTCGCGCAGGCGGTCGCGCAATTCGCGCAGGCGCCGCCGGCCGTTGGCATACGCTTCCGGCCGTGCCGGGTCGACATGAATGATCAGGTAGAGCTTGCCCGCGAGATTATCGATGACCGCGACTTCCTCGGTGAGCAGCAGCAGGATGTCCGGCATGTCCAGCGGATCCGACGTCGGCGCCGAGTGCGCGAGCTTGCGTTCCATGTAACGCACCGCGTCGTATGCGAAATAGCCTGCCAATCCGCCGACGAAGCGCGGTAGGCCAGGTCGCGGGGCAACGTTGAACCGCTGCTGGAACGTGGCGATGAAGTCGAGTGGGTTTTCCGTAGACGTCTCGACCACTTGGCCGTCGGTCACCACCTCGACGTTCGCGCCGTGGGTGCGCAGTAACGTGCGTGCTGGCAAGCCAACGAACGAGTAACGGCCGAAGCGTTCGCCTCCGACGACCGATTCGAGCAGATAGGAATTCGCGCCATGTCGTTCGCGCTGTGCCAGTTTCAGATAGACGGACAGGGGTGTTTCCAGGTCGGCGAGTGCTTCAGCGACCATCGGAATGCGGTTATAGCCTGCGGCGGCCAAGGATTGGAATTCGATTTCAGTCATGGTTTCAGGTCTCTTTGTCCGGCATCGCCGCACACTCGCGCCCGCCCGGATGCGGCGGTTCCGGGATGGCAGCAACAAAGTGGTGCGGCGATGACGCTTCGGTCGGACGCGAGGCAGCATGCAAGGCGCGGACGCGGTGCGACGACACGAGGTGCAGGCCACAACAGGCGAGCATGGTGTGCGTCAGATCACGCATCCGGCGCGGATACACCTCGGGAGGGTAACGGCAGGGGAACACGCTCCGAAACCTCGGCGCGCTGTCGGGGAACACGACTGGTCCGCGCTGCACCAGAAACAACGTGTTACTCGACAACCCAGGGCACGATACCTTTACCGACGTGTTGCTACGCTAGCTCCGCGTACCGGCCTATAGCCGGCGGCAACGTCAAGATACAGCAAAGGGGACAGCAAAAAACGGAAGCTGAAGCAGGGGGTGCTTCAGCAGCCTCGGGGCGAAATCACCAAGACAAGCGACGCCAGGGCCAGGCCCCCCGGTCAATGCCGCCATGACTCCGTTTTTTGTTCAGAAACATTGCAATCGATCGAAAATGTTCGAATCGTCGAAAAAACGCCCGGATGATGTACCAAGCGTCGTCTATATCGCCAGGGCAAGCAACGAAGCACTCGCCCACCAATCAGTTTATTGCATCGACTTCGCCTACTCGATAAGGTATTACCCCTTGTCAGCGAACTTGATGGGAAGCGAATCCCAGTAGGCGCGCGGCTTCGAGCAGCGTTGAAACTATAGCATCGGTCGCCAGTTCCTGCACGGGTTTCCCGTGGTTATAGCCATACGGCACGGTCATGCTCGAGATGCCCGCGGCACGTGCCGCATGGAGGTCGTTCTCCGAGTCGCCGATGGCAACAGTCTGCGTCGGCGTCGTGGCAAGCTGCTCGCAGGCGGTCAGCATGGGGAGCGGGTCCGGCTTTTTACGCGCCACGGTATCGCCACCGATGACGACCGGAAAAACGACAGCAGGTCGTGACGTGCCAGCAGGCCCCGCGCAAACCGTTCGGGCTTGTTCGTGACACAGGCGAGGGCGAGCCCGAGCGACCTCAGCGCCGTCAATCCGGATACAACGTCCGGGTAAAGCCGCGCGTACATACCGTTGATCTGCTCGTAACCCTCATGATAGGCGGTCAATGCGATGTCGAAGCAAGCGCGTGCCTCTCCCTCTGGCAGGCGTGCGGCCAGCACGTCGCGAATCAGCTTTTCAGTGCCTTTGCCGATATAACGCACCACCTCCTCGCGCGTGACTTGTTCCAGTGGGGTGGGAAGCGCGCGCAACATGATATTGAGCGCTGCGGTGAAATCGTCCGCGGTATCAGCGAGCGTGCCGTCGAGGTCTACGATGGCCGCGCGCACCGGTCGATCGAGAAAGCGGGCACCGTGGTCACGCGATGCTGATGATTGATCGGTCATGATTATCGCGTCATGGGGTGGCATGGGCGGCTACCTCTTCGGACTGCGTGGCGAGCGCCGCGCGCATTTCCTCGATGACCGCCGCATAGTTCGATTGCCCAAAAATCGCTGATCCGGCAACAAAAGTGTCGGCGCCGGCCGCGGCGATCTCACCGATATTGCCGCTTTTCACGCCGCCATCCACTTCCAGTCGGATCGTGCGTCCTGTTCGTGCCGTGTACGTATCGATTCGCGCGCGGGCCTCACGCAGCTTGTTCAGCGCTTCGGGAATAAAGGATTGGCCGCCAAAACCCGGATTGACCGACATGATCAGGATCAGGTCGATCTTGTCCATTACGTGGTCGAGATAAGACAGCGACGTGGCGGGATTGAAAACGAGGCCCGCCGTGCAACCGTGTTCGCGAATCAGGCCGAGGGTTCGATCAATATGTTCGGACGCCTCGGGGTGGAAACTGATGTTATTCGCACCGGCCTTGGCGAAGGCGGGCACCAGCGCATCCACCGGTTTCACCATCAGGTGCACGTCGATGGGAGCCGACGTATGTGGGCGCAGTGCCTCGCAAAACATCGGTCCCATCGTCAGGTTCGGCACGTAATGATTGTCCATCACATCGAAATGTATCCAGTCCGCGCCTGCGGCCACGACATTGCGGACTTCCTCGCCCAGGCGGGCGAAGTCGGCTGACAGGATACTGGGGGCGATCACATAGTCTTTCATGATGATGGGTGGGGAAGCTCGATCCGTGATTGAAACGCACGCGCCCGGTCTCAGACGGGGCTTGGCGGCGGCCCTGGTGTGGCGCCGCGGCTTGGACCGGCGGTGGGCGCACGCCGGGCGTCGCGTGCTGCGCGTACCATTGTATTTCCTATAGACGTTATTCTACCGAATCGGCATCTAAGCGACGCGCACAAGGCATTCAAGCCATCCGGCGCGATATGGTGTCGCGCGTTTGTGGAGAACGTTCGCCGGATCGCCGATCGATGCGCGGCTACGAGTTGCGGTTGACCGGTGCATGCCTCAGAATGTCCGGCGACCCGTTCGTCGCCTGCATATGTCGGCGGCCTGGGGCCTTGCGGGTTGCCCGCTGTCGTTTTCAGTCGGTGACCGCGCCCTTTACCTCCTTTGCCAATATTCCGCCGAATGAGCCAGTATCAGATGACGGTGACGGTGTCGCCGCGCTTTTTGCCGGACCAGTCCGAGCCGTCGCAACGGCAATTTGCGTTTGCCTACACGATCACGATTCGCAATACGGGCAGCGTTGCATCGCAGTTGATCGCCCGACACTGGATCATTTCCGATGCGAATGGCGACGTTCAGGAGGTCAAGGGTCTGGGCGTGGTGGGTAGCCAGCCATTGTTGGCGCCGGGCCAGCAATTCGAGTACACCAGTTGGGCCATGATCGCGACGCCGATCGGTACGATGCGCGGTTCGTTCTTCTGCGTGGCTGAGGACGGCGAACGTTTCGATGCGCCTGTAGCGGAATTTACCCTCGCGATGCCGCGAACCCTCCATTGAAGAACGGCGAACGGTTGATGATGGGTGTGTTGGGTGCGCTGCGGCGCGTTTCTTTGTGGCGTGGTGTTGCCGGTATGACAATGCATACGGCAGGCGCTTCGATGGCTTGCCTGGTTGCTGTGTTACTGGCGGCATGTTCCTCGGGGCCGTCGCCGTCCGTCCGTGGTTCTGCGCCTGACGCCGGTTACGCCACGCGTGGAACCTTGTCGCCGCTGTCCATGCCGAGTGTGTCGGACATCATTTCGGCGGATCGGCTGACGCCGGTTGGCTGGGACGCCGTGCAGGGTTGGCAGACGGATTCCTTGCTGGGCGCAACGGCATCGTTACGACAGAGCTGCCTGCGGTTGCGAACCTTGCCGGACTGGCGGACCGCCTGCGCAGCCGCCCAGCAGCTCGACGAGTTGGACGAGAGTGCTACCCGTGCCTATTTCCAGCAATATTTCCAGCCCTATCAATTAGCCAATCGGAATGGCACCGTGGATGGCCTGATCACCGGCTACTACGAGCCGTTGCTGCACGGCTCCCGTGTGAAGCGGGCGCCGTATCTGTATCCGCTCTATCGCTGGCCGATGGGGGTGCGTCGTGGTGCGCCATTGCCTGCGCGACCTGCATTGGAGCGTGCGGGCGTGTTGGAAGGAAACGAACTGGTCTATGTTGACGATCCGATCGAAGCGTTTTTCCTGCAAGTACAGGGGTCTGGACGTGTCGTCATGGACGATGGATCAGTCATGCGCGTGGGATTTGGCGGCACGAACAACCAGCCGTACGAGTCTATCGGCAGTTGGCTGCTGCGCAATCGTGAAATTACCCCGTCCCAGGCAACCATGCAGGGCATCAAGGCCTGGGCGCGGGCGAATCCTTCACGCGTACCCGCCTTGCTGGATGTGAACCCGCGTTTTGTCTTCTTCAAGGAAATGCCGCCGATCGTCGGCGACGATGCTGACGGGCCATTGGGCGCGCTGGGCGTGCCGTTGACGCCGGAGCGTTCGATTGCGGTGGACCCAACGTCTATTCCGCTGGGCGTGCCGGTGTTCCTGTCGACAACGCGCCCGTTTAGCGACACACCATTGAACCGGTTGGTATTTGCCCAGGACACGGGTTCGGCGATTCGTGGCGGCGTGCGGGCGGATTACTTCTGGGGGCATGGTGATGACGCCGGCGACCTGGCGGGACGCATGAAACAATCCGGCCGAATGTGGCTGCTCCTGCCGAAGCGTTAGCCGGTTCATTTTGCTGGCGTGTGACAAATGTCA
>NZ_LAQU01000031.1 GCF_000970345.1 Robbsia andropogonis | reverse complement strand
AAAATCAATCTCGGATTGACGCGGGATGCCGAGTTAACCGAGAAAATATTGTTCGAATCGGTTATCGATCCGCGCGATCGGCAACGGATGCGCGATGCGATCTATCACGCACTGTCCGCACGTACTTTCTTCGAAATCGATTGCCGGACGCGTCGACCCGATGGCTCCCTGCACTGGATTCTTGTTCGCGGATCTGGGCGATACACCGAAGACGGTGTGCTGGAGGCTGTGCTCGGGCTGATGCTGGATATTACCCAGCGCAAGGAACTGGAACTGGCGCAGGAATCGCAACTCAGCGAGGAGCGCAGTGCGCGCCAGCGCAGCGATGACCGCGTCGACACCATGGACGGATTCGTGTCCTCAGTCAGTCATGAACTCCGCTCTCCGCTCAACGCGATTCTGTCGTGGACGCAACTGCTGGAACGGGTGCATGATCCCGAAAAAATTCGCCAGGGCATTGACGTTATTGCACGCAACGCGCGTCAGCTATCGCTGATGGTGGGCGATTTACTGGACACCGGCGCCATCGTTAGCGGCAAGATGTCCGTGCGACGCATCCCGCTCGACCTTGGGGCATTAACCGGATTGGTCGCGGAAGAAATGCGACCGGACGTACAAGCACGGGGCCTCGATCTTGTCACTCCGGCGTTGCAATCATGCGTGGTGCTTGGCGATGAAAGCCGCCTGCGGCAGATTGTCTGGAATTTGCTTTCCAATGCCATGAAATTTAGTCGCGAAGGTCCCGTGGAGGTGTCCGTGCGAGTGGAAGATGGCATGGCGTGCCTGCGCGTGCGTGATCATGGGGTGGGCATCGACCCGGACGCACTGGATGGCATTTTCGAACGGTTCCAGCAGCTAGGCAGCACGAATGCGGGACGTATTGGAGGGCTGGGACTCGGGCTGTGGCTGGTGCGCAATCTGGTCGAATGCCACGATGGCACCGTAACCGCTGCAAGCGACGGCGTTGGCCATGGTGCCACTTTCACAGTACGTCTGCCGATTTATCGCGCTTGAGCGCACGATCTTGGATCACTGGGTACTAAGCCTCGCTATCACGCGGCGCGGAGCGCGTCACCCGTAACGACCCGGGTGGCGGCTCATTGAGCACTGCCCAAAAAATCCCGAGATCGGACACAGCCGAAATGAAATCCTGGAAATCCACCGGTTTTACGACGTAGGCGTTGCTGCCCAAGGCATAACTGCGCAACAAGTCGTGCTCTTCCTTAGATGACGTCAACATCACGACAGGAATAGACGCCAAGTCACCACGACGCCGCACTTCCGCAAGGACTTCCAATCCGTCTACCCGGGGCAGCTTCATATCGAGAAGGATAACCGCCGGGTTGCCCGGCTCGCGGCCGGCCCAACCACCTTCTCCGCTCAAGTAATCCAACGCCTCTTGCCCGTCTCGAGCGATGACGACCTCATTCGCAAGGTTGCTGCGCTCGAGTGCGATAAGCGTCAACTCGAGGTCATGCGGATTGTCTTCAACCAGAAGGATAGGCTTCAGCATGGCAGTCTCGAGAGACGCGCATCCACGGTGCGGGCGCGATTACCGTGCGCGTCCGGATGACGCTGCACGACCCGATTCTACACGCGATGCTTTCTCGCTTCGACAAAGCCGCGAGAGCTCGCCCGGTGCGCTCGCGCTTAGGACACTGGCGGCTTGCCTGAATCCAGCAGTGAGCGCGGTGGCAGTTGCTCGACATATCCTGCGGCAATTTCATACTGCAACGCGGCCCATGCGCCCAGCAACGTCGAATCGTTACTCAGGATCAGCGGCGAACATACCCATTCTTCCGTACCGTCGCTGAACCAGCGCGCCTCGAAAATGCGGAAACTCTCGACCTCGGCACGACCTTCGGCGAGCAAATCGTGATACGACGCGACATGCGTCATCGCAACCTCACTGATGCCGACGTCGTGAAGACAAATCATGACGTCCATTGCCTTACGAATGGCGGCAACCTTGGTGCCAGCCTGGATATAGACAACGGTACGCGGCCCGGGACCGTCGAAAACGAGACAGAACAAGGTCGCCTTGCAGTATTCGGACAAAATCATCGCAGCTTGCACTCCGGGCTGACACACGAGCAAACGCGGCACGCAAACAGGGCCTTGTCACCTGGGGCCATCTGCCCCATGGGACATGACGTTCCCGAATGTTACGTAATGCGTTACGTTACTCGGATGACGGTTGAGGTTGCCATCGCATCGGAAACACACCGTTTGCTTCCGAACGCCTTGATGCACCAACGTTCTTCATGGGCTGGTCACCACTGCCATGTGCCGCACTCACGACACGTCAAGCAGACAGCACGGTCAACGCACAATTCGTTCCAGGCTACATGATCCCAAATGGCAAGCGGCACCGATCACTACTCCGCCAGAAAGGCCGCGCGTCTTGTTGCAGCAACGCATGAGAGTAAGGATCGATGCCGTATTTCGCCGATTCGCAGGCGAATGTATCGTTTTTAAAAATGATAGCTGACGCCGATCTGCACAATCGGATACCACTTATAGCGTTCTATTTTGCTACGGATATCGGCTTCTTCCTGATCGATCGCGGAACGCGCTATGTACGTGGTAAGGACAGACGGTTCTTGGAAACCGACACGCGGGCGGCCGTACGCGACACCGATATCCGCGACAAAACCGAATCCCTTGTGCACAGGCTGATGCCCCCAGCCCAGACCCACATAAGGCATGAAAGTCGGGAAACGGGCATTGACGCTCAATTGCTGGCCTTGGGCAAGCGCAGCTGGAATGGCAACGCCTCTAACGTAGTAGTTGCCATTTGTCGGCACCGCGGTCGCATTCATCCGATCACGATTGATCAACGTACCGGCCGTCACGCGAAAACCATAAGACGGAAATGGGAATACGTCGGCAAACACGCCCAGGTGCCTTACTTGCAGTTTGCCATCGAACTTATTACCACCCGCGTTAAACGAATGGGAGAGGTTATAACCATTAACGTCCGCGTGAACACCAAAATACCTCGTGATGCCCCACGACGCACCCAATCCACCACCTTGTGTACCGCCCTGCACATACACTTCCTGTGCTTGCGCGGGCAGCCCCATCGATCCTAGCGCCAACAACACTGCGGTGGCAGCCGCGTTTTTTACCGTACGCATTTCCATGTTTTTCAAGATGCACTCCAATCAAAGCATGCCAAACGAGCGGCAGCCATTCGCCACGTCACCACGCGATACCGTCACGCGGAAGCAGCAGGGAACTTTACTGAATCAGTCGACCCACTCATCACTTGAGCAGAAGGCGATTCGCCCCGCTTTTCACCTTTCGACACTGCTTATCCGCACCCGTGCCCCATAACGCTATTAACGAATCAGTCATAACAGATGACTTATCTCGAAAATATAATTATGAAATGGCGCAACGACTCCCGACCTGTCTATTCGCGATGGGGAATGCGAACATACGACACGTCCCGGATATTTCTGATCGGAGCATGCGGTGAATATGCATGCTGGTCAAACCAAAAAAACAACAGACAACTTCACCAGACGGTGCGTACCCACGTTGTCATTCGATCATGCTATGAACAATTCATTCAGGTGTGATGCGATGGGTCGTGACAGGTCCGTGTGTCCGTCCGGCTCAGGCATCGCACACAATGAGATCCCGACAAACGATGCCCGCCATGCCGCTGCACGACGTGCTCGTCGGTTCAGCCGTTTGTTTGGAAACCAGACAACATCGCAACACGGCATCCCGATCCATCGGGGGTAGGTCCGCAGTTTGTTAAAATGTGACACTCTCCTGCTTCGACGGCTTGAAACCCTCCCTGTCGTAGCATGCATGCCTGCTTTGCGCTGGCGTGCTTGGTCCTTCTCCCTGATGTTTTCCCGCATTCCGATGGCTAAGCAATCCGCCCCCTCCCGCGCGTCCCTGTCAGGCACAGCCGATAAATCCGGCAAGTTGCAGGTCAAGCAAGAGAAACACGACCGGCAGGATAAGTATGAAATCCGTCCGGGACAGTCGATCGGCTTGTTGAAAGCGTTGCACATCCTGACCCGTGACGGTCAAATGAACCAGGACAGTCGGCGCAAGCTGAAGCAGGTCTACCACCTGTTCCAATTCATCGAGCCGTTGCTTGTTGACATTCAACAGCAGCGCGGTGCGGTTACGCTGGTGGATCATGGCGCGGGGAAGTCCTATCTTGGATTCATACTTTACGACCTGTTTTTCAAGGCCATCGACGACGCCTCGCATATCTATGGTATCGAAACCCGGGAAGAACTGGTCACACGCTCACGCGAATTGGCGAGCGAGCTCGGTTTCGATCGGATGTCATTTCTCAATCTAAGCGTTGCCGATGCCACGAAAAGTCGTGCCTTGCCGGAGAAAGTAGACGTCGTCACGGCACTGCACGCCTGCGACACCGCTACGGACGACGCCATTGATTTTGCGCTGCGCAAGGGTGCCCAATCGATCGTCGTGGTGCCCTGTTGCCAGGCCGAGGTGGCATCGGTACTGCGCAAGCACAAGGGCGCCGCGTTGGCGTCGAACCCACTGACGGAAATCTGGCGCCACCCCCTGCATACACGGGAATTCGGTAGCCAGATCACTAATGTATTGCGTTGCCTGCAATTAGAGTCGCACGGCTATCAGGTCAGCGTCACGGAACTCGTGGGGTGGGAACATTCCATGAAGAACGAATTGATCATCGCGCAATACAAGGACCTGCCGCGTACCCGTCCCGCCAATCGATTGCGTGAAGTACTTGATACACTTGGCCTGGCCGATATGCATCATCGATTCTACAGCGGACAGCCGGCCACCGATGCCAACGCCAACAGCGAAAAGTAAATCAGTAGCGGGTAACCGGCGCATCGTGCGGCATTTTCCAGCAGTCCGCGGCATGCGCAATTGACACACGGCGTCGCGTGTCTTCCGGCGTCAGAAGTGCGCCATCAGCAGCGACGCCGCGATAATGAACATCACACAACCGATCATCGCATCGAGCGCACGCCACGCGACAGGGCGTGCGAACCACCCGCTCAACCGCCGCGCGCCATATCCAAGCAGCACAAACCACACGCAGGAGGCGACCATCGCACCAGCGCCGAACCAACCTCGCTCGGGCCAGGGCAACGTTCCGCCCACCCCTCCCAACAAGACGACCGTGTCCAGATAGACATGCGGGTTCAGCAACGTCAGCAACGTTACACTCAGCAAGACCGCGCGCAGCGAGCCGGATGGCGATTCATGCCGGCCGGCGCGCCGGATGACCGCCTGGCGTGCGGATACCGCCCCTGCGGCACCGGTGGCAGCACAGACCGGCGCGGACCAGTAGGGGGGCGCGGCCTGTGGCAGGGATTCCGGAACCGCCTGCATTGATAGAGCCGATGTGCCACGCCACGCGGCAAGCCAACTGCGCAAACCATAGACAGCCAACATCGCCGCGCCGAGATAGCGTACGGTGTCGACCAAAGCGGGATGCGCCAGAATCACCGTACCCATGCCGGCAAGTCCGCACACGATCAGGGCTATGTCATACACACAGCACAGCAACACGACCGGACCGATGTGTCGGCCTTGGACGCCTTGCTTCAAGACAAAGGCGTTTTGCGCACCAATCGCCACGATCAGGCCTGCTGTCAGGCCAAAGCCAGAAGCAAGCGAAGGCAGTATGTGCCGGGTGGCTTCGAAAAGCGGAAGATTCATCGAAAACAGCGCAGGCATCGGGAAGAAAATACAAGCGGCACACAAGGCACCCAGGGGAACGCTTCTATAATTGGCAAGCATAGCGGCACGCCGGCGCCGGGACAACGCAAAGTCTGTTATGCCACCTTAGCGTTTCTTAAGTAGCCACCGGTCTTACCGCATCACCGCCCAACCAACCTTCCATGCAGATCGACCGCGCTCAACTTTGTGCCTTTGTCACCGTTCTACGCGAGGGCAGCTTTGATGGCGCCGCCCGCATTTTGCATGTAACGGCACCGGCCATTTCTCAGCGTGTAAGGCAATTGGAAGAACGCCTGGGCCAGGTCCTGATCAAACGCGGCACGCCCTGCGTGGCGACAGAAGCTGGTGCGGAACTGGCGCGGCACGCCGAGCAGATTGACATGCTCGAAGCGGAGACCTTGCAGGCACTGGCTTGTTTGCAAGGTCTGTCGGGGCTGGACGGTGATCCGCACGCTACCGGCGGTGCCGCCCCGCCAGTGCGTATTCCCGTGGTCGTTAATGCCGACTCACTGGATACGTGGTTCATGGCAGTCCCCAATGCGGTGGCGAGTGCGCAGGACGACGGTCCGGCGATCGTGTTGCATATCCAGGTGGACGATCAGGACCATACAACGGCGCTACTGCGTGACGGCAGCGTCATCGGTGCGGTCACGGCCGAGCCGCAACCAGTCCAAGGCTGCACTGCGACGCCGCTCGGCGTCATGCGCTACATCGCGGTTGCGGCACCCGAATTTCACCGGCGCTGGCTGACTGTGTTGGAAACACCCGGGCCGGATATCGATTCCTGGGCCGCCCTGTCATGCGCGCCGTTTATCCAGTTCAACAAGAAGGATGCGCTGCACGCGCGCTTCCTTACCTCCTGGGTACCCGCCGCCCCCGGGGACGCGATGTCCGTAGCCGCGGATATGCTGAGAAAATCTGCCGACCAGACCCGTGATGCCGCTGGCGCCGCGGCAAGTCGCCTGAAACACAGCACTCCTGGAAGCCGCGCTGCGCCCTGCTATCGCATCCCTACCACGAGCAGTTTCATCGAGGCACTCCGACTCGGCCTGGGCTGGGGCATGTTGCCGATACAAATGGCGGCGCCCCTGATCGCGGACGGTATCTTGCGCCAAATCACGCGCTCAGGGCGCGATGATGGTGTTGATGTGCCATTGTATTGGCAGCGATGGGCGTTGCGTTCGCCGGTGTTACAACGTCTCAGCAGTGCCGTCGAACGCATCGCCGGGACAGTACTCGAACCATGGGCGCCGGACGAGTTGCATACCAGGGCCCCGTCACGGTCCGCGTCAGGCACCGCTTTAACGCCGCCGGCGGTGCGCTAAACCGCGAAGTGCATGCCTGATGCGTCCCCACCATGCTTCGCATTGGCCAGCAATACCCTGCCAGCCGTCTCGACGCCAGGCACGCAAGACGTCCTTGAACCAGGACGGATTGAGGAACAGCCACAGCGCAATGAACGCCAGTACCCCACATCCGAGGAAGGTGCCCTGATAGCCGAATGTGCCGACCATTACACCCGACAGAATCCCTGACATGATCGAACCGACCCGCGCAGCGTTGAAGAACAAGGCGGTTGCCGCTGCCGGGGTCGCGGGCATCAGATCCTGGATATACACCATGCCCAGGCAGGACGTCACCGCCACGACGAACGCGCTCAATGCCTGCATGGGAATCAAGATGCCGATGCGCCAGGCCAGTGCGACGGCAATGAAGTACACCGTATGCACCGCCGCACAGGCCGCCAGCCACTTCAACTTGTTCAAGCGATCACTACGGGCTCCCAAGGCCAACATCATCGGTATTTCCAACAGCGCGCCCAGGCCAAGCATCACGGAAACGTCGATGCGCGTGCCGTGCATGCCCTGAACGATGTACAGCGGCAGCACGATGATCGTCGCGTTCGCTACAAGCCCTAACAGCGTCAGCGCCACGATCGCGCGCCACAATGCTGCCTTGTCCACGCGGCCTGCTACCGCCGTGGCAGGCGCTTCCAAGGTTCCTCCGATATCGTCCACCTTCCCCGCAGCGAAAACAGAGGTTGCATCCATGGGGTTCTCGCCAGTCGCCCCGCTACGACTGGGCATATCGATCGCCGCCGCACCAGGGCGGATCATCGCGGCATGATCAGGTCGATCAGCAGCTGCGGGCATCGCGGCCCGCGTGGCCTGAAATCCCTGGGATGCACCCTTTGATATCGATACGGAGACCGGTCGCATGCGATAGACAATAGCCGCACATCCGGCAAAACTCGCGGCTGCAAAAAGGAAAAGGCCGTAGAAATTGGTAGCGGCAAGAATCAACGCGCCAACGGACGGCCCGAATACCCATGCCATCGATAAGACTGTCCGCAACGATGCGGTTGTAAACGCCCGTTCTGCGTCACTACGAAAAGGCAGGCCGACACGGCTGAATGAAAACACCAGCGCAATCGCGGATCCACCCGTGCCGAGGAATGCAACGCCAATCACCAGCAAGCCGATATAGTTGGTCATAAAGCAAAGGAACACATAGCCCAATGCCGCGGCGAGTAATGCCCCTATCAGCAATGCACGATGTCCTCCCCGCCGATCGGACCATCTGCTGGCAATGGTACTGGCGACCACGCCGCTAGCGGCATTGACGGTCATGAAGATGCCCAACTGGAGCGGGGTCATTCCTGCGCGCTCAATGCTGAAAAGCGACAGATAAGGCGCGGTGAATGACATCGCAATGCCGAGCAGCAGGACCGCACCGGCCAACGGCATGAACGACGGGATGGCGGCCAGACTGGCGAGACGTTTGTTCATATCCCGACTATACGTCAATGACCCGTGACACGCGCTGGCAGACCCATTCACCCGAAGATAAATACCGCGACCTCTCGTCCGAGGAGCGTCACGGACAACGCGTCGACACGCCGTCTAGGTGCTGATGGTCATGCGCGAACCGCGCGGTCCGGGTCTGCCCCGTCACACCGGTCACACGTACCACGTAGATGCTGTCATAGTCTCCCCCGCCCCAGCGTGGCACAACGTCCTCGGAAGTCCCTAACCGCTTCATCAACGTCTTGGCGACCTGTTCGGCGATGCGATGCTCCCAGGCGACATAGACCGTCTTACCTTGCAGGTCTGACGCCAGCAATCGGTCCACAAGCCCGTCCCGGTCGTCATAGCCAAGTGTTACCTCCACCGGCATGCCGTTGACGATGGCCGTCGGCTCGATGGTCGCCAGCGGCCGCACGTAGGCATACGAACGACCCAGGTCCGATTTCAATATGGCCGGGTTCGGCGCGATGATCACATCGGGCTTACCATACAGTCTTTGTAATACTTTTGGTAACGCCAGTGAACGGTTCAGCCCTTGGCAGTTCAATTGCCCCAACCCTTGCATCGGTTTCTCACCATGGCGCACCATTACGATGGTTTCGACCACGTCGGGCGCGGGCAAGCCGGAGGCCGCCGTGACATCGGACGCTTTGGCCGCACATGACGCAGCAAGCAGCGGCAACAATGCGAGGCATTGCGCCGCCAGCCGCAGACGCACACGGAGCTGGGCAATACGACTTACCCCGCTCCCGACCGCTTTCGTACTTAATACCGTTCCAAGGCTTCCTGGGATAATGGGAAAAACCGTAGCAACGCGTCGTGGCCGCCAGGATTGTCGTCTACGCTTATTGGCGGATCTCATGGCGTTGCCTCTTGCATTGTGGCGCATCACGCTTCTTCACCCACTATGAACGACCTCTCATCAAGCGCCCTCTCCGATTCCGCCATCCAAGTCATCAAGAGCTGGCATGCACATGTCTATTTCGATGAAACCAGCCGGGATACGGCCTGGCATTTACGAGAAAAAATCCTGAAGCACCTTGGTAACCAACTGGAGATGGGACGGTTCCATGAAAAGACGGTCGGCCCACACCCGAAGTGGAGCTATCAGTTGGCATTTGCCCCAGACCACATGGCCGCCATCGTGAGTTGGTTGACACTGCACCATGGCGAATTGGATGTATTCGTGCATCCTAACACCGGCGATGCCCTACGCGATCATCGCGACAGTCCAATGTGGATTGGCCGCTCTCATACGCTGCACCTTGCGGCACTCGACGGTTGAACACTGGCCCGTGTATAAACAAGTGGGCACCATGGGCGTTCACCTGTCGCATCGTCGCCCACGCGTAGCTATCACACCAACTCGAAACCGACCGGGGGCAGTCCGACAATCTCGCCACGGACTTCACCTTTCTGTTGCGCAAGGTACATTCCGGTAAACGTCCCCGTGGTCAATACCATGTCTGGCGTCAGATCCAGGCCGAGTTGTGCCGTGCAGTAATTCACCGCCCACGACAGGAGGCGCCGCGGATCGCCAGCGGAATTGCTGATCTTGCCTTGCACTTGCGCGGCCACGATATCGGTGCTCCCGATTCGGAAGTGCGCCTGCGGTGATACAAAGGGGAAATCGTCGCGATAAGGCACGAAGTTGCCTACGATCAGTGCGCCGTGCGTGCTGAAGTCAGCGCTGGTAGCCCGCTTGTCCACGTCGGGCCAACCCGCGAAACGGGTGGCCACCAATTCGATAGTCGCACCCATTTCCGCGATAGCCGCGCGTACTTCGTCGTCCGAATACGGCGCCTTGCGCGCGGCGAAGGTCTTGCCAAGCCGAAAGCCAATCTCCAACTCAAGCCCCACCGGCGGAAAATCGTCGAACGCGAGGGCCACACCGGGTCCGTGCACGCCGTGCGACGCCAGCGGCGCACCGCCCGGTGCCGCGTCCGGTGATTTGGCGCCAATTTTCCAGCCGGCAATCTTCTCACCGGTCAGTGCAAAGACGGCCTGTTGAACCGCATAGCATGCCGCATCATCGTCCAAGGTAGGCAGCACCGTATCAGCGGGAATCTGTTGGTGAGACTGACGCGCATCCGCGAGCAAGCGGCTCAGCGTCGCTACAGCATGTTGGGTATCGGACATGAGAGGATTATCTAGAAAAGACGTAGAAACAAGGGCTTGAAAAGCCTGAAAATGGCGACGTATACAGCAGTGGCGTTGCGGCATGCAACACCTTCGCTGCGCGTCGATGCCCGTGCATCAAGGGAGGATCTCAAGTACGGATTCCACCGGACGACACAAACGAACACCCTTCGACGTCACGACGAACGGCCGGTTGATCAAAATAGGATGTGCCACCATTGCATCCAGCAACGCCCCGTCACTGGCGTCCGCGAGCCCCAACTCCCCAAAGAGGACTTCCTTGTCGCGTATCGCTCCACGGACGGACAATCCGGCTTTTTCGATCATCGACTTCAAGGCCGCGCGTGTCGGCGGAGTTTTCAGGTAATCGACAATAACCGGTGCGATACCTCGCTCCTGCAACAACGCCAGCGTCTTGCGCGACGTGCTGCAGCGACTATTGTGAAAAATGGTTGCCGACGATACGGCGGACGCGTTATTGGGAGAGTCGGATGTAGACGAGTTGACAGGCATCACGGAGGCAGTGGTTGAGTCAGAGCGGCGATGTGCGTCGGCCACGGGCGCCAAAATGGCGTAAAAAGCGGCAACCGAGCAAACGGTACAGACCTTCGGAATTGTACCGTTGTTTGTGCTCACCTCTCCTGACAAAAGCCCACTATTGGCGGACTCGCGCGCGAATCGGCCGGACCAGCTTCAACGCGACACACGCTTGAGATATCGAGGGCATGAGCATTGAACGCCACGCTGCCGTCGTTCAAAAAAATCCTCCTGTTTATGGATACCGCGCCTCTTTCGATATGCGCCATTCCCGCAGTGAGAGACCATGCGGTGATCCATCAAGATCACCGCGATTAACTGATAATTAAACGGCTTTTTCCAATGTGTACAAACGTACGCCTGATTAAGTTGTTTGCGCATTTCTGATATTGTTGGAATAATAATTGCTTAAACATTTTTTATAATGGTGCGCTTCCGGAGGTGGCAGGCATGTCTGTTCGGGACCAGTCGTCCACAAAACATAAAATCCTCGATGCTGCGGAGGAAGTCTACGCTGAAGAAGGCTCGGAAGGCTTGACGTTACGTGCAATCACAGAGCGCGCAGGGGTTAATCTCGCCTCCATCAATTACCATTTTGGAACAAAGGAGGCGCTCTGTCAGGCGATGCTGGCGCGGGTACTGGATCCGCTCTACGCCGAGCGTGGTGCGCTCCTGGACACGCTGGAAGAAGTCAACGGTGAACACATCCGTCCGACTCACGTCATCGCGGCAATCATTTTGCCGTTGGCGAGAGAGTTCACGCGCAAAGATCAAACGGCAAATCGCATAGCATTTTTCCTGAGAATCAGCTCGGACCCGTCTACTCCGATTCGTGCGTTTCTGTGCGATCAATATCGCGGCATTTGCCGACGGTTCGACGAGACGTTTATTCGCAGCGTTCCCACCGTACCACGGGATGAGGCGTTGTGGCGTTCACGAGTGTTTTTCAATGCGCTGCCGGGCACGATCGGCAATCAGAACATGGTGTCGATGCTATCCGAATTGCTGTTACGCCCCGGCATGACGATCAAGGACTTGATCATTCACTTCGGTGCGGTTGTGGAGGCGGTCACCACAGACAGTGCCGACGTCGAAGCACTGGCAAACGACGTTCTCGCACAAGCAGTGCAGACATCAACGCTGCGTGCTTTACAGGCACATCTGCCAACGCGCCCGGAAAACATGCTGGAACATACAACGCGTTTCCTGTGGGAACCGGCCCTTGCCAGCGCATTGCGCGTTGGCTGACCTCTTTTCGCGTAACGTGGCGCGATAGGTGAACTGCTATGGTATCCGGCAGACCTGGCGAATAATACTATCCGCCTCATGCTGTGTTTGTGCGTTCTTATCGCTGCCGCGGGCCCTCCCATGAAACATCGAAATCTTTGAAACGTCGATAAAAAAGCGCCCGGTTCGAACTGAACACGAGCGCTTCAGAGCTGTGGCAACAGCGCACAAGGACACATCTTGGTACGCGATGCCTACAGTACCGCGGCATCGTCGACGCCGCGGTTTGTCGGATTACAAACTTAGAACTTGTGACGCAGGCCGACGTTGACCAGCGTTTGCGAGCTGGTACCGTTGTAGCCGTACGAACCGATCGACGCAACAGCCGACGTCACGGTCGTTGCGTTCAAACGCGTCTCGCCGCTGGCGTGCTGGTAAGCAGCCGTCATGTACACGTCGGTACGCTTGGACAGGTTGTAGTCCGCGCCCAGCGAGACTTGATGGTACGTCGCCGACGTATCGCCGCTTGACTTCGTGTAGCTGTAGCCCACGCCCACCAACATGGCCGGCGTTGCCTGATAGTTCAGGAAACCTTGCCCGGTGTTGTACTTCTCTGAGGTCGTGAAGCCCGACGATGCGTCGTTCGAGTACTTCGCGTTGCTGTAACCCAGGCCGGCCGTGAACGGGCCAAACACATACTGACCAGCAATACGTGCGATACCGATCGAATGCGCTGCCGAATAGCCCGTGTTGATCGAGCTGTCAAACGGACCGTCCGACGAACTCGACCAGCCCGAACGGGCCGTCGACGCCGTGTTGAACGACTTGATGTAACCAGCGGCGATCGAGAACGGGCCGTTCGCGTACGACACGGCACCCGAGTACGACTGCTTCGAGCTTTGGCTACCGGCAACGTTACCGAACGCGTACATACCCGAGAACTGCAGACCCGAGTACACAGCCGACGTGTACTTGATCGCATTGTTCACACGGAAGCTGTTGTCGTAGTTGTCGACGTCACCTGCGGTTGCGAAAGCCGAACCGAAGTAATTGTCGGCCGTGATGCCTTGCACCAGGTCAATCACCGGATCATATTGGCGACCGAGCGTGATGGTGCCAGTCGTATCGCTTTGCAGACCGACGAATGCCTGACGGCCAAACTCTGCGCCACCTTGACCCAGCGTGCCATTCTGTGGGTTGAAGCCGTTTTCCAACGTGAACAGTGCCTTCAGGCCACCACCCAGGTCTTCAGTACCCTTCAAACCCCAACGGCTACCCGACAGGTTACCGCCGCTGGAATTACCCAGCGCCCAGAGATTGTTACTTCCCGACGCGTGGTGCACGTACGTGAGCGACTCGTCGATCACGCCATACAACGTCACGCTGCTCTGTGCGTGTGCGGCGCCAGCTGCACCGAGCACTGCGAGCGACAGAGTCGACATCAGGAGCTTGTTTTTCATTTTCCGTATCTCTCCAAACGGCATAGTGTTGAATCCGGATGAGAAGATAGCTTGCCACTGCAATTACGGAAACTAAAAAAAACCGTGTCGCCGATTGGATACACGATTGGGTACAAAAATGAAATACATCATTTCGCAAACGAGAAATAACGAAAAAGTATTTAAGAACAATGACTTGAAAAAAAACAACTGATATTCCAGAAAAGATATTTAACAATTTAGCTTGTGATCTTCCTGGATGCCGAGAACGACTAGTCGATTTTTACCGTTTTTGGGGCGTGTTTTTGCGGTTAACATATAAATTTGTGTAATTGACCAAACAATTTAACAAAGGGTTTACACCTATCAAGTTTTACGGGTCGCGATGCCCAATGACAACAAAAGCGTGCCGATACCACGCCAGTACCGCACCCATTTTCAGACGATCTATGCGTTAAAGCCGTTTGGGCGACATTGTCAAAGTCAGTGTCCCATGCACCATTTTTAGCGAGACCGGTTATTGCAAAAGTCACTAGTGCATCGAAGGTGAACATCTATGGTTGGCAGACTGAGGGATATTTAATGAAGTCGTACCATTGACGTTCACCTGTACCGAAATAACTCTGCACAGGATCAACGCACGTAGGCAAAACGTGCGCAACCGGACCCTGCTATTCGTAACACGAATACCTGGGCAGTCTTGTATCTTGCTCAGGAGGACGTCGTACGCCGAGACGAGCCCGACGTACGGCGCGTTGCAGTCGATGTAATGGAAGTGCCGGTTCGGGGGATGTCGAGCAGGACGATGTCGGCTTGAGCGCCGCGGTTGGAAAGCGACAGTCGCGCGATGCTGATGGGCAAGTTGAAGCGGCGTGGGCCGGCGCTACCAGGATTTAAGAACAGAACTCCTGCTTGCTCTCGAATAAGGGGCTTGTGTGAATGCCCTGATACAACCACGTGCACTCCGGCGTCTGCGGGATCAAATGGCAAATCTTTATCACTGTGGATCAGATAGACAGTGTGACGACCAAATGTGCATTCCAGCACATCGGGGATAGCGTCCGCCCAGTCAAGACCAATATCGTTATTACCGCGAATCGCAGTGACGGGCGCGATGCGCGACAACCGTTGCAGAATTTCCGCATTCCCGATATCGCCGGCATGAAGAATGTGGTCGACGCCGCCCAGCGCAAATTCCGCCTCACGACGAAGCAGGCCGTGGGTATCGGAGATGATGCCGATGGTATAGGACTCTGCCATCCTTTATACCGGCATCAATAGATGCCGACTCCGAAAACGATCAAGCGTATGGAGCCAGTATTGATGCGTTTTTCCCCACGATGGAGAGAAACTCGCGGCGTGTGGAAGCATCCTCGCGAAAAGCGCCGAGCATTCGACTGGTAACCATCGTCGATCCCGCTTTGTGTACACCACGCGTTGACATGCATTGGTGCGCAGCTTCCAAAATGACAGCGACCCCTTTTGGTTCCAACGTCGCATTCAAGGTATCGGCAATCTGCACCGTCATCTTTTCCTGGATCTGCAAACGTTTGGCATAAGCATCCACCAAGCGCGCTAGCTTCGATAAGCCCACAACGCGCTGATTTGGCAGGTAGGCGACATGTGCCTTGCCGATGATAGGCACCATATGGTGTTCGCAATAGCTCTCAAAGCGGATGTCCTTCAGCACGACCATTTCGTCATACCCATCAACTTCGGAAAAGGTCGTGGAAAGCAGAGTGGCAGGATCAATAGCGTAGCCGGCAAAAAATTCGTCGTAGGAACGAACGACGCGTGACGGCGTATCCAACAAGCCCTCGCGATCCGGATCATCACCGGCCCAGCGAATCAATGTCCGCACCGCCTTCTCGGCTTCCTCGCGCGTCGGTTTGATTGTGTCTGTCATTCCCATCCATCCTTGTTCATTGCCGCCGCTCAACCAACTTACCCGCATCGCGATCATATCCCATGCCGCCTGGGACTCGTTCACTTACAGTAAAGCAAGCGCGTTATTCTACCTCTTAGTACGAGCGGCCGTGAACCGTCTTCCCGTCGGTTATTGATAGGTACATGTCTATGGTTCAAAACTGTGCGAGCAGCCACTTTTTGCACGCGATGATTCCAGCAACCCTGTCACTTCCCTATTCACCTAACGGATCTTCACGATCCGAGTGCCTACCATAGAGATATACGTATTAACCATATACACACCCCCCTCCGGACCAGTGCCGTGCACCTATTTACCATATCCACAGCTCTTTTCACCCATCGAAGGTAACCTGCCATACCAACGACGTTCACCTTTAGCACGATTACCGTTTTAAATTCAATGCCTTATTGGCGCTAAAGGTTTACTAAACTAGTAAAGTGTCTTAGGTAAACACAACCCAACGTGTGCATTTGTACAGAACCATAACCCTTCACCCTCATGTGCTTGCATTCCAAAAATGAATTAAAAACAGCTACTTAGCAGGGAAAGTTCACGTTGGTTTCATGACCCCGGCAAAAGTAGCCCGTGTAGCGAAGGTGCATAGCTATGGTGTGTTTCCTCTGCGGAGATGTATTTCTGTGCCGTAAGACGAAAAATATTGTATAAAAACATAGTAATAAGAAATAAATTTGATGTTATTTCTAGGTTTGAAAGGGGTCTCACAGGTGAACAGCTATGGGATAACGTAAAGGTGAACGTTTATGGTCCCTCACAGGCGACTACTCCCCTTCAAATTAAAGGGCTAAGACGTGACATCTTCGATTTCATGGGCATTCGCCATCTAAAGGTACATGTCTATGGTACGAACAAAAGGTGCATTGTTATGGTAAAGCGGCCGACACTACCGCTATAGCCAAAGGACCGCGAGGCTAAGATCATTTCCTCTCAAAAAATAGTAGAAATCACGTTTTGCGACAGGCTTAGAGGGACTGTGCGAATGGATTCTTAAGCGACACTCGTCAAATCGCATCACTTTACGGGTACTACTTTGGTCGCTTCCACTGGAAAAAACCACAGATTCGCTTAGATGCTTTGCAGGACAGCGTTACTTGGATAACGCCGCTGTGCTTCCAGAGAGCAGCGTTCCAATGGAAAGGTGAATATCTATGGTTCACAAAGTCGCAGTTGGATCGGTGCGCTTGTTTGCTCCTTATCCCGTTCTGCTTTTCGTTTTGCCAAGTGGTACGGCGGTCGAACGGGATACCCGTAGCACTTAGGTGAAGGTTTATGGTCAATCAAACAAGCGCTTGGCGGAAACCGCAGTGGAAGAGCGCCCGCCGAACAATAACGTGAATCCACTTGCGTGTGCTTGAGGTACATATCTATGGTTCGTGTCTTGTTAGAATGCCTCGCAGCGCGTGATATCTCATTTTTAAAATAGTAGAACAATATCAATTACCTACAAGAATTCGCCAGCTGGTTTTCCCGTTTGAGGTGAACGGCTATGGTTCGAGAATCGCGCCGCTGATTCATTCCAATTGGTGCACGATATCGGCGATAATGTCACCTTGGCCGCGCCAAAAGATGCGTGGCGGCGCATATCGAGGTTGAGTTCATGGCAAGCGGCAGTCGAGCGAGCAAAGAAACGCAGATCGCATTGTTTCAGGCGGCGGAGCCACCGGAACCGTTCAAGAAAGCGGTCCAGGCGGTTCATATCGCACCGAAGTCGGGCGCCATCACGTTGCAACAAGCAAAGATGTTCAACGCGTTGATCAAAAATGCAATCGCACAAAATGCGGAAGATCAGCGGTTGACGTTTGAGTACTCACTGCGCAATCTTATCGACGACGTTGGGCTGAACAGCAACAACCGCAATTACGTCAAGGCGACGATTAACTCGCTCGTCGGTACGGTCGTCAATTGGGATCATTTGATGCCCGACAGTCGCAGCATCTGGAAAGCATCGGGCCTGTTATCCGGAGCGGAAATTGATGGATCGCGACTACGCTACAACTTCTCCGACCAGATTCGTGAATTGCTGTTGAATCCAGTGATGTACGCAATGATCGACATGCGGATCACCCGGCAATTCAAACGCGGTCATTCGCTGACGCTATGGGAAAACGTTGTGCGCTATGAGGGAATTGGCCGTACAGGCAAGATTCCGGTGAAGACGTTTCGCGAGCTTTTTCTGGGGCAGGATTCGAACAAGAGCTCCTATCGCGAATATAAAATCTTCAAGAGTCGAATCCTGATTCCGGCCATGAAGGAGGTCAACGAAGTTACTGACCATACCGTGGAGTTGATCGAATACAAAAATGGTCGATCGGTAGCGGAAGTGCAGTTCACGATCACCAGAAAACCCGAAGCGAAGTCCGAAGAGGATGTGGACCCGGCAGTGCTCCAAGCAGTGACCAAACTTGGCGTTCTTCCATCGGAAGCACGCAAGCTTGTTAACGAATATGGCGTCGACCGAGTGCAGCAGGCGATCGCTTATCTAAAAGAACGAATGGGCAAGCGGAACGCGCCGCCTGTCGATAATGTTGGCGCCTATTTCCGTCGTGCACTGTCTCAAGGATGGGGAAGTGTTACCGCAGGAAGAGCACCAAAAGCCACTGAGGTGAACGTCAATGGTAAATCTCGCGGCGCGGACGCGACTGGCAATATGGCCGGTGCCGCTGGGCTTTCCCCTAAGGAACTGAAAGAACGCTTTATTGCCCATCGACTGCCGCTTGCGAAATCGTATTTCAACGAACTTGCCGTAGAAGATCAGACACAATTGCTGGCAGACTATAACGACAGCGTTTCTTTGAAACAGTTAAAGATCTCGAAGTCGCGCAAGCCGTCTGTGGTTGCCGAAAAAAGTTTTTTTAACTGGCTCGCTCACGTTACGTGGGGTGAACCAAGCGACGGGGACTTGTTGCAGTTTCTGCTGAGTGGCGCGGCGGCCGCCGCGTCGCGGTCAGACTCGCCCACGCCGGACGATATCGACGAGTGAAAAGGTAGCAGGTTATGGTACTGGGCCTAGGATAATGTCCAACTGCTGCGACTGAGTTCGGTCAGAGGAATCAGGCGATGAGTGAGGCGCCGTCGAGACCAAACTGCGACTTGATATCGGTCAGAAGTGCGTCCCGCTGTTTCTGGTCGTTAAACTTGACGTCGAGGACGACGCGTCCCGAATCCCATTCTTTCAACGTACCGAGCTCTCTCCCGTCGCTCGCGACAATCTTGTATTGTCGCGACAGTTGTTTCTTTGGACGCTTGCCAAGCTCCGCATTTTTTCGGATCGACTCCACTTTTCGAAACGTCAATGATTCGTCGACAATACGACGAGCCAGTTGCTCGGTCATTCGCCCATCTGTTGCCTTTTGATATAGGGTCAGTTCGTAGGCCGTGTTGATTCCAAAATGGTGAGGATGCTCTTGGATAGTTTCCTTGACGGGAGACGGCAACTCTAGCAACGACAGCAGTTTACTGATTTTCGTGGCGTTCTCGCCGGCAATTGATACCAGATCTTCGTCCGTCATTGCGATCTGGTTGTCTTTCAATTTCTGCAAGCCTAATGCAACGTCTAGAACGGTTTCACCTTCACGTTCGTGGTTCAACGCTTTGGACAAGCGGTAGAAATCCACTGGCTGTAAATCTTCAAGAATGCAGCAGTCCATCTGTTTGCGCCCGATCGACTGCATTGCCAGGCGTCGATAGTGGCCATCAATTAGCAGATATTTGCCAGGGCGATGCGCATCCGGTGTCACAAGGACAGGAACCAACTGCCCCTCTTTCTGAATCGAGACTGCCCTCGCTTCAATTGCCTCCGGATTGTAATAGCTTCGACTGTTCAAAGGGTTACTTTGAATAGCTTCAATCGGCAAAGCGGCAAACCGCTGTCGGACACCCTTTGCTGCCAGGTTGTCGAGGCTGTCCGCTAGTGCAGTGGGATGTGCCGGCGTAGGTGACGCTGTTGCCGCGGAAGATATGAGCGTCAGTGGTGCGGCGTCGTTATGGATACGCCCTTCGCTATTCACAGCATCATTGGGATTCGATGGACTGCTCGATAGCAAGCCATTCGGTTTTTCGCTGATCAATTCCTCGGCACGCGAGAAGCGGTCGTCAAGCGACGCGCGCATGGCACCATCACGGTTGATCCCTTTTACAAGCGATCCAGAAAAGTTCTTTTTCCAGCCATTCCAATTTTCCTTAGATAAGTGCCAGAACTTCGTCGACAAGCGAATTGACTTCGCGCACTGCGTCTTTCCCGCCAGAAATGGTATGTACCGATTGCCCAGTAGTCTCTGCCTCTTTGAATGCCGCCCTCAGTCCAAGCCGGCTTTTCAGCATGGGAACACTGGGGTCTTCGGATAAGTGCTGGAAGACCTGTTTGACGATCGAGATGTTCTGGTACATGTTAGGAAGTGTGCGAACCTTCAAAGATTCATTGTTCGCCATTGCCGTTGCTGCAAGTTTCTTTGCTTCTTCGATAGCCCACAAATTCCCTCCAGAACCACCGACCGGAATCAAGGCAAGGTCGGAAACAAGCAGGGCCACAGACGGTGCAACCGACTGGATTGCAGGCGGGCAGTCTATGACGATGTAATCGTAATCAGCGACAAATTTTCGAATTTCTCTGTGCGCTGCGGAAGCCATCATGCTCAGATTGATCGCCGTAGTTTTGACGGGACGATCCTCGCTAGACATGGATGCCCATATGGTGGCGGTCCCTTGCGGATCGAGATCCACCAGCAGGGATTTATTCCCACGCAAAGCGAGGGTTTCTGCAAGATGGCAACTGACAAGGGTTTTGCCCGCCCCACCCTTTTGATTGAACACTGTAATGATTTTCGCTGCCATCTTGTACCTGCCTCCCGCGAATACGCCGAAACTTTCTACGTAGAAAGTCGTTTCAGCATTGTAACCAAGAAAGGCTTATTCAATCAATAAAACAAAGAAAGATAGTATTAATGAACGATATCTCGAGAGAGCTAATCTTGAGCGTTCTGCAAAAAATCTTATGGAGCCATCTGCGCATTCCTGTCATACGCACCGACTGATCGATGTTTAACTGACGACGCTCAGTACGGTGAGCATGTACAAGGAAGAATATTGATTCCAACATCCCTCCACACGGTTTAATCGATGTGGCTAATCACGGCATGAAACGCGACAGCTTTCATTGTCAGGGGTGCCCAGATCGCTGAAACACGCGAACAGCATCAGGCTTTTGTTCGACTTGGTACGACTTTCTACGTAGAAAGAGCCATGTGAATGCGAGGAGTCCGGCGCCAAACTTTTCTACCTTTACGCTGCGTCAGATCCGGATATATCTTCAGATTCCGCATTGACTTTGACTTAAGAGCATTGGGCTACGCATACTCCTTCTCTTGGTATTCGACTGTAGCCCGTGAGTGCGTGTAGTCGATGATCTGTCGTTGATCTTCTACACATAATGCTATTGCGTGAGCTAAAGCAACGTGCGCAGCAAGGACTTTCTACGTAGAAACCTGCTCGCAGAAGTGATAGCCATCGGATCTGACCCTGCACGGCACGTTTTAAATGACTTGCTGGTATTGCGCCTTTTTAGAAAGACTATTCATAATCGCACGGCGAGGCTGTCGCTACGTAAGTAAGGGCGTTGTCGATGAAAAAGGGCGATGCTGATCGGTCGATATTGGGCAACACAATGCCAGATTTGCCTGAATCCGTAATTTCGATCGACTGCAATGTGAGCAGGCGGCATAGTCGTGAAGGCACGTAACGGTGTCTTGTTGCCGGTCGTCACTGTGACTAGGTTCCTAGGGTTACGTTTGGTTAGTTCTCACGGAGCATCCGCAAGGTTTTCGGCCGAACCATGAAATACGGACCTGGAAATTCGGCAGTATCGATTCGTATGATGCAGTGATGGGCAGTTTCTACGTAGAAAGTCACCTATGCCAGGAATGCATAAGCCTTTGCAATACACAAGAGCAGCAAAACTATCAGCTGTCGCAACAAGGTCGGCCTTTGATTCAGGCCAATTTGTACGCGATGCCATTCCGCACCCAGATGGTGGACTTTCTACGTAGAAAGTCCGATGGCTACAGTTGATGGCACTCCCGTGTTGATAGTAGATAACAGCGTTCACATGAATCTTACTTCACCAGTCGGTTGCCTCCGGACACCATATTTAGCGAATCGATCACGGGCAGCCAGCACGATGACTCGCCTCATCGATGGAATCCGGTTGTATAAAAATAATAATATATTTTTAATTACTAGTGATGAAATCTATCTACACAATCAAATGGCGACTGACTTTGTTGCGCGTCCCTATCGTACATCCGGCTGGGGCAACGCCGACATGGAGGCCACAAAAAAACGAAATGCGCCCCGGATAATGATATCCGTCATATGTCTGGCAGACATCCAAGCGTGCAGTGCATCCAAAAGTAAATGGGAAAGTTGTTATTTACTCAACACAATTGACATTTGGGTTAGGGGAAACTGATCGCACTAATGCTCATCGGGTCAACTAAAAGCAATGATTGCAAGGTGTGAATTCAGCGGACACAAAAAAGTCACGTCTATACAAGGTCGCAGTGTCGTAACGCAGTCTCATTCTTCTCCAGCGCTTTGGTGTGTCAGTTCGATGGCAAACCGTACCATGGACAGAGCAGGGTAGACCTCGTTCACCGCCGACTTCGATTCGGAGAGCATGTCAGTCGACCGTGCTTAAGTGCTTGTATTTGCGTATATTTCCGCAAAACGTAATGGATCGTCCGAGTTTGTTGAAAAAAAGATGATAGCCTGATAACACGCTATAATGAATCACAAGCCTGCCGTAGATACCCCGTAATCGGCCAATTGCATTCGAATGTATTCAGTCATTCCCCTGATATGCCAGAAAATCCTGTCAAAGTGGCGGCACATCTTGATATCGGGGCCGTTCCGGAAATAAAGACGCCGCAGGCAATAGGCGCGTCGGCTGATCGTCTACATCGACGGCGAATCGGCTTACACCACATGGCGTTCATTCGTGGGGTATATGAAGGGCTCGATATCGGTGCGTTAGCCGAGCAGTATCTCGGCACGCTTGGTGATCGCAGGCGAGTGAAGAGCACGCTGCGTTGGCTCGTCGAGGAATTGTCAAATGCCGCGCGAAAGCGCGGTGACAGTGCCGGCGCCCGCTTGTTGCGCTTGCCAACCGCGAAGCTTGCCGATACGCCGTTTGATGCGACCGTCATTCATACGTGGCAAGACGACACACGCTTGCAACCTGGTGGGGCAATTCGTACGGGAGATCGCGCGACTCCTTTATCAAAGCCCACCATACCGTTGCAAGGCACGGTTCGACAGACATCGATGGTGCCGGCGTCGGTAAGCGTCATGCCAGGAGACGCTC
Organism: Robbsia andropogonis; assembly: GCF_000970345.1. Lineage (GTDB taxonomy): Bacteria > Pseudomonadota > Gammaproteobacteria > Burkholderiales > Burkholderiaceae > Robbsia > Robbsia andropogonis. Next base: position 25,413 of record NZ_LAQU01000031.1, on the reverse strand, counting down.
CGACGCATGTGTTCGCGTCACTTGATGATTTTCGCGAGACCCATGATCCGGACGGCGTGTATTCAGAAGTTGAATTGATCGCTTTGTACGAGGAAGCGCGACTCAAGGCAGGTCGCGGCGCGTCAACTTTCGCTGTGTCTACCGCCCGTTTGGTCGACGACACGACGGGTATGCAAACCCCGTCCGCATTATTGGCGACCGTGCCCGATATGGCCTTGAAAAAGGCGAGTGTAATCGCGGACCGGGCCGTGCGACGAGAGGCGCGTAATCAGCGCCTTCGCGCCAGACGTAGAGAGGTGTTGGATCGACTAGAAGCCACTTTGGTCGAACCACCTCGATTGCATCATTTCATCGGCGATTGGATCGATCCTGTCTTGGCGCGCCGCTTGGAAGCGGTCGATGTGAAGACTGTAGGCGATCTATTGTCGATGATCAATCGTCGAGGTTTTCGCTGGTATCGGGATGTGCCCCGGATCGGCCTGCGCGCGGCACAACGACTTCAGGATTGGCTGTCCATGAACGCCGTCGACCTTGGCGCTCGCATTGCCCGACATGCGGCAACACCGCGTCGGCAATGGAGTCCAAATGTAGACGCCGCGCGCCGTGTCACAAGTGATCGATTGGCCGCCATCGAGTACTTCACCCCATCGGATGCCTTAGTGGCTGCCGACCGCGATATGCTTATTCGCGTCCTTGACCGGTATAAGCAGTCCGCCAGCACCTATCGATGCTTCCGCCTGCAGGCGGAACGCCTGTTGCTATGGACCGCGTTGATACGACAAACCACGCTGGGGCAATTGCGCGTGATCGATGTGGAAGCATATTTTGCATTTATGCGTGCACCTGATTCTGAATGGTGTGGCCCTAAGGTGGAGCGCGGTCTGCCGACCTGGCGTCCATTCGAAGGCCCCGCCAGCGACGCATCGGTCAGAATTGCCCGTCGTACGTTGAAGGTGTTGTTCGGGCATCTGGCGCTCGCGGGTTCGGTTCGCCACGGGCTATTCGATTCGCTGTTGCCTTCGATCAAGCCAGTCGCGCAGTCAGAGATCGAACATACGCGCACTGATGCTGTTTCCGCGATACCGCAGTCTGCAAAAGCGTGGTGTGACATAGGTGCATCGATGGCGAGCACATCATCCAGTCGACGACCGCCTCTTGCAATACATGTGGCCCGTATGCGATTGCTTGCGCATGTCGTCGCAGTGACAGGACTACGAATGTCGGAAGTGGCAACGTTGCGTGTTCGGGATATCGATGCGCTTATTCAGCAGGACATGCCGGTCGTGCGTGCCACGACATTGGTGACGGCGCGTCGGGGGCGGCAACGCTGCCGCTACCCAAAAGCCGATGCATGTCGGGTGCAACTGTCGCCGGGGGTTCAAGCAACGTCATTATCCATCGAGACACTCCAGTGCGCTTTATCAGACTATCTTGCGCTTCGCGAAGCACAATCAGGGCCGGTCAGCCCCGATGCGTGGCTTTTCCTCCGGCATACTGCCGCAGGATTCGACCCGCAGTCCGCCGCGGTTCCCGCTGGTACGCTTGTCCGCGTACTCGCGCGTTTTGCGGCGACGATGCACGCTCACGGCGCCATGGTCGCTACCACTGGGACATCGTGACGCCGTGACGGTTTTCCATGCGCCCCCGGTGTGAGCAGCATGTTATTTAAGGTCGTGCCCCGAACATTTATTCGAGGACGGTCATTGGCTTCGCAATGGCGCCGCTGGCGAAAAGATATCCACAGATTTTGTGGATATCTCTGTTAATTCTCCTAGTGCGAATAGCTTAGTTCCATGATTTTTTTGTGAAATTTTTGTGGCGACCTGGGTTGGTCAAATCAGGGGCGTATGCGTCTTGCGATCCCGGCCAGTGGCCGTCGGCGCAAGAAATGAGCAGATGGTCCACTAAGCATCGCGCCGAGTGGCGCAGAATTACAAGCAAGTGACGTGCCAATCGATTGGTCGAAAGATCACCATGGGCTTTTGACGCGATGCTCTCGCTTGAGGCGTTCCCGCGACTTCGCGGAGTGCACGATTACGGCGCCGTCTTTCCTGTCCCTGACCAACGCTGCCCTTGCTTAAGGTGACGAGGGTGCAGTTTGCGGTTTCTCGACCACCACGCGCCAGGCGTCGGCCGCAATGACTGTCATGGGCAACCCTTCCATCACCAGTTTCCGATACTGTGCCGGATTCATTAACGCGAATGCATACCGCTCGGCGCGCCACCGTGCTTCCCAGTCCTTGATGTTCGGAATCCATTTTTCTGGCTCTGCATATACGCCAAACGCCAGTTCATCTGCTCCTTGAACCATGATCGTGGTGTGACCTATATAAAACGGTAATGTATGGTCAAGTTTTTCCACCGCATAAAAGGGTGTATCGGCGGGCGCGCGCGCCATCGCGGCCTTGATCGCCGGGGCTAGCGGCGCTCCCGACATGGGTTTTCCCAAGGCGTCGTGCCCGGTGCCGGCGATCAGACAAAGGCCTAACCAGCCGCATCCTACCGCCGCGAAGGATGCTGGCATTCTTCGCGGGTTGCGCGCCAGATACATGGCGAACCACGTCATCACCGCACAGAAAACGAAACCGGCGAACACCCACCACTGGAAGGTTTGAAACGCTTGGTGCGAGTCACGCGGTGTTCGCACGAACCGAATGACAAATGATGCAACTGCGGCTATGACCAAAAAGATCAAATAACCTTGGAGATGTCGTTGCCAGCGCGTAGAGGGAATCAAGACCGCGCCGTGGGCAAGCAGGAGTGCGATGGCTGGTGCAACCGGCAGCACGTAGGGGATCAACTTCGAATGCGAAACGCTAAAAAACAAGAAGATAAAAGCGCCCCAGACCACGGTAAAGGCAGTGCCATTGATCGCGCCCTGACGGCCATCGGCGCGCCATACGGACACGGCGCGGCGCAAGGTGTCAATTGGATGGCGCCATGCCTTTACTGTTCCGGCTGTCGGAAATGCAAGTGTGAGCCAAGGTAAAAATCCAAGCAGGATGACGGGCACGAAATACAAGAACGGGCCGGGCCGATTCTGTTGTGGCGTAAGGTAGCGTTCAAATTGTTGAACGATAAAGAAGAAATGAAAGAACTCAGGATTGGCTTTCTGAACCAGGAAAAACCACGGCAGCACAATGACCATGAACAACGTCAGCCCTGCAAGAATGTGCAGGCGCTGCCATACGCGCAGGTTAGCGCTGACGATCGAATACACGATCAGAACCGAGCCGGGAAGGATCAAGCCGACCAGCCCCTTGGACAACACCGCTGCAGCCATCCCCGCCCAACATACCAGCATCCAGCCGTGCCGTTGCCTTGTGGTCGCAGATGTGCGCTGCGCGAGTAGCAGTGCGCATAGCACCCATTCCATCCAGAAAGACAGGCCCATGTCCAGCGTGTCGTAATGGCCCAGCGCTGCCCAGTACGGTGCGCCGGCGAGGATGACGGCGGCATAAAAACCCGTCGCGGCACCATAAAGCCGCGTTGCCGTATAGCCAAGCAATAGCACGCCACCGAACCCCGTCAGTGCGGTGTAAAGCCGAGCCTGCCAGTCACCAATGCCAAACCATGCAAACGTCAATGCGTTTGCCCAGGTCTGCAACGGTGGTTTTTCGAAGTATTTGTAGCCGTTATATCGGGGTGTGATCCAGTCGCCGGTCGTGAACATCTCCCGGGCCATTTCCGCATAGCGACCTTCGTCGTTTGGAATGAGATGGCGCAAGTCCAATGGCGCGAACCAGACGATGGCGAATGCGACAAGGAGGCAGACCAGCAATGAACCAGTCCAGATAAAAGAGTTGGTACGAACGGGGCGAACGTGCATGGGAAGACCAGGCTTTGCTCAATGAGCGGTTTCAGACAAACGAACGTAAGGTACGAGCGTGTAAAACAGACGCGAAATGCACGCTTGTTCAGACCAGCCGCAACGCTGGCGCGACGTTACGTAGGGTCCACTTAAAACAAGTCATCATCTATCGCGGCGATGGTGCATCAAAGTGAAGGGACGGTCTACCAGAACTCGCGTAAGGATGAATTTGAAGGAATGCGAATTGCAATCATTTTGCATGGCTGCAACAGCGATGCTCTTCGTTTTGCTACCAAACTTGCCATTTCTGACAAGCCAAGGGACGTCGCCAATTTGATTGCTATAGCTATTTATGTCATGACATTGAAAATCATCGCTTGACCTTGACCTAATTGGAAGGTTTAAGGTGATCGTCGTGGAAACGTAACGTGGAGCACAATATGGCTAACTCAGAAAACATATCGCCGAATGCGCCTTCTGCAAGTGCTCCCAGCTTATCCGCGTCATTCGAAGAGGGCACATTTGACGTCGCCGACATGTCCTGCGCATCGTGCGTGCGGCGCCTGGAAAAGGCACTTCAAGCCATTCCCGGTGTGGCGGATGTAGCGGTCAATTTGGCGAGTGAAACTGCATTCGTTCGGTACGATCCGTCGCAAGTACAGCCCACCCGTATCGCCGAAGCGGGTACCGCCGCAGGCTATCCCACCCAACTTCAAATGGCGGATGAATGGAGGCAGCCTGCGGAGGCGGCGCCTCAGATGGACTCGCGGTCAACGCAAGCAGTACGCCGCATTGCCGCTTCTCCAGCAACGCTACCTGTTACCGACCTCCCCGGTTCGGAAACACATACGCTGAATGGTGGCGCTGAGGTTGTTTCCCGTGAAGGATCGGAGCTTGGCACCTCCGATGCCAAGGCGGCACGTAAAGCCCGCGATGTGATGCAGCAGCGCCGGAATTTGATTCTGGCGATCGCATTGACGTTACCGGTGTTCCTTTTCGAAATGGCGGGCCATCTTGGGCTGTCGGCTATTCCCCTGTTGGTGAGCAGCGTTGGCACCGGCACGATTACGACGATTGAAGCGGTCTTAACCACATTGGTGCTTTTTGGACCGGGCCGGCAATTCTTCATTAAAGGTACCCAGGCCGCGCGGCGCGCGGCGCCCGATATGAATACGCTGGTGGCATTGGGCGCGGGTGCCGCATGGAGCTTTTCGATGATTGCCGCGCTACGCCCTGACTGGGTACCGGAACAGGCACGGCATCTGTATTTTGAAGCAGCGGCGGTGATCGTCGTGTTGATTTTATTGGGTCGGTATCTGGAAGCGCGTGCAAAGGGGCGGACCGGTGATGCGATTCGCGCCCTGCTGGCGCTGCGTCCCGATACCGCGCATCGTCTCGACGGTCTGGACAATGGTGATGATCGTCGCATAAGCGATGTGCCTCTGGCCATGTTGAAAGTGGGCGATGCCATTTTGATCCGCCCTGGCGAACGGGTGCCTGCGGATGCGGTATTGATCGACGGTGCATCGTATGTCGACGAAAGTATGCTGACCGGCGAGTCGATGCCGGTTGAGAAACGACACGGTGTGGCAACCGACCTCACCGGCGGAACGGTGAACGGCGATGGTATCTTGCGGGCCCGTGTTACACGCGTCGGTGCCGATGCGACGCTGTCGCGGATCATCGCCCTGGTGCAACGCGCTCAAGGTGCGAAGCTGCCGATCCAGCAGAAAGTCGATCTTGTTACAGCGTGGTTCGTGCCGGCTGTATTGGTTGCTGCCGTGTTGACGTTTGCCGCGTGGATGGCATTGGGTCGCGACGTGGCATTTGCCCTTTCCACCGCGGTGGCGGTACTGATCGTCGCCTGCCCTTGTGCAATGGGCTTGGCGACACCGACGTCGATCATGGTTGCCGCCGGCCGGGCAGCGCGCCTTGGGGTGTTGTTTCGCCAAGGCGATGCGTTGCAGACGTTGCAGGCATGCAAGGTTGTCGCGTTCGATAAGACCGGCACGCTGACAGTAGGCAAGCCCGCGGTCACGGATACGCACTGGTTTGTCTCGGTCGATGAAGTGGCGCTATGGTCGGGTATGGCGGCACTGGAACGTTTATCGGCGCATCCACTCGCCCATGCGGTCGTCGCTGCCGCCACGCGGCATATTGGTTTGGCCGAAAACGCTTCGGCCTTGTCACCGCATACCGTATCGAACTTTGTTTCCAGCACAGGGCAAGGGGTCGCTGGAACCATAGACGGTCACCTTATAGCAATAGGCAATGCGACTTGGATGGCGCATCAGTGCGTTGCCGACAGAGCAGCACCCGCGATGCCTGATGACGACGTGCTTCAAAGGGTTGTCGCGCCGTGGCACGCGGCGATGAAGACGGTCCTGTACGTAGCATTATCGGGGCGGGTCGTGGGCGCGCTTGCCGTGGCCGATCCGATCCGTCCAGAAACGGCTACCGTCATCGCAGCGTTACGTGCACGTCAATTACGTGTGGCGATGATCACCGGAGATGCGGCCGCGACCGCTGCAGCCGTGGCATCGATATTGGGTATCGACGACGTGCGTGCCGATGTAACGCCCGATGGCAAAGTAGCGGCCCTCGATGCATTGCGCGCGCAATACGGTTTGCTTGCTTTCGTGGGGGACGGCATGAATGATGCGCCGGCCTTGGCGCATGCCGATGTCGGCATTGCGATTGGTTCCGGCAGTGACGTGGCGATACAGAGCGCCAATGTCGTGCTGGCTCGCAGTGCATTGCATGGGGTGGTGGACGCTGTGACTATCAGCCATGCAACGATGCGCAATATTCACCAGAATTTGGTGTGGGCGTTTGGCTACAATGTCGTGTTGATCCCACTTGCCGCCGGACTTGCCTATCCACTCCTTGGACTTTTATTGTCGCCGATGCTTGCCGCCGCGGCGATGGCATTGTCTTCGGTCTTCGTGTTGAGCAATGGACTACGCTTACGCTTTATCCGCTCTGCACTATCGTTTAATGCGGATATATCTCATCAATGGTCGCATGGGGAGCGAAGTGTATGAACTTACCGCCACGAGGTGGTATAGGCGCCGAAGTTGGCGTCAACACATGTCATGACGCGATACCTTCGCGCGACGACGCCACCCCTCTGAGCAGGCGCCGCTTTGTTCAAGGCATCGCAGCAACAGCGGCGACGTTCGCGGGAAGTTGGGTCGTTTCAGCATACGCGACAGTACGTGACGAGAACGTATCCGGCAACTCTGCTGACCTGCCGGTTGCAGCCGAGCAGCCAGCGCGTGCCGAGCCGCTTACTGGCAATACGTTCGATCTCGAAATTGGAACGCGCGCCGTGAACCTCACCGGCAAATCACGGCGTGCGTTCACCGTGAATGGCAGCATGCCGGCACCGTTGCTGCAATGGCGGCAGGGCGATACGGTCACGTTACGGGTTCGCAACGCGCTTGACGAGGTAACGTCGATCCACTGGCACGGTATCGTGTTGCCCTTCGGGATGGATGGCGTACCCGGTATCAGTTTTCCGGGCATTGCACCGGGCGAAACGTTCACGTATCGATTCAAGGTACGCCAGGCGGGGACATACTGGTATCACAGTCATAGCGGCTTCCAGGAGCAGTTGGGGCTGTATGGGCCGATCGTCATCGTTCCGCAGGATGGCGATACGGTCAGGCCGGACCGAGACTATGTGGTGATGTTGAGTGACTGGACTGATGAAAAACCGTCGACGATCTTATCCAATCTGAAAGCCGATAGCGATTATTACAATCGTCAGATGCCGACGGTTCCTGGATTTTTCCGGGACGTGCATACCGAAGGCCTACACGCCGCGATTCTGAAACGCCGCATGTGGAATACCATGCGCATGAACCCTACGGACTTTGCCGATGTGTCCGGTGCCACATACACCTATCTCACTAATGGGAAGTCGCCAGCGGCGAATTGGACCGGAATTGCCAGGGCGGGCGAGCGCATACGCTTGCGTTTCATCAACGCAAGCGCATCGTCGATATTCGACGTGCGTATTCCTGGCATCAAGATGACGGTGATTGCAGCCGATGGGCAGCAAGTCGATCCCGTCGACGTGGATGAATTCCGATTTGCGGCCGCAGAGACCTACGAAGTCTTGTTCACGATGCCGGACGATCGGGCCTATACGATTTTCAGCGAGTCGATAGATCGTAGTGGTTATGCTCGCGGAACCTTGGCGCCAAGCATGGATATGGTGGGTAGCGTGCCTATGATGCGGGCTAAGACCTGGCTTGCCGACGAAGACATGATGGGTGCGATGCCGATGCATGGCATGGACATGGGCCATGGCGGGAAGCGTCACGATACGACGATGCCAGGCATGGCCATGGGAACCATGGACATGCACCCGTTGTCTTCGGCCAAGACCGCGGTACTTCATGCGCCATCGCCTGACATCACGTCCGCCAGGTCCGACACCGATGCGCCGTTGTCAACGGGCGTGGAGGTCGATATGCGAATTGCAATGCCTTCGAAGCGCCTTGATGATCCTGGTCCTCGTCTGAGAACAGGAGAGACCCAGGGGGCATCGGAGTGGCGGGTTTTGACCTATGCGGACCTTCACACCATTGGTGGTCCGCTCGATCCGCGTCCGCCGTCCCGGGAGATGGTCATTCACCTCACCGGAAATATGTCGCGCTTCATATGGGGTTTCGATGGGCTCAAATATTCAGAGGCTCCTCCGTATCGATTTTATTACGGTGAGCGGCTCCGGATCACGTTGATCAACGACACGATGATGAATCATCCAATTCATCTTCACGGGATGTTCTTCGAGGTGGAGAGCGAAGACGGAACGTTCCTAGTGCGCAAGCATACGATCAACGTCCAACCGGCAAAACAGCTTTCGGCGCTTGTTACTGCCGATGCACCAGGACAGTGGGCCTTTCATTGTCATCTGCTGTATCACATGGAGGCCGGGATGTTTCGCAAGGTGGTGGTTGCATGATGGCAACGCGCCCGCAAACGCTGTTGCGCAAACGGCCAGCAACAAAACAATTGGCGATGAACCTGTCTCGGGTTTTCGTGTGCGTGGGTGCAATAGCGGTCTACACGCATGTCACTGCGGCACCCGATACTGGCGTGTCGGGATCTATGCACGACATGCCGGAGATGAATAGCGATCCACATGGCGGGCATGACGCGCCGACAACGTCGTCAAGTGATACCTTGACGTCTCAGCCCGCAGCAGCGATTGCACCGGCGAATGTGATTCTGCCCGACAAGATCGACCCGGTGCGGATGACTGCCCCGAATCTGAGTATGGCAATGTCGGGCATGGATATGCATGACGATGCGATTTATCATCAGATTCTTTTTGATCAATTCGGCTATCAAAGCGTTCGCGGTGTTTCAGGTATGCGTTGGGACATGTCTGGCTGGATCGGTGGGGACCGCGACCGGTTTTTCTTCCGCAGCGAGGGACAGCGTATCCGTGGCAACTGGAGCGATGTGCGCATCGAAGGGGCGTGGCGTCACGCCGTTGACCGGTATTGGAACACATTGCTCGGAATGCGCACCGATCTTGGATCCGGCCCGACTCGCTATTGGGGTATGGTGGGCGTCCAGGGGGTAATGCCGTGGTACGTCAATTTGTCAGCGATGGCATATGTCGATCCGTCGAGTCGCACGGCGTTGTGGGCGCGCGCTGATTATGACTGGCGCTTCACGCAGCGGCTCGTATTGACACCGGAACTTGAGGTGAACGCCTATGGTAGACGTGACGCGGCCCGTAGTGTTGGGGCTGGCATTTCCGATATGACCGCGTCACTTCGGTTACGTTATGAGGTGACGCGGAAGTTCGCACCGTATATTGGTTTGACCTGGGAGCGCCCCTTTGGGGCGACGGCCGCGATGTTACGTGGCAGGGGTACCACGCTCGACGAGGTCGGCATCGATGCAGGTGTACGTTTTTGGTTCTAGATAGTTGCCTCCCGTGCCGCCGCTACGGTGTCATGTCGTGACCATGATGTTCACTGTATCGATATCATCATGCCACAGGCTTGCAGCGTTATCGGCACGAGCAATCGCCTAGGGCGCCTGATGCGTGCAACAATGCCTTCAGGCATCTGGCTTCACGCTCTCGCACAAGAATCATACATGTGATGTTTAATAGTGCCACCTCTTGCAATCTGAAAATTGCAATTCCTGTCAAAAGCGATAACATAAAATTTTAGTAATACTAATTATATGCAATCTGAGTGTATTTTTATACTACAGTTGCCGCTGGCGAGGGTTCACGGGCGGCCCGTTGCGTAAGGCTATCTATCGATGCGTTTGTTGTGCAAGCATGTCTTCGATATTCAGGACATCGAGCTGGCCCGACTCCCGTTCAAAATGCAACTGTCCGGCAGAGAGCACCGCAACCATATCAGTGTTAAGCAACAGCCTGCGGATCACAGCGAGATCTGCCGTTTCCACAACCGGCTGTGGTGCGCGCAGCCGCTTGCGTATGAACAGTCCGTCGAACAGCAGTCATGCCGGTGACTGCGAGCGCGGCGGAATCCAGCGTTCATTGACCAGGTCCGCGAGACGTAGCCCAGGCTTTGACAACAACCGATGACGGGGGAGATGCTTTATTTGTCACGCCTGCCATGACGTCAAGGGCGGTCTCGGCCGCGCGGAGACATCCTATTGATTGTCTATAGCCCCAGCGCTCCTAGGGTGCACCACTTTCTACATAGAAAGTAATGAAGGCGGATAGAAGTAACATCAGATGATCAACGATACGCCATCACGTGACCAGGCACGTCCGTGAAATGCGATAGGTGCATGCCTATGGTTCCAGCGGCTTCCAAAATCGCGGTAGACACGTTAAACCAGGCGGCTAATTGTGCGCAATGTAGGACGGTGGCTATTCTGAGTACCATAGACATGCACCTGTCGATCCGGACACGCAAACATGCCGGTAAAGAAACGTGGGACTTAAACGAAGCGCGCAATCATTGCAATGATGCCGCCGATGGTACCAAGTGCGGCGATCCATTTGCCCGCGCTATAGGCTTTATTCGTATTCTTTGCCTGCTCTTCAGGGCTAGGCAATCCTAAAGCGCCGTAAGTAAGAGACTTGATGGGTGATGGTTTTTCGGCGGTCTTCTCGGCATCGGCCGACTTGGCCATTGCCGACGTTGGTGCCACTTCGGGCCGACTGGTATCTGTTTTATCCGCCTTCTTGCTGTCTTCCGCTTGCAACTGGCGAGCGGATTCCGATAGCGTGACTTTCGTGCTGCTCGCGGGGGCTGCTGCACTATCGTTCTTTGACGCCTCGGCAGCTTTCGGCGCGTCGTTTTTCGCGCGCGAAGCCGCCGTGGTGGTCAACTGTTTGCTTTCGGCTTGGCTACTCGCGACTTGCATTACGGTTCCCCGATCCCGGCTCCCTTACCAACGCAGCAGCGCGCCACGTCGTTCTTGAATAGGTTATCGGCAGGTTGCTTCGGATCTTTATATACAAATGACCAGTCGATTGCCGTAACAATTATTGCGCCATACGTTCTGAAGATTAGCCTACTGCTGTATTGGCTAGGCGAATCAAGCCGACCGGCGCACCAGGTGTGTCTTTGACGGCCTGCAACACGATGTTCGATCGGATATCCATCACGCCAGGTGCTTTGTACAGCTTATTCAAGATGAATGCGGAAAAATGCTTCAGATCCGGGGCTACCACACGCAGCAAATAATGACTGTCGCCAGTGATTACATAGGCGCTGACGATTTCTGGCCAACCTTCAATTGCGGCTGTGAATGTTTCGTGCCAATTAGGCACATCGTTGCGCATCGATACATGTACGAATGCTTCCAGGGTCAAGCCAAGCGCTTCCGTCGATAGATGCGCCTGATACGAGCCGATGATGCCGCGTTCCTCCAGGAGCTTCGTGCGTCGAAGACAGGCCGACGCGGAAAGTGACACCCGGTCCGCGAGATCGAGGTTGCTGATGCGCCCATGCCGCTGTAGGACGTCGAGAATATGAATGTCGACGGCATCGAGCAATAGACTTTGCATATTATTCGAGAAATAAGATTAGAAATGGAATTTTATGCGATTTATAGAGGAGGAATGTATATTTTTAGGAGAAATTCTCCGGCTGGATCGTCATAACATGACATTTTTCACCGCTGCTCGTTTCCGATGGGAGTTTCCGAGCGATGCCTCTCTCCTTATTCGATATCAGTGCTCCCATTCATGACGCAACGCCGGTATGGCCTGGCGATACGACCGTGTCGGTCGAGCCGGTATGGCATATGGAGTCTGGTTCGCCCGTCAATGTCGCGCGGTTGACATTGTCGCCGCACACGGCCACGCATGCTGACGGTCCATTGCATTATGAGGCGAACGGTGCGCCGATTGGTGTTGTGCCATTGGAGACCTATATTGGGACGTGCGTGGTGCTGGACTGCTGCGCCCTGGTCGATGCCGTGCCTGTGGTCGGTGTGTCCACCATCGTCGCCGCGGCGGCTGTCACCTTGCGCGGCCGGAGGATGCCGCCACGGGTATTGGTGCGGACATACCGTGTTGCGCCACAAGCTACCTGGGATACGAATTTCAAGGCGATTGCGCCAGAGGCGATTGACTGGCTGGCCGAGCAGGGCGTCACATTGATCGGGGTGGACACCCCGTCGCTCGATCCGCAAACGTCGAAAACGATGGATGCACACCGTCGTGTCGCGGCACATCGGATGGCCATTCTTGAAGGGCTCTTACTCGATGACATACAGCCCGACTACTACGAATTGATCGCGTTGCCGTTGAAGCTCACGACGGCAGATGCGAGCCCAGTACGGGCGGTCCTGCGCGGCCCCGTGTCCGATGCGTAAGCCGAACTATTTTGAGAAATTGGATAGCACCATGACACTAACGCACTTTTCGTCTTTTGCATCGCGTGACGACGCCCTGCAATATGACAAGAACGACCCTCTTGCTACGTTGCGCGATGCTTTCTCGTTGCCGGGGAATGTTATCTACCTGGATGGTAATTCACTTGGTGCATCGCCGGCGGCTGCCGTCCGGCGAGCCCAGCAGGTCATAGAGGGTGAGTGGTCGGAACAATTGATTCGCAGTTGGAATACTGCCGGTTGGTTCGACTTGCCAAAGCGTCTTGGGAACAAGCTTGCTCCCTTGCTTGGTGCGGCGCAGGACGAGACCGTCATCACCGACACGATTTCAATCAATCTGTTCAAGGTCTTGTCGGCGGCGTTGGGTATGCAGCAGCAATGCGACGCCGCGCGTACCGTGATCATCTCGGAGCGCTCCAATTTCCCCTCGGATCTGTACATAGCCGAAGGCGTCATCGCCCAATTGGGAGGGCGACATACTCTGAAGCTGATCGATGATCCGTCGGAACTGCCCGATGTCATCGATGCGTCCACCGCAATCGTAATGCTGACGCAGGTCAATTATCGGACCGGCTATCTGCATGATATGGCCACGCTCACAGCCTTGACGCAGGCGCGCGGTGCGCTCGCCGTCTGGGATCTCGCACATTCGGCGGGCGCTGTCGAGGTCGACCTGAATGGTGCGAACGCGGACTACGCGGTAGGGTGCACATATAAATATTTGAACGGCGGACCGGGTTCTCCTGGATTCGTATGGGTTCCCAAGCGTCATCAAGACGCTTTTTCGCAACCGCTGTCCGGATGGTGGGGGCATCAGGCACCTTTTGCAATGGAGTCAGCGTATCGCCCCGATCCCGGCATTGCCCGCTTCCTGTGCGGTACCCAACCCATTGTGTCAATGGCGCTTGTTGAATGCGGTCTGGACACATTTTCGAAAACCGATATGGCGGCACTGCGCCGCAAGTCGCTGGCCTTGACTGATGCGTTCATTGCTTGTGTGGAAGCACGATGCGGCAGCCATGACTTGACATTGGTGACGCCGCGCGACCATGCACGACGCGGTTCGCATGTCAGTTTTGCCTCTCCGCATGGTTATGAGGTGATGCAAGCATTGATCGCGCGCGGCGTGATTGGTGACTATCGCGAACCGTCGGTTCTTCGTTTCGGTTTCACGCCACTTTACACGCGTTTTGTCGATGTATGGGATGCGGCGCAGATATTGGGGGACATCCTGGATAGCGGTGCGTGGCGACAGTTTGCAAAGGCGACCCGCGATCAAGTGACCTGACCGATCGACGGAACAGCCATACAAACCATACCCGATGAAAATTGAGACATCATGAATCAACCGACACCCAAAAGCGCGGTATGCCCATTCGGTTATGGTGCCGGTGCGGTAGCAGCCACCGACGGTGCAGCGCCGCTGATGGAGGCCGCGGCCCAGGCAACGCAATCGCATACCGGAAAAACGGCACCTGCCGAGGGCTGGCACGACGCGCAGCTCGATTTTTCCGCGTCGATGAGTTACGGCGATTACCTGGCTTTGGACCAGATATTAGAAGCGCAACATCCACGCTCCCCGGACCATAATGAGATGCTGTTCATCATTCAGCATCAGACGTCGGAGCTGTGGATGCGTCTGATGCTGGTCGAGTTGCACGCGGCACTGGACGCGGTGAAGCGAGACGCATTGCAGGAATCGTTCAAAATGCTGGCCCGTGTGTCACGGATATTCGAGCAACTGGTGACGGCGTGGAATGTTCTTTCGACGTTGACCCCATCCGAATACTCGGCAATGCGCCCTTATTTGGAAGCGTCTTCCGGCTTTCAGTCGTTTCAATATCGACAGATCGAATTCCTGTTGGGTAACAAGAATGCCCGAATGTTGCAGCCACATTCGCATCATGCCGCGCGTTACGAAGCCACACGTGCCGTTCTCCATACTCCTTCGTTTTATGACGAGGTGGTGCGTCTGCTGGCGCGTCGAGGTTTTCGGATTAGCGCATCGCGATTGGAGCGGGACTGGACGCAGGCGACCGTCGCGGATAGCTCCGTGGAGGCGGCGTGGCTGCAGATTTATCGCGAGCCTGACGCGCATTGGGAGCTTTACCAGATGGGCGAAGAGTTGGTGGACCTTGAGGACGCGTTTCGCCAGTGGCGCTTCCGCCATGTCACCACGGTGGAGCGGGTGATTGGCGCAAAGCAGGGAACGGGTGGTACCAACGGTGCGCAATACTTGCGCAAGATGCTGGATACCGTACTATTCCCTGAATTGTGGAGCGTTCGTACCCAGCTATGATGTCATGTCGTCCGGCAGCCGTGCACCAATGGAGGGCTGCATACGCTTAGAGCGCGCGATGCAACGGGTAAATCGCGCGTTGGTTGTCTGGTAACGCCACGATCTGGCATTCAACGCGGTAGGTCTCACGCAGCCGCTCTGCTGTCAGGGTTTGCTCGGTTGCACCTAAAGCGACCGTCGCGCCCTGATCAAGCAAAAGCACGCGATCGGCATAGCGGCTGACCTGATTCAAGTCGTGCAAAATCATCAACGTGACGATCCGATGCGTGCGAGTGTAGTCCCGCACGTACTCGAGCAGATGCAATTGGTTATTTAAATCCAATGCCGATGTCGGCTCGTCGAGTAATAGCAAGCGTGGCTCGCGGACCAGCGCCAACGCCAAGGCGACCATCTGTCGCTGGCCACCTGAAAGATTACCCGGCTTCGCCTCTGCCAGTGCTTCTAATTTCAATTCGTGCAACACCCGCTCCGCGCGTGCGAGGTGAGATGCGGGCGTGGCCAGGGAATGATGACCGATCATGCCCGCCGTTTGCCCGTTCTGGACCAGGAGCAGCAATTCGAACACTGACATTTGCACATCGCCGTGCGCAACGGATTGTGCAACATAACCAATCAGTGCGCTACGGGCGTAGGGCGGCATGGTGTCCAAGTCTTGCCCATCCAGAACAATCTTGCCTTCTGCACGTAGCAGGCCCGCCAGGGCACGGATCAGGGTTGTCTTCCCCGCGCCATTTCGACCGAGCACCGCGAGGCATTCACCGGCACCGGCATCGAAGCTGACATCGTGGACGATGCGCTTGCGCCCGATGGCGACATGGATGTTACGGATGCGCAGACCAGATTGCACCAGGTCATCGATAGCCTCGACGCCAGGACGATTCATCGCATTCCTCGCTTTTTAAGCCACAGGATCTGTGCCAGGAAGAACGGTACGCCCAGTAGCGAGGTCACCATGCCGATCGGCAGGATTCCGCCTGGTAGAATAAGTTTGCTGGCGACCGATGCGAGTGTCATGACCAACATGCCACATGCCGCCGTCATGGGTAGCGAAAAACGCTGGTCTTCACCCGCGAGCAGTCGCGATATATGCGGGGCAACCAGCCCGATAAACCCGACCACACCGATGGTAGCGGTGATGCCGCTTGCAAGCAATGCGGCGGCAAACAACATCAGGAAACGCGTACGTGCGACGTTGACGCCTAGCGTGGCAGCCTGATCTCCGAAGCTGCGAAGCGTTGTAATGGTCCGGCTGTTCAAGAATACCAGGGGCATCAAGACTACGATCACCGCGAAATTCAGTCCGACCTTGAGCCAACTGGACTTCAGTAGTGAGCCCATCAACCAGAACACCAACGTTTGCAACTGATCCGCGTCGGCGAAGTATTGCATCATTCCCAACGCGGAGGCGAAGACGAAATGGATCGCGATTCCCAGCAATGTCACCGTCTCCACGCCCAGGCCGTTACTGCGCGCAAAGATGCTGATGAACAGGACCGTCAGCAATGCGAACACGAACGCGTTCATCGACACGAATAAGTCCGGCGGGAGCCAGGGCATGAAGCCTGCGAGGGAGGCCTGGAATACGATGGCGATGGCGGCGCCGCAGCCTGCTGCTGACGAAATGCCAATCGTGAAAGGCTCGGCCAGGGGATTCTGCAGCGACGTTTGCATCAACGTGCCGGCCAGTGCGAGTCCGATGCCTGACAGTGCCGCGGTGAAGGTAATGGGCATGCGGATATCATGCAGGATAACCCGGGTCCCAATATCGACTTCGGATGGGTGGAGCAGTGCTGTCAATACCTGTTGCAACGTCAAGGTGCCGGATCCGATTGCGAGGTCAGCAAGTATCGCGACCACGCCTAGCCCTGTTACAACCGTCAAGAGTAGCAAGCGTTTCGCAATGCCACGACGGTAACGCGCGGCAAGGACGCCGGAGGCCATGTCGTCCTCGGGAATCGTATTGCTTCCTGGTCTGGGTGCTGATCGACTGGTCACGTGTTCGCCGCGTGCCGCAAGCGGCGTTACGCTCTGGGGAGCGGTCATATTCGCGATATTCTGATCAAGGGACGGGATATCAGCCATGTATTACTTTGCTGGGGCTTTGGCTTCCAGTAGCAGGGGCTTGGCCGGAATCGTCGTGAATTGCGAGATGATGGTCTGCCAATCCGCGGCGGGGTCTAACCTGGCAAATTGCGTGGGGTACAGTATCTTCGCCAGATACTCCATGCCCACGATGTTATAAGCATGGTTGTAGAACAGATGATAGATTCCGTAGATCTGTCCATTCTGTGCAGCCTTTGTTTGCATGAAGCCCGGGCGTGCTTCGAGCTTGGCGAATGCCGCATTTACTTGCTGCAGCGTGGTGCCATAGCCGAAGGGCAGTGCGATATTGTTGTTGCCGGTGACATTGGCACCCGTCATGATGTAGATATCCGGCTTGGCGCCAATCACGCTTTCCATCGTTACGTTGCCGGACGGCGTATGCAGTAGTTCCGCACCCACGTTGACGGCATCCACTGCTTTCAATAACTGGCCATAGCCGACGGTCGCATGGGTGAAGCAGCAGTCGGTGCCCCCCGTGAACCCCGCCTTTGCTTCTACGAACACGCGTGGTCGCGGCGCGTTAATCGCTGCGATGGTTGTTCGCAGTTTTTGTAGACGCTGATTATAAAAATTGACGTACTGTTCTGCTTCTTTTTCGCGATTCAGCACCTTGCCCAGTATTGCAACGCTTTCTGCGGTGTGCGCCACGGGGTCTTGCTCCGAATCGATGAAGACGATCGGGATATGCAATTGGTCCATGCGTGTGATGACGCCACTTTGCTCAAACGCAGACTTTGCCCGCAACTGAGCAATGATCAACTGGGGCTGTTTCGAAATGATTGTTTCGAGATTGACGTTGCCTTGATCCGAGAACTGCATATCAGGAATCTTTTTTGCGTCCGGCCAGTGCGTCGACATGGTTTGCCATAACCCTGGGTCGCCGCGTTTGATCAAGTTGTTCCAGGTTACCAGTCGTTTAAACGGGTCCTGACGATCCAGCAGGGCCATGGTGAGAATATCCCGACCATCCTGAACGACCACGCGTTGGGGTTCCTGGTCAATGGTGACCATTCGTCCCGCCGTATCGGTGACGGTGACCGGGTACTGCGTTGCGTATGCGGACACGCAGGTCAAGCCGAACGCCAACGATGTGGCAACCATCACTGCAACGGCGAATCTCTTCACTTCGGTTCCTTTAAAAGCAGGACGGGGCCGAATGTGCTCGGCCCCGTTATCAATGTTGCTTGTTGTAGCAGTAACAATGTTAAACCATAATAAGAATGATTCCTATTGTCGATTTTGATTTGGCTCGCTTCGCCTGTGATTCCGACGTGCGACATAGTGTCGCAATTGTTTTTTGGAAGGATGTTGTCTATCTAATGTAATGATTTTGCAGGTATGGGGACGATGCCAAGCGTGACGTTTACCAGTGCTCGGGGCACCTTGCGCGTTTTTTGAGGCAATAAGGGCAGTACGGCGTGCTAGAAGAAGGTGAAAATTACTTGTTTTTAGGGATATTCAAAAGACGCGATATGGCGTCCAATGCTGAAACGCGCGTTTCATGTCGTAGGTAAGTGATAGTCTGGCCCGCACTTACCCCGAAGTGCGGTGAAGGTTCTTACGTTGGCGCCGGTTGTATCGGACTGCCGTTCTTTTCGCGCCATCCAAGCGTTCTTTACGGATCGACCATGTCCGACTTGCTCGTTTCACGAGTTGATTCCGTACTGCCGTCTCCCTTGTTGGTGGTGGAAGATGAGGCAGTCATGCGGGAACGTCAGAAGCACATTCTCCGACAACTGGGCTATCGCGACGACGCGTTGCTGTTCGCGAGTACCATCGGCGAGGCAAGAGCGTTATTGCAAGAAGAGCCGGTGGCCATGGCCTTGGTGGATGTTGGTCTGCCGGACGGTTGTGGTATCGATCTGATCGCCGAGATGCATGCTGGCGATCCTTCGCTTCCAATCCTGGTCATATCGTCTTGGAGTACGGAGACGATCATCGTCGGGGCTCTGCAGGCTGGCGCCACGGGCTATCTATTGAAAGAGCGCGACGATGTTGAGATTCTTGTCAGTATTCGAAGTGCATTGCGTGGGGGGGCACCAATCGATCCTTTTGTCGCGCGATATATCTTGCATCTTTTTGGTCAGACATCGGAGCGGCAAGCTGGCGCGGTCGCCTTGCCAATATCAAGTGCGCCGTTAAACGAAGTCAATGCGGGCGGTCGACGGCCCGAGATGCATAGTGCTGACGGGGCAGCAGCGCTGGTGGCGCAGACGCTTGCAGGGCCGGATGCCGTGCAAGCGGAAGTCTTGACGATAGCGTCATCCGAGGAGCCTGTGGCGCCTTCTGTTAACTATGCCGTCGTAGCGGCAGCGGTTGTTGCCTCTACCGAGCGCGCGTCGGTATTAAGCAAGCGAGAGCGGCAGATTCTCGGGGCCGTAGGGGAAGGGCTGTCAAACCGCGAAATTGCTGAACGATTGGCGCTGTCAAAACTGACGGTAGAGTGCCATATAAAAAATATCTACAAGAAACTCGCCGTCTCATCAAGAACAGCCGCGCTACGTGAAGCAGGGTTGATTTTAAAGGAATAAATTGGTTGCTGATTGGGCAAGTAATTCGGCTATCCAAAACTACGACGTCTTGACCTTCACTTCAGCGCACTACGCGCCACGCGAATTTCGGTACATATCGGCCATTCGGGATGTCTTATCATCGAGTAATGCCTATGTGTAATCCTTGCCGTAAAGGCTTGTCGGCTTCGGGCCGATGGCTAACGAGAAGCCTATCACTTTATCGCGTGCGACTTGTTAAATGGAAATGGGTTATATTACAGACTCGTATTATTATTGCGAGAAAATAAGTGCAGCGACGCGTTGTGACCGCTAGTGACCAGCCGTCATCTGGTGGTTATGTGCTATCGACTAATGTAGCAGCTACAAAAACGATATTCAAAGCACAGGCAGCTTTAATAGGCAGCCTGGCTTATTGCAATTCGTGTCGCAGTTATGCACCAATTGTGAAATCAGGCGGCCCCCGCCGCTCCAAATACTTGGGAAAAGAAGTCGCGCTTGAGTACGATTCGATAGCCTGTAAATGTCTTCATCGCCCTTACATGCTATCGACATCACAAAACGCCATCAGCGTCGAAGATTCGTTTGCGCTAGATCCGAGCAACGGCATTCAATTAGCAGCAAGTCAGAGTTTGCCGAGAACCGGCGGGCCGCCCGACGGATGGCTTGAATTACCGAGTGGCCAGATGCGCCGATATGACTCAGCGGGTAACGCTGCGTACGATATTGACTTTCATGCAGACCACGGCGCCGGGACGCCACACGGTCACAATTGGGATAACGGTGTACGCTCTCCTGGCGTGCCGCTTTCTATCATTCCGTATTGATCATGGCCATAAAATCATTTCACGACTGGGTTATCCATTCGATCGCTGCCCCGATACCTGGAAAGGTAGACGTAGACCTTGTTAGCGAAGTTGGCACGACTCGGAAGCGGCTATCATTTATGGGCGTAACGCGAGTTCGAGTGGACGGCTTCAACACTCAAAATATTGTTTATGAGGCGAAAATTCTTGATCCGGACAGTGCTCAGTTTGCAGACGCCGTTCTTTTATTGGATCAGACCGACTCGCCTCGTCCGAGTGAGATGCGGCACATCGTGCAGTTCTCGCCCTCGGTCGGAGCAAGTATCCTCATCGAGTTTGAAGCGTCGAGTGAATCGGATCACGCAATGTCGCGCTGAAGCTTACTTCTGCGTCTCGATCAGCGCAGGCACGTCATGCCGGGGCATCGCTCAATTCCCGAGTGTCCTCGTACCACTCGAATTCGTCGACTGACCGACAGGATTGCACATTTGCCCCCAGGTCTGCGTTTTATCCTACAGATCTCGCGTCAGGTTCGTTCAAAACCCGCTTGTAACCCTTTGTTTACTCAAGGGTGAGTTTGTTACTTTAACGGGGTTCTCGCACACCGGAAAATTACATTAACTCAATGATTGCAATAGAAAATTCGTATTTTCAATTAAGATTATCTACAAGAAACTCGCCGTCTCATCAAGAACAGCCGCGCTACGTGAAGCAGGATTGATTTTAAAGGAATAAATTGGTTGCTGATGAGGTAGCGAAGAGCCTCGTTCGAAATTCGTTCAAAACGACGATGCTTTGATCTTCACTTCGGCCCACTCTGCGCCTCGCGAGTCGCGGTATATATCGGCCATGTCTGATGTCTTATGCCCAAGCAGTGCCTGGGTGAAATCCTTCGTAAGCGATCAGTGAACGACACCCTATCGAGGAATGCTGGGGTGTGAGAAAAAGGTGTCCACCTACTAGGTGGACACCTTCCATGACTCACAATGACTCAGAGTTGCGCGTGCTGCACCGCCGCCGCGATGGTCGCAGGCGCTACGACGAAAGTTCGAAGCTCGAACTGATCAAAGCGGCCCTTCGACCCGGTGTATCGGTGGCACGCATTGCACAAGAACATGCCGTGAATGCGAACTTGCTGCGCAAGTGGATTAACAAATACCTGATGGAGCGTGAACGCAGTGCGTGGCCCATCGATGCGCAGACGCCACGCGAGGCCGTCGAACCAAAAGCTCAAACGCGCGATCCCAATGATGTGGTTCCCGAACCGTTGCAGCAACAGCGGCAAACTGCATCCTCCCCGGCCTTCGCCCGCGTCATCTCGTCGTTGGAATCGTTGCGTGCGCAATCGATGGCCAGCAGAGCAATGCCCCCGGTTCCAATCGGCTTACACGTTCGACTGGCAAACGGCGTACAGCTTGAGGTGGGCAAAGCGAGCATAGAAGCGCTTGCAACGATCGTGCAAATGCTGGGGAGCTTGCCGTGTTCCGGTTCGACGACAGACTAAAAGTGTATTTGCATCGAGATCCAGTCGATTTCCGCTACGGCATGAACAGTCTGTCGATTATCGTCGAACAGGCGATGCACCTGAACCCGATGGACTGCTCGCTTTACATCTTCGGGAACCGCCGCCGCGACAGGGTCAAGATCCTTTGCTGGGATGGTAGCGGGTTCTGGCTTATGACCAAACGCCTTGAGGCAAGCCGTTTCATCTGGCCCGACAAAAAGGCCGAGGTTGTGATGATGACGCCCGGGGTGTTGCATGCGCTGCTTGATGGCGATGACATCACGACAGTGCGCCGGCATCCGTTGCAGGAATATCTGCGCGTGAGCTGAACGTGCGCGCGACATGCTGGTCTAACCTAGCATGCCGACCAACATCACGATCAACGCCGAGGAACTCAAAGCGCTGCTCGCCGAGCGGGAGGCGCTGCGCGGTGCGCTGCGGCTGGTGACGGCCGAACGCGATCTTGCAGAGGAGCGGCTGCGGGCCTACCGCCGGGAGTTATTTGCCGCGAAGAGCGAGGCACGTGATTCAGATCAACCGGGTTTGTTCAACGAAGCCGAAGTACTGGCTACAAACAGCACGCCCGCTCTAGAAGATGCGCCTGAATCGACAGTCTCTGGCCACACGCGCAAAAAGCGCGGTCATCGTAAGCCACTTGATCCGAGCCTGCCGCGCGACGTTGTACGGCACGAACTGCCCGAAGCGCAGCGTTTCTGTGCAAACGATGGACATGCGCTCGTCGAGTTCGGTGTGGAGATCAGCGAGCAGCTTGACGTGATTCCTGAGCAGCTTCGGGTGATTCAGCACCAGCGGGTCAAATATGCGTGCACGTGCTGTGATCTGGGCATCAAGGTAACACCGGCGCCGGCACGCATCATCCCTCGCGGGCTACTGAGCGAATCGGCGCTTGCGTGGATCGCCACCGGCAAGTATCAGTTCGGCATGCCCCTCTACCGCCAAGCGGGTCTGCTACGGCGCTTCGGTGGCGACCTGTCGTCGAATACGATCGCGGCGAGCATGGTGCGCGTCGGACTGGCCACGCAACCCGTGATCAACCTGCTGCGCGACGCACTGCTTGATGCCGAGCTGATTTATTGCGACGAGACGACGCTGCAGGTGTTGAAAGAAAAAGGACGTCGACCACAAACGACGAGCTATCTCTGGGCGCAGATGACAGATTCGGTCGTACCGATCCGCTGCTTTACCTACACCCCCGGGCGCGGCACGAAGCTGGCCGATCAACTGTTCACCGGAATCCGCGAGGGTGCGGTACTGATGACCGATGGATACGAGCCCTACAACGATATCGCCCGGCGCCACCAACTCGTGCACCTTGGGTGTTGGGTGCACGCCAGACGTTACTTCGTGAAAGCCGAAGAGAGCGTGCCCAAGGCTGCGCGGACACCTGATTTGCTCGCTACGCACTTCATAAAGCTCATTGGCAAGTTGTTCGCCGCCGAGGCGCATAGCGAGAAATGGCCTACGACGAGACGACAGCGATTGAGACGACGATACAGTGCACGCGTGCTGGAGATCATCCACGCGCTGATGGTTGAGCACTTGCCTGGTGTTGCACCGAAAAGTCTGTTGGGCCGTGCACTGACGTACCTGCGCGCGCAGTGGCCAAAGCTAATGCGCTACGTAGAAAATGGCGACTGGCCGATAAGCAACAATGCCTGCGAGAATGCGATTCGCCCGTTCTGTGTGGGAAGGCGTTCCTGGCTGTTCAGCGATACGGTCGACGGTGCAAACGCCAGCGCGAACCTCTACACCTTGGTTGAGACCTGCAAAGCTAACGATATAGATCCCTACCGTTACCTCACCTGGCTGTTCAAAAAGCTGCCGTTGTCCACGACCGTCGACGACTACGACGCGCTGCTTCCCTGGAACATGTAAGCTTTGCCTGCGTTATAGATTTGCATGCAGGAAATCCACGACCTCATGTTCTATCTGGCGATGGATATTCGGACGATCGATCCCGGGAGCGTCCTGACAGATTAGCGGCACACTGGCCGCGACTGCAGCCGGACAAGGATCAATGAAAACGAAGTGGTTGCCTGGTACCACGTGGATTGTAGGCGGTACAGGCAAGCTCGACGCGACGGCGAGGGAATTCCTTGCGGAACCAAGATAGCTGTCGTCTTGCGGTCGATACAGCATAGACGGTATGCGTACAGCCGATAAGCCCGACGGTTCAAACATCATGGCCAGTGGATCCATCAGCACCAAGGCCTTCAGACGGCGATCACTTGATGGTTGCCAGGCTACCAATTCAGCCGATACCGCAGGAATACCGTGTGTGCCGTTTGCACTATTGCGAGCTGCTGGATGTGGGCACGATCCCGGATCATCGTGATTCGCGCAATATGCACTGGCGTACGCGAAGTCCGGTTTTGCTCCCGCTAAAATCAGCGCAGTATAGCCACCCGCCGAGTAGCCAATCATGCCAATTCGGCCGACATCGGCACTCGCCGAAAATCGGGGGTCGATGAGGACAGCGTTGAGTGCGGCCTCTGCCTGCCGTGGGCGATCAATCAGAATCTGCGCTTGGGAAAGAGCCCTGGGATGGCCGGAAGCATCCCCAACGTGCGTCGGCAAGACAACGATAAATCCGGCGCGAGCTAGAGAGCTAGCTAATTCACGGTGACTGAAAGGGCTGCCACCTCTTCCGTGTGAAATCAATACAACAGGAAAGTGGCCATGCTCGACAGGCGCATCGCGTGTCGCCTCCACAGTGAACGGACCGGCTTGCCATGGAGCCTCATGCTCATGCGTAGGGTAAAAGACAACCGTGTCGAGAGAAGCAGCTCCGTCGGCCACCGAAAGACGGGTTACGCCAGCGTTAAAGGCGGCTGGGGCAGCTAGCACCGAACACGTAGAAACGATTGCGAGCAAAATGGTCAATATCCAACGCATACCACTACTCCCGGTCACTGGCTTTGGAGAAAAGGATATCAGAAGGATCTTACCTCTTCGATAACCGAGGGGCGTTATTTATTGATCGCTTACAATCCTTCTCATGAATGTCGGTATAGATGCGCGATGATAGCGACCGGATCTCGTGAAACGTCGGGACAGTTTTGCCATCCTCGCAGACGTAGTCCGCCGCCTTGATAAAATCCTTGAAGTAATACGACATGGTCGCAGGATGCGGGGCGTCGCCCGCTTTGGATGATCCTGTGTTGCGTGAAAGTGACCTGCCCCCGACATTTATCGGAAACGGCTGTAGAGTCCGTCGTTAAAAACGCTTTCTGGCTGTGTGCGGTGGCGAACTGCTCAGGCGTCGGATAACCGTGCGAACTATGTGGTCGCTCGACGTTGTATTCGACGCGCCACGCTTCAATCATTGCCTTCGCGTGGCGCATCGACGTGAACCAGTGCTCGTTTAAACATTCATCTCGGAATTTGCCGTTGAAGCTCTCGATGTAGGCGTTCTCCACTGGCTTGCCAGGTCGAATGAACGACAAGGTAACACCAGCCTCGTAGGCCCAAGCATCGAGCACCTTTCCTGCAAATTCGGGCCC
>NZ_LAQU01000030.1 GCF_000970345.1 Robbsia andropogonis | reverse complement strand
GGGGTATTAAACCTGTTCTCGCCAAGCGCCGCACTGAACATGGCAGCGGACTTGGAACCTATCGATGGGTAGTCGAACGTACTCACGCCTGGTTCCATAATTTCTACCGTCTGCGAATCCGCTACGACCGACTGGCAAAGATCCATGCAGCCTTCTTGAAGTTCGCTGCTTGCCTAATCTGCTGGAATACTCTCCAGCGATCTATTGCGGCTTTTTGAAACCGCCTCTTAGTTTTCCGTCAGTCCCAACATTCTGTCTAGAAATACACTCGCGAGAATCCCTGCGACATAGCCATTCCTCGGCGTCCCTGCGTACACAGGGTTGCCCCAGGTGCTTGTATTCCAGGTGCGCATCGCGTACGGGCTGAGGACAATGTTCCGTCCGACTGCAATATTCGCATCAAGCTTCAAGCCAAACTGGGTCCGCCCAACCGTGTAGCCGCCGCCCCCGGCCGCCCCATTCTCCTGTTTCAAATACGATTGCTCGTTCGGCGTGAGTGTGGCCCACAAAAAGCTTAAAGCATAGCTATCGAGGGGGCGGCTGCGAAGCGGCGCTTCCACCATCACGCCTCCGATTCCGGTTGTCGCCAGTCCGGTACTCGCGTGCGCATCGAAGCTTGTCGTCAGACTGCCGAATATGGAAACCGCTGTGGGGTCGCTGAGGTCTCGTTTGCCACCATCCGGCCGGTATACGACTTGTTTGCCGCCCAGATACATACCAGATGTGCCGTGGTGCGTTCGCAGCGTTAGCGGATCCGTTTGCGTTGCGGTGTTATGGTAGAAAAGCAATTCATAGCGTTTCGGATAGGACTCGGTCCGATAGGTAGTGCCGTAGACGATGTTTGCAAGCCAGGTGTTGCTATCCGTCACGGCATCAGTCCACTCCCAACCATTGGTGGTCGGAAACGCTGGGTTAGAGCGCCATACTCCGGCCTGCACCGACCACGCAGGTGTCAGGTTATATTTCACGCGCCCACCCCAATTCGAATAGATCGGGGGATTCATGCCCGCATTCTTTTGCAGGATCGCACTTTGGCAGCCAAAGCCCTGGTTGCAAACAGGCAAACCGAAATCCGCGCCAGGATTGCTCTTTCCAAATTCGATATCTAGCTGATCACGCAACGCTTTCTGTTCCCAGGTAAATCGTACGAGATGCGACACCTTCGGTACATAGGGCCCGGGCTGTCCTGCCAGCACGTCACCGGCTTGCAGGCCCCATCCTAGGTCCGTTGTGAACGGCACGAACACCTGTTGAAAATGAATGGTGGCACCTTTGAGCCCCGCAATTTTCTGCATGTCGAAATCGGCACCGATCGAAAAGAACGTCAGCGCTTCGTGATTGCCGGTTTTTTCGCCCATGTTTGGGTTGGCCAAGTACATCTGCACGACGTTGAATATCGGCGTAAAGCCCCAGTCGTTCATTCTTGCGCCAATCCCCGACAACATCCCATGACGCTGAGTTGCCGAAGGCTCCGGCGTCACATTCCCAACGCGCGATACATGCGCTTGATCGACTGCGGCGACAGTCTCTTTAGAAGTCGCGAGTTCGGTCAAAGAGCCCATTCTGCCCTGAACACTGTCATGTTTTATTCGCGGCGTGGCAACGGCACGATCGGAGCTGCTTGCTGAGGACGCGGCATTCACGGTGGATAGTGCGGTCGGCGCGGGCGTGTCGGACGTTGCCTGCGCGTGTGTCGTGCCGCACTGGGACATCGCTGCCAATAAAATCGCGCCAGCATGCAATCGTTTTGTTTTGTGCCGAGGTAAGCGTTCAGGCTGATAAAATTTCACTGCTGTCTCCTGCTGTGTTTTTTTTAGGGCAATACGGTCCCAGCCGTGCCTTCGAGGGCACGGTCAATTGCAAGGTAAGAAAGTGCGTGACTTGTCGCTTACCAGGCGGTTGCGCCACCGTCTACCAGAAAATCGGCCGCCGTGATCCAGCTAGCTTCATCAAAAGCGAGAAACAATGCGCACCAGGCAACATCTTCCGGCTACCCGATACGGCGGATCATCATCTTGTGGAGTGCCGAGGTAACGAACGCCGGATCGGTTTGCATGTGCGCGCGCGTCGCCGAAGTCTCGACGAGCGCGGGCGAAATGCTATTCATACCAATGCCATGTGGGCCGCCTTCCATGGCGAGTTGCCGAGTCATGGCGAGCACACCCCATTTGCCCGCACAATGGGCCAAGGCTGGCGACCCATCAAGTGCGACCGAGGCATTCGCCGACGCAAAGTTGATGACAGAACCGCCACCGCGCGCGATCAGTACTGGCCAGGCGGCCTTGCAAAGTGAAAATACGATATCAAGTTCACCCGTCAACGTGCAACGCCACTGCGTCTCGTAATTCATCTGCTGCAGCCAGGCAAAAGCACCAAAGGCTGCCGCATTGACTAGCGCATCGAAACCACCGTGCTGTTCGCGGGATAACCGTACTAGGCGCGCAGTGTCTGCAGGCTGCGTAAGGTGGCATGGATGCAGGCTTTCCATGCTTAGCCCAAGGCTACGTGCGTCTTCACCCTTCTGCTTCGCAGACTGAGAATCGATATCGCAACCGATCACCTGAGCACCTTGTGCGGCGAAGAGGCACGCGCGTGCTCGGCCGATACCGCTGCCGATGCCGGTCACTAGCGCGGCCTTTCCTTCGAGGCGATGGCCGCGCCGCACGGGCAGTGCGCATTTGAATAGAGGCTTCATGGAGGGACAGATCAGCGTGACGTGTATCGGCTGGCACCGAACGATACCGCGAATCCCAATACCGCTAATGCAGTAAAGGCCATCCCCCATGACTGCAGGACGGTAAAGCGTGACCCGCCGTGCCCGACCAGCACCATCACAATGATAGGACTGCAGAAGTATCCGATTGATTGGCTCGACGTGAATGCACCGGTGCCAAAGCCACGGCGAGCGAACGGTAAAGACCGCAGCCCCCAACTGATCATCGCCGGAACGGCCATGCCGCATCCTAGTCCATTGATCGCACTACCTAATGTTAATACCGCGAAATCGCGAGCAGCGCCCATTGTAAGAAAACCTATTCCGCACAACAACGCGCTCAGTGCGAATTGCGGTAGTACCGTGAACCTGCGCGCCAAACGCCATCCGAACAGGAGCGTACCGACAATCACACCCACGCTATTCAACGCATAGGCGATGCCGATCGCGCCTGTCGAATGAACGTGGAGTGCCACCAGCATGAACGAGAGATGCACTGGTACCACCATGAACACCAGCCCCACCAGGAATGCGGCCAGACAGATCAAAGCAAGCAACCAAGGTTTAAATACCGGCTCTACCGAAGAAGCAGTCACCGTGACGTCGCGAACGTCGTTCGCACGGTGCGTGTTCCATATAAAAATTTGTACGAATGGTGCTAGCAGAAGCGGCAATGCGTAAGCGGTGAAAGGCGCGCGCCATCCATATGCACCTAAGGCGCCGCCGACCAGATTGAAAAGAAATGCGGATGACGACGCAACCGTCACTTGTAACGACGCATAGCGGTCGCGTTCCGCACCGCTAAAATAGTCCCCGATAAACGAGGTGCTCACCGTCATTACCGCTGCCTCGGCCAGTCCAACCAATGCACGACTGACGAGAATTGTGTAGATGGAATTGAGATACAGCGGCGCCGTACCTGCCACGGCATATAAAACCAGCGCGCTAACCAGCACGCGTTTACGCCCCACGCGGTCACTGACCGCACCAATCGGCATGGCGAGCGCGCCGAGAATCAGCATGGGCATCGTGACAATTATCGGCACTAGCGTATCGATCTTGGGCACATCCGCGAAGTGGTGTGCTATAACGGGTAAGACCGGTCCGATCACCGTTGGTGCGAGCGTGGCGCAGATCACGGTGCTAAGTAGAATCAGCGCGTGAAATAGCGTCGCCTCGCGGGGTGCCGATGCAGCGCTCGGCCTACACATTTGAACGTGCACGAATTCGTCTCCTTTTTATGTCGGGCACGCGATCCGGCGCGGTAGGTAGTCCGCTATGAACGCTTCCCGTTTGTCTGAGACGAATAATTCCGGTAGACACCGTACGACACAATCAGATTGCGTTGATGGCACCATTTGACCGCATCAACAGATGCGACCTGAAAGAGGCGTTTGCACCAACGCCATTCACATTCGGCTGACTGCGGGCATATCCGTGCGCTGTTCCGACTGCTCAATCAGAACTCGCCGCATCCAGAGATGTGCCGGATCGCTGTTGTTGATTGCATGCCATTGCATGACTTCTACGAACGGCGGTATTTTCATCGGCAGCGGGAAACGCCGTAACGGAAGGTAGCGGCAATAAATGTCCGCGAGTCGGGTGTGAACCGTTGCAACACGGGTTGTTCCCATCACGAGCTGCGGTAGCGTATTGTAATTAGTTGTCGTGACTTCTATCGAGCGCGACAAGCCGAGATTCGCCATCATCAGACTTTCAAAACTGACGCTGCGACTGTCGCCGAATGTTGCCGCGACATGCCCCATTTTCTTATATTGATCCAACGTCAGTGTTTCGCCCACTAGTGCATTGCCGCTCCATACGATGCAACTGAACGTTTCCTCGAACAGCGTCTGCGATGGATGTGCTGGACTGACCGAGGCGCTGGGATAAATGACGAAATCGACTTCTCCCCGATCTAACTGGTCCTGGACGTCGTCCGTCATGTTGGCAATGTGTAAAGTAATCCCGGGCGCTTCGCGTTGCAGTCGCTGCACCACATCGACAAGTAACACCGTGGTGAGATAGTCCGATGCGCGGATGACAAAATTACGGCGTGCCTGAGCGGGGTTGAATTCCAGCCGTGCGACTACGGTGGATTGTACGGTCAGCAGGATCTCCCGGACGGGTTGCGCGAGGCTACGCCCGAGCGGGGTCAACTCCATCCGCCGTCCAACCTGCATAAGTAATTCATCGTCGAAATATTCACGCAGTCGCCCGAGCGCACTGCTCGTGGCGGACGCGCCGATGTGCAAGCGTTCGCTCGCGCGCGTCACGCTGCGCGTATCAAGCAGCGCATCGAGAGCGACGAGCAAGTTCATGTCGAAGTGGCCTAATCTCATGGCTCCACTATCCGACGAACCATACGATACGATCAATGCGTGTTTCCACTAGGAATTGATGGTCTCGATAGATAAGCCGCCATACAGTACAGCCTTGCAATCAAAAAAATCGATTCGACGGCATCGTCGATTACAAAAAAAGGAGGCAGTCATGGCGAGTACTTTTGCCGGGCAACGCGATGCGCCAACGCATATTATTGAAAACGGCACGCCCCTCCTACCGGTGCTATGTCCTCATCATTTCGCGATCAGTGTACCTAATCTTGACGCGGCCTGCGATTGGTACGCTCGCATCCTGGGTTTCACCATCGAGTCACGGCTAACGATCGACACTATTGCCGCGCGAATCGCTTTTCTGCATCGCGAGGACTTTCGTATCGAGATTTTCGACATGCCGGGCGCTGCTGCTTTGCCCGAAACGCGCCACGTTCCGAATTACGATCTTCGTACGCAAGGCAATAAACATATGTGTTTTGATATCCCGAACGTGGCGCAGGCTGTGGTGGCGTTGCGTGCGCGTGGCGTCGATATTGCCATGGAGCAAATGGTCCACGGCAATCCCACTGCGTTCATTCGAGACGTATGCGGCAATTTGATCGAATTGCTGGAGCCGTTCGCTGCGGATTGTAACGTTTCCTGATCAATCCATTCCTCGGGATCAATACAGTCATGACGTCATCTTTCAATCCCTTACGTGGATGGCACGTCGATCGAGACGCCATCCGAATGGTTGGCCACGACCTGCGGCGACCTGAATGTATCCTCGCCGAACCAGATGGCACCTTGTGGACGGCGGATGCGCGTGGCGGTGTCGTTCGCATCGACGCCAGCGGCATGCAAACGCTGATTACGCAGCAAGACGAAAAGATCAGTTCAGTGATCGATTCAAGTACCGAGCAACTCCTGCTCGGCAAGACCTTGCCGAACGGGCTTGCTTTCGATCGCGACGGCAATATTCTAATCGCCAATTTTGGCACCGATGCGATCGAACTGATGTCGCGTAATGGCACGTCGCGAACGTTGTATGACAGGATCGATGGAGCGCCGCTGGGTAAAACCAACTTCGTGCTTAGCGACTCCCGGGGACGCATCTGGTTCACGGTCACCACACGGCAGGTGCCCTGGACCCGCGCCATTAATGGAAAGACCGCCGATGGTTATGTCGGACTTATCGATGAAAATGGGATCCGAATCGTCGCAGATCATTTTGTTGGCACGAACGAAATCCGTCTGGACGCCAACGAAGAGTGGCTGTACGTCGTGGAAACAAATGCACGCCGTATTTCGCGGTTGCGCGTTGCGGAAGATGGGTCGTTAAGCCATCGCGAAGTCTATGGTCCTCCCGACCTCGGTGGTTTCCCCGATGGTTGTGCTTTCGACGGGTTTGGCAATCTCTGGATCACATTGATCCTCAACGAGAAACTCGTCGCACTTACGCCTGACGGTGAAGTATTGACGCTCCTGGATGATGGCAACGCCGCCGCTTTCGCGCGTTACGAATCGCACTATGCAAATGGTACGACGACACCCGAGTTAATGGGTGCCTGCCGAGGCACGATTGCACCGATGATGGCAAGCATCACTTTCGGTGGCCCAGACCTGCGCACAGTCTATCTCGGCAGCCTTGCCGGCAGCGCGCTTGCAAGCTTTCGGTCACCGATTGCCGGGTTACCGCTTGCCCATTGGAGAAATACATGATTTTAGAGATTGCGCATTTTCGCATTCAGTCAAGCGCGGACAATCCTGGTTTTGAAGCTGCTTTCGCTATCGCCCAAATTATCCTGGCGAGCATGCCGGGTTATCTTGGTCACGAATTGCACCGCTGTATAGAAGATCCTTGCGAATATCGCCTGCTGGTTCATTGGAACACGGTGCAAGATCATATAAAAGGATTTCGCGAATCGGCGCGCTTCGCCGAATGGCGTGCTCTGCTGCAGCCATTCTTCGCTGCGCCGCCCTCGGCAGCGCATTATGAAGCGCGATTCACGAGTCATCCGTCTTGCTAGCATCAAGCGGAGTGAGGCGCACGTTCGCCAGTTCCGGAAAACGAAGGAGACAGTCATCATGAAGCTGGCATCACTTAAAAGTACTTATCCAGATGGTAGGTTGATCGTCGTGTCCCGGGATTTGCGCAACGCGCTCGACGTAAGCGCAGCGGTACCCAGCATGCGCGCCGCGCTCGACAACTGGGATCACGTATTCCCCGATTTGCTGGCGCGCTACCAGGCATTGAACCACAACGAAGCGGCCGAGGCGTTCGCCTTCGATCCACATGCGTGTACGGCACCCCTGCCGCGTACGCATCAGTTTGTTGACGCTTCCGCATTTCTTAACCATGGCCGAATAATGACGCAGGCTTACCATCCAGAGAAGAAATCTGATCCGTCTGTTCCGATTTTGATTCAACGCCAGGGCGACGATTTCGTCGGCCCGCACGACGACTATCCGTTTCCCGACGAAGCGGACAACTGCGATTTCGAAGGCGAAGTGGGGGTGATACTCGCCGACACGCCGATGCGCACCCATGCGGACAACGCGCTTTCGCACGTACGGCTTTTGACCCTCTTCAATGACGTAAGCATGCGCAAGCATCTGTTTCGCGAACTCGGCATGGGCTTTGGTTTTATTCTGGCCAAGCCAGCAACGGCGTTCGCACCGGTCGCAGTGACGCCAGACGAGCTGGGCGAGGCGTGGCGCGACGGACGCGTGCATCTGGACCTCCACGTCACACGAAATGGTGTGACGTTCGGGCATCCAAACGGCCGGGAAATGAGCTTCGGTTTTCACGAACTGATCGAATACATCACGTACAACCGGAACTTGCGCGCGGGAACGATCCTTGGATCTGGCACTTTTTCCAATGCAGACTATCACCGCACCGGCGCTGCTTGCTTGGCAGAACAGCGCGCGATAGAGACGATCGAAACCGGCGCATCGTCCACTCCCTGGCTATCGTTCGGCGAGCGATTGCGCTTTGAGATGTTCGACCTGGAAAGTCAGTCGATATTCGGTGCGATCGATCATCGCTTCGTTCAGGTAGGAGCGCGCGCATGACTCAAACCTACGACATCGTCGCGATGGGGGCCGGTCACAATGGCCTTGTGGCCGCAGCGTACTTGGCAAAGGCGGGCAAGAAAGTGCTCGTGCTCGAACGCAAGGCTTGGCCCGGTGGGGGTGTTAGCACGCGGCAGTTGAACACCCCGGGGTACTGGCACGACGAGCATTCCAGCGTTCACATCATGATTCAAGGTAATCCGATGCTAAGGCAGGATGAGCTCGGGTTGCTGTCGAAACATGGCCTCAAATATCACTATTCATCCGTGCCCCACGCCACGATCTTCCCTGATCAGTCCGTGCTGTTTACTTATAAGGACATCGACAAGACCTGCGAGTCGTTTGCCACCGTTTCGGCTAGAGATGCTGAAACGTATCGCGATTTCGTCAAGATAAGTCAGAAAATCCTGCAGGTATTCATGCCGGGATTGTATGGGGCACCACCGCCGCTTGGCGAGCTTGTCGCTATGCTGGACCGCAGCGAGGAAGGTCGGCTGATGCTTGATTACATGAATCGGGATTGTCTTGACCTCGTCAATCAGCTCTATGAGAGCGATAAGATCAAGATCCATCTACTGCGGCTTGTGAGCGAAAACCTGCAAGCACCGAATGAACTGGGCAAAAGCATGGGCGTCTTGCTGATGCTGGGCATCATTCACACTTATGGCGTATCACAGCCCGTAGGCGGAAGCGCAAAGCTGACAGAGGCACTAGTACGCTGCATCGAATCATATGGCGGAGAAGTCCGGTGCAATGCGGAAGTCTCGAAAATACTTACCAGCGCGGGACGCGCCACCGGGGTCCAGCTCGTGGAGGGAGAACAGATCTTCGCGAAAGACGGCGTAATCGGCGCCATTCACCCGCACGTGATCCGGAAGTTCGTCGATGGTGTACCGGAACCCGTCACGCAACGGGCAGAACGTGCGACGCTTGCATCATTCTCGATCATGGTTAGCCACTACGACCTGAAGGAGAATGCACGCTTTCATGCCGGTGACGAGGTTGGCTACGCGAAGATGCTCGAATTCATGGCAACGGATAGACTCGACGAAATGCTAGCTGACTTTGACGACCTCAAACGCGGTGTGATCACCGAGCGTCGCCTGTGCGCCGGTGGCGATGAAAGCATAGGTGACAAGACGCGTGTGCCGACCGGTGCGGGTATGTTCCATGGCATTACTTTCGCGCCGTATCACTTAAGCGACAAACGATGGGCTGGCCGGCAATGGGACGAATTCAAGGAAGAAATTGGTGACCTGTCCCTTGCACATTACCGCAAGTTCGTATCGAACCTGACCGCCGACAACATCGTCGCCCGCAGCATAGTTAGCCCGGTGGATCTGGAACGATCGAGCCCGAACAGCATGATGCGCGGTGACCTGCACGGCGTGGCGCCGTACTTTTACCAAAGCGCCGGTCATCGGCCGACCCCAGACCTCGGGCAATACACGGTGCCAGGCGTCGAGCGGCTCTATCTTGCCGGACCTTTCCAGCATCCCGGAGGGGGCGTCTATGGTGCCGGACGCGCGACGGCAATCAGAATGTTCGAACAGCTTGGCATGGATTTCGGTAGCGTCGCGGCAAGCGTTCGACAAGACACAGGCGTGCCATCACCGGTCGCCAACGTAAATAAGGAGGGCATGGTACTGCGCGGGGCCGCCGACGAAGAATTGATACATGTCGAGTCTCTCGAGCGTGTCGGCAACGAACTGGTCATTAAAGGCAAAAGCTTTGGTACGATGCCGATGGAGGCTCGACTCCATGCCGCGTCGGCTCGCGCGGGCCTAAAAATGCTCGGCGCTTCGCGTCTCGCGTTTCTGGCAACGCTGCCTTTCCGTAGAGGGGGGCAGAGATGACGCATGTCGTGGTGACAGGTGCGGAGGGGTTTGTCGGACGCGCGCTCGTCGGGCGTTTGTTGTCGGAAGGCCTGGGCGCACGCAAATTATCCAGGCTGACGCTGATGGACATTCACTTCGACGAGCCGCATCCAGATCGGCGCGTTGTGCAAGTGTCAGGCAGTATCGCGGATGCGGCGGTTCGAGCGCAGGCGTTCAGCAACCCGGTGGATGCGGTATTCCATCTCGCCAGTATCCCTGGCGGCGCGGCGGAAAAGGACTATGCACTCGGGCGCTCGATTAATCTCGACGCAACGCTCGGGATGCTCGAAGACCTTGCAAGTCAAGTCGACACGCCGCGTTTCGTGTTTGCGAGCACGATTGCAGTGTACGGGGAGCAGTTACCCGATACCGTTGACGAAGATACCCTGCCAGCGCCCGCACTGAGCTACGGCGCGCAAAAATTGATGGGAGAGTTTGCCGTTGCCGATGCCTCTCGCCGCGGTTGGGTGCACGGATGCTCGCTGCGCTTGCCGGGTGTTGTCGCACGACCCGGCGATGGCGCAGGCATGATGTCCGCTTTCATGAGTCTATTGTTCTGGAAGCTGGCAGCGGGGCAGCCGATTACCGTCCCGGTTTCGCGTGAAGGCACGGCATGGTGGATTTCGGTCGCTCGGTGCGTGGACAATCTGCTGCATGCCGCGACCGTCGATCCGCATCGCTTCAACGCCCGCCGCACGTATCAAATGCCCGTCCTCCGTTTGAGTGTCGGTGACGTCGTCGATGGGCTTGCCGAGCGCTTTGGCGTGGATCGGAAGACACTTGTCACGTATGCCCCCGATCCGTTTATCGAACGCCTTTTCGCATCCTATCCACCGATGCTGGCACCGCAAGCGGAGCGACTCGGATTGCGGCATGACGGCAGTGTCGAACAACTCATCACCCGGGCAACCTCCGCCTGAAACGCGGTGTGTCATCCGCGCATTATCGGAACTACATCCATGAATATCATCGGACTTGAATTCCTCGTCTTCGGCGTCGACGATCTGGCCGGTAGCCGACAATATCTACTAGATTACGGCCTTGAAGAGAGGCATTACGATTCAGAGCGGGGCGGTATTTTTACCGCGTTGGATGGCACCGGACTTATCCTGCGCCCGGCCGACGATCCCGCGCTCCCACCCTTACCCCCCAAAGCGGCAACGCCCAGCTTGCGCGAGACGGTATATGGGGTAAAGGACAGGCAAACGCTAGCAGCCATTCATGAGAATTTGGCAGTCGACCGTGACGTAACGATCGACGAGTGCGGAACGGTCCACAGTATTGACGATGCAGGATTCGGTATCGGCTTCATGGTGACAAAGCGGCACACATATGAAGCACGTCATCTGGGTTTCAATGTCCCGGGTCAGCCCCCGGGTCGTGCATTGAACGATTGCGCGGCGAATCCGGAAGAAATCATCAAGCCACGCACGCTGTCGCATGTCGTGTATTTCGTGGAAGACGCCCTAAAGGCCGAGATATTTTATCGGCGGCTTGGTTTCGTTGTCACCGATCGGTTCAACAATCTCGGTCCGTTCATGCGCCCGGCCGGCACCAACGATCACCACACGCTTTTCATGATCGAAAGCCAGAATGAACACATGATCGGCTGCAATCACTTTACATTTCATCTGGGATCGGCAAACGAGGTGCTGCAGCACGGCTGGAATTTCGTTAAGCGTGGGTACAAGAGTTTTTGGGGGCCCGGGCGCCATATCCTCGGGAGTAACTATTTTTGGTATTTCAATAGTCCGTTCGGTGCCACGATCGAATTCGATGCCGATATGGACTTGCACGACGAAAGCTGGACGCCCCGCGCGTGCGATCCAGGATCGGACAATTCACAGATATTTCTCTTCGATGCGCGCGACAAATGGGCGCCCGGTGAATGAAAGGGGAGCGCCATGACTGCATTACGCGTGCTCTGCCATCTTCATGAGCTGCCAGACGGCGGCTCGCGAGGCTTTTTGCGCGAAGGCCTTGACGATCAATTATGCGTCGTGCGGCAAGGCGAAGACGTATTCATCTGGCGCAACGACTGCCCGCATGAACATCGGCCGATGGAATACCGCCAAGACCGTTTTCTTTCCGCCGACGGAAGCCATATCGTCTGCTATGCGCACTCCGCGCACTTCGATATCCGAACCGGTGAATGTTTTGCCGGACCCTGTAAAGGCAAACGCCTGAACCCGGTGCCCGTGCACGTCGAAGACGGAATGGTATGGATTCCCGTCCAAATCCCCTCGATCTTCGACTGATTTAACCTATCTGAACCAAGGCGACCACATCATGTTTCAGTACTTTCAAACAAACTACGTATGGAGCCTTTCCACGATGATTGCGCTGACGCATGGCGGCAATATCGGAGAGGTGGATGCCATGTGTGCGCCGCTTCTCGAAGCCGCTCGCGCCGGTGATGATCCAGGTACACAAGCGTTCTATGAAGCATGGAAACGCGGGGCGGACGCGCTGATCGCGCTAGCCGAAGAAGATCTTGCACAAGGCCATGCACTGTCCGCGGGCGAGAAGTTGAGTCGTGCCGGCCTCTACTATGGCATTGCCGAACGGATGCAGGCCCACGGCTTCGCGGCGCGGCTAGCCATCTATAGAAAGTCGCTCGAGCTGTTTGAGCAAGGACGCAAGCTCGCACGGGAGAACTGTGTCCGTGTCGAGATTCCTTATCGAGACACGTACCTCACCGGGCTCTACGTACGAGCCGAAGGTCTGGCGCCAGGTACGCGCGCGCCGATCGTCGTTGTCATGAATGGTCTCGATTCGACCAAGGAAATGTTGCAAAAAAGTGTGATGGGCACGATGTTCGCCCGCCGTGGCCTGTCCGCGCTTTTTGTCGACCAGCCGGGTACCGGCGAGGCACTACGTCTGCAGGGACTGCACGCCGTACACGATTCGGAGGCCTGGGCGACACCGATCGTGGATTGGCTAGAGCAACACGTCGACACGGCGGCTGACCGAATTGGTGCGCTCGGTGTGTCATTGGGCGGGTATTACTGTCCGCGTGCCGTGGCGTTCGAACCGCGGTTCGCGTGCGGGGCGGTCTGGGGCGCGAATCATGATTGGCGCGAGGTGCAACAGACCAGGCTGAAACGCGAGGGTGAGAATCCAGTGCCGCACTATTGGAAACACGTGCAATGGGTCTTTGGCGCAAAGGACATGGATGACTTTCTGGCGAAAGCCGAACACATGCACCTGAATGGCGTGCTCGATCGAATTCGTGTGCCTTTCCTCATCACGCACGGGGAAAGTGATCGTCAGATCCCTTTGAAATACGCCTATCAAAGCTTCGAGCAGTTGATTAACAGCCCGGATAAAGCATTGTTTGTATTCACCGCACGTGAAGGCGGGGTCGAACACAGCTCGCTCGACAATCCATTGAACGCGGGTAATCGCATTGCCGACTGGCTTGCTGGACAGCTCGGCGGAACGGTGGTCTGAGCATTGCGGTTCAACATCGGACAGAGATATTCACTATGACACCTATCAACAAGGTCTTGGTCATCGGGGGCGGCATTGGCGGAATGTGCGTTGCCATCATGCTGCGCAAACAGGGTATACAAGTCGATCTCATTGAGATCAACCCGCGATGGGCAGCTGACGGCGCCGGCATCACGATTAGCGGCCCATCATTGCGTAGCTTGCGCGAGATAGGCGTGGTCGACGAGGTGTTGAGGCGCGGAGGCTCGTGGCGGACCGTCGACATCTGCGATGCAAACGGAAAAGTTAATGCCACCGTTCCCGTTGCTTCGGCGATCGGCGCGGAGGACCTTCCCGGAGGCGCGGGCATCATGCGCACGGTTCTCGCAGATATTTTGGGCACTGCCACACAGAATGCCGGCGCAAACGTAAGGCTCGGACTAAGCTTCGACCGGATAGAACAGGATAGCAGCGGCGTCGAGGTCCGGTTCACTGACGGTAGCCATCGGACTTACGATCTCGTGATTGGCGCGGATGGCCTACATTCCGCGGTTCGGAAAATCGTCATGCCTGATTTTGCGGGACCGTCATTCACGGGTCAAGGCTCCTGGCGGGCCGTCGTGCCGCGCCTTCATCAGAATTCCACTATCTACATGGGCGAAACCACAAAAGCGGGAATGAACCCCATTAGTGCGACGGAATGCTATTTGTTCGTTCTCGACAAACGCCCGGGATCGGAGTTCGTCGCTCCGGAGGAATGGCCACGCATGCTTGCCGACTTACTCGAGCAATTTGGCGGTGCCATTGGGACGTTTCGCGCGGGTTTGCTCGATGGTTCGCTCAATAATCCTCGCGTGCTGTACCGACCACTTGCGGGTCACTTGATCGAGGCGCCTTGGTATAAAGGACGCATCGTATTGCTCGGCGATGCGATCCACGCAACAACCCCACACCTTGCGTCGGGCGCGGGGATAGCGGTCGAGGGCGCTATTGTACTCGCGCAGGAACTCGAACGACATGACGCCATTGAGGACGCGTTGATCAATTATGCCGAAAGGCATTATGAACGTGCGCGACTGGTCGTCCGTGCTTCCAACCGTATGGGGGTACTCGAACAACAAGGTGGATCGCGCGAAGAACACACCAGCGTGATGGTCGAGGCGCAGGAAGCGCTACGCCAGCCCCTCCGGTGACAGGCTTTCACGCTACTATAAGAGGCCTATTCATGAAGACATTCATCGACTCGCACAACCGGGTGGCTGTCGTGGCCGGCGCTCTTGAAGACGTTATCGATACAAGCAAGGCTTGCAGCAACCACGGGGCTCCTTGGACTGTTACTGAGCGTGGTGGGCGGTTTGAGCCTTTGGGGGCAGGGTCGAAGTGCCGCCGCCGCTGAACGGATGTCACAAAATTTTTTACCAGCGATGGCTGATCTGGGGGACACGCACGCGTATCTGGCGATCACTACGCTGGTGCTAAACCAGATGGCGCTGAATCTGGATGCGCCCAATTTTTCGCGACTCCGGGACATTTCGGTTGATGTGCAGAATAAGGCGAATAATGCGTTCAAGCTTTATATGAGTGCGCCGAAGTTGCCAGAAGAGCAAGAGCTAGCGGCCGACGCCGATGTGAAGCGTATCGCGATGACACGAAGCCATCGACCAATTGCGCTCTACGATCGATCAGCGAGACACTGCCGGGATCTATCGAGTTTCCAGCGAGGTGCTACCGTCTAATTTTGTCCAAGTCGACGGCGCGATCAGAAAATTAAAGCAATTTATCAAAATACAGGCGACATCGCGCGCCGACCGGGCCATGGCAATGGCGCGCGCTATTCACGCCTTGACGATCGGCTTGGTCGTCTTCGGATTGACGGCCGCTTCGCTGAGTTGGCTGTTGCTGCGCCGAGCGATTATGACGCCGCTGAACGAGGCGCTTGGCCATTTCTCCCGAATCGCGGACGGTGACCTCATGGGTAAAGTGCGCAGCCGTACAAGTGATGAAATGGGGCGTCTATTGAGCGACATCGAATCCATGCAACACCGCTTGAGCCTTACGGTTACGGTCATGCGTACCGGCAGCGATTCGATCTTCACCGCAACCAATGAGATCGCATCGGGTAACAATGATCTGGCTGCTCGCACCGAAGAGCAGGCGGCATCCCTTCAGCAGACGTTGGCGAGCATGGCGCAGTTGAGTGTCACCGTGAAACATAATGCAGATAATGCGACGCAGGCAAGGCAGCTCGCGCAGGGTGCGTCAGAAGTCGCCACGATTAGCGAGACGTTGGTGACCGGCGTCGTTAGTACGATGGCGGGCATTGAGGCGAGCTCTCGGCAAATGGTCGAAATCATTGGGATCATCGAGGGTATCGCGTTTCAAACTAATGTCTTTGCGCTCAATGCTGCCGTCGAAGCGGCGCGGGCGGGAGAGGGCGGCCGTGGGTTTGCCGTGGTAGCGGGCGAAGTACGCACGCTTGCCCAGCGGTCGGCTGCGTCTGCGAAGGAAATCAAGGCCCTCATCACCAACTCCGCCGACCGTGTTGATGAAGGGGCGCGAATGGTCAACGATACAGTCGCGAGCATGATCAAGGCGCGTGAAGCGATACAACGTGTCACGGGGATCATGAACGAGATTTCCGAGGCTTGCGATGAACAAGGCAGGGACATTGATCAGATCAAAGACGCCGTCACCCAGATGGATATCGTCACCCAACAGAACGCTGCGCTTGTCGAGGAAGGAGCGGCAGCGGCTGAAGCGTTGCGCGAACAGGCAGCACATTTGCGAAATTCCGTATCTGTTTTAAAGACACTGGAATTGACCCGATGAATCGCGATGAGGCTATTGACGTTTGCAATATCGAGAAATGCTAGATGCTCGGTTTCAAGTGTTTCAGCAATGCTGCAACCGCAGTTGCAGGAATCGAATTGATGCGTCGTATTCGCAAGGAGTAGTTCGACCTGACTAAGTTCGGTACCAAGGATGCTTTCACGAACGATGTATGGAACCCGCCATCTCCTATTGATATGTCATCCTACATATAAACATGTTCTCAACGATCTTACCTATTTGCACCAGAATCGTCACGAGCACCGTGGTCAGATAGTCCGACGCCCGGATCACGAAGTTGCGGCGCGCCAGCGCGGGATCGAACTCGAGACTCGCGACGACCGTCGACTGCACATTCAGCAGTATCTCGCGCACCGGCTGTGCAAGGCTCCTGCCGAGTGGCGTCAGCTCCATGCGCCGGCCCACCTGCATCAGCAACGGATCGCCGGAATACGCGAGCAGCCGCCCCAGTGCGCTGCTCGTCGCCTATGCGCCGATATGCAGGCGTTCGCTCGTGTTACGCTGCGCATGTCAAGCAGCGCGTCGAGCAAATTCATATCGAAATGACGCAGTCTCATGGGGCCGCACTATCCGGCAATCATTCGATCACATCAATGCGTGTTTCCACTAGGAATTGATAGTCTCGACAGGTGAAAGCCTCTACAGTACTAGCAAGCAAACGACATGACGCGCCTCGTAGCGCGCCAGACAAGCAGGAGACACCCGCCATGACGACTGCGCTTCTGACGCTGTCCGAGGACGTGCCGCATCTCGACGATGACCGCGCAGCAGCCCCTCGGTCCTCGACCTCGACCTCGACCTCGACCTCGAACCATCCGAACCCGCCGCTTCTTTCCGTGCTGCGCCCACATCACTTTGGCGTTGGCGTGCGCGATCTCGATGCCGCAATCGACTGGTACGGGCGCATGATCGGCTTCGCGCTTGAATCGCAGATGACGATCGACAAGATTTCCGCGCGCATCGCTTTCCTGGGCCGCGACGGCTTTCGCATCGAACTCTTCGAAGTGCCCGGCGCGGCGCCGCTGCCCGACGAGCGGCGCATGCCGAACCTGGATCTGCGCACGCACGGCAACAAGCACATGTGCTTCGAATTACCCGACCTACGCGGCGCCGTCGCCGCACTGCGCTCACGGGGTGCCGACATCGCGTTCGAACTGGTCGTCGACGGCAATCCAACGGCATTCTAGCGCGATGTATGCGGGAACCTGATCGAACTGCTCCAGCCGTTCGCCATCGACAGACCGGCGGCGTGACGCGCAACAAGCCTTCGACGACGCTCCCCTCTTCCACCCACAATGCATTTTCCGATGACGACATCGTTCAATCCCTTGAGCGGATGGCACGTGAGCTGCGACCACATTCAGATGGCCGGCCGAGACCTGCTGCGCCCCGAATGCATCCTCGCCGAGACCGACGCCACTTTATGGACAGCTGATGCGCGCGGCGGCGGGATGCGCATCGCACCTGACGGTACGCAAGCGCTGATCGCGCAGCAGCCCGATCATGCTCACACGCCCGCTTCCCGCGACGAGCAGCAACTCGTGCTAGGCGGCACACTGCCGAATCGCCTCGCGTTCGATCGCGAAGGCAACATCGTGATCGCAAACTTCGGCACCGACGGGATCGAACTCATGACGCGCGATGGCGCGCCGCTCGGCAAGACCAATTTCGTGCTGACAGATTCGAAAGGCCGCATCTGGCTCACGGTCATGATGCGCCAGGTGCCGTGGACGCGCTCGATCAGCGAGAAGACGGTGGACCGTTACGTCGGCCTGGTCGACGAACACGGCATTTCGCGTCTGAGCGTAGCTGGCGACGGCGCGCTCAGTGCCCACGAAATTTATGGCCCGCACGATCTAGGCGGCTTCCTGGACGGCGTCGCGTTCGATGCGCACGGCAATCTGTGGATCACGCTGATCCTCACCAATAAGCTGATCACGCTCACGTTGGAAGGCGAAGTGTGGACACTGCTAGACGACGGCAATCCCGAAGCGCTCGCGCGCTACGAAGAGCATTGCCAGCAAGGCACGCCCACGCCCGAACTGATGGACGCGTGCCGCGGCACGGTCGCGCTGATGATGGCCAGCATCACATTCGGTGACCCCGATCTGCGTGCCGTATCGGTACGACGCTTGCGAGCTTCCACTCGCCCGCCCCCGGTCTCGCGCTGCCTGACTGGAGCCCGCGATGATGCTCGAAATCGCAGACTGTCGCATCGCGCCCGGTAGCAACTCGGGCTTCGGAGTAGCATTTGCCACGGCGCAAGCATTCCTCGCTGCAATGCCGGGCTATAGCGATCACGAGCTTCAGCGCTGTATCGAGGACTACCAGTGGATACCGACTGGCTCGTGCGTTGGATCAAGGTCGACGACCATATGCAGCGCATTCGCGGATCCACGCCCATCTCGCAGTGGCGTGCGCTGCTTCAGCCGTTCTTTGCGAACGTGCTGCTTTTCGGGCACGTGGTCGAGAACCCGGCGGAGAACTAGCCGCAGGCCCCCTTTCTTTTTCTGATCCATTGGACAACCGATATGATCGAACACATCAAAACGGGCCAGAGCGCCCAAGTGAAAGCGGACAATAACGCGCAGGTTCGCGCGACAGTGGAGAAAATCATCGCTGATATCGAGGCGCGTGGCGAAGTGGCCGTGCGCGGCTATTCGGAGCGTTTTGACAATTGGAATCCGGCCAATTTCCATCTGTCCGCTGAGGAGATCCAGGAGTGCATCGATTCGCTCAGCCTGCAGGCCATCCAAGATATCAAGTTCGCGCAGGCGCAGATCCGCCGCTTCGCGCAAATTC
Source organism: Robbsia andropogonis (assembly GCF_000970345.1). Lineage (GTDB taxonomy): Bacteria > Pseudomonadota > Gammaproteobacteria > Burkholderiales > Burkholderiaceae > Robbsia > Robbsia andropogonis. The sequence goes on along the minus strand of NZ_LAQU01000030.1, from coordinate 33,773 downwards.
AGTTGATGTCGCTGCGAGATGTCGAAGTGGAGACGCTGCCCGGTGTCGTGCTCGGACATAAGAACATCCCGGTGAATTCGGTCGGCTGCTACATTCCGGGCGGCAAATATCCGCTGCTCGCGTCGGCGCACATGAGCGTGCTGACCGCGAAGGTCGCGGGCGTGAAACGCGTGATCGCGTGCGCGCCGCCGTTCGACGGCAAGCCGTCGCCGGAGATCATCGCTGCGATGGCGCTCGCGGGCGCCGATGAAATCTACGTGATGGGCGGTGTACAAGCCGTCGCGGCGATGGCGCTCGGTACCGAACACATCGCGCCCGTCGACATGATCGTCGGCCCCGGCAACGCGTTTGTCGCCGAGGCCAAGCGGCAACTGTACGGCCGCGTCGGGATCGACCTGTTCGCCGGTCCGACGGAAACGCTCGTGATCTGCGACGACACCGTCGACGCCGAACTCGTCGCTGTCGATCTGCTTGGTCAGGCCGAGCATGGTCCGACGTCACCCGCTTACTGCATCACGACCAGCAAGAAGATCGCCGCAGAGCTGCCCGCCGCGATCGAAACAGTGCTCGCGCGCCTTGACACGGCGCCCGTCGCGAGCGTTGCGTGGCGCGACTATGGCGAGATCATCCTGTGCGATACCGACGAAGAAATGCTGCAGGAAGCAGAACGTCTGTGCTCCGAACACGTGCAGGTGATGACTCGCGACCCTGATTGGTTCCTGCAACGTATGACCAACTACGGCGCGCTGTTCCTCGGCCATCGCACGAACGTCTCGTACGGCGACAAGGTGATCGGCACCAACCACACGCTGCCGACGATGGGCGCGGGCCGCTACACGGGCGGCCTGTGGGTCGGCAAGTTCATCAAGACGCATAGCTACCAGCGCATTCTGACCGACGAGGCGTCGGTGCACATCGGCGAAGTCTGTTCGCGCCTGTGCGCGTTGGAGCACTTCTCGGGCCACAAGGAACAGGCCGACATCCGCGTGCGCCGTCTTGGCAAGCGGGACTGACATGACGACACCCATCCCAGCGCATGGCTCACATCCTGTCGCCGTTGTCACCGGCGCGACAGGCGGACTCGGCGCGCAGATTTGCCGCACGCTCGCGCAGGCGGGTTTCTCCATCGTCGCCGGCTATCGCAATTCGGCTGCCGGGGCGCAGACGCTCGTCGAACAGTTGCCGGGCGTCGGACACTGCGCGCGCGCCGCGCCCGTCACCGACAGCGCGGCGCTCATGCGTCTCGCCGATTCGGTCGCGACCCGCTACGGCCGTTGCGATGTGCTCGTCAACTGTGCGGGCACCACCCGTTTCGTCGCACATGAAGATCTTGACGGCGTGGACGACGCGCTGATCGACGACGTGCTCGCGACCAATGTGCGCGGCCCGTTCGCAATGGTGCGCGCGCTGCGTCCGCTGCTCGCTCGAAGCGAGCTCGAAGGCGGCGGCGTAGTGGTCAATATTTCGTCGATCGCCGCGCAGACGGCGATGGGCAGCAACGTGATCTATTGCGCGTCGAAAGCCGCGCTCGACAATCTCACGAAATCGCTGGCCCGTGCACTCGCGCCGTCGATCCGCGTGGTGTCGGTATCGCCGGGACTCGTCGACACGGAGTTCGTCAAGTCGATGGATAGCGCGTGGCGCGATGCACAGGCGGGCCGCACGCCGCTCGGCCGCCTCGCGCAGCCCGAGGAAATTGCGGGCGCGGTGCTGGCCGCCGTGCGCCATCTGCATTTCACTACCGGATGCGTGCTGCCCGTCGACGGCGGCCGTCCGCTCGGATAATACACAACGAAGGAGACAGGCACCATGAAGCTCGCGTCGCTCAAAAGCAGCAGTTCCGATGGGACACTTATCGGGTTCTGTCGCAATAAGGCGGTCTGTTATTCTGAAAGGCTATGGTGAGCACTGTTACGTTCTCGAAGCGGTCACGTAAGCTTGGCGCATGAACACCTCGTCCATTTACCGCGGACACCGTTTTCCACCTGCCATCATCGGCCTAGCGGTGCGCTGGTACTTTCGCTTCTTGCTGAGCTCGCGCGACATGGACGAATTATTGCTCGAGCGCGGCGTGATCGTCAGCTACGAATCGATACGGCGGTGGTGCGATAAATTCGGGGCGCGATTTGCCGCACATGTAAAGATCACCGGCCGTAGCGCCAAAACATGGCATCTCGATGAAATGTTCGTGCGTCTACGCGGTGAGCCTTACTGGCTCTGGCGCGCCGTTGACGAGCAAGGGCAAGAACTCGACATCCTTTTGCAAAAGCGTCGTGATACCGCCGCAGCTGAACAATTCTTCAAGAGGATCTTGCGCAAGCACCCGGCACCGCGGGTCATCGTGACCGATCAGCTTCTTAGCTATCCGGTTGCCAAAGCCCGAGTGCCCGCGCTGGCCAAGACGAAGCACATCTCCATACGGGCTGCCGCACGCGTAAATAACCGTGCCGAAGATAGCCATCAACCAACACGTGAACGTGAGCGCCGCATGCGCGGCTTAAGAGATCGGCGACGTGCCCAGGGCTTCCTCTCGAACTTCGGCCCAATTCGACAGCATTTTGCACTCAAGCGCGAAACACTTGGCGCCATCGAACACCGCCGTCAGATCACGGCGCATCTTGCGTCATGGCAGCAATTGACGCTTGGGAGCCAAAATCCGTCCGCGTTTTGAAAGCAGGCAGTGAAATGCCCTTTTCCCGGTCCACGCCCGATAACGTGACAATGCCGCAAGCAGTAATCCAAGTTGTCGACCTGGGCAATGAATCGTTCCAGGTCCAATGTGCGTACGATGTGTAATTCCATCTTAATCGCATAGCGTCGCTCCTGGCCATCGATGCGAATCGAGACGTCGCCATCGCGAAAGCGCGTTGCTTGCTCTGGCGCGATAGCAGCACAGACAGATACTCTCCGCCCAGCACACCAGAAACCTCAAGCGCCTTGCTCAAGTGATGAAGCACTTCCACCTCAAATGCCCGTATTGATACATCATTCGATTAAATTGCACAATATATCAACAAACATTTGATTGATTAACACGATTGGATGCTTCACACTTTTGATCATATCGATATGCACAAAAGTGCTAAAACATGTCAATCACCACTCCTTCTCAGTGCGTCAACGTTCCCGAGCGCCCAAATGCGCTCGCGCGATTCGTGGAAGCAATCGCCGATATCGCCCCCGGGCTGGTCATGAGTGTCGCCGTAGGGGGCGCAGCGCTATCCGTCAATGCACTGCAAACTTGGCTATTCCATCGCTCCTGGCTAGATAGCCTTGTGCTGGCGATTCTCATCGGCGTAACACTCCGGAGCGCTGTGCCCCTGTCAGACCGCTATCAAAAGGGCATCGCATTTTGTGCGAAGACGCTACTGGAGATCGCGGTGATGTTGCTCGGCGCATCGATCAGTGCCCATGTCGTGCTGGCGCAGGGCGTGGGCTTGCTGATCGCAATCGCCACCGTGGTGGCATCGACGCTGGTGACAGGTTACGCTGTAGGGCGACTAATCGGACTCCATCGCGAGTTGGCGCTACTGGTTGCTTGCGGAAATGCCATCTGCGGCAATTCGGCGATTGCCGCGGCGGCACCCGTAGTCGGCGCCAAAGGTCGGGACATCGCCGCGGCCATCGCATTTACCGCGGTGCTGGGCGTCTTAGTCGTGCTGTTGTTGCCCATGTTGGGAGGTCTACTTGGGTTGTCACCGCGCGCATATGGCGTATTCGCTGGCTTGACCGTTTATGCCGTCCCGCAAGTATTGGCCGCTACCGCGCCAGTCTCCGCGTTGAGCGTTCAGGTGGGAACGTTGGTAAAGCTGGTCCGGGTGCTGATGCTTGGCCCGGTATTGTTGATACTTTCGACATGGCTACCGCGCGCGCGACGTGCCGACGCGACGCAAAGCCGACAAACGGTTGCATGGCATCAGCTTTGCCCTTGGTTTGTCGTTGGATTTCTTGCACTGATGGGCTTGCGCTCGATTGATGCGCTACCGCAGGCGGCATTGGCACCCGCACAATCCGTTTCCACGTTCTTGACCATTTTATCGATGGCGGCACTCGGCCTGGGCGTCGACATTCGAGATATAGCGCGATCTGGTGGTCGCGTGGTGGCATCTGCGATATTGGCCCTTGTCGCCTTGGGCGCATGGAGTCTGCTGGCCATGCACCTGTTATCACTTTAATGGCCACTACGCAGTCGAGGCGGTCGCCATGCAAAATCGCTAGATAAACGACTTCGCATGATCCAACACGTAGTCGCAAGCTTTGCGTTTCAGATTGTCCTTGATATTGTCCAAGTTGAGCGTCGTGCCGTTGCTGCCTTGGAGTAAGCCGGAAACGCCCTCGCGATAGCCGCTGTCCCGCTGTGCCGTTGTACCGCTCAGCCCTGCGTTTTGCAATAATTTGTCTTTGACAGTCTGAGCGTTTGACGCGTTCAGATATTTGTTTTTAGCGCAGTAAACCAACACGCCGGCCGCATTGATGCCAGTGCGACTACTCATCGCCGGCATTCCCAAGCTTCCGAGCGCACCACTCATTGCATTAGCCGTGCTGCCGGCACCCTTTGACCCGTCAAGCTGGCCGCCGTTCAACTGCTGTTGCGCTTGCGCCTTCAAATTATCCACAAAGTTCGCTGCATTGGCCGGAGGAACCGCGCAGACGGCAATGAGGAAGAGTAGCGGAACTACCGCCGATGCATGATGGGTGACGGATTGTCTCATTTTGCTGATTACCTCCGATAGCGAGTTATCCCGGCGTTGCACACGCCATCAGCACACAGCTTATACTGACTGACGCGCACGGTTGCATCCGTGCTTCGCGTCCCAAGCGAGGCGGATCGCCATGACTGCCGCGTCATCGCACTCAGGACTCCGTCGGCAAATATCACAGCCAGCGACTTTCTTCCCCTACCTTGCTCCTTTGCATTCATAGATGAATACCGTCACCCCCCCTCCTGCGGGCTCCCGCTTCGCCATGGTCGCCCTTGAACACGCGAGCCGCTTGTTGAACCACGGTCCAACCGTCATGATTACGTCACTGCACGATGGACGCCGCAATGTGATGTCCGCAGCATGGTCCACGCCCGTTGAATTTGTGCCCCCTCGCCTCGCCGTGGTGATTGACAAGCAAACCTTCACCAAATCACTTATAGAAGCGAGCGGGCAATTTGCCATCTGTGTGCCGAATGTCGATGGTGCAAGGATGACGCGCGACGTTGGCATTGTGTCGGGTCGCGATGAAGACAAGTTTGCCGTTCATGGTATTCCATCGCTGGTTGGACCCGTGCTCGGGATGCCCGTGATTGAACAGGGATGCTCTGCCTGGCTCGAATGTCGTTTGATACCGGAAGCGCATACGGAAGACGCGTACGACACCTGCTTTTGCGACGTCGTATCCGCCGCGGCCGATCCCGCCATTTTTCGAGATGGTCACTGGCGGTTCGATGGCAGCCAACCCTCGCTACACACGCTGCATTATTTGGGTGGCGGCAATTTCGTCAGCGTCGGCAATGCGTTTTCGGTCGGCGCAATAGAGTGACATGGTGCGGCGTGACCTGAAGATCGCCGCCGCACGCCCCATACCTTATCTCAAACGGAAAGCCGACACTGCCGAGACCATGTCCTCGACCTGTGATTCGAGCGAACTCGTAGCCGCAGACGCCTCCTCCACCAGCGCGGCGTTCTGTTGCGTTACTTGATCCATCTGGCTTACGGCCTGCTCCACTTGGGAGATACCATCGCTTTGTTCAAGCGTGGCCGCCGATATTTCAGCCATCAAGGTTGCCAATGAATCCACGCTGCCGACCACCTCGCTGATCGTCGTCCCAGCCTGGGTCACCAGCCGGTTTCCATGCGATACGTCCGACACCGAGGACTCGATCAAGCCTTTGATCTCCTTGGCGGCGCTGGCGCTCCGCTGCGCCAGGCTGCGCACTTCGGACGCGACAACCGCAAAGCCCTTCCCCTGGTCGCCAGCACGCGCGGCTTCTACCGCGGCGTTCAAGGCAAGGATGTTCGTCTGGAAGGCAATACCGTCTATCAAGCCCGTGATGTCGGCGATCTTGCGCGAACTGGCCGAGATATCGTCCATTGTGCGCATAACGTCACCGATCACTTCACCGCCACGCTTCGCCACCGACGCCGCGGAGTTGGCAAGATTATTGGCTTCACGGGCATGATCGGCATTCCGCTTCACGGTGGAAGTCAATTCTTTCATGCTGGACGCGGTCTCACCCAATGATGCGGATTGTTGCTCCGTACGCGCCGACAGGTCGAGATTGCCAGCGGCAATTTCACGCGTGCCCGTGTTGATCGCTTCGCAGCGGCTTCGTACGACCGATACCGTCTCCGCCAAGCCATGCTGCATCCTGCGCATCGCGTCGAACAACTGCCCTATCTCATTATTGCTGCGATACGTGGTGGTCGCGGTCAGGTCATTGGCCGCAATCCGATCAAGGAGCCCACTCGCCTGTTGCAAGGGTCCGATAACCCACCGTCTTAGGGTGATATGCGTGACTAATAGCAGCACCAATGAAAAGATAATGCCGATGACGACCAATCCGATGACGCGATGGTACTGCGCCGCGCCTGATTCACTGGCCGCACGCATCGCCGCGCTTGCTTGTGACTGAAAGTTTTCCAGGTTCGCCGTATACCGCTGTCCGGCGACGGTGATCTTCGCGTCATTGATTGCCACGTATGCATTGGTGTCGCCCGCACGTAGCGCATCGCGGGCCGATTCAAGCAGCGTCGCCAGAGCAATGGACGTGTCGGCAGTCGCACGGGCAAGCGACGGGTCGATGCCATCCACCACCGGGGCATCGCGCAATGCCTGGGTCTCCGTCGCAGCCTTGTCGATCGTCGTCTGCGCCGATTTCAATGCGCCGTCGCGCGTCGCAGTATCGCCCCGTTCCTTTAACGCCGAGTAAGCCCGCGTCAAGGCAGCGCGCGTCCGCGTACTGTCCTTGTAGCCGTCGTTGGCAAGGACCACCTGGCGCGCGACTTCCGCTAACGTCGTATTCGTCCGATCGGCGCCTCCCAGCGAGACCACCCCAACCGCGCCCCCCAGTAAGATCATAGCCGCAAACGCCACCAGGACGGTCAATAATCCAGCGCGGACCGTCACGCCTTTCTTCGACTGCTGCATGTCTTCCTCCACCCCTACCCCTCTTTTTTCTCAATAAGCCGATACGTGTTCGGTGCGCCGAAAACTTCACGGCGCTATCTGGATTACGGAGCGATCAGGCGATTTCTATAGGGCAGTTACAAAGTATATGTTTGCAGGGAGAGGTTTCCATCGACGCCGCGCTAACGCAAATCACGCTCTTGATTACATCTCGCGAGGCCGCAACGATGCCACGCGTCGGGCACTACAGGTTTTCCAGCCCCATCATTGACACCGGGCAGGCATCCTGAAATGCCCTGACGTTGGTCACGCGTCGACATGGTGGTCAGGCCCGCTTGCCGATCTCGGAACGTGCGACGGTCTATCCTCGCACCGGGTCGCTGAGCGACAACCCCACCCCAGGGCGTGTTGGAACGATCATGCGTCCCGCGTGCGTTTCAATTCGTTCGTTGAACGACGGCTCCAACCGCTCGAAGTGTTCCACCCACGGGTCCGTTGGGTAGCAGGCAGCCAGATGCACATGCAGTTCCATGGCGAAATGGGGTGCAAGCATGATGCCGGCCTCTTCTGCCAACGCGGCAACCTTCAGGAACGGGGTAATACCACCAACACGAGGGCCGTCAGGCATCAGGAAGTCAGCGGCTTTTGCCTGGATAAATGCGCGATGCTCCGCCAGACTCCTGAGCATTTCTCCAGTTGCAATGGGTGTATCGAACGTTGCCGCCAGGGCAGCGTGGCCGTCAACGTCATAACAATCCAGGGGCTCCTTGATCCAGATCAAGTTCAATGGTTCAAAAGTACGGCACATTCGCTGAGCGGTTGGACAATCCCATTGTTGATTCGCATCGATCATCAAAGCAGGTGCAATTTCTGCCGCATGCGCGAATTGGCCCTCACCGCCCCCGCGTTTCGAATAACTGAAACCCAAACCGCGATGACCGTCTCTTGTCTCAATTTGCGCAAACAGCATGGCAATCTCGGTCATTGGTTTTTGCCGACCGGTCAGTAACTTTGCATCACTGGTGGCTGTGGCGAGAGGAAGTCTGCCCGAGGTCAAGCCAATCCACGCAATGCTATCGACCGATATCGCAGCAGACGGGATATTTCGAGGAAGTGACATAGACGATCTCCAAGCGCCACACACGAGGCGCCACCTTGGTCGAGCGGAAATAAACATCATCAGAAAGCCGGCACGCGCCAGCAAACGCAACGAATGACTGCGCAATCATTCGCGCTTTGTCCAGCATGGACCGCATAGGGTTTTCCCGACAGCGAAAGGTTCGAGCCTCCCTTACGGGACGAGGCTGCAGATACAATGTGACGAGCGCGCCGGCCAATGAGAGGGAATGACCGGCAAAGGCTTATGACGGTGATGACAGATGGTCATAAAACCAAAAAAAAGCGGCACCCCTGACAAAATCGCGACGCAAGCCGCTACGATCCGCAGACAAGACATCACGTCCGACCGCGGCTGGTGCCAAGACCTCGGACGACGCACATACCGGCCATGCGGAAGCGAACCTGTACCGTGGCACCGAGCAAGTATCGTTGATTGATGTCGCGCGTGTGGCGGGCGTGGTCCTCGCGGGCATCGACCACACTATGCTGACCGTGTCACGCCTGAAACAAGCGCATATTCCCGTTGTGGAGATGTGGGACCTGACCGCCAATCCAATCGACACCGTCATTGGTTTCTCACATGAGGCGGTGGGTGTCGCTATTGCTCGACATTTGTTCGAAAAGGGCTATCGCCGTTTTGGGATCGTTTCCGTTGATGATCCTCGTGAATTGCGCCGCAGCCGCAGCGCGATGGCCGAACTCCAGCGTCTCAATGCGCACTCCGTAACGATGGAGATTCTGACGGCACCCGCGATATTGGGACTCGGGCGTGATGGGCCTTCGGCGATCGGAGTGCGGCAGCACACCTCTATCCGGCCTGGTCAACGGTACGCGTGGATGAGCGCGGTATAGGCGAGCGCGTCGCCTATACATTGCTTCGACGATTCAGCGCACTAACGGCGGACACCGTCTCCGCGTCAATGGTGACCGGCAATGCCATAGATACGGGTTTTGCATTCGTGCAACGCGACAGTACCGCACGCTGACGCTATTGCTTCAATCCACACGACATCTCGAATCACCACCAAAATTCGAGGAGGGCACCCGAAATTCCATGTGACGTACGTGCTTCGGCCTCATCTTGTAACCCCGCTTATCATCTTGCCTATCTGTCGTACTGGCGTGTAAACCGGAGTATCCCAAAGCGAAAGATTGCGCAGTCATTTCTTTGTAATCATGTTGCAAACATGTGCTTGGATTACTTCACGGCATATCGATACCTTGCATTCCGTAATGTCATTTCGCACGAATGAGTCGCATCCGGCTTTTGTCGAGCCGTTCGCGTCATTGCCATACGACGCTGTCGTATATCTCGCGAAAATTGCGAAACCGGGTAAACGGGCCTTTTTCACCTGTTGGCAAGCCGGCAGTCAGGCGGTCTCGGTAATGTAATGGTCGCCTCACCCATACGTTCCATAGCAGCGCCATGGTCGGTGCATGGTTGGCTGCGAATGCAATCTTGCGCCTGATGGCCGCATTGTCCCTCGACAAGAAGGGCACAAGGGTACGTCGGGATGCGGCACTCCGCTAAAGCATGCCGTTTTGGCTGATGGAGGCGCTACAATACGTGCTCTGTTCATGTCCCTGACCGCTTTCATCTGAGGCGATCGACAGCGGGGATATGGTCAGTGCCTGATCCTTTTTGATCGAGACTTTCATACCATGACCCGCTTTCGTGCAACCCTGACAAACACTGCGTTATTCCTTACGATTGCCAGCGCCGCGCCGCTGGCATTCGCCCACGCGCATCCGAAAACCATGATCCCGACCAAAGATGCCGTGGTCGACAGCGCGCCGCCAGCCGTTACCATCAATTACACGGAAGGCCTGGCTGCACGATTCAGCAAGATAGATGTCTCCGATGCCGCGGGGCAGGCTGTCTCTTCCGGTCCGTCGACGGTGGATCCGAAAGAAAGCACCCGGATGTCGGTACCGCTAAAGCCACTGAAGGCAGGTAGTTATACAGTCCACTGGGTTGCGGTTGCCGACGATGGACATCGTACGCAGGGCGACTATACATTCACGGTCAAATAAACCACGGCACCATCACCTTTGCATGGGCATGTTGTCGCCGTGATGCCATCCGACGATGGGCGCCACCCGTTCCCATGACGTGGCATCTGTGGCATGGGCAGCATCCGTCATCCATTCCTTGATGAAAAAAGCGGCGCCCCATGAGCACGGAGCACCGCGATGTCATCCCGATGCAGTGGTTTTATGATTCGCCTGACAACATCCAGGTCACCACTGCTCCGCCCGCTATCTTTTCAAAAGCCCATCCTGTCAACGGTAGTAGTCGTAATGCGGGTGATGGTAATAACCGCCACCGCCATAATACCCCGGTGCCGGAACGACAATACATCCTCCCAGCAAACTTGCCAGTACAACGCCGGCCGCCATCATCAAGGTCCACCGTTTCACATTGCCCTCCTTGGAACTGATCCGGTATTTGCTCCGGATCGTTGGCGAGCCTGAACGCACCATGCGCCACGACACGCCCTTTCCGGTTGAGACCATTGAACCCGAATAAGCTGTACGCGTACGTAGCAATGTGTAAGTTTCAGTACAGCGGGTGGACCACCGCATTTGTCCCAATATTCGGTGAACACACCGTGATATTTGGAGACCTCTTTGATTAAGGCATTTTTCTGCGCTAAACCGTGCAGTGTGGATACATGATCGTCATCCCACAGCATGTACCGGGTAATAAAAAGAAAGAAAGGTTTCGAGACTATCGGCAACCTGTTACATGCGGGACGTGCCGGTGTAGACACGTTGCATCGCTTGAACAGACCACCCCATTACACACGGAATACCGATACCGCACCGCTCAAACGCGCTGTCTGATCGTCAAGCGACTGCGCCGCGGCGGCGGCTTCCTCAACCAATGCAGCGTTGGATTGCGTCACGCCATCAAGCTGCCGCAACGCCTTACTGATCTCATTGATGCCTTGCGTTTGGTGCGACGACGCCTGCGCAATGTCACCCATGACCTTCGTTACCGCATCCACCGATTGCAAAGCCTCGGTCATCGTCGCGCCACAACGTTCGATCATTCGCGACCCCGTCTCAATGCGCGCCGTAGACGCGTCGAGCAAGGTCTTGATTTCCTTTGCCGCAATCGCACTGCGTTGCGCCAAGGAACGTACCTCCCCCGCCACGACGGCAAATCCCTTTCCGTTCTCTCCGGCACGCGCTGCTTCCACCGCGGCATTCAGTGCGAGGATGTTGGTCTGGAACGCTATCCCATCGATCACGCCGGTGATCTCGGCGATTTTCTGGGCGCTTTCGCTGATGCCACGCATCGTCGTCACGACTTCGCCCACGGCGTTACCGCCACGCACGGCTGCCTCGGAGGCGGTGTTCGCCAAAGCGGCACCACGTACCGCGTTCTCCGTATTGCGATCGACGGTGCTCACCAGCTCGTCGAGGTTCGAGGTGGTCTGCTGAAGCGCGGCCGCCTGTTCCTCGGTTCTCACCGATAGATCGTGATTTCCCGAAGCAATTTCCCGGGACGCGATCGTGATCGATTCCGTCGAGCGCTTGATATCGCCCATTGCGCGTGACAACTGTGCACGCATCTCTTTTAATGAGAGCAGCAGACTTGTACCATCACCCTCTCGGGTGACAATGTCCGCACTCAGATCACCTTGTGCAATACGCAATGCAGCGGCCGCTGCCACGGCGGGCTCGCCGCCTACCGAGCCATACACGTCCGACGACACACGCCATGCCACCACGCCCACGACGAGTGCAAGCACGACAAGCATCGCCGCTGATTTGGCGATTCCCTTATAAAAATCAGCGTTGATGTCATCGAAATATTCACCCGCGATAAAATCCATCTGCCATGGCGCGAACCGGGCGACATAGCCCATCTTTGGACTTGCGTCTTTCTCACCCGGCTTCGGCCACCAATATTCGATATAGCCATGTCCCTCGGGCGTTGCACCGGCAGCGGCAATCGCTTGATAAAGATACAAACCACGCGCGTCCTGGAACCCCGACATGTCCTTGCCATTGATTTTCGGACTCAAAGGATTGTCGATTACGATCGACTTGGTCGTCACACTGGTTATATAGCCACTGACCCCATAGCGCTGGGCGCCAATCGCCGCTATCGCACGTGCCTTGGCCTCATCTTGGGGTAACTTGCCACTGCTGACTTGATCCGCATAAAACGTGCAAATGCTGACAGCCGTATCGATGACATGTGCGAGGTCGAGTTTCCGCGCGGCAAGCTGGCTGTCGCGTAGTTGAAATGCACTAATACCGGCCTGCACCGTTAATGCGATGCAGCAAATCAGCAATGGAAGAAGCAGTTTCTTGCGCAGCGTCAACGAACGCATGGTTAGCCTTATGTAGAGTCGTTTTTTTATTCCCGGCAACGCCCGGACTTTAGACATTTCTTACGAGAATCAATCGCGTGGCATGAGGGGAGACAGGTCATATAGCATAACGACCGGCTAAAGCATGAACTTTAATTAATTTAAGCATTTTTAAAAATGCATAAATATCTCAAATAATTTACCAGGACAACTGAAAAAATAAAATGCGAGTCACAAAGTTTTTTTATAATAGGCAGACCCTTCCGCTGGGACAGGATCCATTTTCAGCCGGGGACGCGTGAATCGATCAGAGAGATGGGGCATGGGGCTTGGCGCTTTGTCATTGAATGCCGGTCAATTCAGCAATCAACGCCGAAACGGCACGCGTACGAAAACGCTCGCGATGCGTCAACACGCTGAACGCCCGCTCCGCCACGATCACCGGAACGCGTACAATCTGGCCCGATGCGAGCGCCGGAGCCGCGGCAAAAGTAGACACGGCCGCAGCAAAGTCAGAGTCTGCTACCGCGCTTAGCACCGCTTCGTTTGATGGAAACGTCATGATGATGGGAAGCGCCGCGGGTGCGACACCCTGTTTTTCGAGAAAAGCTTCGAACTCGGACCGGGTGCCGGAGCCTACTTCTCGACTGACCCACTCTCCCTGCATCAGTTCCGACACGCGTAGATTGCGCGCACGAGCCCACCGGTGCTTGGCGGCCACCACGACGATCAACTGGTCCGCGCCAAACTGCACGCGCTCCAGCAAAGGTTGGTCGATTTCTCCCTCGACCAGACCGACATCCGCGCTGCCTTCAACGACGGCTTGCGCGACAGTCTGCGTGTTACCCACGCCGAGCACCACCTCGATGCCTGGGAAACGCTGTCGAAAGCGCACCAACGGTCGCGGCAGCCAATAGCTTGCAATGGTCTGGCTGGCTCGCAACCGAATCCTGCCACGTTCGGACCCGGACAGGTCCGTCAACACCTGTTCCGCCTGGGCCGCGCTCTGAATAGCGGCACGCGCATGTGTCAGGAAGAGTTTGCCGTTTTCGGTCAAGGCAATGCCACGACCAATGCGATCGAATAACTTGACGTCGTAGCGATGTTCGAGACTGCGCAGTGCGGCGCTGACCGCTGAAGGCGTCAGCGACAACGTCTCCGCGGCCTGCGTCAGGTGTCCGCGCTCCGCTACCGCGATAAAAATCCGCAACTGCTCTAACGTCACGTTCATGCCCCCTGCATCACTATTACTGTCGTGCGGCCTAGCGCAATGCCATCGCATTCGCTTTCTTGCATCGATTGGCTTTATCGAACGCTAGCGTAGCATGGGAGCCCGCGACCGGAACAGGCAATTCGCGTAACCCGTCGCAGTGAAGGGTGCCGCGGCACGTCCTGCAGAATAAGCAAACGATCAACGTGACATAAACAAACCGCTATCCCTCCTGAAAACGGCAGATGCGGGCCTGGAAACGACATTTTCTGATACGCATTTCATTCGTTATGCTTAGGGCATGAATTGATGAAGACGTCATTTCCATGGCGCTGTACAGCATGAGGAGGGTTGCTCCTGTCCTCAGTCCTGCTGGTCACCATTGACATTGAAGACCCGCATGACGCACCGGTCGGCACTGGCGGGCGATGGCTTCAAACGCGTCTAGCAGTACAGGAGATGGGCACAAAGCGTCCAATTTCCCTACAAATCGTTTTCATTTATATATCATTTTTCCGACGCATTTTTTACACACTGCTTGACATGACATGCGTATCTAAATCAATATGCCACGCAAACGATAATCGTTCGCATTTTTATTCTCTGTTTTGCGTTGCTCAGCGGCTAATTTTCCGGCGAGATGATTTTTAACGCGTTCATCGCTGGTGCAAACCAGGCAGAGGTATGCCCGGGTTCGCGATCCCATCAAAAAGTACGAAGGAACCATGACTGTCTCGTCCACGCCCCATTGGATCATGCAGGGCTTGATCGCCGCCGGCTTGTCGACAGGCGCATACGCGGCACACGCGCAGGTCGCCTCGATCAGCAGCGCAACAACGGCAAACATCAACACGACCGACACGGCGCGCGCGCGGAAAGACGCTGCTACCACGAAGGATAGCGAAGCCCTTCCCGGCGTCTCCGTCAAGGCATCCACTCTCGGCAATGGCGCCAACTACGCAGGCAAAATCGTACAAACCGGGCAGTACCGCGGCCTCGACGCACTTGATGTTCCAGCGACAGTCAGCACCGTCACGCGCGATCTACTTGAAGCACAAGCGGCAACGGGCCTTTACGATGCACTGCGTAACGTTGCCGGAGTCGCACGCCAGCAATTAAGCGGGATTGCCTATGACCAGTTGACGGTACGCGGCATCACGCTGGACAACCGCGGGAGTTACTTCCTCAATGGCGTCCTGCCGATCGATAACAATATCTGGATGCCGATGGAGGACAAGGAGCGCGTCGAAGTCCTCAAGGGTGCCTCGGCGCTGTATTACGGCTTTACCGTCCCGGCCGGTATCGTCAATATGGTGATGAAGCGCGCAGGCGAAACGCCCGTGACCAGTGTTGGCACGGTACTGGATTCACATGGCTCGGCCGGGGTCAAGGCGGACGTCTCGCGCCGGTTTGGTCGCGATAACCAGTTTGGCCTGCGCGTCAACGCGATGGACGAACATGTCGAATCATCGATTGAGGGTGACAGAGGGTACCGGCGATTTGCCAGCGTGGCGGCGGACTGGCGTGTCAACAGCCGCCTGACATTGAAATACGATCTGGAACATATTGACCAGCGCATCGCCGAACAGGCGGGCATTACGCCACAGGCCGCCGTCAATGGCGTGATCACCCTGCCGCGGCTACCCAGCGCAACCACGCTGCTCGTGCCGAACGACAAAAAAACGAATGCAACTTCCACGGCGCAATTGCTACGCGCGGATTACAACCTCACGGATAACTGGTCGGCGAACTTCACGATTGGACAGTCGATCACGCAACGTGACCGCTGGCTGTGGATCATGCAGAAATACAACGTCAATACCGGCGCAGGCACTTTGCAGGGCAGCAAGCAGAATGGCCAGTTCTACGAGAACAAGGACGTGCGCGCGGAGGTCAACGGGCTGTTCAATACAGGGCCGGTCGCGCATGACGTCACGCTCGGTGTACAGGAAAACTGGCTATTCCAGCCCGATTTCACAACTTACTATTACACGGCAACGCAGAACCTGTACACCCCGAGAAGTATCACCGCCTTAACGGCGGCAGGATCAAAGGCGTTTTACGCGCAGCACGTACGTACGCGAGGCGTTTATCTTTTCGATCGCATCGCGTTGACGCCGAAGTGGGATTTCACCCTAGGTGCACGATATTCCGATTACCACCAGACGCAAGCGGGAACCGTCACGCAGGATGTGCACCGCACCTCGCCCTCGGCAAGTCTCGTCTTCAAAGTCACACCGTCGACCAGTATCTACGGCAGTTACGTGGAAGGATTGGAGTCACCCGGCAGCGCACCAGCCACGGCCAGTAATGCTTATCAGGTGCTGCCTGCCGCGGTGAGCCGGCAGGAAGAACTTGGCGTGCGACATCGCTTGTCCACGCAGGCCATGGTGTCGTTGGCCGTCTTCAATTTGCGGCAGCCCACCGCCAGCACCGATGCCACGGGTTACTACGGCTTGAGCGGCATGGGCCGGTATCGCGGCGTCGAGTTTGCCTTCCAGGGCGATGCCACGCAAAGGTTGTCGATTGTTCTCAGCGGCATGTACCTGAATTCCCGCCTGATGAACAATAGTGATCCAACAACAGACGGCAAGCGCCCGGAAAACACACCACGCTATACCGCCAGTGCCTTCTTGAATTACAAGGTTCCCCACTTGCCGGGCCTGTCATTGAATGGCGGTGCATACTACATCAGCTCCCGGCCGATCAATGATGCGAATCAGGCTTTTATCGGCGGTTATACCTTGTTTTCGGCCGGTGCACGTTATGAGACAACGTTATTCCGCAAACACGCATCGTTCCAGCTGAATGTCGACAATGCGTCAAACAAGCATTACTGGGCATCGGCCGGTTCAAGCCAGCTTGGCATCGGTCTTGAACGAACGATCACACTCACCTCGACAATTGATTTTTAGATACCCATCCAGGACGCGCCGAATAGCGTGACGCGTTGGCAATGCTTCGGGCCAGTGCGCCGTGACCCATGGACATCCGCCGTCCGACGTCTATCCGGGACCACTTCTTGCGAGTTCGCGCCATGACGGCCACTAGGTGACAGGAGAGACATCATGGATCTGGGAATCGGCAAACGCATCGCATTAATTACCGGCGGCGACTCCGGCATTGGTTTCGAATCGGCAAGAATGTTGCTTGAAGAGGGCACGACCGTCATCGTCAGTGACAAGGATCGTGACACGATAGAAGCGGCGGGTGAAAAATTACGGCGCTTCGCGAAGGAACAGACGCCGACGCAGCCGAAGGTATTTGCCGTCGCGGCGGATTTGACGGAGCCTGCATCGGTCAAGGCATTGCATGATACGGTTCTGAGCAAGGTCGGACAGCCGCAGATTCTCGTCAACTGTGCCGGTGTGACCGGCGCCACCGGCCTGTTTCATGAAATCGACGAAGAAGGATGGCGTACTACACTCGACATCGATTTCTTCGCCGCGGTGCGGCTGGTCAAAGCGTTCATCGAAGGTATGCGCGAAAGTGGCTGGGGCCGGATCGTGCTGACCGCTTCCGAAGATGCCGTGCAACCATATATCGATGAGTTGCCTTACTGCGCGGCCAAGGCAGCCGTCCTGAGCCTGACGAAAGGCCTCTCGAAGACCTACGCAAGGCACGGCGTGCTGGTCAATGCGGTATCGCCTGCGTACATCCAGACCCCGATGACCGACGCAATGATGCAGAAACGCGCGAAGGAAAAAGGCACGTCCTTCGACGACGCCGTGAGGACCTTCCTCAACGAGGAGCGTCCCTTCATCGAATTGAAGCGTAGAGGTCGCGTCGAGGAGGTCGCCGCCGCGATCGTCTTCCTTTGCTCCGAGCGCGCCAGCTTTGTCAATGGCAGCAACTACCGGGTCGACGGCGGTTCAGTAGCGACCATTTGATTTCCGCGTTAGGCGCTGCTCTCGTGATCTGCTCGATCAGAGGCAATGCCGGGACGAGTTCGGCCGCAGCGGCGACTAATACTCACCTGATGGTTGAAAGCCAGCCGGTGAGGCGGGGCAGCAGCCAGTCGCCTCCCCATTCCTGGCACCAATGCCAGACCCAGGGACCCGCGAGAATGCCCCATGTCATCAGGCATAGCCCTAGCGCCAACATCACGGCAGCGCTACCAAGATCCTTGGCACGGCGGGATAGCTCGTGATGCTCCAATGAAATGCGATCAATCGCGGTCTCGACGCCCGAGTTCAGCAGTTCCACGATCAGCACCAACAATACCGAGCCGATCAGCAGCACGTGCGCAATCGGTTCCACGGGGATAAACACCCCCATTGGCAAGAGGACCGCCGCCAGCGTCAGCTCCTGCCGAAAGGCGCTCTCCTCACGAATCGCCACCCTTACTCCGGCCACCGAGTTCTTCATGGCGTGCCAAGCCCGTGTCACGCCCCGATTACCCTTATATGGGTTAAACGGCAGCGGCGCACTTTCTGACGGGGGCGATGGCGCACGTGGTTTCCGCGCGGGCAACACGTCCGACGGACCAACAGCATCCGCTTTGTCGTCATCATCCGACCGTATCCGATGCATGGGATGCATCAGGCAGCCTGATGCACGTCTTGCGACGCAGCGGGTACCACAGGCTTCAGATGTGATGCGAATTGCTCCGACGCGGCCGCCCAGGAAAAGCGCTCCGCCCACGCACGCGCAGTGGCGCGATCAATCTGAACCGCGGCAAGGCACGCCTCACGTAGATCCTCACGCATTGCGCCTGCCGGACCGTCGGCCAACACATCGATAGGCCCGGTGACCGGGTAGGCTGCCACCGGCGTACCGCTGGCCAACGCTTCCAGCAACACCAATCCGAACGTGTCGGTGCGACTGGGGAAAACGAATACGTCCGCGCTCGCATACACCTCGGCCAGATCCGGCTGCGATAACACGCCGAGGTAATTGACGTCAGGATAGCGGGTCTTCAAGTCGGCCAACGCCGGACCGTCACCTGCCACCCATTTCGAGCCGGGCAGGTCCAGCTTCAAAAATGCCTCGACGTTTTTCTCCACCGCCACCCGTCCGACATACAGAAATATGGGATGCGCCGTGTTCAGCGCGTGCGCATCTTGGGGGTGGAAGATATCGAGATCAACGCCGCGAGTCCATAACACGACATTGCGAAAACCATAGTGCTCCAGATCATGGACCACCACCGGCGTGGGCGCCATCACCGCCCGCGATGGACCATGGAACCAGCGCAAGAATCGGTAGGTAAGGCCCACGGGAAGACCAAAACGTGCCTGCACGTATTCCGGAAAACGTGTGTGATAGGCAGTGGTGAATGGCAGCCCTTGCTTGATCGCGTAGCGTCGCGCGGCCATTCCCAACGGCCCTTCGGTGGAGATATGCAGCGCATCGGGTGCGAATTGGGCGATACGCGTCTCAAGACGCTGCTTCGGAAACAGTGACAGGCGAATTTCGGGATACGTCGGGCACGGGATGGTACGAAACTCGAGTGGCGTAAGCAGCTCGACCTGATGGCCTTGCGCGATCAATTCGCGCGTCGTGTTCTTCAACGTGCGCACAACCCCATTGACTTGAGGCTCCCACGCGTCCGTCACGATCATGATCTTCATTGACAAAGCATCCCCTGCAATCAGTTGAAAGGTCACACCGGCACCGACGTGGCGCGTACCGTGGTTTCAGACGAGTGCTTCACCGTCCAGTAGACGATCTTCAGCTCGCCTTCGAATGTCTCCACCAACGCGGACAGACTTTCCACCCAATCGCCATCGTTGCAATACAGCACCCCATCGATGTCGCGGATCTCAGCCTTATGAATATGACCACAGACCACGCCATCACAGCCCCGTCGACGCGCTTCGTCGGTCATCACTTGCTCGAAAGCCGAAATAAAATTTACGGCGTTCTTCACCTGGTGTTTCAAATATTGAGACAGAGACCAATATCCGAAACCAAGCTTGTTGCGGATGCGGTTGAACCACCGGTTCAGCACGAGAATCGCGGAGTACAAGTTGTCTCCCAGATAGGCAAGCCACTTAGCGTGCTGAATCACCCCATCAAAAAGATCACCGTGGACGATCCATAGACGTCGGCCATCGGCGGTCGTATGAAATGCCTCATCCCGCACCAGAATGTCACCGAACGCTATATCGCAGAACTGTCGCGCCATCTCGTCATGATTGCCTGGAACGTAGATGACATGTGTCCCTTTGCGTGCCTTGCGCAGCACCTTCTGCACTACGTCGTTGTGCGCCTGCGGCCAATACCATCCTTTTTGAGACGCCATCCGTCGATGATGTCACCTACCAGGTACAAATTTTCCGATTCGTTATGCTTGAGAAAATCCAGCAGGTAGTCCGCTTGACAACCGCTCGATCCCAAGTGGATGTCGGAAAGCCAGATGGTCCGATACAGGATCGGCGCCGGCTCCTGATCTTCGCCCTCTTTACCGGGCCCGTCAGTGTGCCTGTCGGCAGCCTGATGGGTGCCAACAGGGTCATGCCGTTGCTCGGACTCGTCTTGCGAAGGGATACGCGGAGACGACCTCGCGAATGCATCGGGAGCGGGGTCGCCGGTCCGGGCCGTAATACCGGTGTCGATGCCGGCATCAACACGAACTTGCGGACCTAAGAGTAATGCCGCGAACGGTTTCGGATCCATGGCATGCGCGTGAGTGGCAGTACCCGCATTGCGCCACTCGCATGAGACACGGTCATGGCATTTTCATGACGTTATGATGACGGTCACACGTTCTTCATCGTCGGCATTGCACGGGAATCGGTGCCTATTGCAGCGCTTCCGTCCTGCATCGGATCCCGCTCCCGCGGTCCGGCATGCTTGCAGGTTCGTGGTCAACTCGTCGTACGGACCGTCTGCAATGGTGGCGTAATGGCCGGCGGATCGAGGTCCGGCGGAGTACTTCCGGATGTATGCGGGCGAGGAAGTAAGTACTGGTCAATCAGTTGCAATAACGTATCGGCCAGATAGGGTTTTTCGAGAATCGCGGCAAACAACGGGGACTCGCGTTGCGCCAGCGTGGCATGCGCGCCACTGACAAGAATGATTGGCACGTCGTAGAGCAGGCGACTGGCCTTCATCTCGATGGCCAGCTCCAGTCCAGACATGCGCGGCATCATGAAATCCGTTACAACCACATCTGGACGCTGCTGCGCCATCAACGTCAACGCCGACACGCCATCCTCGCAACAAAGTACGCTGAAACCCTCGATCTCGAGCAGGCCCGCGAGCGCATCACGCACGGCGGGCTCGTCATCTGCGACCAATATCGTCATCTTGCTCGGAAACCGGCGGGTTACTGTCATAAAACGGTCAAGCGTATGTGAGGGCTCGGGCTTCATGGCTAAACTACGAGCAAATCCCGTACCCGCCTGGAACGTTAAGATTGTGTGCGGCGCAAGCCCCGATAGCGACTGGGTTACGCCGTATGGAAAGCAATGCAGACCATGCTAAAGACAGCGCTCTTTCTTTCAAACTTTGTCTATTGTAAAGCGCAAAATGGAATGACACGGGGGCAATGTAGTGGGCACGGGACTGAAAGGCGCCCCGTACTGTGTTCGTGCCTAGCGTCGCGTCAGACGGAACCGGTCAACCATGTCTTTCAGGGACTTCGCCTGGTCATCCAGAGACTGTGCCGCGGCCGCCGCCTGCTCCACGAGTGCCGCATTCTGCTGTGTACCTTCTTCCATCCGTTGCATCGCGTCGTGAACTTCGTCGATGCCAGCGCGTTGTTCTTGAGACACCGCCGCCATATCGTTCATGATGTCCGCAAACCCTTGGACCGATTGGACAATACGGTGCATTGTCGCACCCGCATCGCCGGCAATCGCCGACCCGCTAGACACCGACGCCGTGGATGCCTGGATCAGCGTCTTGATTTCCTTGGCCGCGGCCGCCGAACGTTGTGCCAGATTGCGGACCTCGCCCGCCACCACGGCGAAACCGCGCCCTTCCTGACCGGCCCGCGCCGCTTCCACCGCGGCGTTCAGCGCCAGAATATTCGTCTGAAACGCGATTCCTTCGATCACCCCGATGATCTTGCCGATATCCTGCGCGCTGGAGGCAATCCGTTCCATGGTCGTGACCACGCGCTGCACGGCATCACCACCGCGCTGCGCAACCTGGGACGCTTCATCCGCCAGCGCGCTGGCTTGCTGAGCGTGTTCCGCATTGCGTCGAACGGCGTCCGTCAGACGTTGCATGCTGGCGTCGGTCTGCTCCAATGCGCTGGCCTGCTGCTCGGTGCGCGTGGCGAGATGAGCGTTGCCCATCGCGATTTCTCCCGATGCAACGGTGATTGCCTCGGCACTGCTCGAAATCCCGGAAACCGTGGTCACAAGCTCGGCCTGCATATTCGACAACGCCCGCAGCATGCTGCTGTCGTCGCGCTTTTTGAGATATACCGACTCCGACAGATCGCCGGTCGCGATCCGGCTGGCGATCTGTTTTGCGTAGCCCGGTTCACCGCCCAGTTGCCTGGCGAGCCGTCTAACAACCCATTCGCTGACCAGGAACGCGACCGCCAACATCGCGATCGTCAGTACTATCAACGTGACATACGATGAACGATACACGCCGTTGGCGGTGTCCAACGTCGACTTGGCCATTTCCCCTTGGTGCGTGACAATCGCGCTGACCTGTTTTTCCACTTTCGTGGTTTCCAGCAACAACGCCACGTCCTGCGTGCCGACTTGCCAGTTCATTTGCGACAAGTCGAGTGACTGTGCCTGTACCAGCTTCACGAACGTATGCAGATGGTCACGCCACGCCGCCACCGCATCGCCCAGTGCTTTCTGCTCATCGACGGAGGTCTTCTCACCCGCTGCATAGCCTTGCAATGTCGCCTGTTCTTTCGCAATGGCCGCGAGCGATTTTTCGATATCCTCGCCTAGCTGCGTGCGCTCATTGGCCGTAGTGGCAGTCAGCAACATCTTTTGCGACCGGCTGGCGGCCAGCACGGCACCGCGCAACTCCTCAGCGGAGCGAGTTGCCTGATGCCCCTGGTCATAGACCGAGCCGACCGCCTGATTCAAGCGGCGCACTTGCCATATCGACATCGCGCCAATCGCGAGCGTACCGAGCAGGACCAATAGAAAAGCGAAGCGCAGCAAGGTCTTAACCGTGAGGCCATCGCCGGGCGACAATCGCGTCGCCGGCTTTTTCCTTGCCGCCGGAACGGACGTCCCACTTTTCGCTGTAAAGCCTTCAGACGACAACAATGCGTCCGCGCGTTGCCCCGGCGCGGACGATTGATGGATAGCGTGTGGCTGCATCAATGGCCTCAGTTTGATAGTCGATGACGGATGTCTCGGCGACACGCGCGGTGGCACCGACCGGTCCTTCATTCATCGACCCTCGCCCCAATCACATGCCAGCAGACAACATTCGCAGCAAAGGGTAAACCGTTATCGTAACGACGGTATGACGGTTTATGGCGCGTATCTGCGTCACATCCATTCTATTTGCCCCTAGGGCATTTTATAACCGACCATAAAGCACTAGACCACTGAAGAATTATTCGAATAAACAATCCGCGTGACCAATGGTGCTCGCGTGGTATATCAGGCAGGTAGCCGTAGGGCCGAGACTATTTACATAGTCGATTCAGGATCTCCGGCCGACCAGATAGCGTACGCCGTTGACACCAAACCACTCACGGTGCCGTGCTTCCTCGGTCAGATGAAAGATGTCCCCGCCGTGGTAGCCCTGCGTACCACCGCCGTTTTCGATCCGCACGGTCCCGTGCATCACCAAGGCCTTCGCCTCGAACGGATGCATGCCGACCAGCCACTTGAAACCAGGCCCATATACCGCAATTTCATAGGTAACAGAGCCTTCTGGTTGACACGCTCCTTCGCTTCTTTCTAATATCGCCACCCCGCGAGACAAATGCTTAAGAGCAAGCGTGCATTTCTTGAAAAGACGAAGCGGTCGGGCGTCGGCAGTGTCGGAAGGCATCGCTGGCGGTGCCATTGCCAAAACTGGATACGCGGCCGCGCCCGTGATCGACTACGCGAACAGTGCGAAGTCTGATGATAAGCCGCGTGCTTTCGATATCTCGTCGCCACAACGTCGCGAGAATATCGCCGCTGCTGCCTGGTGGCCGACCTGCATATGAGCACCGATGGCAAGGTCACCGTCAGCTTCATCATGCAGGTCGCGATGCGACACTGTCACTCAAGGACACGCAACGGTGTGGGCAATGCGAACGCCCGGATTACGCTGGCGCACGCCTATTTACATATCGCCTTCCAACACGTTCCCAGCGGTCATGACGAACGCTATGTCGACCGCACCGCGCGACGCCTGATCGCTGACCATCCCTGACCGGCTCGCCAGATTCGATCGTGCCGGCCGGCATCAACGCAGCCTAGGACAACGCGACGGATCAAGATGCGGTTTGCGCCGGACGGCCCGTCTTCACCGTTTCCAACGCCTTCACCGCCGCCACCAATTGCACGGACGGCATGGCCGCCAGCGCAGCCAACCCGGCGCGCAGCAATTCGCTCTTCTTCACGGCGATACCGGCATCGAGGCATTGCTGCTTCAAAGTCGTCAAGATCGCATATTCCGATTTTGGCATCGTGAAGCTGTCGCGAACGACCTTTTCCTTCTTCGCGCGCTTGGCCTTGGCCGGCGCGCCGACTGACGTATCAGGCACAGCGACTTCCGCGTTAGCCGTCTTTACAGTCTTGGCTTTCGGCTTTGGTGAAGTCTTTACCTGCTTGTGCACAACCTTCGTTGCCTTCTTTTGGGCGTTTTCGGTCGCCTTCGGCGCGTCCGGTTTTGCCTCGCTCGTCTTGCGCTGCGCCGTGACCGGGACTCCTTTCTTCCCCGCGGGCTTCTTTACGTCAGCCTTCTTCGCCGGTGCTGCGCCTGCCGGGTCGATATCGCCAAGCGTAGCGGCTGGTTTTTGGGTGGAAATCATCAGGGGGCTCCCGTAAATAGAATAAACAATATAAACAGTATATACCGTTTCTTGAATAGAAAAACATACTGCAAAGTTATCCACAATTTCTGTTGGCAAGGGTGTGGGTAAATCGCCCACAAGCTGCCTAAGTATCTGAGTGCTCTGGCAAACCGCGCGCTGTCATCGCGCCGTCAAAAAATAGGCTACACCCCACCAGGCAACTATTGCCGTATCATTGTTCTATTAAAAACCCATATTGGAGACTGGGATGTTGCAAATGCGCCTTTCCATCTGCACCAAAACAGCGCGCAGCGCCCCGGCGACGCCCCGCCGGGGCGAGGTACCCCGCAGCGTGCCACGTATGCTCGGGCGAAGATTTCCCCTCTTGATCTGTGCATTGGCGTTGTCCGGTACCGGCGCGACCTTGGCTCATGCACAAGGTGACGCCGTGCCGCAAGCTGCCAACCGCGAGGTCACCACGCTGCACGTAATGACCTCAGGTGGATTCACCGCAGCCTATAGGGCGCTCGGACCGGCGTTTACGCAGGACACAGGGGTCGGGCTCGACACGATACTCGGACCGTCGATGGGGGACACACCACAAGCCATTCCAAAGCGTTTGGCGCGCCACGAGCCAGCGGACGTCGTGATCATGGTCGGCTATGCATTGGACAAATTGATCCAGGAAGGGAAAATCGTACCCGGTTCTCGCGTGGAATTAGGGGATTCGAGGATCGGTCTGGCGGTGCGCGAAGGACAGCCGACGCCCGATATTTCAACGGAACCAAAATTGAAGGCGACGTTGTTGCACGCGAAGTCAATCGCCTATTCCGATAGTGCCAGCGGTGTTTATCTGAGGGACGACCTGTTCAAGAAACTCGGCATCGACCGCCAAATCGCCAGCAAATCGACGATGATTCCCCGCACTCCGGTAGCCGAGGCCGTTGCGGAGGGTAAATATCAGTTGGGCTTCCAGCAAGTCGCAGAACTGTTGCCCGTCAAAGGCATCACCTTCGTGGGCCGTATCCCGGAAAAAGACCAATCCGTGACCCGCTACGCGGCAGCGATCCCCATCGATTCGACGCATCCCGTGGAAGCCCATGCGTTACTCGCGTATCTTGCCTCGCCGGACGTGCAATCGGTGATACGCAAGACCGGTATGGATTCGATCGCGGGTCGTTGACGTCATCCTGTACCGGCGGCGGCACCTAGGTCAAGGTTCCGCCGGCTGACGGGCCTGTGTTTCCAACCACCGGCAAAACTGCACCACCAAGGGCGCATCGGCCACTTCACGGCGCGCGACCCACCAATAGCCACGTGCATCGCGTTGCGGGCCCGCAAGGGGCGCCACCAATCTACCCGATGCCAGCTCATCGTCGATCAACGGCAGCGGACCCAACGCTACCCCGAGCCCATCCACCGCGGCTTGCAACGTCAGATAAAAATGGTCAAACGACTGACGCTTGCGACTCTTTGTCTTGGCACCCGCGACATCGAGCCAATGAAGCCAGGCGTCCGGGCGAGTATCCGAGTGCAGCAGCACATGCTTTGCCAGATCGTCGGGGCTTCGGATGGGTATGCGTTCGAGCAAGGCGGGGCTACAGACCGGCAACTCACTCTCTTCCAGAAAATGGCCACTTGCGCAATTCGGCCAGTGTGCCGGACCGCGACGGACGGCGACGTCAAAATCATCGATTACATCGACCGGTGTATTCGACGTCGCCAGTCGCAACTCGACATTCGGGACCATACGTTGAAACTGCGACAAACGCGGCAGCAGCCATTTCATTGCAAACGTCGGAAGCGCATTCACCCGAAGAACGTGTACTACACCCGTATCACGCAACCGATCCGTCGCGATTGCGATGTCGTCAAACGCGCGCTTTACCGCAATCAGGTATTCCCGCCCGGCGTCAGTCAGGCGCACCCGTTTGCCATGCCGATGAAACACCGGGATACCAACCGCGCTTTCGAACGCGGCCACCTGTCGGCTGATTGCACCGTGCGTCACATGCAATTCCGTTGCGGCCGCAGTAAAGCTTTCGTGCCGAGCGGCAGCTTCAAAGGCGCGAAGCGCGGAAAAAGGGGGCAGTCGTCGATTCATTCTTGTGATTTTAACTCACAAAGTGCTGCCGAGAAATCGTTTTGCTTGCGCGGCGGAGCGCGTTACGCTTGGGACCAGCGTGACCAATAGCACCACACCGATAGAAATGGCACCATGACCGCTCCCACTCCGCATTCCCTGCCTGATTCCGCCGTAGAGGGCGGGCCAACACCCACCACCCGTGAATTATTCCTCGGCTTCCTCGGGCTCGGCCTGACATCGTTCGGTGGCGCTTTACCGCTGGTTCGCCGTACCGTCGTGGAGCAACGTCGATGGTTGTCCGCCTCTGAATTCACCGAACTACTCGGGCTCTGCCAATTCCTGCCCGGTGGCAACGTCATTAATCTGTCGGTAGCACTCGGGATGCGTTTTCGCGGCTTGCGCGGCGCTCTCGCCTCTATTGTCGGACTGATCGCCGGACCGTCGCTGATCGTGATTGCGTTGGGGGTAATCTATGAACACACGCAAGACAACCCCCTTGTCGTCCATCTGTTTGCCGGGCTCGCCGCCGCCGCGGCCGGTCTGCTCGTCGCCATGTCCGTCAAAGTGCTGTGGCCGTTGCGTACATCGCCGATCGCGCTGAGCATTGCCGCGGCGGGATTTGTCGCCATTGCCCTGCTGCGCCTGCCGCTGCTGCCGACGATGATCGTCCTGAGCGTGGCCAGCCTGTTGGCAACCTGGATCATTACGAAGCGCGAACGTGCCGCGGAGGAGGAGAAATGATCGCAACCTTGATTTCCTTGGCAGTGATCTTCGGACAGTTATCGTTACTGGCGTTTGGCGGCGGTAATACGATCCTTCCCGAGATGCAGCGGCAAGTCGTTGAAGTACATCATTGGATGTCGGCAGCCGAATTCAGCGCGCTGTTCGCACTGGCACAGGCCGCCCCGGGTCCGAACATGATGGTCGTGACGCTGGTGGGTTGGCATGTCGCGGGCTGGTGGGGCGTACTCGTCACGTCGCTTGCCAAATTCGGGCCGTCGTCGATCGTGACCTTGATCACACTGCATGCATGGAACCGGTATAAGGATCGGCCATGGCGCAAGATCGCGCAGAAAGCGTTGATACCCGTCACAGCCGGATTAGTCGGTGCCAGCGCGCTATTGATCTCGGAGGCGTCCAACACCACGTGGTTCGCCTGGGTTATTACCGCCGTTTGCGCCGGACTGTCACTGCTGTCGCCCAGCCGGATTCGCCTGCATCCGCTCTGGCTGCTTGGCGGCGGCGCCTTGGCGGGATTGTTGGTGTTGCCGATTATTTGAGGAATGCATCATTTGCGCCGGTAGTGCGCCAACGCCATCTTCCCGTGCTCAGAAACCATTTCGCGTCTGGTTCATACACGCTGCGATCTCGTGGTCCGATGGAAGCCGAATCCGCTCGACGTGCTCTGAAAGCATGCGGATATACCCTCTCTCTTCAAAGGCGTCCAACCACCCTCGCATGGGCCAGACACCCCATATCCGTCGGAACACCTCCGCGTTATTGACGATATCGACAAGATGGTTGAGCGGTGGGTCATACGTGCGATGGTATTGATGGAAGGCCAACGCGGGCGAGGACACGAGCGCAACACCCTGCTGTCGCGCACGATAACTGAAATCAGTATCCTCACCGCCATACCCTCGGTATCGCAAGTCAAACCCACCTATTTTGTCAAATACCGTCTTCGTGCAAGCGAAATTCAACGACCAGAAGAGCGCATACGGCATCTCGCCACCGCCCGTGCGGAAGGCATGCAGGGGATGCTCGCACGCAACAGATTGCAAGTGCGCAACGGTGGCAGTTGATGCATCGACATGCGCCGGTAAATAACGCACCTCTCCTTGGTACAGCGCACCCGGTGCGTCTCTCATCGCCTTGACGTAACGACCCACGAGTTCCGCGTTCGGGATGCAGTCGACATCCAGGAAGATGCGTTCTGGATAGGTAGCGGAAGACGCCGCGATATTGCGTGCGGCCGCAAGCGGCAACGTGCCCTCACCAGATACTTCCAGGGACACTATCGGAAAACACCGGCTTTTCCGAGGCTGCGCTTTCTCGTTCATATGAACGACAATCACCTCGTCAGGCTTGACTGCACTGTTTTCAAGCCCAGCCAATACATTATCGAGATGGCGGGGCCGTCCGTGCACCAATGTAAGAACACTAACCATGGCGAGAGCCTGTGAAGTTTTGCTGCCAGGTCGAGGCTGCAATCCGTATCGCACGGGCGGCATTCATTGCGCCATCGTGCGAGGCCAGTCGGTCCCATTGATGCGTATCGAGCAGCGAAGCACGCTGCAGCAATGCGGGCCAATCGCCGGCGTCCGGCCATCGCGGGCAGGAAATTGCAACGCCCAGCCGCATCAAGGCACAAGCGGTCGAGACCTGCTCATCAAAAGGACGTACTTCAGGAATCGCAATATAGCGACAGCGCAAGACGGCCATTTCAGCGACCACGCTATCACCCGCGGAACCAACGACGATCATGGCCTGGCTCAGAAAAGGACGCGGATCATCGATGATGCCTTCGATCGACACATTGGCAGGACACGCCGCAATGCTTACGTCAAGCGGACCGAGCACCGACCAGTGCCAATCTGGTGTTGCGACAGCGGCAGCGCGAACCTGTTCAAACGTCAAATTGGTACCACCATGACCGATAAGCACAACCACCGTCCGTGCCGGAGACGGTAACGTGCGCGGCGGGTTCGCGAACCGGCAGATGAAGCCCGTATAAATCGTCTTGTCTTCCCATTGCCCGCGCCCGTCGCGAAGCGCCAATGCTTTTGGAAGAGGCGCGACAAGTTTCTCGGCGCTACCATATGCCAATTCATGCGGCAGATCGTCACGCTCACCGTTTTGCCGGATGTAAATCGTTGGCACCGAACAGAGTCTCGCAAATAGCGCAACCTCCACCGAGACATCGACGACCAGCAAGCAGGGCCACTCGGCACGAAACCACTTCGCCAACACGCTCATCCGCCCTGCGATATCGCGTAGTCCGGTTGGCGCATAGTGAAAGCTCGGCACCGCCGCAAAATCGACGGGCGTTTCCTGAGCGATATCAAGTGGTAGCAAGCAAGACCTTATCCGACTATTTACGTGATCAGGCAGCGTCGCGCTGCTGAAAATGGTTACCGGATGGTCCATGCAATTCGCGATGGCCATCGCGCGTCTTAGGTGCCCGCTACCGTGATGATGGGCGTAATAGCCAATCGAAACCTCACGCATCGACTACCGCGCTTTGTTGCATGGTTGCGCTCAGGAGACGCTCGTAGCTTTCAAACATGGCCGCTTGCCGCCAACGTGATTCGGCGATGAGACGACAATCCGCACGAGATAGACACATCGCCGCCAGGGCCGCCTTGGCTAATCCGGCAACGTCGCCCGGCGGGGCAGTGAAGCCCGAATCGGCCGTCAAAAGCTCAGGTATCGCGCCTCTTGCAAACGCCGCGACAGGCGTGCCACATGCCAGTGATTCGGCAACAACAAGCCCGAATGGTTCGTCCCAGCAGGGCGTCACGAAACACACGCTCGCGCGCTGAAGACGTTCAATCAGATCGGCTCGCGCCAAGTGACCGATATAGCGGGCCCGATCGTTCAGCCGCGGTGCAATCTCCGCCTGAAAATAAGCCTCGTCTGTCGCCTGACCGACGATCTCAATGGAAAGGCCGGCAAGGCGCGCGGCGTCAATGGCGAGATGGGCACCTTTGTCGGGCACTAAACGACCAAACCAAATGGCATGCTCATAGGTGGATGAACCGCCGGGCCTCCACACTGAAAGATCGATGCCGTTCGCGACGACATCGCAATGTGGTACCCATTTTCCCCAACTTCGTGCATTCGCATTCGAAACCGTTGCAAACCGCAATCTCGATTTACGATGTACACCGGAGATTGCATTTACGAGTTCGAAAAACGGAGGCGTATGCAGAACGGTGAGCATCGGGGTTGCTATAAGCGATGCCATCGTCAAGGGAACGTAATGGAGCGAATTATTGAATACGACGTCGAAATTTTGATTGTCGAGGCGCTGCATGCATGTCATGTACGCGACATGCTCATCCAGGTATTCCTTGAAAAAAGCTTCCCTTGCCCCTCTGATACCGGATGCGGCGTAATTTTCATCGTCGAGAATCGCGACATGATGCAGCTCCGGCGCCGAACCTGAACTGGCAAAAAGCGTGACATCATGTCCCCGACGGCGCAAGCCCAATGTTATGTCATACGTGAACGACTCCAGCCCGCCTGCGAAGGGCTGACGTATCGGATGTTTGATATGCGTAAGCATTGCAATGCGCATTGCTATTTTTCTCGTTCGTGGATCACATCGCAACGGGAGACCGGCAAGCGATGCGGACGTCCGGGATGGGCGCCGCCAAGCATGCAGATCCTGTTTCCTGTTCTCCAATAAAAGGACGCGGTACCCAAGGGGCGAAGATTGCGTGAGATGGGCCTACTGCCCCCCCCACGCCTTTCTCAATGACTTGCGACTACAGCGATTTCTGTACGGCCTTGCCCGATCCTAGATCCGCCCCGGTAATCGGAGCAGCTTTAGGGTTGGATGCCGTCCGGGCAGCCATCGCTTCCAACGCGGCAACGTCGTTTGGCGCGCCATTTACCATCGCCTTGCCATTGCCACCATCCACCGCCGGCTCCGGCGACGCCACGAACTCCCAATCCCCTCCCGAATTCCATGGACCCCGCACGTCATCCTCCGATGACATGTTGTAGTAGACGCTCGTGAACTCTGGTTTGCCGGGCAACTTTCCTTGCGGGAAATTCGGCTGAATCGAATGCAAGGCTTTTTCGAAGGACTTCTGATGCGCAATTTCGCGCGTCATCAAGAAACCCAAGGCATCCTTCACACCCGCATCATCCGTGACATTGATCAGCCGCTCGTAAATAATCTTCGCACGCGCTTCCGCCGCGATATTCGAGCGGAGATCCGCCGTGGGCTCACCTATCGTATCGACATACGCCGCTGTCCATGGTGTGCCAGCCGAGTTGGTAAGTGCAGGACCGCCACCGTAAAGCAAGGACGTGATATGTGAATCATTACCGCCGCCCGTCATGGCGCGATAAAGCGTCGCTTCTTCTTCCACGCCCTCGGCAAGCTGGCCTTTTGCGCCTTTATTCAACATCGCGACCATCGAGCCGATAATCTCAAGATGGCTGAGTTCTTCTGTTGCGATATCAAAAAGCAGATCTTTTCGACCCGGATCGTCCTCTCCCACCGCTTGGGTGAAATAACGGCACGCCGCCGCAAGTTCACCTTGCGGGCCACCGAACTGCTCCAGCAAGAGATTTGCCAAACCCGGATTTGCGCCTGCAACCCGTACCGTGTATTGCAGACGTTTGTTGTGCATGAACATGGAGACACTCCTTTCAAAGGCGTTGGCGTTGCATGCTCGCGACACCAACTACCGTTAGAGGGAAGCGAGCGCGTAACGCGCTTCGCCGGTCTCAGGCGTCAGCCTGGCGTACGCAGCCTACGTCTGGCTACTGTGTAAAGTGGTACGCTCATATCGCACGGAACGTTCCCGAACCGTAACTTTCAGCGCGATGGATCAAAACAGAAAAGGCCGTGCACATGCGGTCGGCCATTATCTGATCATATTGCGTCACGCCTTGCGTCGTGACACACCACGATCCGGCACGCAAACGGAATAACCCACCCCTATCTGTACTAAACTTCGCCCTCAGCCTCGTGAAACGTGCAAAGCGGTTGAAACGGCACGCATCGCCAGCAAATAGCCGTCGGTCCCCAGTCCGCATATGACGCCGCGGGCGGCAAGCGAGATAAGGGAATGTCGATATGGCTCATCTCGCTGGTGGATGTTGGTAATGTGCACCTCAATCACGGGTCGGCGGATCAGCTTGACGGCATCCAGCACCGGAATGGACGAGAACGAAAATCCAGCTGGATTGATGATAACGGCAGCGTCGGCTTCAAACGCTTCCTGCAGCCAGTCGACCATCACGCCTTCGTGATTTGTTTGTCGAAAGTCGCACTGCAGGTCAAGTTCGCGCGCAAGCGCCTCGGTCCGCGCTTTTACTTCCGCCAGCGTCGTCGTACCGTACAAATGCGGCTCGCGCTTTCCAAGCATGTTGAGATTCGAACCATTCAGCACATATACCCGAGGTTTCATCTTTTTTCCTGCGTATCAATGAGAGTGGGACTGGATCGCGTCGTGCGCGGAGGAACCCATCACCGCCACCTTGGAATCAGCGCGGTTCATATCGATGCCCAGGGTTTCCGGTGCCGTAAGAATAGCGACGAGAGAGATGACGTTCAGCACGACGCAAACCGCCACCACACCCCATGGCGATCCATTGCAGACCGCAAACAACCAGACCGCCAGCACGGGCATGGGACCACCGGCGATCAAGTTCGCCCCCGTATAGGCAAGCGCCGAACCTGAATACCGCACATTCGTTGGAAAAGCCTCGGCAAAAGCAACCGGCTGAATGCCGCTCTGGAATTGCGTAAAACCGAGAAAGAATCCCATCGCAAGCAGCATGAGGAAGAAGTGCCTTGTATCGAGGATCTGAAAGTACAAAAAGAGCATCAACAAGGTCATGCACGACCCCAATGCAAGCGCCTTCCGGCGTCCGATACGGTCGCTCAACATGCCCCCGGCAAGCGCCCCGACGATCGCACAGATGTTCGCGCCCATCAGCAAAAGGAAGCCTGTTTGTTTCGGGACCGCCAAAGTCTTGGTCACGTAGCTGAGCGAAAACACCACGATCAAATAGAAAATGGCCGCCGGCCCACAAAAAAACAACATCCAGCGCAACACGGTTCGCCAATGCAGGCGTAATGCATCGCGCAAGGGATGCCCGACTTGCACGACCCCGGTCTTGCGCAGCGCTTCAAATGCTGGCGTTTCACTCACCCGCAAACGGATATAAACACCGACAATGACGAGAACAAAACTCAGGACGAAGGGAATGCGCCAACCGTATCCATCGAAGGCCTCGGCGGACATGAGCGATGACAGGGCAAGCAGTACCCCGTTTGCC
>NZ_LAQU01000029.1 GCF_000970345.1 Robbsia andropogonis | reverse complement strand
ATCAAGGTTCGCAGCGAAACCCGCCTTGCATCGCTACCACTCTCCCCCAATCTATCAACTTACCCATCGCCCCAGCGCGCTTCGGCAATATTCCTTCGGCCCTTCAGTCAAAAATCCGTTCTCTAGGCGATCTCCCATAGTCGACCTCGCTTCTTTTGTCGATCATCGAGGTAACTGGGCTTCGAGAGATTGAACGATGTCGATATGTGTCATGCACCCTTGCACCAACCGGATCGGAATCGGCTGCAGGCGTCAAATTCCCTTCAAGGTCAGGTTGGTTCGGCAATTGATCGTCGCGTTGCCATTGTCCATTTTTCGCCTCGCCGCAGCGTTCTGCTTTGAAACCGCGGGGCAGGTGCATCGTATCGATCCGCTTTTGCTGGAAGCCATTGCGACGGTGGAGTCGAATCTCCAACCCAATGCGATGCATCACAATGCCAATGGCACGCGCGACATCGGATTGATGCAGATAAATAGCATGCATCTTCCTCATTTAAAGGCACGCGGAATCGATGAGCGGCGGCTCATGGCCCAGCCCTGCCTTTCCGTGATGGTGGCCGCCGAGATCCTCGCAGCGCTGATTGCGCGACACGGTTACGGTTGGTACGCCGTAGGTGCCTATAACGCTGGCAGCGCAACTGCGAGGGCCTCCGCTCGTCGTCGTTATATCGATAAGGTATGGGCATGCTACGCCCATCTCCTCGCGACGAAGTCCGGCGTTCGGCCTGTTGCTTTCCGAGCTTATTGATGCGGCAGGGCACGCGTGGAGCAGGGTAAATCTGAAAAAATACTACAATACACGCGTGGCCAAGGCATGCGAAAGCGTGCGAGCGTTTGGCCTATTCATCAAGGCCAATCGGTCAGCTTCCCCATGGCGCGAAATAGGTCACGATGGCGCGGGAAAATCGCCGTGTCGTTTATTACATCCGCCTTTGAGGTTAGTGAGAGTCTGATCTATGTCCTCATCCGAACGCATCGACAGTTCCTCAGGGATCGCACACCCGGTCGTGGAATCGACAGCACACTCGGTGCGCGGCGTCTGCCCGCACGATTGCCCGGATACGTGTGCCATGCGCATCACGGTACAGGATGGAAAGGCGATCGCGGTGAAGGGCGACCCAGATCATCCACCAACACAAGGTGTGTTGTGCACGAAGGTGTCACGCTACACGGAGCGGACCTACCACCGTGACCGCCTGACGCAGCCGATGCGCCGGGTCGGGCCCAAGGGCAGTGGCCAATTCGAGCCGATCAGTTGGGATGTCGCCTACCAACTCGCGGCCGATAAGCTCCGTGAAATCGCCGCGCGTGACCCAGAGGGGATTTTGCCCTACAGCTATGCCGGGACGATGGGGTTGCTCCAAGGAGAGTCCATCGCGGCGCGACTGTGGAATGTGCTCGGTGCATCCCGGCTCGAACGGACGATTTGCGCGTCGGCAGGTGCGGCGGGACTGAAACATACCTATGGCGGTAGCATCGGTGCACGGGTCGAGTTCACCGAGGAAAGCGATCTGATCGTAATCTGGGGGAGCAACCCCGTTACGTCGAGTCTGCATTTCTGGACACGTGCGCAGGAAGCGAAGCGACGTGGTGCTACGCTTATCGCGATCGACCCCTATCGCTCGCTGAGCGCGGAGAAATGTCATGAGCACATCGCGTTGCGCCCGGGTACGGATGGCGCGCTGGCACTCGGTGTGATCCATCTCTTGATCGAGAATGGTGCCGTGGACGAAGACTACGTCGCACGTTACGCCATCGGATTCGACGCGCTGCGGGAGCGTGCCGCAGCCTGGCCACCCGCGCGGGTCGCGGAAACGTGTGACATCCCTGTTTCCCAATTGCTGGGGCTTGCCAACGCGTATGGTGCGTCAAAACGGTCCATGATCCGACTGAATTACGGGATGCAACGTGTCTACGGTGGTGGAAACGCCGTCCGCGCGATTGCCTGCCTGCCGTCGCTGACGGGTGCCTGGCGGCACCGTGCGGGTGGCCTGCTGCTGTCTACATCGGGCTATGCACCGGTGGATGACGTGCGTCTCCAACGTCCGGACCTGCTGCCTGCCGGCAAGATTCCGCGCAGCATCAATATGAGCGCCATCGGCGACGCGTTGACCCATCCAGGTGGCATTGTCGCAGGCATGAACGATGGGCGGGACTTTGGCGCCAAGGTGGAGGCGATCATCGTCTACAATTCGAACCCCGTGGCAGTTGCGCCGGATTCGCGCAAGGTCGTCGCGGGTTTTGCGCGTGAGGATCTCTTCACCATCGTTCTCGAACATTTTCAGACGGATACCGCCGACTACGCGGATCTGCTGTTACCGGCAACTACCCAGCTCGAACATCTGGATGTCCATAAATCCTATGGGCACACCTATGTCATGGTGAACCAACCATCCATCGCGCCGCTGGCCGACGCGAAGCCGAATACGGAGATCTTTCGGGGTATTGCCGGCGCAATGGGGTTGACGGAGCCGGCATTGTTTGACAGCGACCAAGCATTGCTCGAACAGGCGTTTCGCTGGGACGATCCGTTAATGGGCGGTGTTGACGCGGCCCAATTGCAGCGTGACGGTTGGGCGCGGCTGACGCTGCCCGATGCGCCATTCGCCCAAGGCGGCTTCCGTACGCCGTCCGGTAAGTGCGAGTTCGTCTCATCAACCCTGGCCGCACTCGGACAGGACCCCCTTCCTGATTACCTGCCTCCGCGGGAGTCCCGAGAGCGAGATCCGGCACTCGCCCGGCGGTTTCCATTGGCGATGATTTCGCCGCCTGCACGTCATTTCCTGAACTCGACCTTCGTCAATATCGAAAGTCTGCGCAAGACGGAAAAAGTCCCGCGTATCGAGATTCATCCTGACGATGCGGCCGTGCGAGGCATCGTCGACGGGGAGCAGGTGCGAATTTTCAACGATCGTGGCGCATTGACCGCGCGCGCGGATGTCAGCGACCGTGCCCGGAACGGGGTGGTTGTCGGCATGGGCATCTGGTGGCGCAAGCTGGCCTCGGATGGACGTAATGTCAATGAATTAACCAGTCAGGCGCTTACTGACTTGGGCAATTCGGCATCCTTCTACGATTGTCTTGTCGAGGTTGCTCCCATGGCCAAATCGGCTGAGGTAAGTGCCTAGTGCGTGCCGGGCGCACATGTGACGTTCCGCGCGCGGGCTTTCACATTGCTCCTTAAAAGACCAACGCGATAAGGAGCGTGCAAGTGTGTGGCGCGAATAACGCCTGTGCGTGCCACGCAATTCTCCAAGTGCGATAGGGGCGGCGTAGATCCAGACCGAGGCCCGGATCTAATCACTTGCCCTGGGCCGAACGGCCCGTTACGATGCTGAAAACGAACGGTCATGCTAAAAAGACCGTCTTTCCAGGATCGTTGTTCCGGGACGCGGCTTGACGCCGGCGCGCGACGTTGTACGCGAAACGCCGCACCGCGCGTGGTTGATGCGACATGGGACCGATAAAAATGCGTCGACGCCGCCACAGCGCGACAACAATGTGACATGGGTCGGGTGGAGACAGAGATGGAGACTACGCAGTACGCAAATGTGGCTGGTGAGGCGCGGTCCGTCGAGGGGGCGCCTCCTGCTTCCGGTGCCGCGACGCGACCAGCGCGGCCGTGGGTCGCGCGCTATCCAAAGGGGGTGCCGGCGGAGATCTCGCTGACGCCAGGCGAGACGCTCGTCAGCCTGATCGAGGACAGTTGCCGGAAGTATGCCCAGCGTGAGGCATTCGTCTGTTTGGGACAGGCGATCAGCTATCAACGGCTTGCCGACGATGCGGAAGCGTTTGCAGGCTGGGTCCAGTCGCTTGGGTTGAAAAAAGGGGCGCGACTGGCGATCATGCTGCCAAACGTTTTGCAGTATCCGGTGGCGCTGTACGGCGCGATGCGGGCCGGATGCGTCATCGTCAATGTCAATCCGCTCTATACACCGCGTGAACTCGCACAGCAGCTCCGCGACAGTGGGGCCGAGGCGATCGTCATCCTCGAGAACTTCGCCGCCACGTTGCAGAAGGCGCTTTCGGAAACCGTGATTCGCCATGTGCTGGTGACGTCGGTTGGTGCGATGCTCGGGCCAAAAGGCAGGGTGATCGATTTCGTTCTGCGGCACATCAAGAAGGCCGTGCCAGAGTGGGACCTTCCCCAGCACAATGGCTGGCATGCCGCGTTGTCGATTGGCCGGCAGCGTGGTGCGGTGGCGGTGCCCTTGTCACCGGACGATATTGCCGTCCTTCAATATACGGGGGGTACCACCGGCGTGGCGAAGGGTGCCGTGCTGTTGCACCGCAACCTGCTCGCCAACGTGTTGCAGGCCGAGGCCTGGTTTGGCCCCGCGGTTGCGCAACTGACGGATCGGGGACAGGCTATGCCGATGGTGATAGCAGCGGCGTTGCCGCTTTATCACATCTTCGCATTGACGGTGTGCGGCATCTTTCCGCTTCGCATTGGCGGCAAGATCCTGCTGATACCCAATCCGCGCGACCTGCCTGCGGTTATCAAAGTCCTGCGTCGCCATCCCGTCAATATTTTCCCTGCCGTCAACACGCTATACAACGCGCTGCTGAATCATCCCGATATCGGTAAGGCGAATTTCTCGAATCTCATCGTGGCCATCGGTGGGGGAATGGCGGTACAGGAGGCTGTTGCCAAGCGATGGGAGGCATTGACGGGACGGGTGCTGGTAGAGGGATACGGGCTGTCGGAAACCTCGCCGATTGTCAGTTGCACGTCCACCATCGCATCTGCCTTCAGCGGGTCGATTGGCATGCCGATGCCCTCCACCGACGTCTCGATTCGGGGTGCCGATGACGCTGAAGTGGCCTACGGCGAATCCGGCGAGCTGTGCGTCAAGGGGCCGCAGGTAATGGCAGGCTATTGGCAACGTCCCGATGAAACGCGCGCCGCGATGACGTCGGATGGCTATTTCCGTACTGGCGATATCGCGCGCTTCGATGCCGAAGGTAACTTGAAATTAGTCGACCGCAAGAAGGACATGATCCTGGTCTCCGGTTTCAACGTGTATCCAAATGAGATCGAGGATGTCGTGTCATCGCTTGACGGCGTGGCGGAAGTGGCCGCCATCGGTGTGCCGGACGCCCGTACCGGTGAGTCGGTCAAGCTTTTCATCGTTCGTCGTGATCCGCGACTTGATGAGGCTGCTGTGCTGGCATATTGCCGTGAACGCCTGACCGGGTACAAGATGCCGCGAAAGATCGTGTTCCGGGAGACGTTACCGAAAACGCCGGTTGGCAAGATTCTGCGGCGCGAATTGCGCGAACTGCCTTAGTCATCGGCGCTACACGCACCCGCTCGGTGTCACGCTGTCCTGGCGAACCTTTGTTACCATGCGCTATTGTCTTTCTCGCAGGGTGCATGATGTTCGACAACTGGATCGTCGAGTTTGATCGCGGGCTGCGTTCACTGACGGGTGTGACACGATCGGCACGTCCAGACCCCGCCGCCGCACATGTGGACAGCGACGCCACGCTGACGCCGGAAGAAAAAAAGCACGCTGCAGGCTTGATGCGTGTCAATCACGTAGGCGAGGTCTGCGCCCAGGCGTTGTACCAAGCGCAGAAGGTCGCAACACGCTCTGAGAAGCTGCGTAATGCGTTCGCCCATGCGGCGCGTGAGGAAGAGGACCATCTCGCCTGGACATCCGGGCGCCTGAAGGCGCTGAATTCTCGCCCGAGTGTGCTTAATCCCGTGTGGTATGCCGGCGCGTTGGCCATCGGTTTCGCCGCGGGGCGGCTTGGTGACCGCGTAAGCCTCGGCTTCATGGCCGAGACCGAGCGCCAGGTGGAAAAGCATCTGGAGGGGCATCTCGATACGCTTCCCGAAAACGACGCGGCGTCGCGCGCCGTGGTGGCACAGATGCGTACCGATGAAATGGCGCATGCGCGCAGTGCTAGCGAGGCAGGGGGGATCGATCTGCCATTCCCTATTACCGCCGCAATGCGTGCGGCGGCGAAAGTCATGACCAAGACCGCCTACTATCTTTAGCCATTTCGATTATCCCGCCGTATTGCGTCACGCATGCGGCGCGTGTTGTCCGAAACCCTGGCCCACTCCGCATCGCTCATGCGCTGCTCGCCCCAGGCCGCATGCGGGTAGCAACCAGGAGATCGCCTGTTAACGCGGCAATGGCGGCGGCGATACATCCGTTTGATACAGTTCTGTATCTAAATCAAATTTTATTCACATGACCGACTTAGCAGCCTTGTCGGCGTCAACCGCTGCAACAGTCAGGCAAGCGTAGAAGCCAGCGGCCGCGCCGTTCGTCTTCTTGCCGTCACGTTTGCGAAAATTTTTCCGAATCCTGCGCGATACTCGTAACTTCTACAGCTTTTTGCTGAAATTCACCGGCATCGTGTCGCCTTTTGTCGCCAATTTTCACGCACTGTTGCTGGTTGTTGCGTCGAAATGCCCCAGCGTTCTCACGCATCACTTTCAGAAGAATTCCTATCACCTTCATTTTATTGATAATTTTGCGTGAGTCTTGTCTGGCATCACCTGTAAGTCATTGTTCTGGCGGATAAAAATTATTCGAAATCGTTGCGGCGACCTTGACCGGGCAGGTTGCTTACTCTAAAGTGGGAAAAGGTGTGGGAAAGTGCATTTTTGTGTGAAATTTACCCGGAAGCGACAGTGAGCGCGACGGACCGCAGGTGGTGTTTTTAGGAAGGGCGAACCGATCAGACGGCGCGTCCAGGAGGCAAGGGCGTGTTCCAAGGGGCGTCAGCGCTGACTCTCGATGCAAAGGGGCGGATGTCGATTCCGACCCGGCATCGTGACGCGCTGCTTGGGCAGGCTGAAGGCCGCGTGACGATGACCAAGCATCCCGACGGTTGCCTGTTGTTGTTTCCACGTCCCGAATGGGAAGTATTTCGCACGAAGATTGCCGCGTTGCCAATGGATGCGCATTGGTGGCGCCGGATTTTCCTCGGAAATGCATCGGATGTCGAGATGGACGGGACCGGGCGGGTGCTCGTGTCACCGGAGTTGCGGATGGCGGCGAATCTGGAAAAAGAAGTGATGTTGCTGGGCATGGGCAGTCATTTCGAAGTCTGGGACGCGCAGACGTATGCAGCGAAAGAGCAGGCAGCGATGTCGCAGGGCATGCCTGACGCTCTGAAGAATTTCAGTTTCTGAGCCGCAAGGCGTGACGTGATGCCAGACGCGGCTAATAACGAATTCCTGCACCGAACGGTGCTGCTTGATGATGCGGTCGATGCCCTCGTGTGGCGTCGGGATGGCACCTACATCGACGGCACGTTCGGGCGAGGCGGTCATAGTCGGGCGGTGTTGCGCAAATTGACGCCGGGTGCGCGATTGCTTGCGTTCGACAAGGACCCGTCGGCCATTGCCGCAGCGGCGGTGGTCAAGGCGGAGCAGGCAGCACAGGCCGATGCCGCGGAATTCGACAT
This sequence comes from Robbsia andropogonis, assembly GCF_000970345.1. Taxonomy (GTDB): domain Bacteria; phylum Pseudomonadota; class Gammaproteobacteria; order Burkholderiales; family Burkholderiaceae; genus Robbsia; species Robbsia andropogonis. The sequence continues at coordinate 48,763 of NZ_LAQU01000029.1, read as the reverse complement.
CGTCCACCATAGTTTTGCCACGCTGGCAGACACGCTGGCCATGCGTGGTATGGCTGCCGTATCGGGCGTGTTGCTGGATCTGGGGGTGTCGTCGCCGCAATTGGACGACGCGTCGCGGGGTTTCAGCTTTCGAGCCGATGGTCCATTGGATATGCGGATGGACACCACGCGCGGTGAATCCGCCGCGCAATGGCTGACGCATGCGTCGGTCGAAGACATGACGAGGGTGATACGAGATTATGGGGAAGAACGGTTTGCTTTTTCGATTGCAAAGGCGATTGCTGCTCGCAGGGCAGCGTCCGATACGCTCGGCCCTCTCGCCCGAACAGGTGAGCTTGCCGCACTCGTGGCGGGCGCCGTCAAAACTCGCGAGAAAGGCAAGGACCCGGCCACCCGCACCTTTCAGGCTCTACGGATTCACGTCAATCAAGAGCTTGCGGAGCTGCAGGTAACGTTGGACGCGGCTTTGTCCGCATTGGAGGTGGGTGGCAGGCTGGTGGTGATCAGCTTTCATTCGCTTGAAGACCGTATCGTCAAACAGTTCATGCAAACGCACTCGACCACGCCCGCGCTCGACCGTCGTCTGCCCATTCGCGCGGACGCGCTGCCTACGCCGCCATTGCGCCGCGTGGCGCGTCTGCTTCCGGGTGCGGCGGAAGTGGCGGCGAATCCACGCGCGCGGTCGGCCGTGATGCGCGTGGCGGAGAAGGTCGGGCCGTATCACGCGCACGATGCGGGTGCGCCCACGCGCGCCGGGCACCGTCCGACCCGCGGAGCGCGCGGATGAGCCGCCTTGATGCCTTCCTCTTGCTCGCGCTGATCGCGTGCGCGCTGTCGGTCGTCAATTCGACGTACCAGCAGCGACGCGTGTTCGTCGAGTTGGAGCGGGCGCAGGGGCAACAGCAAAGTCTTGGCCAGGACTGGACGCGACTGCAGTACGAGCAAAGTGCCTTGTCGAAGACGTCGCGTATCGAAGATATCAGCAGTAATCAGTTGGGCATGAGCGCGGTGACGGCTGGGCGTACCGAATATCTGAATGAGGATGGCAGCGCGGTGAGCATCGCGCCGTTGCCGGCGTCCGTGTCCGCCGTCGCGCCACCGCCCCGTTCATCGACGGCGCCTCCCCCCAGTCGTCCGGTGCAGCAAGCCACGGTAGCGAAACCACCGGTACAATCCGCTGTCAAAAAGCAAGTCCCCACTGCCGCGCTCAAGTCCGCGGCTTCGTCGCGTCCGGCGCGCGCAACGCATGATGAGCGCGCCGCCCAGGAGGCGCGTGCCGCACGTGCCGCGCGGGACGATCGTGCCGCCGCGGCTGCGGCAGCGGCCATCATGTCCGGCAAGGCTGGCGCGAACGTTGGGGGGCGGCAATGAAGAAGCAGCCGGATACCCCGCTCCGAGCGCGGCGCAGCGATCGCGGCGTGCAATTTTCATCGAGCCCGATGTTGTCGGTCAGTCTGCCAATGTGGCGCTCGAAGCTCGTCGTGTTCCTGATTTTCCTCGCGTTCGTGGCGCTTGCCGGTCGGGCGTTCTGGATTCAGGGCCCGGGAAATGCGTTCTATCAGCGGCAAGGTGCGAGCCGGTTCGAACGGACGATCGAGCTGCCGGCAAGCCGCGGCAAGATCATGGACCGCAATGGATTGATGCTCGCGACCACGTTGCCGGTGCGGGCGATCTGGGCCGTTCCCGATGACGTGCCTGAAGACTTGCCCGCAAGCAAGCGGGACGCCTTGGCGAAATTGCTCGACGTCGATTCGAAGGAATTACGCGTGAAACTCTCGCGCAATTCAATGTTCGCTTATATCAAGCGGCAGGTGCCGATAGAGACCGCCGACAAGGTGATGGCACTCGATATTCCCGGTATTCATCAGAACGTGGAATACAAGCGGTATTACCCGGAAGGCGAGATCACCGCGCAATTGGTTGGCTTCACCGACATCAACGACGAAGGTCAGGACGGTGTCGAACTCGCGATGCAGAATCAACTGGTGGGCGCGCCGGGCAGTCGTCGTGTGATCAAGGATCGTCTTGGTCATATCGTTCAAGACGTCGATGAACTCACCGTGCCGCGCGACGGCAAGGACATGCGTCTGTCGATTGACAGCAAGATCCAATACATCACTTTCAATGAACTGAAGAATGCCGTTGTCGACAATAAGGCCGCGGCCGGCGCCGCGGTCGTCGTCGACGCACGCACAGGTGAAGTGCTGGCTCTAGCGAACTATCCGACATACAACCCGAACGACCGCTCGCACCTGACGGGCGAGCAGTTGCGCAATCGCGTGTTCACGGATTCGTTCGAGCCCGGTTCGATCATGAAGCCGTTCACGTTATCCCTTGCCCTCGATCTGCATCGGGTGACGCCGAATACGATCGTCAATACTGCCCCGGGGTCGTATTCGCTCGATGGCGCAAGGATCACCGACGATGCCGATTTTGGCACCCTTACGGTGGGTGGCGTGCTGCAGAAGTCGAGTAACGTGGGTACCAGCAAGATCGCGATGCAGTTGCGTCCGGAGGAGCAGTGGAATATGTACACGAGCCTGGGATTCGGCGTCGCGCCGAATATCGGGTTCCCCGGCGCGGTGGCCGGTCGTCTGCGTCCCTGGAAGAGCTGGCGCCGGATCGAGCAGGCAACCATGTCTTATGGCTATGGCCTTTCGGTGTCGCTGTTCCAACTGGCGCATGCGTATACGGTGTTCACGAACAATGGCCGCGAACTGCCGTTGTCGCTGTATAAGCTGGATGGGGCGCCGCAATCGGGGCCGCAGGTATTCGAGCCGAAGACGATGGCCGAGTTGCGCACCATGCTCGCATCGGTTGTCGGCCCTGGTGGTACGGCACCGTTGGCCCGTGTTCCAGGCTATACGGTGGGTGGCAAGACCGGTACGGCATACAAGCACTTTGCGCATGGTTATGACAAGTCGCGCTATCGCGCGTCGTTCGTCGGTATCGCGCCGATGTCGAATCCGCGGATCATCGTCGCCGTTTCGGTGGATGACCCGCGTGGTGGCAAGCACTTCGGTGGACAGGTGTCCGCGCCGGTCTTCTCGACGATTGCGGGCGAGATTCTGCGTGCGCTGAATGTCGCGCCGGACGCGCCGTTCAAGCAGACGGTTGCCGCCGTGTCGCCTACCGTCCAACCCGGTGTGTCCGGCCCGGCGCCGCGCGCAGTGGCGCAGGCGACGACGGGCGGGGCGCATGTCGTCCGCGCGGCATTGCACGATGGCGGCACGGTGCATGCGCCCCATGGCTATGCCGCGTCCGCGCATGAATCGTATGCGCGAAAGGTCATGCGATGATCGCCCGCACCGATCGCTCCGCCGCGATGTCCGCCGCCGCCCTCGTCAATGCCAATGTGCCTCGCGCCGGCGCGTTGCCGATGCCGGCCGCGGCACAGCGCGCAGTGGCATGGTTGCGTTCCGTGCTATCGGCAAGCGCGAACCTGCGCACCGATAGCCGTGCCGTCCAGCCGGGCGATGGCTATCTCGCCTACGCGGTGGAGGGGGCCGACAACCGGCCGCATATCGTTGATGCGCTTGCGCGTGGCGCGAAGGCCATCGTGCTGCAGCCGGCGGGAGAGGGGCGATCGTCCGTCGACGTGTCCGATGCGGCGGTGGTGGCAAACGCGCTGGACCAGGATGGCGTAGGAGCGGTGCAAGACGCGGGCGGCGGAACGCCGGCGCTGGCCGTGCGGGACCTTGATGTACTTGCTGGATATATCGCGAGTGGCTGGTACGGCACGCCGAGCGTCGCCTTGCGCGTGATGGGCGTCACTGGCACGAATGGCAAGACATCGACGACCCAGTGGATCGCGGCAGCGTTGGCGGATATGAGCATTCGCACCGCCGTTATCGGAACGCTCGGTTCGGGCATGCCCGACAAATTGCAGTGGACCGGGTTTACAACGCCGAATGCCGCGCAGTTCCAGCAGCAGTTGGCGCAGATGCGAGACGAACGTGCGGTGGCCGTGGCGGTGGAGGTATCTTCGCATGCACTGCACCAGGGGCGTGTCAACGGCACGGCGTTCGATATCGCCGTCTTCACGAACTTGACGCAGGACCATCTCGACTATCACGGTACGCTGGAAGGATATGAAGCCGCCAAAGCCAGGCTCTTCAACTGGCCCGGTTTACGCGCGGCGGTAATCAATGCGGACGACGCTGCAGGGCGACGCTTATTGATGCAATGGCCATTACCTGCCGGTGCCGCGCACCAGGTGCATGCACCATTGGTCATCGCGTATTTAGTCGACGATGCGATCGAGGACGACGAAGCTGCGAGCGCTGCACGCGCGGCTATCGAACACGCTTGTGCGGGCGCCGTGGGTGTCCTGAGTGCGGCTGCGTTGCGCGCCACCGCATCGGGTGGCACGGCACTGACGATCCGCTATGAACAACGCCCGTCGTCCCCCGCCGTGGGTGCCCCGTCCGATTCTATGCCGACCAATGTCGCGCGTGCTGATGACCGCGCGGTTGCACACGGGCTACTCGCCGATCGGGCCGCGCTCGTGCATACGGCGGTGATCGAAGTGGCGACAATGGGCGCCTTCAACGTCTCGAACCTGATGGCTGTGCTGGGCGCGGTGTTGTTCGCCACCTGTGATGTCGCCGCCGGTATCGATGCCGTTTCGTTCGATGCGGCTGTGCAATCGCTTGTGACCTTGCAGCCGGTGCTGGGGCGGATGCAGCGCCTGGGCGGCAATCCCCAGCGCGACGAACCGTTGATCGTCATCGACTATGCCCATACGCCGGATGCGCTGGACAAGACGTTGCGTGCATTACGGCCAGTAGCGGCGGCACGCGGCGGCGCACTGACGGTCATGTTCGGTTGCGGTGGCGATCGCGACAATGCCAAGCGGCCAATCATGGGGGGAATCGCCGAGCGGCTCGCGGATCATGTCGTGTTGACGAGCGACAATCCGCGTACCGAAGTTCCTGCATCCATCATCGATCAGATCGCCGCCGGCATGTCGTCGGACGCGTTGCAGCACCGGGTGCGTCGCATCGACGATCGGGCGAGCGCGATCTTGCAGACGGTGCGCGCCGCGGCGCAACGCGATGTGGTGTTGTTGGCCGGCAAAGGGCATGAAGCGACGCAGGAAGTCATGGGCAAGAAACGTCCGTTCCAGGATCAGGATCACGCGCTGCTCGCCTTGGCCACACGGGCGACGCAGATGCGCTCGGAAGCCCGATCCGAGTCTCGCGGTGGGGAGCACGGTGGCGACCACGGGCACGGCGGACAGGGAGAGCGGTCATGACGATGATGACCTTGGCGCAAGCGGCGCAATGGATCGAAGGCGCGCGGGTTGTCGGCGCGGCCGACGCCGCGGCGGTCGTGATCGACCGCATTGTCACGGATAGTCGCCAGGCCGGCGCAGGCGATCTGTTTGTCGCGTTGCGCGGCGATCGTTTCGATGCACACGATTTTCTCGATGCCGTTGCAACGCAGGGCGTCGCGGCAGTCATCGTCGCGCGGGCGCCAGCGTCATTTTCGCGGCCCTATCTGTTGGTGCCGGATACCCGTCGGGCGTTGGGTGAACTCGCACGCGGTTGGCGCCGGACTTTCGCCGCGCGCGTCGGGGGCACGGTATCGGTGGCGGCGGTGGGCTCAGTCGAGTCGGCCGTGGGCGGTTCGGGCATGCCGATAGTCGCGGTGACCGGGAGCAACGGCAAGACCACCGTTAAGGAGATGATCGCGTCGATATTCGCCGCTGCGGTGGGTGCCGATCATTGTCTCGCCACGCGCGGGAATTTCAATAATGACATCGGCTTGCCGCTGACGCTGCTGCGACTGCGTGCAACGCATCGCCTGGCGGTCATCGAAATGGGCATGAACCATCCGGACGAGACGCGTTATCTCGCCGGTATCTGTGAGCCGACGGTCGGACTGGTGAACAACGCGCAGCGTGAGCATCAGGAATTCATGCACACCGTGGAAGCGGTGGCATTGGAACATGCGAGCGTGATTCACGCATTACCGGTTGATGGCACGGCGGTCTACCCGGCGGACGACGCGTACGCCGCGATCTGGCGAGTGGCCGCGCATACACGACGCATCATCGATTTCGCACTGCTCGACGACGGGAGCGATGGTCAGGCCGGCCGTGGCGTGATCCGTGCCGCGGTGACGGGCCGGTGGCGTGCGGCGGGGGCGAGCGCCGATGGGCAATCGAATGGCCAGCTTGAGGTTGAAACGCCCATTGGTACATTCTCGGTGGCGCTGCGTACGCAAGGTCGTCATAACCTGCGTAATGCGTTGGCGGCCACCGCCGCGGCCGTAGCCACGGGTGTCGGCGTCGATGCGATCCGCTCCGGCTTGCAGGCGTTTGCGCCGGTCAACGGGCGTTTGCAGCAGAAACGGGCAACAGTGGGAGCGTTGGCCGGTGCGAGCGTGATCGACGATACCTACAACGCTAATCCGGATTCGATGCGCGCCGCGATCGATGTGCTGGCGCAGGCCGCTTCGCCGCGCGTGCTGGTGGTGGGTGACATGGGCGAGGTGGGAGATCAGGAAGCCGTCGCGCATCGTGAAGTGGGTCTGTATGCCTATGCGCAAGGCGTGGATGCGCTTTATGCGCTGGGCCGGGCATCGCGCGGTGTCTGCGATGCGTTCAATGCCGCGCGGGCGCAGGACGATGCGTCGAACCACGATCGTGTCGGTGGACGCAGTGCTTGGCATTTCGATAACGCCGATGCGCTGATCGCCGCGCTGCAGGGCGGATCGTCGTTGTCGTCCGCGCAGTCTGCTTCCGGTGTGACGGTATTGGTGAAGGGGTCTCGTTTCATGGCGATGGAGAAGGTGGTGGCGGCGCTGGTCGGCGAGACGTCGACCGCGCCACATTGAGGGCGGTGCCGTAGCGGGAGGTGCCGCGCGGTGCGGTAACGACGTGACGGACGCGCGACAGGGGCAGTAAGGCGGAACGGGCGCGTAAGTGCAGGGGTAACCTGGAACGCGCGGTGAGGAACACCGCTGCGGACCGGATTTAAGGGAAGGATTGTCAATGTTGCTGCTGTTGGCGCAATGGCTGCAAAGTGATGCAAGCTATTTGCGTGTCATCAATTACCTGACGTTTCGTGCGGTGATGGCCACCATCACCGCGCTCGTCATCGGCCTGGTCTGCGGGCCGGCTGTCATTCGCAAGCTGACCGCCCTGAAGATGGGGCAGGCAGTGCGCAACGACGGCCCGCAGACCCATCTGGTCAAAAGCGGTACGCCGACGATGGGCGGCGTGCTGATCTTGATCGGCATCGCCGTGTCCACGTTGTTGTGGGCTGATCTGACGAATCGGTTTGTCTGGATCGTCATGTTGGTGACGTTTGGTTTCGGCCTGATCGGCTGGGTCGATGATTATCGAAAGGTCGTGCACAAAGATCCGCGCGGGATGTCCTCCCGCGAAAAGTATTTCTGGCAATCGCTGATCGGCCTGATCGCCGCGGTCTATCTTGCTGTCAGCGTGTCGCAGTCCAGCAATGCGCATGTGTTTCAAGTGCTGATCAATTGGTTTCGTAATGGCTTGCCAACGGACCTGCCGGATCGCGCGAATCTGATTTTGCCGTTTCTGAAATCGATGAGCTATCCGTTGGGGCTGGCGGGGTTCATGACGCTGACGTACCTGGTGATCGTCGGGTCGAGCAATGCAGTGAACCTGACCGATGGCCTCGATGGCCTCGTGATCATGCCTGTCGTGTTGGTGGGTAGCGCGCTTGGTGTCTTCGCCTATGTGATGGGTAGTGCCGTGTATTCGCGTTATCTGCTGTTTCCACATATTCCTGGGGCGGGGGAATTGTTGATTTTCTGCTCGGCGATGTCGGGTGCGGGGCTCGCTTTTCTCTGGTACAACACGCACCCCGCCCAGGTATTCATGGGCGATGTCGGTGCCTTGGCGCTGGGTGGCGCGCTGGGTACCGTTGCCGTGATCGTGCGGCAGGAAATCGTGCTGTTCATTATGGGGGGCGTGTTCGTGGCCGAGACCGTGTCCGTGATTTTGCAGGTGGGCTGGTTCAAGTACACGAAACGCTTTCGCGGTGAAGGGCGACGGCTGTTCAAGATGGCGCCGTTGCACCATCACTTCGAATTGAGTGGCTGGAAGGAAACGCAGGTGGTGGTCCGCTTCTGGGTCATCACCTTGATGCTGGTGCTGGTGGGCTTGTCCACGTTGAAATTGCGCTGATATGACGCTTGATCTCTCCATCCTGTTCGGCGAAGCCGCGTATCCAGAGGATACGCGGCGGGCGCGCGCGCGCGCGGAATCGGCGACCGGCGCGATGGTGGACGAGCGTGGTGACGCCGCATGGGATTCCGAGACCGATGCAGACCGGCTGCGCGCACCGCATGTACTGGTACTTGGCCTTGGCGAATCGGGTTTCGCGATGGCGCGCTGGTGCGCGACGCATGGCTGCACGTTGCGGCTGACGGACTCACGCACGTCGCCGCCGAATCGTGATGCCGCCTTGGCATTGCCGTCGGGAGTACAAGGGCCGCATACGTTCGCATCGGCACAGGCTGATGTCGTGGATAGCGCCGATACGAGCGCCGGGCAGGTCCATGCCTTTGCGCCGAGTCTCCTCGATGGCGGCATCGATCTGGTGGCCATCAGCCCAGGCCTTTCGCCGTTGGATCCGTCGGTGGCGATGTTGTTGGCGGCTGCGCACGAACGGGACATTCCGGTCTGGGGCGAATTGGAGTTCTTTGCTCGCGCGCTGCGTGCGTTGCGCGCCGCGGGACAGCCATCGCACGTGATCGCGATCACCGGCACGAACGGCAAGACCACCACCACGGCAATGACGGGTCAGTTGGTCGCGCGTACCGGTTGCACTGTTGCTGTCGCGGGCAATATCAGCCCGGCCATGTTGACGCGCTTGCTTGATGCCATCGAGCAGCAGTCATTGCCGCAGGTCTGGGTGCTCGAACTGTCCAGCTTCCAGTTGGAAACGGCCCGCACATTCGAAGCCGACGCTGCCGCGGTGCTGAACGTGACTCAGGATCATCTGGACTGGCACGGCGGCATGGATGCCTACGCCGCGGCGAAATTCCGTATTTTCGGTGCACACACGCGGCCGGTGATCAATCGCGACGATGCGCGTGGTGCGGCATGGCTCGCGCAATGGCGCGGGATGCAGGCCGAGGTGGCACGCGAAGCGGGCACCGCGCCGCGCCGCGCCGCGACCTTCGGCATGGGTGCACCAACGTTGGCGGGTGACTTCGGGCTTGTCGAAGAAGGCGGCTTGACGTGGCTTGCACATGTCGTGCGCGCGGATGGCGTGGACGACGTGCCGCCGATGGCGGGGCTTGATCCGGTGCGGGGCGTTGTTGTTGCGCCGATGCCGCCGGAAACGGAAGCCGATGCTGATGCGGTCGTGACGTCGGATGTCGCCGAGGATGGCGTAGCTGATGGCGACACAGCCGATGTCGACGGGCATGCCGACCTGACGGATGACGTGGCGCTGTCATCGACACCGACCGATCCGGAGGCCTCGATGGCCTTGGCCAACGAGACCGATGCTGCTGATGTGGCCGAGACGGTCTTGGCGGAGCCGGTCGATAGCGAGGATGGCAAGACGCCGCGTCGGCGGCGCCGTAAAGCGTTTGTCGAACCGGAAGGCATGACGAAATTGTTGATGCCGGTGGACGCGTTGCGCGTGCGCGGCCTGCATAACGCTTGTAACGCGTTGGCGGCGTTGGCGCTGTGCCGAGGCATTGGCTTGCCGCTGGCGCCGTTGCTGCATGGTTTGCGTGAATACCGTGGCGAGCCGCATCGGGTCGAGGTGATCGCGACGCTGGAGGGCGTGGATTACGTCGACGACAGCAAGGCAACCAACGTGGGTGCGACCGTGGCGGCCTTGGACGGCCTGGCCGCGCCGACGATTCTGATTGCCGGCGGCGATGGCAAGGGACAGGATTTCTCGCCATTGCTGCCCGCGGTGGCACGGTGGTGCAAGGCCGTGATGTTGATCGGCCGGGATGGTCCGCAGGTACGTGCGGCGATTGAAAGCGCTGGCGTCGTGCTGGAGGATCATTCCACGTTGCAAGCGGCGGTGGATGCCGCGGCGGCGTATGCCGCACCAGGCGACGTCGTTTTGTTGTCGCCGGCATGCGCGAGCTTCGATATGTTCCGTGGTTATGCGCATCGCGCAGCGGTGTTTCACGAATGCGTCGCGGAGCGCGCCGCCGCGCAGGGAGTGATGTTATGAGTTTTATCGCCAAGATCGTTTCGCTATTGCCGGGTCGCAAGAACGCGATGCCCAGTGGTCCCGGTTCGAGCGCCTCGACCATGGCACCAGGCGCGATGCCGGGTATGCCGGTGGGCGGCAGGGAATTAGCCGGTCTGTCGAACGCCGTGAACGGCGCGCGGCCGAAACGCTCGAAAATGCTCGAGTACGATCAGGTGCTGTTGTGGATCATCATCGCGCTGTTGTCGCTGGGGTTGATCATGGTGTATTCGGCGTCGATCGCAATGCCGGATTCGCCGCGCTATTCGCAATGGAGCCCCGCGCATTTTCTGATCCGTCATCTCTTCTCGTTAAGCGTTGCGGGCACGGCGGCGTTCATCGCGATCCGCATCCCGATGCAGACGTGGTATCGGATCGCACCGAAGATTTTCCTGTTTTCGCTGGTGCTGCTGATCATTGTGTTGGTACCGCATCTGGGCAAGGGGGTGAACGGGTCGCGTCGCTGGATTCCGCTCGGCATCTTGAACATGCAGCCTTCGGAGTTGATGAAGTTCGCCGTGACGATTTACGCGGCGAACTACGTGGTGCGCAAGCAGGAGTTCATGCAGAGCTTTGGCCGCGGCTTCCTGCCGATGGCGATGGCGGTGGGTTTCGTCGGCGCCCTGCTGCTGCTCGAACCGGACATGGGCGCCTTCCTCGTGATCGCGACGATTGCGATGGGCGCGCTGTTCCTCGGCGGCGTCAATGGACGACTGTTCGCCGGTCTTGTGTTGACGGCCGTGGGGACTTTCAGCGCCTTGATCTGGTTGTCGCCGTGGCGCCGTGCGCGGATCTTCGCGTATCTCGATCCATGGAATGTCGAATACGCGCAGGGCAAGGCGTACCAGTTGACGCACTCGTTGATCGCGTTCGGGCGCGGCGAGTGGTTCGGCGTGGGCCTGGGCAACAGCGTTGAAAAGCTGAACTACCTGCCCGAAGCGCATACGGACTTCATTCTCGCCGTGATTGGTGAGGAACTGGGCTTTGTCGGTGTGATGCTGGTGATCCTGCTGTTCTACGGTTTCGTGCGCCGGGCGTTCGATATCGGCCGCCAGGCGCTGGCGCTGGATCGCACGTTCTCGGGGCTGGTTGCCAAGGGCATCGGCATCTGGATGGGGGCGCAGGCGTTCATCAACATCGGCGTAAACCTCGGCCTGTTGCCGACGAAGGGATTGACCTTGCCACTTGTCAGCTATGGCGGCTCCGGCATCCTGATCAACTGCATCGCCTGCGCGGTGTTGTTGCGTGTGGATTATGAGAACCGGCTGTTGATGCGAGGAGGCAAGGCATGACGGCCTGGCCGGTCACTGCTGGCAGCCACGACGACGCGACATCGCCGCGTCGTGGCCTGGCGTCGCCTGCGCAGAGGCCGTGGGCATCTGCCGATGCATCGGTCGCGACAACGCCGCGACCGATGTCTTCGCAGCAGGTGGATCAGGCCTTGCAGCCGCCTGGTACGCTGCTGGTGATGGCCGGGGGCACCGGCGGGCATGTTTTCCCAGGATTGGCGGTCGCGCATCGGATGGCGCAGGCGGGCTGGAACGTCGTGTGGCTGGGTAGTCCGAACGGGATGGAGGCCACGCTGGTACCCAAGCATGGCGTGCCGATCGCGTTCGTGCGATTTGGCGGTGTGCGCGGCAAGGGGCTGGCAACGAAACTGGCCGCGCCGTTCAAGCTGGTGCGCGCATGCTTCGATGCGGCTGGTGTGCTGGGACGGGTGCAACCGGACGTGATCCTGGGGATGGGCGGCTACATCACGTTTCCAGCAGGATTGGTTGCGGCGATCAAGCGCGTGCCGCTGGTGCTGCACGAGCAGAATTCGATTGCAGGCATGGCGAATCGCCTGCTGGCAAAGCTCGCGCGCAGAACGCTGGTGGCGTTTCCCCATGCGCTGCCCGACGCCGAGTGGACCGGTAACCCGGTGCGCGCCGATGTGGTCGGCGTGCCGACGCCTGAAACGCGTTTCGAGGGCCGTGGCGGTGCGTTGCAGCTGCTGGTCGTTGGCGGGAGTCTGGGGGCGGCGGCATTGAATGAAACGGTACCTCGTGCGCTGGCGCGTCTGCCGGTGGCATCGCGGCCGCATGTCGTGCATCAAGCCGGCGCAAAGCATCTGGATGCGCTGCATAAGCACTATGCCGATGCGGGTCTGTCGGTTGAACCGGGCTCCGGCGTGGAACTGGTGCCCTTTATCGACGACATGGCGCAGGCGTATGCCCAGGCGGATGTGGTGATTTGCCGATCCGGTGCGATGACGGTATCGGAAATCGCGGCGATTGGCGTGGCGGCGCTGTTTGTGCCGTTCCCCTTCGCGGTGGATGACCACCAGACGACCAACGGGCAATTTCTGTCCGAGCGGGGCGCGGCGGTGTTGATCCAGCAACGTGATTTGCGGGTCGACACATTGGCCGACTGGCTCGCCGGCCTCACGCGCGCGACGTTGTTGGACATGGCGTGCAAGGCGCGTGCGCTGGCGCGGCCCGATGCCACCGCGCAGGTCGCGATAGCCTGCGCCGAGACGGCGCGGCCGCGACGTTCGGGCCAGGGTAGAAGTACCCTCCGGGGCGACGGTTCGGCCTCCAATCGGAGCGGGACGCGGGATAGTAAGCAAGAACACGGCGTCGACGTCCACCACGGCCCTTCCGGGGCGCGGGGCGGCGATGCAGGAAGCAGATCATGAAACACATCGTCAAACGCATTCATTTTGTCGGCATCGGCGGCTCAGGCATGAGTGGCATCGCCGAGGTGCTGTTGAACCAGGGATACCAGGTCAGCGGTTCGGACTTGCAACGCAGCGCGACGACGGAGCGGCTTGCCGCTCTCGGCGCGACGCTTGCCTATACGCACGAAGCAGCCAATATCGCGCAGGCGGATTGCGTGGTGACATCCACAGCGGTGCATTCCGGCAATCCGGAGGTGCTGGCCGCACGCGCGAAGCGCATCCCGATCGTGCCGCGCGCCAGCATGCTCGCGGAATTGATGCGGTTGAAGCAGGGCATCGCCATTGCCGGCACCCATGGCAAGACGACGACCACGAGCCTGGTTGCGAGCGTGCTCGGGGAGGGCGGTCTCGATCCGACGTTCGTCATCGGTGGTCGTTTGAACAGCGCGGGAGCGAGCGCGCGACTCGGTACCGGTGATTTCATCGTTGCCGAGGCGGACGAATCCGATGCGTCGTTCCTGAATCTGTTCCCGGTGATCGAGGTCATCACGAATATCGATCTGGATCACATGGACACGTACGGGCACGACGTGTCGCGCTTGAAGCAGGCGTTTGTCGATTTCACGAAGCGCTTGCCTTTCTACGGCATCGCGGTGCTTTGCGTCGATGATGCGAACGTGCGCGAGATCCTGCCGTTCGTATCCAAGCCTATTGTCCGTTACGGGATGAGTCCGGAGGCGCAGGTACGCGCGATCGACGTTCGTCCAGTGGGCCAGCAGATGCACTTTACGGTCGTGCGCGAAGAGATGGCGCCGCTGGATGTCGTACTGAATCTGCCCGGTGAGCATAACGTTCGCAATGCATTGGCGGCGATTGCCATTGCGACTGAACTCGAAGTGCCGGATTCCGCGATCTGCGCCGCGTTGGCAGGCTTTACCGGCGTGGGTCGGCGTTTCCAGCGTTACGGCGAAGTGCTCGTGCCGAAAGAGGCCGGCGCCGACACTGTCGACCAGACATATACGTTGATCGATGACTACGGTCATCACCCGGTCGAGATGGCGGCGACGATCGCCGCGGCACGCGGTGCGTTTCCGGGGCGTCGGCTCGTGCTGGCGTTCCAGCCGCATCGCTACACGCGCACGCGTGATTGTTTCGAGGATTTCGTCCAGGTGCTGTCGACGGTCGATGCCCTGGTCATGACGGAGGTGTATGCCGCCGGTGAAGCGCCAATCGTTGCCGCCGATGGACGGGCGCTGGTTCGCGCCGTTCGGGTGGCGGGCAAGATCGAGCCGGTGTTCGTTGACGATGTCGCGAAGTTGCCTGAGGGCATTCGTCATATCGTCAAGGCGGGCGACGTCGTGATCACGATGGGTGCGGGCACGATTGGCGGCGTACCCGGCATTCTGGCAAGGGAGGGCGCATGAACGCATCCTCGGAAAATCCGATCGTCGGCGCGATGAGCGATCCGGGCAGGCTGGCCAGTAATCCGTTGGCCAGCACGATGCAGACGTCGTGGAAAGCGCATGCCCAACGCGACCCGGCACGCTTTGGCAAGGTCGCTGTGCTGCTCGGTGGCGAAAGCGCGGAGCGCGAGGTGTCACTGAAATCCGGTGGGCTGGTGCTGGCGGCGCTGCGGCACCACGGCGTGGATGCGCACGCCTTCGATCCGTCGGAGCAGTCTCTGCTGACATTGAAGGACCAGGGCTTTACGCGCGTTTTCAACGCATTGCATGGCGGCTATGGCGAAGACGGCCGCCTGCAGGGGGCACTGGACTTCCTTGGCGTTCGGTACACAGGTCCGGGCGTATTGGGATCGGCGTTGGGAATGGACAAGTTCCGCAGCAAACTCGTGTGGCAGCAGGCGGGTATTCCCACGCCGCCGTTCGAGACGGTGTTCCGGTTGCTCGGCGCGTCCGGCGCGCCGGCTGACGCGCCAGCCTATCAGCCGCGTGCGACGGAGATCATCGCGAAGCTCGGCCTGCCGTTGTTCGTCAAGGCCGCTAGCGAAGGGTCTAGCGTGGCGGTGTACAAGGTCAAGACGGCCGATGCGCTGGCACCGGCGGTTGCGGCGGCCGCGCTCGCGGACAAGATCGTATTGGTGGAGCAGAGCATCGAGGCGGGCGGCGATCCACTGACCAGTATCGGAGGGGAATACACGATCGCGATCGCTGGGGACATACCGCTGCCGATTATCAAGATCGTGCCGCAAAACGAGTTCTACGATTACGACGCGAAGTACCTGTCGGATGCAACGCAGTACCTCATTCCGTCGGGTCTCGACGAGGCGCGCGAAGCAGCGTTTTCCGTGTTGGCGAAACAGGCGTTCGCGTTACTGGGTGGCAGCACCTGGGGCCGCGTCGATTTCATGGTGGATGCGAAGGGCGATCCGTATTTCCTCGAAGTCAATACCGCGCCAGGCATGACCGATCATTCGTTGCCACCCAAGGCGGCACGTGCGATTGGCGTGTCGTATGAGGATCTGGTCCTGCATGTGTTGTCGTTGACGTTGGATGCCTGACGGATGAGCGGCATGTGGCACAACGTGCGTCAGTTGAATGCGGCGGCAAGCCTGCTGACGGCACTGGCGCTGTTGGCATTATTGGGCGCGGCCGGTTATTGGTGCGCGCAGCGACCGATGTTCTCGCTGCGCACGATTGCGGTGGAGGGAGATGTCGCGCACGTGAACGCTCCGACCATCCGGGCGGACGTATTGAGCACGCTGCATGGCAACTTCTTTACGGTGGACCTGGAGCGTACGCAGGCTGCATTCGAGCAGATGCCGTGGGTGCATCACGCAAGTGTTCGACGCGTCTGGCCGAACGGGCTGGCGGTCTCGTTAGAGGAATACCGGCCGCTGGCGACATGGGGCGACGACCAGATGGTGAGTGTGGATGGGGATTTGTTTACGGTGAACCAGGACGAGGTGGATGGTGACTTGCCGGCGTTCAGTGGGCCGCCGGGTAGTGAAAAGATGGTCGTGCAGCGGTATCACGACTTCACGCAATGGTTTAAGCCACTGGGCGCGGTGCCGGAGTCGGTCACGCTGTCCGCCCGGTACGCCTGGACTGTGAAACTGAACAATGGGCTGGAGGTCGATCTGGGCCGCGAACGTAATCCGCAGACGCTCGATGAGCGCACAACGCGCCTGGTGAAGGCTTGGCCAGAGATAACCAAGCAGTGGGGGCCCGACATCGATCACGCCGACTTACGTTATCCAAATGGTTTTTCGATCCGGGCGGCCTCGATGCGGTTCGCGAAAGATCCGCGAGCGACCGGAGCGAACCGATGAAGGTTGCGGCAAGGGCGGCAAATGCAACAAAAAGTACTGCGGCGTTGGTAGAAGCCAGCGCACTGATGGCAGCAGTTTCAGCGACACACGATAACGCCAACGTTTTACACACACGCCATGAGTAAAGATTTCAAGGAACTGTTGGTCTCGCTCGACATCGGCACCTCGAAGGTGGTGGCGATCGTCGGTGAACTGCGTGGCGATGGGCGCTACGAGGTCATCGGCCTTGGCCAGAGCGAATCGCGCGGCCTGAAGAAAGGCGTCGTCGTCAATATCGAGGCCACTGTTCAGTCGATTCAGCGTGCGCTGGAAGAGGCCGAGTTGATGGCCGATTGCAAGATCACGAATGTGTTCACCGGTATTGCTGGCAGTCACATTCGCAGCTTCAATTCGAGCGGCATGGTGGCGATCAAGGACAAGGAAGTGACGCAGGCCGACGTGGCCCGGGTGATCGAGACCGCGAAAGCGATCAACATTCCCACGGATCAGCAGGTGCTGCACATCTTGACGCAGGAATTCATCATCGATGGGCAGGAGGACGTGCGCGAGCCCATCGGCATGAGCGGTATTCGCCTGGAAGTGAAGGTGCACATCGTGACTGGCCCGGTGTCCGCGGCGCAGAACATCGTCAAGTGCGTGCGTCGCTGCGGTCTCGAAGTCAACGATCTCGTGTTGCATCCCCTGGCGTCGAGTTTGTCTGTATTGACCGACGACGAGCGTGAACTGGGGGTCGTGCTGGTCGACATTGGTGGCGGCACGACCGATATCGCGATCTTCAGCGAAGGCGCGATCCGGCACACGGCAGTGATCCCAATTGCTGGTGACCAGATCACCAGCGACGTGGCGATGGCGCTGCGCACGCCAACGCCGGACGCGGAAGACATCAAGGTCGCGCACGGCATCGCGAAGCAGGCGCTGGCGGATCCGGACGAGATGATCGAAGTGCCCGGACTTGGCGAGCGCGGTCCGCGTACGTTGTCGCGCCAGGCTCTGGCGGCCGTGATCGAGCCGCGCGTCGAGGAATTGCTGTCGCTGGTCCAGCAGGTGGTCCGTGAGTCGGGATACGAGGAATTGTTATCGTCGGGTATCGTGCTGACCGGCGGTGCCGCAATGATGCCGGGCATGGTCGAGCTCGGCGAAGACATCTTCCTGAAGCCCGTGCGCGTAGGTGTGCCGGAGTATTCCGGAGGGCTGGCCGACGTGGTGCGTAATCCGCGCTACTCGACGGCGATGGGGTTGTTGCATGAAGCGCATGCGCAACGCGCGCGGGGACGCAAGGTGTCGCCGAAGACGGGATCGATGAACGGGTTCTTCTCGCGCATGAAAGAGTGGTTTGTCGGCAATTTCTAAACCGATGGTGTGGCGGTATCGAATCACAATTGCATTGGTGGTGTCATCGACAGGCAAGGGTCATGCGTTAGGTCATCGATATGCCAATGCGGGGCAGTTGCAAAAGGTTGCAGCAGTAGAGAGCAGGTTGCTGTAGAAGGGTAGTGAACAGTCATGATGGTTTTTGCGTCGCGCGGCGGCGGCGCACGTCGTGGTACTTGCCCGAGTACCACGACGCGATACAAAGCACGATTGCCGTGCTGCGTGAGCGCCGAGTCGAGGTAACGTTCTTAATTCAAGATGGAGGCAAACATGGAATTCGAAATGCTGGAAACCGAAACCAACGGCACCGTAATCAAGGTGGTGGGAGTAGGCGGCGCTGGCGGCAATGCTGTCGAGCATATGATCAATCGCGGCGTGCAAGGCGTGGAATTCGTCTGCATGAATACGGATGCCCAAGCGCTTGCACGCATGAAGGCAACCACGGTGATCCAGTTGGGCAAGACCGGCCTTGGTGCAGGCGCAAAGCCGGAAATGGGCAGCGCGGCGGCGGAAGAAGCGCGTGAGCGCATCTGCGACGCACTGCGTGGCGCGCATATGGTGTTCATCACTGCCGGCATGGGGGGTGGCACCGGTACTGGTGCGGCGCCGGTGGTTGCGCAATGCGCGAAGGAAATGGGGATTCTGACGGTAGGCGTGGTGTCCAAGCCGTTCGAGTTCGAAGGCGGCAAGCGCAAGCGCGTGGCGGAAGCCGGCGCGCAATCACTTGAAGAGAACGTTGACTCGCTGATCGTCGTGTTGAATGACAAGTTGTTCGAAGTCATGGGCGACGATGCCGAGATGGACAAGTGCTTCCAATGCGCCGACGATGTGCTGCATAACGCCGTGGCCGGTATCGCGGAAATCATCAATGTCGACGGTCTGGTGAACGTCGACTTCGAAGACGTGAAGACGGTCATGGGCGAGCAGGGCAAGGCGATGATGGGCACGGCGACGGTTGCCGGTGTCGATCGCGCACGCCTGGCCGCGGAGCAAGCCGTGGCAAGCCCGTTGCTGGAAGGTGTCGACTTGTCCGGGGCGCGTGGCGTGCTGGTCAACATCACGGCAAGCCGCTCGCTGCGCTTGTCGGAAACGCGTGAAGTGATGAACACGATCAAGGGCTACGCCGCGGAAGACGCGACGGTGATCTTTGGTACCGTGTACGACGATGCAATGGGTGATGCGCTGCGCGTGACGGTTGTGGCGACGGGCCTTGGTCGTGCCGGTAAAAAGGCACAGTCTGCACCGATGACGCTGTTGCGTACCGGTACCGACAACGCGATGATCCACATGCAACACGGTAATGCCACGCACCACGTCGGCAGTGGGGTTGCCGACTACGGTTCGTTGGATACACCGGCGGTGTGGCGCAACACACGTGAGACGGCGTCGGCGCACGTGGCGGCGTTGCGTGAAAAGGGCGTGGAAACACACGACATTCCGGCTTTCTTGCGCAAGCAGGCGGACTGACGTCGCGTGCCGGCCATGTCGTGACGGTGCGGTACGGGTTGATTTCGAGAGAGCAGGAGTGCGGATGCGCTAAAAGCGTGAGTCTTTTGACTCAAGATTGCGGAGTGATCGTCCGTTAGACAAGCTATGAGGACGGCGAGGCGTGCATCATTGTGGGTTCAGGACCCGCAGGGCACCGCGCCCCCCGGCGAAATGGACATCGGATGAAAGGAACCGACGAATGATCTGCATTCGGCGGCGCTGTCGGCACGGTTGCCGATGGACATCCGGCAAGATCGCCCGCTTTATCCGTAGTTGTCTCGAAAGTCGACCGTGATGCAGCGGCACGGCAGTATCCGGACGTGAGAGTGGATGTTCATTCAGACACCGATACCGCCGCCGATATGACGATTGGTGGCACGTTCCCAACCGATGAAGGGTGCGATTCAGGCCTGACATCGGGCTGTTTCAGGTTGGGGCGACACATCGTCATTACGCATCTCGGGCAGGATGCCGGCGGAATCGGAGCCTGAGCGTCGCTTAAACGCAACGTAAGTTGCACTTTCAGACAACGGCTCGACGGGATGGGGAATGCCTCCCCCCAACCTGTCGAGCCGTTGTGTCATTTGGCTGTCACGGTTTTTGCTATATCAAGCGAAAGGGCTTTGCGTAGCAAACGTTGTTGCAGGGATAACAAACCGAAACACAATGAAGCACGATGAAGCATCGTGCCTTAGCGTGCTTTGGTAGAATACGGACTATGGAATAAGAGCGTCCGATTAATCAAATCAATCGTTTGTGTGCTAAACGATGCGATTGATTGGACAGGCACCCCATCCAGGGGCACGCTCGACGTAATTTCCGTGGGTTGATTGCGCTGTGGCGCATCGGCAATCGCGGAAAACGCGCGCAGGACCACGAAGAGTGACGCTTATGTTGAAACAACGAACCATCAAGACGATCGTCAAGACCACCGGTATCGGCCTGCATTCGGGCCGCAAGGTGGAACTGACGTTGCGTCCGGCGCCCAAGGACACCGGCATCGTATATACGCGGGTCGACCTCGACCCGGTCGTCGAGATCCCGGCGCGGGCGCACGCGATCGGCGGCACGCGCATGGCCTCCGTGCTGGAGAAGGATGGTGCACGCGTGTCGACGATCGAGCACTTGATGTCTGCCTGCGCGGGCTTGGGAATCGACAATCTATATGTCGATATCACTGCCGAAGAAATCCCGATCATGGATGGCAGCGCCGCATCGTTTGTCTTCTTGCTGCAATCGGCGGGAATCGAGGAGCAGAATGCGCTGAAGCGCTTCATTCGCATCAAGAAGCCGGTGGAAGTGCGTGAGGGTGACAAATATGCCCGGCTCGATCCGTACTTCGGATTCAAGCTGAAGTTCACGATCGATTTCCAGCATCCGGCGGTGGATAAGACGGGGCAGGAGGTGGAAGTGGATTTCGCCGAGACGTCATATATCCGGGATATCGCGCGAGCGAGAACGTTTGGTTTCGCTTACGAGTTCGAGGCGATGCGCGAGATGGGCCTGGCGCGTGGCGGCAGCATGGAAAACGCGATCGTGCTCGATGAATACCGCATTTTGAACAATGACGGACTGCGCTACGACGATGAATTCGTCAAGCATAAGACCCTGGATGCGATTGGTGATCTGTACGTTGCCGGTCATCCGCTGCTGGGCGCCTATACTGCGTACAAGTCGGGGCATGGATTGAATAATTTGCTGCTGCGCGAAATGTTTGCGCATGAAGACGCTTATGAGATCGTTACGTTCGACGATATTCAAAAGGCACCCAAGGGTGTCGCGTTGGACCTGCAATCAGTCTATGCCTGAAAGCCGGCGCCTATTGACAACTGGCTGAGGCGCGTTGCTGGGCGTGTCGGCCGGAAGCAAAAACCTGCGTGCGTTCTAACGAACCACAGCAGGTTTTTTTTAGCGTGCCACTTTGTTTGCTCGCGGTTTTTGCTACACGCGCATATTGCTCAACGATGTCTGCCATGCCGCGACACCATCGTTTCGAGTGCATCCTTTAGCGGCGACGGTTCCAGTGATGCGCGGAGTGCATCGAGGCAGGCAAGCCCTACCGGACTGATCCGTGCGGTTTTCGGCTGGGGTGGAGGCGTTGCGGCAACCGGACGAATGCGTACCTTGATCGCCTCGATCTGCCAACCGCGCGCCTGCAGTGCCGATACCAACGTTGGTGCGAGGTGCCGCAGGCGCGCGGCCAAAGCGTTATGCGGCGTCAGCAGTGTCAACGTGCCATCTTGCGTGCCTGCTGGCGAGACGTTGCCACACAGGTAGGCGGGCAAGCAGGCGCCGATATCGGTCTCCAGCGCCTGAAGTCGCGCAACGCCCTCTCGGAGTGCCGCAAAGGCATCGTTCGATGCCAGTGCATCGCTGATCGCTACCGGACGCCTGGCGCGGTCGCCGCGATCCGGTCGACCGTTCGGCCGAATGGTTCGCCGATCGGCGCCACGCCCGCGTGCTGGCGCCTGGCCGGACGGCTTGTCGGTGACGCGCTCGGGCGCTTGAGCAGGAGAGTCGGACCAGGGGACGGACGAGAAAGGCGGCATAAGCAGCGAGGAACGGACAGATAACCTGAACGAGATTCGGGTGGATTCCGCCAGATGGTCTAAGATACCACCGTTGCACGCGGCTGCGGGGTGTCGCGTGATAAAATGCCCAATTCACTTTACAAGCAAACCGACGCTGCCCGCTGCCTTTATCGCCGCGCCGGCGTCGGGCCGTGGCCCGGCCAGGGCGATCCATGCGTCGATCCGTCTGGGATCCCCGCTGCCGATCAACCTGCCGTCATAGCGCGGCGCGACGCATAGAAACGACCTGATGATCTCCGGAATTCTCCAGAAGGTATTTGGCAGCCACAATCAACGGCTGATCAAGCAGTACCGTAAAACCGTCGCCGTGATCAATGCGCTAGAGCCGCAGATCGAAAAGCTCAGCGATGCCGAGCTGCAAGGCAAGACGGTCGAGTTCCGCCAACGGATCGCGCAAGGCGATACGCTGGACAAGTTGCTGCCGGAGGCGTTCGCGGTATGCCGTGAAGCCAGCCGGCGCGTGCTGGGCATGCGGCATTTCGACGTGCAGTTGATCGGCGGGATGGCCTTGCATGACGGTCGGATCAGCGAAATGCGCACCGGCGAGGGCAAGACGCTTTGCGCCACGCTTGCCGCCTACCTGAATGCATTGTCCGGTCATGGCGTGCATGTGATCACCGTCAACGACTACCTTGCGCAGCGTGACGCGGAGTCGATGGGACGCCTGTACAACTGGCTTGGGCTGAGCGTCGGCGTCAACCTGTCGCAGATGGATCACGCGTCGAAGCAGCAGGCGTATGCGTCGGATATCACGTACGGCACGAACAACGAATTCGGCTTCGACTATCTGCGCGACAACATGGTCTATGAGGTAGAAGGCCGCGTGCAACGCCAGTTGAACTTCGCGATCGTCGACGAAGTGGATTCGATCTTGATCGATGAAGCGCGTACGCCATTGATCATTTCCGGCCAGGCCGAGGATCATACCGACCTGTACGTGCGGATGAATGCACTGCCGGCAGAATTGACGCGTCAGATCGGGGAAGAAAAATCCGACGGTACCGGCGTGGAAGTGCCGGGTGACTATACCGTCGATGAAAAACAGCGCCAAGTGTTCCTGACCGAAAGTGGTCATGAGAAAGCCGAGAAGTTGTTGTCGGAATGGGGCTTGATCGGTGAGGGCGAGAGCCTGTACGCACCACAGAACATCACGTTGATGCACCACGTGTACGCCGCGCTACGCGCACACACGTTGTTCCTGATCGACCAGCACTACGTGGTCCAGAACGGCGAAGTGGTCATTGTCGATGAATTCACCGGACGTCTGATGTCCGGCCGACGTTGGTCCGAGGGCCTGCATCAGGCGGTGGAGGCGAAGGAAGGCGTCAAGATCCAGAACGAGAACCAGACGCTTGCGTCCATCACGTTCCAGAATTACTTCCGGATGTACGCGAAGCTGTCCGGCATGACCGGTACCGCGGAAACGGAGGCTTACGAATTCAAGGAAATCTACGGCCTGGAAACGGTCGTGATCCCGACCAATCGGCCGCCGAAGCGGACCGATCGCCAGGACCAGATATATAAGACCGCGAAGGAACGCTACGATGCGGTCATTCGCGAGATCAAGGAGTGCAATGAGCGCGGGCAGCCGGTGCTGGTGGGCACGACGTCGATCGAAAGCTCGGAGTTGCTGTCGCATCTGCTGAACCAGGTGAAGTTGCCGCATCAGGTGCTGAACGCGAAGCAGCACGAGCGCGAGGCGGAGATCATCGCGCAGGCGGGACGTCCGGGCGTCATCACCATCGCCACGAATATGGCCGGTCGCGGTACCGACATCGTGTTGGGCGGCAACGTCGAGAAGCAGGCCGGTTTCGTCGAGGCAGACGACAGCATTGCGGCCGATGCCAAACCGGCGATGATCAAGAAACTGCACGACGAGTGGCAGACGCTGCATGAGCAGGTGAAGAGTGCCGGTGGCCTGCATATCATCGGTACTGAACGGCATGAGTCGCGTCGCATCGACAACCAGTTGCGCGGTCGCGCGGGCCGTCAGGGTGATCCGGGTTCGTCGCGCTTCTTCCTGTCGCTGGAAGATCCGTTATTGCGTATTTTTGCCGGGGACCGCGTTCGCGCGATCATGGACCGCTTGAAGATGCCGGAAGGCGAAGCCATCGAGGCGGGCATCGTTTCGCGGTCGATCGAGTCCGCGCAGCGCAAGGTGGAAGCACGCAACTTCGATATCCGCAAGCAATTGCTCGAATACGACGATGTGTCGAACGATCAGCGCAAGGTCATTTATCAGCAGCGCAACGAGCTGCTGGAAGCCAGTGACATCTCGGAGACGATCGCGGCGATGCGTGCGTCGGTGTTCAACGATCTGGTCCGCACCTACGTGCCCGCCGGCAGTATCGAGGAACAGTGGCAGCTCGAGGGGCTGGAACAGGTACTACGCGACGACTGGCAGATGTTCGTGCCATTGACGGAACTGGTCAAGGCGGCGCAGAACGTGACCGATGAGGACGTTCTGGAGAAGGTGCTCGAGGATGCTGACGCCACCTACGAAATGAAGGTCGGCATGGTCAGCCGAGAGAGCTTCAATGGTTTCGAGCGCTCGGTGATGTTGCAGACACTGGACTCCCGCTGGCGCGAGCACCTCGCCGCGCTGGATCACTTGCGTCAGGGTATCCATCTGCGTGGGTATGCGCAGAAGAACCCGAAGCAGGAATACAAGCGCGAGGCGTTCGAGTTGTTCGCGCAGACGCTGGATGCGATCAAGTCCGAGGTGATCCGCTTCGTGATGACCGTACAGATCCAGTCACCAGAGCAGCTCGAAGACGCGACGGAACGCGTGGAGGAGCTGGCGGCGGAAGAGCTGGCCGGCGTCGCCTTCCATTCCAGCGACGAGACTGGCGCGGAGATCGTTCAGCATGGCGATGTAGCCGTATCCGGTGTAGGTGTGCCGGGCACGCGGGCACCGATTGCAGTGGCGGCGGGCGCCGTGTCCAGCGGTTCGGCCGCGATGCTGGCCGCCGGCGTGCATCCGGCCGCGGCGTCGGCCGGGCGCTACGGGCAGACCGATGAATCGCCGATTGCCGCGCCGCCGGCCCATACGCCTGTGGCGGAAGATGGTGCGGCGGTGCCGCGGGTGGGGCGCAACGACCCTTGTCCTTGCGGCAGCGGCAAGAAATACAAGCAATGTCACGGCAAGCTGAGCTGATGCTGGCGGTGTTTTTCTGAAGATCTTTTTCGAGAGGGCCGCGCGATGGCCGTTAATTTTCCTGACATTCGTGCCGAACAACTGCATCCCGTCGCCGGCGTGACACTGGGGTGGGCCGAGGCGCATATTCGCAAGCCGAACCGCAAGGATGTGCTGGTGATGCGGTTCGACGAGGGCACGAGCGTGTCTGGTGTCTTTACGTTGAACCGGTTTTGCGCCGCGCCAGTGACCGTGTGTCGTGAACACCTGTCGGCGCAGCGCGAGGCGGGCGCGCCGGGCATCCGGGCGCTGGTGGTCAATACAGGCAATGCGAACGCCGGGACCGGTGCGCCCGGCATGGCGCATGCGCGTCAGACTTGCGCCGAACTCGCGGCGTTACTGCGGTTGGATGCAAAGCAGATTCTGCCGTTTTCCACGGGCGTGATTCTCGAACCACTGCCGGTCGATCGTCTGGTCGCGGGTCTGCCGCAGGCGTTGGCGCAACAGTCGCCCGCGCATTGGCATGAGGCCGCTCAGGCGATCATGACGACGGACACGCTGCCGAAAGCGGCGTCGCGTGAAGTGACGATCGACGGGCATCGCGTGGCGATTACCGGCATCAGCAAGGGTGCCGGCATGATCAAGCCGAACATGGCGACGATGTTGGGCTTCATGGCGACCGATGCCGGCATCGCGCCCGCTTTGCTGGATGCATTGGTCAAGGACATCGCGGACCGCTCTTTCAACTGCGTGACGATCGATGGCGATACCTCGACGAACGACTCGTTCATCATTGCGGCTACTGGGCATTCGTCACTGCCGCCGATTATGTCAGCCGATGCGCCCGCCTATGCGGCATTGCGCGATGCCTTGCTCGCGGTGGCGCAGGAGATCTCGCAATTGATCGTGCGGGACGGCGAAGGCGCGACCAAGTTCATCACGATCCGCGTTGAAGGCGGCGCGAATCCGGCCGAGTGCCGAAAGATCGGTTATGCGATCGGCCATTCGCCGCTGGTGAAGACCGCGTTCTTCGCCTCGGACCCGAACCTCGGGCGTATCCTCGCCGCGATCGGTTACGCCGGTGTCGACGATCTGGATGTTGGTGGGATCGATTTGTATCTGGACGATGTCTGGGTGGCGAAGTCGGGTGGCCGCAATCCGGATTACCGTGAGGAAGACGGACAGCGGGTGATGAAGCAGAGCGAAATTACCGTACGTGTGGTCTTGGGGCGCGGCGACGCCAGTGCGACGATCTGGACGTGCGACTTGTCGCATGAATACGTCAGCATCAACGCCGACTATCGGTCCTGACCTGTCGACACGACGCTTTGCGGAGGAGGCCGCGCCCATGGAAAAGCTTGACCAATTTCTGACGCGGGCCGAGGCACTGCTCGGCCGGCTGGAGGCGCTGCTGCCGCCGACGATGCCCGAGGTGGCCTGGGAGCAGGCCATTGCTTTCCGTTGGCGCACGCGTCAGGGACGCGGCTATCTTCAGGCGGTACCGTCTGTTTCCTCGATCACGTTAGCGGACTTGCAGAACATCGACCGCCAGAAAGCGTCGATCGACGGCAATACCCGGCAGTTTGTCGAAGGCCGTCCGGCCAATAACGTGTTGCTGACCGGGGCGCGCGGCACAGGCAAATCATCGTTGATCAAGGCCTGCCTGAACGCATATGCCGCCCGCGGCCTGCGCCTGATCGAGGTGGACAAGGACGATTTGCACGACCTTGGCGATATCGTCGACCTCGTGTCGGCGCGACCGGAGCGCTTTGTGATCTTCTGTGACGACTTGTCGTTCGAGGACGGCGAGTCGGGCTACAAGGCGCTGAAGGTGGCGCTGGATGGATCGATCGCGGCGCAGTCGGACAATGTGCTTATCTACGCGACGTCGAATCGTCGTCACCTGCTGCCCGAATATCAACGGGACAATGAGACCTACAAGCACACCAGCGATGGCGAGATTCATCCGGGCGAGGTCATCGAGGAAAAGATCTCGTTGTCAGAGCGCTTCGGCTTGTGGGTCAGTTTTTATCCATTCAAGCAGGACGACTACCTATCGATCGTTTCGCACTGGCTGCGTCACTTCGGGTGCGACAACGCCACCGTGGAAACGGCGCGTGGCGATGCGTTGGTCTGGGCGCTCGAGCGGGGCTCGCGTTCCGGCCGGGTGGCGTTCCAGTTCGCACGGGATTGGTGCGGCAAGCGTATGGCGTCGGCACCATGAGTGACATCCCGCAATCCCAGGTCAGTCGTGACGTTACCGAAGCGGTGGGCGCGTCGAATGACCGCGACGCGCCCACCCGCACGCTCGACGGGAGACCTGTTACGCGGGTTGCGGTGGGAGTGATGCTCGATGCGCAAGGACGCTTTCTGCTGGCGCAACGCCCCGACGGCAAGCCGTATGCCGGATATTGGGAATTTCCTGGTGGCAAGCTGGAAGAGGACGAGACAGTCGAGACCGCGCTCGCGCGGGAGCTTGAAGAGGAACTGGGCGTGCGCATTCACGGCAGCGTGCCTTGGCGCGTGCTGGAACATGATTATCCGCATGCCTATGTGCGGCTTTTTTTTCACAAGATCACCCGGTGGGACGGCGTACCGACCGGACGTGAAGGGCAAGCTTTTTTCTGGGCAGAAACGCCCGTGACGATCACGCCGCTGCTCCCGGCCGCCGAACCGATCATTGCCTGGCTGGCATCGGAGCGGGGCGGGGCCTGATGTACCTCCGCGGCATTCGCATGTGACACGGTGCGGTGCACGCCGCGCGGCTGTATGTGGGCCGCTCAGTCGCGTCAGTTGATACGTCGACGGTCGCTGCCTTCCAACGGCGGTCCTTGATCGATGCCGCTCTCGCCGTCCTGTGTCGGGTCCTGCGCATCGCTGCTGATGGTGTATTTCTCGGCTGCCCAGGCGCCAAGGTCGATTTGCTTGCAACGCTCGGAGCAAAACGGGCGGAATCGATTTTCCGGCTTCCATTCGACCGAAGCGCCGCATGTCGGGCATTTGACGGTAGTCATCGTAACGACGGTATTACAAACTGCAGAGACGTAGCTCGAACGGGACGTCATGATCGAGCGCGCGGGGTTTCATATCACCATCCTGGACGGTGAAGCGTACCCACAACATGTACTTATTGGCGCTGGCTTCCGGGATCGCTCCCATGTCGGGTTCCACCCATATCTGCATCAACTGATAGCTGCGGCCAGACAGCATTTCCTGATAGCTGCCTTGCGCGGCCATGACCTTTTTGCCATGACCTGATTCGCGTGCCAGGCGCAGCACCAGTTTGGCGGCTTCGTAAAGCGGCAGCACCGGACGAATCCAGTTGGTGATGTCCCTGCGACGTACGTCCGCCGGATGTTGCTGCCATGCGTAGAACGACGGCAGGTCAAACTTGCAGGTCCCTCCGGGCACAACCATGCGGCTGCGGATGCCGCTCAGCCATTCGTTTTCGATCAGATGCTGCCCTGGCTTGCCATGCAACTGGGTCAGACCGTTCAGAGCATCATCAAATCCGCTCAACAGGGACTCCAGACGGTTTTGCTCGATATCCGGGTTGTCGCGCAAAGGTGTCAACGCTTGCTTCTTGCGTTCGAGTTCCTTGAACAGGTCGGACTTCAGGTCGGTGCGTCCGGTGACATCGGCGATTTCAAACAGCGTCGTCAACGCGGCATGATGCATGCGTGGATCTTCCTGTTCGAGGAAGAACACAAATCGCTCGAACAGATCTTCCAGCCGCAGCAAGGTCCGGATGCGTTCGTTGAACGGATATTCGTAAAGAATATTCAAGCGGAATCGCCTTTAGGACAGGGTGGCGCAGCGGGTGCGAGGTTCGCCCGCCGCTCGCATGAAATTCGTCATTCTTGCCGCGTCGCGTTACGCGCCACGGCAAGTGAGGTCGGTAACGCGCATGTCGCGGCGTCAAGTGAAAACGGCGCAACGCGGCGCGCGGGCCGTGCCAACGTGTCATTCTAATGCGGGGTCATCCGTACCGCAACGCGCGATCTCCACGTAACGGCGATGGAGTGACGCAATTTCGGTGTGCAATGCATCCAAAGCGACATCCTGATTCAACAGCACATCGTCGGCAACGGCCAGCCGTGCTTCCCGGCTGGCCTGCGAGGCGATGATCGCACGCACTTGCACCTCCGGCAGTCCCCGCCGCGTAACGACCCGCGTCACTTGCGTCTCGACGTCGCAATCCACCACCAGAATACGGTCGTAGCGCTCGGTTTGTCCCGACTCCACCAGCAATGGCACGGCAAAAACCAGATAGGCAGGCGCCGGCGTGCGCCGCGCGGCGCTGGCGCTCTCAGCGTCGATGGCGGCGCGGATCAAAGGATGCGTGATCGCTTCCAGTTGTCGCCGGGCGTGCGGGTCCGTGAAGATCTTGTCACGCATCCGTGGCCGGTCCAGTGCGCCGTCCCCGTTGATGAAAATGGGCCCGAACGCATCCCTGATCGGCGCGATGGCGCTACCACCGGGCGCCGTAACCGCGTGTGCCACCAGGTCGCTGTCGATCACGTAGGCGCCAAGAGTGGCCAGTGCGTCGCTGACAAGCGTCTTGCCGCTGCCGATGCCGCCGGTCAAGCCAATTCGCAACAGGCGTGCCGGCGCGGCGGCGATGGTCTCGGGAGACAAAGGCATGAGGTTCCTTATGTTCGTGGCTCGCGGGTACGCATTGCACGGGTCGTCAGAGACCGATCGCCCAGGGCGTGACCAGTGACGTCATCAGATCGCCAAACAGCAAGGTGATGGCACCGGCGATGGCCAGATACGGTCCGAACGGTAACGGCTCGTCGCGGGCAACACGGCCCCGCGCCAGTGCGGCCATCCCGATGACGCTGCCACTCAACGCCGCCACCAGAATGATTTGCGGCAATGCCGTCCAGCCAAACCAGGCGCCCAGCGCGGCCAGCAGCTTGAAGTCGCCATATCCGATGCCTTCCTTGCCGCGTACCAGGCGAAAGACCCAGTACACGGCCCAAAGGAACAGATAGCCGACCGCGGCACCGATCACCGCTTCGGACAGGGGACAGAATAACCCTTCATGCATGCGTGGGGGAAAAGCGGCATCGGCGAGCAGGGACCCGATCCCTGAATCGGCTCCACCGCTCGCGCCCGCCGCGCCATTCGCATCGATCGCATCGGGCAGCAGAAATCCGGATCCGTTATCGGAGGCGCCCGGTCCGGTTGCTGGTCCATGCGCCGCCATCGCATGCCAGCCATGCGACCATATCGGCAGGTTCAGCAACAGGCCCACCCAGAGCAACGGCAGGGTGATCACATCGGGCAGGAACTGCGTGCGCGCGTCGATGCACGCCAGGACGAGCAACGTACTGAGCAGTCCAAAGCCCGCCAGTGCCTGCCACTCCGCGCCGAAACGCCAGAACGCCGCCAGTGCCAGGAGCAATGTCGCGGCTTCGATGGTTGGATAGAAGAGACCGATACCGGTGCCGCACGCCCGGCATCGGCCGCGCGCAAGCAGATAGCCCAGCAGCGGCAGGTTTTCATACCAGGTCAGCGTGTGGCCGCAATGCGGGCAATGCGAACGCGGCTGTATCAGATCGAAGCGTTGATCCGTTGTCACGCTCCGGCGTCCGGCCTGGTCGTCGTTCACGTCCGAAGCCCCCTGTGCACTGACGGCTTGGCCCGCGAGGGCGCGCCCGCGCACGAGGTCATCGTCGACTCTAGCGGCGGGGCCGACCAGATCGAATGCGCGCTCTGCTTCCCACGCGCGCGCCATCATGATCGGAACGCGATGGATGACGACGGTCAGAAAACTGCCGATCACCACGCCGAACAGCCCGACGAACAACCATTGCAGCGGCAACGGCCAGGAGGCAAACGTTTGCCACGCCTCGACGGCTGCCATCGCGTTCCAGGTCTTGCCATCCATGCCTATATCCTCGATCCGAACGGGCCCCATCCTATATCACCTCGCCGAGTTTGATAATCGGCAGGTACAAGGCGAGAATAACAACGCCGACCACCGCGCCACACACCAGCAGCGCTGCCGGCTCGATCCAGCGGATACATTGCTCGATGCGGTCATGCACGGCGGCACGTTGCCGTCGCGCGAGGGCACCTAGCATCGACGCCAGCGCGCCGGTGCGTTCGGCGACCGCGGTCAAGCGTAGCGCGTCTTCGTTAAATGCATGGCTCGCTCGCATCGCTTGCGCGAGCGTCGCGCCGTGTGCGATCTTGCCGGCCAGGAACCGTTGCAGCATCGCCTGCGTGCCCTGTGCGCCACCTGGATCGCCGTCCGCCATCGCCCGCAATGCGTCGTGCAATGGGATACCCGCGTCGAGCAACGTGGCGAGCGCCATGCCCCACCCGGCAAAACGCGCGTTGCGGCGCCAGGAGGCCACGCCCGGCACGGCATCCGCGCAAGTCGAGAGGACCCGGCGCCCCCTGCCGCGCCACCGTGCGCAGGTGGCATCTATCGGCGTCCGCAGTGCCGGCGTTGCGCGCAACAACGCCAGCGTCACGCCGATCGCCGCGCCAAGGCCCACGCCGCGCAGTAGTGATGCGAGCCCGTCACGCAGGCCCGCGGACAGTGCGATGATCCATTGTGTCAGCACCGGTAGCGGTGCATCGAAGCTGGCAAACAATTGTGCGAAAGCGGGCACGCTCCAGATCATCAGGCCCGTCATCAAGCCGATGGACACGCAGCAAACGAAGATCGGGTAGGCTAGGGCGCGGCGGATCGCGATACGGTATGCAGCCTGGCGCTCGCACAGATTCGCGGCGTCGCATAGCGCCTCACCCAGCGTGCCGGCGCGTTCGCTTTGGCGGACCAACATTACGCTCGTGCGATCGAACAGCCGGGGATGGTCCCCCAGCGCATCGGACAACGATTTGCCATGTAGCAACTGCCGCTTCAGACGGAGTGCCAATGCTGCAACGCCAACGTTCGCAGTACTCGCGGATAGGACATCCAGCGCTTCGACAATGTCGATGCCTGCCGTCAACAGCTCGCCGAGCTGCCGCATCAGCGTGTGTGCTTGCGTCACGCGGACGGCCTTGACGCCCGTCATGCGCCGGAGGATGCCTGCATCGCCCAGGGTCTGCGGCCCCGCGCGTCGCGTGGAAGCACGTCTGCCCCGGTGCATCAGCCGATCTCCGGGATGGGCACGACCCGGGAGGGCGGGAGGTGGGCCGCACAGGGGCCAAGCACACGACGCATCTCATCGCGAGTCGTATGTCCCGCGGCCACGTGCGCGAGCGCGGCATCGTGCAGCGTTGGAAGCGCATGGAGCACGTCGCGAATATCCTGTCCGCCGTGGCCGGCGTGCGGCGCGGGGACGTCGACATATCGATGCGGATGCCGATGCGCCGCTGCGATATGGGCGCGCAGGCTGTCACTCAGCGGCATCAACTGGAATGCCCCGATGCGGCCGCGATAGCCAATGCCGTTGCAGTCCTTGCACTCCCGATTGTTGCCGGCGACCCATTCCTGCTCATGCCGTGGGTCGGGGCGCCGGCATATGCCGCACAGGCGTCTCAGCAACCGTTGCGCGGCGACGAGTCGTACGGTGTCGACGATCCGGTAAGGGGCCACGCCGAGGTCTTCCAACCGCGCAATGGTCGAGGGCGCGTCATTGGTGTGAAGGGTCGACAGGACAAGGTGACCGGTTTGCGCTGCCTGGACCGCGATATCCGCGGTCCGTGTATCGCGGATCTCGCCGATCATGATGACGTCCGGGTCCTGACGCAGCAAGGCGCGCAGCACCGTCGGAAAATCGAGACCGGCTTTGTCCCGGATCGACACCTGATTTGCGCCAGGCAGGCGAATCTCCACCGGGTCTTCCACCGTGCAGATATTGATGCCGTCGTGCAGCAGGGTCTGCAGCATCGAGAACAGCGTCAGGCTCTTGCCGCTTCCGGTGGGTCCGGTCAGGACGATCATGCCGTGCGATGCGGACAACGCGGCGGTGACCGTCGCTACTTGATCGGCGGTGAGGCCCAGCAGTCCGATGTCGGAGGTGGGTGGCAACACATCGAGCCTGCGTAACACCAGCTTTTCACCGTGTATTGTCGGCAGCGTACTGACGCGAAACGCCTCCTCGCGCGCAGGGCCGAGCGGGAGGACGAGGCGACCGTCCTGGGGCCGGCGATGTTCAGCGATATCGAGGCCAGCCAATGTCTTCACGCGGGCAAGCAGGGCGTCGCGCAAGTGCAGCGGCGGGCTGGGGACGTCGTGTAAAACGCCGTCTATCCGCAGCCTCAGTCGCCACCCACGGGCGCTACGTTCGAAGTGCAGGTCCGACGCACGGCGCAGTCTGGCATCCGCCAATATTCGGTCGAGCCACTGCACGACGGGCGCATCGCTGGCCGCGGTACGGTCGTCTGGGTGAGTTGGTACGTAGAGCATCGCGGCATCGCATTCCGGCTTGGGAGCATCGATGATCGCCCGGTCCGCGGCGTATTGAACAGTCGACCGGATGGTGTGGGGCAACCGTGTGGTGTCCTGACGCGCCGCGCCTTGCGGTGCATTGCCATGCCGTACAGGTCTTCTTCCCGCCGGTTGTTCCGTCTGGCCGATGGCTGTTTAATACATTGTGGGCGCGACGGACGCGGGACGGAACAGCTTGACCGCGCGAATGGCCTGGTTGTCGATCTGGACGACTTCCACCAAGCAGTCGCCAATTCGCAGGGCGACGTTGCCTTCCGGAATTTCCGTCAGCACTTCCAATATCAAGCCATTCAAGGTTTTCGGGCCATCGATCGGCAAGGACAATCCCAACGTTCGATTCAACTCGCGTAACGGCGTCCCGCCCGACACCACGCAGTCGCCGGCGGCGCTCCACCCACCGCGAGACGCCGAGCTGCGTGGCGTCGATGTGGTGAATTCGCCGGTCAGCTCTTCGATGATGTCCTCGGGCGTGACCAGGCCCTGTACTTCGCCGTACTCGTTGACGACGATGCCGATGCGTTTTCGGTTTTCCTGGAAGTAGCGCAACTGTTGGAAGACCTGTGTGCCTTCGGGGATGAAGTAGGGCTCATCCAGCATGCCGCGAATCGTGTTCTTCGTCAGCTCCCGCGTATGCAGCGATGCCAATGTCTTGCGCACATGCAGCACGCCGACGATACGATCGATGTCGGTATCGAACACCACCAGCTTGTTATGCTGGCAGTTCACCAACTGGCGGACGATGAGATCCATGTCCTGATTGAGGTCGAGCCCCGCGATGCGGCGCCGCGGCACCATGACGTCGCCAATCTCGATATTGTCCAGGTCGAACAGATTCATCAGGATGCTGCGGTGCTGCAGCGGCATGAAGCCGCCCGATTCAATCAGGATATTGCGAATCTCCTCGGTGGTGAGCCGCGTGTCGCGCACGGCACGCGTGTTGATGCGTAGCATCCGCAGTGTCGTCAGCGCGAACAGGTTGACGAGCCATATCACCGGTCGTGCGACGCGCATCAATGGCGCCAGCACGGTACTGGCCGGTAGCGCGATTTTTTCTGGGAAGCTGGCGCCGACAATCTTCGGCGTGATTTCACAGAAAACGATGATCAGGAAGGCGACCACGCCGGTTGTGATGGAGAGCACGAGATTGTCATGCCCGAACATTACCAGCGTGATCGACGTGGTCACCACTGGGATGATCACGTTGATCAGGTTATTGCCGATCAGGAT
Source organism: Robbsia andropogonis (assembly GCF_000970345.1). Taxonomy (GTDB): domain Bacteria; phylum Pseudomonadota; class Gammaproteobacteria; order Burkholderiales; family Burkholderiaceae; genus Robbsia; species Robbsia andropogonis. The sequence goes on along the minus strand of NZ_LAQU01000029.1, from coordinate 14,378 downwards.
CAGGCTCAGCAGTTGCTCGGTCTGCGCCAGCAGCCGCTGCGTGCGTTTGGCACCGAAGGCATTCTTGCTCGCGAGGTACTTTAACCGATGGCGGTTCAGCGCCATCATCGCGGTTTCGGAGATTGAGAAGAAAGCAGAGAGAATCAGCAGAAGAACGATGATGCCGATCTTCGCCCATAAAGGAAGCGTGTCCACGCGTGCCGTGAGCCTGCGAGAAAAAGGAAAAGGGTCAGTTGCCTTCGACTATAGCAGAAGGTGCTTCTATGCCAATAGTTACCAAGGGATCGGCGAGAGGGTGACGATGAACGCTGGCAGGTGCGGCGCAAAGAGGACCGTTGTTGGTCGTCATCGGCCACGTATCGATATTGCGTGACGCGCCTTGCGCTGTTTTTTCGACCGCCACGCGATAAGCGGACCTGAGGTATTTTTCGATATCCCAAGACGAAAAAAAACCGCCGAGCGGACTTGGCGGTTTTTTCGCCCTGACTGATCAGGACTAAATTCTGGTCGGGGTGAGAGGATTCGAACCTCCGGCCTCTACGTCCCGAACGTAGCGCTCTACCAGGCTAAGCTACACCCCGTTTCCGACATTTCGCGCCTTGTTTTATTACCACACAAAGGTTCGCGCCGCGTCGAGAGGTGGAACTATAGCAAATTTTTTTAAGAATGAGCAAGCTTTTTGCCGAAAATTTTTGCATCGGTCCGCGCCGTTCGGATGACCAGAAACACCAGCACGCCAATGCAGACCAGTGGCCCCAACCCCACGTTGTAATGCCGTGCAATCGAGTCCGCACCCACGGGCAGCATCCACGCCAGTAGCAGCATTTCTCGTTCGCCACGCAACCATCCATGCTGAAGCGCATGCTGCACGACGAAGGCAATCGGAATGGCCAGCCAGACCGCGTCATACAGGTAAAGGTAGGGGCTGATCAATAGCGTTGCCGTGACCAAGGCGGCCGCGCGAATCGCGTACGACGGTTGGCGGAACCAGATCCAGACCATGGCGGCCGTTGCGGCGACAGCGACTGCCGCATGCGCGACCAGCGCTGCGGTCACGGGCACGTGCAGCAGGCGCAGCGTCGCATAGAGCGTGGTCATCTGCCACCATGGAAAGGTGCCGTCGACGAGCGACTGTCGGGCAAAGCCATTTGCATGGATAAATGCGGCGAATGCGCCCGGTCCTACTACCCACATGGCGATGCCGGCAAATACCGCGGCGGTCACTGCCGCCGACACGAATGCGGTCCACATCCGTCCACACAGTAGTGCGATGGGAAACAGAATGGCCAGTTGCGGCTTGACCGACAACAGTCCGATACAGACACCGGCCCAGACCTGCCGATTCGCGCCAAGCAGCAGCAGCGCGGCCAGGCCCAGGCACGCCGTCATCGTGCCGTTTTGTCCGTGCAGCAGATTCGGCAGGAAACAGCAGATCGCCGCGATCGGCCAGCGTGCTGCATTCATGGGCAGCAGGCGGCGAAGCATCAGGCCGAGCACCGCCGCCGCAACGATTTCGAACGCGAGATACGACACGGGGAAGGGCAGCAACGCCAGCGGCCAGATCATCAGCAAATAGGTGGGCGGATACAGCCAGGGGCCGATGACCGACAGTTCCGGCGAGATCGTCACCGCCACCTTGAGCAGTGTCTTGTAGTCGTACGCCTGGATGGCTTGTCCATGCAGCGCGAGCCAGGATGCGCTCCAGAAATCGGCGAAATCATAACCACCGGGCACCGCGATACCGATGGCTGCATAGTAATACAACCGGCCGATCGTGATCCCCGTCACCGCCAGCGACGCCCAGGCATACAGCCGCACCCGCTCCGGGGTGAGCCAGTGTCGTTTCTGCTGAGAGGGGGCGTGGGACACGGGCATCTCCAGATGCAGTGTTGCGTGATAGGGCGCTGCAAGGGGAAAAACCGGAGGGGGCGATGGTGGTGCGGGACAATCGCGTCACACTCCCGTGCGCGAACGGATCGCTCAGTCGCCGCGCCGTCCGTCTTCCACGGCAATCGTCGCGGCAGGCACGGCGGCGGCCCGACGCCTCAAGAGTTCCGGCCGGTCGAGTAGGTGCACAGCGCCATCAGGGCGGTCTTGTGGGGCGTGTCCGGGAAGCCGGCGACGGCGTCGGCAGCCGCCTGGGCTTCGCGTTGCGCGCAGCGCAGCGTGTAGTCCAGCGCACCGCTACGCTGGATGGCGGCGAAAATCGTGTCGAAGCGGTCCGTGCCTCCCTGCTCGATCGCGTCGCGGGCCAACTGCCGTTCCTCGGTGGTGCCATTTTCCATTAGATGGATCAATGGCAACGTCGGCTTGCCTTCACGCAGGTCGTCGCCGGCATTCTTGCCCATTTCGTCGGACGATCCGGCGTAGTCGAGCCAATCGTCCATCAACTGGAACGCCGTTCCCATGCGGCGACCATATTCGGTGGCCGCTTCCTCGAATGCCGGGGTGGCGCCCGCCAATACCGCCCCTAGTTGCGCCGATGCTTCGAACAGTCGTGCGGTTTTATAACGGATGACCTGGGTATAGCGTGCTTCGTTGACGTCCGGGTCATGCATGTTCAGCAATTGCAGAACTTCCCCCTCGGCGACGATATTCGTTGCCTCCGAGACGATCTCCATAACCCGCATCAGTCCGACATTGGCCATCATCTGGAACGAGCGCGAGTGCAGGAAGTCGCCAACGAGCACGCTGGCGGCATTGCCAAATACCGCATTCGCGGTTTTCTTGCCGCGTCGCAAATCCGATTCGTCGACGACGTCATCGTGCAGCAACGTTGCCGTGTGAATGAATTCGATCACCGCGGCTAGCGTATGGTGATGGCCCTTCGGGTCGTCGTAGCCCAGTGCGCCCGCAATCAGCAGTAGCAGCGCGGGACGTAGCCGCTTGCCGCCAGCGCCGATGATGTACTCGGAGATCTGGTTGATCAGCACGACCTCGGAAGCGAGGCTGGCACGGACCACGCGATCTACGGCACGCATATCGACTTCGATGGGCGCGAGCAGGGAGGCGGACGATGTCGTGGTGTGGGAAGCGGCAGTCAAGGACGGCACCGTAAGTACGAGATAGCGCGGATTATAGAACGAAGTAGGCTCGAAGTCGGTTACGGCCGCTCTCGACGCCTCAGGTGCCGGCGAACGATATTGTGTTGCGTCGCACGCACGATCCTGTCAACGACGACAGCTTATGCTGCGCAACTATTTGACCAATCTGGTCTTTTTGCTTATACTTCCCGGTTCTCGCGCATTGTGCGCGGAAAACATCAGTACTCGAGTGAGGTTTATCAATGTACGCGGTCATAAAAACCGGCGGCAAGCAGCATAAAGTCGTCGTCGGCGAAAAATTGAAAGTAGAACAGATACCGGCAGACATTGGCGCAGAAATCACGCTCGACCAGGTGCTCGCAGTGGGCGAAGGCGAATCGATTAAGTTCGGTACGCCGCTGGTCGGTGGGGCTTCCGTCAAGGTAACTGTCTTGGCACACGGCCGTCACGACAAAGTGACGATTTTCAAAATGCGCCGTCGGAAGCACTACCAGAAGCATGGTGGCCACCGTCAGAATTACACGCAGATCCGTATCGACGCCATCGAAGGATAATCCTTCCGGTCTCGTTCGGCACTTCTGACGTCACTGGCGCGCAGCGCCTCGGAGTTCAAACATGGCACACAAAAAAGCAGGCGGATCATCCCGCAACGGTCGCGATTCGGAATCCAAGCGCCTCGGCGTGAAGGTCTACGGCGGCCAGGCAATCAATGCAGGCGGCATCATCGTCCGTCAACGCGGCACGCGCGTGAACGCTGGCGCAAACGTTGGTATCGGCAAGGATCACACGCTGTTCGCGTTGACCGACGGTCACGTGCAGTTTCAAGTGAAGGGCGCGGGCAAGAAGCAATTCGTGACCGTGCTGCCGGCAGCAGCGTAATTTCGCTGATTCCGCAAGCAGTTCGTAGCGGGGCTTCGGCCCCGTGATGCCCTGGGTGTGATCGCACATCGCACCCGCTGGCATCGCGTCGAAGGCCCCGCGCTGAGCGGGGCCTTCTGCGTTTTTATGACGCATTTTAGATGACGCGCTTTTACGTGACGTGACCAGCGTGACCACCCGACTGCGTGGCCTGGTCCGGCGGCAACACCCGCTAGACGGCCGCCATTTGGCGGGTTTACGTGACGTAAGAGCGTGACCGCATTCATGGCGCGCCCCGCGTGCCCACACCGACGAGAACGGTACGATGAAATTCATTGATGAAGCACGGATAGAAGTGCTGGCAGGCGACGGCGGCAACGGCAGTGCGTCGATGCGCCGCGAAAAATTCGTGCCGTTCGGCGGCCCCGATGGCGGGGATGGCGGCCGTGGCGGCAGCGTGTACGCGGTGGCGGATCGCAACATCAACACCCTGATCGACTATCGCTATGCACGCAAGCATCAGGCGCGCCGCGGTGAAAACGGTCGAGGTGCCGATTGCTACGGCAAAGGCGGCGAAGATATTCATTTGCGCATGCCAGTGGGTACGATCATCACCGATCTCGACACCGGTGAGCTGATTGCCGACCTGACCGAGCACAACCAGGAAGTCATCATCGCCGAGGGCGGTGCGGGCGGACTGGGCAACATTCACTTCAAGTCCAGTACGAACCGGGCGCCACGGCAAAAGACGGATGGCGCCGTGGGTGAGAAGCGGATGGTGAAGCTGGAGTTGAAGGTGTTGGCCGACGTGGGGTTGCTCGGCATGCCGAACGCCGGCAAGTCGACGTTTATCGCCTCGGTCTCGAACGCCAAGCCGAAAATCGCCGACTATCCGTTCACGACGTTGGCGCCAAACCTGGGCGTCGTCCGCGTTGCACCGGGCAAGAGCTTTGTCATCGCCGACATTCCGGGTCTGATCGAAGGGGCGGCGGAAGGGGCGGGATTGGGGCACCAGTTCTTGCGCCATTTACAACGTACGGGCCTGTTGCTGCATATCGTCGATGTCGCACCGTTCGATGCCGCGACAGACCCCGTGGCGGAGGCGAAGGCAATCGTCAACGAGCTGCGCAAATATGACGCGTCGCTGCACGAAAAGGCCCGCTGGCTGGTACTGAACAAGGTGGATATGCTACCAGCGGACGTACGGGCGAAGCAGGTCAAGGATTTCGTCAAGCGCTTCGGTTGGAAGGGGCCGGTCTTCGAGATTTCCGCGCTGAGCGGCGAAGGCTGCGATAGCCTGGTGCTCGCGATCTATGAGCACCTGGTCGCCACAGGTGAAGCCGGACGCGAAGCGCATGCCGAGGAGGTCGCGGCCGACCCGCGCTTCCGTGACGTGCCGGACGCCGGCGACGCGTGACGCGTGACGCCACCGACGTGCAGACCAGGCGGCAACGGACGACAACCCACGTAGTGAAGGGCACAATGAAAGACGCGGTGAAGGGCCAGCGGAGCGAACAGGCGATTGCAGAGGTGGCGACGGGCGACGAGCGCGCGGTGCACCCGCGAGGCTCGGACCCGCGGCCCGTGATGCCCGCCGTTGATGCTGCGCCCGGCGTCGTGTCAGGGCGGTTTGCCGCGGATCTTGATCGTGATGCCGTCGACCAGGGGGACGCCGTGCGCTCGGTCATTGCCGGTGCGAGACGTCTGGTGGTAAAAGTGGGTTCCAGCCTGGTCACGAACGATGGCCGTGGCTTGGACCGCAGTGCAATCGCCCGTTGGGCCGAGCAGATCGCGGCGCTGCGTCAAGCGGGCAAGGAAGTCGTGTTGGTGAGTTCCGGGGCCATTGCCGAAGGGATGCAACGGCTCGGCTGGGTGCGCAGACCGAAGGAAATCGACGAGTTGCAGGCTGCGGCCGCCGTCGGCCAGATGGGGCTGGTGCAGGTCTACGAGACCAGTTTCGCCGCGCATGGCATCCGTACCGCGCAGATTCTATTGACGCATGCCGACCTGGCTGATCGCGAGCGTTACCTGAACGCTCGTTCGACATTGACCACGTTGCTGCGACTCGGGGTCGTACCAATCATCAACGAGAACGACACGGTGGTCACGGACGAGATTCGTTTCGGCGACAACGACACCTTGGGCGCGCTGGTCGCAAACTTGATTGAAGGCGATGCGTTGGTGATCCTGACGGACCAGCCCGGGCTTTATACCGCGGATCCGCGCAAGGACCCGCATGCGACGCTGGTGCGCCATGCCGACGCCGGCGATCCGGCGCTGGAGTTGATGGCGGGCGGTACCGGCACGGCGATCGGCAGTGGCGGGATGCTTACCAAGATTCTGGCGGCGAAGCGCGCGGCGCATAGCGGCGCGGCAACAATCATCGCGTCGGGCCGCGAGCCCGATGTGCTGGTTCGGCTCGCCCAGGGTGAGGCGGTAGGAAGCCAATTGGTTGCCCGTACCGCCCGGCTGGCGGCGCGTAAACAATGGATGGCGGATCATCTGCAACTGCGTGGGCACGTCGTGATCGATGCCGGCGCTTGCCGCAAGGTGGTGGACGAAGGAAAGAGTCTGCTGCCGATTGGCGTGGTCGCTGTCCAGGGCACGTTCAGCCGCGGCGACATCATTGCCTGTGTCGATGAAAACAACCGGGAAATCGCCCGAGGCATTACGCACTACGGCAGCGTCGAGGCGCAGCGCATTCTACGCCATGCAAGTCAAGAGATCGAATCGATCCTCGGCTATATGTATGAGCCGGAATTGATCCATCGTGACAATCTGGTGATTGTTTAAATCAGTGGATGGATGATTGGGGCCCAACGGAGAAGCGGGGTCGTGCCGACCCCATGGCGCTTAATTGCGGTACTGGCTTGTCCGCAGGCTGCGGTTGTAGCGGATGTACTCGATGATGGACTTCACGCTTGTGACGGGCGATTTGTTACTGCAGAAATAGTCGTTATACAACGCGTCCTGATAGCCGTTCATCGGATTTGGCTGAATTCGCATCCACTCGGTCGATGCATTATCCCAAGCGGTGCCATCTGAATTCGTTCCAGAGTAGAGGCGCCACGAGTAATTCGCGCAACGGATGCCCTCGTAGCGAATATTGCGCGCCCCGGCCTGGCTTTTGACCTCGACCGTGTAACGGACAACGCCGTCCTTGCCGATGGTGATCGACGTCTTGTCGATCAGGAAGGTCAATTCGGCCTGCGACGAAACCTGGAACGGCAGCAAGTTCTTGTCTTGCGGCAGCGGCGGCAACGATGCCACCGGCATTTCCTGCCAATTGTCATCGCGTCCCGTCACCATATCCATCAGGCTGCGACCTTCCGAGAGACCATCACCGTTATTCCCGGTTCCATCCGGATCAGCGGCATGCGCAATGCCGATGGGTGACAGGCCTGACAGCATCGGCAGCGAAGACACCGCACTCAATGAAGCACATGCCGCGGCGCAACACGCCGCGGCCATTGTGAACTGGACCGCTCGCCGCATGCGCGGCGCCACCTTCGAAAACATCACGCTGTCGGAATCCTGGTTATTTGAATGCGGCTGGACGACGCGGCAGCGGCGGAAGCGGCAGGCCGCTCGACACCCCGACGGTTAGCGCGCTGATCACCACCAGCGCACCACCTACCGTCGCCCTCCCGGCGATGCCAGCCTGACCGTCGGATGTGGCGAGAGGCGGCGTACCGCTGTAGCGCTCGGTGACCACGTCCTGGACAGGGGTTTGCATCGGCAAAGCGTCCGCTATCGTACCCGACAATGCACAACCCGTCGTTGTACAGTCCGCCGCCTGCGCATCCATGGCGTGTTTCGAACCGTTACGTCGGTGGTCGGCCTCATCCGCTTCACCGCGACATACCGCGTCGTTGCCGGTGCATGATGTGTCACTGTCGGCGCGCATATCGTCGGTACTGCCCGGCGCCGAACCCCCATCGAGTGGAAGGTCTTTGCCGGGCTTGGCCGTGGTGCGACGCACAAAGCGCGACAGCTCGGTCAATGCGAGGTGGTAGACATCGCGCTTGAACTCGATCACCGCGTCAAGCGGTACCCAATAGGTGTTCCAACGCCAGGCATCGAACTCCGGATGCGTGGTGGTTCGCAAGCAAATATCGCAATCGCGACCCACCATGCGCAGCAGGAACCATATCTGCTTTTGTCCGCGATAATGCCCACGAACCTCGCGACGTATGAACTTATCCGGCACCTCGTATCGCAGCCAGTCACGCGTACGGCCGATGACCTTCACGTGTTCCGGAAGCAGTCCGATTTCCTCGTGCAACTCCCGATACATCGCCTGGACAGGCGTCTCGCCGTACTTGATCCCGCCCTGCGGAAACTGCCAGGAATGTTCACGCAGACGCTTGCCCCAGAAGACCTCATTGCGCGCGTTCAGCAGCACGATGCCGACGTTCGGGCGAAAGCCTTCACGATCAAGCATACAACCACCTTCGAATCCTTTAAAATTGCTTTGATTATAAACAGATATGTGTGCGCTTGACACCCCGGGACGGTCCGGACGCCTTCGCGGCGCCGCCACAGGCCGTTTTCGGGAGCAAGGTGCGGTGGTTTGGAGCGGGCACGCGGTGCCTTTCCCGAACCGGCACATACGCCTGTCGACAAGCGCGGCGGGTGGCACGCTAGGCGCCTGACCGGTCTGTTGCCGGCGCTATTTAATTCGGAACCCTACTGCATGAAAGCATCGCGATTTTTCATCGGCACGTTGAAGGAAGCGCCATCGGACGCCGAGATCGTCAGCCATCAACTGATGTTGCGCGCGGGCATGATCCGGCGCGTGGCCGGCGGCATCTATGACTATTTGCCGATCGGCTTGCGATCGATCCGCAAGGTCGAGAAAATCGTACGCGAGGAAATGGACGCGGCGGGGGCGTTGGAAGTGTTGCTGCCGGCAATCCAGCCGGCCGAACTATGGCAGGAGTCGGGCCGCTGGGAGAAATACGGCCCGGAACTACTGCGCTTGAAGGACCGGCATGGCCGCGACTTCGTCGTCGGCCCGACGCACGAGGAGGTGATCACGGACATCGCGCGTAAGGAAATCCGTAGCTATCGCCAATTGCCGGTCAATTTCTATCAGGTGCAGACCAAGTTCCGGGATGAGATCCGTCCGCGTTTTGGCGTGATGCGCGGCCGCGAATTCATCATGAAGGACGCGTACTCGTTCGACAAGGACGTCGCTGGCATGAAGGTGTCGTACCAGGCGATGTTCGATGCCTACGTGCGTATCTTCAACCGTCTCGGCCTGACGTTCCGCGCGGTAGTGGCCGACAATGGCTCGATCGGCGGTACGGGTTCGCACGAATTCCATGTCATCGCCGATACCGGCGAGGACGCGATCGTCTATTGCCCGACATCCGATTACGCAGCGAATATCGAGGCGGCGGAGGCCGTGGCGCCAGGGCATGCGCGCGCCGCGGCGACCGAGCCGTTTGCAAAGACGGCCACGCCCGGTCGCGCCAAGTGCGAGGCGGTGGCGGAGCAATTAGGCATCCCGCTGCAACGGACGCTGAAGTCGATCGTGATGGCCGTGGATGCGCCTCTTGACGAGCTGAACAACGGCGGTGGCCAACCCGCGACCATTGTCATGCTGTTGCTGCGTGGCGATCATGAAATGAACGAGATCAAGGTGTCGAAGCTGCCGCGCATGGCCAATGCGCGGATGGCGACGGAGGCCGAGATTGTCGATACCTTCGGCACGCCGCCGGGCTATCTTGGCCCCATCCAGGCCCTGAAGCCTTTCACGCTGTTCGTCGATCGTACCGTGGCGGCCATGCATGATTTCGTCTGCGGCGCGAACGCGGTCGACTATCACTTCACCGGAGTGAACTGGGGGCGCGACCTGCCGGTGCCGACCGACGTGCAGATCGCCGATATCCGTAACGTGCTTGCGGGCGATCCTTCGCCGGATGGCAAGGGCGTGCTGGCATTGTGCCGCGGCATCGAAGTCGGACACGTGTTTCAATTGGGGACGAATTATTCGGACAAGCTGCAGGCCACCTGCCTTGGCGAGGACGGCAAGCCCCAGTCGATGCAGATGGGGTGCTACGGGATTGGTATTACGCGGATTCTCGGTGCCGCTATCGAGCAGAACTACGATGCTCGGGGCATCATCTGGCCGGAATCGATCGCTCCGTTCGAAGTGGTGTTGTGCCCGATGGGATATGACCGTAGCGAATTGGTGCGATCGGAGGCGGATCGTCTGTACGAGACGTTGCGCGCCGCCGGCATCGACGTGATCCTGGATGATCGCGGCGAGCGGCCGGGCGTGATGTTCGCGGACTGGGAATTGATCGGCGTACCGCATCGGCTCGTGATTGGCGAGCGCGGCCTGAAGGAAGGGAAGATCGAGTATCAGGGCCGTCGTGATACACAGGCGACGCTGGTGCCGATCGAGGGTGCTGCGATCGTGACGATCGAGAGGGTCAAGCAGGCGCTGTCCTCCCGCTGATATCGTGGAATGATCATCTACCGCGCCGCCAGGGTGTTCGCGGCGCGGGCGATGATTTTATCGATGCCGTGGCGACGGCAATAAGGCATCACCCCGTGATGGCGGTTACGCGGTGGTCGACGCCAGGGCACGAATGGCCGGCAAGTTGCGCCAATAGCCTCTTGCATCCATGCCGCAACCGAAAACATAGCGGTCCGGTACTTCAAAGCCGCAGAAGTCCGGCTTTAGCGGCTTCGGCTTGTTCAATTTCTTCTCGCATAGCACCACGCTCAAAAAGCGCTTCGCCCCCATTGCGACAATGCGGTCGCGAATCGCCGCCATCGTCTCGCCTTCATCCAGAATATCGTCCAATACCAGCACCACCCGGTCCTTGACCGACTCGGCCGGGGAGACGCGCCATTGCATTTCACCGCCTTCGGTGGCATTGCGATAGCGGGTTAGGTGGATGTAGTCGAATTCGAGCGGAAAATCGAGCTTCGGGAGCAACATGCCGGTAAAAACGGCGGCGCCGCCCATCACCGACAGCAGCAACGGGAACTCGTTGCCCACGGCGGCGCGCACGGCCTCGGCCATCCGGTCAATGGCCGCATTGACGGCCTCGGACGGCACGATCTCCTCCGATTCCTGCAGTATCTTCAGCGCTTCTTCGCGATTCATTGCGGCTATCCTGCTCTCTAGACTAGGGTGGCATGCACGATCCGGCATGCATGAATGCGGATCGACATACGGGGCGTTCACATCGCATCTGCCATGCCCGTCGCGCTCCGGTGACACCGCCGCGACCGGCATGGACCAGAGGGGGCATCAGCGCATGCCGGGCAGCATGCCGCGCATGCCCCGCATCATTTTCGCCATATTGCCACCCTTCAATTTTTTCATCATCCCGCGCATTTGATCATATTGCGCGAGCATGCGATTGACTTCCTGGACCTGCACGCCCGCGCCAATCGCGATACGGCGTTTGCGGCTGGCTTTGATCAACTCCGGCTTGGCCCGTTCCTGGGGCGTCATCGAGTTGATGATGCCTTCCATACGACGCATCTGCTTCTCCGCCTGCCCCATGTCTGCCTGTCCGGCAGCTTGCTGGAATTGTGCAGGCAACTTGTCGAGAAGCGAGGACAGGCCGCCCATGCTCTTCATTTGCGACAGTTGCGCGCGGAAGTCGTTCAGATCGAAATCTCCGCCTTTCTTGACCTTGTCGGCGAGCTTCTGCGCGGCCTGGACGTCGACACCTCGCTGGGCGTCCTCGACGAGCGCAAGGATATCGCCCATGCCGAGGATTCGGCTGGCCATACGGTCCGGGTGGAAGACCTCGAGGCCGTCGAGTTTTTCCGCCACGCCGACGAACTTGATAGGCTTGCCGGTGATGTGGCGCACCGACAGCGCCGCGCCGCCGCGTGAGTCGCCGTCGAGTTTCGTCAATACCACGCCGGTCAGCGGCAACGCGTCGCTGAAGGCCTTGGCGGTATTGACGGCATCCTGGCCGAGCATCGCATCGACGACGAACAGCGTTTCGGCGGGATTCAAGACCTGATGGAGCGCCTGGATCTCCTGCATCATCGCTTCATCGATGCCGAGGCGACCCGCGGTATCGACGATCAACACGTCGTGATAATGACGTCGCGCCCAATCCAGCGCGCCCTTTGCGATCTCGATTGGCTTCTGGTCGGGCGTCGAGGGGAAGCACTCGGCGCCAACCTGCTCCGTGACCGTCTTCAACTGGGCGATGGCGGCCGGGCGATAAACGTCGGCCGAGACCGTCAGCACTTTCTTCTTGTGCTTCTCGCGTAGCAACTTGGCGAGCTTACCGACCGTGGTGGTCTTGCCGGCGCCCTGCAGGCCGGCCATCAGAATCACCGCCGGCGGTGTCACGGCCAAGTTCAGTTCGGCGGCCTTGCCGGAATAGTCGCCACCGATGACGGCGACCAATTCGCGCTGGACCACGGCCACGAGCGCCTGGCCCGGGGACAGGCTGGCGATGACCTCCTCGCCGAGTGCCTTTTCCTTGACCTTGGCGACGAATTCCCGGACGACGGGCAACGCGACGTCGGCTTCGAGCAGCGCAAGACGCACCTCACGCAGCATCTCCTGCGTGTTAGCTTCGGTCAGCCGGGCTTCGCCGCGCAACGTCTTCACGACGCGGGCCATTCTTTGGGTGAGATTGTCGAGCATGTCTGGCTGGAAAGTCTGATGTCGGCGCACCGCGCAGCGGGGCGGCCGTGGTGTAAACTCCGATCATGATCATTGTACTGTACGCGGTGACCGCGCTTCTTTATGGCGGGCTGTCGATTGCCGCCTGGCGTGCATTCAGGCAACAGCCCGAGCTCCGGACCGACCCAGAGTCGCCCGGTGGATTCGGCACGCCGCTGATGCAGGGCGTCAGTCCTGTGCAGACATCGGCTGCTGCTGCGCGCAACGGCATGATGCCGATTTCCGGGCGGCTGGCATTATTGGTCGCGCTGCTCGCGCACGGTTTGCTGCTGCATATAACGATCTTCCCATCCAACGGGATGTATTTCGGCTTCGCCCTGTCGTTGTCGTCGATGCTGTGGCTCGGGGCCGGTATCTACATGATAGAAAGTTGGTTCTTCCCGTTGGAAGGACTGGGCGTGCTAGTACTGCCGCTGGCGGCGCTCGCGTCGTTGCTGCCATTGCCGTTCAACGGCGTGCGGGTGCTCGACTACGCCGCGGATCCGTTGTTCAAGGTGCATTTCCTGATCGCCAACGTCTCGTACGGGCTGTTGGCGATCGCCGCGCTGCACGCGGTGCTGATGTTGTTTGTTGAACGACGGCTGCACGCGGCGCGTCGTGGCCGCGCCGCGGTCGGAGCCACCTATCCGCGTGCGCATGGCGCGCAAGGGGCAGGCACGATCAGTACTGGCGCGCCGGGGCGGTTTGGGGCGCCGATGTCCGCGTCGGGTAGCTGGTTCCGCAGTTGGGTGGACGTGCTGCCGCCGCTGCTGACGATGGAAAAATTGTTGTTCAGGATGATTTCGGCCGGTTTCGCGTTGCTGACGTTGACGCTGGTGTCAGGTGCATTGTTTTCCGAGCAGTTGCTCGATCGCGCGTTCAGTCTCGACCACAAGACCGTGTTCGCGGTATTGTCGTGGCTGATGTTCGGTGGCCTGGTCGCGGGACGTCATTTCTATGGCTGGCGTGGGCGCACTGCGTTGCGGTGGGTGCTCGCGTCGTTCGTGGCGTTGCTGCTCGCCTACGTGGGCAGTCGCTTCGTGTTGGAGGTGCTGTTGCACCGTCAGGTGGTTTGATGTCTCGTATGATTTTCTGGATCGTGCTGTTTGGCGCGGCGTGGTGGTTCTGGCGCCGGGCAAAGGCATCGATATTGCGGCATATGATGGACGCGCAGGCGCGTGCCGGTGGCGGTGGCACGATGTCCGGCGCGGGAGCCGGCATGGCGCGCCAGCGCGCCCCGGAGTTGGCCGAGCCGATGGCGCGTTGCGCCTGTTGCGGTGCCTACTCGCCACGTGGCGACACCATCGAGATGTATCAGCACCGTTTTTGTAACGCCGAGCATGCACGGCGTTATGCCGAGGGCGAACGGCCGTCCACGTGACGGTCTCTTTTTTCGACGGAACGAAGAGGCGACACGTGAACGATGTCGGGCGGACGCTGGCGATCGATGCACATGGCTGGCTCTGGCCTGCCGCCCGTGACCGCGAGGTCGTGCAAGCGGTGCTGCAGGGGCAGGTGGCGGGACGTGCCGTTGGACCCGATGCCGTTGCGCATCAGCGCTCGCCGAATGCCGATGCGCGGCCTCGCGATACGGCGCCCACGCTGCTGGTGATACACAACATCAGCCTGCCGCCCGACGTGTTCGGCACGGGTGATATCCACGCACTCTTCAACAACACGCTTGATCATGCGTCGGACCCTTATTACGCCTCGCTGTCGGGGGTGCGCGTGTCGGCGCATTTCCTGATCGCACGCGATGGCGCCATCACGCAATTCGTTTCCACCCATGAGCGGGCGTGGCACGCGGGCGCATCGGC
>NZ_LAQU01000028.1 GCF_000970345.1 Robbsia andropogonis | reverse complement strand
TATCGGGGTGTGGCAGTGACCGGTTGAATCCGCCCACATAAAACCTGATTAACGCTCACTGAACCGTTACATACCTACTTCGCAATTCTTCGTAGAAGTTTTCTAATCCAATAACGTGCAGAGACGCTTCTTCGCCACCTACACCCTCGGCACCGATCGGGGTCGAGAGAATCAAAGGGATTCCTGACGCCTTTAACTCTAAAGTTTTAATTTTGACTCCAGCTCCCAAACGGAGCGGGATAACGGCAATTGACGCTTGCAAAAAATAGTCCGAAGGGTCATCCACAAATCCTGTAACCGTTATCAGTTTTGAAGCGAGGGCTTTCAAACGCTCGCTTGGCCTTGACCCAACCACTAAAAGCTTGAAAAAATAACCATTCTCGTGAAGGCGAATTAGGGTCGTTTGATAAAAATGAACAACAGCATCCTCATTTTCAACTCTATTCATCGCCCCCCAATAAAGAATCGTATTGGGCTGTGCGACCACATTTCCACGCCGAACCTTTATAGCATCGAACAAAACATTAATCTTTGGCGCTTCAACCTTCACCCGACGGGGAACATCCAATAGATAATTAACAAAAACCTTATCCTTTTCCGAAAGAACAGTGATCACGTCTGCCGAATTCAGAAGCATCCGCTCAGTCAACCAAACCCATTTTGATAACAATCCTTCGATCTTTCGACGCAAGACCAATTGGAACTGGAGATCATGCACTGACAAATTCAATACCGGGCATCTATCTCCGAGCGTTCGACGCAAATAGCTTGAATAAAACAATGTTTGTGAAAATTCAAATCGAATTTCGTCATAACGCGCAGCATCAACGACGTGCCGCAAGCTTTTAAAAATACGCTTACTTGCACGAGTCAAAAATCTAAAATAAATCGACGGAAATTGGAAAATACAATTAAAAATAAAATCTAATCTACTGATTCGGTGAATGTGGATACCTCCTAGACAAAGATTTTTAAGGTCATCCGATGGCAACTCAGCCTTTGTTAAAATCACAAATAGCGATACCTCTGCGCCAATAGCAGCATCAAAGATATTAGAAAATGCCAGTCTATGGCCCGCCTGATCAGAATTCTTTCCAGGCATGAACGGAAGCACAAAAAGCATTTTCATTTTATTTTTTTCATCCAACGAAATATAATTTCTGTTTATTAGAAATCCGACCAATCCAGCAAATAACATATTCTCAAACCAAACATAAAAAAACTAGCGATAAGCAATAGGATTGTGCCGCCGACCACCTTATTATTCCTAGACATCCACACAATCCAACAGACACCTAAAATCCCAATTACACCAAACGCATAAACCGCGGCCAATACTGCGTTATCTGGATAAAAACTATCTAAATTTTGATTAGCAGCAACATTGAGGCCGACAGGATAATTCCCGAAGAACATGAACTTGCTTATTGCCTCAAAAATAATGTCAAATCGCGTCAGCAAAGTTAAAGATATTGCCGTATCGCTTCTAACGCCACCGGCGATCGAAGCAATTATTTTAATAACATTTTCCAAACCAAAAATCCAAAATAAAACCGCCAAAACCGTTATTATCCAATAAAAATAACGTGGTAGCTTCCCAAAAAGCATCATTGCATTAATATAAAACACACCACTCAACGTCAGAGCTCCAGAAATCAATGCAAGAGCCTTCAATTTTGTACCGGCAGTTCGGAAGAATATAAACGATAAGCAAGAGACAAACGCTGTCGCAGATGGCGTAAGAAATAGGCCGGGATTACGTTGGTAGCCCAAGACACTCTCAAAATACATTCCGGTACCGAAAAATCCCAAAAACAAAGATACAAGCAACGACGCAGGGATCAGTATTTTAAACAAACCACGTATTAACTCCTTAGAGTCTTCAACGCGATCTTCGCTCATAGTTGCTGACCAAACCAATACCGGGATCCAATCAACACCTCGTATTGCTATATCGATCGAAATTCCCCGCGCAATCGCTGTCACAGAATACAAAGCAGCAACAAATAAGGCAACGATACGGAAAATGTAAAAACTACGCACCGACTCATTTGATACACTTATAAAAACTGCCAATGTCACCAGATCGCGAATAGCTTTCAGCCAAGAAGGAGAGAAAGAAATGCTATTATCTGCACGATTTCCAAACGATGTTTGCACGATATCAGGCATTGCTGCAACTACCCATAGTACTGCGACCCATACACCTAATCTCACATACCTTGAAGTCGGGTCAATACTTTTCATAAGCATAACAAATTGTTCATTTCGAAAACGGAAGTAAATTTCTTCTGCGAAATCGTGCATAAACGGCGCGCGCATACCGACAAAAGAATCGGGGAATGAAATAATGAACAAATGAGATCTTTATTCTCTCCACGCTCTCGACCAAAGGATTTTTCGTAGAGCATCGATATATTTCACCAAGGCCGCCGTCGGCTTTTTTATTCATTAGAAACTTTACATTTAAGTATCCGTGCGCAGCGGTGTGGCTTACGTACGAACGGTCAAAAGATTTTTCTCCAAAAACCGACTTCAAGCGTAGCAGAAGCACACGCCAACCCTGGAAAACACCAAATGAGTCATCTGACCATGTAAAAGTAGATGCGTCACCAACACGATTACCAACGCTTGGTTCGCTGATTGTGTAAATTTCGGTACCGACGGATGACAAACAAATGCCAGCCACATGCGCGTAGTAGGTACCAATGAATTCATTGTAGTCCGTTGCCAAAAACTTTGACCGATTTATAATGCAACCACCAATAAATCCAGCGGACCATAGATAATTTTCAAAAAACTTCTGAAAAAGCATAGGACCGCTTTCAATATCAATCGATTTCGATCGAAGAACTCTCTTATGATCGGCCGTAATATAGGAATAATTTGCGAAAATGAACGAATAACCCTTATTTGATCGGATGACATCCAATGCTTTATAAATAGAATCATTTCGCATAAGATCATCTTCCCCAATGAGCCAGACATAATCTGCAGATGCATTTTTAACGCATGCACAAATATTTCCATCAATACCGAGATTTTTTTTGTTTGATATCCAAACCGCTTTAGAAAAAGCTTTTTTTACATTGTCGTTGGTTGAATCTGTCGAATCGTCCATTACGAGAACTTCGACGGGTTCACCTCTAATCGATTGGTAAACGCTGGTCAAACAGGAAAAAAGAAAATCCGGACGCTTATAAGTCGGAATTGCAACTGTCAGCAAAAATTTCATCATTTTTATTTGATTAAATTAATATTATTTCAGCTTTTTCCTTATTTCCATAAATGGCACCAGGCGGCACGTCCTCTCGCACCACAGTATTAGCTGCGATAATGGCTCCTTTGCCGATGCTGACACCAGCCAAAATCTTCACACCATCGCAAATCCACACGTTATCCGCTATCGAAATTCCACCTTTACTAATAATCGGACGTGCATTGGGCGGAATGTCGGAAAAATTATCCCCCCTCAAGGAATACGATCCATGAGAATGGTCTGAAATCAGCACGTGACTGCCAACCAAAACATCGTTCCCGATTTTGATCGATCGAAGGGCAGCAACATGGAGACTATCCGATGCAACGAAGTTACGACCAAACTCAACGATGCCGAATTGGCCCGTTTTTTGATCGAAGACGCTTTCGATCCAGGCGCCTCGGCCACATTGAAACGAAGCCCCGAAGCTTATGTGAGAACGAGCAACGATCTTGGGTGTACCCTGAAAATAAATATCATGCACACCAAGAGCGAAACGTTGAAATCCAACTCTTACACGATTGAAAAAAAGCTGAAAAAAGAGATAAAAAATCCAATTTCCGTTTTCGATCCTGTAATTTTGCAAACGTTCAATCATTCTTTTCATTAATAACCACCGAGTAGACTTCATTGATTTCTTTCCCATGCATCGCTGGAGTTTTCAGCTTCACCAGTTTCGACCGCATTTCCGAAATATCTTCTCGAGTTAATTTTGAAATTCGTTCAAATGCTGCGATTTTCTCACGGTCATCGGAAGGATTAAACAGGATCCCACCTCCTGCTGGAACAAAGTCTGGAATGCCTCCTCTTCTCGTAGCCAGAACCGGCGTTGTATGATTGATCATCTCCATTACAACCTGCGGCCCATTGTCCTCCCAAATTGGCAGGGCCACTCCAATATCCGATTTTGATAGAATCGCCGGAATGTCAGATGGGCGATACTTGCCATGAAATTTGATCGGGCTTTCCTCAATCAGTTTTTCATAATTAGCTTCTAATTTACCGTAGAAACCAAATTCCATATTGCGATTTCTAGCAGTACAAAAAACGGCGAGTTCGATATAGAGATCAGCACCTTTGTGTCGGTTAAAGGTGCCCAAGAACGTAACTTGAATCTTCTCCGCTTCAATTTTTGGCAAAACCACTGCGTTGGCGCTTTCGTTGCCAATATGAACTACGGAATAACAGCCATTCGGATAGACGCCTGCGTAAATCTCAGAGACCCGCCCAGATACTGGAAGCAAACGGGCGGCGCTGCCCGTAAAGCGCGCCATGATATCTTTGCGATGCCTTATTTTATTATCGCTTATGGCAGGCAGTACAAACTTCATCTTTCGGGCGACTCTTCTGTAGAGGAGCACATTATCTAAGACGCCGCAGCATTTTACGCATTTTTCTACATCAATGCTATGACAGATTCCACCCCATTTATCCATCATAAAGACTCTAGGGCATCCAATGTAATAATCGTGCAGGCTCACTACATACGGCAAGGTTCCCGAGGAGAAATCATTAAGCGATTTCTCCGAAAATCCGAAAATTGTGTGGAAATGAACTATGTCAACTCCCGCTTGCACCAAATTCGAGTAAATACCATCGAACTGCTCTGAACACGCAGAAACCACGTGCGAAAAATCGGCTGGTCGCTCACAACTTACTGCAATGAATTCGATTCGAGGATCAATTTTTGAATTAGCTCCTAAAGCCGAGACTAAAACAATCTCATGACCATCATCGATTTGAGACGAAATCAAGGTTCGCACGTAGTTAGTTATGCCACCAGCATATTCGACCGGAAAACCCGACAGTATATGCGCAATCTTCATCAACGTGCCCTATTTTAAATATTTTCAGCCACATTACGCTTTAAGCCGACTTGCCAAAGCAAGCGCGGCACCGACCACTTGGTCCATATTGTAATATCTATATTGACCAAGACGACCTATAAAGAAAACATTCTCATCGGCTTCAGATAGAGCTTTATACTTCTGAAACAGCTCTTCATTTTTCTTTCGCGGAATCGGATAATAAGGATCACCTTCGGACTGCGGATATTCTACGACAATCGATGTTCCTTTGATTTCCTGTCCCGTAAGGTGCTTAAACTCGGTGATACGCGTATAGTCATAATCGTTCGGATAATTAATAGTACCGACCAGTTGATGCTGGTCTACGTCACTCCTGTGCTGATGTTCGAACCGCAACGACCTATAGGGCAATTTCCCATATATAAACTCGTAATACTCGTCTATCGGACCGGAGTAAACTAATGTTTCATAGGAAAACTCATTTTTGACGTCCGAAAAATCGAGTCCACCGAAAAACTGGATATTTCGATGATCCAACATGCGTTCAAACATGCGAGTGTATCCGTCTACCGGCATCAGTTGATAGCTATCTTTGAAATAGCGATCATCGTCGTTGCTTCGCGTTGGTATGCGCGCAGCGACCCCGGCACTTAATTCCGCCAGATCCAGTCCCCACTGTTTCTTCGTGTATCCGCGGAAGAATTTATTTGCTAGGTCGGGACCAACGCTATTCAAAACGACGTCCTCGCTGGAACTCAAAGTCTCCTTTGGAATTCGCACACTTTCGAGGTACGCGGCAACGCCGGACTCGTCTAGATCCAGACCGTATAGCTGGTTAATAGTCGTCTTGTTGATTGGGATCGGGTAATATCCTCCGTCGACTACAGCTAACACTCTATGTTCGTAAAAACGCCAATTTGTGAATTTCGAAAGCCAGCGAACAATTTTTTCGCTATTTGCATGGAAGATATGCGGCCCGTAATTATGAACGAGAATGCCGTTCTGATCGTAACTGTCGAATGCGTTTCCACCAATGTGCTCGCGCTTATCGATAACACAGACAGTCTTTCCGGCGTCGGCTAACTCTCTGGCAATAACGCTACCCGAAAAACCAGCACCAACGATCAGCAAATCATATTTTTGGATCGAAAAAGATTTTTGATTCATTTCCTCATACTCGCTTTTGACTTCAAGATATACCCGGATTTCACGAGCGCTATTCCCATGGCCAGCGTGACAAAGCACTCAATTATTACGTTCGCCCACACTGCGCCGGACACGCTGAAAAACTTAATCATCGGCGTAAACAGCAGAAAATTAAGAAGTGCAGAGATGATCAATATCCTGCTGAAACAGCGCTCCATTCCGAATGGAAGCATTGTCAAAATTCCAAGTATATTGGAGACGACCACCAGCGGAAACATTAAGCTAAACACCTGCAAGATATTAATAGACTGTAAGTATTTGTCTCCGAAAAGCCAAGGAATTACAGTTGGTGCCAAGATAATTATCAAAATCGCGACAATCGCTGATGCCCCTCCAAAAGCCCAAAGCAATCTTTTGTTGAAGTTAACAACTTTTTCTTTCGATTGAGCTGCAAGCTCAACAACGTGTGGATACACTGCTGAACTGATAGCGCCATAGACGGTCACAATCCCACGAAGCATCTTTTCTGCAATGTTGTAATGCCCTAAAAGAGCCGGCGATACAAAAAATCCTAAGATGAACGTGTTGCATGAAGAATAGGCACTGACAGCTGCGGTAGAAAGGAATAAATTCCATCCCGATTTTAGCTCTTGTCTGATTTCCAGTAGCGTCGCCCAAGAAAAGTCAGACACATTAAGAATTCTGAATAAAAGAGGTAAAACGACAATAGCACCGATAACGTATCCAATCGACTGCAGAAGACATGCAATAACAACGTCTTCTGGGCTTTTTATCAGCGCGAAAGTCAATAAAAACATCACTAATCGAGAGATTATTTGCACCAAGCTAACGAACTTCAACTGCTCCAGTCCTTGAAAGAACCATAAGGGAAAAATGATGTTTCCTAAAACTGCAGTATAAGCGGCTAGAAATAGATGAAAATCTTCATCCGACCGAGAATTGGATTTATAGAATGCGCTGAAAACAGCAAATCCAAGCATCGCCAATATGATGCGTATGGATGTGATGGAGCAAAACAAACGCGTGAGCTTCAATGAGTCGTTACGATTCACTGACGCAGACTTCGCTCCGCTCAGATTGAATCCATAGTCCGTGATAGTGATCATTATTTGGCCAATAGACAGAGCGAAACCTAGCCGCCCTAGCTCGCTAGCACCTAGCGTCCTTGCGAGGTAAGGCAAGGAAAGCAAAGGTAAAAGCTGACTCACAATTTGTACGGCGCCTAACGAGAAAGCGTTCCCAATCACCCGCCTCATATTTCATACCAAGTTATAAATTTCATATTCAAGACGGGAGCTGCAAGCAAATCTTGTTATCTTTTCCAATAGCCTTTGTACATTCCAATGTTTTTTTTCACGGCAAAGGGTAGGATCGCTTCATTTTGGCCAAGCTTGAATCCAATCAGTTTTACTGCGTTCCTAACGATGCATTCGGGCCAATAGAAGATATTTTCCTTAGTAAATGCTAGTTCGGACTTGACGAATCGCGCACCCTCGCCTCCCGCGTCTCCAAACGTATTCGCAATCCATGTCTCGCGAGCATGAAACACCCCCATATCAAAGTAACGCCGAAACTCCTCGTTAAGCGTATAATTATGAGAATGAAAACAGGTAGCAGTGCCAGCGTAAAAAATCCCCCAGCCGATCAGAATCATTTTCGCCGCAACATACATATCTTCAGCAAAAATGACGTCCGACGGAAAACCTCCTACACTTTCCAAAGCGGCACCTCGATACGCAGCGAAGGAATTTGATAAAAATGCAGCTTTTATACCAAGACGTGCGATGTCTACCTTGAATTTCAAATCATCTGCTTCGGGATAATTAAAATATCGAGCATGTTTAGCGAAAATGGAAGCATCTGCGTGCGGCAATTGCCTCCCGCAAACGGCTCCCACAACGGGATTCTCAAAAGGCTCCAGAATCTTCTCGATAGCGTCTGAAGACGCTAAAAAAGTGTCCTGCGTGAGAAAAATGTAAATATCAAACCCGGGGTTTTCATTGACGACACTTTGTCGAGTACCACCATGATTGAAATTCTTCGCTTTGATCTTCTTGACGTTGGGCGTAAATTTTTCCGCCACTTCACGTGTGCCGTCGCTTGAATCCGAATCAATTATAAAAGTTGTAAATTCGGCTGTTTGCGTCGACAACGAGATAAGTAGGCGCTCAAGTAAAGCTCGGCCATTCCGTGTGGGAATGATACAGGCAACTTTGAAAGATGTCATTTTGCGTTTTTACTTGGTCTAGGCTCAACTTTCAACGTAACTTCCACGTCAATTTCAGCGAAGTCCAATACTCAGCTAGATCTGGATTTACTCTTGTTTGCTCCTTTATCCAACAAACGAAAATCCCTAAGAAAAATCCGATGGCAGAAAACGCAATCACAATCAAGCTACGCTGTGGTGAACTCTTTTTCTCCGCCGGGGTAGCAAGGTCAATCTGTTGAACGAGAGGTCCTTCCTTAGCTTGATCGATTTTCGCCATTTCGAGCTGGGCCCGCAATGGACTCAGCAATGCTTCCTGATATTTCAGATCGGCAAAAGCACGAATATTCGCAAGGGATGCGCTGTCGGTGCCCCCCTTTTGCCCCGAAGACTTAGTGCCTTGCTCTAAATTTGCGAGTTGCACTTGCATCGCAGCAATTTCTGCACGCAGTTTCTCGACATCCGGATTTATATCTGTCGCATATGTTTTCATCGTCGACAGAGTTATCTCACTAGACGCAATTCGCGTCCTCAACTCCGCAGACGCTCGAATGGCGGATTGAACCTGCCCATCAAGGCTAACGACACCTGTACGCTGACTCTCTTGTGAAAACTTTAGCTGTGCTTGACTTATCTTTGTCAGGGTTGCGTTTATTTGATCTTCAAAAAAGCGACGACGTTGCTGTGCGTCGGTCACAGCGAGATGGTCGAGCAGCGTTTTGAATGCTTCGACGTAGGCATTGCATACTTGAGCAGCAAAACCCGCTGAAGTATCGGTTACTTCGATGGTTACCAACCCTGACTTCTTATCGCTCGTAAATTTAACTTGGCGCTCGAGTCTCTTTCGGACGTCAGCTAAATATTTGGCATGCCACTTTTCTTGCAGGGAAAATTTTTCAATTATCTGATTTTCCACCGCCTCGCTCTTTAACAACGCGAAATAAAGTTCATCAGAGCTTTTCAGATTTACTCTGCCAAGTCCAGCGAGGGCAGACAATCCACCCAAGCTGCTAAGTGAACTTTTGTCCTGTTGGGGCGGAAGCACGAGTGTCTTACTCTGATAGCGGACCGGTAAAACGAAACTAACCACAATTCCCAATACAAAGAAAACAACGACAAATTTCGTTATCGACTTTTTATTTGAACCGATCATTGAAAAAAAACGTAGAACGTCGACCATTCCGTTTGCAAAATCCGAAGTGGCGTTCGTGCTCACGTCTTTCCTGTCGTGCGAAGCAGGTGCGTCGACGTACGGTTGTGTCCCGTCCTTGGTTTTCATCACTTCAATACCTTAATTGCTGCGGTGCTCAGACCAAAATTAGCCAATACGGTCGACCAGTCCTTTAGGCCGGCGACAAATCGCGTCATGGTAGACCTCGGATTGACCTTTTCTGGCATAACGACCGTGTCGCCTGGCATCAGCTTCGTAGATTGGAAGGAACTAAAACCATCCGGTCAAGTCTTGAGCAAAGTCACTACCATCTGCGCGTAAGATGAATGCTGATTTTGGTTCAGCAATTTCGGTCTGGACACCTGCGACCTTCAAGACATCAGCAACGGCGCGGCCTGGTTTCCATATGATTGCGTTGTCGTTATTAACCGCACCGACGACGGTTACAAAGGACGGCATAGGCGATACATACAGTAGTCCCCATTTTCTAGAGGCAGATCCCAAATCGCATGCGCATTCGTCGCCAATTCGAGCGATACTCGCCCATTCGGTTTCAACGTCCGGAGCCGTGCAATCTGAGCGTCTTGCTGTTTTGCAAGTTAGTTTGCCAAAACTTTGTTACTACCGGTGAAAGTCAAATTTGCCATCAAACTGGCTAGCTTCGCACTAGATTGTTGCGCGGCTCGATTGATTGCGTCGGAGAGATTAGAGTGGCTAACATTAATGAGCCGGGTCTAATATCGGCGTGATTTGATGGGTCATATCTTGTGGTCCATGACGAGACGAAAAGTAAGCGATGAAGTGTAGGCGGCGCTTGAGCCTTTGATTGCGGCGGTGATGCGACTTACGAACAAAGGTCGGCCGCGAAAGAATTCAAATCGGGCGGCTTTCAATGGCATCTTGTATATGCTGCAAACGGGAGTGTTTTGGGAAGATCTCCCGCAAGAACTGGGCTTCGGCTCGGGTATGACGTGTTGGTGCCGACTACGTGAATAGCAGGACTGTGGCGTATGGGAGCAGCTCCGCCTGGCAATGCTTACGCGCTTACGCGAACACGACCAGATCGACTGGAGCCGACTGAGTATCGATAGCGCGAACGTGTCCAGCCACCGGGGGGCCAAGAAACAGGACTTAACTCCACAGATCAAGGCAAACTCGGCAGCAAGCGCCATCTCGTCGTAGACGCACGGGGCGTACCGCTGGCTATCATAGTCACCGGGGCGAACCGACATGACTCGATTGCGTTCGAGCCAACGCTGGAGGCCATACCGGCGGTGAGCGGGCTCAACGGGCGTCCCCGCAAACGTCCTGAGAAGTTCCATGCGGACAAGGGATATGACTGTCGGCGGTGCCGCGCAGAGCTCAAGCGTCGTGGCATCACAGCGCGAATCGCACGCAAAGGCATTGAAAGCAAGGAGTGGCCGGGCCGACATCAATGGGTCGTTGAACGCACTCACGCCTGGCTTGCCGGTTTCGCAAAGCTGCGTATCCGTTTTGAACGTGCCCTCAGTACCCATCGTGCTCTCCTCTCACTCGCCGCCGCGATTATTTGTTCCAGATTGGTGGGTGACTTTTGTTATCGGCTCTAAAACTAGGTCGAATTTTTGCATTGAGTTAATTCTAACAAAATTAATTCGCATGAAGTACATTTAAATTATAAGACTGATCTCATTTTCTCAATGATACATTCAGCAATAAAAACCAGCATTCCCTGGAAATCAAACTCACGAAATACTTGAGATAAATCCGAATAATCAGCCAAATTGCAAGAAATGCTGCGTCAACAACAGCTCTTTGCTGCTAATCTTCAATTTAAATAGATGCACTAAAGATAAAAATTGAAAATGCTAATTTATTGAAAAGTGAGACATAAGACAAATGCCTTAATTCAACATAAATATTAAAATAAATCATAATATTTAAAATAATTATAATTAAATATTCCTATAAATTTTAATTATTATTTTTCGAAGGACTTTAATTGACCTGCGGAAATTTTAAAAAATGCATATTTAAAAAATTATATTACACGAAAGACGTTATTTTTGTACTAACAACTGCTTTATCTGGATATATGTCCAATTCCATTATTCTAAAAAACATCTCAACTATTACCATGTCGGCTGTTCAGTTCCTGATTTTATTCAGCGCACTTCCTGCACTTTTTATTTTCGAATATTTTAGATTGTATTTATATTGCCGAAATGAATCCATCATCACTTTGCGCACGCAAAGTCTCTTCGTATGGAGTGCTATCTGGTCCGTTAGCGTTAGCCTCGTTTACATACTGCAATTGAACGACAACTCTCTCAGAGAATGGGCGTTGATTTGGTTGGCTTTCGTAAGCTTGTTGCTGGTGCTAAGCAAATTTACTATCCAGCGCGCGTTTCAACAGTTTTGCTTCTCAAGTGAACATAAAAAACATGTATTCATCATAGGGGACGAAATATTCGGTCAATCACTTCATTTGCAGACGGAGAAAATCCTCCAATATAGATATCGCATTATTGGTTGTTACAACCGGCAAGCCACTTCGACGACTCTGCAGATTAGTAATATCGACTCAACCATTCCGCTGATGAATCAAATTACAACAATCCGTCCCTTTCTCGTGGAGAATCATGTTGACGAAGTGTGGTTGATGTTTACGCTAGAGGCTTACGCTGAGATACAAGCGATTCTTGCCCAACTTCAAACGGTGCCAGTTAAGATACGATGGCTGTTGGACCCGTGCGCTTTGGACTTAATTTCGCGGCAACGCAGTGAAGTACTAGGTTATCAAAGTATCGAGATGAACCAAACGCTTGCACCGGGCGTGCAAGGTTATTTAAAAAAAATATTTGATCGCAGCATTGCTAGCTTTTTGTTAATACTCACGTTGCCAATATTTATATTGCTTGCCCTCACCGTATATCTAACCTCGCCTGGCCCCGTGTTCTATGGTCACACCCGTATCGGCGCAAATGGCAAAAAATTTCAGGTATACAAATTTCGATCCATGATCACAAATTCGCAAGAAATACTGGAAAAAATCCTAACAACGAATCCGATCGCACGTGCGGAATGGGAAGCGGATCACAAATTGCGTAATGATCCCCGTATCACCAAGATCGGTAAACTCCTACGTGCCACCAGCCTCGATGAGCTACCACAGCTTTTGAACGTAATTCGCGGAGAAATGAGCTTAGTAGGCCCTCGTCCCATCGTAGAGGCAGAAATCATCAAGTACGGTAAGGCAATCTACTATTATTATGCTGCCCGCCCTGGCATCACCGGCTTATGGCAGGTCAGTGGCCGAAACGACGTAACCTACACATCTCGCGTGCGCCTGGATACCGAATATGTAATGACATGGTCCCTGATGCGTGACCTGACCATTCTCGTCAAAACGATAAGCGTGGTGTTCGGACGGAAAGGCGCTTATTAAGCGCACGGCCCTCGATTCGCTTGAATCATTCACCCTACCGGCTTCTCCGCTGTGGCGGTCGTTGTCCTGGTGGTTATCGGTTTGCTCGGTGCATTTTCGATAGGTTGTGCTTTCTTCGGCATATCCGCGGGATAAGCATACCCACTCCTTATCAACCATTGAACGGCATTACGCACGCGCTTTGCATAGGCATCGCGGAACGCGGGCGTGGCGGAATGATACGAACCAATGGCTTGCCAATTGTTCCCGTATTTGTCCATTTGCTTTCGCAGAATCCACGCGCCGGTGTAGACATTCTTACAGCCGTCGTAGAGATCATCTTTTTTCACCCCGTACTTCGACAGCTCTGGCAGATGGATGGAGTTGATCTGCATCATTCCCATGTCCGTCGAACCATTGGTGTTGACGTTCGTTGCATTCGCCCGCAAGCGGCTTTCGACAATGGCAATGCCCAGCAGGATCGTGGGATTGACCTTGTGATATTTCGCGGCGTCCATCACGCAATCCGCCGACGCGTAGCCCGGCCTAAAGACCGCCATGGCGATCAGCACGGACACTACAAGCGGCGGTGCCAATGCAGACGACCGCACCCGGCGCAAACCGGGTGACAGACGCAACGCAAAGGCGGCACGCTGCGTGACGCGGAATATCTTTGGAATCGCCACTGTACGGGATGGGTAAAGAACGACGGGCCATTCTCCCATATCCAATACAGAGTAGGACGGCCAATAGGGTGCTTGGTGCCTTTTCGTCGCTTACGAGCGACTGATGGGTCGACAGCGTCAGACTGGCATGGACCGGCGCATGACCTTATGGTGAGCGCCCAGATCGCGGTCGTGGTTCCCTGTCGTTTTAGCGAAAAATCGAAATTGCAACGTCTATGGCCCCGCTCACGGCCAATAGGCCGAGACCCCGCCACGAGTGACCAAACTAGCGCATGACTATGCCACCGATGCCATCGATTTCACCGGCGTACAAAACGCCAGCGTATTGCGTACGCATTGGACAGCCCGCTCGACGTCTGCAACTGTTGTAAAGCGGCCGAGGCTGATCCGAACGGAACGCGATGCCGCTTCAGTCGTCAGACCAATGCCGGTCAGCACGTGTGACACCGCGCCAGACGCCGAATTACACGCGGACGTACTCGACACCTCCAGTTCGCCACCAAGCAACATCGGCATGAACCCCGGCAGATCGATGCACAAGCTAATAATATTCGGGATACAGGTCGCCGCGGCACCGTTGCGGCGGATTGCCGGAACATCGGCAAGCCCGCGCAGCAATTGCCGGTTCAAGGCTGCGATATGTGCATGATCTTCTGCGAGCCGCCTTTGTGCTACCGCACATGCGCTGCCCATGCCAACGATCTGATGCGTGGCCAGCGTACCCGAACGAAGTCCTTGTTCGTGACCTCCGCCGTGTATCTGCGCACCAATCTGGTCCTTGATGGCGCCCTTCACGTACAAAGCGCCAATGCCCTTGGGACCATAAATCTTGTGCGCCGACATGGAGAGCAAGTCGATACCGTCACGGACCACGTCGATGTCAACCTTGCCCAAGCCCTGGGCGGCATCCACATGGAGCAACGCACCGCCAGCGTGTGCGACCTTTGCGACTGCCGCCACATCCGTCAATGTGCCAATTTCATTATTGACGATCATTAACGAAACCATGCGGGTGTGTGGGCGCATGGCGTTGGCCACCGCGTCGGCGGTGATCGCGCCGGTGGCGTCTGGCATCAGTCGCGTGGCCTCGACACCTAGCGTCTCGAGGTGCGTGACCGTATCCAGAATTGCCTTGTGTTCCAGACAACTGGTGATGATGTGACAAGGAGTCCCGTCCGCCAGCACTTTTTCCGCCAGGCCCTTGAGCGCCAGGTTATTCGATTCGGTGGCGCCGGAAGTCCAAATCACATCCGTATGCACCGCACCAATCAGCGCCGCAACTTCCCGCCGCGCTTGCTCGACCGCCGCCTTTGCACGGTTACCGCTACTGTGTGAGTGAGATGCCGGATTGCCAAATACGCCATCGGGCCCAAGGCATGCAATCAAGGCCGGGATCACTTCAGGGTCCACTGGCGTGGTAGCGGCGTAGTCCAGATAGACAGGCTTTGATGACATTGGGGCGTCCTTTTTACATGGGCTGATTCATGCGAAAAATAGTACGTCCGGCGGACAGCAAAAAATTTTCCGATTTGATGTCATTTATCTATTTTTAGACAAATAGATGCTCAATTACCGATTAATATTAGTATTTTCTACTCCGCGTCACGCCACTTCTTTCGATCTGGATTAGAGCGACGTCAGGATCGACAACATACCGTCTATCGGCAGCGGCTTAGAGAAGTAATGATCGAACCCTACCTCGCTGGCCTTCACGTGGAATTCCTTAGACGAATAGCCGCTCAGAGCGATGTGGGTTGCACGCGGCGGATAACGTTGCGGAGACTGGGTGGCGGCCTGTCGTAGCGCCGTGGACAGATCGAAGCCGGTCATATCGGGTAGACCGATATCGATAATATAAACCTGGGCAGGATGCTTCGCATTCAGTGCCAAGGCGCTCGCGCCATCGTAGGCAGTCAGGCAGGTGCAACCTTCCAACTCGAGCAGGGCGGCCAATGCGCTGACCGCATCCTGGTTGTCATCCACCAACATGACAGTCAGCCCGGTCGGCAACGGCGGCAAACTGGTTGGCGCAAGTGCTTTCGGCAATGACTCGTTCACAATCGGCAGCTCGACGGTGAAACGGCTTCCGGTCCCCGTGCCGGCACTGTATGCCGAGACATGTCCCCCATGATCGGACACTAGACGCTGCACCAATGTCAAACCAATGCCCAATCCGGCTTCCTGTCGGTTGACGTTGTTGAACTCCTGCGCAAACAGGTCGAATACGCGCGGCAGCATCAGCGGACTGATGCCCATGCCGTTGTCCTCCACGGTAACGGAGGCCGCGCTGTCGTTGACCGTGATGTTGATCGACACCTTGTCCGACTGTGGCGTGTAGCGCGCGGCGTTATGCAGAATATTGCCAAACACCTGCTTCATTCGCGCAACATCCACGCGAACAATCACCGGTGACGCGGGCGGCGTGAATGCGATCGAATGCCCCCGTCTCTCGAATTCAGGATAGGTCATCTCGATCGCCCCCGCGACAATGGCGTTCAAATCCGCGATCTCGGTGCGTAAATCCACCTTGCCGCGTGTGACCCGCGAGACATCGAGCAAATCGGCGACCAGACGCGACAGGTGTGCCGTCTGCCGACCGATGACGGCAAACGCGTCCTTGGTATTGCCCGTCTTCGCCCCAAGTTCCAATGACAAGCTGATGGCTGCGAGCGGATTGCGCAATTCATGCGCAAGCATTGCCAGGAATTCGTTCTTGCGGTCGTCGGCGACTTCGAGTTCGGCCTTGCTTCGGCGCAGTTCGTCAAGGGTGAGCAGCATTTCATGGTTCTGCTGTTCGATGGCCTCGATGGGCGTCTGCGGTTTCTTGCGCGCCATCTGCCCGACAATCTCGTTGATCTGTGTCACCGAGTACAACGGCACTTCACGAGGCAAGTACATCTCGATGCCCACCTGCGTGCCGTCACCGCGAACAGATTCGATCCAAAAATCATCGACAAGGCGACGCGTGCCCGGGATTCCCACTCCGCCGGATATCAACGATGGATGACGCGCATTGACGAGCAAGGCGACATTGTCGATGCCGGGCCCGGTATCGATGATTTCCGCGCTGACACATTGAACGCCTTTTGCGCTGCTCGCCTCGCCGACAAAAAATGTCAGGGTTCCCCCCTGAGCATATTGAATTGCGTTGCGTGCGATCTCGGAAATCGCGGTGGTAAAGCGTGTGCGCTGGATTTCTTCCAGACCGAACAGTTCAGCGATCTGCCTCGACCGGTCCCGTATGGAGACGAGACTGAGGATCGACGTGATCTGGACGGACACAATGCGGTGGCGCATGAACTAAGCCTCTTTAACGACCACCACGGTGGCGTCGTCGGTATCCCTTGCAAAATCACGGTGCAGCACCGCGGCAATAAGGCTCGGATGGTGTTCCAACAGATCAGGATGTCCATTCAGGGTCCAGCGCGTGGACAATCCATCGGTGCTGGCGATGTACACACTTTTCGCGTTCCAGTCAGCCTGCGTCGGCCTGACTCGCTGCATCATATATCCGACGGTACCATCGGTAGAGAGCAGACGTGTCGCGGTGCGGGCGGTAAATACGCCGGCAAGAATGTTGCCGATGCCCGTAAAACGCAGCAATCGCTCCTTCGGCGCGATCTTCGCCAGCCCCACCACGGCGCCACGCGTGCCCTTCAAAGCCGCATGCAGTTGCTGCGCCAACGCTTCGGGCGTATCGAAAACGGCAGGTCCGCGAAAATAATCAAGCCCCTGATTCGACGCTTGGTGGGCGAGTGGGCCGTGTCCTAGACCGTCTAGAATTGTTACCCACAGCGCGTCGCCGCGAAGCGATACGGCCCACGCGTCGCCGCACATGTCCTGTCCCGCGCGGGGCGTCGCCCGCGCACCAACGACAAAGCCCGGCAACGTTGTTGATTCGGTGCGGCCGGCGGAGAATTGCGCAAGCACGGCGGTGCCACGCTCGGGCAGTGAATAAAGATCAAAAAACGACGCCCGGCGCTTCATGGTGCCAAGTCCCGCGCCCAAACTGCCACCCGTGGAATGGCCATCGCGCATGGCTTCGTCGATATTGCGGATGCCCGGCCCCTTGTCCACCGCCAGCATTTCAAGCGACGTGACCGCGCCGGAGTACATCGTGGCGCGCAGCAGTATTTCCCCCCGCTGCGCATATTTGACGATATTACTGGCGGCTTCAGAGACCACCAACGCCACTTCTCCGTGCAATTTATCAGGCAAGCCAACCCATTCAGCCATTTTGGCGGCTGCACGTCGCGCCTCGGCGACGCCTGTCGCGTCGTCGACGATTACCGTCGTTTCCACTGCGTAATGCTCACTGTAGTGCCTACGCCAACCTCGCTCCTGATGGAGAACTCGTTGACAAGGCGTTTTGCGCCACCCAATCCCAAACCCAGACTCTTTGCAGTGCTATAACCGTCTTCGAGCGCTTGGTCGATGTTCGCAATACCGCGACCGCTGTCTTGAAAAACCGCTTGCAAGCCAATTCGACCATTAACGTTGCATTCGGTCAGATCCATGTATCCACCGCCGCCATGGACCAAGGTATTGCGCGCCAGCTCGGACGCTGCCGTTACAAACTTCGTCTTGTCAATGGCGCTAAAGCCAAGCTTCGTTGCCCAGTCCTGCACCAAACGCCGCGCGGCGCTGGCCTGCTCGGCCGTCGTGATATCAACCTTGACGCTGTTTACGCTGACGATGACGGGTCTCCCGCGTCACCAACACGGGAACGTAACAGTGCCATTCCTTTGTCGATATTCAACGCCGTGGAAATCCCTGTCAATGGCATGCCCAATTCGACAAGCGTAATGGCAACTGCCGGCCGCATGCCGACCAGGACCGTGGCGGCGTCCATGATTTTCGACATCGCCGCGATATGACCGAGAATCCTGCCAATAAACGAATCGACGATTTCAAGCGCCGAAATGTCTATTAACACCCCCTTCGCCTTGTGTGCCGTAATCTGCGCCGCCAAGTCATCCTGTAGGGAGAGTGCTAGCTCGTCATGCAGTTCCACCTGGATGGAAACGAGCAGGAAATTGCCCAGACGCAGAACCGGAATTTTTTCCATGGTGCTTATCTGGCTTCCACGCGCTGTTCGCGGACGATATTCATTCCCACACGCTTCAAAGCCAGCTTCAGCGCATCTTCCAATGTCGCCTTCGTCACCACGTTACCAAGGTCGACGCCCAGGTGCACAATGGTTTGCGCGATCTGCGGGCGAATACCGCTGATGATGCACTCGGCGCCCATCAAGTGCGCCGCCGCCACAGTTTTCAATAAATGTTGCGCAACCAAGGTATCGACGGTGGGCACACCCGTGATATCGATAATGGCAATCGCGGCTTCATTGGCAACGATCGATTCCAGCAGGCTCTCCATAACCACTTGCGTACGCTCGCTGTCCAGCGTACCGATCAGTGGTAAGGCAACCACGGAATCCCACAAGCGGACAACCGGCGTTGTCAGATCCAGCAACTCCTGTTGCTGGCGCTCGATGATGCGCTGACGCGTGGCCTGATACGCCTCCACCGTCAAGAGGCCCAGCTTATCGATTGTGATCGTCAACTTCCACAACGCATCGGTCAGCGCATCGGCTTCGACGACACGCGCACGCAGCGCCTTGAACAGTGGCTCTTTCAGCGAGAAAACAAACATCGCCGTCTCGGACGGCGTGAAACCCTGCGTTGCACGGTGCCCAGACACGGTCACCAGATGCGATTTCAACGCATCCCAGTTTTCACCGCTGAGAGACGCATCGTAATCGCGCGTCACTGCCTTGGTAAACAACGAGAGAAAGGAACGGCTCGCTTCCCTCACCTCGGACTCGGAGATCAAACCACGCTGGGCGTTCCCCCCCAACTGCACCGCCACCCACTCTTTCAGTATGTTCTCTTCTTCAGTGGTCAAGAATTGTTCAAGGCTTTTATTGGCTTGCAAAATGGGCTCCTGGGGGCCGCCGGGCTTTTATCATCGCGTGGATACGCGAGTCGTACGAATACCTGATCGCTTTTTACCCTTCTCGAGACATGTATATCACGAAGGTGGTTCAACGACGGCAAAGCATTCTATCCCGGATTTTTTGGATAGCGAGAGAGTATGCGCTGTCTTGCGCGTCGCTGCTGCATCAACGACGCGTCAATAGGCGAGCTGCATCGCTCCGGCAAATCGGATATCGTGAGAGACTCCCTTTTCTTTGTTGGATTTTTCCGTGTTACAACAACGAACCTGGTGCTGTATTTTTTGGACGGTATTCGGATTGAGCGCGTCGGCACATGCGGCGACAGATGTCAATTGCAGTACTGCACGCGTGCCGGGCCAACGTGTGATTTGCGATTACACGATCGTCGGTCACGAATACGACGCGCTTTACGCGGAACAGCAGCGAATGGCCGCGGCAGGAATGCTCTCGCAAGGCCAAGTTGCTGATTTCCGGGCACGGCGTGATGCGTGCACGGATGTAGGTTGCGTAGAGAAACTGATCAACGATTGGCAAACGCATGCAAAAGCGCTTAATCGAGCGCAGACCGATGCAGCTGGGATGCAAGCGGTAGGGGCTGGCGCGGCGCCGAATGCCGTATCGATGCCATCTGCGTCCAACCAGCCACCGCCACCGCCCGCGCAGGACCCCAATGCACAACCCACGGCGGCGCAGACGCAGTTTGGCGCGCCTACGCAAATTACGAACAACCTGGTCCCGGTATCCCCCGATGCCGCCTTCGGAACTACGACGAGCGAGACAGCTGGCGCGGCAGCATCGGCTGCCTCTGTGTCCGATGCCAGCACACAGCCCACCGCCGAGCGGAATGCATTGCAAGCGGCGCAGGACGGACGACCATCCAACGGCAGTTTGTTGCGTAACGGCGCATTGCTGATTATTTTGGTGGCCATTGGCGCCGCGACGTGGCGTACGCGCCAACGCCTGCGGAATCGGGCGGGAGATCGCCGCGACGATGCGCCCTACGAGCGTCGTCCGCCGCGCTGAACGGATGTCACATTGCAACGCGCAAGCCGCCACACTCAACCGCGCGGTATCGCACCGCGCCCCAGGAGCGCTCCATGAACGCGCGACATGACGACCCAAGCCCCATATCACACGCAAGCGATGCGCAAAAAGCGCGTCCGATCGCCCACATCCGCGTGCAGACTAAAGGAAGCGGGCTCATCGATATCACCGCGCAATTGCGTCGCTTCATGGATACACAACCCGCCAGCGACGGACTGTTGACTGTGTTCTGTCGGCATACCTCGGCATCCTTGCTGATCCAGGAGAACGCCGATCCGTCGGTACGGATTGATTTGGAAGCGTTTTTCTCGCGTATTGCGCCAGAATCCGGCACGCTTTACCAGCACGATACCGAAGGACCGGATGATATGCCGGCGCATCTACGTACCGCGTTGACGCAGGTACACCTATCAATTCCCGTCGATCAAGGGCGGATGGTGCTGGGGACCTGGCAGGGCGTCTATCTGTTTGAACACCGGCATGCCACCCATCAGCGTGAGGTGGTACTCCATTTCCTGCCGAATATCAGGACGCCGTAGGCATACGCTCCAGCGTGCGCATCGCCGCGAGAACGCCAGACAACACTTTGTCCGCAACTTGCTCGGAAAACCCCGGTGGCAGGTCCGCGCGGACTTTCTCCACCACCTCGGGTGTGCGCGTGATGATCTCTTGTAGCAGCGGCTCCGCACTGTTACCGTAGCCCATTTTCTTGGCCGTGCTGTTGAAATGCCGTCGCGCAATCTTATGCACGTGATAGTGCTTATTTTTCCCGAGCAACGCCATTGCCAGTTTGATTTCTTGCTCCGCCCATTGATTTGGCCCGTCACCCATGACCGGGTAAGCGGACATCACGTCATACAATGGCGTCAGCTTGAAACTGCTTACGCCGCCGGCGAGCAGCTGGATGCTGAAGTTTTTGGCATGACCGTCCGGCGCACGCATCATCCAGAAGAGAATCTGGGAAGCCATGAGGGTACGCATGTCGTCCACCGCTTGCTGCGATTGCAGCAATAGCGCGGACATCTGCTGCAATCCCGGGCCGCCCTCGCTCTCGTATTTGATCAGCGGTGACGTGCCAGTTGCCTGGCAAAAATCCTCCTGGATAAGCCGAAAAAGCTGCGTTCCATCGCGGGAGCGCACGCGGTCGAAACGCTCGACCACGAGCACCCGTTGTGTGCCAAATGTCGCAATGCGTGCGTCCGCGGTAGGGAGGCCGTATTCCTTCAGTAGTCGCAGGCACAGCCACTCATTGTCCACCGATGTCGTGAAGTCAGCTTTGCGCCCGCCCACCATGCCAATCGGGAGCTTGAGGATGTGGGTGGTCGGCGTGGCGCCACGCGGCTTCATCCATTGCCCATCCCACCAGAGAAAGGCGTCCTTCTCTTGCGCGCCAGCCAGCGAGATGCGGAAATCGTCGTCAGGGTCCTTCGCCGCGGCGAAACGATCGGGACTGACAACTTCGAGCAAGTGCCGCTCGATGGCTTCTTCGTCAACAACGATGCCCTCAATCTTGCCCACTCCCTCCGGCACGGCGTCGTCCGGCAAAAGCTGCAACGCACCAACGCAGTCGCGACCAATCGCCGCCAGGAGATCGAACGTCGCGATGGAGCCCGTCTTGAAACGCGCCGCGACCCGTTTTCGAATCGTTTCGCTATCCGGCAGCAGGCCATCGAAGTAGTGGGATACACGCGCGCCCTTCAATGGCTCGTTGTGCAGGTTAAAGGGCAATGAAACGGATATCGGTCGCCCACGTGCGGATTGTTGCCACGCCGTATCGTATTGCAGCTCGGATTTGCCATCCGCACCGATGGTCCAGCGTCCGACAAAATCGCCGTTTGCCCACATGGACAGGGTTTGACTGTGCGAGCGGCGCCCCATATTCACCACTCCGAGATGTCCGTTGACGCAACGCCCTTCCGTTCTCCAAGATGCAACGCAAGCCCGATGACCGCACACCAGCGGAGTAACTGCCCGAAGCTAATCTCATCCGCATTTTTTTCTAAATACGATATGCGATTCTGACTTAGGCCGACGCGATGCCCAACTTCCGCCTGCGTGAGCTTGTGCCGCTTGCGGGACGTCACGAGCAACTGACCGAGCTGAGAAGGGGTCATCAGGCGTAATGCAGAAGGGGGAGCAGACATGAATGTATCCGGTATTCAGCCATTATCATTTTAGCTGTCATACGGATAAAGTCAAATTAGCTGTTATACGGATAAATTGCTTTTATCCGTATAACAGCTATCAGATAACGCTGGCACTAGCCCAGGATTTCGCGGACAAATCGTCCATAGGCGCGGGCCACAATACATCAAACTCTCGCATCTGGGCTTCGCTAACCAAACCTGCTCGGAAAAGGGCGAGGAGTTCGGCACGCAGGTATCGAATCCGTTCATTCATCGGTGCGTACCTGACCTCGTCCACGCTTATCCAGCATATGGACAAAAAAGCCCGCCAGAGCCGAAATACAAACTAACCGGCGAAGGCGGGTGTGTTGGCGATGACCATGAGAATGGTCAACACCGGAGCAGCAATCGTCGCTGCGATGAGCGCGCCGGTGACGATGGGCGTGGACATGGAATCCTCCTGCAACTTTCGTGCGGTACACCAACCTCGTGTCAGTGCATAGGCAAATACTAGCCTATTGTAAGGAGAATAGCAATAGATGGTGTTTATTACATGCCGCAGCAGAAGTTGCTGCAATTGATCGGAAATCGTTACCGGAACAGGCGCAAATCACAAAAATTTAACGCTAAAACAACCATTTGGATAGACAATTCGACGGCAAGCAAGGCATCTTGACAAAACTGTTTTGCTAAAAATAATGAATATCTTCCTTACCCAGAAAACCCATTTTGTAGAAGTTTCAACCTTACAAACTGGCGCCATTTGCGGAATTTGGCGACATTCCATCCAATAGATTGTGACGCGGACCGGCACCACGGACACGGCTGATCTCAGCGTCGATGACCATATGGAATGGCTCAGGGGTATGGATGTGATAACCCTGGAAAAAGTCCACTTCCATTTGGCGCAGCAGGCTCAACGTGGCGGCGTTTTCCACGGACTCCGCGACGGTACGCGCGCCAAGATCGCGTGTGATCTGATGAATCGATTTGACAATATTTCGATCCACCGCGTTCTCGATCATATTGACGACGAAACCGCCGTCGATCTTGACCAGGTCGACCGGAAAATTTCGCAAATAGCCGAACGAACTCATGCCAATACCGAAGTCGTCCAAGGCCACGTGTACCCCTGCCCCGCGTAACGCGTTGATCGCCACCGTCGCGGACGCGAGATTGCGCATCAAGGCTGTTTCCGTGATTTCAAACGTCAACGCGCCTGGCGGTACATTGGACGCCGAGATCAACTTCAACGCATCACCAACGAAATCGGGATCATTCAGTGAATTCGCCGACATATTGACGTGTACCGCGCACAATGCACCGCCCGCCATCCCGCGCTGTAGTTCTGCCAGCGCGCTCGACAATGCCCAACGGTCGATGTGCACCATCAGGTCATAGCGTTCCGCGGCCGGAATGAACACCGAGGTAGGAATCGGCGTGCCGTCACGATCGAACATGCGAGCCAGCAATTCCCATCGTGGCACGGCGCGCGCGTCGCGTGGCAATACTTTTTGCGCATAGAGGAATATCCGCCCCTCGCTGATCGCTTCGGTGATGCCCGCTGCGAGGACAATCTTTCGATGCCAATCCGCCGCGTCACTTTGCCCTCCGCGATAAACACTGACCATGTTTCGGCCATTGTCCTTAGCCGAGTAGCAAGCGGCATCTGCTTCGGTCAGCAGTGCGTTTGGCGACTCGGCATGCCGGTCGATCGCGGTCAGACCGATGCTTGCCCCCACGCTATACGTCCGGCCGTCCCAAACAAACTGCAGTGCATTGATCGCCGCAATCAATTTATCCAGCACGACCTTGGCCTCATCGATCGTACAGTCATGGAGAATAACGCCCAACTCGTCACCGCCCAACCGTCCCACGAAATCCGTAGCGCGCAATTGCGCCGGCACCAGCAGGCCGATCTGCTTCAGCAGCATATCGCCAGCCCGGTGTCCGGCCGTGTCGTTGACGATCTTGAATCGGTCGAGATCGATGAAGGCAAGTGCATGCTGCCGATCCGACATCTGGACCTCGAGCAATGCCTGTTCCAATGCATCGCCAAATGCAGTACGGTTGGGCAGGCTGGTTAATGCGTCGTGGCTGGCGTTGTAAGCAAGCTTGCGTTGCAATTCGCGCGACTCGCTGACGTCTCGCATCACCAATACCGCGCCAATCACCGCACCTTCGGCGGTGCGCACCGCGGCGGCGTTGCATGCTACTTCACGGCGCCAA
Source organism: Robbsia andropogonis (assembly GCF_000970345.1). Taxonomy (GTDB): domain Bacteria; phylum Pseudomonadota; class Gammaproteobacteria; order Burkholderiales; family Burkholderiaceae; genus Robbsia; species Robbsia andropogonis. The sequence goes on along the minus strand of NZ_LAQU01000028.1, from coordinate 32,872 downwards.
CCGTTCCGGTCGATCAAGACGCCCACGATACTGACGTGAGAGGCGCGCGGCGTCCCCAACGCACGACGCACCGCATCCTTGACCGGCTGCCCGGTGTCCGGGTCGCGCAACGAGAATACCGTCGCGATGGGCAGTGACAAGGCATCACTATTCTGCCAGCCAGTAATGGCCTCCGCGGCTGGGTTGACAAACTGCACCATGCCATCGTTATTCGTCGTGATCACCCCGTCGGCAATCGACGCCAATGTCACTCGCAGATGCTCGTTCTGTTCGCTCAGCAACTGCTGGGTTTGCATTCGCTCGGTAATGTCTTGCACCTGGGCCACGAAAAACCGCGGACTGCCTCGCTCGGTACGCGCCAGGGTAACCTTCACCAACGCGTCCACCAGCCGACCATCCGGATGCGTGAAGCGTCGCTCGATCACATAGGCATTGATGCGGCCTTGTTCCAACGACGAAAACCCGGCCTCGTCGTTATGCCAGAACTGCGGCCCCAGCAAGTCGTGCAAACGGTCGCCGAGTAGCCGCTCCTCGGACACTCCCAGTAGCGCGATCAATGCCGGATTGACGTAGGACACATAGCGGTCCAGTTCGACCAGCGCGATACCGACGGATGCGCTGTTCATCGCCCCTTGAAACAGCGACTCATTGCGCACCGCCGCCAACCGACCCAGGCGACCGTGTTCGTACACGCGTCGAAACAACAACGTCAAGCCAATGATACAAAGGGTCAAAGTCAGATCGAGTAGCCCCAGCAACTGCGCACGCTCACGCCAGCTTCCGTAGACCCGCTTCATTGATTCTCCCAGCGCGAGCAAGATCGGAAAACCGTCCACATCGTGATAGACATAGAGCCGTTGAATACCGTCGATCTTGGATCGGCCTTCGAAATAACCGTGCTTCTGCATCGGGAAGTAACGCCACAGATCGCCGTTCGACACATTCGTATTGAACGAAACACCGGTATCCGGCTTCCGCGCCAAAACCGTCCCATCATTGCGAAGGAGTGCCGCGGCGCCTTCGTCATCGATCGGCAACAACGAGAACGCACGATCGAATACCGATTTCGGAATCGATGCAAACACGACCCCGGCGAAGCGGCCATCGGCGGTCGATAAGCGACGGCTCATGCAGACGTAGTATTTCCCATCAAGCGGGCTTTGAATCACGCGACTGATAAAGGGCTGATCCGTGGCATCACGGTCACTGCCAGGCGGCGCGGCCGGCGTGCCCTCATGTACCTTGAAGAAATCCTGATTTGCCACATTGTTGCGCCGCGGCGGTGACGAACGGGAATCGAGCACCAGATCGCCGTTGGTATCGGCGACCAATAGCGAACTGGCATGGCGCAAACCGTCCCCGCGTTGGAACAACGCCAGCAAATGCGCGGTAGGTCCTATCGCGGCAGGCATGGCGGATGCGCCAACTGGCGCGCCAGATGCCCCCGCACGCGCCGCCGCGGCAGCCAACTCAGCAGCAACGGCTTCCGCGGTGCGGTCGGGCGACATGCCAGTGGCCCCCGACGCCGGGCTAACCGGTGCCGCGGCGTCGTTCCCTGAGGGGCTTGTCTTATAAAGCGTTCGAACGGCTGCCTGCAGCGACGCGTCGACAACGGACAACCGTGCACCCAAATCGGCTGCAAGCGTGCGGTTGGCGTTAGCCAATAAGGACAGCGCGCGGTCGCGCGCGTCGTGGCGCTCACGTAGCAGCGTATAGGCAAAAATCGCGTTCAGTGCGATGGCCAAAGCCACCATGCCCCAGATCAAATGCCGAGCGGCGGCGCGGGGTGCCGATGTCTTCTCCAACGGCTCTACAGCAAGCGATTCGTGTCCGGGCTGCGACGCGCGCGCATGCTCGGCGTCGGTTCGGCGGATCAACAAGGCTTTTTTTCGATTTAGCGAGATTGTGGCGCTCAATAAGTCAATCGGCGCCGTCCCTTCAACAAGCGAACGGCGCCGAGTCCGGAATCCAGGAAACGGATGACTGAAATAAGACTAGCCTGCCTACGCCCTAGCCTCAAGCTCTAATGCCAAATGTTTCAAACTGACACAAACGCCAGCTTCAATATGTTTCAAGACAGCAATTTCAAGGAAAAATTTCCCGGAAAACACGAGAACGTCCTTATCTGAAGGGTGTTTTTTCCGCACCATCGGACATCGATAAACGACGCCTAAACAAGGAGGCTCCGCATTAATTTATCGAGAAACGACTCACACGCCACGATCTGCTCCAAGGCGACGTATTCATCGGCACGATGCGCTTGTTGAATGTCGCCCGGCCCGCAAATCACGGTGGGAATGCCGGCTTGCGCGAATTGACCACCTTCGGTCGCGTAAGCGACTTTCCTTGTCTCGGTATCGCGTGCCAATGCACGCACCAGCGTTGTCACCGCGGCTTGCTCGGCGGCGTCCAGTGCGGGTGCACCAGCAGTACGGATCAACTCAATCGCCGCGGCCGGGTGGTCTCGCCGCATTCGCGGCAACAACTCGGTCTGGATATAAGCGCGAATGCGGGCCTCGATGCCTGCGGCATCGACACCGGGCAAGTTGCGATATTCAAACTGGAATTCACAATCGGCCGGCACCGTATTGATGGCATTGCCTCCCTTGATCAAGCTTGTCTGCCCGGTTGAAAACGGCACATCGAAGTCGGCGTCGAACGGCCCCTTCGCGCGGAATTCGTCCACCATATCGCGGATAAAACAGATAAGACGGGCCGCATGTTCGATCGCGTTTGCCCCGCGCGGCGTCAATGACGAGTGTGCCGCATGTCCGTGTACGTGACACCGGAAGGTGTTGATTCCTTTATGTGCGACGACCACCCGCATTTCGGTGGGTTCGCCAACAATACAGCCCGATGGCTTTACACCGCGGGCCGCCAGGTCCGCCAGCAGGACCGGTGCGCCGAGACAACCCACTTCTTCGTCATAGGTAAGGGACAAATGGATTGGCTGCCGTAACGGCTTGGCCGCAAAGTTCGGCAGTTGCGCCATGACGGTACCAATAAAGCCCTTCATGTCGGCTGTACCGCGACCATAGAGCAGACCATCACGGATTTCCGGCTCGAACGGATTCGACTGCCATTGCTGGCCGTCGACCGGAACGACATCGGTATGTCCGGACAGCACGATGCCTCCATCCAATTCGCCTGACGCCGCTGCCACCGTGGCGAACAGGTTGGCTTTCTTGCCCGTCCGGTCGTATGTCAATACCGGCGCCTTGCCCGTAATGCGCTGAACGGCGTCGCGGATGGTTTCGATCAGACCGAGATTCGATTCCCGGCTGGTGGTGTCGAACCGTACCAATCTCTCAACCCACTCGAGCGACGCGGGGCGGTGCACCGCAGCGGAATTCGTGGCGCCGTCAGCACCCGCGCGGGCAGGAGAACCATTGGTTCCAGTAAGGACATCGGTCGCGGACCCGCTGCGAGGCGAAGCAAGCGATTCAGAGGAAAGCGTTGTCATGGTTTCTATCGGAATGGCGCGCCGTGGCGGCGCAGCCGGTCGAAACGGACCGTAGGTCCAGTACAGACCGGCGCGCCATGCTGGCAAGCGCGCAAATAATTTGTCACAAAATTGAGACGTTACGCGAAAACATCAGCACGCGCTGCACAATTCACCGCCGGACGGGGCTGCTACGCATACAATGGCGCCGCCGTGCCGCCGTATAGACGAACGCGCGGCGCGCTACAAAAGGACGCGCTCGCTATAATCGAATTTTGTCCGCGCCGCGGGAGCAATTCAAGAGCATGAACACTGCAAGGCCGCTCGATCGCGGCACGATCGTGCTGATCGAGGACGACGCACACACGCGTGAAGCATTATCGACATTGCTATCCGACCTAGGCGCCACGGTGCTTGCCGTAGCGGATGCGGAGGACGGTTGCGCCACCGCCATCGAAGCCCTCCCGGATGCCGTCATCTGCGATATCGTCTTGCCCGGCATGGACGGCTTCTACCTCATCCAGTCGCTCCGCGAACACGAAATCAGACACGGCGTGGAGCCTGCCGTCGCCATCGCCTTGACAGGTCACGACGACGAGGTCCATCGACTGCGCAGTTTTGCCGAAGGATTCCAACATTTCCTCACCAAACCGGCCGATATCGACGCCCTGGTCGCGGTTCTGACTGCCGCCATCAACCGCCGTGCCCGATAAGGCGGACCAACGCAGTGGCTCAACCACCTGCCGCCTTCACTAGCGCATACACATGATTGAATTGCGGTGGCGCCGCGCAATGCCCCGCGCTGAGCCGATCTGTCTTATTTTCCCGATTTACCTGACCTGGATTTGCCTGTAACTCAGGGCTTACCCTTGCCGATTATTAATCGGTCATTTTCGCCTCCCCAATTACTTTCAGCTGGTTTACCATGCCGCGACAACGTTGTAATTCATGCTATTTCTGCGCAAATGACGCAGGATCGTAAAAAACATAATCATTGGGCCGCAGACCATCCGGATTACTTTCCGGCCGTCCAGTGCAGCATGAAAACACCAGTTAATAAGCGGTGATCTCAGGCCGCGTATCTCGGAGGCAGTAAATGACGCAGTACATTGATCGCGCGGCGCCGCGCGACCGCAAGCAACGGATCTTCGCCATCATCGGGGCATCTTCGGGAAATCTGGTGGAGTGGTTCGATTTCTACGTTTATTCCTTCTGCTCCATTTATTTCGCCGCATCGTTTTTTCCAAAAGGTGATGCCACCACGCAGCTATTGAATACTGCCGGCGTATTTGCCGCGGGCTTCCTGATGAGACCAATCGGCGGTTGGTTTTTTGGTCGCATTGCCGACAAATTCGGACGTCGCCGCGCCATGCTGGTCTCCATCACCATGATGTGTGGCGGTTCGCTGGTGATTGCTTGTCTGCCAACCTATGCCACGATCGGCGCCGCGGCGCCATTCCTGTTACTTTTAGCACGCTTGTTCCAAGGCCTGTCGGTGGGCGGCGAGTACGGCACCAACGCCACTTATATGAGTGAGGTCGCCATCCGGGGAGAACGCGGTTTCCTGGCCTCGTTTCAATATGTAACGCTGATCGGCGGTCAATTGCTGGCCGTGCTGGTGATCGTTATTTTGCAAGCCATCCTTAGCGATGCGGAGCTGCGTGCATGGGGCTGGCGCATCCCATTCTTTATCGGTGCGTTGTCCGCTGTCGTGTCTCTCCTGCTGCGCCGCTCCCTGACGGAAACCGTGTCCGACGAGACACGTCAGCGCAAGGATGCAGGCTCGTTGTCCGCGCTGATGAAACACAGCCGTGTGTTCATTACCGTGGTGGGCTATACCGCCGGCGGCTCGCTGATCTTCTATACGTTCACCACATATATGCAAAAGTACCTGGTCAACACCGCGCATATGTCAGCGAAGACCTCCAGCACGATCATGACCGGCGCACTGTTCGTCTATATGATTCTGCAACCGGTATTCGGTGCGCTGTCGGACCGCATCGGCAGACGGAATTGCATGCTCACGTTCGGCGTGCTGGCCACCGTCTGCACTTATCCATTGTTGACGGCGCTGGGCAATGTCACCAGTCCATGGGCCGCCTTCGGCCTGATTGTCATCGCGTTGGCGATCGTGAGCCTCTACACGTCGATCAGCGGTTTGATCAAGGCGGAAGTGTTCCCGCCAGAAGTCCGTGCGTTGGGCGTGGGCCTGTCCTATGCCGTTGCCAATGCGGTATTCGGCGGCTCGGCCGAGTACGTTGCCCTGTGGATGAAACAAGGCGGCAACGAATCCATGTTTTACGTCTATGTATGCGTCATGATGGCTATCGGCATCTTCTTCTCCCTGCGCATTCCCAAGCCAGGTGAGGGTTACCTCGAGCATGTCGATTAAGGGGACGATCGCGGTGCCGCTTGTCCTGCATCGGGCGACCGGCGCGGAAGTTGTGCATCGTATGTGTCTGCATGATCGCAGACGAACTTATTCGCGAAATTGCGGCGAATAAAAGTAACTTTTGCGGGGCAAACTTCGTTACGATCCGGTGACTGTCTGCATTGCTGTCCATACCGGTTCGGAGACCTGCCTTGCCTCGCCCCATTCTTGCGCGCATTCACGCGCACGCTCTTGCCCATAACCTGTCGGTCGTCCGCGCCTGCGCTCCCCATAGCCGCATCTGGGCCGTCGTCAAGGCGAACGCGTATGGTCACGATATCGCACATGCCTATCCGGGTCTGAAACAGGCTGACGGCTTCGCGCTGCTCGATCTGGACGAAGCGGTGCGCGTTCGTGAACTGGGATGGACGGGACCGATCCTGCTGCTCGAGGGTATCTTCGAGATGCGTGACTGGGACATTGTCGAGGCCCATGGCCTGACTGCTGCCATTCATCATCCGGATCATCTACGCATGCTCGCGGAGCGCAAGCCGGCGCGACCGCTGCCAATCTATTTGAAGATGAACAGCGGGATGAACCGCCTTGGTTTTACGCCTGACGCGTATCGCCACGCGTACACGCAAGCCCGCGCCCTGCCCGCCGTGGGCGCTATCACGTTGATGACGCACTTCGCCACCGCTGACGGTCCACAAGGTATTGCATCGCAGATGACGGTATTTGAGCAAACCGCCGATGGCCTGTCCGGAGAGCGGTCGCTCTCCAACTCGGCCGCCACGTTATGGCATGCGAACGCGCACGGAGACTGGGTGCGCCCTGGCGTCATGTTATACGGCGCCGCGCCGAGCGGCGTGGCGAGTGATATCGCCGGCCGGCTGAAACCGGCAATGTCGTTGGAAAGCCGCTTGATATCCGTTCAGACTCTGCGCCCAGGTGACACCCTTGGTTATGGCGCCACGTTCACCGCGCAGGCAACCATGCGCATCGGCGTGGTCGCTTGCGGCTATGCCGATGGCTATCCACGCACGGCCCCCGTGGACACCCCGGTCGTCGTCGACGGCATAAAAACGCGCGTGGTAGGTCGCGTCTCGATGGACATGCTCACCGTGGATCTCACCCCCTGCCCGAATGCCAACGTCGGCGCACCGGTGGAGCTCTGGGGCGCGCAATTGCCGATCGATGACGTTGCCAATGCCTGTGGCACGATAGGCTACGAACTGATGACGGCGGTGACCGCGCGCGTGGCGCGCGTGGCGGGGTAAAAGACCGGGCGTCACCCATTTCCCATCGCCGAACCAGTGCGAAGCACGTCATCACGCGCTGAAGGCGAGCGGCACCATAACCATTATCTAAACAGATACAGGGATATCCCGAATACTGCGAACCGGCAACTGCCTCGACAATAACTGGGAACCGATTCCATTTCATTCCCATGTGCCCCGCCAACACCACGCAATCCTTACACGATGGCCCAATCGATTTTCTGACGTATGGCGAGGCGATGACACTTTTCATCGCCGAAACGCCAGGTGACCTGGCGCTGGTCGAGCGCTTCTCGCGCCGCGTCGCCGGCGCCGACCTGAACGTCGCGATCGGCCTGTCCCGACTCGGCTATCGGGTCGGCTATCTGAGCCGTGTGGGCAAGGACAGTTTCGGTCGCCACGTTCTGGCGACCTTGGCACAGGAACATATAGACAGCACGTGCGTGACGGTGGACGAACGCTACCGTACAGGATTCCAACTCAAGGAAAAGGCCCTGCAAGGGGCCGACCCGATCACGGAATATTTTCGTAAAGGTTCGGCCGCGAGTCATCTTAGTGAAGCGGATTTTGATATCGCTTACATCGCACGTGCGCAAGCATTACATCTGACAGGGATTGCGCCAGCTATCTCGGAAACATCGCGCGCACTGGCCTTCAAACTCGCGAAGCATTTTCGCGAGACCGGCAAACCCATTTCATTCGATCCCAATCTACGACCATCGCTCTGGCCGTCAGAGCACGTCATGATTGACACGATGAATCAATTAGCCGATCTCGCGGATTGGATTCTCCCCGGCATCGGCGAAGGCAAACTGCTGACCGGTGCCAAGACACCCGAAGGCATCGCGGACTTCTACCTGAAGCGCGGTGCCACCGGTGTGGTCGTGAAACTGGGAGAAAAGGGCGCGTTCTACGCGTCGGCCGCCGGCGCAAGCGGCTACGTGGATGCGGTACCGGTCACGGAAGTCGTGGATACCGTGGGGGCCGGCGACGGCTTTGCGGTGGGCGTCATCAGCGCGCTGGCCGCAGGCAAGTCGCCACGTGAAGCAGCATTACGCGGTGCACTCATTGGAGCATTGCAGGTGCAGGTGGTCGGTGACAGCGAGGGACTGCCCACTGCTGAGCAACTGGCCCGTCTGGAGCATGATCAGGCAGCGTAAATCCTCCAGCAGAACCACGATGCCATCGCCGAACGTATCGGCGTGCCAGCACACGGGTGCGCCGACCGGCAAAGAAGGAATGGGGGACAAACGCTCGTGGGGGCGTCGTTCCGCTGCGCGGGACAGACGCCCCCGCCTGCAACGTCGCCGCCAATCCAGATGTTTTAGAACACTGATAAAAAAACAATGAGTGCACCGACCATTAGCGACGTGGCCAAATCGGCAGGCGTTGGCAAGACCAGCGTCTCCCGTTATTTGAATGGCGAAACCGCAGCCTTGTCGCCCTCGTTGCGGGAGCGGATCGAACATGCGATAACCTCGCTTAACTATCATCCCAATCAAATGGCGCGGGGATTGAAACGCGGACGCACGCGCTTGATCGGTGTGTTGCTGGCGGACCTGCAAAACCCCTTCTCCGTGGCGTTGATACAAGGTATAGAGGCGGCGTGCCGGGGCTGCGGCTTGATGCCAATCATCTGCAACACCGGCAATGAGATCGAACTGGAAAACCGTTACATCGATCTGCTTCGCACCTATCGGGCGGAGGGCTTGCTGGTGAACCCGGTGGGACTGCCGGAATCCGCGTTACGTACTGTCGTCGAAGGCGATATCCCGGTCGTCTTGATGGATCGCAAGGTCGACGGGATAGCGTGCGACAGCGTTGGCCTGGATAACCTGTCCGCGTCCAAGCAGTTGCTGGCCCATTTAGCGGCGTCCGGATTTCAGTCGGTCGCGTTTGTCGGCGAGGCCTGGTCATCGATCAGTACGCGCCGCGAACGCGAGGCAGCGGTGCTGTCTGAAGCGCACCGCCACGGTATGTCCAGCCGCGCGCTCGAACTGGATCGTGGGGATGAAGCCAGCATCGCCGGCGTCATTGATGTGGTGCGCGAGTCCGCTACGCGATCTCGAACGGCCGTGGTCACGGCAAACGGACAGGTGATGCTGGCACTGGCGCTCGAACTGGCACGCCGTCGCGACACCGGCCAGTCCGGCGTGGATGCACCGGTCGTTTATCGCGGCGAGGATGCACCACTCGGACGACTTGGCCTTGCCTCATTCGATGATCCTGACTGGGCCGCGATAATGACGCCTGGCATTACTACCCTACGCCAACCCACTTTCGATATTGGCGCCCAGGCGCTTTACCTGCTCAACGATCGGCTCGACGGTCAGGCCCATGCGCAACGTGAGAAGCGCATGCCACACACCGGCGCACATGCCATGGGCCTGTCGACACCGCGCAATCGGTCATTCGAAGGGCAGTTGATTATCCGTTCTTCCACACTGCCAACGTACGCGTAGACAAGTTGACAGACCGAGGGAAGTCAATGCCGCCGGCCCATCGGTCAGGCTGGTGGAAAAGCACGTACTCCCTTACGATACGGTCGCATCATCGATATCCCTTATATATCGTAAAATCATCTTTCTACGTAGAAAGTAATGGTTTTTTGCATAATAAGACGAGCAAGGCGAGTAGACAGTGATGGGTCATGCGCCCCCTTGGCCGATTCGCCCCTCGGAAGGCACCTTATCCCCTATCCATACAAAATCTTGATGCAAGTGCTGCCTGGAAACGAACATAAATTGAAAATGATGAAGCGCGTGGCCACCAGCTTGCTGGTCGTGGCCGCCGCGTTACTCGCCTTGGCCAAATTTCACCACGATGCCGGTCCATGGGCATGGCTTAGCGCGTTTGCCGAGGCATCGATGGTCGGCGCACTTGCGGACTGGTTCGCGGTGGTCGCGTTGTTCCGGCGTCCGATGGGACTGCCGATCCCCCACACCGCCATCCTGCCAAGCAACAAGGCCCGCGTTGCCGATGCGCTGGCGGTATTCGTCCGCGATAAATTCCTCGGCACCGATGCGTTACTGGCGAAGATTCCAGCGCTCGATCCTGCCGCGGCCCTGGCCAACTGGCTCCGGGAACCCAAGCAAGCCCGGCTCGCCGCGGACAAGCTCGCCGACGGCATTGCCGTATTCGTCCGCGCTTTCGACGATACCCCGCTGAAAGACGCGCTGGCAGGTCTTGTACGGGAGCGTGCGCGAGATGTCGACGTCAGCGGCGCGGTGGGACAGATGCTTGACCTTTTCACCGAGAACCGCCGCCATCAGTCGTTGTTGGACGAGGGCATCAAACGCGCGGCGCTCTGGCTCGACGACCCCGCGGTCCAGCAGTACTTCGCCAATCGCATTGTCGCAGTGGCGGGAGAAGAATATCCGACGCTCATCAGTGCATTAGGGTTGTTCGGCGTGAAAACCGAAGAGGTTGGCGTCAAGCTGGCAGGCGCGTTGGTGCGAGGCTTTCACGTCTATCTGCATGAGATCAGTGAGAACCCCGAACACGAACGGCGCCAGGCATTCGACGCCGCGGTGCAAGGCTTTATCGACAAATTGAAAATCGATGAGGCGTTTCTGTCCAGGATAGACGAGGCAAAGCTCGCCTTGCTCCGCAGCCCGGCCCTGTCCACGCATATCGATCGCATCTGGGAGTCCGCGCGCGAACATCTGTTGCTGGGACTGGCCACGTCAGGATCGTCATTGCGCGTGGGTTTGACCGACGCATTAGCGACGTTTGGCGACACGCTGCTATCGTCGCGGGCATGGTGCGATGCGCTGAATGCGCAATGCGCGACGTTTGTCGCGGCGATTGCCCCAGCCGTGCGGGAAACGGTATCCGCCCATATCGCACAGACGGTCCGCGAGTGGGACGATGCGGTACTGGTCCAAGAGGTGGAGCGAAGTGTCGGCAGCGACCTGCAATTCATCCGGATCAATGGAACGATCGTCGGCGGTCTGGCCGGACTGACCATTCACGCCGTGACGACGATCCTGGCCTGACCCGCAACCTCGATGGTTTGCCCCGCGCGGATCTTGCAGGTCTTGCGCGTTTCCACCGTGCCGTCCACGCGAACGTCCCCTTGCGCGATCAGCATCTTTGCAATGCCGCCGCTAGGCGTCACCCCGGTGACCTTCAACAAGTCATTCAGGGCAATATGCTCCCCCTTTAGCGCAAACGTAAAGTTTTCCATCGATCGATCCTGTGGCGCTAGCGCGCGATAATACGCGCGGACATGATGCGCCGGAGAAAACGGTCGATGTTGCCCGGGAATAACATGACGGTCAAGTCCGCCATACCGCTCTTAATGCCCTGCCAATAACCTTATTTTTTTGGGCTTGTTCAGGCAAAGGGAATAAGCTCACCCTGTGACATGAGCGCCTCCCGATGTCGAACGGTACGCAAAACGAGGCTGAAAGCTTCGGGCGTGTTCATGCCCGCGCTGGTTAGCATCTTGCTGATCGTACCTTCCAAATATAGAGGGTCAACAGAGATACCGAACGCCATACTGATCAGCACGGTCCGCTCCAAAGCTTCGCGATCCTCCAGACGGATTGAAAAGCGGTCGAAGAAACAGTCGAGTTTGCGTCTTGTGCCGGGCGCCTGATCGGCTTTATCCGGCAGGTCGGCAAAATGCTGTCCTGCCACATTGCAGAGATGCGCAGCGAAAGCGGGCGACGCATACGGCATGGATGACTGCGGATCCATTACATACTCCGCGGTCCACGTCGAAAAGCTGACGCTGTCCACCAAAGGCTTATCAGCCGCGGCGAATTCGCTCAACATTGAAAACATGGCACCACGCGATGCAACAGGACACGACGCAAAAACACGCTGTAGTATCTCGGTCGCTTTCGACGGCACGTCAGCGGGGTTGGCACCATTGGCCCACGCACGCAGTTCCGCGACATGCGCCCGGACGGCACTTTCAGGGTCGCCGCGATTCAACGACACAGCCGCATAATCCTCTCTCCAGACTCTCACCTGCTCTAGTAAAGAAGGCTTTTCCGGTAGGGCGTTTGTACTGCGGTCGACCATTGCCGCCCATCGGTCCGTAAGGATGGCTTGAGCAGAAAAAGGCATTGTAGATATATTGCTCAATTGCGACATAACATGACCAGGCTCAGACATGTCATTACAAATGTCGAAATAGGCAAACATCAAAACTTGGTCCATCTTCGCCGCACTACTTTCGTCCAGCGATTTAAAGGCCTGAGGTTCTACCTGACGAAAGTATTTGTCAATCGTCACGGTCCATGCGTTAAGATCAACCGTTTTCAGGTCGCTTAGTCGTCCTGGCGTTGCCATTGCAGACCAATCGTCACCAACGGTCAAAAACCGTGTGTAGGCACTTTCGCAGAGGCAACGCTCAATCAATGCGATCAATCTGGTATCGACGAATCCAAGACCGTCAAGTGTCTCTCTCAAGCCTGGGCCCTCCATCACCATCGCCGCGATTTTTATCGCCATTCTTGGAAACAGTAATTGATCTCGTTGCCGGTCAGTGATCCCAAAACGCTCCACCAGCGTCGAGAAAAGAGCGGCATCAATATACCTCTGCCCATTGCCTAAAAGCGCCACTGCCGTTCGATCTGATACGTGATCAAGATAGACAGGGGGATTTTCCATCGCGTCTTCTAGCAGCTGCCAGTTCAAGCCTCGATGGTCCGCCGCGGCGGCATCCAATATGTCGGGCCAATAGGACGGCGGGATGCTCTTCAAGCGGCCATAGAGTCTTTGCTCAAAAGCCGCGTAGTCGGCAGGATCAGAGGGAAAAGTCGTTAAGCATGCGGCAACTTCGAGATGGGCGAGACATTCCGGGGCCTGTGCCAGTCGCGGGTCATTTGCAATGGCTTCGCGCGTCTCGGCAATTATCGTACGCCATGCGTCGCGATCACTATTGCTCATATCCACCGGGGACTGCATTGGTTCACTGGCGAATCCGCTCAGGAATATCGGCCGTGAGGCAAGGCGGATTTCGCGGATGTCATTCAGCGTGCCGACAACCGTTCGGGCATGTGGATCGCTGATCGGTGACGTTTTCCCGGATGTGCCTGCTAGCGCATCCGGGTGCGATTGACTTGTGTCGTATGATTCAATTGGAAAATGTCCACCGCCACGATTTCCAACATCCATTTTCTGCTCCTAGTCACGACACATGAGATACACGCTTGACCTGCACGATTGCCGGTGGGTGCATTACAACCACCTATCGTTCCGCATCTATGTTCAATGGTGAGCATTCAAATGCGTCTCAGGAACTGGGAAGCATCGATAAGTTGCTGCAGGCAAAAAGCACGGCTAGAGACAGACACCCGGTTGGACGTGACTTTAAGAGATTCGGTTGGCACCGCGCAGGTTACGCTGATGCTCTAGCACCTGGACAAACGATGCCTCGTCATAGAACCCGGCATTGGCGAGCTCTTTCTTGATTTCCATTCTCAATCGCGGTGCGGTCAATGCAATACGCCGGGACACCCCCATCAACACCTCTTGCTTCATCTGTTCTCGTATCACAAGGTTTAGGGAAAACCGTTCACAAAATCGGTCATACTTTGTCTTCAGACCGTCTGCCTTATCCGGCAGTTCCGCGAAAATGGGTCCGGCAACCTTGCAAAGATGCATTAAGAAGTTGAAGGTTGTATAAGGCAAGGAAACCGCCGGGTCCTTTAGAAACACGCCAGTCCACATTGCCAATGTTTCTGGTTCCACCAACGGATCATCCACGATCGCGGACTCTCCCAGATAGCCCAGCATGGCGCCCCAAGCATTCGTCGGCATCCTCTCGAACATGTGTAACGTGAGCGATTTTGCGATTGCCCCCCATACTTCGCGCTTACCTGAGATGTTCACCCAGGCACGGAGTTCGGCCACGTAGGCCCGCACGGCGTTGACAGGCTCTTTCTCGTGCAACAGGAACGTATTGCACATCTCTACGCGCCAGTCGGAAATCGCTTTTAGTATGTGGGTATATGCAGTATTGTCTTGGTCCTGGTCAATAAGCGCTGCCCAGCGGTCCAGCAACGCGGGTTGATACCCCAACGGACTCCTCCATACATTGTGCAGACATGAAAGAACATTCTTGGGATCTTCCATATCGAGCGTTAATTTCGTAAAAGCGTCTATCAAAGACTGGCACTTTTGTTCTGGCGAACCGTTCCCTCCCCACACCGACGTAATGGCAGCCGTCTCCACGGACTGAAAAAGGGCTGACGCCATTGCCCGCCAGCGCGCCGCGGCTTGCTCAGAAATAAATTCTGCCGACCCAATTGATCCGAGTGGTTGCCAATACGGTTTCGCGCAATAGAAGTACTCCAGCTCCAACGCCAGATCGCTTTGCTCGGCTAACATGACGACTTCTGGATGCACGTCACCATACAAGTTCCATACCGCCGCATAGTCCGCGTTCAGTTCCTTACGCTGCGCGGCAATCTTCATGGCTTCGACCGGATAGAGCAATACCATGCATTGCTCCGCCGTTACCCCGAAATGCGTTTGCAACACGTCGTAAGTACGAGGACCCAGAAATGACAGCGTTGCGTTTGCCAATACGATTGCCGAGCGATCCGAAATGCAAGGAAATCGTATCGATGCATCGTTGACAAACGCTTCCAGATCGAGCCATGAGAGCATGGGATGCGTCGCGACCGACGCATCCAGCAATTCAGGCCAGTATCGGGTTGGGATATCTCGCGCCCGGGATACAAATTCTTGATAAAACGGCCGGTTCTTCGAAGGAATGCCAGTAAAGCAGCAAGTACGCAATGCAGCAATATCAAGGTCTACTTGCAATCTCTCCGAATAAGCAAAGCTTGCATCCTCGCTAATTTGCCGCCGCGTTTGCGCGATAATGCGCTCCCACTCTTCATGTGCCTGTAACACCGTGCTTCTACTGTACGAATCGATCCCCGGTCCCAGCAAATTGCAAGCAAACGTCCGTAAAGTACCAGGGCGCAACGGCAAGGGTAACGTGGCTATTGCCTGGAGAACCGTTACGACATTGGCATCGGCCACGTCCTCCGTTAGAGCGTGTGCGATTTGTGGGAGCAGAATTGCATAAAGCGACATCTTGCCAACAATCACGTGAGAAATCTTGTGACACGTCATGCTTAGCGCGACGACATCCACGATGGGAAGCATCGTTACGAGATAATTTAAAGGGTCCGACGGCAAGTCAGACAGTCCAATGGGAGGTATGTCGCGTGTTGCCACGCCAATAGAAAAACCACCATCAATGTGAGTGCTGATCACAGGACGCCTCTAAAAGAATGCCGATACACATCCTAGGCTTATGACTGTCTCAGGAAACCAGATGATGCGTATTTACGGCACCCACCGCGAAGCGACAATGATCGCGCGAACGAATGTCCACAGCGGCGCTCGTCATACAAGATTCGCAGGAATCGGCGTCCGGCCCACGCATTGATGCTCAAGAAAAGTGCACTCAGGTGGACGTCGGAGCAAGCAGGCATTTCAATCTGCATAGAGTCGACAAGCAATGCCAACACGTTGGAAAAATTCCGCAGATGCAGCGACCCGATGTAATCGGCCTTCCGGCACCAATTTTTAAACCCCGTTAAAATGACTTCGCAGCCATTGACGTTGGGTGCCTCGATTTTTGCTTGGCGATAATAGACGGCGTCGCCAGGAGGTCGCGCGTTTCTTTCGTCTGTCTATCCGCCATCTCTGCTGCCCTACGGAATCTCCATGCGTAGTTTTTTTGTTCGTGTCATCACGATTGGCGTCTTTCTACATGCCTACGTGGGTTTTCGCCTGATCCCTGCTTTACCTGGCAACGTGATCGTGCATACGGCGTTGGCACTGTGGCTGGTTTTTTCCTGCCTTATCGTGCCGCTGGGCATGCTCCGGCGTGACGGTGGCGCTAGGGGCCTGCGGGCCTTCGCAACCTGGGTCGGCCTACTGGAAATGGGTTTTTCTCTTTCCTTTTGACGCTGACACTGATCCGCGACGTACTGCTGCTGATCTACGCGATCATTGCCGCCACGCCGTTCGCATTTGCAACAACGCTGCAGACGGCGCTCCCCATACCCGTGGTTGTGCGTAGCAGCGCGGAGACCGTGCTCGCATTAGCGCTCCTGATGTTGCTTACCGGGGTATATAACGCACGTCGGCGGGCGCCCGTGGTGGATATCGAGATTCCGATACAAGACCTGCCCGCGGCATGGCACGGCTTCACCATTGCACAATTGAGCGATATTCACGTCGGCCCGACTATCCGCAAGCGCTATCTCGACCCTATCGTCGACGCCGTCAACGGGCTAGATGCAGATATGGTGGCGATTACAGGCGATATCGTCGACGGGAGCGTCGCCGCTTTGAAAAAGCATACGGCCCCGCTATCGCGCTTGAAAGCCAAGCATGGCGTCTTTCTGGTAACAGGTAATCACGAGTACTACGCCGGTGCCGATGCGTGGGTGACCGAATTCCGTCGCCTCGGCCTCCAAGTGCTCATGAACGAACACGTCGTCTTGACACGCGGTGAGTCGTCGCTGGTACTAGGCGGGGTGACCGATTACAACGCTAGTCACTTTAGCAGCAAGCACAAAAGCGACCCCGTCAAGGCGATGTCCGGGGCACCGGCGGACGCGGCACTGCGCGTTCTCCTGGCGCATCAGCCGCGCTCTGGCAAAGCTGCGGAAGCGGCCGGCTTCGACGTGCAATTATCGGGGCATACGCATGGCGGACAATTCTTCCCCTGGAATTTCGCCGTTCGTGTGCAACAGCCCTTCACCGCCGGCTTGGTTCGCAGCGGCAGGATGTGGATGTATATCAGCCGCGGCACCGGCTATTGGGGACCGCCAGTGCGCTTCGCCGCCCCATCCGAGATCACGCGGATTCGGTTGGTGCAGGCCAAAAATGCATGAGCCCCGTCACGGCGCGATATAAAACCGCGCCACCGCAGGCGACCCAATTCTGCAACGGCGTATTCGCGTGGAACATGGCGCTTCCGTTGATCACCGCCTCGGTTTCAACGATTTTCATTCGGATGGCAGGCCCTCCCAATTTCATTCGTGGAAATCACGCAGGATTTTCGCGTTTTCGACCGAACTATTTCCCGGCCTCGGGTCGGCAATGCCAATCCGATCGAGGATTGGCGTAAAACACCGCCGCGTTACTTCACTTCCCCACTCCAGAATAATCACCAGGGCATCATGCCGGGCATCGCCCACAGGGATCGAGGCCTTCATTAGCATGGCCATCATTAGCATGGCCTTCGTCAGTACGTTATAACACGACACCCATCGCCCCCATCTCTGATCGGCCGGCGACGCCCTACCCAAAGGCTGACGCTCAGGCGCTCGTACTTTCTGGCGTTTGCCCCCCCGGGACTTGCCATTTTTCCATGGCGTAGCGTCGCTCCACATGCTTGTAATAAATGATCGAGCCCGCCCTGTTTGCGTAAATACACCCCAACATCATGACGCAACCAAAGACGGATGCAACGCCTGCGCCAGGACGACGGTTCAATCCACACGCGCTAACGTGGCAATCCCATCTGATGCCGTGCCATGCCGCCACAATTTTTCAAAGCCATCCATTTCATAAACGTAATCCGTGACTCACTTCCCGAAAACGTCGCGCAAAAACGGTTTGTCAAACAGACATCGCGCGCTTATCCAAGCAATCACAGGATCGGTAAATATTTCATAGAAAAATACAATGGGTATTTTTTACAATATTTCTCAACTTTATCACTTACTTGCCGTTTAACGGTGATAGATGGGCCAAAAGAACTGATGAGGATCAATTAAATGAAAAAAATGAACGTCTCAGCCCGACTGGCATTAGGTTTCGGCTTAGTGCTCACGCTGCTAATCATCATCTCAGCGCTTGGATTTTATGCGGAAGGAATTCTTTACAATCGCCTCGATAGTATCGCCCGGGTCAATAACGCGGAGGCGAAACTTGCGAATGCGCTCAAGTCAACAGTGCGTGACCGTATCATTGCCCTGCGTAATGTCGCGCTCCTGAGCGACCCGGACGAGGTGTCCAGGCAGGTCGCCATAATCGGCAAACAGGATCTGGCATATCAAGATGCATACAGAAAACTGGGGCAGATCTTCGCACAGGAAGTAGGCACAACCCAACGCGAACGTGATCTGTACGCGCAACTGAAGGACGATGAGCTTGCAACCAAGCCTTTATGGGATAAGGCGATCAAACTCGGCGAGGCCAATGACAAGGTTGGTGCGACAGACGTGATGCTCAAGCAAGCCCGAATTAAGTCAAACGCATGGATTAGTCGTCTTGACGAACTTGCCAACTTCGAAGGCGAGCTTAACGATCAAGCGGCGACAGACGCCGCCAACACCTATGCAACGATTCGCTTGATAACGTGGTCGGTGGTCGCATTGGCGTTGGCAGTCGGAACACTAGCGGCAGTAGTCATCACCCGCGGTATTCTGCGGCAGTTGGGAGGTGAGCCTGCCGCAGCACAAGAGGTCGCCAGCCAAATCGCTGACGGTAATCTCACCGTGAAAGTGCAACTGACCGAGGGGGATAAGTCCAGCCTGATGGCATCCCTCGAATTGATGCGTAAAAATCTAAGCGATATCGTATCGGGGATCAAGACCTCAGCAGAGTCCATCTCTGTAGCAGCGGGGGAAATCGCACAGGGTAATGTGGACCTCTCGCAGCGAACCGAGGAACAGGCCGCTTCCCTGGAGGAAACAGCCGCAAGCATGGAGGAACTGACTTCCACGGTTCGGCAAAATACCGACAATGCGCGTCAAGGCAGTACGCTCGCGGCCGCAGCATCGCAGACGGCGGCGGCGGGCGGCGAGGCGGTTCAGAAAGTCGTTGCAACGATGGAGGACATTTCGGCGAGCTCAACACGTGTAGCCGAAATTATTTCGGTAATCGAGGGTATCGCCTTCCAGACGAATATCCTCGCGCTGAATGCCGCGGTCGAGGCTGCGCGGGCTGGAGAGCAAGGCCGGGGATTCGCCGTGGTGGCAGGCGAGGTACGGACACTCGCACAGCGTAGCGCCACGGCCGCCAAGGAGATCAAGGATCTTATCAGCACCTCTGTCGAGCACGTCACCGCGGGTTCGCGGCTGGTCAGCGATGCCGGTAATACGATGAGTGAAGTGGTACGCTCAGTGCAACGCGTAAGCGACATCATCGGCGAAGTCGCCTCGGCGTCGACTGAGCAAAGCACCGGTATCGAGCAGGTCAATGTCGCTGTCAATCAGATGGATGAAGTGACGCAGCAAAATGCCGCATTGGTCGAACAGGCGTCTGCAGCCGCACAGGCCATGTCGGATCAAGCTCAGAGCCTACGAGACGCGGTTGCCATCTTCCGTATCGAATCACGTACGGCGATGCAGCAACAAGCGGTGCGTGGCAGCCCAAAGATCAGCAAGGCGACGAAGGCGACGAATGCGATAGTAAAAAGGCCGATGCAAGTGCTTACCGTGGCGAAGCCCCGGCAACCGATAGCACTGTTTCAGGAAGCGGAGTCGGCCAATAACTGGCAAACCTTTTAGAATATTTGTATGCACCAGTGCCTCATTCGCGTGGTGTTGATTATAAGATTATCGTTTTGCTGCCGCAGTTCAAATGCGGGCGTGGTCAAACACGCTATGGCTAGACACAACGTGCTGAAGCTACTTGAAGATCGCGGTATAGATGGTCATGTTCCGTATGCTGAGGTTGCCGCCGCATCACTCGCCAATTGACTTACCGACGATCAAGGGGCACTTAGCCGCAGCGAGTGAGCTTAATCTACTACCACTGGCAAAACGGGATTCAAGAATTCGACGGATGAGCGACTAGAATGGGATTCTCCAGGGAGCACGGAAACTGCCTTGTTATTAGCGCGTCTGCGCGAAACCGAATAGGACATGTATTCGCACGGCATCCGTTTGACTACGGTGATTATTACGCGAGAGTGGTGATCGCGATATACGCAAAAATCGGCGCGTGTCGTGACAATGGGCTGGGCAGAATGCATTGCCCTGCCGAATGCTCGATTGCCTGGCTTCATTCTTTCGGGGGCAGGAAGATTCGCTTTATGACATGCCGATATGCAAAACACATTGCTGTCGCTCGCATGTTCGTTGATGTGCTGACGCAAGGGAAGACCATTCCCCTACTCATCTCCAAACAGATTTAAAAAGCGACCCGCCATTGACTAAGCAACAACGCGGTTAGTTAGATGGGTTTCCGAGAGTTTCGTTGCAAATGCGCGTTAGGCTAGAAAACGGTTTCGACATGGCAAGGCGCTTTAAGAGAGAATCCCGATGAGAGGCTACCCGGTTCCCGCGAATGAGCTCGAGCGCATTCAAGCATTGGATTCGTTTGCTCTGATGGATAGCCCGCCTGAGCGAGATTATGATCAGATCGTTCAGATGGCCGCGCGGATTTTCAATGCAGAAATTGCCCTCGTTTCGCTTCTGCACAGAGATAGGCAGTTTTTCAAAGCAAGTGTCGGTGTGGACTTTTGCGAAACCAGTCGCGAAATATCTTTCTGTACGCATGCCATTCTTGGCGAGAATGTATTTTATGTTCTCAACGCCGCGACGGATGAGCGCTTCCGCACAAACGATCTTGTGCGCGAGGCGCCGCATGTCCGCTTTTATGCTGGCGCACCACTTATTACTTCCGGCGGATATGCGCTGGGGACACTATGTTTATTAGATACTTCTCCGAGAGAGGTATTCTCAGAACGCGACCAGTTAATTCTCAAGGACCTAGCCAACCTAGTGCTTGAACGCATGGAATTGCGACGCCTGGAACAGCGAAATCGCGAAATCCGCATGCGCTTTATGCACATTACCTCAACCTCGCCCGATGCAATCATTTGTGCGGATAGCAAGAATCAGATCATTTCGTGGAACAGTTCGGCTGAATCGATTTTTGGACATACTGCCGAGGAAGCGATCGGGCAAACTCTAGACCTCATCATTCCCAAGGGGATGCGTGCTCGGCACATATCTGGCTTTAATAAGGTCGTCTCCGGTGGGCAAGAGCGCATCATAGGCACCTCGGTCAACTTGACAGCACTACACCGCGATGGCCACGAGATACCGATCGAACTATCTTTGTCGCGTTGGACCGAAGGCGGGGAAGCACAATTTGGCGCGATCATTCGCGATATCACCAGCAGGGTGGAAGCGGAAAAGCTACTTAAACATGCAGCGGAAAACGATCACCTAACGGGTCTGGCTAATCGCTCCTTGCTAAAGCGGCATCTGCAGGAGGTATGCAGTTCAAACATGAATGCAGCCATCCTGTTGATTGATCTAGATGGATTCAAAGAAATCAACGACACGTTGGGACATGCTGCCGGAGACTTTGTCCTTCAGGTAACCTCACAGCGCATTCGTCAACACGTGCCGGCCTGCCATCTTGTGGCTCGACTCGGCGGCGATGAATTTGTCGTGCTCATGTCCGGTAGCGCAGACCAAACGGAGGCAGTCGAGCTGGGTTTCGCGTTGGTCGCGCTGATTGAAGAGCCAGTCGAGTTTGATGACAACTCTATCTATATTGGCGCGAGCATCGGCGTATCGATGAAGACGGATAACGACATGGATAGCGAGCAGATCCTAGGCAATGCAGACCTGGCCCTATACCAAGCGAAAGCCGATGGTAGGTGTCTGGTCCGTGTTTTTACGCCTGAGCTTCGGCAGACTGCCTCTAGAAAAGGAACGCTCAATTCCTCGCTGCGTCAGGCATGGGAAAACAAAGAGTTCGAAATGTACTACCAGCCACAAGTGCAATTGAGGGATGGCAGCATTTCTGGTGCAGAGGCGTTAATACGCTGGAATCATCCAACCCATGGTGTTGTCTCCCCTGCGTTTTTTTTGAATGTGCTGGAGACTAGCCTTCTTGCAATACCGGTAGGTGAATGGATATTGCGAACGGCCTGTGAACAAGCGGCCAAGTGGCGAAGCGCCGGCCACCCGGGCTTCAGAATAGGCATTAACCTGTTTGCCGCACAGTTTCGCGTGCGCGACTTTTCCGAGGTCGTTGAACGGGCTCTAAACGACTTCGCTTTACCGCCCAGTGCGCTCGAACTTGAGATTACTGAAAACATTATTTTACGCAACGAACTGAGGATCATGCAGCCGCTACATCATCTGCGTTCACTCGGTGTCGGCATCGCATTCGACGATTTCGGAACAGGCTATGCTTCGTTAAGCCTGCTGAAAGACTACCCAGTCACCCGCCTGAAAATTGACCGCTCCTTTGTCAGCGGCGCGGAACGCAGCGAGAAAGACCAAGTGATCATCGAAACGGTCATTCGCCTTGCGGCTGGTTTCAATCTTGAAGTGACGGCTGAAGGTATCGAAACCCAGGAACAGGAAGACTTGATGCGCCGTTATGCCTGCAATGAGGGACAGGGCTACCTTTATGGTCAGCCGATGACGGCGAGTGAATTTACCCAGCTTTATATTTCTGAATGTCCTGGGGTGCTGTAGATACTTCTGGCCTATAACGGGTGCAGTTTATCGCAGCGGACGCCTGTACCCTATCCTCGATCAGCGATTGATGGGAAGTGTGTCGTGACGACCGGCAGGGAGGGAATGTCCGTTCAGGATGTACAAAAGGCGGTCACGCTTTGCCGCACTGACGAAGGTCACGAGTATTCGGCCATGATGCCAATCAAAACCGATTGAATCCCTTCACGGCGTGATATAGCCTGCGCTACCGCTCGCAACCTGGTTCTGCAGTGCCGTGTTCGCGCGGAACATGGCGCTGTCGTTAATAGGCGCGGTGGTTTCACCGATCTTCGGCTGAATCGCCGATGCGGGGCCAGTAATCTTTGCGGTTTCCTTATTGATCGGATCCACCAAAGGCGCGGTCGTCGAAGAGATGGCCCCGGTGACGTTGTCGCGCACCACCGGAATGGAGACACTCCCCGCATAAGCGGCCAGAAAAGGAATGCCAGCTAGCCCCGTGGCACACACAGCCGTGCGCAGCACGCGCCACATGCGTGCAGACTTTACCGTACTACTGTCGAAACTACCGTTTTCGCTATTGCGCATGCTGACCTCGTGGTGCCCGTAGACCCGTAATCGCCAAGTGCAAAAAGCCGTCCCTGCAGGACGTGCTCCGGTACACCCGGTCCGCGGTATCAGGCAAGGACCCCGTTGGGTGGGGTTTTCATGCTACCGCAAAAAATCGACAAACCCCATCAGTGCACATAAAGACCTCGCCAAATCATTCTTTTGACGAAGCAATACTATCCTGGCCCGAAGTTTGCTTACGTAAACGCGTCGAATCTTGGGGAATGCCCCAAGGTCACGAAGACACCCATTCAGGCATCATCGCTCTGACTGGGACCGGGCCTAAAAATGTACAACAGCGCTCGGACTTACAAAACAGTACAGAAGTAACACAGGTGCCACGCTACGATGGTACCGTTGTTAGCATAAGAAGGAGAATGCAATGAATCGAATTCAATCAATCCTGTTGGTCACCGCCACCGCTTTTTCGGTCAATCTGGTGTATGCGCAAACGCAGCCAGCCGCCGACTCTGCGGTCAATAACGGGATGAACAGCTCGCCCGCGCCGGTACGCATTGTCACGCCGACCACCGATCCCATGGTGCAAAAGCGAAACGATAACGCCTTGGCGAACGAGCAATATCGGGCCAACAAAAAGGCAGCAAAGCAGGAATACAAGCACAAAGTGAAAGCGGCCAAGACAGACCAAAAGCAATTCAAGAAGGATGCCACCGCGCAAGAGAAGGCGGCGCTAAACGGAGAGGTTCCGGCGGCGCCTCTGCAAGCCGTTCCTACGGACTCGGCATCGAAGTAAGCGATTTACTACACCACCAGTGTTAATGTGTGGTGATGGTAAGTTGCAATTTGTGTAAAAGGCGAGATATGCGGAAACCGCATATCTCGCCTTTTATTTTGGAAAACGCTCAGCCCATCAGCCGTGTTTCCCAATCCAATCAAACCCGCTCGATTGCGATGGCGATGCCTTGCCCCACGCCGATACACATGGTGCATAAGGCGTAACGGCCGCCAGTACGTTCGAGTTGATGGAGCGCCGTGGTCACCAATCGCGCACCACTCATGCCTAATGGATGCCCCAACGCAATCGCGCCGCCCTGCGGATTGACGCGCGGGTCGTCATCGGCAATACCCAATTCCCGCAACACAGCCAAACCCTGACTGGCAAATGCCTCATTGAGCTCGATCACATCGAACAGATGGTGTTTCATTTCCAGCCTCGCCAGAAGCTTCCGCGTAGCCGGAACCGGACCGATACCCATCACACGGGGTGCCACACCGGCGCTCGCCATACCCAGCACGCGTGCCCGTGGTGTGAAGCCCTGTCTGCGCGCGGCAGATTCGGAAGCCAGGATCAATGCTGCCGCCCCATCATTGACACCCGAGGCATTGCCCGCAGTGACCGTGCCGTCAGGGCGAACAATCGGCTTCAGTTTCGCCAACGTTTCCAAGCTGGTCTCGCGCGGATGCTCATCGCGATTGACGATCAATGGATCGCCCTTCTTTTGCGGCACGGCCACCGGAATCATCTCGGCATCGAACCAACCGGCCGCCTGCGCGGCCGCGGCCTTCTGCTGGCTACGCACCGCGAAGGCATCCTGGTCGGTACGGCTGACTTTATAATCATCGGCCACATTCTCGGCGGTTTCCGGCATGGCATCCACGCCGTATTGCTGCTTCATCAGCGGATTGATGAAACGCCAGCCGATTGTCGTGTCCTCCAAACCAGCACTGCGCGAAAACGCACTCATCGCCTTGCCCATGACAAACGGCGCACGGCTCATGCTTTCCACGCCGCCGGCAATCATGAAGTCTGCCTCTCCGGAACGGATTGCGCGCGCTGCCGTGCCTACCGCGTCCATGCCCGAACCGCATAGACGGTTGATCGTCGACCCAGGCACCGCTTGCGGCAAGCCCGCCAGCAACGAGGACATTCTTGCCACATTACGATTGTCTTCCCCGGCCTGGTTCGCACAGCCGAAAATGACATCATCAATTGCCGACCAGTCGGCGTTGGGAAACCGCGCGATCAGTGCTTTCAGCGGCAAGGCGCCAAGGTCATCGGCACGAATCGATGACAACACGCCACCGTAGCGACCTACCGGCGTACGCACCGCATCGCAAATAAAGACTTCACTCATCCTCTGCTCCGGTTTCAGGATTGCGGCTGGTAGGTCATCGGCACGCCCGTCTTTGCCACCAGTTCATCAAACGGCATATCGGTGAAAAGGTCGCGCACCACCAGTCCGTCAGGGGTGACATCGATCACCGCCAGATCCGTGTAGATACGGCTGACGCAATGCACGGCCGTCACGGGATAGCCGCACTGTGCCACGACCTTGCTCTCACCTTGTTTCGTGAAATGCTCCATCATCACGAATACGCGCTTTGCTCCCAGCGCCAGATCCATCGCACCACCCACGGCAGGGATGGCATCCGGTGCGCCGGTGTGCCAGTTCGCGAGATCTCCCTTTTCCGACACCTGAAAGGCACCCAGCACGCAGAAATCCAGATGGCCACCGCGCATCATGCCGAACGAGTCGGCGTGATGGAAAAACGATCCCCCCTGCAGCAGGGTCACATACTGTTTGCCGGCATTGATCAGGTCGCCATCTTCCTCGCCGGCCGCCGGCGCCGGCCCCATGCCCAGCACGCCGTTTTCGCTGTGCAGGAAAATTTCCTTGTCGGCGGCCAAATGGTTTGCCACCAGCGTAGGAACACCGATACCCAGGTTCACATACGCGCCCTCGGGAATATCGGCTGCCACGCGCTTTGCCATGTCGTCTCGGCTGAGTCGCTTCATCATTGTTCTCCTAGTTTCAGCGTCACAGCGGACGCGGCGTCAGTTGCACGACACGCTGCACAAAGATGCCGGGCGTCACCACCGCTTCCGGATCCAATTGCCCCAATTCAACGACCTCGGATACCTGCACGATGGCCGTCTTCGCGGCAGCCGCCATGATCGGCCCGAAATTTCGCGCGGTCTTCCGATAAACGAGGTTACCCCAGCGGTCCGCCTTGAACGCCTTGATCAACGCGACATCCGCATGCAACGGACTCTCGAAAACGTAGGAGCGGCCATCGATTTCGCGGACTTCCTTGCCCTCGGCCAGCTTTGTGCCAAAGCCAGTAGGCGTGAAGAAGCCACCAATGCCCGCCCCCGCCGCGCGAATCCGCTCGGCCAGATTTCCCTGGGGCACCAATTCCAATTCAATGTCCCCGGCGCGATATAGCGCGTCGAACACATGAGAGTCCGTCTGACGCGGGAACGAGCAGATAATCTTTTTCACCCGCCGCGCCTTCAGCAACGCCGCCAACCCCGTGTCGCCATTGCCGGCATTGTTGTTGACGATCGTTAGTTCGCGCGCGCCCTGGTCGATCAACGCATCGATCAGCTCGGCCGGCATCCCGGCATTGCCAAAGCCACCAATCATCACTGTCGATTCGTCACGGATATCGGACAATGCCGCCGCCGCACTTTCGTAGATTTTATTGATCATCTGTCCTGCCACTCCCAGCCGGTCTGGGCGGTGTCGCCCGATTGACGCGCTTCATACCGAAAATGGGACCCATGCCGGCATCGCCACTCGTCCGTTTGCGCTTACCCCATTGTCCTCGCGCCGCCTAACCCGATACCTTCGGGTTTTCATGGCTTGACTTGTTCGCATATCGAACATACATTCGCTAAACGAACATTTGCGGTCATACTAGGTTTCTCCTGCTTGCGTGGTCAACAAGGGATAACCCTTGGTTACGTTTGAGCGGCATACTGGATCTGGCGAGGACGGTTCACATGTCCCTCCCGCTGGCCTGTAGAACACGCGGTAACGCGTCCATTTTTCCGTGGCAGTACCCTCTCTATCGCGTTTTGCTCCCTTCCTGATGTCCGATGACTATGACAGAAGACTTTTCTCGCACCGCGCCAAATGAATACCCGATGTCGTCGCGCAAGCATGCCGCCCCGGACCTGACACGCGAAGCGGACCGCCCCGGCGATACGTATGTGCAATCGTTCGCCCGCGGCCTGAGCGTGATCCGATCTTTCAATGCAGAGCGACAAGCGCAAACGTTGACGGATGTCGCTGAAGCCACCGGGTTGACACGTGCAGGCGCGCGCCGAATTCTATTGACCTTGCATACGCTCGGTTATGTGGAAACGGAAGGACGCCTTTTCCGCCTCACGCCCAAGATCCTGGAACTGGGCTTCACGTTTCTCACATCCCTCCCTTTCTGGAACCTGGCCGAGCCGGTGCTCGAGCAGTTATCCGCCAGCGTCAGGGAAAGTGCATCGGCGGCGGTGTTGGACGGACATGAGATCGTGTATGTGCTGCGTGTTCCAATGCAGAAGATCATGACGATCAACCTTTCGATAGGCAGCCGCTTGCCTGCATACTGCAGTTCGATGGGCCGGGTGCTGTTGTCCGGGCTGGATGACGCCGAGATTGATGCCCGATTGGCGGCGTCGACATTAACCCGGCGTACGCCAAAAACGATAACGGACCCCGGGGCGCTAAAAGCCGAAATCACCCAGGTGCGCGAACAAGGCTGGGCGATCGTCGACCAGGAGCTGGAAGCGGGCCTGATTTCAATCTCCGCGCCCATTCTCGATCGACAGAACCGCATCATCGCCGCGATGAATATCAGCGGGAATGCGCAACGGAAAAACGCGCAGGAACTGATCGATACTTATCTTGCGCCGCTCCGTGGTGCCGCCGATGCCGTATCGCGTCTGGTCGCGCAGCGCGGGTAACGCAGGCAGCGTAAGGTGTCGTTCGTCAGCGAATGCGCCCACTCGGCAACCTGCCGGTACAATAGCGCTTTTTCCAGAAAAGCCGCTTGCCAGCGCCGCGCGTCGGTCTGTCAAAGTGGTACCCTTCCTGTCACGCACCATGAATTGTCGGGATCATTGCGGTGCTTGCTGCACCGCGCCGTCGATCAGCTCTCCCATTCCGGGCATGCCGGACGGCAAGGCCGCAGGCGTGCGTTGCGTGCAGCTCGACGCCGCCGAACGGTGCATGATCTTCGGTGATCCGCGACGGCCCGCCGTCTGTGCATCGCTCCAACCGAGTGCGGCGATGTGTGGCGCCTCGCGTGAACAGGCGATGCGCGGCCTTTTGTGGCTGGAAGCGGCCACCGCGCCTTGACCCGGGAGTCCGTTCTCGATGCCTGTCAGCCCATCGGTCCCGAAGCAACACGCAGCCGTCCAACCCTGTTGCAAACAAGGTTGCCGAACCGGCGATTGACGCATCGCGCAACACAAGCGACGATACGTGCTATCGATATAACAAAAGATGCGTAGATACGGCCTCGCCGGTCCTATCGCACTGCCGCCTCATGACTGCTCCCTCGCTCGACGACACGCTTAGCCCCGATGCACCCGGACGTACCGATACCGACCTCATGTGGGATCGTATTCGTGGAGAAGCGTTTGCGTTGGCTGAAGCGGAGCCATTGCTGTCGATGAGACTATCGCATCGCATCCTTCAATGGTCGACGCCCGCGCATATGCTAGCCGCTTCATTGGCGGCACGACTCGCGTCCTCCGATTTGCCGGAAACGGCGCTGCGTGAACTGTTTGTCACGGAGATGGCCGACGGCGGGATTCTCGCAGCGGCAACACGCGATATCGCTGCCGTTATCGGCCGCGATCCCAGTTCACCTTCCCCGCTCCAGGTCGTGCTGAATCAGAAAGGCTTCCATGGTCTGCAGATACAGCGCGTTGCGCATCGTCTCTGGCATGCAGGCCGATCGGGTTTTGCGCTGACGTTGACCAATGATGCCTCGATGCGGTTCGGCGTCGATATCCATCCCGCGGCACGGATAGGATCCGGCGTGATGCTCGACCATGCCACGGGCATCGTCATCGGCGAAACCGCCGTGCTTGGCGACGACGTGTCGATCCTGCAGAACGTGACCTTGGGTGGCACGGGAAAAGAATGCGGCGATCGGCATCCGAAGGTTAGGGACGGAGTCATGTTGGGGGCCGGTGCCACGGTGCTGGGAAACATCGAGATCGGGGCGTTTGCCAAGGTAGCCGCCGGCAGCGTGGTGCTGTCCGCCGTACCACCGCATTGCACGGTTGCGGGCGTCCCGGCCCGTATCGTCCGCCGCCTGACCGACGATACGGTGCCCGCAAAAGAGATGTGCCAGAAAATTTAAGTGACTACTTTGCCGCCGACTCGAACGCGGCTACCCATTCACGATACTGGGTACCAATGCTGGCGGCGGCGTCTTCGCGGGACAGCAACCGCTTCTCATAACCATCCACGGCATCCCAGAAACTCGTGCGTCCGACGGCAAACCCGGTAAATCCCGGCACTGCCGCCGCGGTGGTAAGCCAGAAAACCACTTTCTTCGCGTCCGCGCCGCGCCCTAGGACAATGCACCCGACCTTGTCGCGGCCGTCGCGTCTCGCCGCCTTGACGACCATCGCCGCATCTTCTTTCGTATCGAGTCCCTCGATCTTCCAGATTGCCGGCTCGACGCCGTCATCCTGCAAGCGTTCGATGGCATCGCGCATCAGCCTCGGGCGCAGCTTGACGTCGAATGCTTCCTTGTCGCCGCCGACGGAGGCCAATTGCGCATCCGTCGGCGGCACCAACAGTTCGAACATGAACGGCAATCCGCGTTCGATGCAGAAATCCGAGAGCCGCTTCAGCCTTACTGTCTGGCGCGCGTTCATGTCCGCGTCGCCCTCGGGGTTATAGCGTACCAACGCTTTTGCAAAGGTGGGCTTGACCGCATCCAGGTGCGCACCGAAATCGTCGCCATATTCGAAGTCGAATTCCTCACTTCCACTTCGCTCCGTCGATACGGCGGTGAGAAATCCGCGCCTTGCCGCATCTTTCAGGATCTCGGCACCAAATTCCTCGTCCACCAGGATGCCGGCTGCCTTGGGGTCCACGCCCTGCTGCAATGCAGCCTTGAATCCCTCGTAAATCAATTGCTTACTATCCGACACCTTCGCATGCTGCGCTGCGGTGAGAGGCGGTTTCAGCGCAAACATACCCAAGATATAAGACGAGCGATGGTCAAACGGCAGGATATATAGCGGCTTGTCGTAGCCAGGTCTGGTGTGTCCGGTTGGCATCTGCGTACCTCCTTCATTCCGATGGGCATGATGCACGGGCGGCGACGCATGATGGCGACCGCCGCACGCACTGCGAAAAGACTTGCACCATTATCACGCCGCGCGGCGGCGCGTGCAGGGCGGCCATGCTCGTGCCTGTTACTAGAGGAAAGTATTGGTAAGGACTTGGACAAAAGACAGCAGTGATCCGCCGATGGAATGACAGCCCGGGCAGCGAAGATTGTTCGGCAGCATCGCGCTCCATTCGAAAACGAGGACCCAAAGTGCAACGCTCGACTCTCTTTCGCTCGCCCGCCGCCGGCGGTGCCCTGATTCGCCGCGCCGTGGGCGCCGCGTTGGTTCTGGCCGCCGGGGCCAGTATCTCGGCTCATGCAGCCAGTTTTGACTGCAAAAAAGGCCAATCATTCTCGGAAAAGGTCGTCTGCGAGACGCCCTATTTGTCACGACTCGATGACCAGCTAGCCGCTGCCTACAAGCATGCGCTGGATGTCACTCCGGATCGCCAGGCGCTGGAAGACAGCCGGGTCGCCCAATGGCAATGGCGGCAAAAGAATTGCCGCGACGCGGCGTGCGTGACGAATTGGTATGAACGCCGCCTCAGCGAATTGCACGCGGACGTGGCGCAAGGTCAGAAGGCGCAGCGCGTGTCATTCGAGCTGCACCTGGATGGCCAGAATTTGGCACCGGAAGCCGCCTCGGCAGTGCGTCAGATGAAAGCGCCACCAGCCCAACCTACCGCCGCCGCGACCATGCCGGATGTGCCGGTCACCACGTCGACGAAGGGCTTGACGATGCCGGCCCCGCAATCCGCGCACGTGGAAGCCGGTCCGGCGAAGGTCATCGGCACCAATCCCTGACCTGCCACTACCAGGAATCGCCGCCCGGACGTTCTGGCATGTCGCCGGGGCGTGCGAGCGGTGCGTGATGGGGTGTCTCGAAGTGCGCTAGCTGATACGGGGCACCATCGCCTCACAGGGTATCAAGCAACGGCGGCAACGTCCCGTTGGAATAGCCCGAGATGAAGTGCTTCGGTGCCCCACCGTCTTCCGGATACACCCATCGGGCGACTTGTCCGATATCGGCACCGTATACATGGATGCTGATCGACGTCTGATCTTGGTAAAGATTGGATACCCGATGAATGTCGCCAATCGTCGGCGACACGGCTTCCACCGTGCCCGGTCGCAGGATCACATCGTGGCCGGTAGCGACTACGGCGCCGGATGACGTGCGAGCGAAAGACTCGGAGGCTTCCGCGCCGCGCAGCATGCCGATCAAACCCCAGACCGTATGGTCATGAATAGGCGTGCGCTGCCCCGGTCCCCATACAAAACTGACCACCGAGAATCGCGCAGCCGGATCACGGTAAAGCAGAAACTGTTGATACCGATCGGCCGAGGGCTGCGCATAAGCGTCGGGCAGCCAGTCATCGACGGCAATCAAACGACGTAACGCGTCGGTACAGCGCGCAAGCAGTGCGGCTTCGCCTCGGGCAACAGCAGCCGCTTCCATGGCCACCGTCGGTGCCGCATTTTCGGTGGTGACAATCCGCGTCAACGTCTCGACGAATGCACGAAAGGAAGTCGATCCGGGCGGGCGGATTTCCGGCGCTCCGCCAATCGCCGATGCATTGGCAGCAGACACCATGGCCGTCCGCACATCAGCATCGGCGTCCAAGAGGGTACGTTCGATAATCGTTGTATCCGACACGCCATCACGCAGCTTGACCATATCCGCCTCCTGGTTTTTCTTCCACACCTAGCCGATCCAGCAAGGTGCGACGAAGTGTACCAAAGCGCGGCGCCGTCATATCGCGCGCTTCGGTGGGTCCAAGATCAACCTGCACTTCGTGCGATATACGCCCTGCTTCCATGACCAGAACCCGGTCCGCCAGCAACAGCGCTTCATCGATATCGTGCGTGATCAACAGGACCGCGCATCGATGCGCGCGCCATAGTCGGCTTACAAGGCGCTGCGCGTTGCGCCGGGTCAGTGCATCGAGTGCGCCGAACGGCTCGTCGAGCAGCAGGAGTTTCGGTTGACGCAGTAGCGCCCGCGCCAGTGATGCGCGTTGCGCTTCACCACCGGACAGCACACGCGGCCAGGCATCCCCCCGCTGCGCCAGCCCCACTTCCTCAAGGGCCGCGTCCACGCGCTGACGGTGCTCCAAAGCGCTACCTTTACCCACGTCACCGAGTGCAACATTGCGCGCCAGCTTGAGCCAGGGAATCAGGCGTGGGGCTTGAAACGCCACGGCGCGCCGTTCCGGAACCATCACTTCGCCACCGTCCGCCTCGTCGAGCTTTGCCAATACGCGCAGCAACGTGCTTTTTCCGCAGCCGGAACGTCCAACCAAGGCGACAAATTCGCCATCGGCGATGTCGAGATCCAGTCGGTCGATCACCTTCCGCTCGCCGAAGCGTCGGCTGAGCGCGCGGGTTCGCACCACGTTGCCGTGACCGGAATGATCGACGTTGTTCAACGCATCGTTTTCCATCGGTTCTCGTGTCATCCGCACTTCGTCATAAGGGAGCGCAAGCGGCAGAGGCAATGGCGATTGCGCCAACGCGCCGATCTGCGCCCCGTCTCCGGTCAGCCGCCGTCGAACGCGGGACGCCAGTCCAGCAGCCGTTTTCGAGCCAACGAACGATCAGGTCACCTGCCAGCCCCAGCAAGGCGTATACGATCAGGCACACGATGATC
>NZ_LAQU01000027.1 GCF_000970345.1 Robbsia andropogonis | reverse complement strand
ACGTACGAAGATGTGCTTCGTCTTGGCTAGCGCGGGCACTCGGGCTTTGGCAGCCGGATAGCTACGAAGCTGATCGGTCACGATGACGCGCGGTGCCGGGTGCTTGTGCAAGATCCTCTTGAAGAATTGTTCAGCTGCGGCGGTATCTCGATGCTTTTGCAACAGGGTGTCGAGTTCGCGACCCTGTTCGTCGACGGCACGCCATAGCCAGTAAGGCTCACCACGCAGACGCACGAACATTTCGTCCAGATGCCATGTTGTGGCACTACCGCCGGTGATCTTTACATGTGCGGCAAACCGGGCGCCGAATTGATCGCACCACCGCCGTATCGATTCGTAGCTGACGATCACGCCGCGCTCAAGCAATAATTCTTCGATGTCGCGCAAGCTCAGCGAGAAGCGAAAGTACCAGCGCACCGCTAGGCTGATGATGGCAGGCGGGAATCGGTGGCCGCGGTAAATGGACGAGGTTTTCATCCACCTAGCTTACCCGATCGCTTCGCTAACGTGACAGTGCCCGGGCGAGTGCTAAGCGCCGCGCCCCGTGAATGTTTTCATCCAATTCGCTGTTCGACCCATGAGACACCTCCGAGAATAAGGTGTTGCGACGACCGGTTGAATCTACCCAATACGCAAGCTGGCGTTATCGGGAGTTAGCGCAACAATATCGCATGACGATGTCGATGAGTCGGCGAGCAAACGCGTGGGACAACGCGGCGATGGAAAGCTTCTTCAAGACGTTAAAAGTGGAGCAAACGTCGCGGCATCGATACGAAACACGGGGGCAAGCAAAGCTGGATGTAGTGGATTGGATTGAAGGCTTCTACAATCGTCAACGCATCCATTCGTCGATTGAATATCGCACGCCGTGCGATTACGAGGCTATGCAAAAAGCGGCCTGAGTTGCTATACGTGAAAACGAGGCGTGGTCAATGTGCCCAAGAAATAACTCGGAGCCGACAGATCCACTCGCGGTCTAGCGCAAGCTCAGATCAGCCCAGGTTTTCGACCGGATCAGCCAATACCAATCCCACGTTCGCGTCTCGCAGCCGGGCCGCCACCGCATCGGGCAGCGCCGAATCCGTAATGACTAGATCAAAATCCTCCAGCGGCGAAATTTTATAAGTGCCGAAGGTACCGTATTTGGAACTGGTTGTTACCAACGCAGTGCGCGATGCTGAGTGCATGGCGGCGCGTTTCACTTCCACTTTCAACGCAGCAGGCGTGGTCAAGCCGCGTTGCAGATCCCACGAACTGCTAGAAATAAATGCGATATCGCTGTAGAGGTGCAATAGCGTGGCAGCTGCCAACGGTCCGACGCTGGAGCGATTCGAATGGTCCAGAACCCCGCCTACATGGATCACCTTTACGTGGGGCGACTCGACCAATGCCTCGACTATAGGAAAATCGTTGGTGATGACAGTCATGTTTTCTAGCTTCGCAAGGTGCGGCACTATGGACAGCGTCGTCGTCCCTGCATCGAGGTAGACCGTCATACCCGTCTGGAGCATCTCCGCAGCGCAACGTGCGATACCCTGTTTCTCCGCGGGCTCGACCATCGACTTGAGCTGATGACTTGGCTCCGCGCTGAGCTGGCTTGCGATACGAACGCCACCCGGAACCGAGTACGCATGCCCCTCCCGCTCCAAAACGGAAATGTCGCGGCGCACGGTCATGTGCGAGCAGCCAAACATTTCCATCAACTGGTGCACGCTGAGGACACCGTGCTGCCGCAGTTGACGCAAGATCGACTCCCGACGCTGATCGGGAATCATCGGCGCTACCTGAGCGGCGCCCGTTACATCACCCGGTGGCATGCGATCGATTCCTTGCGATTCCGACAGACGCACTTCACAAAGTGGTCGCCGCGATAGTTTGTTCACACCTACGTTACCTCAAAGACCGTGACGGGTCAATTTCGTAACATTTGTTCACACGAGGCTCTGAAAACAGCTTTTTCAGCGACTACTTGCACTGTATTCATAAATAAGATGCCAATCGAGTGCCTTTTGATGTTCAAATATGTTATATTTTTTTATAATTTCACATTAAAGTTCACCGAGTTCACGCATCTCTTCAGCTCGGCGATCGGCAGGGCCTTTCTCTCGTTCTCAGGAGTTCACGCATGCGCAGCAAAAACGTCGGTGTCGTCGGTCTGGGTGCAATGGGTCTCGGCATTGCCCGCTCGCTGCTACGCAATGGCTTCAATGTCCATGCGTGCGACGTTCGCGCGGACGTGGTTGAGCGATTCGCATCGGAGGGTGGCGTGGGATGTTCTACGCCTGCCGAGCTCGCTGCTGCGTGCGACGTCGTCATTACCGTGGTTGTGAACGCCGATCAAACGGAAACGATCCTGTTCGGTGAAAACGGCATGGTCGCCTCTTTTCGCAAGGGTGCCTTGGTTATCGGTTGTGCCACGGTCGCTCCGGAATTCGCGATCGCGTTGGGCAAGCGACTCGGCGATGAAGGTCTATTCTACCTGGACGCGCCGATCTCGGGCGGTGCGGCAAAAGCGGCATCGGGCGAGATGACCATGATGACATCCGGTCCGGCGGAATCGTACGCCATCGCAGATCCGGTTCTACAGGCCATGGCCGGCAAGATCTATCGGCTCGGCAACACGCATGGCCTGGGCTCCAAAACCAAAATCGTCAATCAGTTGCTGGCCGGCGTGCATATTGCGGCGAGCGCCGAGGCGATGGCGCTGGGTCTGCGCGAAGGTGTCGATCCGGATGCGCTGTACGAAGTCATCACCAACAGTGCCGGCAATTCGTGGATGTTCGAGAACCGGGTGCCCCATATCCTAAAGGCAGATTACACCCCTTTATCGGCCGTCGACATTTTTGTAAAGGATCTTGGACTGGTGCTGGACACCGCACGTGCGAGCAAATTTCCGCTGCCCCTGTCGGCCACCGCGCATCAGATGTTCATGCAAGCCTCGAGCGCGGGCTTCGGTCGCGAAGATGACTCCGCAGTCATCAAGATCTTCCCAGGTATCACGCTGCCGGTAGCCACCGACGAAGAATAAGAATAAGCAAAACGACGTTGCCCGGATCGTCGGCATGCCTGTCGCTCGCGCGCACGACCGACGTTGATCCAACAAGTGCCAGCGTACAGCACCGTCAGACAGCAAGCGTATTTTTTTGAGAGATAAAAACGATATGCCCCAACAAAGACATCGCCCGCTGCTGGGCTGTATCGCCGACGATTTCACCGGCGCGACCGACTTGGCCAATATGCTGGTGCGCAACGGCATGCGTACCGTGCAAAGTATCGGCATTCCCAGCGCCGGCGCTGCCGCCGACTTCGATGCCGATGCGATCGTCATCGCGCTGAAGTCCCGCACGATCCCGGCCGAGCAAGCGGTAGCGGAATCGCTTAAAGCACTTGCCGTGTTACGCACGCTCGGTTGCGAGCAGCTCTATTTCAAATACTGTTCGACATTCGACTCGACAGCGAAGGGAAACATCGGTCCGGTTGCGGATGCGCTGATGTCGGACATGGCCACCGACTTTACAATCGTTTGCCCGGCTTTCCCAGAAACGGGCCGTACGATTTTCCGCGGCCATTTGTTCGTTCAAGACGAACTCCTGAGCGACTCCGGGATGAAGAACCATCCCCTCACTCCGATGCACGACGCGAACCTTGTTCGCGTTCTGCAGGCCCAGACCGCGTCAAAAGTTGGGTTGATCCGCTACGACACCATCATGCAAGGCGTTTCCGCCGTTCGCGAACGGATCGCCGCACTGCGCGAAGCAGGGGTACGCATGGCGATAGCCGATGCGGTCTCCGATGAAAATCTCTTGGTGCTCGGTGAGGCATGTGCCGATCTGACGCTGATCACAGGTGGGTCGGGAATGGCGTTGGGGTTACCCAGCAACTTCCGCAAGGCAGGTAAGCTCGCTCCCGCTACCGATGCATCAAGCGTCCCCGCCTTGGGTGGCGGCGAAGTCGTCCTAGCCGGAAGCGCGTCCATCGCGACAATTGGCCAGGTCACCGCATGGCGGGAAAGCGGGCGCCCTGCTTTCAAGATCGACCCGCTTGCCCTGGCAGCGGGCAAGCCAGTGGTGGATGACGCACTGGCATTTGCGCAAGGCGCGGCGCAGACAGTGTTGATCTACGCAACGAGCGACGCCGATACGGTAAAGGAAGTTCAGCGCCAACTGGGCGTCGAACACGCAAGCGCCATCGTCGAACAGGCGCTCGGTCAGATTGCTGCTGGCTTGCGCGATGCCGGTGTACGTCGGTTCGTGGTGGCCGGAGGAGAAACGTCCGGTGCGGTTGTTCAGGCGCTTGGCGTCCAACTGTTGCAGATCGGACCGCAGATCGATCCTGGCGTCCCCGTCACGGTCAGCAAAACCGCTACAGACAGCAACGCCGATCAACTCGCGCTGGCGCTCAAATCGGGGAATTTTGGCACGCGCGATTTCTTCGCAAAAGCGCTGGCACGACTCGCAAACCCGCTGGTGCACGGAGCTTGACGCTATGAAGACCTTGAGTAAAGAAAACGCACTGCGCGAAGAAATCGCGCACGTCGGAGCACTGCTGTATGGCCGTGGTTACACCGTAGGTAGCGCGGGCAATATCAGCGCACGGCTGGAAGACGGCTGGCTGATCACCCCTACGGACGCATGCCTTGGGCGCCTCGATCCGGCCGCTATCGCTAAAGTGAGTCTGGCGGGCGAGTGGGTTTCGGGCGATAAGCCGTCGAAGACCCTGGCATTGCATCGCCAGGTCTATGACCGCAATCCTAGCGTGGGTGGCGTCGTGCATACCCATTCGACCCATCTGGTGGCGTTGACCCTCGCCGGCGTCTGGCGCAAAAATGACATCCTGCCTCCGCTGACACCCTATCAGGTCATGAAAGTGGGTCACATTCCGTTGATCGACTATCAGCGACCAGGCGCGCCTGAAGTCGCTGAACAAGTCGCTGCACTGGCCAACAGCGTCCGCGGGGTCATGCTGGAACGTCTCGGTCCGGTCATCTGGGAAAGCTCGGTCGCCAAGGCAAGCTATGCGTTAGAAGAGCTCGAAGAGACGGCACAGCTCTGGTTGATGAGCAATCCGAAACCGGCGCCGCTGTCGACCGAACACCTTAAAGCAATCGAACAGACATTCGGCGCGAAGTGGTAAGCATCGCGACGTGCCGCCAGGCATCGGACGCGGGGAATGCAAGCAGCGCGTAGCGTAAAACAATATTCCGGACGGAGACTTTTCAAAGATGAGTTGGTATCAACACTGCGTCGCTAGGCACATCTATGCAAGCGATTACTTGGACGCATCGTCCGTCGGCGCAAGGGGACATATGGTATGAGCTCCTTATTCCTTATGTCGACCGCCCTAGGTGGCATCCTTTTCCTGTTGGTTTTGGTGTTGGGTTTCAAGTTCCAGCCGTTCGTCGCGCTCTTGTTGATCAGTATCGTCGTTGCTTTGGTGGCAGGCGTCAAACCGGCGGCGCTAGTCGCCACAGTCGAAGGCGGCATGGGCAAGACGCTCGGCCACATCGCTATTATCATTGCCCTGGGGGCCATGATCGGACGCATTGTGGAACTGTCGGGTGGCGCCCAGGTACTTGCGAAGCGACTGATTGCGCAATTCGGTGAACGCCGCACGCCTCTGGCACTGGCCATCGCCGGCTTTGTTGTAGGCATCCCGGTATTCTTCGAAGTCGGCGTGATCATCTTCATGCCACTGGCCTACGGTGTTGCTCGCACAGCACGCAAGCCGCTTCTGGTTTTTGCGTTGCCGATGTGCGCCTCCCTGCTTGCGGTGCATGCCTTCCTGCCGCCGCATCCAGGCGCCGTCGCCGCTGCGGGGCAATTGGGCGCGGATTTAGGGCGTATCCTAATGTTCGGACTGCCGATCGTGCTGATCCTTTGCCTCGTGGGATATGTGATTGCAGGACGCATGACGCGCAAGATTTATCCGATGAGCGACGATGTTCGCGCAGAAGTCTATGGTGCGCATATCACCAATGAGGACCTCGTCGATTGGTCCAACAACGTCTATAAGACGCCGCACATCGAAACCGCGATGACCAGCAGAAGCCTGGACGAAAGCGCCAGCGCATTGGCGGCTCGCCTGCCGGCCGCGCCGCCGCCGGGATTCGGATTGATCCTGTCGCTGATTCTATTGCCGATCGTCCTGATCCTTGTCGGCACCTTGGTCCCCCCGATGTTGCCGTCGACGTCTATCCTACGCCAGACCTTGATTGTTCTTGGTGCACCATTAGTCGCGTTATTGCTCGACACCTTGCTGTGCGCCTGGCTGCTAGGCGTACGCCGTGGCTGGAGCGCCTACCAGGTTTCAGACGTCATCGGCTCTGCAATCCCCGGCGTCGCGATTGTTATCCTCATCGCCGGCGCTGGCGGGGTATTCGGCTCGGTGCTGGTGGAAACAGGGATCGGCAAAGTGGTATCGGATGCACTACGTTCGACGGGCTTGCCGGTTCTCGCCTTAGGCTTCATTCTGTGCCTTTTGTTACGTGCGGTGCAAGGCTCCACTACCGTGGCACTGGTGACCACTGCAGGCATCTTGACGCCAATGGTGCATTCGCTGAACTTGAGTGAAAATCATCTGGCACTGCTATGCCTGGCAATGGGCGGTGGCGGCTTCGCGATGTCGCATGTCAATGACGCCGGATACTGGATCTTCACCAAGCTTGCGGGACTCAACGTCGGCGACGGCCTGCGCACCTGGACGTTGTTGGTGACGATCCTGGGCACGCTTGGTTTCCTGATGACCCTGGTAATCTGGCCGTTTGTGTAAATCGGAATGCGGACGATCCGCTGTTCTGGAATAGGTAATTTTCAAGTAGGAGGAACGATGCCCCGCTTTGCCGCCAATCTCAGCATGATGTATCCGGAGCACGGCTTCCTTGACCGCTTTGCCGCCGCACGTGCCGACGGCTTTGACGCCGTCGAATATCTGTTCCCTTACGAGTACGACGCGACGGCATTGAAGCGTCGACTTGACGACAACGGCATGCAACAAGCGCTGTTCAATGCACCACCTGGAGACTGGGCGAAAGGCGAACGCGGGCTCGCCTCGCTTCCGGGCCGCGAAGCGGAGTTTCGGGATGGCATCGTGCGCGCGCTAGATTACGCCGCGGTACTTGGCAACGATCGCATTCACGTGATGGCGGGCTTGCTACCAGATACTGAAGCAGCGACGCGCACCAAACATCGTGCGGTTTATCTCGAAAATGTTGCCCACGCTGCGGCCCAAGCAAAGCGGTTAGGTATCACGATCGTGTTGGAGCCAATCAATCAACGCGATATGCCAAACTATTTCATCAGTCGTCAGGATGAAGGGCAAACCATTTGCAAGGAGGTAGGCGCAGACAATCTCAAGGTGCAATTCGACTGCTATCACTGCCAGATAGTCGAAGGCGACATCGAAATGAAACTGCGACGGGACTTTTCCGGGATCGGTCACATCCAGATCGCCGGTGTACCATCGCGTCATGAACCTGACGTGGGTGAGTTGAACTACCCTCACCTGTTCCGCTTAATCGACGAACTAGGCTATACCGGCTGGATCGGCTGCGAGTATCGCCCACGCGGGAACACCAGCGAGGGACTGCAATGGTTACGGGACTGGCGTCGAGCGGGCGTATACTCGACAACCACAAGAGCGGGGTCTGGTGACGGCGGTGCGAGCGCAGCATTTGCATGTAACAGGCCGTGAATACCCAGGCCACCGCTGGCAACTAGCATTACCGCCAACTGATTGTAATAATCAGCAGCCATATTCAAGAACAAAAAATCCCAATATTGCCCTTGAAATTTTTGCGCGAAATCCTATCTTGAATTCAGCTAAGGCAGCCGCGCCAGCATACTGGCGCGCTGCGTGTTTCGATTTGTTTGCCAATAGCGGGGCAGACGGACTGGAGCGCGTAGGCCGGTTCGTCTTCCTGCTGATTCCAAGGAGGAAATGACCATGAGCGATCTCTACTTTGGGGAGATCTTCTCGGCGAGTTCGACCGCCTGCAACGGCAGATGGCGAGCTTTTTAGGCGGGTTCCCTTCCAGTATTCGTTCGGCGCGCTTCGGGGCCTTCCCGCAGGTGAACATCGGCTCGACTGACGACTCTATTGAGATTGTCGCGTTCGCGCCGGGTGTCGATCCCCAAAACCTCGACGTATCCATCGACAATGGGCTGCTGACCATCTGCGGCGAGCGGCAGACAGCATACCCGGGCGCGACCCGCGATGACGCGCGTAGTTATGCGCAGGAGCGGTTTGTCGGGGCTTTTAGGCGTGTCATTGAATTACGACAGCATGCGGACCTCGACAAAGTCACGGCCCAGTATACAAATGGTTGCTTGACTGTAAGTATTGCTAAAAGAGAGGCGTCAAAACCGCGGGCCATCACGGTTCAATGAAACGCATCTCTCAACTGGGAAAATATCATGAACGACACGACAGAACTTGCAAGGAAAGATGAAACTGGAGTGGTCCGACGCGATGTCGACCAGCCCCAACGTCGGATCATGCTAACACCGCCGGTGGATATCTTCGAAGACAGTCAGGGCGTTACCCTTTGGGCGGATGTACCTGGCGTGACAAAGAATCGGCTTAATTTGAAGATACACGATGGCACCTTATACATAGACGCGGAGGCAGTGATACCCACGCCTGCAGGGCTGCGCCTGCAGCATGCGGAGATTCGTCAGCCGCACTTCGCGGGGGCGTTCTCACTCGGTGCCGACTTTGACCCAACGAAAATCGATGCAAACCCAAAGGACGGTGTGCTGAAGCTGACTATACCGCGCCGCGAGGAAGCTCTCCCACGCCGCATCGAAGTGCGTCCGGGCTGAGGTCCGCACGAGATCAGCAACTATTTGGGGAAAACCAGCGGAGTCTGTGACCGACACTTTCCGACTTTAGCGGTCGGGATGCGGGATGCTGAGGGTCGATAGGCCGCGAAGTCTCGGACTGGGTGAAACACCCAACATCCCGTGCCCCCGCCTGACCATAGAGGAAGATATGATGAACACCGACCTGAAGAAGTGGAATCCCTTCAAGTTCTTTCGTAGCAAGGGGCACACGTCCAATGCTGACAACCTGGAAAGTCCTTCGCCGAACGAACAGTCGCCAGCTTCGTTGCCTGACATGTTACGACTTTTCTCGCGCGATCAATGGCGGGCCGTGGAGGAATTCTTTCTTGACCCGTTCGCAGGCCATAGCGCGCTCGAGCGATGGTTTGGCGACTTCAGTTCATCGCGCTTCCAGCCCAGGATCGACGTGGTGGATGAGGGCAAGGTGCTACGGGTAACGGCGGAGCTCCCTGGAATGAAGCGGGAAGATTTGAAAGTCACTGTGGAGGATGGGGCGCTTGTATTGCACGGAGAGAAAAAACAGGACGTGCACAGCGAGGAAGATGGCTGTTATCGGCTTGAGCGCGCCTATGGATGCTTCGTGCGCACGATCCCAATGCCGGAAAATGCCGACCCCAATCGCACCCTGGCAAAGTTCGACAACGGCGTGCTCACGTTGACCGTACCGAAATTGGCACTATCGCGATCAGCGAGCCACATTATCGATATCGGCTAGGGAAGGCAAGTCGCATTGGTAGCGAATGCATAGAGGCATATACAGCTACCAAGTGCTTGTGCGCATCATCGGCATGCAACTGTTTCCCGAGGATGCATTGAGATAGGAGCGGGTCTGCAGTTGTGATATCAAATAAGGGTGGTCAAGGCTGCGTGAAATTCAACCGATAACTCGACGAAAATCACTTGCGCACCGCTCAAGCGGTGATAGCGGTGAACTCGCTTGCAATTCGGGCTGCAACGAAGTTCA
Source organism: Robbsia andropogonis (assembly GCF_000970345.1). Lineage (GTDB taxonomy): Bacteria > Pseudomonadota > Gammaproteobacteria > Burkholderiales > Burkholderiaceae > Robbsia > Robbsia andropogonis. The sequence continues at coordinate 56,717 of NZ_LAQU01000027.1, read as the reverse complement.
CGAAGACTCTCAGCTTCGGCAAAGGGTACTTGCTAGCCGGCCACAGCAAGCTGATCGATCCCCGCTCTTGGCTTTGCCCGGCCAGTAATTCCACCAACAGTCCTTCGCTGATCGCACGCCGCACCGCAAAGGATGGCAAATACGCGATACCCCGCCCGCGCAATGCGAGGTCCAGCAGAGGGCCCATCATGTTGGCCGTGATCGTCACGGGCAGTTCCGTGTCGGCATCCACGGGCCAGTGCATCAACCTCCCGGTCTCCGGGTAGCGGTGGCGCAAGCATTGATGCGTTTGCAAGTCCGAAGTGTCGCGTGGCTGCCCATTCTCTTCAACGTAAGCAGGAGACGCCACAAAATGCCAACCGAAACTTCCCAGCAGCCGGTGTGAAAGGCGACTGTCCTTTGGTTCGCCCGAGCGGACGACGGCGTCGAAACCTTCATCAATGACCTCGACGAACCGATCACTGATGTCGAGTTCGAGTTCGATCCGGGGATACGCTACGGTGAATTCCGACATCAACGGCAGCAGCAATGTCGGCTCGACCGGGACACTCACCTTGAGCCGGCCCGCAGGTGCTGCGCCGGCCTGCCCCAATTCCGCCTGAGCGGCCTCCACCTCGCCCAAGATGCGGCGGCAGCGGTCTAGAAACAATAGGCCCTCGTCCGTGATCGTGATTGAGCGCGTCGAACGGTGAAACAGTCGCACGGACAACTGTTCCTCCAACTTTTGGATCGCCTTGCCTACCGCCGAGGGGGTCAAGCCAACGATTTGGCCAGCAGCCTTGAAACTGCGCTTGTCAGCGGCATGCACAAAGGCGCGCATGGCGCCTAGGCTCTCGATCATCGGCATGGAGGAATTTTACTCCGCAGTGAAACGAATTAAAGAAAGTTTTCTTATATTACAGGAGCATCTAGAGTGAGGTCATGTTCATTGGGAGGCGCCTTTCATGCCTGACCTTTTCAGTCCATTCGATCTTTCCGGCCTTTGCTTGCCTAATCGCATCGTCATGCCGCCGCTGACGCGTTCAAGAGGCCCTGACGATGCCGCTACGGAGCGGGTCGCCCTTTACTACGCCCAGCGCGCGAGCGCAGGCTTGATCATCGGCGAAGGCTCACCGATCTCAAACGAAGGCCAGGGTTACCTTTACAATCCCGGCATCTTCACCCCGGCCCAGATCGCCGGCTGGCGTCTAGTGACCGACTCTGTGCATAGCGTCGGCGGACGCATATTCCTTCAGATTTGGCACGTGGGTCGCATCTCCCACACATCGATCCAGCAAAGCGGTCGGCCACCCGTCAGTTCAACCGCTCGCAGTGCGGAGGGGGCGATGGCATTCGGACGCAATGCCGACGGCGAAGTGGGATTCCTTCCAGCATCCGCGCCACGGGCTCTGGCGACCAAAGAGATTGGCCGGGTGGTGGCCGACTTCGTGCAGGCGGCCCGGAACGCCATGGACGCGGGCTTCGACGGCATCGAACTTCACGCCGCCAATGGCTATCTCTTCGACCAGTTCCTCAATCCGCTCATCAACGATAGGACAGACCGTTATTCGGCCGCCACCATGGAGGGCCGGCTAAGGTTCACTCTTGAGGTCGTGGACGCCGTGTGCACCGCAATCGGTCCTGCGCGCGTGGGGATCCGGTTGACGCCGTTCGGCGTCATCGGCTCCGTGCCGATCTTCCCCGACAGCGAGGCGACCTACATAGCGCTAGGGCGCGCGCTCGGCGAGCGCCGAATCGCCTACATCCATGTCATGGACCAGACCGGTTTCTTCAATACGCCCTAAGGCCAGCGTCCGACCAGCGACGCCATCAAAGGTCTGCTTCGCCAGTGGCGTACAGCCGCGCCGGGCACGGCATTGATGCTTGATGGCGGTCTCACGAAAGCGCGAGCCACCCAGTTGATCGCGGATGGGGTGATCGACCTAGCCGGCTTTGGCCAACCGTTCATCGCGAACCCTGATTTGGTGGCGAGACTGCGCCACGACTGGCCTTTGAGCCCCGCGGACCGAGCCACCTATTACACGGGAGGTGCTCGCGGCTACATCGACTATCCGCCATATCGCGTGGATGCGGCGCAAGCCTGAGGCGCCCACCCGCCAGGATTGAACATTCAACTCGAAGGAATCACCATGCCACGTTATGAAGAATTCAGAGGGCGCGTCGCGCTGATAACGGGAGCGGGCTCTGGCATCGGTCAGGCCGCGGCACTCGCATTTGCCAGCCACGGCGCTCGTGTCGTCGTTGCCGACGTGAACCCTGATGCCGGCGAAGCAACTGTTGTGCATATCTGCGAATTGGGCGGTGAGGCGATCTTTATCCGGACGGACGTAAGCGACGCGGCGCAGGTCGCGCGGTTGGTTGACGCTGCCGTGCAGCGATATGGGCGCCTCGATGTCGCCTTCAACAACGCCGGGATAACGCAGAACTCGCAGCCTCTGGCCGACCAACCCGACGACACCTACGACCACGTCTTCGACGTCAGTGCGCGCGGACTCTGGTTGTGCATGCGCGCCGAGATCCGCCAGATGCTCAAGCAAGGCCGAGGCACGATTGTGAATATGGGATCAATGTCGAGCGTTGTCGGGATCGGCGGACTAAGCACCTACACGGCCTCGAAGCATGCCGTCCTAGGCCTGACGCGGGGCGCCGCGCTGGACTACGCCAAGCAGGGCATCCGCATCAACGCCGTTGGACCGGGAACCATCGATACGCCCATGATCGAACGCTTCATCGAACTGTCCGGTTCGGACTCAGTGATGGATCCGATCCGCGCGGCCCACCCTGTCGGCCGTACCGGCCGGGCGAGCGAAGTTGCGGAAGCCGTGCTGTGGTTGGCCTCGGACGCGTCGAGCTTCGTCGTAGGCCACATGCTCATGGTCGACGGCGGCTATTCGGTCCGATGATTGCTCTGGCGCCCTGTCGACGCCTTATTTGAATGAGGATCGAAGACATGAAAACCTGGTTTATTACGGGGGCCGCGCGGGGCCTTGGCCTTGAAATCGCACGAGCGGCTCTGGACACTGGCGACCAAGTCATCGCGACAGCTCGCGATCCCGATCATATTTTGCTCGCCTTGCCAAGCTATGGGGATCGCCTGCATGTGGTCCGGCTCGACGTCACGCATGATACGACCGAAGGCATTGCCGCAGATGCGGCCCGGTACTTCGGTGGCGTGGACGTGCTCGTGAACAACGCCGGGTACGGCCAACTTGGGGCCTTCGAGGAAGTCACCCGTCAGTCGGTGGAAAAGCAATTTGCCACCAACGTGTTCGGGGTCTTCGACGTCACCCGGGCCATTCTTCCAATTATGCGTCGCCAGCGCTCAGGTCGCATCCTGACCATTGCCTCGATCGCAGGTATCGAAGGCTTCGAGGGCTCATCAATCTATTGCGCCACGAAGCACGCTCTTTCTGGATGGTCGGAGGGCGTCGCCAAAGAGGTCGCGACCTTCGGTATTCAAATGACAAGCGTCTATCCAGGCCGCTTCCGTACGGACTTCCTCGACGGCAGCTCGGTTCGCTACGGCGAGATCGTCATCGAGGACTACGCCGCCTCTTCAGACGCGCACCGCAGGGCGCTTGATGACAACAATCATCTGCAGCAGGGTGATCCCGTCAAGTTCGCACAAGCAATCTTGAAGCTGGTCATGAGCAGCCAGCCCCCGCTCCAGTTCGGAGCCGGCTCCGATGCCTACGCGGTATTCCGGAAGAAGGCTGCGGAACTCCAGGAGACTGCCGAGCAGTGGAAGTCGCTCATGCTCTCGACCGATTTTCAGGAATGAATGCCGTGTCGATTCGCGAAATAGACGCGGTATGCCGTTTGCATTGCGCAAGAGCAGGATGCCATTGCGTGCCGCCGGTCCGAAACCGGCAGGCGCCCAGGGTATCGCTTGCGTCGCGGCTTGGGCAGTGGAAGTACCGGTTCGACCAGTGCCCACGGCTCGGCATCGATGATACGTGCCGGCATTCCTTGATCCGTTGTTCAGGCATCCAAGATTAACCGTTTCACGGGAAGGTAAACAGCCCCCCGGGCTCTTTTTGAACTGGCCTCTAAGAACGTATCTCAGGTTCGACATCATGCGTGGTGTCGCACGCGTCTCATGGCAGCACCCTGCGCTCGCTGGCCAAAATCCGTCCGTGTTTTGAAAACAGACAGTGCATGACGTTGTCTCGCCCAGCGCTTGATAACGTGACAATGGCCTGTAGCAAGATGCTAACGATAGCTGGCAACGGATTCAATCACCGATTGAATATCGCACATCGTGCGATTCCGAGGTTGCGAAAACGGCGGTGTGTGTCGATGTACGGTTCGGCGCACTGCCAAAGTTTCGCATATTTTCCATCGCAAAAAATGATAAAAATGGCGTACGATTTTCCGCCACTAGTATGCGCGACTGGTATTAAAACGCATTCTTAACAATCAATAATAATAATAATCATTTCTTGATTGTTGCCAAGGCGGAAATGATAAAAATGGTAAATTTCCCTCAATTCTCTCGGATCGGGGCCGTTACCCAACCTGAAGAGGTTGCGTCGGTCTCCAACAGCATTAGGTACACGCTTTTTACACCGAACGCCCTCACTGCCGTGGCAGTAAAAAAGGGGCGCCATTTTGTGTGCGTCGTTGCGTCGCTAACGTTATCTACAAAATACGATGAACAATTCAAAAGTATCAACTCGCTTGGCGATAGGCTTCGGAAGCGTTATGTTCTTGTTAATCACAGTCGCGCTTGTAGGGTTCTACGGCATATCTTCGCTTCATAGTAGGCTCGACAGCATCGCCCGCGTGAACAACGACGAATCAAAATATGCAAAAGACATGAAAGCATCCGTCGCGGACCGGGCCATCGCCATTCGTAACATCGCACTACTGACGGACCCGGCTGGTCTCGCACAGGAGTCCAAACGCGTGGAGCGGCAAAAGAAAGTTTATGCGAACGCGGAAGAAGCGCTGGGCAAAATGTTTGCAACGGAAGCCGGTACGACAGACCGTGAAAGGTCGCTTTACACCCAAATCAAGGAAGACAATGCCGTTGCCGTGCCTTTGATGGACAAGGCTATTGGCCTGGGCTTGGCGAACAACCCATCAGAAGCGATAAAAGTCTTGCTGCAAGAAGCACGGCCGAAGCAAGCAGCTTGGCTTTCGCATTTGAATGAGCTAGCAGACTTTGAGGATCAACTCAATGCGCAAGCAACCGAAGAAGCAAACGTTACTTATCATGTCATTCAAATCACCGCATGGGTGATCGTCGGGTTTTCGCTCATTTTGGGTGTGTTCCTGGCCATTCTTATTACCCGCAGCATCCTCAAGCAACTGGGGGGAGAGCCAGCCCAAGCCCAAAAAATGGCACAGCAAATCGCCCAAGGTAATCTGACCCAGAAGGTGCACGTCGCAGCAGATGACAACGCGAGCCTAATGGCTTCGCTGGAAGCGATGCGAACAAATCTGAGCAATATTGTCTCGGGCATCAAGACGTCCGCAGAATCCATCTCCGTTGCCGCCGGAGAAATCTCGCAAGGCAACGTCGACCTGTCGCAACGTACCGAGGAGCAGGCAGCATCCCTCGAAGAGACCGCAGCCAGCATGGAGGAGATCACTGCGACGGTTCGGCAGAACACGGAAAATGCGCGCCAAGGCAGCACGCTCGCGAACACCGCGTCGGAGACCGCCGCCACAGGGGGCGAAGTAGTAGGCCGAGTTGTCACGACCATGCAGGACATTGCCACAAGTTCGTCGAAAGTTGCCGAAATCATAACCGTTATCGAAGGTATTGCATTTCAAACCAATATTCTCGCGCTCAATGCGGCTGTCGAAGCGGCACGTGCCGGAGAACAAGGACGAGGCTTCGCTGTAGTGGCTGGAGAGGTGCGTACGCTAGCACAGCGTAGTGCGGCCGCGGCAAAGGAGATAACGGAACTGATAGGAACATCGGTTGCACATGTTAATGCTGGCGAGGCACTGGTGCATAACGCAGGACAGACCATGAGCGAGGTAGTACGCTCCGTGAAGCGCGTAACCGACATCATGGGGGAGATAGCGTCAGCGTCCAGCGAGCAGACTATCGGCATCGAACAGGTGAATGTGGCAGTAAGCCAAATGGACGAAGTCACACAGCAAAACGCGGCGCTGGTCGAACAGGCAACCGCTGCAGCCCGCGCCATGGCAGATCAGGCACAAGCGCTGCGTGATTCGGTGGCAATCTTCCGTATCAGTGCGGATGCCAATGCTTCATCCATCGGGCACCAGTCTTCAATAGAGCGAGAGTCCATTTCGCACAACTACCGTCATACAAGTCGCCAAGGCAAAGCGTTTAGGCGGGCGGCGTAATCGTTCACGCTCGGAAAGAACACCTGTTTCTCGATAAAATGTACGCCCGGTGTTTCGTGCTCACGCTTGCGAGCAGTAGCACGGCACTCGTCCCTTAACCGCGGCTAGTGCCGTGGTTAAGGGACGAAACACAGTTCGAACGTCTACAGTGTAGTGGTCAACTCACACCGGACACCGGGTTAAGTTTTGCCTCTGCGACGGCCGACCCTACACCATCACTGCATTGATGCAGTGGGAACCTACTCGGTTTTCAGACTACCGAACAGGCGTTCCATCGGACTATTGACGCTCCTATTTCAAGGAGGCACCGCAGACCAACCAAACATCGTCGCGAGCTTACCGTTCACTTGGCATCGTGGCATCACCCGACGCTCCGCGGCCGAGATCGGTCCGGGGTTTGATCCGGGCCCGTAAAACGCTGTTTTTTCGCTCCACACTCACCAACGTAACAATGCCGAGCCATGGCTCACAGGCGCCCGCGCGATCAGGGAGATGCGGAATGCCCCGCGGCTAGCGCTGAAGTGGAGGATCGAAGTAGCTGTTCCAGCACCTCGATGTGGTGCCGGTGCGGGGCAGTAATGGCATAAAAATTCTCGCGCAGTTCGGGTGTCTGACCCACTGTCACTAACGTGCCAGAACGCAATTCGTCCTGTACGACCACCTCCGGCAATACCGTCAACCAACCGCTGTCGCGCGCTATCAAGCGCAGCATGGCCATATCATCCACCTCCGCTCGCAACCGTGGCGACACACCCGCCGACATGCACAACGCATCGAATTGCGCACGCGCGGCATGGCGCGGCCCGGGCAACGCCAGATCCAGGCCATCCAAATCGCCCGGAACGCTCAGACTGCACTGTTGCCACCGACTGGCCGGGCCCACTAGCGAAATCGACTGGCTGCCCAAGAATCGACAATGCAGTTGGCGATTCGGGTGGGTGGGCACCGTCTCGTTAGCTAGCACTACATCCAATTGATGCTGCAGCACACGTTCGATCAAGCCTTCGAGCAAACCCGATTCAAGGGTAAGCGTCACACTCGGATTTGCCAGCAAAGGACGCAACCAATTTTCCTGGTAGTTGCGCGACATGGTCGCCACGCTGCCTACGCGCAACCGCGTGATACCGGCAACGTGACCCTGCAAGCGCCCCAGCATTTCTTGGCCAAGGCCAAAGATATTGTCGGCGTAGGCAAGTACAAGCTGCCCGGTGGCTGTCAACGCCAGTCTTCGCCCTGCGCGGTCAAAAAGAGGTTCACCGATTCGCTCCTCTAGGTGGCGAATTTGCGTCGATACCGCCGATTGCGAGGTATTAAGTTCTTCTGCCGCCTGCGTCAAATGCTGCAGCTTGGCAACACGCCAAAAATAGAAAAGGTGGTGAAAGTTGAGCTGATGCAGTTTCATATGTTCTTTTTTTGAGATTAAAAGATTCTTATCAATGTATTTTACAGAACGATACTTCATAAGCATCATCGGTGCATCATTTTTAACAAGGTGCTTTTGATGGATCTCCCTCCCAATTTGTATGGAATCAGCGCGTTGGCCCCTGTCGTTTTAATGACAATCGCCTTCGCGGTAGCCCGTTTTTCATCCTGGTCCCCCGCAGCACTCTGGAAAGGATTCCAGATGCTTTCCATTGCAACTCTCGTGCTGACACTGGTGACCATTACTCTAGGCAACCCTCCCCTCCTCGTATCGAATGGCTGGATCACCGCGTCACTGTTCAGTCTCTCGCTGATGGCCCTCGTTCAGGGGTTGGGCACGGTGATCGGTAGCTTTTCTTCACGGTATCTGCAGGGCGAAGCGGGGCAGCGCCGTTATGTTGCGATGCTCGCCGCCGTTCTTGCTTGTGTACAGCTATTGCTGCTGGCTGATCATTGGCTGGTGCTCATCGTCGCGTGGGCGGGTGTGAGCATGGCGTTGCAACCATTGCTGTGCTTCTATCCTGAGCGCCCCTTTGCCCGTCTGGCCGCACTCAAGAAGCGCATCGCCGACCGCGTGGCGGATGTACTTTTGGTAGGCGCCGCAGTAGTGGCGTGGAAGGAAGTGGGCAGCGGCTCCCTGTCGGCCTTATGGGGGCAAATCGCGCAACAGCAGGATAGTAATTTGGCATTGCAACTCAGCGCGATAATGCTGGTGCTTGCGGTCATACTGCGCACGGCCTTGCTGCCCGTGCACGGCTGGCTGATCCAGGTGATGGAGGCTCCAACACCAGTCTCTGCCCTGTTGCATGCCGGCGTCGTCAATCTGGGTGGTTTCGTGTTGATTCGATTCGCGCCCCTACTGGAACACGCTGCTTTAGCACGCGCAGTGCTGCTGACCTTTGGTTTGGTAACCGCGGTTCTAGCAGGCATGGTAATGCTAACGCGGATAACCATTAAAGTGAGGTTGGCTTGGTCTACTGTCGCGCAAATGGGCTTTATGTTGCTAGAGTGCGCGCTGGGTCTCTACACCCTTGCGGCGCTACATCTCATCGGGCACTCTATCTACAAAGCACATGCTTTTCTATCAGCCTCCACCGTAGTACGGCAGACCCGGCTGCAAGCGCTGTACACGGCAAGCGCGCCAACAACCACTAGCCTGGTTGCAGCACCCTTGCTTGCAGCGGGTATCGTGCTGAACCTGGTGGCCTTCGCCGGGAAGACCGCTTGGCCGTGGTGGTGGAGCGCGGTGCTAGGTCTGGCCTGGGCGCCGCTCCTATGGATGTCGAACAATCAAGCAGGCGCAAAGGGGGCAGCTTGTCGTAGTGGTCAACTAATCTCAGGCACACTTTTAGTCACAGGTCTCACACTCGTGACCTATGCCGCGCATCTCTTGCCCCTTGGACTTCAAGATTCCCCACATGCAATGGGAGGCCTGATCGCGTTGGCAGGCATGGCCACTCTCTATGTCGGCTTGGCGCTGCTGCAAATCGCCCCCATACGACTTGAGCGCTGGAGACGCTGGAGCTACTCGGGCTTTTACGTGGATGAAGCCTATACCCGCTTGGCCCTTCTATTGTGGCCCGCGCATTGGGTGCCGACATCGCGTACCAGTGACGAGTTGGTTGCCTCGCAGTTGCCCCCGCAGATTGAAGCCTGATACCCTGGAGAGTATAAAATGGATGCCTTGACCACCGACGTGCCCCCAGAAGTTGTGCAGCGGGCTAACAGCAGTAGCACGGATTTGCGAGCCCTTCACGCAGCGGTCGACCAAGCCTGCGCTCAGGCATGCCGCGCGATCGCCCCCGCCTGGCCTCTGGACCGTGCCATTGCCGTCAACCCCCACTGGTCGCGCATTGGGATGCCGGTGCGCCAAGTAGCTGCGCGCATGGCCGCACTGGGTGGTATCCAAGTCTTCCCGCCACGCAATGAGCAGTTGCGTGCATGGCAGACGGGACGAATAAGCCATGCCGACTTGGCCGTGGCCTTGTGCCAAACGCCGGAGGCACAAAGGCAAAACATCACGGCGCAACAATGTATCGAGGCCTTAGCATCGCCCTCACCGGTAAAGCAATTGCCATTGTTGATTGACGTGCTGGACAATGACCCTTTTCGCAATCACCGCCTTAGTTGGCGCCAGGCCATTACGCACCAAGTCAGCCAAACCTGCGCCTCCTACTTCGATGCGCACCAGGCCGATTGGCGCCCGCAGCGCGCACAAAACTTGTACGCGTTTTGGCGCGAAACGCTGCAACACGACCACGGTATTGGCTTGTTGATGGGGCTGCCCAAGCTTGGTGCTGCAGTGGATGCGTTACCTGCCAGTGCCGAAGACGCAGAGCGCTGGGTGCTGCAGCGCCTAGGCTTACCCCAAGAGGTGTGGGCCGACTATCTGGAGTCAGTGTTGCTTACAGTAAACGGATGGGCGTCTTGGTGCGCCTATCTCGACTGGCAAGCAGGGCTGGAGGGTGGGAAAACGCCCGATCTGCGCCACCTGCTGGCCATTCGTCTTGCCTGGGGGGCGCTTTTGCTCGACGCCAAAGACAGCATCGCCAGCCGCGATGCGTTCACCGCATTGCGCCAAGCGTGGAATGACGCTCCGGAGTTACTCAAGAATGGAGAAAACGCGCTACTAATAGACGAAATTTGGCAGGTGGCTCTCGAAGCAGGCTACCAGCGCGATCTGGCGCAACACCTGCACAGCGTCAGCTCAACGCCCCTGCCGCCGCGGGAAATCGAAGTTCAAGCCGCTTTCTGTATCGACGTGCGCAGCGAGCCCATGCGCCGGGCGCTGGAGGCCACGTGGCCAGGCATTCAGACCATCGGATTTGCCGGTTTCTTTGGTTTGCCTATCGCCTACACGCCTTTGGCTTCAAGGGCGCGGCGGCCCCAGTTGCCAGGATTGCTCGCGCCGTCTTTTGAGGTCACCGACCAAATCATGGGCGTTGACAGCACCGACCGTACCCGCGAGGGTGTAATGCAGGAGGCTGCCAGCAGTGCGCGCCAGTGCCGGTTGGCGCTGGCTCACCGATGGCAAGCGGCCAGTCGCTGGCCAAGCTCGGCATTTTCGTATGTCGAAGCCATAGGTGTTGGCTATCTCGGAAAACTCAACCGCTGGTTACAGCCCGGTCATAGCGATCGGGCCAGAGATGATTTGCACGGCGTGTCAGCGCGCTATCGTGCAGTATGCCGCCCTAAATTAGTAGGAGTTGACGTCGACGCGCAGGTCGCGCTGGCAGCACGCGTGCTACACGCTATGGGGTTGAAGCGAAACTTAGCATCCCTGGTACTACTTGTCGGGCACGGGAGCCAGTCCGCAAATAACGCGCACGCGGCCACGCTCGATTGTGGCGCTTGCTGCGGCCAAACAGGCGAAGTCAATGCACGCAGCTTAGCGCTGCTACTCAACGATCCTGCTGTGCGACACGGGCTACGTGGCGTGGGCGTCGACATTCCCGACAGCACGACCTTTATCGCCTGCCTGCACAATACCGCGACCGATGCCATTGAGGGGTTCGACCTGGATCTGCTGACATCCCAATCACGCCAAAAATGGGAGCGCCTGCAGGTCGTGTTCGCACACGCTAGCGACCAAGTAAGGCGCGAACGCGCCCCGGCTCTGCAACTGAACCCGCACGCACCTAGCGATACCCTGCTGCTACAGTTGTCTCGCCGGGCCAACGATGGCGCACAAACCCGGCCCGAATGGGGGCTTGCGGGCAACGCAGCCTTTGTCATAGCGTCGCGCAAACGCACGCAGGGCGCTATACTTAACGGCCGCTGCTTCTTGCACGATTACGAAGCCGATCTCGATCCTGACAATAGCTTGCTGGAAATGTTGATGACGGCGCCAATGTTGGTTACCCATTGGATAAATTGGCAATACCACGCTTCTACTTGTGACCCGAGCAGGTTAGGCAGCGGCAATAAACTGCTGCATAACGTAGTGGGCGGAGCAATAGGCGTCTTTGAGGGAAACGGCGGCGATTTGCGTATCGGCCTTTCCCGCCAGTCTTTGCATGACGGCCACTACTGGGTGCACGAACCATTGCGGCTAACTGTGGTGATCGACGCCCCCCAGACCGCTATCGACGCGGTGATTGCAAAGCACGAGGTTTTGAAACAATTGCTAGACAACGGGTGGCTGTATCTTTGGCGCTTCCATGAATCAGGCTTATTGCGGTATTCGCGAGGAACATGGTCATCGTTGCAGCTGGAGAAATCCTGATTTTTGTCATCTTCCAGCAATTTTTTTGTGACAAAGCGTAATGTTGCTGGAAGCGCAAAGATGATGCCGATGTTTGGCGTCATCGCTTAAGCCTGATTTTCGAGATAGCAAACGACTAGGTGCCTTAAGTGCCTATTGGCTCTAGTGCGAATCCGCGCTAACAACGGATGCACAGTACTTTGCACGATGAAAAAATGACGCTATTGAGCAAGCGCAAGTTTGATGACAAAAATCCTATGCTAGAAGTGCACAAAGCTCGGGGTTACCTCTCAATAAATGCGCCATCCACGCCTAGGAGAGAGCTTGCGGACAAGATCTCAGCGACTCTGTTCCTGCAGAGATACAAGATCGATGCGAATACTGCAGCTGCGGTCACAACGGATTTAAGACGTAGGACGACATGGCATGCCATGCCATGAAATTCCAGATTTATAAACCGAGGAACCTCATCGAAGTCATTCTGTGATTCATCGCGAGCCGCGCAGAGACCAAAAATGAGGAAAAAAAATGATTCAGACGCTCGACGTAAATTTGAATGTAGATATTTTTTGGTCGAGTCCCGTTGATCGCCCTTTTTCTTCTGCGTTACAACGCTGCGGTGCTCGGAATCTCAGCGACATCAACACCGACAAGTTATTTCCGGCGATTATCTTCGTCGATTGCACTTGCACCGATTCCGGCGACCAAATCACCAAGTTATTGCATCGAGGCGACGACCAATGTTATCTAATCGCCGTGCAAAGGGATGCTTCCGCGGAGAGGATCGTTTCACTTATCGCCAGCGGCGCCAACGACGTTGTGACCGAGATTGACCTGCTAGAGCCAGAGCCAATCATATCTCGCGCCCGTGATCAATTAAGATTGATGCGGTTCGCGCGCGACGGGGTTGCCAATTTCTCGGCGTTGCAGAGTCATGCGGACGGCATGGTATCCCCCGTGTATTTTAAGGACGCAAATGGACTCTACATGGGGTGCAATGACATATTCGAAAATTTTCTCGACATGCATCGGTCGGCTATCGTTGGCAAGACCGTCTACGAGGTGTCGCCATCGAACCTCGCTGTCGCCTATCACAAAGCGGACCTCGATTTACTAGAAAAAGGGGGTGTGCAAGTATATGTCACCGGTGTTCGCAACGGTGCTGGCGACGTACGTGCTGTGCGTTTCCATAAAGGCGTGGTTTATGACGACAATGGAGAGATTACTGGCATCGTCGGTGCGATGCTCGAGATTGGGGATCACCGCGCCTACGAAATCGCACGCAACGAGATAGCAAAAGTAACACAGCAGATATCTACAACGGCGCCGGGATTGCATAACCAACCCAACACAATGAGTCACGAACGGTGGCTCGTCGACTGTGTCGGAAGGGGCGATTCGTCGGCTCTGGCGCGGTTGTACCATCTCCACCGGCGACGCATCACGCGTTTTCTAAGCCGTCTCACTTGGAAATCTGAGCTACAAAACGAGATTGTGAACGATGCATTCATGGTCGTATGGCGAAAAGCGAAAGACTTTCGCGGTGATTCCAGTGTTTCCACCTGGATTACAAGCATCGCTTACCGCTGTGCACTTCAAACTCTGCGCAACAATCGGCGCGACGAATTCGAGCTGCTAGATACGGAATTAATGATTCAAAACTCTCCCGACTATGATCTATCAGATATTCTCAGCAAAGCATTAGATCTTTTACCTGAGGAACAACGCGTCACAATGACGTTGGCTTATATCCTTGGCCACTCGGTCGAGGAGATCGCGCGGATAACCGATTGCCCTGTTACGACGGTAAAAGCACGTATGCACCGGGCACGAGCTAAGCTCCGCGTTGCCCTAAACAGCCTGGGCGGCTGATACAAAGGTTTGCCAAACTTTGCAAAATGGGGCCGTCGCTATGCGACAGTAGCCGTAGCATAGCGAAGAGTGTGGGAGCGGGTGATAAAATCCGACAATCCCGGTTACGATACGGGCATCTACTCGATCCAGGTGTGCTTAACGTTTACGGCAGCTGATTGCCTATAATCCCGACTTATTCTCCGCGGATGATGTCGATGAACGCCCGCAAATTTGGCGGCACTAGCCGGCTGCTCGGAAAATAGAGGCACAAACCCGGTATGCGCGGACACCAGTCCGCCAAAACCGTCACTAAGGCGCCATCGCTCAGCGCAGCCTGCGCATAGCTTTCCGGCACATACGCGGGCCCAAGCCCGGCGAGCTAATGTCAAGACTGGTGTATGGGCAGTCTAAAGGCGCGTGATTTCAAGCGGCGAGTTTCTGCTGAACCGGTTGATCGCCTTGCACCGGTTCGCCGTCCCTGAAGGCAATGCCATCCAGCAACAGCTTGATCTGTTCAGGGCCGTTGATGCGGCGCCAAGTTTTCTCGGCTTCCTCGATCAGCTTGAATGCCAGACCGAGGAAGGTTGGTCGCGATACACAGTTGCGCGTACGAGTAGTCCGTTGGCGCACGGTCGCGAACGTCGACTCAATCGCATTCGTCGTGCGCAAATGCTGCCAGTGCTCAGCCGGGAATTCGTAAAAGGCCAGCAGGCTCTCCCGGTCCTTCTTCAGCGTTTCGCTCGCCTTCGGATATTTCGCCGCATAGACCGTCACGAAACGATCGAACGCGGCGTATGCGTCGGCCCGCGTTGCGGCCATCCAGATCGCCTGCAGGTCTGCCTTTGCGCGCCCCTGTAGCGACTTCGGCAGCGCATTGAGCACGTTGCCCATCTTGTGGAACCAGCAGCGCTGGCATCGCGTCGCAGGGAACACCTCTTCCAGTGCAGCCCAGAAACCCATCGCGCTCGCCGACGGCCAGTAGTGGGCCGGCCTGCTGGCCACGCCCCTTCAGTCGAGCAGCAGCTCCTGCCATGACGCCTTCGACTCGCGATACCCGTCACCGATTGCCACACGCTCCTTACGCCCATCCGGCCTCACACCGATGATCACCAGCAGGCACTGCCCGTCCGAGTTCTCACTACGCAGGCCGGTATGAAGGCCGTCGACCCACCAATAGACGTAGCGCGATTTCGACAGATCACGCCGGCTCCAACTGGCATGCTCATCGGCCCATTGCGCCTTCAGGCGACTTACCACGTTCGCCGACAGTCCCTTGGCGTCCTCGCCCAGCAGCACGCCCAGCGCTTCGCTCATGTCGCCTGTCGAAATGCCCTTCAAATACAGCCACGGCAGCGCGGCACTCACGCGCGGCGACTTCCTCACATACGGCGGCACAATCGATGAATTGAACTTCACACCCGATCCTGATCGATCACGAACCTTCGGCACCTTCACCGGAATCGGGCCAGCCCCCGTCAACACTTCGCGCTGCGGCAGGTAGCCATTGCGTACTACGGCGCGTTATTTTTAAGATATCTGGGCGCCGCAACCGCGATGAATTGCGTATCCACGCTCAACGGCACGGCGATCATGTCTTTCGGCACCGCTTCCGCCAGACGAATGCCGGCATCGAAACCCTGCGCCACGATATCGACGAATCGGCCGTCCGCTACCAGATCAAGCTGAACATCTGGATGCCTTCTTAGCAATGCCGGCACGACCGATGCAAGCAACAACCGAAACGCAGACTTGTCGCCATTGATCCGTAATGTCCCCGTCAAACGCCCTTTTTCGCCCGTGAAGTCATCCGAGGCACCACGCAACTGCATTAGCCATGGCACGATGCTGTCCATAAATTGCTTGCCCGCCTCCGTCAGCGACACGCTCCGCGTCGTGCGATTCAACAACCGCGTGCCCAACGCTTCTTCCAGGCCTCTGATCGTATGACTCAGCGACGACGGCGGCAGACCGAACCGGTCTGCGGCGCGTCAGAAACCGCGATGCTCAGCCACTATCATCAGCGCGTTCATATCGTCGAGTGTCGGGCGTTTCACTGCTGAAATATTTTCACTGATGCAGTGTATTTAATGATTATTAACATAATAACCGCTCGCGCCTATCATTGTTTGCATCGCACGAGGAGAAAGGAACTATGCGCAAAGATTAGCTTACTACGGGCACATCGACGGGTCTCGGTCGCGAAATGGTGGCACGCTTGCTGGCGCTCGGCGATAGCCTTGCGGCCACCCTGCGCCAACCCGGCGCGTTGGACGATATGCAAGCGGGTTATGGGTAACAGTTGTATGTGCTAATGCTCGATCTTACCGAACCCGCACAGATCAAAACCGCCGTTGCGGATGCATTCGCGCATTTCGGCCGCATCGATGTGGCCGTCAGTAACGCCACCTACGGCTCATTCGGTGCGGGAGAAGAGGTCAGCAACGCACAGATCGACCTACAAATTGCAACCAATCTGACCGGCTCAATCCACGTCATTCGCGCACTACTGCCGCGTATGCGCGCGCGGGGGGGGTAGACGTATCATCCAGGTGTCGTCCGAAGGCGGTCCGATCGCTTATCCCAATTTCAGTCTTTATCATGCGACGAAATGGGGCATTGAAGGATTTATACAATCGGTCAGCCAGGAAGTGGCTCCTTTCGGCATCGACTTTCTCATCGCCGAACCCGGCCCCACCACGACCCAATTCGGCGCAGGTCTCGATCACGCAGTGTCGATGGATAGCTATGAAAACACCGCTGCTGGCGAAGTGCGTCACGCGATCCGCGACGACGCATTTGCGCATTTCAGCCGAGCTGAACAAGTTGTCGAGACATTGATCGACATGGCCGACAAGGAGGAAGTACCGTTAAGACTTGCTTTAGGAGGAACGGCTTATTCATCGATCAGCAAGGGACTGACCGAACGGTTGCAGTCGCTGGAGGCCGATAAGGCCATTTCGCTTGCAGTCGACAATGTATAGCCCCTTAGACTAACTGATCACATACGACTTCATGGCTGGCACGCCATACGTGACGTGGTCATCGATCACCTAAACCGGTTCGTCCACGTCCGTTGCGTCCAACGCCAGGAGCAAGGGCGTGAAATGCTCCTCGCAGCTATGGTTCAGAGGCATGGTCACGTTACCGAGCGTGGTCTAAAAAACCGGTTGTTGCTGCCGCGGCACAAAACGAGGACGGATTTTGGCCGTCGCAGGTGACCTGCCGCCGCGATTCGAAGCGACCGGTAAGCAGGCTGCGATGTTCGGCCACGCCACCCGGTGCCTGTTCAGAGCAAAATGCTGTCGAATCGGACCGAAGCTCTAAAGGAAACGCTGGGCGCGTCGCCGATCCCTGAAGCCGCGCATGCGGCGCCTGCGCGCTCGGGTCGGTTGATGGTTGTTTTCTGCGCGGTTATTCACGCGGGCGGCCGCGATAAATGGACGAGGATCTCATCTGCCTAGCTTACCGGATCGCTTTGCTAACGTGGCAGTGCCTGCATGTCCAAAGCGACTCGATCCGGCGTGGTTGGTCCACCACATATCGCTTTACTTGGTTGAATAAAGCTACCTTCCAAGGCTAAACAGAACTACCATCCACATAGTCGATCGGACGATACGTCCGGTGCAACACAATGGGCCTCCTCTCACGTGGCGATTTGGGCAAAAGGTATGATGTTTGATGAATCTGAAGTGAAAACGTAGGTTTGGCAATTATTATAAATATTCCTAAACAATAAAAGAATTGCCTAATGAAAAACACAACATTATCTTCGCGTCTCGCATTTGGATTTGGTTTATGTGTAATCCTTAGCATATTACTTGCAACTTACGCTGCGCTACGAATGAATTCGCTGGCGGTGGCCGTGAATGAAGTAGCAACGGACAGATTAATCAAAATAAGTCAACTCCAACAACTTCGAAACAACCTTAATGCGCAAGGGCATCAAGTTCGCAATATTCTCATCAGCAGAGATCAAACATTTCGCGACGGCGAGTTAAAAAAAGCGCAAAATATCAAGAATCTAAATAAGCAAATAATCGATTCTTTAATCGGCACCATATCTCCTCAAAGTGCCCGCGATTTAATAGGAAGTGTCAGCGACCTGATTGGCCCATTCAATGATGCTTTGGATAAGACGGTAGCGTTAGCCTATAAGGGTGATATCGATGCCGCGAACAAGCAATTGATTGGCGAGATGCGTGATCGTCAGATGCCTCTATTCAAGGCCGTCGATGACTCGTTGCAATTGCAGATGGATCTGTCCGAAAATCTATCCAAGCAATCGACCGATAAAGCGGCTTCAGGCGTTCATTCGATGATCGAATTGACGTTAGCGATCGCCTTGGTCAGCGGATTCGCCGGTTGGCTTATCACCCGTGATCTCGTGCGGTCGCTGGGCGCAGAGCCTGACGAATTACGGCAGGCGGCTCATAACTGTGCGACCGGCAACTTGATTCCAGTACGAGGAGCGGACACCGCTCCACTTGGTAGCGTACTGGCTTCACTAGGGACAATGCAGACTAGCTTATTGCAGATAGTCTCCCAAGTGCGACAGGGGTCCGAATCCGTTTCAAATGCGAGCAGTGAGATCGTGCAAGGCAACGCAGACTTATCGGCTCGCACGGAGAACCAGGCTAGCGCCCTACAAGAGGCCGCCGCTTCAATGGAGGAGCTTGGGTCAACCGTCAAGCAAAATGCAGACAATGCATTAAAGGCCAGCCAACTCTCACAAAGTGCATCCGGCATCGCCATAAAAGGAGGCGCGGTCGTTTCCAAAGTGGTGGAAGCCATGAAGGAAATCAACGAATCCTCAAAGAAAATCTCAGACATCATCAGCCTCATCGACGGCATTGCGTTTCAGACCAATATCCTCTCATTAAATGCCGCCGTAGAAGCGGCGCGTGCCGGGCCGCAAGGGCGAGGCTTTGCAGTGGTGGCTGGTGAGGTGCGCTCTTTGGCAAAACGTTCAGCCGAAGCAGCCAGTGAAATCAAAGCCCTCATCACGGTAAGTGTTAGCCGTGTTGAACAAGGGTCCGCGCTGGTCGATGAAGCTGGGACGACAATGCAGGAAGTCGTGAGCAGCATTAAAACCGTCACACATCTCATGAGCGAGATTAGCACTGCAAGCAACGAACAGAGTTCAAGCGTTTCACAGGTGGGGCAAGCAGTGGTTCAAATGGACCGAGCAACTCACCAAAATGCGACGTTGGTCGACCAGATGGCTGCCGCAGCTAATAGTCTGGAAGGACAGGCAAAGCAGCTCGTGGAAGTAGTAAGCGTTTTTAAAACGTAATCTTGTCAGTGATCGTCGTTATTCGTTGGATAACCGATTGACGGTGACATCTTTTAATCTCCCTTATTATCCCAGTACGTTGAGTTAAGGATTGAACATCAACCGGTACGGTATCGCTGGCTAAGGTATTGTCACGTTGTCGAAGCGGTAGGGTAAGCTTGACGCGTGAAAACCTCGTCTATTTATCACGACCATCGCTTCCTGCCGGCGTTCATAAGCCTCGTAGTGCGCTGGTATTTCCGGCTCTCGTTGCGTTTTCGCCGTATCGAAGAATTGTTGCGCGAGCGCGGCGTGGTCGCCAGCTACGAATAGATACGGCACCCGGGCGCTGGCGGCATCGTGACGGATCAGCTTCGCAGTTATCCTGCAGCCAAAGCCCGAGTATTGGCGTTTTCAACCGGCATGATCCTAACGCCTATCTCAAAGACGTCCTGCAGCGCTTGCCCTCGCACCTTGTATGCAACATCGACGGGTTGTTTACCGCATAACTGGCCGCAAAAGCCTGCTTAACATCTGCGTCAATATGGTATCGCAGTGCGCTTACGGCCTAGTTGCAGGATAGCCAAAATAGTTAGCGGGACAGACGATCGGGTTTGGCTGTCACAGCTTCGTAGTGGCCCTGCTGATCCCAGACGACGAGACGATGCGTGAAGGCGCTACCGGCGCCCTTTGCAGAAAAAGGATTCTTGCGCGTCACCGGATATCCCGCCTCAATGCCTGCTTCGACGACACCAACCTGGATGTTCGCGCGGTATCGCTCGTTTACAAGCCTGATCAGCGTCTTGGCTGCACCGCCATTACTGATATCGAGATACAACATCTTATTTTTGTCGGATGGATGTTCCGTGTCGTATAGATCGCGCAGGTGGCGAACTTCCCGATCAAGGCTTTCGGGGTTCAAATCTGGCCTGATTTGTTGTACTAACGCATAGATCGCGCAGTTGTTCCCCTTTCCCGGATTGGCGATCACCTTCAGGTTTTGTCTTTCCAGGTAAGTCTTGAAAGCGCTATTGGGTTCGGCAAACGCCAACATTTGCTCTGCCCGCTGGTCATCGGATACGTCAAACGGCTCTCTGTGCACCGTCGAATGATTTGCCAGGACGTTGGACGCGTGATTTTTTGTATCGATTGCGCCGCGTTGAATGACCTCAAGTTCCGGCTGGACCAGTATGCCAAAAGCTTTTTCCTGAAGACTGCGCGCAATGGCTTCTTGCAGGGCAGCTTCGTTAGCGTCATCGATGTCTTTGGCGCTCGACGCATTCTGTTGCGCGGCTGTGCCGAACGCTGCTAAAAGTGACTTTTGATCCTCCACGGGTTGGCGAACTTGCTCCATTGCTGAAAGCTGGCGTGGAGATCGCAGTTTCGATTCAGCGCCAGCAGCAAAATCAACCGGTTCTTGATATCCGGCAGGTTTTACTCGCTTTTTTGGCCTAGGCTTCAACGCTGCGAACGGTCCGCTCGCAGCTTGCGACGAACGGCGACGGGGCGCCTTTTCGTTCGTATCGAACGTTTCTGGATGATCGCCTATAGTAGAAAAGCCAAAGATTTTCATGCTATGCCCAAACAGTTTTTGCGTATTGTCATCAACTTACCGTGCGCTAGTATTGCCGCTTCTTGCTAAGCTTTTCGCCATATCGACGAACTGCTCCTCGAACGTAGCATAGGTCGGATAAAAGTCATCCGATGCATCGTGACGACCTGGTATATAGACGAGATTTTCAAGCGCTTGAATGGTGAGCCTTACTGGCTCTCGCGCACGCGCAAATAACCGCGCCAAAAACAGCCATCAACCGCGCGAGAACGGGAGCGCGGCATGCGCGGCTTCAGCGATCGGAGATGTGCTCAGCGCTTCCTCACCACCTTCGGTCCGATTCGATAGCGTTTTTCGCGCAAGTGAGAAAGGCCTGACGCCGCGGCGCACCGACTCCAACTCCTCGCTCGCCTCATGGCAGCAGTCAACGCTCGCAGGCTTACATCCGCCTGACTTTTGAAAGCAAGCAGTGAAAATCACATGTTTCCGGTCTTCGCTCGCCACCGTGAAGACGACGAGAAAATGCATTGTGCAAAAATGTCGTGGCGGCGCGCATTCGGTTGCTAAACGCACTGACCTGCACAACAAAATTTTCGAAGATATAAGATCAGTTCGGTTTTACAGACTCGACTTCACAGTGATCCTCTAACCACTCGGCCACGAGATATGCAACCTCCTCGGTAACATTCTGTTCCCACATTGACGGTTCACAAAGAACCTCCAAGTCGAGACCGCCAACTGTGGGCCTTGCAAGCAAAGCACCAATGAACTTGTCGCTATCGCGTTCGACAATACCCCATGCCAGTACTGTAAGGGCCGCACATTGCATTTGGAGTAAGAAAGCCTCTCGATGCGCACCGTCGCGCGATTTGTCCGTCATCCAGGTAACATATTCAGCGAGGCGTGTATCCTGCAGCAGTTCCTCAACGATTAGGCGCGCTTGCCCTGGGTTTAGTGGTAAGACTTTGAAGCGTTCCGTTTCGAACGCAGGAAGCCTTGACCGCAGGTGCTCGGGTAACACCGCGCCGTATTCAGAATTTGGATATGACTGCATCGATCTGCCTCTAGATTCAAAAGATTACATTTACTCGTCAATCTGGCAACTGAAATGGAAATAAAAGTCTCGCGCCGTGCTGACGCCACTCTTTGCATCATGGCGGGCATCCCGCTATCGTGCATCCGAAGGACGTTATGGACGAAATTGTTTGTATTGGCGTCGATCTAAAAAAAATCAGTCAGATTCGTGCGGCGCGCAGTTGTTTCTCAACTGCTTGACCGCTCTAATTGCTGATGCTGAATGAAGTGCACGCTGTGGCAAGACGCGCGTGCGAAATGGCGAAACCCTGGACGAAGTAATTCCGGCTCTGGTGCAAATAGGTAAGATCGTCGAGAATAATCATGTCTCTTTTTCACGTACAGCAACTCACGCTGCCTGGACTTTACCCGATTCACGCGGCCTATTCGCACCCGAGCCTGTACGCTTGCCGTTACCGGATGGCTGCGCTTCCGGATAGTGGTCGAAGGAAACGAGCATCTCGATGCCCTGCGGGCGCGCGACACGCGCAGCCGCCTCGCGCATCTTGTTCAGTAGCCGCTCGCGCTCCGCGTCGAAATCGGCGCTTGCTTCGTCATACTCGTCGTGTGTGTTAGCAAGCGGCAACTCACGCAGCTTTTCGTAGTCCTTATGCCCCCTGAGCTTGGTGCTGAGGCTCTGGGCCGTATGGAACTGGATTTCGAAGTCCCCCGGCAAATTGCCGCTGGTCAGACGCAGGTTGACGTTCAAGCCGGCGTAAGTCGCGTCGGGCTGCATGAAAGCATTTTTCATGCGCATCGCTCTCGGGCCTTGCTTTTCGAGCATCTTGAGAATTGTGCTGACCGTCTTGCCAAAACCTTCGGCAGGCAGGACGACTTCGTAGCGCAGACTGTCCCGCACACGTGCCGCTGCCGGCTCTGGTGCTAACTGCTCGACACGCTGGTACAACGCAATCTTGCGGGCGATGGAGCGCTCTTTTTTGAAGAGGAAATTGCGCCAGTTGCCTGGGCTGTCTTCGCGCAGCTTTCCGCCGCTGCTTTGCAGCACTGTTTGTAGCTTAGGCGATACTAGTGTTTCGATGCGACGGGCCTGCAGGCTGAGGCGGCGGGCAAGCGGCTGCAGATAGGCCGCAACCGTACGCTGCGCGCCGTGTCCATCATCGGCACTGGGCGGGCGTGCCGACCGTGCCGTCTCGACCGGCTGCTGCCAGTCGTCAATCTCGTCGCATCCGGCCGGCATGGGCACGGCATGGAAATCCCGCCACGCTGGCTGGAGCAAGGTACGCACTGCATCAGGCGTAGCGCCCTGGTGTCTCGCCTGTTGCGCCTGTTTGTACAGATCGTGATAGCGCTCTTTCAGCACGAGGGTTTGCTCCGTGTGGAACTGGACTTCCCAGAGCAGGCCGTCGTGCGGGTCCTGCAGGGTCACGCTCAATGCCCGGAACGCGCTGGCCCGATGGTTGAAGTGATTGGTGCGCATGGTCATCGCATGTCCATGCGAATCGAGGCCCGCGAGAATCCGGCGGCATGCCGCTGCGAATATCTGGGGTGGCAGCACGATGCTGTAGCGCAAGGCATCGTTCACCTCTGCGGCGGCGTCCGAAATACCTAGCTGTTTTCCGGCAGTCAGATACATCAGCTTTTCCCGCAGCGAACCCGTCGATTTGACGGCATGCTCGAGTCCGGCGAGGCGCACCGCCCCTGCGTCGGGGCCGGCCCACGCGCGCAGGTTGGCTTGCAGCAGCGGCGTGACCCGCGCGTTGGCCGCGCGTGCGCGATCGTGGAAGGTCGCGGCCACGCGGTCGATCTGTCCGGGCAAGGCCGCTTGTACCCGTTCGGCCGGCGTAGGCGGTGAAGCCAGTAAGCCCGCCTGTTGAAGCGTTCCCACCGCATCCTCCATGACGCCTGCTGCGAGCGTGGGAATGCGCTTCAGCGCCACCACGGCGCGCTGTGGATCGAAGCGACTGTCGCGAAACTCATGCGCGGTCCGCTTGGTGTGCGGCACCTGCCGTACCCGGTCGGGGTAGGTCCGTTCGATGACACCGCATTGCTCCATGAGGGT
This sequence comes from Robbsia andropogonis, assembly GCF_000970345.1. Lineage (GTDB taxonomy): Bacteria > Pseudomonadota > Gammaproteobacteria > Burkholderiales > Burkholderiaceae > Robbsia > Robbsia andropogonis. The sequence continues at coordinate 32,992 of NZ_LAQU01000027.1, read as the reverse complement.
CGAGAAGAGGTCGGTGCCGGTGTCCGATTTCAACGCATCGGTGCCGACCTTCACGGCGAGGGTGAAGAGGTTGCGGATCGTGAGTTCCGGCTCGTCGTCCACGTAGCCGGGCTGTCCGTTGGGGAACTGCTCGTGCGACAGGCGGCACACCGGATAGTGATCCAGAATCGCGTGAATGCGCGACGGCGTGTCCGTCGCCGCGGCCCAGGCGTCCGCGAGCGCGCTGAATCGTTGCGCCAGGTCCGCGGAGACTGATGGCGCGGGCTGCATCGCTCGCGCGCCGGCGGTACCGAGCTGCGTGGTCAGCGTATGCAGCAGCACCGCGACCTCGCGGGCGAGTGGCATGTGTGCGCGGCCGATGGCCTTGTGCGCCTGGCGCTGGAGGTCCTGTTGCGCGGGGGCATCGCCATCGCCGCGGAGGCGGGCTCGCAGGCCGTTGCGCAATTGCCGGTCAACCCCGTCGTAGGTGCCGAACATCATGTCCCGGGCCATCGCCTCGCGCAACTCGTCCGGCTGCGACAGGAAGCGTGTGGCGGCGTTGCTGGCGTCTCCGATGAGTTGGCCGCCACGCTGCACCGCGAGGATTTCGTGGGCGCGTCCGGCCTGGTATTGCCCCTGTTCGTCGAACGCCGGGCTCGCGGTCTTCGGCGGCTTGAAGGATTGCTCGGTCTTGCGCCGGGCGCTGCGTTCTTCCATCACCTGACGGATATGCACGGCCAGCTTGGGATAGCCAGCGTAGACAAATGCGTCGTCACCGTCCGTATCCATGTTGCGCTTGCGCAGTTCGGGGATCGGCAGTGCGCCGAGGCGCCCCGGCATCAGAATGTCCTTGACGCGTAGACTGCCGGTGCTGAGCATCGCGTCCGGTAGCGCAACACGGTCGCGCCGCTTCGTCCAGCGCGACAACACCTTGAGGTCTTCTCTCGAGCAGACGAGATCCATGCCGTCGTGCGCGGACGACCAGTATCCGGGCGGTGGAATGATCAGCATGCCTTTGCTGTGCAACATGTCCTCGGCTTTTCCGGAATCGTCGTCGAAACCGGTATAGCTGTACTGGATGGCGAAGCACGCGTCGAGGAAACCGGCAGTGGCATCGCCCTTGGCGGGCGTGCCTGTGCGCGCCGCCGGGATAGGCAACAGGTTCTCCTTGTCGTAAGGCGGTTTGCCGACGAGCAGGTCTCCTTCCGGGTGCTCGAAGCCCACCATCGGAATGGTGGGCAGATACAGTTTGTCGTCGGCCGACGGCACGGCGCGGATGCGCCGACCCTCATAGCCGCCGCTGATGGTCATCTGGTACAGCGCGAGAAGGTCTACCGCATCGGGCGAGAGCGCGGTCGCCTGCGTGCCCGCGGTGCCGGGCACCTGGCACTGCTCGCGCAGCTTGTCCAGCTTGCGCTGCATCGCGTCGTGTGCTTCCGCGAGGACCGCTTCGTCGCGTGGAAAATGCATCAGTGCCTGCGGCGGCATCGCGTTGAACCCCAGCGCGTGATCGGCGACGAGTTCCCGCTGCGCGGGCGTGGCGCGCCGCTCCTTCACGGCTTGCCAGGCCTCGATGTGCTGGCGCACTGCGGGAATGCGGAGGGCCACCTCCCATTTCATGAAGCCGCAGCCATCGTCCGGGCACAGCGCTATGCGCGTGCCGTCGGGTCCCTTGAGTTTGAACGGATGCTGCTCGCCGGGCACTTTCACATCCGCGAACCAGCCCACGCGCAAGGTCCCCTCAACCACATTATCGGGAGGCACCATTTCCAGTAGCGCGCGTTGCATCCGGGACCAGTCCTCCCGCTGCGGCGCCAGCTTTTGCGTCAGCGTCATGAACGCGCTGCCGGGCGCGCTATCGGCATACCGCAGGGCCGGTAGCACGGAGGCAGGCGGTTGATGGCCCGCCAGGATGTTCTTCACTTGCCGCATGCGCCCGCGCGTAAACCGACTGCCGCCGAACAGGTCGAAGCGCCAGGGTTCGCCCTGGTACTGAAAGGTGCGCGCCAGCATGAAGGCGCTCAGCGTGCCCGGTAGCTGCACTTCCACAAGCGGCATGCCAGTCAGGCGCGCAAAAAACGAATAGGGCGGCTGGTCACCTTCGTCAACCTTGAGTTCGCGGCCGCGCAGATCGACCGTGACATGACGGGTAGCGCCGATGCCTTCCGTCACAGGGCGGACTTGCCCCGGCACGGTACGCATGTGTGCATGCGTACTGGCCAGATCGAAGCTGGTGGGCGGGTGGCGCTGCGTGATGGTCTTCAGTTCCTTGCCGATGCGCAGGTCCAGCGCGCTCAGGACGTCGTCGCCCGCCTCGATCTGGGCGATGAGGTTCCAGCTCATCTCCTGTAGGTCTGTTTCTATCACGTCGCGCGTGCGAGCGAGCGTGGTGTCGACCCATTGCTTGAGTGTGCCTTGCCGGTCCAGCACCACCTGACGGTTGCCCTGGATATAGCGGGGCTTCCACTGCCGGGCGACCAGCGCGTACGCCTTCAGGATCTGGTAGAACGTCAGCGCAGGGCAGCGCGTGCCGCAGGCTTCCCGCCGCCCATCCGTCGCGAGCAGGGCCGAGCCCGGCGCCGACGTGCCATGCCGCATATAGCCGTCAATTTTGCGTGCAACAATGGGCTGCAAGGCTTCGAAAGCCTTCAATGCCGGGACGCGATGCCGGACGAGTTCGGGGCTGCGGGCGAGCGGTAGCAGCCCGAGACACAGGTTGCCGACGGTTTCGAGTGGCTCGTCGCGCAGTCGCGTCTCGCGGCACAGTGCCGTAACCCGATGCAGTGCCGGACTAGCCAGCGGGCGCAGTTCGCGCAGCATTCTCAGGCGGGCAAACGCCTTGAACAGAATGCCGATATGGCCTGATCCCGTGCCTTCGAAACACTCTGGATGCAATTCGAGATGGACGGCAAGGCCCGCGAGGCCCGCCCGCGCCCGCTCGAAATCCTCGCCTTCATTCCCGACCACGCGCGCGAACGCGTTGCTGATCTGGGCCATGTCCGCCATGTTGAAAGCGCGCCATGGGAGGTTGCCCCGCCCCGGCAGGGTGGAGAGTCGCCAGAAGGCCTGCATGGCCTCCGGCTCGCTTTGCCACTTCGTCAGCGTATTCAGTGTACTCGCCAAGCTTTGCGGGTCGTAGGTCATCTGCAGTGCGGTATCCGTGGCCAGCCGGCCGGCGAGTTCGCGGGTCGCCTGCTTTGCCCGGTCGTCACCCGGCCATTTGGAGAGTGCGCTCAGGGCGTTGCTCACTGCTTGCACATCCCCAGCTTCCAGCAATAGCGGTTCTGTGGCGATACGCTCGGCCAGCGCGAGCGCGAGCTGCGCGGTCCAGTTCTCATCGGACCACTTGCTCAGGTAGAAAAGCGTACTGGACGTATGCCGAGCGTTCAGCGCCCTCGCCTTGCCGGCCGGTTCCGCCATCAGGTGCGCGGCAATCGCACGCGCGGCGTGTCCGGCTTGTGCTTCATCGGGCCACCGGCTCAACGCACTCAGCGCGTTAATGGCTTGTTGCATGTCCATGGCCGCTATCAGCTCGCCCTCCCGTGCCACACGGGTCGCCAGCCGCATGGCGACCTGCTTCGCCGTGTCCTGCTGGGGCCACTTGCGCAACGCATGGAGTAGCGTGGCAACGCCTTGCGCGTTCAGCGATGGCAGCAGACTGGGCTCGACGATGAGGCGCGTGGACAGCAGCAACGCTGTCCGGCCAATCTGTGCGTCGTCGGGCCATTGGGCCAGGGCGTCGACGCAGTTGACAAGTTCCTGCTGACCCAGTTGGGCGCGCAGTTGCGGCACTGTCTCGAGGCGCGCGGCCAGCACCAGCGCGGTCCGTCTGGCTCCCTCCGCGTCCGGCCACTTGCGCAGCGCGTTCAGCGCGTTGGCAATTTGTTGCTGTCCCAACGCAGGCAACAGCTCAGGTTCCATCAAGAGGCGCGAAGCAAGCAGCAGCGCGGCTTGCTTCATCGCCTCCTCGTGCGGCCACTTGCTCAGAGCATTCAGCGTGCTGGTGAATTCCTGCGCTTTAAGTGCCCGACGCAGATGCGGCTCCACGGCAAGGCGCTCCGTCAGAAGATGAGCCGCCTCGGTCGCGGGCTTTTCCCCGCACCACTTGCTCAGCGCGTTCAGTACATTCGCGACGCCCTGTGCCTCTAGCGCGTGCAGCAGCCGGGGCTCGGCGACGAGCCGCTCGGCGAGCAGCAGGGCGGCCTGTTTCGCCAAGCTCTCCTCCGGCAATTTGCTCAGCGCATTCAGCGCGTTGGCCACACCCTGCGCGTCGAGCTGCCGGCGCAATTGGGGTTCGTTCTTCAGACGGGCGGCCAGCAGCAGCATCGCCTGGCTGGCGGCTTCGCGGTGTGACCACTTGCTCAACGCGTTCAGCGAATTGTGCACCTCCTGCGCACGCATCGAAAGCCGCAGATCGGGCTGTTCGACCAACCGTCCCGCCAATTGCAGCGCTGGCTGCTCCGCCCGGGCCTCTCCCGGCCATTTGCTTAGCGCATTGAGCACGTTGGCGACGCCTTGACCATCGAACGCCAGTCGCAGCTTCGGTGTCGCCGCTAGGAAATCGGCCAGTTGCAATGCGAAGTATTTCGCGTCGTCGTGGGTCGGCCACTTGCTTAGCGCGTTCAACAGCATGGGAACCTGGATGGCGTTCAGGCGCCCGAGCGTCGAGCGGTTTTCGACCAGGCGGCCGGTCAGGCACAGGATGGCATCCCGACAAGATTCGCTTCGCGTGTTCTTGGCGAGCGCGCCCACGAGCGTCGTGGCCTCCCTGTCACTCAACCGATGCAGGTTGCGCTCAAGCAGGACCTGCCGGGCAATCCACGTGAGGGCGTCCATGCACGCGCGGCGATCCGGATATTTGCTCAGCTTATTCGCCAGACGTGAGTAAGCGCCAGCGAAAGCCCCGTCGAATAACGACGTATGCACAAGGTACTGCGCCACGAGATCCGCACAGGCGCAAATCTCGCCGCGCAAGGCCGGAGTGATCCGTTCGCGCCCAGCTTCGCCCAGCTTTGCCAAGTAGAATCCCAGTAGATCAAGATTCGTTTCAGCGTCGCCGCTCGGCATCAGAAATGCCAGCGCACGACCGTGCCCGTTGCGTTCGGCCAGAATGTTGTCGCGGGCCATGTCGATGCAGCGCACGGGAAAGCCGACACCGCTCTTGCGCCACAGTTCGTGCTGCTGTTGACGGCGCTGGGTGTCTAGCCGAGCCGCCGCTTCGCGACTGAGGTTATGTTCCGGGTAGTTCAGTGCATTCGACAGTGCCTGGTCCATAGTCGACGTCGAAGTTGACGTCGATGACGATCTCCGGTCCCCCTGCACGAGGCCAGCCAGCATATTCGCGGGCCGGGGCAGATTCCGGGGCCGCGATTCACGACGTCCTTGCGGTCTGGACGAACTCGTGGCGTCGCTCGTCCCGGCAATTACGACGTGAGCAGGCGGCACCGGGCGGTAGTTAGGATCAGATCTCATGATTGACTGACGTTGGTGTGGTAGAGCGCGGCGCTCATCGCTAAAGAAGATGATTTGATGGTTCGCAGGCGTGACGGGTCCTGGCGCGGTACCCGGCGCACAGATTATCCGGCGATGAATGCGCGCACCGGCGATTGATAATGGCTAAAAAATCCGATTCGAAAAACCTGTCTTGCAAGCCTGAAGGGGTTCCCACAGACAAGATGGCTGTCCGGTTTCAAGGGCGCTTCATCATGGTTCGAACGACATGCGAAGTCGATACGCCGAACGTCGGGGGAGCACCGCAGTTGGCTGCGGTGACCGCGCCACGTCTGGCACCGCCGTAAAGGCCCGTGACGCGCTCATTGACCCTGCGGCGCTGCAGATTGTGCCGGCCTGTATATGACCCATTTTTTCATTAGTTTCCCGAAAATATCAATACGTCATACTCGATCTGCGCGGAGAGATATGATCTGGGGGGCGGGTCTGCCCATTCGTTGTGATTGTTCCGCTTCACTCGGCTCATGTTTCGTATTCCCGTCGTTTTGTTGAACCGCATTGCTCATGTATCGCGGCATGCGCGAGGCATGCCAAGAACGTCATGGTTGCCGCAAAACGGGTAGGACATCGGTCCTGAGCGTCCAGGGCCGCTGACCGCGCGGACAGACGGCGGAAGTATCCGTTGCTTCCAAAACAACAAACAACCTCCCTGTTTGGGGCGGTCATGCAATGATGTGCCAGACAAACATTTATTCAATTGTCGCGAACGAAATAATTATTCTTATGGCGAAATTTCCTGAATCGGCCGCGTTGATTTGCTAACAGTGAGCAGGCCAAGCCACCGTCTCCGACGGGACTCGTAGCAGAAGATCAACCGTGTTACCGGCTTTGTCGACAGCCCGGTAGAAATATCGCCACTCCCCCCGGATTCGAACGTCGGTCTCGTGCATTCTCCAGCTTCCGCCCACCAGGTCAATGCGGTCAACATGCTCGTTCTTCAGCAAGCGACCGAAGGCGTTGAACTTGCAAAGCTCAGGGCAAGAGCTGCAAAGGACGACCAGACATCCACTTGCTCCCTTGGCAATACCCTCGACAACAAAACCTATGTGTCAAATAACGCATCGGTGACCGTTGGTAAAAACGGCAAGATCATTGCCGCGAAACTACCTGTAGGAATTGAAATCGACGGCACCAGCTATCGGGGACTTCTTGGCGGGCAGTGTTTTCAGGTGGCCGATAATGTTGCGGCAGTCGTTGACAAGAACGGAAGATTATTTGCCCTTTCCTCCCCCGAGCGGCGATATAGCGTCATGGATCCTGCGTTATGAGTGAACGGTTTCGCTGCACTCCGCCCGAAGTAATTGGCTGGCAAGGAAACGGCGAGTCGATTCCCCGCAATCAAAGAGACCAATGACCAAGTTCCCATTGGCAAATTTTCCACCGTTGTGGGATAGCACCCGTCGTGTCGGATATTGCTATTTTTCTTCCTGGTAACGACCTGTTTGTTCTCTTCGCATCGGTTGCGGTGTTATTGGTACTCGCGACACTGCTTCTGCCCGTTAGGTGCTGAAAGTTGAGTCGGCGTTACCGATAACGGCTGTCCGCTTTGGAGCGCGTCGAATGTCTCCAACGGGGCCAGGCCGCGTAAGAACACGTTTATCGCCTAAATTGAATGAACGCGTCTTGGTGAGGTGAAGGGATGAAGCGATTCATAGAAAATGAAGATCGCAAACAGGTGACTCTGCTTCCAGAGTGCCTTGATGACTTCGTCGCGGAGGACGACCCGGTCAGGATTATCCAGGCGTTTGTAGAAGAGATTAACCTGGCATCGCTAGGCTTTGATGGCGCAATGCCGTCAACTACAGGACGCCCTCTCCTATCATCCAGCGGTGCTTCTGAGTATCCGTATCTACGGCTACCTGAACCGGGTTCGATCGCGCCGTCGCCTGAAACGTGAATGCCAACGCAATGTAGCGTTGATGTGGCTTACGGGCCGACTGGCGTCGGACTTCAAAACCATAGCGGACCTTCATCGTGACAACGGAGTCGGCATTCGCAACGTGTGTCGCCGCTTCGTGATGCCTTGCCGGGAGCTGAAGCTGTTTGCACAAGCGCTAATCGCTTTTAACGGTAGCGAGTTCAAGGCCATTAATACTCGGGATCGCAACTTTACAGAGGAAAAGGTCGACAAGCGCCAGAATCAGATCGAGGAGAGCATCCGACGGTATCTGAACGCGCTCGAGACTGCCGAGCGTACGCAACCCGCCGAACTCAAAGCGAAGACGACTTGATTGCAAGATAAGGTCGAGCAGTCATTGAGACGATGAGGGCGCAAAATGAAGAGTATCGTTCGGCAAAGGCAGACATGCATGTTTTGATGGAAATCCGCGGTGCGATTGTTAAGCACGACGTTGGTAACGGATTGGACCAGGTAAGCGCCGACGAGTCGTTTCGCAAACGCCTTTATGACGTTGTAATGCGCTCTAGGAAACTAGTCGATCTGTCCTTGATAGTTGAACTCTTCAGATTTCGGTGCTCGCAACTATACATGGCGCCTTTCTCGCCCGCATTTTCGATCAACGCCGTGATGCGCTGCGCAACAACTGCTGCTTTCAAGTATGCCGAGCACAGAGTCAGAAGCCGCAGAGTCCGTCGCTATTAAGGTCCGCGCCTTTCCCGCAAGCTTCCCCACCAAGGCATCCGCGATCTTGCAGTCGACGATCACGCGCTGCGTCGACATCCGAATCCGGCCCTGATTAAAAAACCGCGCTAAACGCGATGCCTGCAACCGCCGAATCCAGATCGGCGTCGTGCCCGTTTCAGCGACACCGGTCTCGATAGACCGGGCCGTACGAGCGTCGATCAAATCGGCTGGCGCCGGCAAACGCTTGCAGACCCGGCTTGATTGCCTCGTCGTCGAGGAACTGCTTAAGGCCATCCGCCCGTCAAGATGTAAAACAGCGCCTGACGATGCCCAACGGTATCAGCCATTGCGTTGCTTACCAGATTACCTGACGGAACGCCCCACTTGATTTCGGAAAGACCGAAAGGGGATTCGTCGGAAGCAATCGCCAGGTCACACGCCACCAGCGGCGAGAAGCCGCCACCGCAGCACCAGCTGTTGACCATCGCGATGGTCGGCTTAGCGTACATGCGCTGCAGTTGCGATTGCCAGCGGTGTGCATCGCGGCGAATCTTTTCCTGCAAAATCTCCGGACCGGCTGCGACCGCAGCCTGATAAAGACATTTAATATCAGGATTCCTGATATGTAAAGCGAAAATCCACGTTCTCGGTACAAACTCTTAGCCGCGATAATTGCGCTTAGCCACGCTAAGATGCGGGACAGCCCGAACTTTCTGTCCACGATGAACAAAAATCACACTATGCCTGCCGAGCCCACCGCCACGCGCACTCGCCGTTCCAACCTGCGCCTGACCTACGTGATCGGCAGTCTCGATCGCGTCCTGCGGCGCCGCATGACCGAAGCGCTCGCGCCACTCGGCCTGACCCTCGCGCAATTCACCGCGCTTTCCGTGCTAGAAGCCAACGGGGAAGCATCCAATGCGCAGGTTGCCGAGCGCTCTTTCATCACGCCGCAATCGGCTAATGAAGTGATGAACCTGATGGCCGCGCATAACTGGGTGAGCCGCAAACCAGATCCGACGCACAGGCGCATCGTGCTACTTCGACTGACGGACGAAGGGCGTGCCGTGTTGCGCGAATGCGAGCAGGCCGTCAAAACCATCGAAAAGAAAATGTTGGAGGGCATCGAATTCGACGCCGCCGGCGCAGTCCAAATCCGCCTCGAAACTTTCGTTCGTAATCTGCGCGGCTAGGTCCACTCGGGCCACGCCAACGAATTGCTAGGTGTTTTTACCGAACAACTTACGCTTGCATTGTCAGCCTACCTGATATTAAATCCAGTCCACGATGCGGTGTTTGGAGACGCGCTGCAGCGCCTAGAAACGAATACCCCGTAGCCTGGACAACGAAACGATGCGGCGCGCACGCAGGGCGGGTCGGTGGGCTAATGTCGGGCATCCGTCACGGCCCCGACGATGATCTAACGATTGCCTGCCGAACTTGCGTATCGCGCAGCAGGGTGACTTGGCATCTGCCGCTCTTTAGCGAAACCGGAAAACCTTTTCATTTAATAAGGATAACTAATGTGAAGAAATCCGGAACATTGCATTCGACCGATGCCGCTGCGATCCCGGCGGCGTCGAGCAGGGCAGGCACCTTCGTCACCCTCGGACTATGTTTTGCCATCGCCTTGCTAGAGGGACTCGACTTGCAGTCGGTCGGCATCGCCGCGCCGCGTATGGCGCACGAGTTCGGCCTCTCCGTCGCGCAAATGGGACTGGCGTTTAGTGCTGGGACCTTCGGCTTGCTACCCGGCGCGATGTTCGGCGGGCGGCTTGCCGACCGTATTGGTCGCAAGCGCATGCTTGTGATATCCGCATGCCTGTTCGGCTTACTGTCGATCTTCACGACGCTGGCGAGCGACTTTCACATGCTCTTGATCGTGCGAGTGCTTACCGGTATCGGACTAGGCGGGGCATTGCCAAACCTGATCGCGTTGTCATCGGAAGCGGTCGAACCGCGCTTGCGCGGCACCGCCGTGAGCGTGATGTATTGCGGCATTCCGTTCGGTGGCGTGATCGCGTCGGTGATCGGCGTGTTGAGTGCGGGGAACACCGAGTGGCGTCACATTTTCTACGTCGGCGGCGTCGGGCCGCTCCTGCTGGTACCGCTGCTGCTCGCATTCCTCACGGATTCGAAGGCGTTCACCAAAGCATCACGCGATGGCCAAGCCAAGCCGGCACCGGTCGGCGAAATCCTGTTCGGCGGCACGCGTGGGCTCTCAACAGTGCAGATTTGGGTCAGCTATTTCTGTACCCTGATCGTCCTTTATTTTCTGCTCAATTGGCTACCATCGCTGATGGCCGCGAGCGGTCTGACGCGTGCGCACGTCGGCTACGTCCAGATCTTTTTCAACATTGGTGGCGGAATTGGCGCGCTGTGCATCGGCATGTTGATGGATCGCATGCGCTCGGGCCTAGTGGTGGCCGGTATGTACGTCGGGATCATCGCTTCGCTCGCAATGCTTTCGACGGCGAACGGCTTCAGCGCGCTTGCGGCCGATGCTTTCTTCGCGGGGATGTTCGTGATCGGTGGCCAATCGGTGCTGTATGCGCTTTCCGCGGCGTTCTATCCGACGGCCATGCGTGGAACTGGCGTCGGTGCGGCGGTCGCGGTGGGCCGCATCGGCTCGGTGGTCGGTCCGCTCGCCGCGGGTCAATTGCTGGCGATGGGACGCAGTTCTTCGACCGTGATTGGCGCAAGCATTCCCGTAACGGTGATCGCGGCAGTCGCGGCGTTGTTTCTGATACGCCGACCACGCGCCGACAACTAGCCGTCGTCACGAGAACACCCAACCCAAGCACACAACAACAATACGCCGCTATTCATTAAACGGTCCGGAGAAACCTTTCATGCAACCATCCGCACGTCTATTACTCTGTGCCGCACTGTGCACGATCAGCGGTGCCGTAGCGGCACAATCAAGCGTGACGCTCTACGGCATTATCGACACCGGGATCGAATACGTTTCGCACGCGAACGCAGCGGGAAAAAGCGTGTTCCGCATGCCGTCGGTCACGGGCGAAATGCCTTCACGCTGGGGTTTGCGTGGCGCGGAAGACTTGGGCGGCGGCTATAGCGCGATCTTCACGCTGGAAAGCGGCTTCAACGTGCGCGCAGGCGATCTTGGTCAAGGTGGCCGCTTGTTCGGACGTCAAGCATTCGTCGGCATTAAGAGCCCTTACGGCACGATCTCGTTCGGCCGCCAGTACACGATGACCTATCTCGCGCTGATGGGCGCGGACCTGATCGGCCCGGACATCTATGGTCTGGGCTCGCTCGACGCGTACGTACCAAATGGCCGCGCAGACAACTCGGTGGTCTACCTCGGCAGCTATGCGGGCGTCACTTTCGGCGCGAACTACTCGTTCGGACGCGACGCGGCTGGCACCGGCAACTCGCCGGGGCAGGGCACTTGTACCGGATCGGTCGCCGGGCAGACAACGCAATGCCGCGAATGGTCCGTGATGCTGAAGTACGACGCACCACTCTTCGGCGTCGCGGGGTCGTATGAAGAACAGCGTGGCGGCAGCACCGCGGCGGCGAACTTCTTCGACGGCATTACGCCGACGCCCCTCACCAGCGCGGCCGACAAGGACATCCGCACACAATTGAGCGCCTACGCCAAATTCGGCAAGACCAAGCTCGGCGTGGGATGGCTTAACCGCCGCGTCGAACCGGGCGCGGACACGGTTGCGAGCGTGCGCTCCAATCTGTTCTTCCTGGCCGCGGCGTATAACGTGACGCCCGCTTTCATCGTCGATGGCGAGGTTTATCACATCACGAATACCCAGCACGACACGCGCGCGACGATGGGCACGCTGCGCACCACCTATCTGCTATCGAAGCGCACCGCTGTCTACGCCCAAGCGTCGTACCTCGCCAACAGCGCGAAGGCGCAGTACTCGGTGAGCGGGGGTGGCGGGGGCACGACGCCCGCAGCGGGCACGGGCCAAACCGGCGTCATGGTTGGCATGCGTCATTCTTTCTAGGATACCAAGCATGAGGCGCACCTCTATCGCACTAGCGTCAGCCGCGGCGCTCACCCTCGCTGGGTGCAGCGGTAGCGTCGGCGACAATGCGTCCGCGTTGCCGCAATTGAGCGCGGCAACGCCGGCCACGCTGGTCGGCGATTGCGCTACACTCGCTGCAAAGCTCAGTTTCGCCAACACCATCTTCACCACGGTGACGGACGTCGCGGCGGGCACGCTCGAAGTGGTCGGTAGACCGATCGCCGAACATTGCCTGATTCAAGGCAGCATGAATCAGCGAGTCAGTAGCGTCGACGGCAACACCTATGCAATCGGCTTCGAAATGCGCCTGCCGATTGCATGGAATGGACGCTTCTTCTATCAAGCCAACGGCGGACTCGACGGCAATGTGGTCACGGCCACCGGCGAAATCGGCGGCGGCGGCCCCACTAGCGATGCGCTCAACATGGGCTTCGCCGTCATTAGTTCGGATGCAGGGCACAGCTCGGCGCAAAATCCCCTGTTCGGTCTCGATCCGCAGGCCCGAATCGACTACGGCTACAATGCTGTTGCGACGCTCACACCGATGGCTAAACAAGTCATCAAGTTGGCATACGGCAAAGCACCGGATAGGAGCTACTTCGATGGCTGCTCCAACGGCGGACGTCATGCGCTGGTCGCGGCGACACGCTTTTCGGCGGCTTATGACGGCATCATCGCGGGTGATCCGGGCGTTCACCTGCCAAAGGCGGCCATCGGTGAAATGTGGAGCGCACAGCAGTTTGCGAAAGTGGCGACAGCGACAACCTCGAATGGCCTGCCCGATATCACAACCGGTTTCACGGCGGCGGAACGTCAAATGGTAGCGTCTAAAATACTGTCGAAGTGCGATGCACTCGACGGTGTAACGGACGGCCTCATTCAGGATATCAAGGCATGCCAGGCCAACTTCAACCTTGCCAGCGACATCCCAACCTGCACAAACAACGTTCGTGACGGCACGTGTCTGACAAGCGCCCAGATGGACGCCATCGGCAATGTGTTCTCCGGGGCGCGCAATAGTGCAGGGACCGCGCTGTATGCAAGCTTCCCATACGATGCCGGACTCGGCGCTGGCTGGTCGGCCTGGAAGCAGGCCAACTCGATCACGCTCGACCCGGCCGCGGCCGCCTTCACGTTCACCACGCCGCCGCAAGCCGCTTCCGTGCTGAGCCAGTTGTCCGCGTATGCACTGAACTTCAACATGGACACCGATGCGCCGAAGATATTCGCCACCAGCGGCGTGTATGCCGAGTCTGCCTGGTCGTTCATGACGCCGCCCGATGAAACCAATCTCAGCGCGTTGAAGCAGCGCGGGGCAAAGCTGATGGTCTATCACGGCACGAGTGACCCGGTGTTTTCGTCGAACGACACGACTGACTGGTATCAGCGGCTCACCACAGCCAACGGCGGCGACGCGTCGAACTTCGCGCGTCTTTATACGATCGCGGGCATGAACCATTGCAGCGGCGGTCCGAGCACCGACCAGTTCGACCTGCTCACGCCGCTCGTTGCATGGGTCGAGCAAGGCACGGCGCCGGACAGCGTGGTCGCCACCGCGCGCGATGCGAGCAATGCCGCGCCGAACGCCGACGTGCCCACCGACTGGGGAGCAGGACGAACACGGCCGCTTTGCCCGTACCCGAAAGTGGCGCGTTATCAAGGCGGCGATGTGAACGCCGCGAGTAGTTTCGTTTGTAGTTGAGTTAAGAGGGAGTGTGCGCTTTCGGGAGTAAGGGCTCGCCGTCAGGCGATTTTAATCGGCATGCGCTGACGAAAATTTGGACAGTATGAAGGTCGCGGCAACAGCCCCACGTAGTTTATCGGCCGGGGACATGAAACCCAAGGTCTTTCTCAGCCGCGCATTGAGGCGGGCTGCGATTTTTTCAGTTGCGCCTGCGAGTATTGATCAAGTTGTGTACCGTGAAGCAAAGCTGGAGAGGCGCGAATGACGCATCTTGCGCTAGGTCCGCAATTATACTGCAACTCTTTCTTTAGAACGCCGCGCGCCTGCACAAACAGGCTACGACAAATCGTTTCGTGTGACACGCGCATCCACTCGTCATCGGTATATCGGCGCTTAAGCCAGCCGCTTACTTGTTCCGAAGACCATTCCCCGAGAGAGCTGTAACCTCCAAGTAGTTGGATTACGCCGTAGATTGATCCGGCTGGCTTGCCTAGCGCTTTGCCGACGCCAAGAAACAATTCACCTGCGCGCCACCGCCGCCAAACTTCTGCCTTGCCTTCTGGCGGCAGCCCAGGCTTTCCCCTCTGTGCCATTCGTCTACGCTCCCTCATTCGATATTAATAGAAAGGCGTTGCGATGACCTCTTGAACCCACCTTCGCCAAATAATTATTTGGGTTCTGGTGCAAATCAGTGAGTGCGTGTCCATTCGCCGCTGACCGGTTCTCCGAAAACCGCAAGCACGCAAATTAGGCAAACCTCGATAGATACCGACCAGCAAATATGACCGATAAGTTCGCTCGAAAACTCGTACCCATTGAGTTTCCACAGCCATCCTATGGCACCGTGATCATAAACAGGATGCCTGAATCCGAGCACGGGGATCAGAAAACCGTGCATCACCAAAGTGATGAGGATGCCGTACCCGGCCCCGAATCCCATTCGGATTTTAGGCCAGTACCGAGCCCCGGCAACGTAAATAAAGGCAAAGGCGAAACTGAACAGCCAGTGATAGAGCATCACCGCACCGGGAATCGTCACGCTCTGGTAAGCATAATCCAGAGAATGTGCGTTGATGCCGAGGCCACCTAACCACCCGTCTATATTCGCTGCGGGCGGCGACAATTCGCCCGGTACCCTGGGCGGCATATTCGCTTCCGTACCCGATTTCACTAGAGAACTGATAAAGCCCCCCAGCAACGTGCCCCATACGATGACTTTGCGATTGGCCAGATTGTTCACCATGCTGAATTGCTCTCCATAAAAGGCCACAGGGCTAGAAAAGAGCCTTAATCTTAAGAGGCCAGTTCAGAAACCCCCGAGGGGTATGTTTACTTTCTCGAAAACTGGTCAGCCTTGGATGCCTGATTAAGGGAAGCCAAGGGATGAAAGCGCCGATTATAGACATTCTTTCGCCACACAATTCTTATTGCGACAGAAACATTTTGCCGACAGCCCGGTAGAGATATCGCCACTCTCCCCGATTCAAACGTAGGCCCCGTCCGTTCTCCAGATTCCGCCCACCGTCCGTTTGCCCGGTTCCCGTGCAAATAAGCAAGCGTGTTGATCATGTTCCTACATGTAGGACATCTTATCAAGTAAACCGAACTGCGCCGCTTGTTGTTGACGCTGCTCAAAACGAGGACGTATTTTGTCCGTCGCGCGTAAACTACCGCCACGATTCCAAGCGAACCGTAAGCTTACAGCGATGCCGCGCTCAAACAATAATTCTTCGACGTCGCAAAAGCGCAGGGAAAGCGAAAGTGCTAACGCACCGCTAAGCTTATGACCGCAGGCGCGAAGCGATAGCAGTAGTAAATAGACGAGGTTTTCATGCGTCAACCTTACCCTACCGCTTCGGCCACGTCACAATGCTCAGGCGCCAGCTGACTCGGTCAGCACTTTCCTTGCGCTAGAAAATGCAATGTGAGAAAGCTTCGTTTGCGGATTCCGATACGTCAATTATACTCACCTGGCGCAGGTATCTTTATCGATAGAAACAGAACGGTGGACGCAATGGAACATGTAATTTCCGATGTGCAGCAACTTGAGGCGATATACGGCCGCCCACATGAACGGGCGCTGTGGAAGGAGATCGATCATCTTAACGACGACTATTGTGCATTTGTGAGGGCGTCGCCGTTCGTAATCCTTGCGTCAGCCGGGACAGATGGAACCGATTGCTCACCCAGAGGGGATCCTGCCGGATTTGTGTCAATCGTCAACTGTCGAACCCTCGTGATTCCGGATCGGCCGGGAAACAATCGAATCGACAACTTGCGCAACATTATGATCAACCCGCGGGTGTCTCTATTATTTCTCGTGCCGGGAGTTGGTGAAACGTTGCGCGTGAACGGCACAGCGCAAATCTCCGTCGATCCTCAGCTACTTGCGGCTTTCGAGATTAATGGGAAACTGCCGCGTACTGCGATAGTCATCACCGTCTGCGCAGCGTACTTTCACTGCTCGAAAGCGCTAGTGCGGTCCGACTTGTGGAATACGACGAGGCAAGTAAATCGCGACAGCCTTCCGAGCGCTGGACAGATGCATCAGCGGCTGAGCGGTGGCGTTTTCGATGGACAGACCTACGACCGGGAGCTTCCTCAACGCACCCTCGCGGGATTGTATTGACGCACGCGCAAATGTTGGTTCATGAGCCAGTTGGTTAATCCATGGTTGAAATCGGTCATCCCAATACCATTGCGGGACCGACTCGAACAGTTAGTACGAGCCCGATCGCGCTAGACAGGGGTCTGGCAAACTTGTGCCGGTCGTGCACAAGTTTCCTGGCACAATCAGACGTTTCTGTTCACTAAAGACCGGACCGCTGGCCGTCAAAGGCAATCCGCCAACGTATTGACCAGCCGATAGCTCGCCGCGCTGAAGCAAAAGCCTCGGCGCATATTCGCGCAATCGCACGACAGATCCCCTCACGTCATCCGTTGCTATGCCGACACAAGAGTAATCGAAAACCCGTCCCAGCCTTTCGAGCCAACCGTCTGCACTGCTGTCGTATCCAGACGCCTATCCGAGGCGGCCAGTTCAAAGAACTTCCTTACGCCGATCACATCGGGATCCTGATTGTTCACGTCGCTGATGCGCCCGTTGCGCACCACATTGTCGCCGATTACGACCGTGCCTGGGCGGGACAGCGCAAGCGATAGGCGCAGGTAGTCCGGATTGCTTCCCTTGTCCGCATCGATAAATACCAGATCGAACGGTTCGGCCTTCTCTTCTATGAGCTGTTCGAGGCTTCGGACCGCAGTGCCAACAATAACCGAAACAACATCGGATAACCCTGCAGCGGCGATGTTTCGTCGCGCGAGATCGGCATATTCGACGTTCGACTCAAGCGAGATCAGCCGACCATTGGAGGGGAGCGCCCTCGCAAGCCAAATCGTGCTGTAACCGCCGAGTGTACCGATCTCCAGAATCCGCTTCGCATTCCTGATTTTAGCGAGTAGGTAGAGAAGCTTGCCTTGGTTCGGCGCGACGTTGATCGACGGCAGCCCTGCAACCGCGCTGGATTTCAGCGTTGTTTCGAGCGCGGAATCGGAAGGAATGAGTGCCTGGGAGAAATAGTTGTCGACTACGGTCCAGTTTTCTTGGCTCATGAACAATCTCCTTTAGGTTTGTCGGATTGCTTCGACTCGAATGGCAGATCGCGCGTGTCCTGATCTGGCACAACGCCATCGTGCGGCGCGCTGTCCGCGTCAGTCGGCCACCTCTTCGAGCCGAGTTCCGGTTCTTTCCGTTACGGCGCGCATCAGGTCGGCCGCAATGACCAACGCGTGAATGGCAATACGTTCTATGGCCGACACGTAGAAAATGCGACCACGGGTCAGTTGCCCGATCACATACACGTTCGAGAGCGGTCTAACGCGGTGCGTTGCGGGCTCGCATTCAATGCCGCCAAACTCGCAGCGAGCAACGATCCCATTACGCAGCAGATTCGCGACGAGCGGCGAATCGATCTCGCGCACATCCGCCGGTGTGCCGCTCGCGTCGATCAGGTAGTCGACGATAACCTCTTGGTCGCCTGCCCTGACGGTTAATTGTCCGTCAGGGCAGGCCGATGCGCCCCGATAGCCACTGTGGACCGTCAGCGAGCCATCGGCGAGCATGCCGGCGATCTTTCGGGCATTCGACGGCGGCATCGGATGCCGGTAGCTCATCCACAATCCTTGATACTTGCGCAGGAAGAGGCGCTTGTGAAACGGACTGAGCTCCTGCCAAAAGTCGTCAATGAAGTGCTTCGTCTCATCGAGCAACGCGTGCCAGAGGCGCGGCGCCGAAGCCTGTTCCAGTTCGTGAGCGAGCCGGACAGCTTCATCCCTGCCGGACAGAAAGGCCTCATATTCGGCAGGCGCCTGCATAGTGCGAACCTGGTCGCGTATCGCTTTAAGGAAGGAACGAAGCGACGCGCCCTTTGGGCGTCGCACGACGGGCAACCGGTCTTCAGGAGGCCTGACGCCACGCACCAGCGGCAAACGGCCGGAACCCGAGAACATCGAAATCCGGCGGACCCCCTGCTCGCGCAGCAAAATAGCCATATCGACCGCCGTCAGTTTGCTGCCGACGATGCCGACCTTAGCGTTCGGCGGAATCGCGCGAACGAGGTGAAGCGCATGATATGGGTTCGCGATGTAACGCTTCCCGCTGCCCTCGGGCTTCCGCTTCTTCAAGTGCCCGGGTGCAAGCACCACGCGGTCTGCGGTATAGGTCTGGGTCGTGCCAAACAGCAGGTATTCGTTTCCCCTAACCTGCATGTCGCAGACCTCGTCACGGACGATTTCGCAGGCGATGCCCAGTTGCCGCAACCGTGCCATCGACGCCTGAAGAACGCTTGCGAGATATCCGCCCATGCGCGTACGCGCGATGTAATCCGTCCCGTCAACAACGCTTGGCGACTGCCCGGCCAGCCAGTCCATGAACTCCTCAGGACGCTGGGGATGTGCACCGAGCAGCGACGTCTGCATGTTCAGCACAAAGCAGTCATCGTTGAATGCGGCACCATAGGGAATGCCCGCCGCCACCTCCTTCTGGCTTTCGAACAGCCTAATTTCGATCGGATCCCCTTCACGAAGTCGATCGGCAATGGCGCGCAACACCATTGTCCCGCTGCATCCTAAACCTATGATCGCTATACGCATGGCTACCTCACACGACAAATGACGGTGCGACTGACTCCCGCTTTCCATTCGCTAGGCGCTCGCCTGCTGCGGCGTCCAGCTCGCCCAGCACATCAAGCGCACCTCTTGAGGCGGGAGCATGAAACACGCCGGAGAGCCACTGCCGTAGCCAGCGCGGCGTCCCTTCCAGATACCGGCGGATCGAGTGGCCATCGTGCTGACGCGCCACATCATCCATCAGGAAAACGCCTGTCAACCGCGCAACGGTCTTACCTTGCGCGCCCGTATGACGAAGCAACTTCGCTTCCTCGTATCGATAGCCACCAACCGGCGCGTCACCCGCCCGCGAGGCCAGCAACGCGCGACGCAGCGTGTCGAGCGGTGCTCCCTCGCTGAAAAGATAGTCGTCCGTGGTGGTGCCCGCCAGACTGCGCACGTCGTTAAAGGCAGTCACATCGACCACCGACGTACCGGCCCAGTCGACCAGCACGTTGGACGCAGACGCAAAGGAGATTACGAGAGCGCGGTCGAAGATCGCCCGCAATTCGTCCGGGGCGTAGCCCAGTCGCTCTGAGTCCAAACGAGTGAGCACGTCGAGCTGCTGTGCGGTGGAAATGCCCGAACTATGCGCTAGTAGCTTCAAGAAAGTCAGGCGGCCGATGGCCTCTCGTGCGATTCTTCGGGCGCGTGTCCCGTCACTGTAGAGCGGCACGCCATCTTCATCACGCACCGCAAGTTGCGATTCCGTATAGAGGAGTTCACGTGGCCTGTCTACGAGTCGCGGCAGCAACAATCGTTCATAGATCAGTCGTGCCGGATGACCATGGAACGTGCTGGTCCGGTCGGCGTTAAGCGCGAAGCGGTTGTAGAGCATGCTGGCCTCGACGATCGTCTCGCCATCGGGCTGTCGCCCCGTATGCGCGATGCCAATGACGCGAAGCGGTGTATCCCGCGTCGGCCGCCCAGCTTTCAGCAGTGAAACGTCTCGCACCACCCGGTCGAGGAAGTGATGAAACGTATCCGTCAATCCATGCGACAGCTTGAGACCGAGCGGGTAGTGCGTGGTCGGCGTGCTGGGCAGCACCACCCACTCGACGCCGGCGGATAGCACTGGCAGTTTGCGCGACGAAGCAAGTTCGCGCAGGGGGCCACCACCCTGCGGTTGCGCGGCATCCACGGATACGATCGACCACACCGGACCGGACGCTTTCTGATGAGCGTTAGAACGCGCGCGCAGTTCCAGCGTCAGTTCACGAATCGCATGAAAAAGCAGCGCCATCGTCGCGCTGTAGTGAGGATCGCGACGCAGTTGCGTATTAAAAACGTTGGTGCGGTCCACGTTGTATCGGCATGGAATAGACACCAGATATTCGAGCGCCCGCAACGCCGACGACTTGAACTGATCCTCGCGAATCCGGTAACTGGCCTCTTCGCGCAGCACGGTTTCTCCTGGGCGTCCGTAATGGGCGAGCGCCTCGTCATATGCGTCTGTCGACTGACCCCGCTGCGCCAGGACTTCGCGCGCAAAATTTAACGCTTGCGGGACGTAGATGTCGTTGAAGACAAGGTATTCGTGATCGAGATAGCGGTCGCGCTCTTCAACGAAAAAGCGTATGTTCGCACCTGTCGCGTTCGCCGTCGCCCGTACGCGAGCGGCAAGAGCGGCTGGGTCCGTCCGCAGGTCGTCGGGGACATTGCGGAGCTCGGCAGCAAACCTGTCCTCGATCTTCCCGTAAGCGTCTAATACAGGCGACAGCGCTTGCGCGAGCGTCGCCGCCCCGGGAAGCGACCGCGGGCTGGACGCGAACGGCAGATAGGCTGACAACGCGCTCGTTGCCTCGCGAAACAGCCTGACCTCGCAGCGGGTCATGTCGATCTGGTCACGCAATGCTTCTGCGCTGAGCGTTGAGATGCCGCGTTTTTCCAAATCGCGCTTCAATGCACGTACCTGATCGCTCGTGCCCTGCGCCCGCCTGACACCACCCGGTACGCGGGAGTCGAACACATTCAGCGCGTCTTCGAGTCCCACGCGAATGCCATCCAGCGACAGCGCCAGCGCGACCTCGACGAGAATGGCGTGAAACGCACCCGGCAGCAGAATCGAAATCTTCGACGCAGGGAAATGCTCACGCAGTTGTACGACTGTCGGCCGGAGCGCGTCGGCCGCGATCCGCGCCCCCGCCAGCGTGGACTCCACGTCGTCGCGCTGCAACAGCGCAGCGATGTCCTTTCTAGTGCCCACCGGGATCAGCGAATCATCGTTGAGCTCGCCGCTGACCGCGTCGCGTCGATGCTGATCCACCCCAGCCACTAGCATGAACAGCACCGGCTCGCCATGCGCGATCAGTACGTCGCGATAGATGCTCGTCGCGTTTTCGACAATGGTGTGATTAAATACCTCGATTTCCGGTCGTATACCTGTCCGAGCAAACTGGTCGAGTTGCTGGACGAGGAAGCCGGGCGGGTTGTCGTAGCCGCCGCCGCTCTGAAACACCACGGGGCCCGGGCTGAACGATGCTATGTCGGCATGCACCTGCGCGGGTCCGTAGCGTTTCAGATGTGCGCGGCGCAACAGGCTTTCAGACGCGCTCCGGTCGCCGCGCGCACTGGTCGACACGTTGAGTATCGCAGCGGGCTCCATCGCTCGCAGCGTCGTGACAATCTGCTCGAAATCCTCCACTACGATCTGGTTGCGTTGCGCCCCCGTCGTGATGGTTGTGCCAAGTCCTGGAATTTGCAGTTCGCCGCGATCAGCCCTCGAACGCGTATGGAGGTGTACGATGGCTGCCCCTTCGATCAGTGATTGATGCGCGTCCGCCACAATCGCTTCAGGCGTCAACGGAAGGTCCACGCTACGGCCCTTGCCGGGCTGCCAGTACCCGGCACGGCAGTGCGTCCACCCTTCGCTCATGAGCACGTCCAGGACGGTCTGGTCTGCCGCCCGGATCTGTTGCACGAGGCTTGGCGGGAGATAACTGCGAATACTTCCGTGGGGCCATGACAGATCGCCTTGGGCGGTGACGGTCCAGCCGAACGTCGTTAGTTGCAGGACGGTCTGCCGGATGAGGCCAATGGACCCGATGCGTTGCAGCAGACTCCGCGCAATCATAGGTTTCACGTCGTGCGGTTCGCTCGGCCACGGCGAATTCCACTGTCCCGACACCCGGCTCCACCCGTCACGCTCCAGTTCGCCGGCATTTCCCGCCGAGCGGACCGCTGCGTCGTCGATAGTGCTGGCATAGCCGCTTTGAAGCGCGATACCGCCTTCGTCGACAGGCTCCCAGCCTTCATTCTCGAGCGCCTTCACGATTAGCACCCGCTCTTTCGCATCGATCAGATCGAGAAGATAGCCATGAACAAAAACCGGGTCGCCCAGATTGAGCGATTTCGGCACTGCTCCGACGGGAGCCGCGGTAATGTATAGCGCTTTGGGCATGTCGTTCCTCATGTTTAGACAACGTGGACAGTCCAGCGGGACGAGCGCCCGCCAGCAAACCGTTGGCTTTGTGGCAAATCGGGGGGCGTGTTTTCTCCGCGAAGACGATGTCTCGCCACGCGGTGCTCGCGTCATTCGGGCATCGAGCCCCGCCGCCATGTGCTGGCGGCTTCCCACAGGACTGCAGTAAAGATAAATGCAGCGCCCAGTATCACGTTGATGGTGGGCGCCTCATGCACCAGTATCCAGGCCAGCAGCACCCCCCCCACCACCTGAAGCGCAGCGAGAATATCAACGGTTGCCGTGGTGAGATGACGCTTCACGAGAATGCGTAGCGTATGAGGAATGGCGGTAAAGAAAATACCCAGCGCCAGCATGCCGAGCCATACCGACGATGTCATGTCGCTCACTTTGAGTCCAACGCAGCTTGGCGCGAACGCGATGGCCGCGATGGTGGTTTGCCATCCCATGATCGCAAGTCCGTCGCTTTTAGCAACGAGCTTGCGACTCAGAATGTTGCGAAGGCTGAACAGAACCGCAGACGCCAGAGCGAGACCGATCCCGGCAATCATGTCGCCACTGCCGCCCGGCGCCGGGCGCAGGCATGCGATACCGGCGGTCACGACGAATGCAGAAATCACCTGTCGGCGCTGCGGACGTCCGCCGAAAAACACGGGCTCGAGCAGGCTGGTGATCATCGGATAGGTGAACAGCGCAATCAGAACGAGATTAACGTCAGTCTTCTTGTATGCCATGAACAGGGTGGCAAAATGTCCGGCAAGAAGAAATCCGCAAATAATCGTGTTGATGCGATCCGTTTTTTGTACTCGGCGTCCTGTCAGAATACAGATGGCGTGCAGTAGAACCGCCGCCACGATGCAACGCCCGACCACCAAGGGTAATGGTGCAAAATCGACCAGCTTGACGATTGGCCCGATAAAACCTTGGGAAAGACCGGCCAGACTCATCAATATCAAGCTGATTCGTCTTGCAGAATCCGTGCTAATCGATATTTCCGCGTCACCCCGCCCTGCAACCGTCGGTGTCGAGGATGCGGCGAGACTTGGATCTGGACTGCCTGTCATGATTTTTACGAAAGTAGTCTGTTGATCGTTACAAACGCGTTACGCGTTCGCGCCCAATTAATTAATATATTTTTCTTTAAAACTTAAAATGTCCTAATTAAGCACAAACATAACATCAAATGATCTTTGTGCAAATAGGTATATCGAATTTTCTACATTATTTTTCTAAAAAATATAGATAATAGATTTAAATAAACGATTAATAATTGTTATTTCTGCTTTGTATCAAAATCCGTTTGCGACAATAATGCGCGTGTTTTTGTCGTTATAATCTGTTAGGATCTGGCGCAAATAGGTCGTCTTCGGGAGATATTTGGTATTTATGGATACGTCATAGTTCAAACAGGACGGTATCCCAGTACGCGTTACTTTCCCCCCACCTGAGTGGGCGTGGAAGACGCCAACTCAGGAGAGCGGGTATTAGACAGTCTCGAGATGAATTACGACGCTACCGCGCGGTGCTGTTTGGCGTAATTGAACGGACGCAAGCCACTAATGCCTTCTTCCCGCGACACGTCAACAACGCTACGAATATGTGGGGCCAATAGCTTCTTCAGAATCGCTTCCTTGCGCTCTTCAGCGTACTTCATTGGATTCTTCCTCTGCCGCTTGTCGGCGGTTCAAACTCTAACAGCGATTCATGGTCCAACTAGTCTGACAGAGGGGTATTACCGTCCCGAGTTCCTTATTTCATCAAATCACAAAGATCCGTCTTACCATAATTTACACGTTTATATTAGCGATTCGACTGGATCTTGGTCAGATCCCCACAGAACCAGTATTTTCAACAGAACCATTCGCATCTGGCTATATCTTTTCGCTGATGCGAATATTATTCAATTTGCTCTCGCTTATCGTGGCGGAGCTTAATTAACCGTACTACTCCCGTATGGTGCTTTGATACAGTAAAAGACAAACTCAAGTATCTTGCACGCAATATTACATAGGAGAAAATGATGAGAAAGAACGTTTTCTGCTGCTTGCTGATCTGGTTGACTGGCGCCATCTTTACTCAATCGTCATATGCTGGTGCCAGTGCCAATATAGGCGACTCCTCTTCAGGTGGCGACGCAGGCTACGCTGGATCAGCTTCGCGTAGTGGCGGAGGGGGCGCAGCGCCGTGTATCGACTGCAACTGAGGAAGTCGAGGGGTTGTGTCGCGTTGGCGAAGGTCCTTTCGCAATAGGAATTTGGACGGGTACGATTCTCTATATTTATAGGATACCTATTAAAATAACGAGTTGAATAGTTACGTTTCCGAGAGTGCCTTAGCGCAGCCACTCACATGAGCATTGCAAATCATGCACATGATTTGTAAAGATCCGATGAACGGCTGCGCTAAAGCACTCTCGCCCGCTCAGAAATTCAACTCCTTATTTACATCAGTATTACTATGAATATAAACATTCTTCCCTTACCCAATTCTTATTGGGACAGAACCATTAATACTTTAGACCACCGATGCTTATCAGCGCGATGAAATTTTTCAACTTGACCGGCCACTGCACGAGGGCACCAACTTCCTCGGATTTAACAGAAAGGGAATGTGATCCGTCCGAGCAGGAAACGTTGGGCACGCACGAACCGAGGTGTTCAGGTATATTGCGCCGCCTGCCTTATCGGCTACGAACGGGCGCGCGAAGCACCCTGTCTCTCCCCGGCTACACCAGCACGAAAATAGACCCGGCCCCAATACCCTCACGTCCGCGACGCGCGGCGGCGCCTAGTGCGATAAAGCCACCGTCGGTGTCTGAGGTCCGAAAAATTGAAGGACGTGCGTGTGGTCTCACCCATAAATTGCATAAGCCGCCCCCCGCAATGCTTGAGTCGCAGCAAGCTGACGCGGTGCAGGCGATATGCAGCGAACGCGCGTTCGCGAGAACGATAGCGTCTCTATTCGCGTTCGAGAACGCACAAGCTACAACAGACCCTCATATTGAGGACATCATTCGCACATTGGCCGCGCTAGCGCACGCGCAGTCAGCGGAGGATAGTCCGGTGCGATATGCAGGCGCCCTTCAATGCGCTCGGGCGCTTGCGGCCGCAACGGGCGGCGACGCGGCGAGGGCGGCCGAGGCATTGGCGCATCTGCAAGGCAATTTTTCAATTGATGTGCGTAATGCAAACTACGAGATGACGCTACCGCCTACAGCAGCTCAGCGTCACGCATGGCATGTTGCACGTATGCTCGCACATACGGCCAATGGATTCGACGCTCTGGTCACATTGCAGTGCGACCCGACCTTTGACGAAGCGACCGCTGACGGCGCTATGAAACGCGAAAGCTTTCGTACGTTTTTGCAGGCTGCAGATTACCTTGCCAACCACGTTGCCGGAAATGACACGATAGCCGATACCCCGAGTCAGCAATTCCATCAGGCAATCCAACAGATGGCGGTTATGGGAAACCGTGACGAGCCGTGCTCGCTTGCATTAAACGCATTACTTTGTGCAGCGAAGCTGTACGCTACCCCTCATGCTTCGGCACAAATGATCGGAGATAGCACACAGGTAGCTGCTTACGTCGCATGGCGCAGCGGATACCGCGAGAGTGGAAAGCACTCGTTTCTAGCACGATCAAAAGGTCGCCTTGCAAAGTTCCTGACGTGGATCGGTCGCTCTCAGCGTCGGGCAAGGCATCGCTGGATGGCGTTCGATCCTCGTCGGACTGTCGGCATGCGTAAATCGCCACTCACCGCAACGACCTTTGACGCCGGAGGCGTCGATCTACGGTTGCAAAGCGAAGAGACGCGTGCGCTTCGGGAGGCGGTCCATGCCGCGATTGACGCCAGTTTGGCATGCCACCGCATGGTCACACAGCATACATCTGAAAACGCACTTAGCCCCCCAATCTCACCTGAAGTGCGTGGAGTCTTGCTGTTGCGAGAACTCTATCTGGACTACTGGAAGCGCAGCGCATCGCCGGATCAGCGGGCTAGCGAATTGACGCTAACATCCGATGATCGACGTGCGATTGCTTCAGCCTTGATCGAGTCGGCGCCCAGAGTTCATGTTAATGCACATGTAATATTGGCGAATGCGGAGTTTCAGCGCGTAAAGACGCTAGATCTTTCAACGCTCGAACGCTGGTCCGACGAAGTTGCGCAACACCTGCGGCATCTCCATCACACCCAAGGAAACACTTCAGAGGTTAAGGAGCGCGTAGCAACCGCGCGCTATATAGAGCAAGGCAAGCCAATCCGCCCCACAAGTACGACGACCGCGGCCCTCCGCGAAGCATTATCACAAGTGATCAGTGCGGCCCCGCTTGGCAACAACGTCCGTTACTTCGATGGCGGCATGTATGGTATCAACGTCAATTCGTCGCTCAACTTGCACGAGTTTCATCCGCATTCATTGGCCCCATGGCTTTCCCCGACTCCAGGTGTCAAAGCACTTCACGGACGGCACGCGTTTGTCGAGATTGGCTCCTCGTCATACGGCGGTGAAGTGTTCATGGGAACAGATACCCGTTACTCGAGCGGCGTCGGTCTCAGTGTCTTTGCCGGCGTGACATTAGGAACCAAAAGTGTCCATGCTGTAATAGGCGGCGGCGCGGGGGTGTCCTATTCTAACGATCGCAGCGCACCGACGGGTGTAATAATCCGCACGCGACTTCGGCGCGATGCAAATGGCCGTCCGACGAACTCCTGGCGTGAACTTGCAAACAATGTCGTCGACTTTCTATTTGAACAACAGGCGCTTTCTGAGGCGACGCAGTCCATGTCAGCAGAACGGCTGTGGCAAAATTTCAGCACTCGTTTCTTCCGTACACCAGATATCTCGGTTAACTGGCGAGACCAGCGGCGCAGCAGTCATACTGTATCGGGCAATGCAACCTTGATGGCACGCGCCGCGGCATTCGGCGTGCATGTGGGGCCAGTCGCGAGTATAAGCTACGACCAATTGCTGGCTGGAAAGAACGAACGCGTAGACGCGAACGGATGGCTGCGCGGTACTGAGCGGTCGCGCGGACGCTCATCCGTGCTAACAGCAAGTGTGTCGATTCTGGGTAGCGTTTCCAGCGCTGGTCATTTTTCAACACACGCCGCACATCCTGAGTCAATTAGCGTGCCATCAATGCCAATTGTAGGCCTCACCGTTCCGATCGCGCCGCGAGGGGCGAGCGTGACCTTGCGCATGGTGGAAGAACACGGCCGTTTCAATCAGAAATACGTCCGGCGGCTTGTAGAATTTGTCGATCCTACCTCGTTCCTTTCCTATATTGAAATGCGCCGTCCTGAAATCGCACGTACTAGTCGTAGCGCTGCAAGACTGGACGCGTTCATAAGCGAAGTGCGTTCGAATGCCACTCGTGGCAATCAAGCATTTGGCGAAAGTAACAAAATCACCGTTGCAGTCGCGGAAATGCTCAGCGCATATCAAGATGAAATCACCATTATTCGTATGTGTTCACGTGGTAGTTTGAGCGCAAGGGATACCGCCCAGATGGCGTTGCTGGAGGGCGAAATGGCGCGACTTCTTAACGAACCTAGCAGCTGGACGGTGTCTGGATACTACAGTTATGAAATCAATTCCCGTG
The DNA here is from genome assembly GCF_000970345.1 of Robbsia andropogonis. GTDB lineage: Bacteria > Pseudomonadota > Gammaproteobacteria > Burkholderiales > Burkholderiaceae > Robbsia > Robbsia andropogonis. The sequence goes on along the minus strand of NZ_LAQU01000027.1, from coordinate 5,027 downwards.
GATACGCGGCCGGTCCAGCGTTTGGACTGCAAGCATCCGCAATGACCTCAACTGCCGGTGAACGCGTGCTCGCCGAGTTGGCTATCAGCGAACTGATAGATTTAGATAGTGCAGGATGACCCCGCATCAGGCGGTTCCGTCGCAAAAGAATTGAGTGATTTAAGAATTTTAAAAATGTACAGGATTGCTTATGCAATTATGGAGTTGAATTGGTGAGCGAGTGAAAGTGCCTTAGCCCAGCCGCGCATCTGACCTTTGCGAATCATGCGCATGATCTCGATTCCACCAAAGATAATGCGTGCGCAGCGAAAATTCTTAAAGCCAATCATTGGTCGCGTTCGACGTTTGATTACGCGGTGATCCTGTTCGACAAGGTTGTTTAGATACTTTTGCTGGAGAATCTTGATCGGTGTTTCCTGCGCGGCATTGATCGCTTTCAAACGGGCGAGGTTCGATGCGCTCTTATCGATCGTCACGGACTCTGGGTCGCCGTTTAGCACGATTGCCCTTTAGGAATATGCCTGCGCGGCAGCCTTGTTTAGGCGGGCTCGTAGCAGGAAATCAACCATGTTACCGGCTTTGTCGATAGCGCGGTAGAGATAACGCACGCATAGGAGCATCACGTCCAGTAGATAGTGGAGCCGCTTAAACACTTTCGGCATCGCGGTAGTCAGGTTTTGCTTCGTGGATCGGATCGTTCGATCGGGGTCTTCAGAATACCAGACCCACTTATTGCGACAGAACCGTGCCAGATATCGCATTAGCTTTGCAGCATCGTTGCTATTTCATTAGCGGAATCGGCCGAGCGCTTTGCAAGCTTCCTGACCTCGTCAGCGACGACAGCAAACCCTCTACCGCCTTCTGCTGCCCTTGCAGCTTCGATGGCAGCGTTCAGCGAGAGCAAGTTCGTTTGAGATGCAAGGTCGTCGATCGTTTTCACTACGCCTCGGATGCGTTCCATCGTTTGGTGCTGAGCCGTAATATCGCTCGAATACATCGATAGCTTCAACATGGTTCCATCCATGCCTACTATAGGATTGAAGGTGCTTTGCAACCAGACGGTCTTGCCGTCCACGTCGGTAGCTTTAATTTCGAGTTCCACGCTTTCGCGCCGTTTTAGCTTTGCAGCATTGTCGCCGGCAGTTGCGTCGCGATAAATATCGGAGAGCGTCGCAAGCGCTGAATTCAAGTCTTTGAAGCCCAAAATGCCGAGGAGGACATTACTTGCGTCGACAGGGACGCCCCGCGGAGACCAGTCAGCAGTGGCCGTCGACGATCGTATCGCTGTCAGTCGCGTTGCATCCTCTTGCGCCTTGAGTTTTGTCTCGGTGATGTTGGCTTGAACTGACACAAATTTCTTAAGGTTTCCGTGCTTATCAAAAATTGGATTGATTGACAGCGAAATCCAATACGGCTCCCCGTGCAAGTTATAGTTTAAGATCTCTTCGTAAAAGGGCTCGCAGGCAGCCAGTTTCACCCGAATGCGGGCGACCGTCGTTGGGTCGGTGTGCGCTCCTTGTAGCAAGTGACCTGGCTTCTTGCCTGTGGCATCTTCAGAGGTAATGTGAGTCAATTTCGTAAAGCCTGCATTTACGTATTCGATTCGGCCGTCGGCGTCGGTTATGACAACAGAATTGTCGGTGCAATCTGCAACCATTGACAAAAGCTCGAAGCCTTTACGCCGCTTGACCTCTTCGGTAATGTCAGTCGCTATCTTAACAATTTTAAATGGTTTTCCAGCTAAATCGAAAATGGGGTTGTAACTCGCTTGAATCCAAACGTTTCTACCTGTTTTATGAACTCGCCTGAATTCGGCAGATTGAAATTGCCCTTTCCGCAAATTTTCCCAAAATCGCTTGTAATCGGGTCCCCGGTGCTCAGCATCGTCGACGAACATCTTGTGGTGCTTTCCGCGTACTTCTTCGAGCGTATAACCCAATGCGGATAAGAAATTGTCGTTTGCGTATAGAATATGCCCGACCATGTCGAATTCAATGACCGCTTGAGATCTGCTGATCGCGGTGATTTGGCTCTCGTAATTGATGTCCCGGACCTTTCGCTCTGTCGTGTCCTGGGCAATCTTGAGTACGCGAAACGGTCGACCGAGTCGATCCAGCACGGGATTGTAGCTCGCTTGAAGCCAAACAGCGGAACCGTCCTTCGCTCGCCTCATAAACTCGGCGCTATGAGTAGCTCCATTTCGAAGTTTCTGCCAAAACTCTTGGTACTCACGGCTGGCGCCGTATTCTTCATCGACAAAGATTCGGTGGTGTCTACCCTTTATATCTGCGAGCGAATAACCCATCAGATCAAGAAAGCGTGCGTTGGCAAATACAATGTTTCCCTCCATATCGAATTCAATAGAGGCTTGTGATTGCAATAACGCGTCTAGACGACGTCTTCGAATCGAGGAAAAGAAGTTCATGATATTTAAGTGGCGTCAAGTCATGGCGCACTCACGCCAAAAGTAAGTAGCCTTTCATAATGTCGTCACTAGCCGTGTTAACTGCTCTGACTGACCTTTTACCTACAGGCGGGTTAACGGCAGCGAATTTGTCAACTTGAGCGAAGTCCAAGAATCCTGGGAGCTAAGCGCGAATCTGTGTACGGGGGATTGGAGGCGTGAGGATGAAGGCGGTGGAGGTTGCAGGCGTGAGGATGAAGGCGGTGGAGGTTGCAGCTAAGAATCTGATTGTCGAAGTCGGAAACCAGCAAACAACAAACCACCTACCATGAGCAAGTTTACGGAAAAGGAAGTCGTCGGTCTATCGCAAGGCGGTCTGGGTCTGGACGATCTGGTGCGCCAGGGCGCGCGGGAGGTGATCCAGCAGGCGATTGAAGCCGAGCTGTCGGTGCTGCTGGAGCGGCTCGCGAATGTCAAGACGCTGCACGGGCAACGCGCCGTAGTACGCAATGGCTACCTGCCGCAGCGCGAAGTGTTGACGGGGGCCGGCCCGATTCCGGTGAAGGTGCCGAAGGTTCGTGATCGATCAGGATCGGGTGTGAAGTTCAATTCATCGATTGTGCCGCCGTATGTGAGGAAGTCGCCGGGTAATCCCCCCATATTTAAAGCGGGCGGATTCAACCGGTCACTGGGTGGGGGGATTACCTACTGAACAGGTTTAATTCACGGAGTGAATTACAGGTTAATGCTGGCCAACTTTTTCCAGAAGCTTTTCTTTGAAAGCATTCAATCGCTTTGTCGCAGCTTCTTGTCCACCTTGATCAAAATTCCCATACACCGAAACCGTAAGATCTAATTTACGCCCGCCATTTAACGAACGCACCATGATCGTTGCCCTCTGAATTTTTCCGATCATTGCGCCAACGAAAAGACCTGCATTTGAAGAAAGAGTGATGCTCCCAGCGTCTTTATCAAAACCAGAAACATCGTACCCAAGCTCCTTACCAACTGCCGACACCGTATCTAAGATATCCGGCCTTGCGCTTTGTAATGCAATCGAATCGTGACGGCGGATTCAACCGGTCACTGCAACACCCTGATATTGATTGTTATAAAATCTGAGGTGTTGTCATGGCGAGCATATTTGGCCCGATGACGGATGCACGTAAGACCCGTATCTGGACTTTATGGCGAGGCGGCATCCCGACATCGCGATGTGCATCGAGCCTATGTTATCAGGCCGACAAGTGGAGGCGATGGCCGACGGCATGCTAGCCGGCGGCTTTATGGGATGACGCGATCCCGGCGATACGCGCTTCGACGCCACGACGATCTGTCACTGCGGCTTGCGCATCGCCGTGCCCTCGCATTCCTCGCCCGCGTTTTACGACTTCCTGATCCGGCAGAGTCAGGTGGCAGGCTTCTCGCCGAATATCGTGCAGATCGGCGGCGATGTCGTGACTATTTTGGGATTAGTCGCGGCCGGCATTGGCTATTCGATCGTGCCCGACACGGCATTGCACAGTCATCCAGCCGGCACCCGCCTGGTCGAACATCCCGAGTTGACGATGTCCTATCCCGTCGAGATCGTCTGGCGCCGCGATCAGGATAACGTCATCGAGAATGACGCGTTGACGCACACTCGTACGGCAGATGCAACGCGACGGCGTGGTGTCGATCAACGCGAATGCGCAGCCATCGGTTACGATTTGAATCGCCGAAAAGGTCTCGCCACGCGCCGCTTTTCCAGATAGCGTCGCGCGCCTTTGCTCCCGCCACCTGGGATTACCCGCACTCGCGAAATTGCGATACGTCCTATCGCGAAATGCGCGGACGCGTGCGTTCCTATCTCTCTACACTCTGGACACGCGCCTCGATGCGCGAAAAAAAAATAAAATCCGGAGACAGACATGCTTGCACGACGAGGCTCGAATCTAGCGCTGGTGGTCGCCCATGTAGCAGGGATGATCGACCTGGTAGCCCTCCCCGTCTGGATCGAAACATTGATCCGACACTTTCATTACGATGCGCAACGTGCTGGCGGCTTGGCAACCACCTACCTTGCCTGTGCGGTCCTGTCCTGTGTCTTCCTCACTCCCACATTGACGCGACTTCCCGGACGTTTCAGCGCGGCCGGTGGCTTCGCATTGGCCGCTTCGGGCTTCTACCTGGGCGCGCATGCTGACAGCTTTGCCCTCATGGTGATAGCGCACGCAATTGCAGGCATCGGCGTCGGCTGCGGCCTCTCCGTCACGCACGGCGCGATCGGCAGAACCTCGAATCCGCATCGTCTCTTTGCAATGAGCCATTTGGCGCTGGCCGTCTTCGGCGTTCTGTATTTTGCGACGCTTCCGCCATTGATCGGCGCGCACGGCGGCACGGTGCTTTTCGCGGTCTTTACGGGGCTGACGCTCGCCGCCGCTTTAGCACTCGCCGTCGCCTTCCCCACGGTGCAGGCTGTCGACGGCCGTGGCACGCCCCGTCCGCTCGGCACGCCGCGCCCGCAGCGTCTGGCCCGCGGCTGTCGGAGCGCTATCGCCGGCATCGTGTGCATGGCGATCAACCAGGCCATGCTGTTCAGCTTCGTGCAATACATCGGCATGGTGCGCGGCTTTGGCGCTTC
>NZ_LAQU01000026.1 GCF_000970345.1 Robbsia andropogonis | reverse complement strand
CCTCGTTCAGCCACAGGCGAATCGGTCGCAGCGCATGATTGGCCGGAACGAAATCATCCAGTCTGGACATCGTGAACATCGATTCAGTGTAGCTGTCGGGGCCGCGCATCGCTTCCGTCTCTGTGTCGTTCGATTCTTTAAATCAACGTTTCTCCCTTGCGCACGGATGACCCGCGCAGAGGGTATTTCAACAGCCTGCTAGACATGACGTCAGTGCGATTAACGCGCGAGTACATCACCGCGCTTGCTGCCATCATCCACATCACGGGCAGCGCGGGTTTCCCGGCCTCGGCTTTTGCGGGCGCTTTTTATTTTGCCTGCTCGCGTTGCCGCGCCACGCGGATTCGCGTGACGGTTGGTCCATCGATCGATATGGTTGATAGCGTGTGTCAGTGGAATCGTAATCAACAGGTAGACCGCGCCGGCCGCCACCAATGGCGAGAGATTGGCCGTATTGACCGACGCGTTCTGGCCGATCGTGAAAAGGTCACGCTGCGACGTCAGCAAACCGAGAAAATAAACCAGGCTCGAATCTTTGACGATCGAGATGAATTGGTTTGCAAGCGCCGGCAGTATTCGCCGAATTCCCTGAGGCACGACAACGTGACGCATGCCGCTCCAATAGCTCATACCCAATGCCTGACAGGCCGCCATCTGATCTTTTCCCACGCTCTGAATGCCGGAGCGGAAGATCTCCGCGATATACGCCGAAGAAATCAGGCCAAGCGCGACAATGGCAAGTGGGTAAGGGTTGGGTCCGAACAGTGTCAGCCCAAGGGGCGCCAATCCCTGGCCGACAAGCAGGATCACCAGGGCGGCCGGCAAGCCGCGAAAAATGTCGACAAAAGCGCGTGCGGGGTAGCCGAGCAGAGGAAGTGCGGAAACCATCATCAACGCCAATACCATGCCAATTATCAGGCCAAGCAGCGTCGAGAAAACCGATAACGTCAACGTATTGACGAGGCCCGTGATGAGCAGGCTTGGCAGCGAACCCACCAGGAGCGGCCAGTCTAGGAAATTGGACAAGAAGTCGTGCATCGCGCGCTCTCTTGAAAAAGGCGGGCCGCCGAACGGCTCGCTGGTGTCAGTTGCCGCCGGCCATCTCGTACGGCGGCAGACTCGTGGGTTTCGGATAGGTCGGGTTGAACTGCGTGTATAGCTTCATCCAGGTGCCATCCGCAACAAGCTCGTTGATCGCTTTATCCACTGCCGCTTTCAGTTTTGTATTGCCCTTGCGCATCGGAAAGCCGGCAGGGAGATTCACCGCGGAAATATCCAGGCGTGCCGACAGATGCATATCGGGGTACTTGCCGATCAGCCCGTCCACCAGCGTTTTATCGATAAAAAAGCCATCGATGTATTTGGAACGCAGTTGCAGGAATCCGGCATTCAAGTTGGGAAAACGCACGATTTCCGCACCCGGTATATAGCTGGCGGAATAGGTATCTTCAATGGTGCCTTGTATCACGCCAACCCGCTTGCCTTTGACCGATGCCTTGTCGCTGGTGATGGGGCTGCCCGGCAAGGTCGCCACGCTTAGCAGACCTGTCAGATAGCCCTCGGAGAAGTCAACCATCTTCAGGCGTTCTTTGGTAATCGAGATGGAACCTGCTGCGATATCGAGTTGGTGATTCGATATAGCCGGCAGTAGTGCGCTGAAGTCCTGGGATCGAAACTCGACGGTCAAGCCGAGCTTGGCACCAATCGCACGTAACAACTCGACATCGAAGCCGGTCATTTTGCCATTGTCGATATACGAATAGGGTTTGTTATTGGCGTCCACGCCCGCCATCAGCTTGCCCGCGCTGAGCGTGTCGAAATCGTCGGCGTACGCTGCGGGCGCCGTTGATATCGCGAGAGTGAGCCACAATGGGATCGCGAGCGCGGCAACACGCAGGAATCGGCGAAACAGCATGATGTGCTCCTGAGGGAGTGATGGTTTGTAGAGGGTTCAGGACAATGCAGCCCTTACGCGGCCGCTCCAGTGGTCGCCAAACTGGTAAAGTGCAGTGCCAATTGGTACGGAGAATGGTGCCGCGATACTGCCGGGATTTACGGGAAAAGCACCTTCGCCGAAAGCACCGATGCGTCTTTCGGTATCGAGCATTGTTTGCGCGATCTGCCGTCCAAGATACGTCATCAATGCAACGCCATTGCCGTTGCAGCCCAGCGCATAGTGCAAGCCGTCGTGGTTGCCGATATGCGCCAGTTTGTCACCCGTCATGGCGACATAGCCCTTCCACGCATGCGTGATGCGGATGTCGCGCAGCGCCGGCCAGAGCTGCACCATTTTTGCGTAAAGCCGTCGCGCCGCGGAGCGTTCGTCGAGTTCGAGAATGGCAGGGCGGGAGCCGAAGATCATCCGCGTGCCATCTGGCGACGGTCGCGTGTAAAACAGGTTGCGTTTAGAGTCGCTGATCATTCGTCGCCCCGGATTCAGCACGCTCATCAAACCGGCAGGCAACGGCTCGGTGGCAATCTGATAGCTGGCAACCGGTAGTACGCGGCGTTCGAGAAAGGGCAGCAGACCGCCGGTATAACCATTCGTCGCAATCAGGACCTGACGTGCCCGTAGCGTGCCGCGTGCGGTGTCGACGATAAAGTGGCCACTCCCCCCGCGAATACGCGTCACGCTTGCATGGGAATGCAAGGTCGCGCCGCGGGCGGTGGCGAGACCCCGGAGCGCGCGATGAAATTTTGCCGTATGCAGGCCGCCGTATTCTTCAACCAGCATGCCACCGTAATAGTAGTCGGAGCCCACGATTGAACGTTGCGCCTCACGTGGGATCAGATGGACCGTGACGCCGGTCTTCTCCCGCAGTAGCGCGCCTTGCGCGGCAAGGCGTTCGAAGTGATCCGGGGTGTATGCCCCGAAGAAGCGTCCGGTGATCTGTAGGTCCGCATCGAGTGCTTCGGTGGCGATCAGGGTTTGCAAGTATTTAAAGCTCGCCATCGATTCGTTCATCAACCGCGTCAGGCGATCGGCCGAAACGCCGCGGATCGCGCCCGTGAGTGCCAGCTTCTGGCCGCCGGAAACCATACCCCCGCTACGCGTGCTACCGCCCGCGCCTATTTCCGCAGCATCGAGTACGGCGACATGCCGCCCGGCCTTCGCACATTCCGCCGCAGCGGACAGTCCGCAATAGCCACTGCCAACAACGGCCACATCCACCGAATTCGGCAATGGAGCATGGATCGTCTGCGGCGGTGCAGCATCCCACCAATACGGGGCGACGCGAAAGTCGTCATGGAAAAGTAGTGCATCGGGACGCATGATCATCCTTCACGGAATACGCATGATCGAGTCTAGGTTTGATGCAGGCATTCGGTCAAATACGGCCAAAAACGCGCGCTATTCATTTTTGATATGACATGCTGGTTCGAGACCAGCTGGAATTCGGCGTGATGGGGAGGCAGAACGTGATGAATCAGAAGCAGATCGATGCATTTCGCGCGGTAATGCTGCGTGGGTCGATGACGGCCGCGGCCGACGAATTGGGTACGTCGCAACCCAGCATCAGTCGCTTGATTTCGGAGTTGGAGGCATCTACGGGACTGGTGCTGTTCAATCGTGCCGGTGGGCGCGTGCAGGCGACCGATGCAGGGAGCGCATTTTATCGGGAAGTGGATCGCAGCGTGGTCGGCTTGCGCAAGCTGGCCCATTCGGCGCGGGAGATCAAGCAGTACGGTAGCGGGAGGCTGCGCTTGGTTGCCGCGCCGGTGCTCGCGCTTGGCTTGGTGCCACAGGTCATCGAGCGATTTCTCGCAGCCTATCCTCGGATTGTCGTTTCCCTGGAAATGCGGAGTGAAAGCACGATACAACGCTGGGCATCGTCGGGATATTGCGATATCGGTTTTGCGACAACGACCCCGGACGCCTTCGGTGTCACCGGCACCGAGCTCTATCGATTGAAAGGTGTCTGCGCACTCCCCGTGCGTCATCGCCTTGCATCCAGGGCCAAGATCAACGCGCGAGATTTGCGGGGTGAGTCGCTGATCCTGCCGTCTTACGCCGATGACACCCGGTCGGCGCTTGATCGGGCGTTACGGCAGGCAAATGTTACGCAGGTTCCAACGATCGAAACGCCGTATGGCGCGACAATTTGCGCGATGGTGGCACGCGGGCTAGGGGTAGGCGTCGTCAACCCGCTGGCCAGCCGGGACGTGAATCCGCGACGCGTCGTTTTTCGCTCATTCGCGCCCAGCATTCTGTTTCGCGGCTTCACGGTCTGCCCTCAACTGCGCAACGAGAATCCGATCGTTGAAGCCTTCCTGGCCCTGAGTACACAGGTCATGGCCGAAGAAGCGGCGGCGCTACGGCAGGCGGGATAAGGCGCCGCCCCGGGGCGGATACGAAAAAGCGAGGTTGCCAGGGAGGCGGTAAAATACTCGGTCCCGATGTGCAATGCTGGGCGGTGGCGCGAGTTGTCTTGTCACGCAGTTTTGCTACATTCCTCGCTATCGTCCCGGTCGCGCAGGCCGCCTGACCGGCGTGACGTGCAAGCGTTCTCTTACTTTTGGGTCCACCATCATGAGCAAAGCGAATTCGGTTCCGCAAGAGCAACCGCTCGACATGGTTATCTTCGGCGGTGCCGGTGATCTTTCGATCCGGAAATTGCTGCCGGCGTTGTTCATGGCGTACGTACACAAGAGTCTGCCGGATTCCACACGCGTCATCGCTGTCGGGCGGACCAAGTATTCGCGGGAAGACTATCTTGCGTTGATTAACGAGAAGTCGTTGCCCTTCATCGACAAAGGTGCTGCCACGCAACAAACCTGGGCGAGCTTTCTGGAGCGTTTGCATTACGTTGTGATAGACGCGGGCGTATCGGCTGATTACGACAGCCTGGTGCCTGCGTGCCAAGCCGGCTCCTTGAAGGTGTTCTACCTTGCCACGGCACCGGATCTGTTCAGTGTGGTCTGTGAAAACTTGTCGCGCGTCGGACTGGCGGATACCCACGCGCGGGTTGTTCTGGAAAAACCGCTGGGTCATGATCTCGCGTCGGCAAAAGCGATCAACTCGACGGTGACACAATATTTTCCTGAAGACCGGATCTATCGGATCGACCATTATCTTGGCAAGGAGACGGTCCAGAATCTGATGGTGCTGCGTTTTGGCAATCCGATTTTTGGACCGTTGTGGCAGGCGCCGTATATCAAGAGCGTGCAGATTACCGTGGCGGAATCCGTAGGTGTGGGAAGTCGTGCGGACTTCTATGACCATACCGGCGCGATGCGTGACATGGTCCAGAATCACCTGATGCAGTTGCTGTGCATTGTGGCAATGGAGCCGCCGGTATCGCTCGACCCCGATGCGGTCCGCGATGAAAAGGTCAAGGTTCTCCGCTCGTTGCGGCCGATGTCGAATGAATCGATCTCGCGCGACGTGATTCGCGCGCAATATCATGGTGGCGTGGTCGATGGCGCGCCCGTGAAGGGCTACCGTGACGAGGCCAATGTGCCCGCGGATAGCGATACGGAAACCTTTGTCGCGTTGCGGGTGATGATCGACAACTGGCGGTGGGCGAACGTGCCGTTCTTCCTGCGCACCGGCAAGCGTTTTCCCGAGAGGCGTTCGGAGATTGTCATCGAATTTGCCGACATGCCATTCTCGATCATTCCGCGCTCAGGTGAAGGGAGCGCGAATCGCCTCGTAATCCGTTTGCAACCGGAAGAATCCATTCAATTACAGATGTTGGCAAAGGAGCCGGGTAGCGGCTTGAACACGTTGCCGGTGAGCTTGGACCTGGATCTCCAAAGCGCGATGTCGGGACGCCGCGCGGAAGCGTATGAACGTTTATTGATCGATGTTATCCGGGGACGTCTGACACACTTCATGCGTTCCGATGAACTCGAAGCGGCATGGTCGTGGGTGGAAGAGATCTTGAACGGCTGGAAGCGGCTGGGTATTCGTACACATCGCTATGCTGCCGGCACTTATGGGCCGCCTGCATCGTACGCGCTCATGGCGCGGAACAACACATCCTGGCCTGAAAACCTGTAGACCGGATAAGGCAGCCTACGGCATGCCGGGCCAACGGCGAAAGGTCCGGAATAAACCTCGGCAATTCGTTGGGTCATGCGGAGCAGTTTTTGTTGCCCGCTGAACCCTGTCTTTCCGCTATATACAAGCAGATGTTTGCTTCACGGCGCAGGGGACGCCGTCCGGATTCTGGATGTTCGCCATGGCAATTCTGATATCATATATCACGAAATGGGAGCAAACCGGAACAAAACCATGCGCGCGGCGGCACAACCAGACTCTTCAGAAAAACTGGAGCATCAGAATCTTAACGATCGTACCTATGCCATTATCAAAAGCGGACTGATTTCCGGATCATTTCACCCTGGTCAATACTTCATCATCAGAACCGTTGCCGAGCGATACGGCATTTCACCCACGCCTGTGCGAGAAGCGCTTCAGAGGCTCGTAGCCGAAAGATTGCTTGTCATGACGGCGAGCCGATCAATCATCGTGCCAACCCTTTCGGCGGATGAATTTACAGAGATCTATCGCATACGCTGCGAATTGGAAGGCTTGGCGGGAGAGCTTGCGGCGGCGCACTGCCGCACCGCCGATGTCAACCGGTTGACGAAGATAATGGATGGTATCGACAAAGCGATTGCGGGTGGGGACAAGACCGCATATAGGCAGTTGAACGAGCGCTTTCATTTTTCGATTTATGAGAAAGCGGGATCGCCGCGTTTACTTGAAATCATTCAAAATTTGTGGGGCCAGGTTGGACCGGTTTTCTACGGCCTGTTCGATGACCCGGATTACGGGGGAACGCATGCCAATTTGCATCACCGCGCGATCGTCGATGCACTCAAGGCTCGTGATGCGCATGCCGCACGTCAAAGACTTGTTGATGATATCGTCGCTGCCCGGGAAGCATTATTGCCACGTCTGCAGACGTTGATCGACGTCGACGCCGAAGCGAAAGTGTTGAGCTGATGCCGTGCCGGCCAACGTCGCGATAATGACGACTACTGTGCGAGCACTTCCTGTAGCGCGTCCTCGGTCGCATTGAGAAACTGGTCCGCGTTGCCTAGGGAAAACGGCAACGGTGGTCGAATCTTCAATACATGTCCTTCGGGGCCAGACGCGCCGATCAGGATATGGCGCTTTCGCAATGCGTTGACAACGCGGATAGCCAGCCCCGGGTCGGCGTCCAGCGTTTCGCGGTTCTTGACGAGATCCATGCCGATGAACAAACCGGCTCCCCGGACCTCGCCAATCTGCTCGAAGCGCCCCGCCATAGCGTGAAGCCCATCACGGATATACTGACCGACCAAACGCGCATTTTCTTGTAAGCGTTCAGCTTCGATGACTTCGAGTACGGCCAAGCCTGCGGCGCAGGAAACGGGATTACCGCCGAACGTATTGAAGTAGCGTGCTTTCAACGCGAAATCCTGCAGCACCTCTGGCTTTGCAACCAGTCCCGCTATTGGCAAGCCGTTGCCCATCGGTTTTCCGAGGATGACGAGTTCCGGGACAATTCCGTGCCGCTGGAATCCCCACATTGCATCGCCTGTCCTGGCAAACCCCGGTTGCACTTCATCAGCGATAAACACGCCGCCCGCTTTCCGAATGATCTCCACGGCGGGAGCAAGAAAGCCCGCCGGATCGCTATAGACACCATCACTGGAGAAAATCGTGTCTACGATCAGCGCGGCAACCTTGACGCCGTGGCGCCTCAGATCTTCAATCGCACTTTCGACATGTCGTGCAAACGCCGTGGCGAGATCTTCGTCGCCAGCGCTGTCAATGCGCAGCGCATCCGGGGCCGGCACCGTCCGAACATGCAATCCCATCGGCACGTTGTCGCCGAGCGATGGCGATATTTCCGATACGGCGCTGGTAATGCCGTGATACGCGGTCTGTGTGACGATGATACCGGTACCCCCTGTCGCGTTGCGCGCCACGCGGAGCGCCAAATCGCTCGTTTCGCTTCCTGTACATGTGAACATCACATTGGACAGCGCACTTGGAAATGTCGCTATCAGCTTTTCCGCGTATGTCAGGATAAGTTCATGCAGATAGCGCGTATGGGTATTCAGTATGGCTGCTTGTTTCGAAATCGCTTCGACAACATGCGGATGGCAGTGTCCGACAGACGGAACATTGTTGTAGACGTCGAGATAGGCGGTGTCGTCGGCATCGTACATATGGACGCCTTGCGCGCGGACCAGATGGAGCGGTTCTTCGTAGAATAGTTTATACGACGGCCCTAAAACCCTACTCCGACGTTCCAGTAGCCGCTGTCGCGATGCGTCGAGCCCCACGGCTTTTTTTGGATCGAATGCATTGACCATCAATATCTTTGGCATTTCCTTTACTCCATGTTGCAAGCGAGACGCAAGCGCGCGCTTGCGTCGTCACGGTTCAATATCGACAGAAGGTGCAGACCCGTACAGGACCTTGCGTGATTCTTTAAGATGTATCCGCCATTTTCCGGATAGCGCTTCGCACGCCAACCGGTGATTGCTATCGTCACCACGTAGCGTGCAGCGATAAGGTCGTACAGCAGATCCAATTCCTGGGCACTCAGAGGGACGCGCGCATGGTAGGCCGTGACGAATTCAATCACCTTAAGCCACGGATCTGTAGCGGAGTCGGCGAAGTGATAAGAGGCGCCTACGGCAACGTCAACGATCAGTGCGGTATGTACGAGATCCCCGAAATCTAAAATGCCGACAACGCGTTCCGGTTGGGCCGGGTCCACGAGCACGTTATGGAGATTCAAATCGTTATGTACGACCTGAGCACGCAGCGTAGGTAACACCGGGGCGACACGCGTGACAAAAGTGTCCGCAAAGCTTTGGGTTAGTGCGCGCAGTTCGGCATCATCGATATGTTCAAGGAGGCCTCGCACGCGCGGCGTATGCTTTAAATCCCAGGCCAGCTCATGGAAGGCACCAGGATGATGGAAATCCCTCAATGCATGTCCCATTCTTGCGAGGGCGTCGCCGAGATTGTGTCGTAGAGCGGCCGAACGCGGCACCCCGAGCATGACATCGCCAGGCAGGTACGAGATCATGCGTACGGATCGTAATTCACCCTTGTCGAAGGGTAATGACAAATGGGCTTCACCGTTCAGCGTTCTGATCACGCGTGGCACGGGAAGGTCAGGGTCCGCGCAGGCTATGTGTTGCATGGCAGCAAGCTGAAAGTCATTGACCTCCGGTGGCTCGGCGGGGTTACTGACACGAAACGCAAACTCGCGCCCGTCCGGAGCCGTGATTTTGAAGTTCTGGTCACGCTCGCTTGTCATAACGGTGGCTTGCCCGTGGATACCGTAATGCTGATGCACGATCCCCTCAACGTGCGCCAGGCTCACGCGCGAAGAAGCCTTGCTGAGGCTTTCGTTCACGAGTGCTTCATTTGTTGCACCACCGTCGTTGCGACCCATGATCATCCCGTTCAGAACATCCAATCTCTTCAAAATTTTGAGATATGATATATCGCAAATGTGGAAGAGAAACAAAAAATTTACGCATCTTGCGAAGTGCACGTGGGGTCTGGTGGTGGCTGCCGTGCCCGAGCGACGAGGCGCATCGCGGCATGAAGGCGGATTCTCGTCGGCAGCAAATATAAATTTGCCAAAACTTTATTTTTACGAGAAAAGACGATATATCATATTTCATGAATTTGATGCTATCTGGCGATTGTGGTCAGTGGTGCATCCTAGGTAAAGCATGGAACCATGCGGCCAGGCGCATGAGCGAAACAAACGGCGAGTTAGCGGTTTCGCACGACGCGGCGACCGCCATTTTTTGACGGAAATGGGCGAGCGATGGAAAAGCTGACGATCAACTGCGACATGGGAGAAGGCTTCGGTCTCTATCGGTTTGGCGACGATGAAGAAGTGATGCCTTATGTCACTCACGCGAACATCGCCTGCGGTTTTCATGCGGGCGATCCGAGCGTGATGTGGCGCACGGTCAAGGCGGCGAAACGGCATGGTATTCATGTCGGATCGCACCCCGGCCTGCCGGATCGGGAAGGCTTTGGTCGGCGGGAAATGAAGATGACCCGTGATGAGGTCGCGGCACTGGTTCTTTACCAAACGGGCGCATTGATGGCATTCCTCAATGCCGAAAGCATGTCGCTTACCCATATCAAGCCGCACGGCTCATTGATGGGTATGGCAATGAAATATGCGCACGTCGCCGAGGGCGTGGCGGACGCCGCGCTGGCATTGCATCTCCCGGTCATTGCCTGCTGGAATAGTGAGATGACGCGTGTGCTGAGCGCTCGCGGTGTCTCGTATAGTTGCGAGTTTTATTGCGATCTGGACTACGACGACGACGGTGTGCAGATTATCTCCATGCAACATGACCCTGTCTCCCCGGAACTGGCAGTCGAGCGCGTCCGTCTTGCTTTGTCTAATCGGCAGGCACGATCCGTCAACGGAAAGCTGGTCGACGTCGCGGTGGACTCGATTTGCGTGCATAGCGATACGCCTGGCGCTTTGCCGCTAGCGCGAGCTGTCCACGATGCCGTGGCAGACCGTCTTTAGGACGATATCGTCATGGCCGTGACTTCTGTACGAGTAATCACTGGTTCGGCGGCGCGTCGGGTTTTACAACGCTCACTAAGCGAAGCGGTACGGGCGATAGGTGGGTCGTTGGGGCCGTCGTCGAAGCGCTTGATGTACGACGCAGGAACGGCCGGTGTCCTTCAGGCAAGCGATGGTCTCTCGATTGCCCGGCAGGTATGTCCTGAACAGGGGGTCAAATCCGTTGCACCGAAGCTGTTAAAGGAAACGCTGTGGGAAGTACAGCGAGACCTCCATGACGGCACCGCGCGTGTCGCCTGCATGGTGGATGGCGCGTATGGGGAGGCGCTTCGGCATGTGGCGCATGGCATGGCGCCGATCAAGCTAGGTCGTGCGATCGAGCGCGTCGCGCGGCGTCTACCGGCGCTTCTCGCCATGCAACGCTGTCCGATGCCATCGCGTGCGGCAATTGCGGCCTCGGCCTGCGACGACGACGCGCTTGCACATCGTGTTGCTGAACTTTTCGCGTATTTGCCCGAAGAGGGGGCGTTGGAGATCATCGCTGGCGTCGAGCCGGGCATTGTTGTGGAACGTTTCTCGGGTTACTGCGTCGACGTTGGCGATGCCGTGATCGGGCCAACGGCCTTGCAACAGAGACAGCGGTTTGCATTGCATGCAGTACATGTCCTGGTTGTAAATGAGGTGCTGGATGATTTCGGGCCGTTATTGCCTGTGCTCGAACAATTTGTCTCGCGAGCCAAATCGCTGCTGATTGTCGCGCGAGGATTTACCGGTGCGGCTAGAGCGGTGCTGAGTGCGAATCATCAGGCGCTGACCTTGCATGTGATCGGGGTCACGCTTGCCGATGTGGCGATGCATGCCGTTGGCGTTCTGGAGGATTTATGCGTCGTAACCGGAGCGACGCTTGTGAGTGAGGAGACGGGTACGACCATGGCATCGGTCAGGCCTGCGATGTTGGGCCGTGTTGAAAGTGTCGTCATCGAAAATGGTCGTGCTGTATTTGCGCAAGCTGAGGGAGAAGTCGCCGCTGTCTTGGCACGTCGACAAGATCTTGAACGGGACGCGCAACGCCAGCGTCATGTCTCTTTGGATCGAGAGCGTCTGTTGCGGCGCGCCGCACGTCTACGCGGTGGGTGGGCGCAAATGCGGGTTGCGGGACGCACCATGTGGGAAACGGAAGCGTTCCTTGTTCAGGCGCGCGCGGCATTGCATGCCTTGCGAGCCAGCGAGGCCGACGGCGTGGTTCCTGGAGGCGGTAAAGCGTTGGAAAGACTCGCCGACATGATGCAGTCGGACAGCGCGATGCGTTGCGTGGCAACGCCGCCGGACGAGATCGAGTGGGCGGCGATACAGGTCGTCGCAGCGGCATGCCGTGCCGTCAGACGTCAGATTGTGCTGAACGACGGGGCGTTTGGAGAAAGGACGGTAGTGGATCCCCTGTGCACCACGACGGATCTGTTGCGGCGTTCGCTGTCGCTGACGACAGCGCTGATCGGCATTGAAGTATTGATTGCCTGACAACGGCCAATGCGATGAACGCTTACGATCATGCGAGAAAGGATATGAGCACCGGTAACGAGATTAATGCGCGAACGCCGATAAGCAATGTCGCGGTGCCGCGATCCAGGCCTTTTGTCATACGGAATGGCGCCGCCATCGAGCATGGGACGGTGGCCAATAATGCGCTACTCGGCCAGCACGACGATGTCATCCTACGTGCTGGCGATATCGTGCATCGCTATGGCAACGTGACGGCACTCGACAACGTTTCGCTTGATGTGCGGCGGGGGGAGTTCCTTACCATTCTGGGCGAGAGCGGGTCAGGCAAAACCACGATGCTCCGTGTGATCTCAGGCCTGGAACGCGCATCGGAAGTGAGGACATTGACGCTGGACGGCGTGGACGTAACGGACACCCCCGCGGCAAAGCGTAACTGCACGACCGTGTTTCAAAGCTATGCACTATTTCCGCATATGTCGGTGGAGGAGAATGTTGCCTACGGCTTACGCGTTCGCGGGATTCCGCGTGACGATAGCCGCAAGCGCGCCCACGACGCATTGGCCATGGTGCGTCTATCCGACAAAGCGGGTCGACGTATCGGGCAATTGTCTGGTGGCGAGCGCCAGCGCGTC
This sequence comes from Robbsia andropogonis, assembly GCF_000970345.1. Classification (GTDB taxonomy): domain Bacteria; phylum Pseudomonadota; class Gammaproteobacteria; order Burkholderiales; family Burkholderiaceae; genus Robbsia; species Robbsia andropogonis. The sequence continues at coordinate 54,919 of NZ_LAQU01000026.1, read as the reverse complement.
GCACTTGCGCGCGCCGTTGTCACCCGGCCGGCAATCCTGCTTCTGGACGAACCGCTTGGTGCCTTGGACGAGCGTCTCCGTATCGATATGCAGGCGGAATTGGTCGACATTCACAAAGCGCTCGGCATGACGTTTATTTACATCACACATAGCCAGGAAGAAGCGTTGACCATGAGCGATCGGATCGTGCTGATGCGAAAAGGTCGAATTGAACAATGTGGTGCGCCAGAAGCGCTCTTTGATCGCCCGGTCAACCAATTCGTTGCACGCTTCATGGGCTTTGACAACGTATTGCCATGCTGTGTGATAGACGCTCCAGACGTGAATAACATCGCCCGCGTTGCGCTGGGTGACCAGGTCGTGCGCGCCGTATGCGCTCCAACGCTTGCGATCAAACCCGGCGATGTCATGACCTTGGCGGTGCGTGCGGAGCGGCTGATTGCAGCCCGGTCTGCCTCTCTATCGATGGCAAACGGTGATCAATGCGTGTCGGGCGGGATAAGCGATGCGATGGGTGCTCTAGACGGCATGGAACGCAACAAGATTACCTGCACCCCGATACGCCATATGTATCGTGGCAAATACACCGATCAAACGGCCCGGTATGCAGGCGACGGTGAAATCAAAATCCGGTCCTGGGATCAGAACACATTGACCGGTGCTTTCGATACAGTGCACTGCCGTGTACAGGATTGCGTGCTTCTTCCCTCCTAGTCAGTTCATACAACAAGAAGGCGATCAAGATGAAAGACCGGCATTCGATTACATCGCAACTGGATTTGGCCCGTCGCGATCTGCTCAAAGGCACAGCGGCAACTGGCGTGCTTGCCCTGGCGGGGGCTTTCGGTTTAAGTCGGCCGGCCAACGCCGCAGCCAGTTCGACCGTTAGCGCCTATGGCGTCACAACCGCGCAGTTGAAGGATTGGTCACTTCTCGAGAAGTCGACCGGGTTGAAGATGCAATATGTCGGTTCGAATAACGACGTTGGCGTTTTCATGCGTGACGTGATGGCGTCGCAGATGGGGAATAAGGTCGATCTCTTTATTTTCGAGGGGGGGACGCAGGACATTTTAGGGCCTCAAGGCGCCTATCAAGTGATTGATCAGAAGCATCCTGCGTTGAAGCTCTGGGACCGTACCGCGGATACCTGGAAGCATTCGGCCACGGTCATGGGCAAGGACGGGAAGCAGTACGGCGTGCCAGTGATCGGTAATGCCGACAGCTTCGGGTATTTTCCGGACAAGATCGGGGTCAGCGCGGATGGCGAGGCCGATGTGTCCTGGAAGATGATGTTCGAGGACGAGCGTACGCGCGGCCGGGTTGGCTACGACAAGACGTGGAACTATTCGATCGGCGTTGCGGGCATGTACTTGAACGCGACCGGCAAGGCAAAGGTAGCAAACCCGGCGGATCCGACACCGGCCGAGGCCAAGGTGATCGTCGATTTTCTGGTCGCGCGTAAAAAGGCAGGGCAGTTCCGTACCTTGGTCTCGTCGTTTGAAGAACAGATCCAACTGCTGACGAACCACGAAGTTGACATTTTGAATTGCTGGGAACCGGCAGTGCGAGAGGCGAATGCAAAACTGGGTGCGGGCAAAACGCGTTATGCGTACACGGTTGAAGGCTATTATAAATGGGGGCATGGCGCTTATATTGCGTCACAGGCCAAGTCTCGCGGCAATATGGACAACATCTACAAGATGCTGAACTACTTCCTGGACGGCGAATACCGCGCCTATCAAGCCCGCGATCGTGGTTACGCCGGCCCCAACATGGATCTGGGTGTCGAGTATGCGACCAGCCATAATTGGTCCGCCCAGCAGGTTCAGGAGTTGAAAGATACCCAGAAAAAGGTCGATCGGAAGTTTGCCAAACCTTTCGTCAGCACGACGACGCCAACACATTCGGACGCGATCGAGGACGAATGGCAGCGCTTTCTGAACGCATGACTTTTGATTCGTACGAGGTCTATCGAATGGAGGGCGCGATGCCGGACGCCATGATGAGTCCCCGTTCCACGCTGGAGGGAGTGACGCCAGAGATGTCGGGTCTCCCATCGGGTAAGCCCACAGGCGGGCCGGAAAAGCGAGCACGGCGACGATCGATGCGTACGCCTTTAGAGCGGACGCCCTGGCTGCTGCCAACGTTTTTGTGTGTGTGGCTGGTACTCGTGATCGCACCGCTACTGGTGCTATTGGCGTACAGTTTTTTTGAAAGCCGCAATTTTGCGATGATCTATTCGCCATCGTTTCATACATGGGAGAGCGTTTTCCAGTCGGGCCGCTTTGAAGTGACGCTGCGCACGTTGAGAATCGCTTTGAGCGTCACGGCCGTGGATCTCCTACTGGCATTCCCGGCTGCCCTCTGGCTGGCGAAAGGGCGGTGCGGCAAAAGTACTCGAGCCATCATGCTCGCCCTGTTCACGATTCCCTTCTTCCTTGATCTCTCGTCACGCATCATTGTCTGGCGAGGTATCCTTGACGAAAATGGATTGATCAATTACGTGCTGATGCATTTGCATCTGATCGACAGTCCGATTCACGGTATGCTCTACACCGAAGGCGCCGTGCAGTTCGGCATGGCCATCACGAATTTCCCCGTGATGATTCTTCCTATCTATCTGGCGATCAGCGTCATCGATGACACACTCATCGCGGCGGCGGCAGACCTTGGCGCTTCGCCAGCCAGAATTCTGGTCGACATCATCCTGCCGATGTCGATGCCCGGCATTTTGGCCGGCGTCGTCTTTACCTTGGGGCCGGCCCTGGCGTCGTGGATCGAGCCGAACATGCTGGGTGGCGGGTTCGTCAACATGCTGAGCAATTCCGTCGACAGTGCCTATAGCGCGCTGCGCTACCCGGTGGTGGCGGCGCTGTCCAGCCTCGTTATCTTGCTTATCGGCGTTCTGTTGATCGCGCTGGTCTTCCTCACGCGCCGCTTCACGGATTTGTCGAGTGCGTTTCGGAGCTTGCAGAATTGAAAAATTCGACCATCCCGATGCCTGCGGCATCGTCCTATGCGGTGGTGGGAGGGCGCGCATGGAGCTACTGGAAAGGCTGGAGCGCGATCGCCCAGGCATTCGTCTTTGGCACAGTCGCGCTCATCTATTTTCCTTTGATGTGGCTCGCGTTGATGTCCATCAGCGCGCAGCCGTTGTCCGGTTTGCCGCTACCGTTTTCCTTGAGCAGTTATCGCATACTGTTCCACAAACTGGACTGGGTTGCACCGCTTGGCATCAGCGTATTGATCGCGATTGGCGTGGGTGCCGTCACGGCAATCACGGCGACCCTCGTTGGACGGCTATTGCCGCATTCCCGCCGCTCGGGCACGTTGGTCCTGCTAGCTATCTTGCCCTTGTTTATTCCAGGTATGTCGATGGGCGCCGCGATGTTTATTTTTCTGCGGCCCATGCTGGGAATGACGCTCGGGTTCTGGTCCATCTTTCTTGGACATGTGGTATGGGCCTTTCCATTCTCGCTGTTGATTGTGCTCGTGCTGACGACGCGATTCGACAACCGCTTGATTGAAGCCGGGGCCGATCTTGGTGCATCGGCGTGGCGCACGTTCTGGGATATCGAAATGCCCATCTTGCGCCCCGGCATCGTTGGTGCCGCGACCTTTGGGTTTCTGATCTCATTCAATGAGGTGCAGCGCTCCGTTTTCCTGAGAGGTACCGCAACCACGATGCCAATCTGGAACTGGACGATGGCGTCGTCGCAGCAATCTCAAGTGCCAGTGATTTTCGGCTTGGAGACAATCGTCTTACTCGTTGTATTACCGTCGTTGGCGGCGTTGTTCTGGGTATTGTTCGTGCGCATGGACAAGAGTTGATCCCTTTTGCTCCCTTGTATGTCACGTCTGGTGCGCTGAGCCGTGGTGCACGGACGGCTTGCTTGTGTGTCCTGAAAATGTCGTCTTTAATCTGCTTTAGTCACAGAGGTTATCGATGTTCTACACGCAACCGCGTTTTCGGCCGGCGGGCGATTCCTTTATAGAAGTCGAATTAGGCGACGAGATGAGTTTCGACGTCAATGTCCGGGTGCATTCGCTGACTGCGTCGATTCGCGCGGCAGGAATCGACGGTATCGTTGAACTTGTTCCGGAACTGGCATCGATGTTGGTGTCGTACGATCCGGATCGCGTTACCTACGAGCGTCTTGTAGATGAGATTCGTCAGTGTGCCGAGGCAAGTGGCGACGATGCCAATGATGAAATGCCGAGTCGCCTTTTCTATGTACCGACCCTGTATTTCGACCCGTGGACAACGGAGTGCGTCGAGGCTTATTGTCGTCAGCATACGGAAAAGGTACCAGATCCGTTACTTCTGGTCAGCGAGAACGGGCTGAAAGATATCGCGGAATTGAAGCGACTGCATTCAGGCACCGAATATTGGGCGGCAGCGCTCGGGTTCTGGCCGGGTCTCTGTTCGTTGTTGCCACTGGACCCGCGATGCCGCTTGAATGCACCCAAGTACAACCCGCCCCGGACCTGGACGCCAAAGGGGACGATTGGTGTTGGTGGGGGGCTGTCGTGTATCTATCCCGATCCCACACCAGGGGGGTATCAAATCTTCGCACGCACCCCCATACCCGTGTGGGACAGAGAGCAACGCCTCGCCGCGTTCAAGGATAGTGTCGCCTTGTTTCAGCCCGGTGATCGCGTTCGTTTCGTACCGATTGATCGGGAAGAGTATGACGACATTGAAGCGAGGGTAGCCGATGGCAGTTACGTGCATCAGATGGTGGACTACCAGACGTTCTCGGTGCCGCGTTATCGCGCGTGGCTGCAATCGCTCGACCCGGTAACCGCATCAGACGGTACAGGACCTTTGCAGGAGACTGTCCATGTTTGAGGTGCTCAAGCCGGGTCTGGAGACCACGGTCCAGTCGCTTCCGGGACGTATCGGTTTTCTCGAGCGCGGGTTTCCGTGTTCGGGGCCCGCCGATGCATGGTCTTTTCGTCTGTCGAATCTTCTGGTTGGAAACCACCGTGACGCCCCGGCTTTGGAATGGCAGTTTGTGGGTCCTACGATTCGCTTCCTGGTTGATGTGCGCATTGCGTTGTCGGGCGCCGATGTCGTGGCAAAGCTGGATGACGTCGTCGTGCCGCTTTGGCAGACACTTCCGGTGCGAGCTGGGCAGACGCTCGTCTGCGCCGGCGCTAAAACAGGCGCGCGCGGCTATATAGCGATATCGGGTGGCGTCGTTAGTCCGACAATCCTTGGATCAAGTGCTACCTTTCATATGGCCGGTATCGGTGGCCCATCGGTCGGTGCGCTTAAAAAGGGCGATACTGTTGCGATAGGCGCGAAAGGTGACGATACCCCTCTTTCAGCGAACGCTTCCCTTTGCTACACGGTTCCCCAGGCCGCACGACCACCGATCGATGCGGCTGATCGAGACAGGTCCGACGATCGCATTGCCGCGTTGCTCGGCCCCAACGACGCTTGGCTTGACGCAGCCGGCATCGCGCGATTTTACGACAGTGATTGGACGGTGCTCCCGCAAAGTAATCGCACGGGAATCCGCCTCAAGGGGCCGGCGTTTACCTTTGCGCCATGTGCGTATGACAAGCGCCCCGAGCACGGCACCGATCCGTCGAACATTCTCGATCACGGCTATCCATTGGGTGGCATCAGCATAGCGGGGCAGACCCCCATCGTGTTCGTGCAGGATTCGCCTACTGCGGGCGGTTTCATCGTGCCGTTCACGGTGCCGAAGGCCGATCTATGGCGCCTGGGCCAGGCGCGCCCGAACGAGACGATCCGATTCAAGCAAGTGTCTCTGGCTGAGGCGCAATCGGCACGTCGCAAGATCGATGCACTATGCCAGCCAGAAGCCTTGCGCGCCGTGGCGACGTCGGAGTGCGACTTCTAGGGCGCGTGTGGTCTTGCAACCGACTTATCTGTTCACCGATGCAGGGCGCAACGGATCAATCGGATGCACCGTGCGTCCGCGATGCTTTACGAGCAGCGCCACGCAGGCAACGACGCCTGCTAATGCCACCGTCGCAAAAACTCCGCCGAACGTAAAGTGCCGACGGCCGAGTTCGGCAACCAGAAACGATCCCGCGATGCCGCCAAATCGCCCTATGCCGAGCATCCACGAGACGCCTGTACCACGACCCTGCGTGGGGTAGAACGCGGCGGCAAGCGCAGGCAGCGACGATTGCGCTGTATTCATCAGCACGCCCGCGCAAAACACGACGAGTACCAGTAAACCGACATGCCCTAAGGCCTGTCCCACCGCTACCATACTGACGGCCGTGAGTGCATAGCAGAGTGCAATGATTCTATCTGCGTTGAAGCGATCCATCAGATAACCGCATAACACCGCACCCACGCCGCCCAGCGGGAACAGCGCGGATATCAACGCGGCATGGGCAGGTGCGACGCCGCCTTCGCGCAGCAGGATGGGCATCCAGTTGATGGAAGCATAGAAGATGACCAAGCCCATGAAGTAGGCAATCCACAGCATCAACGTGCCAAGCAGATAAGGCCGCGATAGCACCAGTCGCAGACCACGATGACCTTCCGCGTTGCTTCTGGCATTGTCGCTTGTCGTTTCCGTTAAAGTGAATGTCGCCGTTGGATCGAGGGAAGCCGCAGCGTGAGGCCAGACACGTGCCAAGGTCCGTCTAATCAGTGCATTGTCTTGAAGGCTGGCAATCAGATAACGGACCGATTCAGGCAGCGCCGCCAATAGTACGATCAATAGCAGCAATGGGGTAACGCCGCCCAGGATCAGCACGCTGCGCCAACCGAAATGCGGGATCATCCACGCGGCGAGGAAACCTCCGAACGCGGCGCCTAAAGGAAAGCCGCAGAACATCAGATTGACGAGCGTCGCGCGCTTCTGCCGAGGGCAATATTCATTCATTATCGTTGCTGCGGTCGGCATGGCGGCGCCGAGACCGATGCCGGTCACGAAGCGCAGCGCGGTCAGTTCGATAAGATTACCCGCCTGCGACGATATCAGGCACGCTATCCCAAAAATGGCGACGGCACCGGACAGGAGGGCGCGACGGCCCAGGCGATCCGAGAGCGGTCCCGCGAATAATGCACCACAGGCAAGGCCGAACAGTGCGGCGCTTAGCACCGGGGATAGGGCGGCACGGGCAACGCCCCATTCGCCTAACAACGATGGTGCAATGAAGCCTATAGCCGCTGTGTCGAAGCCGTCGAGTAGCACGACCAAAAAGCACATTGCAAAGATCAACCACTGTCTTGCCGACAGCGGCTGTTGATCGATGAACTGCTGTACATCGACGGATGGTTGTATATGAGATGACATTGGCTTCCCCGGACTGTTCGACTATCGAACAGCATTTCATTGAGCGAACATTAGAGGTGTCAGCTTACGAAATCGCGACGTTTGCGGTCAGGTGGGTTAACCCGCGCAGCGGCACGTCAGCGGGGCCGTCAGGGCAGTCAAACCGCGGAGGGAACAGGCTCGGACGGTGCTCCGGCAGGCGCGGGATGGGGCACGTACGGCGTACTTGGCGGGGTGCGCCGCGGCGCTGCGGTGGTACCGTCTGTGGCATGATGCCCCTCTGCCTTCAAGCGCTCCGATACTTCCGCATACTTGCCGATAGCGGCAGGGTCGCCTTGCGCGGCGGCCAGCGCATACCACAGCTGCGCCGATACCAGGTCGACCTTGACGCCGTCACCGCCTTTCTCATAAAAGCTGGCGACGATATATTGTGATGTCCCGTCGCCCTTGCGTGCCGCGCGCAGATACCAGGTAAACGCGGCGTGATAGTCACGCGGCGTACCGCGGCCGTCCATGAACTGCGTCGCCAGTGCGATTTCCGCGCCAACGTGACCGTGGCGTGCGGCGCGCAAGAACCATCGGTGCGCGAGTGTCGGGTCCGATGGCACCAGTTGCCCATCGTCGAAGATCTTCGCGTAAATGTACTGGGCGTGTGTCATATTGGCATCGGCGGCTTTGCGCAGCCACTGCAACGCTTCAGGCAGATTCGGCTCAGTGCCTTCGCCATTGAGTAACATCATCGCGTAGTCGAATTGCGCGATGCGATTGCCACGTCGCGCCGCCTCGCGAAACTCACGTAGTGCCACCGGATAGTTGCTCTGCGCATAGTCCTGAAGCGCTGTCGACAACGTGGGATCTTGCGCAGCGTCCTTTTTATGGGATTCCGATGCAGTTGTTCCGGATTCAGCCGACACGGTGAGCGGCAGCATTGCGAACCCCACTACAACGCGCAATGCGAGCCAGGCAATTATTTTAGGTAAGGCATGGCGATAGGGCGGCGGACGCATGGGATGGCTCGGCAGGCTTGGAACGTGGCGTCTTCATCATAGCGAAAGTCTCCGCAGCTGTATTCATCGACAAATCAGCGTGGGGTGAATAACCACATTATTGCGGCGTGACCATCGACTATCATGCCAGCCCTGCCTATGAGCGCGTAATATTGCACGTGCCGGATGCGATATGCCTCAGCGTGCTTCAGTGAGAGACGTGCGCCGTCGCCTCGGTGATGGATTTTGCCACGGTGCGACGCAGCGCCGACATGGCTTCACGCGCCACCTCCATTGGATCCCGTGCTTTCATCGCGTCATTGAATACTTCCAGTCCTATCGGGCCTTTGTAGCCCGATTCAAGCATCGTTGCGACCAGGTCTACCACCGGGAAGCGTCCCTGCCCCGGAAGCAAGCGGCGATGCCGTGCAATCTGGATAATATTCGGGAGATCGATTTCTTCCATGATATCGGAGAGCTGCAACAGGAAAATCCGATCCATTGGAATGCCTTGAAGGTCCCTCACATCACGTCCTCGCGAGAACATATGGAAGGCATCAACGACCAACCCCATATTCGGCTCGCCTACCGCCTGAATCGTTGCCCATGCGGCCGGTACGGTGTAGGTCAGTGTGCTCCACGCCATCCCTTCATACGCCACCCGCAAGCCACGCGATGCAGCTTCACGGGCCAGCCACCGAAGGTCGTCCACGACGCGCTCGGCCACGCAGTCCTTGTGCGTGCACGCGGGTGTGAGCACTGTATCGGCACCAAGCGCCGTGGCCCGGTCCAGCAACGCGATCGCTTCCTGCCGCTTGGCATCGCGGATCTCGTCGGGCGCGCCGTCGAAGTCGAGCAAAACCTGATGATCGGTTAATCCCAATCCGATTTGGCGCATATGCTGCCCCAGTGCTTGCGCGCCAGCGTCATAAGCCTCTACGTCCTGGCGCCACAATTCCACTTGGGCGAAGCCGGCCGCTTTCGCCGCCGCGAGTTTGTCCGTGGTGGGGCCGCCCAGCAGGATCGTATTGATGAAAAACGGATTCGAGAGATCACGCAGCACCGCCTCGGTGTCATGATTCAGGTTTGTCCAGTCGGTGTTGGTCGTCATCACGGCCCCTCTCAAAAAAACGCGCGTCCGATTTGCTTTTATCAAGTCGATCAACTGACTCGCCGTCCTCGTTTTGTTCGCTCGCACGGGGGACAAGCCAGGTCCGCAGACGAGTAGGTCTTCGGGGAAACTACCGTCGGTTAGCGGGACAAGGAAGCGGACGCGCTTCATGGTGTCCACAGCATAGTCCGATGTGCTGCAGGGGCGCTGTGGACCTCTCAACGATTGTCCGATAATCGCGCGAATCGCGCGTTGATCAATCGTAATTAGGGTTTACGCTTTTCCGCTCGCTACAATGTTGACCTGTTCATGACCTATGGGTCGAAAAAAGCGTTGTATTTTCTGCCGCCGTGGCACTTGTCGAGATAAAGAATCTCGATCGAGGGGTTTCACGAAGCGCGAATTCCTTTTAGACTGCGACGCGAAATCCAGCACCCCGCCCGCTGTACCACGGGCGCGGTAGCCACATCGAATGATGTGGATCAAGTCAGTCAGTCCGGTACGTTGACATACCTTGACTCCGCTACTACCGTTCGATGTGCGGGACATTTTTCCACTGGTTGCAGACCTTACCGGTGGTTGCCAGGCATATGTTCTGGCAATCGTTGGACGGTAATGACGACCTTAAACGACAGTTGACACCATGCAGGCGACCTCCACTTACACAAAATCATCGCGTTCCCTTTCGTTGCTTCAAGTCCTGATGCTGGTCGGTATTGCCGGTTCTGGTGCCGCGGCGCTGTGTGCCTATCTGGCCGATATATTAAAGTGACGCCGGATCATTCATGTACAAGAAAGGCGTCGTACTCGAACTGCAATTTCCGGGAAAGCGGATGGTGCGTACCGGAACGTTGCAGGCTAACAGCGAGGGGTCGACCTCGCCCGTATCGCATGACAATACAGCGCGCTCAGCGATACCCACGTATGCGTTGACGTTGACACCTGATGAGGCGCGCGCACTTCTGGATCGATTGCGGCAGCGTCTAGTCAAGGAAGACATCAGTGCGCCCTTCGTATTGAGTTTGGGCGAACACGACAATAATGCCGATACGGTGCAAAGCAAAGTAGCAATATCAAGAACCCCCCCGCGCAGGGAAGGGGACTCCGGTGGGCACCCTGCTGCTACGACGCACGCTGCGGCAGCAGGGGCCATGTTGCTTGCGGCTTCCGCCAGCGCAACAACTGCCGCCGTTGCTGGGACACTTGACTCGCCTGATGTGCGGCATAACGAAGACGTCGCATTCAAACAATGGGTCTGTGTGATCTGCGGCTGGATTTATGATGAAGAAGCGGGCTTGCCCGAGGAAGGGATTGCACCCGGTACGCGCTTCGAGGATATTCCCGACGACTGGCGGTGCCCGCTATGTGATGTAGGGAAAGCTGATTTTGCCGTTGTCGCGTTTTAAGCGGCCACTTGGTTTGAAAGCGTCGAAGGGTAACGTGTAAAACGGCACGGAAGTTGCTCAGTACAGTAGAGCCAACCCGGCTTGCTTACTGTGGGGTGACCTCGTCTCGCGCATTTGCGTGCCGACGTGGGCGGCTCCATCAGCGACGAGATAACAGAGAGACTGCTTCCATGCGTGCCATCCTTCGTGCCATTCCCCGCTGCTTTTCCCCCCGTCTTTCTTCCGCCAGCCGTGATGTGTCAAGCGCATGCACCCAGCTTCGTCCGTTGAACGAGAATGCGAGCGACGTGCTGCATCAGCGCGCGTATTCCCGATCAGGTGCCGTGCCGATATGCAGGATGACGGCATGTCTGTTGCTCCCGGTAGTGGCCGCGGCGTACATGAATTCGGCGCACGCCGCGACGGAAGAGGAACAGGCAAAAGCCTGCAGGGGCGATGCCATGAAGCTCTGTTCCGATGAAATCCCGAATAAGGAGAAGATCGCTGCCTGCTTGCAGAAGAAGCGTAATCAACTTACGCCTGCCTGCCGTGCGATGTTCAAGAAATCAAAGTGACGTCACGCCTGCGCGGGGTCATCGTGTCTTCATCTTCCAGGATACGAAAAACGAAATAATACAACCCGCCAGTAGATAACCCGCTACTGGGTGCCAACTACCGCCTGCCATACCGACTAGTCCGACTGCAATGAAGGGGGTGAAACCCCCGCCGACCACGCTTGCGACCTGATATCCGACACCCGCGCCGCTATAGCGGAAGCGGGTACCGAAGAGTTCAGTGAACAAAGGTTGCTGCACTGATACGACCATGTCATGGGCAACATTTGCCAACAACACGGCACAAACCACTATCCAGACTGTTGAGCGTGCATCCAGCGCCAGAAAGAATGGAATCGCGCTTAGTGCGCCAACCAATGCGCCCAACATGTACACCTGGCGGCGTCCATACCGATCCGCGGCCCAGGCGAAAACAGGGATCGTGACAATGCTGATCGCCCCAACTGCGAGGCCGATATTAAGGAAGAACTGGCGGGGCATGCCGAGATTCGACGTCGAGTAGCTGAGCGCGAATGCGGTCACGATATACATCGTGAACAATTCCGCGAGCCGCAATGCGATGATCAGCAGGAAGGCCTTCGGATTTTCGCGCAAGGCTTCGAAGATCGGTAACCTTGCCGGTTGCTTGGATTGCGTCACCACGTCTTTTTCGAAGGCTTGCGACTCATCCATGGTCGTCCGGATCCACAAGCCGATAGCCACCAGTACAACGCTGAAGAGGAAGGGCAGGCGCCAGCCCCATATACGGAAGGCGTCGTTATCGAGCGTTGTATTCAGTATCGACACAATTCCGGTGGCAAGCACGAGACCGACGCCATATCCCACCTGCACACCGCAGCTATAGAACGCCTTGCGTTTTTCCGGCGCAGATTCAACGGCAAGTAATGCGGCACCGCCCCATTCGCCGCCAACGGCAAACCCCTGAATGGCGCGAAGTACGATCAACAACACGGGCGCCCACCAACCGATGCTGGCATACGTCGGGAGCAGGCCGATCAGCGCGGTGGACAGACCCATTAGCGTGACGGTCAGGACGAGCATCCGCTTGCGGCCCAGCTTGTCGCCGTAGTGACCAAATACGAAACCGCCCAGCGGGCGGAACAGAAAGCCCACGCCAAAGGTGCCGAATGCCGCCAGTGTGCCCATTGCAGGGCTGATTTTTGGGAAAAACTCCGCGTTGAAGATGAGCGCGGCGACAATCCCGTACAACAGGAAGTCGTACCAGTCGACGACCGCACCGACGAAGCTGCCGAGCGCGGCTTTGCGCGCACGCGCGGGGGCGAGCGACATGGCATCGGCATGTTGTTGTGTTGGGCTACGGAGGGCGCTGGTCATGATGGTCTCGATAAGTCGTTGGTCATCGTTATCGGCAGCGGTGCGGAGCATGCCATGCTGTCAGGCGGGACCGATGGTGGGATCAAGGGCTGCGATCACACCATGTCGCGATACAAATTGCAATCGCTTCGGCCCGTCAAAACGCGATAACTGGTTATTTTCAGGCTCGTGTTGCGAACATTTCATCTTGACGAGGCTATCCATGCGAATTGGCCGCACAACAGCCTCGTCAAGGTGTCGCACAAGCACCTCGTTAGCTTAAGGCGATGAGAACACTCATAAAAGCACAGCGCGCCCTTTTTGCGCGATAATCGCTCGTATGCGTTCACTGATTGGATGCGAATGGGGTTAACGAGGGGCGACGATGCTGGACAGACGGGACTGGATTGCGGGGCTGGAGAAGGGATTGGCTATCCTCGAGGCGTTCGATGCCGAGCATCCTCGGATGACACCCACGCAAGCGGCCGCGCGCACGGGATTGACGCGCACCGCCGCGCGCCGATATCTGTTGACGTTGCAGTACCTGGGATATGTGCGGGGCGACGGCAAACTATTCGAGCTGACCCCACGCGTGCTCCGGGTGGGATGGTCGTACTTCGATTCGGCGAGGTTGCCAAGAATGGTTCAGCCTTACCTGCAGCAACTGAGTGCGACGATCGATGAACCAGTCTATGTCAGCGTGCTGGATGGCTGGGAACTGGTGTTCATCGCACGAAACAGCACATCCCGCGTGATGAGCACGGGCTTTGTGCTAGGGGCGCGGGTGCCCGCGCCGCTGACATCGGCAGGGGTGGTCTTGCTCGCATCGCGGGACGATGAGCAGGGATTAGCGCAATGGCTCGATGCGGCAATCCTGACGCCTTTCACGCCATATACGATTACACATAAGGACCGATTATTGGAAAAGGTCCGCCACGCCAAACACGATGGCTACGCTGTGATCGAGCAGCAATTGCAAGTTGGCGTGCGCGGCGTCGCGGTGCCATTGAAAGATCGACATGGGCAGGTGGTTGCCGCGCTCAGCACGAACATGCTGATTGGCAAGGAAACGACGGAGGCCGCCGTGGCGCGTGTCCTGCAAGCGCTACGTGACACCGCCTTGTCTATGCTGAATGTACTGTAACGACGATGCTCATCGCCTGGCAATAGATCGTCGCCGAACGCATCCGTGGAAGCGTCAGCGTGCGGCCTATTCCGAAATCGCGTTGGCGCGCATCCGGCGGATCAATGCCAAAAATGCGTGAAGCGCTGCCGACCGGTCGTCACGTCGGTACAGGCAGCATAACGCGATGTCGCGCAAATGGGGCGACGCGAGTGGCCGATACACCACCCCCGGCAGCCGCAGATTGGCGGCCGATTGCGTCGTTACCGCCAGACCAAAGCGGCTTGCCACCAATGCGATGCATGTGACCACGTCTTCCACTTCCTGCTCTACCTGCAGTCGGACGCCTTCAGCACGAAACGCGGCGGCTACCTCCTGCGCGAGACCATGTACGGGCGCGTTCGGATACAAAATCAGCGGCTGCGCATCGAGCTCGGCGAGCGTTACTGTCTCCCGCTCGCACAGGGGATGTCCTTCGTACAACGCGACCAAAAAGGCTTCTCGGCGGACGGTTTCGACAACGATATCCGGTTCATCCGGCACGAGGCGATTGAAACCGATCGTCAAACGCCGCTCGCGCAGTGCGATAAGTTGCTCGACCTTCGACATATTGTGGCAACCGATCTTGACCTCGGGTCGCTCGATATGGAATGCCGCCAACAGCCTCGGGATGATATTGAGGATGCCAGAGCTGAAAATACCGACATCGAGGCGACCCGCGTATCCCTGTCCCGCCAGCTTGGCGTGTTCTTCCGCACGCCGGGACAGCGCAAGGATAGTGGGAACGTCTTCTAGTAACGCCTGGCCTGCTTCTGTAAGCTCCGCTCCCTTGGTCGTACGCTGAAACAACTGAGTATCGAGTTCCGCTTCCAAGGCACGTATTGCGCGCGTCAGGGGTGGTTGCGCCATATGGAGTCGTTCCGCTGCCCGGCCAAAATGCAGTTCCTCCGCCAGTGCCACGAAATACCGCATTTGTCGCAGATCCATTTTGCTCCACCGTCGATTCCGATACCTGGATGGTATCAAAATTGGGATAAACGGTATTGGACGGTCAGAAGGGCGGCGCGCATCATTGCAAAAAATAATTCAGACGGTTATGGCCGCGTCGTCGCACCGGCCGGGCAGGGGCATCCGTCAATGGGAGGCAGCAATGATCATCGAAAAACAGGAGGATGTGACGCGCGCGGTTCTTGACGAACTGCGCCGGGCATCCAATCCCCGTTTCAAGGAAATCATGTCCGCGGCCGTTCGCCATCTGCATGATTTCGCGCGCGACGCCCGCTTGACTGAACACGAATTTCATCAGGCTTGCGGCATTATCGCGAAGCTGGGGCAATTGACAACGGCTTCCCATAATGAAGTGGTGTTGATCGCCGGTTCCCTTGGACTTTCGTCGTTGATTTGCCTATTGAACAACGGGGATCATGGACAGACGGATACGACCGCGAACTTGATGGGACCATTCTGGAGAATGGATTCACCGCGGGAAGTCAATGGTGCGTCCATCGTTCGTTCAAACACCTCAGGGACGCCGTTGTTCGTCAATGCCTGGGTAAGGGATCTGGATGGCAAGCCGGTGGCGGATGCCGAAGTGGATGTCTGGCATACGTCTGCTGAAGGGTTTTACGAGAACCAGGATCCAGAACAGGCCGATATGAATCTGCGCGGGAAATTCACCACCGACGCGAACGGGCACATCGCTTTTCGCAGCGTGAAGCCTGCCGGCTATCCGATTCCCTTGTCCGGCCCGGTGGGTGAATTGCTGCGAGCACAGGGACGGCACAATATGCGGCCTGCGCATATTCACTTCATGATCTACAAACCCGGATTCAAAACGCAGTTTTCCCAGGTGTATTCGAGTGATGATCCGAATCTCGAAACCGACGTGCAATTCGGCGTCACTCGGGCTTTGGTCGGCCACTATGTCAAGCATCATGGAGGCAGTGAACCCGCGCCTTCGGCCGACATCAAGGGGGAATGGTATTCACTCGATCACCATTTCAAGATAGAAGCGGGTGAAGCACGTTTGCCGGCGCCGCCTATTACCGGCAAGGCGTCTGGACCGCGTCCGGTGTTCAAGATTTTGGCGCGCACGGAATGAGCGCGTCTTCAGGCTCACTGCATCCGCACAGCCTGACCCTGCTCATATACCAAGGAGAAGCTTATGCCCATTGTCCATATCTCGATGGTGGAAGGACGTGATGACGCGCGCATCAAGGAATGCATCAAGGCGGTAGCGCGAACGGTAAGCGAGACCCTTGGCGCACCGCTATCGACGGTACGGGTCTACGCGACCCAGGTACCGGCCGCACATTGGGCGGTTGGTGATGCGACGAAGGACGACATCGACGCCCACAGAAACGACACAACGAAGGATGGACGATGACACCGGACTTGATAGAAAAAGCCGCGTCTGCATTGTCCGAGGCGGCGCGCACCGGCGAGTATCTGCCGCCGCTACGGGAAACCTATCCGGACATCGATATTCCGAGTGCCTACGCCATTCAGCGAATGAACACGGAGCGGCGTATAGCCCAGGGACGGCGTATTGTCGGCTGCAAGATCGGGCTGACATCGGCGTCGGTGCAGAAACAATTGGGCGTCGATCAGCCGGATTTCGGGATGCTCTTCGATGACATGAGCTTTGGCGACAGTGAGCCGATTCCCGCTTCTGTCCTGCATCAACCAAAGGTAGAAGCGGAAGTCGCATTCGTGCTTCGGCACGATCTGAGCATGCCGAATCCGAGTCACCTTGACGTATTGAACGCTATCGACTACGCATTGCCCGCCATTGAGATCGTAGGAAGCCGGATCGAGAACTGGAACATCCGCATCGCCGATACGATCGCCGATAACGCGTCTTCCTCTGCTTTCGTGCTGGGCACATCGCCGAAGAAGTTGTCCGAGTTCGATTTGCGACTGTGCGGCATGGTATTGGAGCGTCGCGGCGATCCGGTATCGGTCGGTGCAGGCGCGGCTTGTCTTGGCAATCCGATCAATGCGGTCGTGTGGCTGGCACGCACGATGGCTTCTTTCGACATGCCTTTACGGAAAGGAGATCTGGTGCTGTCGGGGGCGCTGGGGCCGATGGCCGCTGTCACGCCTGGCGACATTTTCGAGGCTCGCATAAACGGGCTGGGCACGGTACGCGCTGCTTTCGCACTCCCCGCACAATGAGGTAAGAGCATGAGCCAGAATCAGCAAGCAGTCGACATTGAAAAGTACGCGACGCTGCTCGACGATGCCGCACGCGAGGGCCGAGAGCTAGCGCAATTCGATACCGACGAGCAATTGTCGCTGGCGGACGCCTATGCCATCCAATCGGAGTCGATCAAAAGACGCGTCGCACGCGGCGAGACGCGGGTGGGCGTCAAGATGGGCTTTACCAGCCGTGCCAAGATGCTGCAAATGGGTCTGTCCGACGTTATCTGGGGGCGTCTGACGTCGGGAATGCAGGTCGAGGAAGGCACCGCGATCGATTTCCGTCGTTTCGTCCATCCTCGCGTCGAGCCTGAGATCGCCTTTGTGCTGAAACGATCGTTGCCGGGAGAGGTGACCGGTCCGGAGGCGCTTGCGGCGGTGGAGGCCGTTGCGCCCGCGCTGGAGATCATCGATTCGCGGTACAAGGATTTCAAATTCACCTTGTCGGAAGTCATCGCGGATAACGCGTCTTCGAGTGGTTTCGTCATTGGCAAATGGCAATCGCCGCAGCGCGATATCGGCAACCTTGGCCTAACGTTGCAGATCGATGGCCGCGTGATGCAGGTGGGGTCGACGGCGGCATTGCTCGGGCATCCGCTGCGATCCCTGGTGGCGGCGGCGCGACTGTCGGCGGCAGCCGGCGAGCCCTTGCAAGCGGGCTGGATCGTGATGGCGGGCGGTGCCACTTCCGCGGAATGGCTTGCGCCGGGCCAATACGTCGGCGTTGATATGGAAGGCATGGGCAGTGCCGGCTTCCATGTCACCGAGTGAGCCGTGCGACGGATAACAGCGGAGATAGGTATGGGAGCGACTGTCAAAGTGGCGATCATCGGACCTGGCAATATCGGGACCGATTTGATGATCAAGGTGATGCGTAACAGTAAGCACTTGAAAATGGGGGCGATGGTAGGGGTCGATCCCAACTCGGACGGCCTCGCGCGCGCGGCGCGGCTGGGGATTGCCACGACGTCCGAGGGTATCGATGGACTGGTGAATCTCGATATTTTCAAATCGATCGATATCGTGTTCGATGCCACCTCGGCGGGAGCGCACAAACGTCATGACGAGATACTGCAATCGCATGGGGTACAGGTCATTGATCTGACGCCTGCCGCCATTGGGCCTTACGTGATTCCCGCCATCAATCTCGAGGCGGAAGACGCAACAAACATGAATATGGTGACCTGTGGTGGCCAAGCGACCATCCCGATCGTTGCGGCCGTTTCGCGGGTTGCTAAGGTCCACTATGCGGAAATCGTCGCATCCATCTCCAGCAAGTCAGCAGGGCCTGGTACACGTGCGAATATCGACGAATTCACCGAGACCACCCGTAGTGCCATCGAGAAACTGGGCGGCGCGACGCGTGGCAAAGCCATCATCGTTCTAAATCCCGCCGAACCCCCGTTGATCATGCGCGATACGGTATTCGTTCTGTCAGAGCTCGTCGATGAGAAGAAGGTCGCGGACAGCATTGAGGCAATGGTAGCGTCGGTGCAATCCTATGTGCCGGGCTATCGCTTGAAACAGAAGGTCCAATTCGAGATCATCGATAAAGCGGTCAATGTACCTGGCCTTGGACCGCAACGCGGCTTGAAGACCTCCGTGTTTCTGGAGGTGGAGGGGTCAGCGCACTACCTGCCGTCGTATGCCGGTAATCTCGATATCATGACGTCGGCCGCACTGGCGTGCGGTGACATGATGGCACGCCGTCGGCTGGCGAGCGGCGTCGCACGCGGACAGGCGGAGGCTTGGCAATGAACATCGATAAGAAACTCTATATTTCAGATGTCACGTTGCGCGACGGCAGTCATGCGATCCGGCATCAATACAGCATTGCCCACGTGAAGGCGATAGCGTCCGCCCTGGACGAAGCGGGCGTTGACAGCATCGAAGTGGCGCACGGTGATGGTCTGGAAGGATCGAGCTTCAACTATGGTTTTGGCGCCCATAGTGATGTCGAGTGGATTGCCGCGGCTGCGGAAAGTGTCAGAACCGCAAAGGTCGCCACGTTGCTGCTCCCTGGGATCGGCACCACGCATGATCTGCGCAATGCTTATGATGCGGGGGCGCGGGTAGTACGCGTTGCGACGCATTGCAGTGAGGCGGATGTCTCGCGCCAGCATCTCGACTACGCGCGCGAACTCGGCATGGACTCGGTAGGGTTCCTGATGATGAGCCATATGACCACGCCAACAAGACTCGCTGAGCAGGCGAAGTTGATGGAGTCCTACGGTGCGACCTGTGTCTACGTCGTCGATTCGGGCGGTGCATTGGGGATGAACGACATCCGGGACCGCTTCAAGGCGCTAAAGGATGTGCTGCAACCCGAAACCCAGACGGGCATGCACGCACACCATAACCTGAGCCTGGGCGTTGCCAATTCGCTGGTTGCGGTAGAGGAAGGCTGCGACCGGATCGATGCCAGTCTTGCCGGCATGGGCGCTGGCGCCGGGAATGCGCCGCTTGAGGTTTTCATTGCCGCCGCGGAGCGTCAAGGCTGGCGTCATGGTTGCGATCTATATCGGCTGATGGACGCCGCCGACGACCTCGTACGGCCCTTGCAGGATCGGCCCGTTCGAGTCGACCGCGAGACCCTTGCGCTGGGTTACGCGGGCGTGTATTCGAGCTTCTTACGGCATGCCGAGGTTGCGGCATGCCGATACAATCTGAAAACCGTGGACATTCTGGTAGAACTCGGCCGACGCAAGATGGTGGGGGGGCAGGAAGACATGATTGTCGACGTCGCCTTGGATCTTCTGAAGCGCCAGGAAGGGGTAATGGCGGGGCCGCGGACGTCGACGGTGAACGAGGCGCGCTGACGGTATGGATCGATTATTTTCCGCCGGACATTGCACGCCGCGCAAAACGTGATGCAAGGCGCTGCTGGCTGAACTGCGGAACGCAGCCGCTATCTGAACTGACATGTCGGGATAGCGTGGAGACGCTCCTGAGCAACACCATGTCCGTGCGATGCAATGTCGGAATGGCACGTCCTGACCATGGACTGACAATCGCGCTTTGACAAATAAAAAGGGCCGGCAGGTATAAATCCCCGCCGGCCCTTTGCCGTTGCGCGATGCTTACTTCGTCAGCGTCGCCAGCGCCGCGTTCAGCGTGGCGCTCGGGCGCATGGCTTGGCCGGTACGCTCCGCGTCGGGGTGGTAGTAACCACCGATGTCATTGGGCTTGCCTTGCGCGGCAGCCAATTCGTCGACAATTTTCTTCTCATCCCGCGTCAGCGATTGCGCAATGTCCTTGAACTCTGCCTGCAGCGCCGTGTCTTCGGTTTGCGCGGCGAGTGCTTGTGCCCAATACAACGCCAGGTAGAAATGGCTCCCACGGTTGTCCAGGCCGCCCACCTTACGCGACGGTGATTTGTTCTCGTCGAGGAATTTGCCGGTGGCTTGGTCTAGCGCCTTTGCCAGCACATTTGCTTTCGGCTTGTTATACACGGTACCCAGGTGTTCCAGCGACGCAGCCAGCGCCAGGAATTCTCCGAGCGAATCCCAGCGGAGGAAACCTTCTTCCAGGAACTGCTGCACGTGCTTCGGTGCCGAGCCGCCCGCGCCGGTTTCGAACAAGCCCCCACCGGCCATCAACGGAACGATCGACAGCATTTTCGCGCTGGTGCCCAGTTCCATGATCGGGAACAAGTCGGTCAGGTAGTCGCGCAGCACGTTGCCGGTCACTGAGATCGTGTCCTTGCCGGCGCGGATGCGGTCCAGCGAGAACTGCGTTGCCGCTACCGGCGACATAATCTTGATTTCCAGGCCCGACGTATCGTGGTCTTTCAGGTACTGTTGCACCTTCTTGATCACTTGCGCGTCGTGTGCACGATGCTCGTCCAGCCAGAACACGGCCGGTGTCTGGCTGGCGCGGGCACGCGTGACAGCCAGCTTGACCCAGTCTTGAATGGGTGCGTCCTTTACCTGGCACATGCGCCATAGATCGCCTGCTTCCACCGCTTGTTCCAGCAGAACGGCGCCTTTCGATGTCACCACGCGGACTACACCGTCGTTGGCAATTTCGAAGGTCTTGTCGTGCGAGCCGTATTCTTCCGCCTTTTGCGCCATCAAGCCGACGTTCGGTACGCTACCCATCGTTACCGGATCGAACGCACCATGCTTCTTGCAGTCCTCGATTACCGTCTGGTACACGCCTGCATAGCAGCGGTCTGGGATGATCGCTTTCGTATCGTGCAGTTGACCGTCCGGCCCCCACATCTTGCCCGAGTCACGAATCATCGCCGGCATCGATGCGTCAACGATGACATCGCTCGGCACATGCAGGTTCGTGATGCCCTTGTCCGAATTGACCATGGCCAGTGGCGGACGCTGCGCGTACACCGCCTTCAGGTCGGCTTCGATCTCGGCGCGCTTGTCCGCCGGCAGATCCGACAGGTGCGCATACAGATCACCGATCCCGTTGTTGACGTTGACGCCGGCTTGCTTCAATACGTCAGCGTGTTTCGTCAGTACGTCCTTATAAAACTCCGAGACGACATGGCCGAACATGATCGGATCGGACACCTTCATCATCGTTGCTTTCAAGTGCAGCGACAGCAATACGCCTTGCTTCTTCGCATCGGCGATTTGCTCGACGATGAAAGCGCGCAGCTTGTTCTTGCTTAGCACAGCCGAATCGATGATTTCACCCACCTTCACCGCGGTCTTTTCCTTCAGAACCTTGACCGTGCCGTCCTTGCCAACCCATTCGATACGGACCGTGTCGGCTTCGGCGATCAGCGCGGATTTTTCGCTGCCGTAGAAATCGCCACTCGTCATATGCGAGACGTGCGACTTCGAATCGGCCGACCAAGCACCCATCTTGTGCGGGTGCTTGCGGGCATAAGCCTTCACGGAGAGCGGTGCGCGGCGGTCTGAGTTACCTTCGCGCAGCACCGGGTTCACGGCACTGCCCTTGACGCGGTCGTAACGTGCCTTGATGTCTTTCTCGGCGTCGTTCCTGGGCTCGTCCGGATATTCCGGCAACTTGTAGCCTTGTGCTTGCAGTTCCTTGATGGCCGTCTTCAATTGCGGCACCGAGGCGCTGATGTTCGGCAACTTGATGATGTTCGCTTCCGGCGTGGTGGCCAGCTCGCCCAGTTCGGTCAGGTCGTCGCTTTGCTTGTGCGCGGCATCCAGGATGTCCGGGAATTGCGCCACGATACGACCAGCCAGGGAGATGTCGCGGGTCTCCACGTCGATCCCCGACGAGTGCGTGAACGCCTTGATGATGGGCAGCAGCGAATAGGTCGCGAGCGCGGGCGCTTCATCAGTCAGGGTATAAATGATCTTCGACGTCTTGGACATTTTTCTGATTACCTCGGTTTCCACATAAAGGTGTCGCCCGATCCCGCGTCTCGCATCCACTGGCGCATTTTACAGGCCGTACGGTGGTGTGCCGGGCGGGCTTCCGGGTGAGGACCATGAGCGGGTTCGAGTATAGCAAGAATCCGAACAGGTCTTGGGTCTAATATAAGACTTGCACTGCAGCATTCCTCTCTCGCCCCTATTTCGCCCGGTCATTTTCGGATCGGCGAACATGAACGTCGTCTTTCTAAAAACGCTGAAATCCATGCCTGACGGGGGTTTCAGCCAATTGGTGGAAGCCCTGCGTTATGCGGCGGCGGCAGTAACGCCAGGAAATTGCGTAGCAACGGTGACAGCGCTTCCCCTGCATTTACGCAGGACGCACGTGTCAAGGGCATGACATTTCCATCTTCCGCGTCGCCTGGATGGCGGACCGCCAGTGCCAGGCGCGCCTTGGGCGCGGGACCGACAATATCCAGATACTGCACACCGTCAACCCGCACGGTCGCAATGG
The DNA here is from genome assembly GCF_000970345.1 of Robbsia andropogonis. Taxonomy (GTDB): domain Bacteria; phylum Pseudomonadota; class Gammaproteobacteria; order Burkholderiales; family Burkholderiaceae; genus Robbsia; species Robbsia andropogonis. The sequence goes on along the minus strand of NZ_LAQU01000026.1, from coordinate 32,127 downwards.
CGGCCGGGACGATTGAGACGCCCAGGCCCGCCGCCACCAGATTGACCACCGACGATATCTGCGGCGCCTCTTGCGCGAGAAGAGGCGTAAACCCTGCGCCGATGCAGGCTTTGTATACCTCTTCGAACAGTGATATGCCATTCGCTCGAGGAAAAAACACAAAAGGTTCACCGGCAAGCGCGGTGAGTGGCAATGGCTTGCCGCAGGCGAGATGGTGGTCGGAGGGTACGATGATTTTCATCGACTCATCCGCGAATCGATGCAGCATCAAGCCGTCGATTGCTTGATCACTGGGGCGAATAAACACGGCATCCAGCCGACCTTCCTGAAGGTCATCAAGCAAATGTTGCGTGTTTGCTTCGACCAGGGATAAAACCACTTCGGGGAAGGCGCGCCGGAAGCGGCGGATCGCCTGCGGAAGCACGGGGTTGAACGATGCCGAGCTGGTGAAGCCCACGCTCAAACGGCCGATTTCCCCTTGTGCAGCGCGTCGTGCGGCTTGCAACGCTCGGCTTGCCGCGCTCAATGCGGCGCGAGCCTCCGGGGCGAACGCCTGCCCAGCCTCGGTCAGGCTCACCCCTTGCGCGCCACGATGAAACAGGCGCACGCCGGTTAATGCCTCCAGCTGCTTGATTTGCTGGCTTAACGGCGGTTGCCCTATACCAAGCCGCGCCGCCGCACGGGTGAAGTTCGCTTCCTCCGCGACGGCGACGAAATATCGAAGATGCCGCAACTCCATACTATATCTCCTGTGTATGGGAGATGAGACTTCCATATATTGGACAGTATATCGCTATCAGCGCACACTATCGAAGTGGCAAGTTCATTGTTGCAAGGTTGATTTTGCGGCGATCCGCGAGCTTGCCGGCAACTTTACAAAGGACGTCGCGACGTTCCCGGTGGATACCGTCCGGGCGGACGCCTGTAACTCCCATGCACTCAAAGATCGTTTCTACCTTCCGCGGCACGCCGCCCTTGTCATCCCCTCCGGCTCCGGTCTGGACCGGCGTTCAACGTGGTTCGGTCGATTACCGGCGGATCAGTCTGGCCTTGTTTCTATCCGGGTTCTCGACATTCTCGTTGTTATATTGCGTGCAGCCGCTGTTGCCGGTGCTGACTGGCGAGTTTCACATCGGTGCCGCGCAAAGTTCGCTGGCGTTGTCGTTGAGCACGGGTTTGCTTGCCTTCTCGATCCTGTGCGCCGGACCGCTATCCGAGCGAGTCGGCCGACGCGGATTGATGTTCGGGTCGTTAATGCTTGCGGCGCTGTGCAACCTGCTGGTTTCGTTTGCGCCGAGCTGGCACCTGATCCTGATCGGGCGCGCGCTGGAAGGTTTTGTCCTTGGCGGCGTGCCGGCAGTGGCCATGGCGTACCTCGCGGAGGAAATCGATCCAAGAGGCCTTGGGATGTCGATGGGCCTGTACGTCGGGGGCACCGCGTTCGGCGGCATGATGGGCCGTGTGGGGATGAGCGTCTTGACCGATTGGTTTTCCTGGCGCACGGCAATGGCGTCGCTCGGCGTCATCGATCTCATTGCCGCCGTGGCCTTTGTGATGCTGTTGCCGCCATCTCGCAACTTCACATCCAAGGTAGGTCTGGGGCCGCCGCATCATCTGGCGCTGTGGCGTCGCCATCTTGCGCATCCGATGTTGCCGATGGTGTTCGGTATCGGATGCCTCGTCATGGGCGCCTTTGTCACGATCTACAACTACGCAGGTTTTCGACTGATCGCACCGCCCTTCAACTTGAACAGCGCTGAATCTGGACTGATTTTCAGCGCCTATCTGTTTGGTGTCGTGGCGTCGTCGGTCGCGGGCGGCATGGCTGACCGGTATGGTCGTGGCCCGGTGCTGGTTACAGGGATCGTATTGACCATCGTGGGTGTCTTGTTGACACTGTCACAAGCGCTGGCGATGATGATTGCGGGCATTGTCGCGCTGACCATCGGCTTCTTTATCGCGCACTCGGTTGCCAGTGGCTGGGTGGGGCGTCTGGCGGTGGGCGCGAAAGGCCATGCGTCGTCGCTTTACCTACTCGCGTATTATCTGGGTTCAAGCTTTCTTGGTTCCGTCGGCGGTCATTTCTGGGAGCGGGGTGCTTGGCCGGGTGTGGCGACGTTCGCGCTGGTCCTGCTGGCAGGCTGTCTGTTATTGGGGCTGTGGATGTGGCGGCGCACGACAGCGATGTCCGCGTAAGGCAGCGTTGCCTTGTTGCGGCCGACATTGCACAAAATACGATGATTGAACGATCAGCGGCTAGCGTGAGTGGTGGGACGATCGACAGCAAGGCGGGCGAGCAGGCCCCGCCGGGACATGCGCAGCGGTCATCCGCGAGTGGTGTGTGGCTGACCGTGCTGCCGGCGGGGCGCACCGTACCCGCGGCCCGTGAAACGACAATATTGGCCGCGGCGGCCCGCGAAGGAATGACGCTGCCCAGCTCCTGCCGAAACGGCAGTTGTCGCGCCTGCCTATGCCGTTGTGTGGCAGGTGCGGTCCGTTACGACATCGACTGGCCAGGCGTCACGGCTGATGAACGCGCGCAAGGCTGGATTCTTCCCTGTATTGCCTATCCTGACAGTGATGTCACAATCGACCAGCCGGAAATGCGTAAGACTGCCGACCTGCCTGTTCGTCCTGTTCGATCCCGAGGCTTTTGACGCCGAGATGATCGACGTTTGCCCGAAGCGTTACTGCTTCTCGTGGGATTGTCGATGGTGGCGACCACGTTTTCAATAGAGGCGGTACGGCTGTCTTGTTATGACAGCCTGCAGGCGATGCGGTATGACGTGTCAGTCCTCTCCGGTACAATGCCGCGCCATGAGGCGTATGTCCGTGCTAACAAAGCGTGAACACGCCGCGAAACCAACTGACAGAAGAGGATGCGATGAGCATTTTAGACGGATTGGGTGCCCAAGGCGCCGCAGGCGGTAATGGGCTGGTCGATGCGGCTATTGGATTTGTTAACAGCCAGCCCGGCGGGTTGAATGGTTTTGTACAAAAGTTTCATGACGCCGGTGCCGGGGCGATCGTGTCGTCGTGGATCGGGCAAGGCGCAAACCTGCCTATCGATCCGGCGACATTGCTCACCGTGTTGGGTAAACCGATGCTGGAGGCTTTAGCGTCGAAGGTTGGCATGCCGGTCGAACAATTGACCGGGATATTGGCGATGGTGCTACCCGGCGTGGTGGATCGTGCAACGCCGGAAGGTAAATTACCGGAAGACGGCCAATTAAAATCCGATAATGTTCTGTCTACCTTGGGTGGCCTTATGGACATGTTCGGCCGAAAGCAGTAATCGGTATTCTGGCAATTGCGTAGCAAGTCCAATTCTTTATCACCGGCTTGCTACGATTGCTATCAGGGTAATCCTTAAAATCGATTCGCGGTGTCACGTCGACCGTTTTTTGTGAGTCGTTGACATACAGCTGATCGTGGATATTTCGAGATACTTGAGTCAACTATAGAAAAACTTCCGTGTTTTTAGAGACATTTGCAAATCAACATAAATCTCACCATTGCGACAAGTATTTTCTCTTCTTTCAATTCTTTCGAATGAGTCAGTAGACACCATTCTGAAAAGACAGATTTAATAAGACGAAGGAGCGGTAGTCGGATAAACTACCGCTCCTTCGCCACACTTAGTATTTTCGTTGGCATCTGATTTGGAGTACGCATGCAGGGAACACAGACGAGGAATGGTGGCGGGTCCGCCTCACGCGTCCATCGGTCCATTGGTCCGATTGCACTGTTGTTGACAGGGCTCGGTTCGATTATCGGTTCAGGCTGGTTATTTGGTGCATGGCGAGCGGCGAAGATCGCCGGTCCGGCCGCGCTGGTGGCATGGGTGATCGGGGCACTCGTGATTTTGGCGATCGCGTTGGCTTACGCGGAGCTGGGCGCCATGTTTCCGGAATCAGGTGGGATGGTGCGTTACGCGCGCTATTCACATGGCTCGTTAGTAGGTTTCATCAGTGCCTGGGCGAACTGGATTGCGATTGTCTCGGTGATTCCAGTTGAGGCCGAAGCGTCGATCCAATACATGAGTTCCTGGCCTTTTCCGTGGGCCCATGCGCTTTATCAAAATGAGACACTTTCCACAACAGGCTTGCTGTTGTCCGCCGGCCTCGTGGTTGTTTATTTCCTCCTGAATTATTGGAGCGTGCAGATTTTCGCCCGTGCCAATTCGCTGATCACGATTTTTAAGTTCGTCGTGCCTGGGCTGACGGTCATTGGTCTGATGGGCAGCCAATTTACCGTTGCGAACTTCGGTCACTTATCGGCGCCTACCGATGCCGCCGCTGGCGGGGGCGTGTTGGGGCAATTCGCGCCATACGGCTGGTCGGCGGTGTTTACTGCCGTGGCGACTAGCGGCATCATCTTTGCATTTAATGGCTTTCAGAGCCCCGTTAACCTGGCGGGTGAAGCGCGCAACCCTTCGCGCAGTATCCCGTTCGCGGTGATTGGCTCGATCCTGCTCGCATTGGTGTTGTATGTGCTGTTGCAGGCAGCCTATATTGGCGCTGTAACGCCTGAGCAAATCGCGCAGGGGTGGAATCATATCGATTTCAGCTCGCCGTTTGCCAACCTGGCAATTGCCTTGGGCCTGAACTGGCTGGCGTTAGTGCTTTATATCGACGCGTTTGTCAGCCCGAGTGGGACGGGTATCACCTATATGGCTACCACGTCGCGGATGATCTTCGCGATGGAACGCAATGGCACGCTGCCGGCAATTCTGGGCAATGTGCATCCGCTATATGGTGTGCCGCGTCCGGCGATGTGGTTCAACCTTGCTGTCTCGTTTGTTTTCCTGTTCTTCTTCCGTGGCTGGAGTTCACTGGCAGCGGTGATCTCTGTTGCAACCGTGATTTCCTATCTGACAGGACCGGTCAGCGTGATGGCGCTGCGCCGCCACGCGCCGGACTTGAAGCGACCGCTGGTGCTGTCCGGCATGGGTATTGTCGCGCCGTTGGCGTTTGTGTTCGCTTCGCTGATTCTGTACTGGGCGCGCTGGCCGCTGACGGGCGAGATCATTGTGCTGATGGCCGTCGCGTTGCCGGTGTATCTGTACTACCAGGCCAAGCATGGCTGGCAGGGGTGGAGTCATGACTGGCGTGCGGCGAGATGGCTGATCGCCTATCTGTTCGTCATGGCGTTACTGTCCTACTTCGGTGGTCGAGAGTTTGGTGGCAAAGGCTATTTGCCGGAAAATTGGGACATACTGATCGTCGCCGTCATTGCGTTCCTTTTTTATAGCTGGGGTGTGCGCAGTGGCTATCGGACGCCTTACCTCGACGAGGCTAAGGAAGATAACGATCCGGAACACGCCGGTCATTAGGCGAACGTGGCAATCAACACCCAGTCGCGAAGACTTGCTGCGCGGCTGCTACAACAATGTGACTATCGCGGTCTGTCGATGCGGAAGACCATACGGAGATCGATTGTAGCGGAACCGATGGTTTCCGCTACGTTGCCGTGTTCCATCCCGACCGTCTGGCACATACGTGCGGGCGAGCCGCTATCGGTAAAAATGAACTGGCATCGGGAGCCCATGTGCTTGTGCTACTGTCTCTAAAGCAGGCGCATCCAGAATTTCGACCGCTTATCTACAATCATTCCAGCTGACTCTTCGTGCGATGTTCGAAGAGTCACTATCCAAAATACCGCGATATCTGAGCGGCAACCGGTTGGGTTTTAGCGGAGGCATCATTGAACTAGGTTCGCAATGAAGCCTGCGTGATGGCGCGTTACCCGGAAAATTGATAGCGGACTCACGATATAAGATATGTAATCGAGCCGGGAAAGTGATTGGGATACCTTAGTTTCTGCTGCTGTGAAAGGTTGCGAATGGTTCGACCGCACAAAGCTATACTGTCGAAGTACGGCGGGCAATACAAGCAGCAATCAATGTCGTGCTGCAACCCTTGATTATGAAGTGGCTGGGACAGTGTATCTACGCTTCCAGTCAACGAAGTCTTTCAAGACAAATAGGGGCACATTCAGTAGCTTATACTAATTTAAAATGTGGCTCTTCTGGCTTTCCTCATCCAAGATGTTCTTGTTTTCAGCAGATAAAGGACCTCAGCGAGATTGAGCTCGGCGCCATACAGAGCGAGGTGTTTTTTAAAGTTGTATCGCTGCCAGCTCTATCGGCCAAGTAGGGCTCGCGCACTTCATCGCTTACCTTTGCGTTGCACGCACGCCAGAATGGCATATCGGAGCATACGAATATGCGGCTCGTCGAATTGATCATGCTCACCTGTCATGATGATTACGAGATATGACGTGCAGCGATCGCGCTAACAACGCGAACTAAATGGTGTTGACGATTACTCAGCTTTGTTTATTGTTTATTTTTAGGAAAACGTAAAAGGTATATTATTGGAGATGCGCTCTTCTGCTTATGGCAATGGGAAACATACGAGATCTTGCGCGCTGACCTTGTTCATATTGTTGAGTTTGAAGTGGATGCTACTGCGTTGGAGGTATTCTATCTATCGACTTAAGTTTCCATGTCAGATTCCAAACATTAGCCGTTATCTTTATTTGATAAGGTTCGATAGCATGACAGTTTCTCAATTTCAAAGTAACTTAAACCAAGTTATTTCAAATTTTATAAATTTGTTGTGCGATTAATTAATCAAGGATGTGAAATGGATATTGCAAGAAGTACGCTTTCAAGTTTATGGGATTCGGTGACCTATGATGATCAAGCGTTTTTCGATGCGGACGAAAGCGAACATCGAGATACTATTTGTGAACTACCAAATGAGTTGATTTACGAATTTGCATTTCGGTTGCCGGAACAACATCTATTCAACCTTGCATCTACAAACCAGAAATTCTACAAAATACTGTGCTTGCAATGTAAATCTATCAAGATAACAAAATCATTCTATGATTATGCGTCTAAGGCGACCATGGAAAACGATTTTTACGACGCCACGGTGATAATGAGTATTAATGCCTCAAAGGCTGATGCGTTTAAGGTTATTCGTATCACTAGTATTTGCGCGATGCAACCGTCGTTTTTGCGTTCTTACGTACAATCCGTACCTTTATCCGCCCTCAAAATCATACAGCCAGATTTTTGCTTAAAGCAATACGATGTTCCAACGAGCAAGTATGATGCCTTTATGTCGTTAGTAAATAAGGGATTGGATAGGGTGTTTTATGTTTTATCCTTGCCCGTCGGTCCGATCTTGAGTGTGCAAGATAAGCCGATATGTTATTTGAACGGGAACGGGAAATTTAATTTAGACGAACTTGGATTCGATACTAGCTCTTTTTGTGACGTTCTTACCAAACAGGAGCAATTGATAAAAGCACTATCCACTGCCGATTCATTACCCCTAGCCAAATCCGACGCATTCGCCTTGATCGATCTTATGGTTGCGCGTTGGATAGTGCATCATACGTTTGATAGTTGTTGCATGTCGCCATGCAATTTGCTAAGAAAGACAGATAAAGTCCTATGGCCAGCGATGCTCGACTCGCTTCTATCGTCCATTCCATCAGAAAATTTAAGCGATGAAATAATGCTATTCATTGAGGAATACGACGGTTCAGGCGGGTACACTTCTTCGAATATTCAAAATATAGTTTCCGAATGGCTCTTTCATGAAAAGAAGCTTGATATAAATCAGGTAAAATGTGAGATGCGTGGCCGATTTAATGCGGAACTGGATTAGTGCGGGCGGCGAATTTAAAAATTACAAGAAAAACAGATGGCCGTTGATGAGTCGCGGTAGACGTAGCGAGGTGGCGATAAACCAACGTGCTGATAATGCAGTTTTCGGCATTGATGCATGATGCGGCTCCGCGCTCCCTTGAATTGAATACAGCATTATGCGAGACCAGTAAGACGCGTGCGGTCTCTCGCGCCGTACCTACGGAAGTGCATCGTCAACGGATCGGGCGCCGGTGGCTGGATTCTTGCCGAGCATGCGGTTTGAAATTAACCACAGTCGCTGCCAGAAAATCCTTCAACTTCAAATTGAGGAAAATCAGTTTATCCAACTGTTAGAGCGCATTGATCGGTCACCAAAATTAAAATGCGGTGCTTTCGCAACTGTCATTTGCTCCGCGAGAATCACAAAATTGGTATCGTTGGCACGCCAATTTTCGCATAGTTTATCAAAGCGTGCTCCTGGTAAGGAATTCAGATTTTTATGAAGATTTAGAGCTATACATTCGTCAATGACTTGCCATTGCACATCCCGTGTTACTCCGAAGCGGGTTTGCAGTATTTCTCGAATGATGGCACCTTTATTTTTGCTATCCCTGAAAGCATCAAGTAAGTCTCTCTGGAAAAACATCTCACTTGCCAAAGCTTTCGCGAACGAATTCGAAATCTTTTCTACGCTGCCTTCATAGCGATCCAGGAAAATTTTGATTGCTTCCGGGATGTCATCTGCTGGGATATCTACTAGCACTGAATCCAACATGGCAGGCCAGAAAGCGTGTGTCGTGTGCAAGAGGAGAAAGCTCAATTCTTTGCGTGTGCTTTCCGCATTGACAGCGCCGCAGAGATGGCGCGCAACCATAAGGTCGATAGAATAAAGCGCGTCAGCCCGGCATGCTGGTGGGAACGGAATTAGATGCTTTTGCCGGGCCACGGCAGTTTCGATATGATTGACATAGACGCGTTGCGTTGCAGGAATGCGGCTATCTAGGGACCGACGGTTGCGTGGTACGTCCACAAGCAACTTTCGTAATAAAGTCGCAGGTACCCTATTGATGCTGACTTGTTCTATGCACGATAAAATAGCAGGAAAAAACAAGACTGGCACTGGTGCGGTCCGGGTAGCCTTTATTTCCGAAAGCGCCTTGAAAAGGTTAGGGAACGATGCGTGCATTTTTGCACCGAGGCGCTTACATGTTGATCCGAGTTGCAGTATTGCATGCATCGTAAGCACGGACGTGGTCGCCATAAACAATTCGCCGGGAAGCTCATCCAAATAGTCCCGATATTTGCTTTTGCTGGAATCAATCGTTGCTTCCACGACGATTGGATCACTGTATGCATTTTGCGAAAATAAACAGGTTAAGGTATCGTTCAATAGGTTAGTCAGTGTTTGCATGGCTGTGTGTGAAAACGTTGTGTATGAATGCGTTCTGTTGAATTTCACCTATCGCAGTTCGTAGTCCTGGAGAAGAAGAATCGCACTAGGCGAAGTGCCATGACACATATGCGTTTTAGTGAGGATAAATAGCACTTTGTGCCGGCGGTGGAAGGGTCAAGACTATGCGGTCTGTATGAGAGAGCAACCTGCAAGGCGACTTGGCGCATGGGTGCGCCTGCAATATTAGCCGCGATAGCAGTATGTCAATTAGCAGATCCGGCAAAATGGATAGCGTTTCTCAGCAGTGGGACCGCATGGCACTGGTGATCGGTGGCGAGCCGATATTACTTATTGTGTCACGGATGCGCGTACCGAGCATTTTTGAAGGCTGGAATATTGAGGATCTAGACGAGGCAACTCACATACACCCGCGTAGCAATGCGATGACTGATCGCATGCCACTGTGCTTCGTTCAATATACCAAATCTACGATGCATGACTGATCGTACGTCATCCCAATAATTATAGTCATTGACTAACATGGTCGCCGCCAACTCGGCGGCGAGTCGCGTGGATATATTATGGACTGATCCTTCGTATTCCTCGGCGAACAATGTTATCTCCCGTTTCAGTTCGTCTGGTTGAATGTTCGCCATCAAGGAGTCAAGCATTTCAGGCCAGAACGCCTTGTTTGTCATTTTCAAAAGATCGAAAGGGTGGGTTGCGCATCGTTTGAACGATGCGCAACCTGCATATCGGGCAACAATAAGGTCTATTAAAGAAAGCGCATCAGATCGACATCGGGGAGGAACCGCTATTTCGCTTTCCTGTTTCGAGATAGCATCATAGAAAGGCCCGCTATCAAAACCATCGTCACAGCCTCCAGGCGAGGTATCGAAACGTTGCGATCCTGCTTCTAGAGTCAATACCAGGTCGCGGAGCAATGCCGGCTGCTGCGTACGAATACTAATGGCTTGAATGCTGTTTATCGCTTGCGTGAAAAGCTTACCCACCGGCGTGCCCGAAGATATGTTTTTAATATCGACGACAGCCTGAAACGTTGAGGGGAACCTACAGCGCAAAAGGGCGTGGAGTTGATGATTCGCCGACGCGAATCGCACGATTGAATGCGCTGGGAGCAATGCAGCGACGACAATCACGAGGTCACTTGATAGTTCCAACAGATGGCACTGTTTAGCGCTATTAATGGGATACGCTGACGTTTCATCCACATCGTCGTAGAATGTGCTCCACAAGCTTAGATATGCCAACGAATTGCCTAACAGTTGCATGGTAGCTGTGCCGGTAGAGTCGCATACGATTGAGCATAGTAACCTTCTGTCTGACTAAATTTGCAAAAGCGGCGAAAAAATATAATAAAAAGCGAAGGAAAAGTGGCGGTCGAAGATGATTTGTTGTTCAAGTAGACCCTACGCGATGTGTTGACACCGTCTGACCTTCGCCATCCTTGGTGGACGGACGGCGTTGGGAAGAACAAAGGTAAGCTTGACGTTGCTTTTGGCTTATCGTTGTTCTTTTTTCGTGAGAAAGCGCAAGAGGTTTAACGCGATTCGATGAATTTTTTGTATAGAATAGGACGCTCGGCGAGGAGAATATCTTCCACAAGTTTCCTGAACGACGCGTCATGGAGACGCCAATGCTGACATAACTGTTCGATGCGGGGAACGATTGGATCCAATCGTCGATATATTCCCGAAGCGATATCTCGATCGACTGCTTTCCACTGCGCTTCGCTGCTTACCCCAAAACGTCGATGCATAATTTCGCGAACGGCTGGCCCTTTTGCATGAGGATGAATTCGCGGGGGCAATGGTCCGTTAAAGAAAAGCTCTGCAGCTAACATCCCCGCCAGCGTGTCTGATACCGCGTCTAATGTTCCGTCGAACCTTCTGCAAAATATACTGAGTTCAAACACTAGACCGGCAGCCGGGACCGTCGTCACTAGTGATTCGAGCATCGCAGGTAAAAATAATGGGTTTGTATTGGTAAATAAATGATAAGGATTGCTTTCACCATGACTAAAAGAGTCTGTTCCAGCATATTCCGCTGCTTCGAGGTCAATTAAATCGAGGGTGGCTCTTAGCGATTGCAGTGGCAGTTCTATGCACCGCTTGGCGGCTTTGACTGCACCAGACAAAACGTGAAGGTAGATATATCCTCGGTGTCTGACAGATACCTCACTATCGACCAAACCATCAACGTACGGAAGCGTCAAGGCGTCGGCCCGAATCGACGCAGGTGTAAGGGGAGACGGCAGTTTATAGGAATTTATATAGGCATTTGCTGCCGTTAGGAAGTCCATTTCTGTCTTTGCGCTGGTCCTTACGACGTCTTCGGATGCCATAGCGTTCGAGAGGATATCTGGCGTCAATAAGGCGCTGAGATATCGGTTTGATATTCTAAGATTTGATAACGTGTTTGCGGGAAGGGGCACTGCCAGCTGGACAATCAGGTTGTCCGGCAATACTTGAAAATTCCCTACGTTTCGCTCTGTGACAGCCCGCACCATAAGCGCCTCATGATAGGTATCACTTATTTCCGCGATCGGGTGGACGTCATGAGATGGGGCTGCATTAACATGATCACGATACCCGTCGGACGATAAGGTACTAAGTTTTTGCATAGGTTATTACTCGGAAAATTTGCGTGCCAAGTTCGTGAATGACTTCACGAACCAGATAGTTTGAATAGGTAGCGAACACTTGGTTGGAAAAACGAAGAGTGATGATGGCAATATGCATTTATTTGACATCCTTGGCGCCGCCATCATCCGCAGATGCGGCAAAGGAAGGGGCTGCCGATGGGAACCTATGAGTCTGCCATGACGCATATGCGGTGCGCTTTACGCCTTTATGTTACAAGCGTGGAGGCAACGTTGAATTGCATGCCGTCCAACGCTATCGCGAAGCAACTGCAATTAAAACGACGAACGTCCAACCGATGATGTTGTCTAAACCAGATATCGGTGGTGAATGTTCACCAGATACTCCAGCCCCATGTTTTATCCGGCATGCTGATCATCGGTCTGTTGCCAAAATCATATCTCGGGTTAGCGGCGAGGGCTGCTGATTCTGCCAAGACTACAAATTTCTCATCGTTGGTGCGCCATCGTGTGCATTCTGCATCGAACGCCGGACCGGGCGGTTCCGCACGGAAATGGAGATGAATGTGTGATGCGATGGCGTGATCAATAGTACGCCACTGCTCTGAACGCGTAACGCCAAAACGTCTTTGCATTTCTGAACGGACATCTGCGCCCGACCGCGTGTTGCCGAAGAACAAAGTAGTTGCCAGAACGCAAGCAAGCGGGTCAGATATCTGCACCATCTGATCGTCGTACTTTTCCAGAAATGTAGCAATTTCCGCCTTCAAATCTTGTGCCGGGATATCAATGATCAAAGACTCGAGCATTGCAGGCCACCATGCTTTTTCGCTTGTTTTCAAAAAATTAAAATGCGTTATCTCCGTAGGCTTGAAAACCCGCGACCCGGTGGAAGTGGCAACAGTAAGATCAATCAATGCAAGCGCGTCGAGCGTGCACCGTGGCGGCAATGGTATGAGTCGAGTTTCATCTGCGATCGCTTTGTAGAATTTATTGCTGTCAAACATGTAATTTCGCTGATCGTCGTCGGACCATGCGAATTGTCGAGGGCCCGATATCGTTAAAGCCAGTTGTCTGAACAAGGCTGGTCGTTGTGCGCTAATGCTGACGGTCTGGATGCTCTCGATGGCGCGAACGAAGGGCCAAGCGACGGAAGTATCCCGTCGCGCTGCTTCGATCATGGAAAGAGCTGTGAAAGTGGATTGGAAATTCGATGTTAGTAAAAAATGAAGGCGTTTATTTGCCAATGCAAGTCTGAGCAGGGTCCGTGCGGACAGAAGTGATGCAAAGGCATCGACGATCTTTTCCGGTACGTTAAAAGGATTGTCTCGATTTGTTTTATCGGCAGGCGCCGGCTCCTTGCCGATGAGCAGATTGTCATTTTCGCTGTCGTTCCAAAAATAAGAAAAAATATCGTTCAAAGCTTGCATGATTATTTATCCCACTGTTATGAGCGTTGGAACGCCCAGAGACACGGCATCTTTTTGAAGAAATGCCGAATGATATCCGCGCCTTTTATTGAGAGACGTATGAGGTGTAGGTAACCTGCAATATGTGCAGGTTCGGGGGCGCTGGAGAAAAGACATCTCGTGAAACGAAGAGGCACTTGTGCTCGTTGCGTTTGGTGTCGGCGCAGTCCGCAAGAAACCGGGCTTTAAGCCTTCAGCGTGATTCTGATGCGCAGAAGAGGCAACCGATAAACTGGTTTGCTCGATGACAAGTGTGGCATCTCTATCGGCCGCTGCCTTCAATTTTTGCTCATACTTTATCTGCTTTGCAGACCTTCGGCACGCTGCTTCAACCGATGAAATGTCTAAAAACTGGATTGCAAGGTTGGTTGCAAAAGCGCGTAGAGATTTTTTTGCTAAACCGAGATTGACGAAGGCCTACGCTGCGCGGTGGCTGCTTGCGACACAGATTTTCAATACATTGGGTTACCAAGCCCATCATACTTCTCAAAAAATAGCGTGAATTCATATCTCAAATTCGCTGCCGAGCCGTCTAACAATAAACCCAGCATCGTCGGTCAGCCGATTTGCTGAAAGCTTGATTGATATTCGAACTGCAACAGGGCAAGGAGACGTTTGCGTGTAAATTCGAGGTGGAACAGTGCAAATGCAGTGGAGCATGGAACAGCGCATGATGACAAAGGCGTCCGATAATGTCCAAACACCATTCAGCAAAGGACTCTTTCGGCTGGAACCTAACATTCGGCATGGTTCATTGCTTTGTCACGGTCCAAATGGGCGCGGCACGACATTTGCTCACGCTCCGGTACGATATTACGATCAAGGAACGGCATCATGATCAATCAGTGGAAGCTCGGCGACCACGTCAAGTGGCAGACACCGCAGGGTGAAACGAAAGGAAAAATAGTACGCATTTTGCGTGAGCGAGTGCATCTGGATGGTCACACGTTTGATGCCAGTGCCGATGATCCACGCTACGAAGTGGAAAGCATGAAATCTGGAAAGCGTGCGGTTCATCGCGGGGAAAGTTTGCAAGCCGCGGGTGGCTAGGTCTTCGTTCGGTCTAAGTGCAAGCACGGTGCTGCAATGGGCTCTCCCGGTATGCGCGTTGATCGTATCTCAGGGCGTAACGGATCGATCAACTCTTTTACGATCGACGGCGATTCGTAACGGTGCGATTTGGGTTCGCATGTTGGGTTTGCGGGTTCTGGTGCAAACAGGTAAGAGTGTTGAGAATGTTCCTACATGTAGGATATTGTATGAAGAAGACAGAACAGCATTCCATACGGCAGGCATAGCGGCATGCTTGAGACCGAGTTTAGTCAGATCGAACTGGCCCTTGCGAATGCGATGCATCAATTCGATGCCAGAGATCGTTGCCGCGGCATTTGCGAACCATTTGAGGCCAAGCATCGCGTTCGTTCTCGATTTGATGTTTCGATGGCCCTGCTAAATCAGATTGTTCAGATACTTCGAGGATTGGACCTTCGTGTCTTCGGGCAGCGGGTTATCGACCTTCATTTCCCGCACCGCGCGGTGCGAGGCAGCGTAACCGTCGAGCGTGATAGTCTCTGGTGACTGGCCCTGGTGCCTGGTCGCCTCGCGAAAAAAGCTTTGGCTGCGGCCACGTCGCGTTTGACCCCGAGTAAGAAGTCCTCTGTATTGCCATCTCGATCGACCGCCCGGTACAGGTAGACCCATCTGCCACGAATCCTCATAAGGGTCTCGTCGACCCGCCACGATCGACCCGAAGGGATCGCAAATCGGTTCCAGCGTTTAACGAACTCCGGGGTAAAGCGCATCACCCAGTGCATGACGGGGGTGTGAGCCAGCGATAAACCGCGCTCTACCATCATTTCCACCAAATCACGTAGGCTGAGCTTGTAGCGACGGTACCAGCGCACGCACAGGACGATGATTTCTTGATCAAAATGTCGACTATTAGACAGCACATCTCCGCCTTTGCGCTTGCTCATCAGCGTTCACCCGATTGTTGGGCTCAATACTTTAACCGATTCCCACCGGCTATTTGCACCAGTGCCCCTTTTGGCAGGTTGCGCCATTGTTAAAAACAGCACAGCAGTAGGCCATCGGTCGATCACCGGATTCGCATGGAGGAAGTGAGGTTCGTTGAGACTGCTTCTACCTGAATCGGGAAGTTGCCATTTGCCACGCGAGTGCCCACGAAATCGTGTTTTCGGGGCCATGATATTCGTCACAAAATAGTCTGATCTCGGATTTCAGATGACACGCAGGGACGTCCATCAACAATGAGTCAAGCATCGCCGGCCAAAATGCTTTGTCGGTTACTCTCATGAGATCGATAGGTTGCATTGCGTTGTCATCAAAAGATTCGTAGGCAACGAAATGGGCGACAAACAAATCGATCAATGCGAGCGTATCGGATAGCAATTTCGGCTGCGGTGTGATCATGGCGTATTGCGCGCTGATTGCTTTAAAAAAACAGCCGTTATCGAAGAACTCTGTGTCCCAGGTACAACCGCGTCGTCTGTAGTTCGTCGGGACGGCCAAGATCAGTTCTCGAAGCAGCGCAGGCCGGTGCGCGGATACGCTTGCTGCTTCGATACTCTTGATCGCCTGGAAGAAGAGCCAGCCAGCGGGTCGTCCCGTCCGCACTTTTCCAATTTTTTGAATCGCGGTGATACTTGACGGAGATAGGGGAACAATAAGTGTCCGGAGCCGCTTGCTCACTAATCCAATGTTGAAAAGCCCACGCGCTTGAAGCGCGGTGAAAATGGTGGTTAAAAGCTCATCGGGTAGTTTTTGCAGCGTACCTGGATTGGGTTGCCTGTGAATATTTTCGTCGTTATCACTGTTGTCCCGCTCAACGCTTTCCGAGGAGAGATACGTTAATGCATAGGTGATGATTCGCATGGCGATGGACGGAAAAGATCGTTTATAAAAACGATGAGTACCGTTCAGATTGTCGACGTTCGTCTGATCAACGCATATTTATCGCGCAAAACGAAGCGAACCTGTCGGCTCGGGTTCACGGCGCGCATTTGTTATGAAAGACGTGCCCGAGCGGCCGTGCGGGTAAATAACGATATCGCTTCGATGCGATAGAACGTTTATCAGTGGTGCGCCGCTAAGCGGCTAGCTACCAGTGTTCAGTCTGGTCACCGAAATGTGGATAGCAGGTTAATCTCGTTGGTATCGTCGTCGGTGCAACGATTATGCGCATATTCGCAATCGAGTACATATCGATTCTTCACTGCCGCAACGAACGTCCAGTCGTCAGGCCGCCATCTATGGGCAGCAGCGCATATGAACGCGATGTCGTTGCTGTCTTTTACGCTTCGGAAAATGTCGGTGATGACGCACTCTTCAACCGCCTGCCAGTGTGTAAAGTGCCTCACACCGTATCGACAATGCAATGTCTCGCGTACCTAGACGCCGTCGAAACGACGAAACAAGTGACTGGCCGCCTCGCACGCAAAGGCCAGGGACACCGCGTCAAACGTGATTTCGCTGCGGTCGAAAAAGTCGGCGAGGACACTTCGAATGGGAATGTCGACCTTGCTTTCCAATATTGGTGTGAGCGCATCTGGCCAGTACCTAAGTGCAATATCCTTGAACTCTCCGGGGTACGGGGTGACGGTCGGAAAAAGGTGTCGAAAGTACTGTCGAGGTTGCCATACGTTGAGATACCTTACGGTGTAGAGCTGCCCAAATGACGTGGCACGCCATAACGACTCGGGTTTTGACGTGACCCAGGTGATCATTTCATTAATTTTTGTATCGCGGCGGTGAAGCCCAATCCAGTCGATATTGTCCGAGTCTACAAGGGGGATATTGGCACGTTCCAGGAGCAATGCCGGTTGCCATTCCTGGCGCATATTCACGATGGATTGAAATGCCACATCCAGCCCGTTTTGATTTTGCACATTATGCAAAGCGGTAAACGCCTGCGTGCAGTGGACGTAGTCACCCCAGTATCGCCAAGGCAGGTTTGCAAGACATGGCGAAACAGACTGCGTCACGCGCATCAACGTGTACTATGATAGACGCGACGTGGTCACGCATTAAGACGCTCTCGCCGTACGGACCTATCGGGATGTATCTGTCTATCCCATCCAACACGCTGGTGGTTGTGATATTCATCGTTCGTACCCGAGTAAGAAAACAAAAAATGAAGTTTGCGCGGTTTTCTGTCGTGCCGGGTTGATCAACTTCGGATATCGCTATCAGAGCGCGCCTTTCATCAAGCGATGAGATTGGCGAGCAAAAAGACAAGGGAGGCATGCCGATCCGTCGTGCCTCCCTTCTGGCAATGCTGACGCAACGCTGCTACGCATCGCGCCTTATCGAACGGCCTTTAACAGACCTTGTGCAGCCAGCCACGTTTGTCTTCGGAGACGCCGTGTTGCAGGTCCAGCAACGCCTGACGCAACTGCATCGTTACGGGGCCATTTTCTCCACCATTGATGGTCATTTCGAAACCGTTCGCCTTGGCCTTGCCCACGGGAGTGATCACCGCAGCGGTGCCGCAAGCAAATACTTCTGACATACGACCATTTGCAAGGTCTTCACGCCATTGTGTGACAGAGATCCTGCGTTCTTCCGTGTTGAATCCCAGGTCGCGGCCCAGTTCCAGCAAGCTGCGACGTGTGACGCCTGGCAACAGCGAACCGGTCAGTTCCGGTGTGACCAGCGTGACCTTGTCGCCTTCCTTGTAGACGAAGAACAAATTCATGCCGCCCATTTCTTCGATATCTTCGCGATGGGCGGCGTCCAGCCAGACGACTTGGTCGCAGCCGTGTTGCTGGGCTTGTGCTTGCGCCGCCAGGCTGGCGGCGTAGTTGCCTGCACACTTCGCTTCGCCGGTGCCGCCGAGTGCCGCGCGTACGTAGTCCTGGCTGATCCATACGGTCACCGGCTTTACGCCTTGCGCGAAGTACGCACCGGCCGGCGATGCGAAAAGGAGGAAGAGGTATTCATCCGACGGACGTACTCCCAGGTAAGCGTCCGATGCAAACATCAGTGGACGCATGTACAGACTCTCACCGACAGGCGTTGGCACCCACTTGCGGTCCATTGAGATCAGCGCATCACCCGCTTCCAGGAAGCGTTCCGGCGGCAGCGCGGGCATGGCCAGACGCGCCGCGCTACGGTTGAAACGCTCGGCATTCTGGTCCGGGCGAAACGTGGCAATACTGCCGTCCGGTTGTGCAAAGGCCTTATAGCCCTCGAAGATCGCTTGACCGTAATGCAACGCCGAGGTGGCGGGGTCCAGAGACAATGGGCCGTAGGCCTTCAGCTCGCCTTGCTGCCATGCGCCGTCCCGGTACGGAATCACGACCATGTGATCCGTAAATATGCGACCGAAGCCCGGGCCGGTCGTACGCGCGATGCGTTCGGCATCGCTCAGGATATGGTCAGAAGGCGTGACGCGCAGCGTCGGTGTGGAGGCGATCATGGCAAGCGCTTTCTTGAAAACACGGAAAACCACGATGCTACCGAAAAATGAAAGATTTAGCAGGGAAATTGCCGTGGCGGGTATTCCACGCCAAAACGTGTCGTATATGTCATGGGTCTGAAGCGGCTTTGCGCTGCACTATCACTGTTACCGTACAGTCAACCCATGTGCGTCCATGCTGGTTTATCGTTACGGCTATGGGTTCATGGGTTCGATGGGGATATTGACGCGTGAAAGTTTTGGAAAATCAGTGGCTTACCTACGTAAAACGCCTCCAGGCCATCGCCTCGACGGGATTGCACTTTGCCGAGGGCGTGTTTGATAGAGAACGTTTCGAGGAAATAGCGCGCATTTCGAATGCGATGCTTGCAGATCTTGGCAATGTGCCGATCAACCACATTCCGGACCTGATGCCTCCGATGGGCACCGCCTATGCCACACCCCTTATCGAAGTGCGGGGTGCGGTAATCGTTGACGACCAGATTTTATTGGTTCGCGAGAAATTCGATGGTTTGTGGACGATGCCGGGTGGCTATGCCGACGTCGGGCTGTCGGGTGCGGAGAATACGGCCAAGGAGGTATGGGAGGAGGCCGGCTTGCGCGTGAGTGTGAAGTCATTGTTCAGCGTGAGACACAAGGCCAAGGGCGCGTACAAATTGGACCCCCGTGATTTCTACAAGCTGTATTTCCTATGCGAATCGGAACCGGGAGCGGTGCCCCGGGTGGGTGTCGAAACGTCCGAAGTTGGGTTTTTTTCACCGGATGCGCTGCCACCGCTGTCCGAAGGACGGACGATCGTCGGTGACATCCTCGATGCGTTCCGCTTTGCCCGCGGCGAAGTGACGACGACGATTTTCGACTGAGGCATGTGCTTTCTAAGCAGCGTATGGACGGAACGGGCTTCTGCTCCGTGCTGCTTACATCGGGAAGGCACTTGTCTGGTTTGCTTATGGGTTGTCGAGAATCATGTTTTTCGGGGAGACGCCGTTGCCGTGATCGCGCAACGGCCCGATCTGCCGCGTTATTCCTCGGGGAACAATTGCGGTGTCTTGCGCGCGCGCCGCGCGGAGGCGCCGGGTCTGCGCCCGCGTTTCGCCGGTGCTGCTTCCGCCGTGGGCGTGACCGCATCGACTTCTTCGTCTGGCGTGCTTGCGGCAACGGCAACCGTGCTCGGTGGCACAACGCTGCTTACGTTGACGGCCAGCGTGTCGGCGGACGGAGTGGCTATTTCAAGCGGTGCCTCGCTATCGAGTTCGAGCATTTCCGTGACGACCGTGCTCGCGCGCTTCGATGGGGCACGCCGTGCACGGCGTGCGGCCGAGGCTTTGCCGGGGCGGGGTCGCTCGCCAAGTGACAAGGCGTCCGCATCCCGGTCCGCTGCCAGATAGTGCGCGGAATCGCTGGCCACTGGTGCGCTGGTCAACGTATCGGAGGTGTCTTCGTCGAAGAGTCCTGCTTCGGCGCCATGGGTGCGGGCGTCGGCCGCTTCCGGTGACTTGCTCGTGCCGGTAGCATCGGCCGTAAGAGGTGCGTCGTCTGCAAACGCATCGCCAGCATCGCCGTACGGGGCGTCGATAATCGCCAGCACGGTATCTGCCGTCGTCGCCGTATTGGCGTCCTCGGCAAATGCACCTTGGTCGACTTCGACAACCGACTCCGCGTCGCGTCTACCACGGTCGCTGCCTGGGTCGCGCTCATTATTTGCGTCGCGGCCGCGATCGCGATCCCGGCCACGACGCCGAGACTTTTTCGCGGGTGCGCGGTCCGCGGTTACCGCCTCGTTGGACCGGGGGGCTGCGCTGCGCTGTGTGCCAAGCGATCCCTCGTCGGCGACGTTGGCGTCCTGCGAAGCGGCAAAATCCTGGCGTGCGCCGCGGTTCGGCGATTGAGGAGCGGGCGCGGCAGATGCCGGCGGCTCTTCCAGCCGGCTGCCGATGTCCTGGGCGCTTCGGAACACATAGGTGCCCGACTTTTCGTCCCGACCCACTTCAAACAGTCCTCGCGCCTGTGCCTCGTCTAGAAGGCCACCGAATGCGCGGAAGCCGAAATACGACTCATTGAAATCGGGGCGGCGGCGTTTGATGGCCTCCTTCAGCACCGATGCCCAGATCTTGTTGCTATCGCCCCGTTCGGTCACCAGTGCATCAAACGTTTCCACTGCAAGCGCAAAGGCTTTTTCCTTACGCGCTTCTACTTCGGGGGAATCTTGCTTCCCCGGTTTCTGGCGCGGCGCGCGGTCTTCATCATTCTTGCGGGTTGCCGCGTCACGCTTGGCCTGGGCGCGCTGTTGTTCGCGCACCAGATCGTCGTAAAAAATGAATTCGTCGCAGTTTGCAACCAGCAGGTCCGACGTGGA
Organism: Robbsia andropogonis; assembly: GCF_000970345.1. Taxonomy (GTDB): domain Bacteria; phylum Pseudomonadota; class Gammaproteobacteria; order Burkholderiales; family Burkholderiaceae; genus Robbsia; species Robbsia andropogonis. Next base: position 11,177 of record NZ_LAQU01000026.1, on the reverse strand, counting down.
ATTCTTGACACCCACGCCGATGACCTTCTTGGCGTTTTCGCGAAGTTTGGACACCAGCGGCGAGAAATCGGAATCGCCGCTGATGATGACGAAGGTGTCGACGTGAGACTTCGTGTAGCAAAGATCGAGTGCGTCAACCACCAGGCGAATATCGGCGGAATTCTTGCCGGTTTGGCGGACGTGCGGGATTTCGATCAGTTCGAAGCTCGCCTCGTGCATGGCGGCCTTGAAACCTTTGTACCGATCCCAGTCGCAATAGGCTTTCTTGACGACAATGCTGCCCTTGAGCAGCAGTCGTTCCAGCACCGGCTTAATGTCGAATTTCTCGTATTTCGCGTCGCGCACGCCCAGCGCGACGTTTTCGAAATCACAGAAAAGCGCCATGCTGACGCTCTCGTTGGGTAAAGCCATGGATGCTCCCGGCGCGTGCATGTTGCACGCGTTGCGTAAAAAGGTTCAAAACGCGGTTTTCGTTGCGGGTAGCCCACACCGAATGCGTCATATCGCGGAATACTAAACCTTTCGATTATACGCATCCATTCCGTTCCGCCGGCGACCGCGCCTGCTCAGGGCGCCGGGTTGGGTTGCTTTTCGTGAAGCGCGTCGATTTCCGTGAGAATTTCCTCGCTCAATGTGACGTCGGCGCTATCGATATTTTCCTTCAATTGTGACAGCGTAGTGGCACCGATCAGGTTGCTGGTCGTGAACGCACGCCCATTGATGAACGCCAGCGCCATCTGCGTCGGCGACAGTCCGTGCGCCTTTGCCAATGCCACATACGCGCTGATTGCCGCGACCGACTGCGGTTTGCTGTAGCGCGCGAAGCGTTCATACAGCGTAATTCGCGCGCCGGCCGGACGGGCGCCATTTTCATATTTGCCCGTGAGCCAGCCGAACGCGAGCGGTGAGTACGCCAACAGCCCCACGCCGTCGCGATGCGTGAATTCGGACAAACCGTTTTCGAACGTACGGTTTACCAAGCTGTAGGGATTCTGGATGCTGACGATTTTCGGCAGATCCAGCCGTTTCGCCGCATGCAGGAATTGCGCAACGCCCCATGGCGTTTCGTTCGATACACCGATGTGCCGGATCTTGCCGGCCTTGACCAGCTCCGCCAAGGCCGTCAATGTTTCCTCGATGGGTACCGAATACGGATCGTCGATCCATGGGTAGTTTGATCGGCCGAACGTCGTTGTGCTGCGGTCAGGCCAGTGCAACTGGTATAGATCGATATAGTCTGTCTGCAGCCGTTTCAGGCTACCGTCGACCGCCTGTTGCAGGTTGACCCGGTCGAACTGGTTGGTCTCTCCGCGAATGTGCCTGGGATTATGCGGTTGACGGGCCGGTCCGGCGATCTTTGTCGCCAGCACCACCTTGCCGCGCCGCTCCGGATGTTTGGCGAGCCAGGTGCCGATGTATTGCTCGGTTCGACCTTGCGTTTCAGGGCGGGGTGGTACCGGATACATTTCCGCCGCGTCGATCAGCGTGACACCACGCGAGATCGCATAGTCGAGCTGTGCGTGTGCATCGGCTTCGGTATTCTGTTCACCCCAGGTCATGGTGCCCAGACCGATCACACTGACGTCGATGCCGCTGTCACCCAGTTTTCTGTATTCCATTTGCGTTGTCCTTGGCGAGGGTCACGGGTACCGGTCCCGTAAGCGTCGACCGCGGCGCGCCTGGAAAGGGACGCATGCGTGTCTTTCGCGGGCGGCGGGACCCGGCAAGAGCAGTACGCTATCACATCCGTCATGAACATGCGTTGTGCGCTACTATCGATCAGGCTGGCGGCGTCGCCGGCAATCATTGCGTTGATTGAAGTTGCGGTCCTGAAAACTATCAAGGAGGATGCATGTCGATCGAAACGTTGCGCTCGAACCCGTTGATCCGTATGCCACGTGGCGCGCTGGTGGCGTCGGCTATCGTATTGACCACGATGACCGCCTCACTGCCGGCCATGGCGAAAGTCGTCCACTTCAGCTCGACGCTTACCGCGGCGAATGAAGTGCCGCCGCACCAGACGGACGGCACGGGGGCGTTGACGGCAAGCTACGATACGAAGTCGAAGAACTTCGAGTACGAGGTGAGCTATGACAAGCTGACCGGCCCGGCGACGGCCGCGCATTTCCACGGTCCGGCGCTTGCGGGCGAGAACGCCAAGCCCGTGATTCCGATTGCCGCGGATGCGCTTGCCAGCCCGATCAAGGGCAGCAAGACGCTGACGCCGGAACAGGCCAAGGAGCTGCTGGCAGGCAAGTGGTATTTCAACGTTCACACTGCCGCGAATCCGGGTGGTGAAATCCGTGGGCAAATCGAGAAAACGAAGTAACGGGCCTGAGCCGTACCGTCACGCTTAGGCCGGTACGGCGGATACCGCACGGCATCCGCGTTCACGAGGAGGACCTTGCCACCAAAATAAGAGTGGACGGGGCCAGAGGGGGCGTCGCCAGAAGCCTTTCTACCTTTGCTCAGTGACTTCGCCCTGCATCTGCTGAAGCAGATAAAGCCGTTGGTAGATGCCGCGATCGATGGCCATCAATGTCTCGTGATCGCCGGACTCGGCAATCTGTCCATGATTCAGCACGATGATACGATCCGCGCGCCGGATGGTGGAGAGCCGGTGCGCGATCGAAATCATCGTCACTTTGCCGTGCAGCGCTTCCAGCGCGCGTTGTACCGTCTGTTCGGTTTCGCTATCGATATGGGATGTTGCTTCGTCCAGCAGCAGGATCTTGGGTTTCCCGGCGAGCGCACGGGCAATGGCAATCAGCTGTTTTTGCCCGCTGGACAGGCGTCCGCCGTTTTCCCCCATATCGGTCGCATAGCCTTGCGGTAGCGCCATGATCAAGGCATGGGCACCGGCCGCGTGCGCCGCTTCCTCGATCCGGGCGTCGCTCAGGTCTCGACCCATGTCGATATTCTCGCGTACGCTGGCGGCAAACAGGAAAGGATCTTGCGGCACCAGTCCGACACCGGCACGAAAGGTTGCGTCGCCGATAGTGCGCAAGTCCTGGCCATCGATCGTGATCGTTCCGTGTTGCGCGGTGTAGAAGCGCAGCAGCAATGACAGCAGCGTCGACTTGCCGCTACCGGTATGACCGACGATCCCGTAAAACGCACCCGCCGGAATCGCCAATGCGATGTCATGCAGCACCGGATGCATCGGATCATAGCCAAAGGTCACGTGATCGAAGCGCACCGCCCCCCCGTGGGTGTTGGCGTCGCTGCCTGTGAGGGCGTTGCCCTGCGAGGTGGCATCGTTATCCAACGCCGCCACCGCCGGCGGTAACGTTTCGTGCAACAGGCCGTTGACGCGCGCCGCGGCCACCACGGCCTGCTGCAACTGGCTGAACTGCATCGTGATCTGAATCAACGGCTCCACGACACGGGCGATATAGCTGACGAATGCGTACAGGATCCCTACTTGTGCATTCGACATTTCCTGAATGCCGAACCCATACAGCACGACCACCAAAATCAGCACATTCAGCAAATCCAGCGCGGGCCGTAGCAGCCAGGCGTTGACGACCAGTTCCGCGCGGCGGGCCTGGTATTGGGCGTTGTTCGTGGTGATGAAACGTTGCGTGAACCGCCCGGCGGCGTTGCTGGCCTGGACAACCGGCATGCCGGCGATCGATTCGCCCATTTGCGCATTGATATCGCTGCGCAATTGCCGGGCACGGGCCACGGACGGCGCGCTCCAGCGTTGATATAACCAGACGATCAGCACCATCGCCGGCACCAGGGTCAGCACGATCAGCATCAAGCGCCAATCGAGCCAGGCCATGGCGAGCAGTGCCCCGCTTACGACGATGCAACTGTCGAGCATGACGAACAGCACCTGCACGTAAAGCGCCTTGACGGATTCCGTATCGTTGGTGACGCGGCTGACCAACTGGCCCGTGATCGCCTTGTCGAAGAATGCCATCGGCAAGCGCATCACATGGCCATACACCTGTTCCCGGAGGCGTCTGACCGAGCGCATCGCCACGCCGGCCAGACGCGTCAACTGGAAGTAACGGATCACCCCCGCCACGCAAGCGCTGACGGCGCCAAGCGTGAGCAGCATGACGATCGGTGTCCAGGCAAGCCGATGCGGCAACAGATACGCGTCGATAAATCGTTTGCCGAGCAGCGGCGACAGCGCTTCCAGCAGGGCGGCCACGGTGAGCCAGGCAGTGCCCAGGAGAACGTGTCGACGTTCCGGCGCGGCGGCCAGACGTAAGAGCGCGAACGCCGCACGGCGTTCGGCTTTGCCGCCGCCGGTGTCGCGCGTCGTGTGGGCGGTGTCAGGCATGTCAGCTGGCATCCAGGCTTGCCTCCAATTGCTGGTAACGCCATTGGCGGGCGTACCAACCGTCCCGTTCCAGCAGCGTGTCGTGATTGCCATGCTCGATGATGTGCCCCTCCTGACGGCTTTCTACACCGCCCAGCACGATGATATCGTCCGCATCGGCCACCGCGGACAGGCGATGACTGACGATCAATACGGTGCGCCCGCGTCGTGCGGCACGTAAATGCCGCAGAATCTGCGTTTCCGTGCCGGTGTCCACGGCTGACAAGGCATCATCGAGCAACAATAGCGGCGCGTCGGCCAGCAGCGCGCGTGCAATGGCGATACGCTGCCGCTGCCCGCCCGACAGCGATACTCCGCGCTCGCCGACCGGCGTTTCATAACCCTGCGGTAATCGCAGGATGTCATCATGGACAGCGGCAAGACGGGCCACCCGCGCGATGTCCTCGCGGCTTGCGTCAGGGCGCGCGAGTGCGATATTGTCGGCCACGGACGCCGAAAACAGGAACGCCTCTTGAGGCACCCAGGCCACTTGCTCGCGCAGCGCCTGTAGCGAATAGGTGGCGAGGGATGCTCCGTGCCAGCGGATGTCGCCCTGTTGCAATGGATAATGTCGCAGCAGAAGACGTAGCAGGGTGGATTTACCGGCGCCCGTGGTGCCGACGATGCCCAGCGTGCTGCCCGCCGCCACCGGGAACGACACATCGGTGATCGCCGCGTGGGGTTGATCCGCATACGAGAACGTCACCGCATCGAAGACCAATGCCGGTTCGTCGGATGTCTGCGCCGTGGCGGCGGTCGACACCCCTTCCCGCTCGTTGTCGGCGTCCGTTGCACGTGTCGTGGCCAGCGGCTCGGCCATAGCGCCAGTGCCGTTATCGTCTACTTCCGATTCGGCCGAGAGCAAGGGGTTCAAGCGTGTCCAGGCGGCGCGGCCACGCTCGATCAGCGACAGCACCCAGCCGGCGGCGAACATGGGCCAGATCAGTTGCCCCAGATACATGCTGAAGCTGGTCAGGTTGCCGATGGTCATCTGGGCAGTCCACACCAGGTAGCCGCCATATGCCAATGTGATGGTCGTCGATGCCGTCAGCGCAATACCGACGACGGGCGAGAACGCCGCTTCCCACCGCTGTGCTTCGAGATTGCTGTTTGCTGCGTCACGCGCCAGTTTGGCGAGTACGTTCGCGTTATGCGCCTCCAGTCCGAGCGCGCGGACGGTGCGCACGCCGCTGAGTGTTTCCTGGACGTGGTCGTTTAATGTGCTGAATCGGCCAAGGGAGTCGCGCCAGGCGTGGTGAATCCGGTTCGAGATCAACCAGAAGCCGAAAGCCATGAACGGGAAGGGCAGCAAGGCGGCGACGCTCAGGCGCCAATCAATGCCGCCGGTCATCATCGCGACAACCAGGATCAGCGTCATCGAGCCGTCGAAGCCGGCTAACAAGGCCTCGCCGGCAGTCATTTCCACCGCGTCGATATCGTTGGTAGCGCGCGCCATCAGGTCGCCCGTACGGTGCCGATGGAAAAAACCAGGACTTTGTAGCGCGAGCGTCCGGTAGATCCGCTCGCGCAGCGACGTGCCCAGCTTGTAGGCGGCTGCATACAACGTCACGCGCCAACCAACCCGCAAGAAATAGATTGCCAATCCCATCGCCAGCAAAATCGCCAGATCGCCCATGAGCGCGAGCAGGTGCAACTGATGCGCTACAAGCCCGTCGATGATACGTCCGACCATGCGTGGAATCATCACGCTGAGCACGGCCACGCCTGCCAGCATCACGGCCGATGCAGCGTAGGGACGCCATTGCTGGCGGGTAAAAGTCGCCAGAAGGCGTAACAAGGACATGGATTGCATAGAAACGCGGTTGCGGCGGTGCCGGAGGGTGACCGGCACGAAAATCGGGCAGCGGCCGGGACACGGAAATGGGCACGGACCGGCTGTTAAGGGCACGTGCCACGCACCGGATGCGCATTGTCAGTCTGCTGTAAGACGACCGCTAGTGTAGCGGACTCGGATGACAGACGCTCCGCGGTGCCGGACAACCTTCGTCAGTGCAGGGTCTGCTTGCTGAGCGGGATGGCTGCGGCACTGCCCGTGGCCGCAGGCCGTGTGGGATAACCGGGTTGCGTGCGTACCCAGCGGTGGCGTGCCCGTTCCAGTGGCCGATCCACAATATAGTAGACCAGCAAGGACAGGCCGACGATGATGACGAGGGGCAACGGCAGCCAGGGTAGACGGGCAAGGGTGCTGGTCGGCAGCAGACCGCGATCGTGCATGGCCAGAAGCACGATGCCGTGCAGTAGGTAGACCTCATAGGACAATGCACCAAGGAGCCGGTCGAGGCGCGCCGGATCGATGCGGCGATGTAGCCACCCCATCACGCCCGCTCTCTCGATTGTGATTTCCTTGCCGGGACGTTTCCGGGTAGTCGTCATCGCATAAGGCAGCAGCGCGACGGCGATAAGCAGGTTAGCCAGCGTATTGAAGTACGACATTTCGCCGTAAGCGCTGCCAAAGAACATGACGCCGCGCAGCGGGCGATATACGGCGCAGATCAGCAGGATGGCAAACGCGATGGCCGCGCCCGACTGCACCTGAGTTGTCGAAAAGCGCCAGTCACGGCGTGCGACCCAGGCGCCCGCGACAAAGAAGGCGAGGTAGTCCGGCAAGATGCCGATCGTCGAATCATCACCCCGGTATGCGAGCAGCATATGCAGCAGCCCGAGGACGCACACCGCAAACAGGAAAATCCGCCCGGTCCGCGCGCCGATCGACGGTATCTCCATGTCTGCCGTCGTGCCGTCCGTCGGATTGCTTTGCATCCTGCGCGTCTTGTCCAGTAGCCAGATGACAAGCGGCGCCACCACGTAAAACTGTAATTCGATATCGATCGACCACAGCGGACCGATTACGCGCCACGCTGGTGTGATCGTCGCGTAACCGAACAGCAGCACATGCGAAAAATAATAATGGATTGCCGCGAACGGGCCGGACGTCGTGCTCCCGACCACATTGCTCGACGCGGCGGTATCCAGGCCGGGTGGCACAGTGGGCGGGAACAGCAGGGGATGCGGTAAGGCGATCCAGCCACAGGCCGCGCAGATCAGCATCAGCGCCAGCGCCGCATAGAAGACTGGAAAGATCCGCCAGAGTCGAGAAAGGTAGAAGGTGCGTACCGGACGGGCCACATGCCGGTATTCGGCGTGCCACATCCGGTCGATCCAATAGCCGCTCAGCGCGAAAAAGAGGAAGACTGCCGATGCTCCCAGCTTCAACGGCGTGGTGTGCGTTACAAAGACGACGAACGCAAGCCACAGACGAAATGCGCCAGGTGACAGGACGGGCAGCTTGAACGACATGGACAACACCTCGCGACAATTCGATTGGACCGTATCATGCTACCTCTGATGCGGTCCTTCGCGCTTAGTCAGTCCTTTTTGCTGCAGGGCGTTTGCTGCCGCTCAGGCGGCGGCTTGACCGGTGCGTGCCACCTTGTCTTCCTCGATGGCAATGCGTTCGCGGGCGATCGGCAAGAGATCACGGCCGTACGCCAGCGCATCCTCCAAGGGATCGAATCCGCGCACCAGGAATGTCGTGATACCCAGGCGATAGTATTCGACCAGCGCCTCGGCCACTTGTTCTGGCGTGCCCACCAGGCCAGTGGAATTGCCGGCGGCCTTGGTCAACGCCGCCATGCCGGTCCACAAGCGCCGATCGACGACCGCACCTCGTGCTGCCGCGGCGAGCAAGCGCTTTGCGCCCACGTTTTGCGGATCTTGCGGTCGACGCGTGAAATTCGGGGAACGCGTGACCACCTCCTTCGCACGTTCGAGGATCGCATCGGCACGCGCCCAGGCGGCCTCTTCGGTCGCGGCAATGACCGGACGCAATGACAGGCTGAAGCGAATCTTGTCTTGCCGGCCATATCGTGCCGCCGCCGCGCGCACGCGCCTGACCAATTCGGCAACCTGATCCAGGGATTCACCCCAGAGCGCATACACGTCGGCGTGCTTGCCTGCCACTTCGATCGCGGCATCCGATGCGCCGCCGAAATACACCGGCAAATGTGGCAGGTTGGCTCGGGGGACGGGGCGAATCTGCGATTTGTGACCTTTCACCCGGTAGAACTCGCCCTGGTGGTCAAACGGTGCATCGCTGGTCCAGGCGGTCTTGACGACATCCAGGTACTCATCGGTGCGGCGGTAACGGGCACTATGGTCGAGGAAATCACCGTCGCGTTGCTGCTCCGTGTCGTCGCCTCCGGAAATAATATGCACCGCGAGCCGCCCCCCGGAGAAATGGTCGAGCGTGGACAATTGCCGGGCTGCCAGGGTGGGCGCGACAAAGCCCGGTCGATGGGCGAGCAACACCCCCAGGCGCTGGGTTTGATGCAGCACGTACGCGGCAATCTGGCCGCCATCCGGTGAGGCGCTGGAATGCGCGATCAGTACCCGGTCGAAACCACCGAACTCATGGGCCTGCGCCACCGAGCCAATATAGGGCACATTTAGCGTGGGTCCCTGAGGCAAATGCGTCTCGCTGGACTCCTGGTGGCTGACATAGCCGATGAATTCGATGCTCATGCGGGTTCTCCAAGAAGACTTTCATGCAGGGATCGTTGTCCCATTCCGCGAACACCATAGCGATGTGCGCCTTCGGATCGCAAACGACGAATTTCGATAAGGATATGCATGGATGATTTCTATTCATCTTAGAAATCGTTGTTTGGGATAGGGGGAGCCTGCTACTAGCATGAAAGGCCATGTAATGATGTCCGGATATTCTGGAAACGAGATCCATGCAGAAGCCTTTGATTTCATCGCTCCCGTCTTTTCGGGCGTTCCAGTCCTGGCGCCAGACCATCGGTGCCGGGGCATCGATCGGCGACGCACTGACCGCCGGCGACGACTTGCGCGAACGTGGCGACGCGGGGCGGCGTGCATGGCTGCGACAGGCCGTGTCGCTGGGCGCAGCGGCCGCCTCGGCAAGCTTGTCCGTGCCGGCGTGGGCGGTTTCCACTGCATCAGGCGCCGGGCAAGTGTCCGATGCGGCGTTGCGGAATGTGACGTTGCGCGTGGGCGACCAGACTGGCGCGACCCGCGGCCTTTTCGAGGCTGCCGGCCTGCTGAAGGACGTGCCTTTCAAGATCGAGTGGTCGGTGTTTCCCACCGCCGCCGCGTTGCACGAAGCCCTGAAAGCCAATGCGACCGATATCGGCTCGGCCAACGACTCACCCACGGTGACGGCCATTGTCGGTGGATCGCCAGTGCAGGTGGTGGCTGCGTGGCAGCGTACCCATTCGACCGATACGGCGTTGCTGACGCGGCCGAATAGCGGCATCGCATCTTTGCAAGGGTTGCGGGGCAAGACCATCTCGCCGACCACGCGCGGCAGCGTTGGTCATTTCCTGGTTGTCGGGCTGTTGCAGCAGGCGGGTATTCCGCTGAGCGACGTGAAGCTCGCGTTCCTCGCGCCCACCGACGCCAGCGCCGCGTTTGCGAGCGGGGGCATTGATGCCTGGTCGACCTGGGGGATTTTTCGGGCGCGCACGGTCGGCGTGCTGCATGCGCAGACGCTCGATGACGGTGCACGCATCAATTCGGGTTTGTCGCTGTTGAGCGCGCATCCGGAGGCGTTGAAGGACCCCGCGAAAGTGGCCGCCATCGCCCACTTTGCACGTTTGCAGGATCGGGCCCTGGCATGGGGGCGGGGCAATCGCGCGGGCTATATCGATTGGTTCAAGCGGTTTTCCAAGCAGGACGATCAAGTCGCCGCCGGCACTTATAACGATGCCGTGGGCTATCAACGCCAGCCTATCGGGGATGGCGTGCGGCAGCGCGTCGACGCGACGTACAAGACGTGGATTAGCGCGGGCTTGTTGCAACCGGGTGTCGATCTCGCCGCCCACCTCTATCATGGGATAACGGCATGAGTGCGGATCCACAATCCCTCCGCGCCCCGGGCTCGTCGCGCGCTCCGTCTTCCGATCCCCGGCAGGAAGGAGGCGATGCGCGTGCACGCAAGGCGTCGCCTCCTTCCTGGCAGCGCCTGCCGCGATCGTTGCGGCGGACGGTGGGCGTCGCAGTGATCCTTGCCGCATGGTGGGGTTTGTCGGCAATCGGCGTGTTACGTCCGGAGGTGCTGGCGGGGCCGCCCGCGATCCTGTCCGCGGCGGTCTCGTTATGGCAGGATGGAGAGCTGCCCGCGGCGTTGTGGGTATCACTGCATCGTGTCCTGATCGGCCTGGGGATCGGTGGCGCGGCCGGAGTCAGCCTGGCCTTGCTCTGCGGCTTGTCGCGAGTCGCCGAAGACCTCGTGGATCCACCGATGCAGATGTTGCGCACGGTGCCACATATCGCGCTGATTCCGCTGCTGATCATCTGGTTCGGCATTGGCGAAACGCCGAAGATTGCATTGATCGCGTTGGCGAGCACTTTCCCCTTGTATCTGAATGTGTATGCCGGCATTCGTAACGTGGATGTGGGGTTGATCGAGGCGGCGCGCGTGCTCGAATTGTCGCGAGCTAGGCTGATCGCATTGATCGTGCTGCCCGGCGCGTTACCCAATTTGCTGACCGGCTTGCGTTACGCCCTCGGGGCGAGCTGGCTCGCGTTGGTGTTCGGTGAACAGATCAATGCCACCGCTGGCATCGGATATTTGCTGAGTAATGCACGGGACCTTTTTCAGACCGACGTGATCATCGTGTGCCTGATCGTATACGGCCGTTGCTGGGGCTGGCAGGTGACCGTGATCGTTCGTTGGCTCGAAAAACGGCTGCTGGACTGGCGTCCCGCGTTCGACGGCGGCTGACCGGAGACGGGGCGCAGATCGGCGCGTTGGCGCAATCGCCATTGCCTCTGGCCGCTTGCGCTCCCTTATGAC
>NZ_LAQU01000025.1 GCF_000970345.1 Robbsia andropogonis | reverse complement strand
GCGTCCAGATCCATCTGCATGCCGTCGATGACGGCGATGAAGTCGTCTTTTTGCAGCGAGAATTGCTGGGTCGCCGTGCGCAGGCCTGATGGCACGAGCGCCGAGGCGTCGGGCGTGCCGGCAGGGGCGTTGGGCGAGGTGCCTGGAAACAATGCGTCGATGCGCGCACGCCAGAGATCCAGCCCTGCGCGACGGGCGTCCCAGGGCCCCTCGTCATCCGCAAGGTCGTCTACCGCTCGGCAGAAACGGTAGATCTCGTACATGGCGTCGCGTTGTGCGCGTGGGAGCACGCGCATCGCCATATAGAACGAGCTGCGGCGCGCTTTGGCCACGGCATCGTCGTTGAGGGGGGCGATTGGGGGATGAGGTTCCGCGCTAGCCAACCGGCTACTCCAAAGTCATCAATACATCGGCGTCGGCCGCCGGCACGGCTGCGATTATACCCAGGCCGGGCGCGTACGCGCATGCCGCCGCGTGACGAATGGCAGGATTGTCCGTTGGTGCGTTATTTTTACGGGAAGTGCAGGATGGGTGGCGCAAGCCTGGGGCGGATACGATGCTGGCGTGGCGAAACGTGCGCGCAAGGATTCGCGGCAACAAAGGGCGCTATCAACCTGCCTCTCACGCGGCGCGCCGGGTTTTTGCGTGGAACAGTCGCTTACGAATAACGGCGGCTGCGGGCCGGTGAGCCGTCGGTGTCCGTCATGTCGATGATATCCGATGCTTCGCGGTATTCCGGGAAATCGAGCAATGGGTCGATGATATCCGCATCATCCCAATCGATTGGATCCGCGCGCAATTCACGCAGCGACAGACCGTCCATCCGGGAGATATGGCATTCCAGCTGTGCATCGAAAGTGGGGCTTTCACCAGGAATAAAGTCGTCGTCCTGCTGCGGTAGCAGGAAAGTCAGGGCGAAACGATGTGAGGCTGACATGGTGGCTCCAGGCGGATAACGATTCTCTAAAGGAGTCGTCACCCTGCCGCCAGTACCGAGTACCACGCTGGCCAACGACGACTCACGGAAAGCAATAAATCAGGGCACAAGCACAATTCGGACCTGCTCGACTGTATTTTCCCGATCGTGGCGTCCACGCACCGCGGCGTGGGTCACGACACTATTACGAAGTGTCAGGAACTTGAGTGTAGGCCATCCCGCACAGATGGCAAGGGTAATTTTTGCCTGGTTGAGTGGTCATTCAGAAGGATGATGGGACGGTAAAATCCATTCGTAAATCGCTTTGGCAACGCCATCGTCATCATTGCTGGCTGTCACGACATTGGCGCGTTGTTGGATGTCAGGCTCTGCCTGTCCCATCGCAATGGCAAACCCGGCGACGTCGAACATCGGCAAGTCGTTCGACATGTCGCCGAGCACCGCCATTTCGTCGAGTGCGATTCCCAGGTGCCGGGCAATCACGCGCGCGGCGGTGCCCTTGTGCGCATCCGGGTGGGTGATGTCGAGATAGTACTGCTGCGAGCGCACGGTACTGATCTGGCCCTGGAACGCCATGCCAATCTCTTGCTCGATGCGCGCCAGTCCAGCGTGATCGCGCGATGCCGCGAGGATTTTGTCGACCGATGCGAAATCGCGCTCGGTGAACGTATCGACGAGAGTCGGGCCGTAACCAAGTGTGCGGGTTTCGGTGTCGACATGGTCGCCCGTCGGGTCGACGATGCGCCATTCTCCTTCGGTGAACAGCCACGGTGACAGCCCACGGGACTGCAGGTCTGCAACCACGTCCCGGACAACGTCTGGCGGCAACGGCAGCGCGTCCAGAACGCGCAGATCCGGGGTGATGATATTGCCGCCATTGAAAGCGGCCAGTGGCGCATGGCGTGGTGCGGTGTCCCCCGGCCCGGATCGTGACGTGTGATCCGTGTCCTGGGGTGTGGGTAAGTGCGATGTCCGGGCGCTGTCGGTGCCTGGCAACGGCGCCGGCTGTCCAAGGTGCAAGACGTCGACAAATCCGGCGAGACCGCGGGGCGGGCGGGCACTGGCGAGCGAAAACGCAATACCGGCGCGCCGCAGGGCCGCGACGGCCTCGATCACGGCCGGACTCAATGACTTATCCGAACGCACCAGCGTCCCGTCAATATCGGACAGGACGGCGCGGATGGGGCGAGTAGGGCGCGAAGGACGTGTCATCGAGGGGTTCCTTGGTTGTTATTGGCGACCGTCAAGCGGCATAGGCATTTCATTGTGTCAGGGTAAACACTGGCAAGCATTACACGATGCTTCCATGCCTATACGTTCGTTCGAGCATGCACGCAGCGTTAGATTTCGACATTACGCCATAGCATCGCGCCCCCCTCGATGCCTGCATCGTTGGACACCAGTGTAATCGTCCCGGGCAAAGGGAAATCGATGTGTTGTGCATTGCCGCCACCAATATAGAGATGATCGAAATGCAGCAAGGAATCGAGGATCGCGATGGTACGCCGCACGTGCTGGTTCCATTTCTTCTTCCCCAGTTTTCGACGCGCGCGGTCGCCAACGTACGCGTTGTACGATTTGCGTCCGCGGATGGGATGATGCGCCAATTCGAGATGCGGCATTAACTGACCGTCGCGAAATAGCGCCGAGCCGGCACCGGTGCCGAGCGTCAGGACCAGCTCCAGGCCCCGTCCCCGTATCGCGGCCAAACCTTGCATCTCGGCATCGTTGATGAGCTGCACCGGACGCGTCGGCGCCCCGCGCTGGCGGGCCAGCGCCTCTGCGACGGCGGGGCCGATGGAAAAGCCGCGCCATGCCGTGGCATTGCCGTCTTTCTTGCCCGCTGTTTTCAGTGCACGGTCGTCTTTCCCCTTGTTTTCGTCCTTGTCTGTATCCTGCATGATGCCTGCCGCGAAAGGGTCGTCCGGATCGATATCGTCGAAGTGCGGGGCGGTGATCACCCGTCCATCGCGGACCACGCCAGGGAAACCGATCGAGAGGAAGTCGAAGTCGCCGAGCGGCTCGCATAGCGCGACAAGTGTGTCGATCATCCGTTCCGGTGAGCAAGGATAGGGCGTATCCACGCGAACCCGTTCGCTCGTCATCTTGCCTTGAAAGTCGAGCATCGCGGCCTTCAATCCCGTGCCACCGATGTCGATTGCAAGAATGCGCGCCGTTTTACTGGCATGTTGCTTGTGCACGGTCTCCGGGCCCGTCGTCGCGGCGTGACCAGGTGCAATGGGTCCTCCTGCATGGGGTGCGACGTTTTTACGCAGGCCTGTGTGGTCTTCGGGTAGGGTCGATTTTTTGTTTGTTTACCGATAGTTGTCTGATCTTGCGCGGTCTTCTTCGACATGAGGTTCCTTCCGAATGACTAATCAATATTGACGTTTGTCTATGGCGGTTTATACTGAACCCGTCTCCTCCACCTCCTCCTTGGTGGATTCAAGCCCAGGCCGATGGCCCGGGCTTTTTTTTACCCGACATCGGCTGCAGGCTAGCAACGACGGTTGGTCGGCCATGGTTCGACGTTACCGCCCGCGTTCTGTCTGCGCTTGCGCGTACGCGGGCGACGATGGCAGTGGTCAGCCGCGGGGTGAAGCGGCGTCACGACTTCCTGTCTGTGCGCGGCGGCACGGCTCAACCCTCATCATGCGCGGCGTGGTCGGTCGGGGCATGCCTGACTTGCGGGGCCAACTGCGCGAAAATCCATGACGATGCGGCCGTAATGATGCCGACGCACGCAAATGTCCAGTGAAACGCGGGCAGCGAGCCACGCGCATCCGGGACGCCATGCACCCATGACTGAAAGGTATCGAGCAAGGCGCCGCCGACAGTGACGCCAAGGCTCATTGCCAGCATCTGCACCATCGAGAACAAGCCATTACCGCTACTTGCCCCGCCGCGGGCCAGGTCCTTCAGCGTCAGCGTATTCATCGCGGTGAATTGCAATGAATTGACTGCGCCGAACACGGCGAGTTGGCAGAGGAGGATAGCAATAGGCCAGGTGGGGGTAACAAAGCCGAAGCTCGCCATCATCAATCCCACGGCGACGGTATTGCCAATCAGCACGCCTCGGTAGCCGAAACGCACGATGAGAGGCGAGGCGAGCCGTTTCGCGCCCATGCCGGCCGCCGCCACTGGCAACATCATCAAGCCGGCGTGAAAGGGTTCATAGCCGAGACTGACCTGAAGCAGTAACGGAATCAGATACGGCATGGCACCCGTGCCGATTCGGCAGAACAGATTGCCCAGCAGTCCGACGCTATATGAGTGGATCTTGAACAGGTACAACGGAAACAGAGGAAAGGGCGCGCGCGTGGCATGCAGGCCGTAGGCAGTCCAGGTTGCGAAACTGATGACCAACAAGACAAGCACCGTTGCATGCTGCAGGCCGAGGTCCGTCAGTCCATCGAGGGACAACGACAAGGTGACCATGCCGACCGCCAGCAACAGATAACCTTTCAAGTCGAAGCGTTTGACCGCCGCGCGTGAATCGATCATGAAATAGTAGGTGGCGGCAATGCCGGCAATGCCGACCGGCACGTTGATCAGGAAGATCCAGTGCCAGGACGCGACCGATACCAACCAGCCCCCCAGCGTCGGGCCGATCAGCGGACCAATCAAGCCCGGGACGGCCACGAAACTCATTGCACGAAGGAATTGGTCGGCCGGTACCGTGCGCAATAACGCCAGTCGTCCGACCGGCATCAGCATCGCCCCGCCGAGGCCCTGGACGACACGTGCCATTACAAGCATGTCCAATGAGCTGGATGCGGCGCAACCGATGGAGCCCAGCATGAAAAGCCCGATGGCGCTTATGAATACACGCGTCGTACCGAGCTTGTCCGCGATCCAGCCGGTGGCGGGGATCAGCATGGCCATGGTCAACGAATATGCGATGACCACCGATTGCATGCGAAGGGGGCTTTCACCCAGTGAGCGCGCCATCGACGGCAACGCCGTGTTGACGATGGTGGTATCAAGTGTCTGCATGAAGAAGCCGACAGCCACGATCCACAACATGATTGACGACGTGCGTGGTCGGTACGGCAACATCTGCGACATCGGGACGGTTCCTGGTAAATCCGCGGCAAATCCGCCGGTAAGTCGGCAACGCGGTATCGCGCGGCTGGAGAAGCCCCGGGAAACAGTGCGTTACACGCCTTTTGACGACGGGCTATTTTGAGATTATAGCCAATTACCTTCGGGCACCTTGCGGGATGGCTCAGTACCTGGGCGGCGGAGATGGTGGCCTGTCGGCTGGCAAGGCGGTGATGTGAACGAATCGGTGTTGTTTATCGATTTATCCATGACTGAGAAAAGCTGGGGATTACCCTTACCGATTTTATGGCGTGGCATTTATTTTTTGTGTCCCGGGATTGACGGATGTCTCGCGATCAAACCGCTGGAAAATTTGCCTGCCATTCCGCTGTTTTTCCGCGATGCTGCCAGGTGGAGTGCAATGGCACCACTTGACGTCATTCGTTTCGCGGCGTTATTGTCGGGTGCCTAAAATCTTTCTCATGTATGTATTTACCTTTCACGATCAATGATCGTTTCACATGGGACCGTATTGTCTGGTGTTGAGACTGCTCAGGGGCGAGCAGGCAGGGGTTTTTTTAAGACACTCGATGCGTGCGCGACGGAACGCCCGACGCTGAGCGCAATTCGAATAATTAAACGGGACAAAGAGAAAAATGAATTCCACCGGTGAATCTGGTAATTCGGTCGATAAGGGCGGGGGTGTGCAATCAAGTGCCGGCCCTGAAGGCTATGTCGATACGACGCCTGAAAAAAACAGTGGTTTTAAATGGTTGTTGTTAATCCCGTATATCGCGCTGCTATGGGTCCCTTTTTATAACGGCACCATGCCCTCATTCGCCGGGTTCCCGTTTTTCTACTGGTATCAATTCCTTTGGGTCCCATTGACCTCTTTGTTGATCTACGTCGTCTACAAGGTGGTGCGCTGATGAACGTCGAGCTTAATCCCGTTTCGGTCGGCGTTTTCGTCGCGTTTTTTGTGCTAGTCACCGTGATCGGCTTTCTTGCCTCGCGCTGGAAGGCGGGTGATCTTACGCAACTGCATGAGTGGGGGCTGGGGGGGGCGTCAATTCGGTGCCATCATCACATGGTTTCTGGTGGGAGGGGATTTCTACACGGCTTACACGGTGATCGCGGTGCCCGCGCTGGTGTATTCGGTTGGCGCCTACGGTTTCTTCGCATTGCCGTACACCATCATCGTCTATCCATTCGTTTTTCTGGTGATGCCAAAACTGTGGAAGGTGTGCCATCGGTATAACCACATCACGGCCGCAGACTTCATTCAGGGCCATTACGGTGGCAAATGGTTCGCCGCGGCAGTCGCCATTACCGGCATCCTTGCCACGATGCCGTACATCGCGTTACAACTGGTTGGCATGCAAGTCGTCATCGAAGGGCTTGGCGTGCATGGCGAATTGCCGTTGATCGTGGCATTCGTTATCCTGGCCGTCTACACGTACGCCAGTGGGTTGCGGGCACCGGCTATGATTGCTTTCGTCAAGGACATCATGATTTATATCGTCGTGATTGCGGCGGTCTGGGTGATTCCAAGCAAATTGGGTGGTTATGGTGCCGTGTTCTCCGCGGCGGGTGACGCGTTTTCCGCGAAGGGCGGGGCAACCGGCTTGACGCTGAAGCCATCGCAATTCACTGCTTACGCCAGTGTTGCGTTCGGCTCGGCATTGGCTGCCTTCATGTATCCGCATACCATGACCGGCATCTTGAGTTCCAGTTCGCAGAACACCATCAAGAAAAACGCGATCTTTCTGCCGGCCTACACGTTATTACTTGGTTTGATCGCACTGCTCGGCTATATGGCAATTGCCGCCGGCGTCAAGGTGACATCGGCAAGCCAGGTCGTGCCGGCATTATTTGGCAAACTGTTCCCTGCCTGGTTTGTCGGTTTCGCGGCGGCCGCGATTGCAATCAGCGCCTTGGTGCCTGCCGCAATCATGTCGATCGGTGCGGCCAACCTCTTTACGCGAAATCTGTGGCGACCGCTTGTCAACCCGAACATGTCACCACAGGCCGAATCGCAAAGCGCGAAGCTGTTCTCGCTCTTCGTCAAATTCGGTGCCCTGGTGTTCATTCTCTTTGTTCCCGCGAAATTCGCGATCGACCTGCAACTGCTTGGCGGCGTGTGGATTCTGCAGATATTCCCGGCGGTGGTTTTCACGCTGTTCACGTCCCGTCTGAAACTGCCCGCGCTGTTCCTCGGCTGGGCGGTGGGCATGACCCTCGGTACGACATTGGCCTTGGAGCAAGGCATCAAACCGCTCTATACAGTGGTGATCGGTGGTACGTCGATGCCCGTCTACATCGGTTTGTTGGCGCTACTGGCCAATATCGTCGTCACCTTTGTTTTGTCGGCAGTGCTGAAAGCAGGGCGCCCGATAACACCTGCTGCCGCGTAAGTTGCGTGGGCCGATTGCGCAATCATCAGGCATATTTCGTGCTTGCTGTTGAGATATTTTGTTGATTGCCTTCTTGTCATATCGGAAAGGCTGTCGACAAAACCTTCTCTACCTGTGTGGCCCACGCGGCCACGAAGCGGTGATACGACGTACCGCGTTCATGACAATGCCGCATTCGAACACACGTTTGCATTGCTCCTCTGCCTCCGGCGCCGACGGCATCATGCGTCGTGTTGCCACGCCACCCGTGCCGGAGCCGCACCCTTCGTTGCCACCATCGAAGGGGCCAGATGGCCCTGCGCAATTGCCGCAGTCGACGCCCGAGCGCGCGCATCAGTCCATGAGACAACGCTGGCTCGCGCTACACGATCACCCGCGATTACACGGTAATAGCGAAAAATTTACGCGCTTGATGGTCGTCGACGATAATCTCGATGTCCGTTACGCGATGCATGAATGTCTGAGTGCGGAGGGCTATGATGTCGCGGTGTCCAGTGATGGCATGAGCGCTTTGGCGCTGGCCAAGTTGACGGTGCCGGACGCCATATTGCTCGATATCGGCATGCCGGCATTGGATGGTTACTCCACTGCGCGTGCTTTTCGCCGGATGCAGGCATTCACGTCCACGCCTATCATCGCCATCACGGGTTTCTTCGATACCCAGCACATCGAAGACGCCCGTTGCGCCGGTTTTGATTTCTATTTCCAAAAACCGGTGGACCTGGACACGCTGCTGGCTTTGTTGCGTGGAGATCCGGTCTGATGCCGTAGAATGTGCCACGCGCCTTTGCGTTGTACGCCAGGCTAGCGTCGTGTGGTTTGCGAAACGCGGCTCTGGCAGAATAAATGACAACAGCGCGATCACGCGCGGCCGACCACTGTCACCCTTACGTCCCGATTGACGTCATTTGAACGCCCACACCGATTCCGCGATCAGCTCGCGCGACCAAGCTGATACCACGCGCGCGGCGCTGGCTGCGGAAACCGAGCCGGCAAGCGAGCCCGAGCGTAATTTTCGGGGCATTCGCGTGGCTTTCCTGATCTTGTTGATTGCCGCGATAGTGTTGCCAATCGTCTATCTCGGCGTAGCGGCGGTCATCAACTTCAATGACCGCCGACAAGAAGCGCGCGCGGCCACCAGCCGCATGGCCCGTATCGCCGAAGAACACGCCATCAAGGTGTTCGACCTGAATCAAGCGCTGGATGACCGGATTGTGGATTTGTTGGGTAATGTGCCTGAGTCCACGTTACTTCGCGAGGGCCGCGGCTTTCAAGCACGCATCGCCAAGCTCGGTGGCGGCTATCCACAAGTCTCGTCTATCGCGGTGTTGAACGCCGAAGGTCGGATGTTGCTCAACAGCGCTGGCTATCCTGCGGCGCGCGGCGATTTCCGTGATCGTTTGAATTACCCGGCAATTGAAAAAGCCGCCACGTTATGGGTGTCGACGACAGTGAAGGGGGCGATGACCGGTCGATCGATCTTCTCGACCAGCACCGCCCGGCGTGACGCGGATGGCAAATTGATCGGGGTGGTCGCCGTGTCGTTGAAGACCGCGTATTTCAGCGACTTCTACAAGGAATTGATCGGCAACGACCAGTCGATGACGCTCGGACTGGTCCGTGAGGACGGGACGTTGCTGGTGCGCTACCCGGCGGGTTCCGATGGCAACAACCCGTCCGGTGCGACTTCGGCGCAGAGCCCGTCCGGCGTGGGACATTCGGCAATTCCCTTTCATGCGTTATCGGCGTTGATACGGGGGCTGACTGATCTCGACAGCCATCCAGGCGGTGGCAACACCGTCAGCGACAGCATGAATAGCGGCGATGGGACCCTGAGCGTCGATGGCGAAAAAAGCGTGATTGCCTATCGGCGCGTTGCCGGTTATCCGGTGTATGTGTTCGCCAGTTGTCCGATGTCGGCGCTCGTGTCAGCCTGGCTGGCGCATATTGCCTTGCTTGCCGCGGGTGTGTTCGTGCCGTGCCTGGTGCTATGGGCCGTCATCCTGGTCGCCTTGGCCCGGCTCCGAACAGAGGAAAAGGCCTGGCTGTCATGGCGTGCCGAAGCCGTGACAAGACGTTCCGTCGAAGCCGCGTTCCGACAAGCACGTCGCACCGAAGCATTGGGTAACCTGGTAGGCAGCGTCGCGCATGATTTCAATAATCTCCTGATGACGATGTCGTCGAATGCGCAGGTCCTGCGCCGACGTGGTATCGCGCCGCCGATGCCTGGCAATGAGGGACCATTGCACGACAGCAGCCCGGAACTCGCCGCCATCGAGAGAGCCATTCGCAATGGCAAGCAATTGACACGACAGCTTCTTGGCGTGGCGCGCAAGCAGCCGCAACGAATCGAGACCGTGGTGCTGCAAAGTTGGCTGCCGCGGGCGTCGCCTCTGCTGAGCGGGGCGCTACAATCGGAATCGCGCTTGGTGCTACGGGCCGCACCTGACATCTGGCCGGTCGATGTCGATGCGGGGGAACTCGAATTGGCGCTGCTGAATGTGACGGCCAATGCGCGTGACGCAATGTTGGAGCCCGAAACGGGATTGCCGCGGCACGGAAGCACTTTGACAATCGCGGTAGAGAATATGCGTTTCAGTACCAGTGATGCCTATGGTCATGCGGGTGACTACGTTCGTATCTCGATTTTCGATACCGGTGCCGGCATGTCGGAGGCGGTATTGCGTCGGGCATTCGAACCGTTATACACGACGAAACCGCAAGGGAAGGGGACCGGCCTGGGCTTGCCGCAAGTGGCCAGTTTTTGCGAACAGGCGGGCGGCACGGCCACGATCGAAAGCGAGGTTGGGCGCGGCACGGTCGTGCGTTTCTATCTGCCGCGTTCGCAGGCGCGCGTGCCCGGGGAGGACGACGTGGATGCAACGGCACTCGCGGCGGCAGAGGTACCGCTCGCTGGAACGGAGCGTTCATCTACCGAGCCGGACGGTGGGCGAGTACCCCCACCGCCGTATGCCATCCCGGTGCAAGGCCTCTCCGCGAGGCGAGAGTACGGTATCGCGATCCTGCTCGTTGAGGATAACCCGGAGGTGGCGGCCGGCACGGAGGCGCTGCTCGATGTGATGGGGCATCGTATTCAATGGGTGGATAACGCGGATACCGCCCTGACCTTGCTGCTCGCGGTTCGCGACAGCGCCGCGGATGGTTTCGACATGGTGCTGTCCGATATTCACATGCCAGGTACGATGAATGGGATCGATCTCGCGATCCGGCTACGTGACGTGTTGCCGAGAATGCCGGTGGTACTCGTCACGGGCTACGCATCGGAGATCGAGCGAGCGAAGCAAGCAGAGATTCCCGTGCTTGCGAAACCGTTTGATGTGGAGGTGCTCGAATCATTGATTCACAAAGCGGCACACCCTTTGATGGCGCGCATGCATACGTGATTTTTTTGAAGTAAGTCAAAACGTTATCGGGATATCTGGTTTGCTTGACTAAAGTTAGTGAAAGCCTGGCCGTTATCCTGACTGATGATGCTTTACCAGGGCATCAACTATTTACGCAATCCCGTAAAATTCGGCTGGCGACAGGCGGCGTTTCTTGCCGATGCACCACGTGGGTCTGGATCTGCACGCGTCATTCGTATTGTGAGAGGTGTCTTCCTCGCATGCGCGAAGAGGTTGGCGGGGCCGAAAGGTCAGGTCATCCGGATGGGGCGGTTTTTGGGCGCATTACGCGGACGAGCACGGCGCGCGCCCGAGAAGTTGTTGGTCGCCGCAATCGCTTGGTTCATATGAGCGAGGGCTGTGGCCGTCCTCGGGTTTTTGAGGTTTGTCATGCTCGTTGGTAGTTACGACACGCTGCTGGTGTTGTTTTCGGTGCTCGTCGCCATGCTGGCGTCGTACACCGCGCTCGATCTCGTCGGGCGCATTACCACGGCCGGTGGCAAGGCTGCCGTGTGGTGGCTAGTGGGGGGGGCCATCGCGATGGGGTTCGGCGTCTGGTCGATGCATTTTATCGGCATGCTGGCCTTTTCATTGCCGAACATCGATATAGGGTTCGATGTCCCATTGACGGTGCTGTCGCTGATCATCGTCATCCTGGCGTCCCTGCTTGCCTTGCGGCTTGCCAGCCGCCCCGCGCTTCCCTGGCATCGCCTGCTCGTCGGCGCCTTGCTGATGGGGGCGGTATCGCCGCCATGCACTACACCGGCATGGCCGCAATGAAGATGGACCCGGCGATCGTCTGGCGGCCTTCCCGGATCGTGTTGTCCATCGTCGTCGGGGTGCTGGCTTCCGGGCTTGGCATGCACATCGCATTCCGTCTGCGGCACTTGGCGCTTCATGTTCGCTATTATCGCCTTGGCGCGTCCGTCGTGATGGGATTGGCGATTGCGTGCATGCACTACGTCGGGATGTCGGCGGCTGAATTTCCGCTCGGCTCTATCTGCGGCGCGGCAAGTACCGGTTTAGATGCCAATGCGCTGGCGCTGCCAATTCTCGTGATCACCGTTGCGGTCTTGGCGGTGGCACTGATCACATCGATTCTCGACATGCGGCTCGAGATCAACACGGCCATCTTGTCATCGTCGCTGGCGGAGGCTAACCAGGAACTGTCGCGCATTGCATTGCACGATACGCTGACACGCCTGCCGAATCGCATGTTGCTGATGGATCGGTTGGAAAAGGCCATTGAAACCGCCAGCGCGACTCGCACCATGTTCACGGTGATGTTCGTCGATCTGGACGGGTTCAAGAGCGTCAATGATACGTTCGGCCATCATCTGGGTGATCAATTGCTGGTGCAGGTGTCTGAGCGCATTCGCCAGAACGTGCATGCGCAGGATACATGTGCGCGTCTGGGCGGTGACGAGTTCGTCGTGCTTTCGCCCATACCGGGCGCCGCTGACGCGGCGACGATCGCGGAACGATTGGTGAATGTACTGGATGAGCCGTTCGTCGTTGCCGGCCATCACTTGTCCGTATCCGCCAGCATTGGCATCGCGCTCTATCCAGGTGATGGTGATTCGCCGGGGGACTTGGTGAAGAGTGCCGACATCGCCATGTATCACGCCAAATCGGCGGGGCGTAATCAGGCGTGTTTCTTCGAAGGGTCGATGCATACGGACAATACCAATCATCTGATGCTGTTGCATGACATGCGACTCGCGCGCAAACGCGATGAGTTCGTCTTGTATTACCAGCCGAAATTTCGTGCGCCAAATGGTCCGATGATCGGTGCCGAGGCCCTGCTACGATGGAACCATCCAACGCGCGGCCGGATCGGGCCCGATGAATTCATCCCGCTGGCGGAGCGTAGCGGCTTGATCATCGGCATTGGTGAATGGGTTCTGGATGAGGCGTGCCGACAACTTGCGGAGTGGCACCGGAGCGCCCGTACCGATGCAGGCCGGGCACTGACGATGGCGGTCAATATCTCGACGGCGCAATTCAATCATCCGCGCTTTACCGAAATGATCGTCGAGACCATCGCGAAGCACGAGATCGCCCCGGCCAAGCTGACGCTGGAAATTACCGAGTCGACAGCCATGCAGGACGTGGACGCTAACCTGGCGATCCTGGAAAAACTGAACGAGATTGGCGTCAGGATTTCGATCGACGATTTCGGCACCGGGTATTCGAGTTTGCTGTATTTGAAACGAATGCCTGCGAGTGAATTGAAGATCGATCGCGGTTTTGTGATGAATCTGGAAAACAGCAGTGAAGATGCGGCCATCGTCTCGGCGATTGTGGCATTGGGCGGCACGCTGAAATTAAATATCGTTGCCGAGGGCGTGGAAACGGATGAGCAGCAGGCCTTGCTGACCCGTTTGGGTTGTGATCTCCTGCAGGGCTTCCTGCTGGGTAAGCCCATGGAAGCGGCAGGCTTTACCGAATTGATCTGAGGCGGCATTCGGCATGGTAGGCGTCAATATTCGTCGTGCACGCGTGTTTATTCATGAAGGGGCGACGATGCTGGCATAATGCCGCTGTTTTTGCCTCGGAAGAATCCCCGTTGATCACTGCATCACCCTTTGCCCGGTCACACCCGTCGCGGCGCATTTCATCCCGTATTGCCATTCATGTTGCGTTGTTGCTCGCGCTGCTTGTCGGTCTTCCTGGCACGGAACGCATGGTGGGCGCCGCGCCCAGCGCATGCCCCTCGTTTTTCATGGCGGCACAGGCGCCCGACGTATTGCGCATGGAACAGGTGCCGCGGACGCATGTTCTTTGCTATCGTTTTTATTCTGTGATGGCTTCCGGCATCACGCGCACGCCGTTGTGGTCAGCCGAGCATTTGACGGTTGACAGCGTGGCGGCAGCACGAACAGTGAAACGTCACGATGCGTTTCACGCGGAAATGTCCCTGCTCGCCGACGATCGCGCGGAACTCGAGGATTACCGTACATCCGGTTTCGATCGAGGGCATATGTCGCCCAGCGCCGATATGCCGGACGCCGTGGCGCAGGAGCAAAGCTTCTCGCTGGCAAACATGGTGCCGCAAGTGTCCGACAACAATCGGCATCTATGGCAGGGTATCGAGATCACGACCCGCGCGATGACAAAGAACAGCGGCGAGCTGTATGTCGTGAGCGGTCCCGCTTTTATCGGTCCCCCCACCTGGTTGCATTCCCGCGTTGCCGTGCCGGACTATCTTTGGAAAGCGATTTATGATCCGAAGCGCGGCGCTGCGGCTTATTTGACTGCCAACCGGGAGGGGAATGGCTACACGGTCATATCGATTGCCTTGTTGCAGAGAATCACCGGGATCGATCCATTTCCCGGGCTTTCCAACGCGGTAAAAGCGCAAGCCATCGCATTACCGCCGCCACGCCCGAGCGGTCAGCGGATGAAGACCGGACCGGTGACGCTCGCGGCGCTCGGTTTGGTCTTTCCATCCGACGGTGGTCCGGCGCGGACGACCATGGCGTCTCCACAACCGAGTAGTAAGGCAGCACAGCAGGATCGACACACGGCGAAGCGGGCTGGCCCGGTATCGTCGACTGCATCACGGGCATCGGCACGTACGCATCATCGGTCGTTGAACACCAAGGCGGATCGCGCGAAAAAAAAAAACGGCAAGGAAGGCCGCTTCCAAGCGTCCTGGTTTCAGCCAGGACGTCGGTGTCTATGGCTATGGATATACGTTCGGCAAGACCTTGAAACGGCTTGGTCACGATCTCGGCGATCACGGCAAATAAGCAGCAAGAGGTTGTTTAGCGCGCGTTTTGCTGCAAATATCGCCGTTCGGGAAATGGCGAAGCGATGCAATCCTTGGCCAGGTTTTATTCCTTTAATGCAACTAACAGACTATTCAATAACGGCGCACACGACGCCGTTTCTCGTATTTACTGATCGATCAATCCACCATCCGGCTCGTGGAATGGGTAAGGGCCGTCATATTTCGCAAGATAGGAAAGGTGAGACACCAGCCCTCCGTTAAGCCCCGTACGTGGGTCGAGGGGAAGACCGGGCGATGGCTGCCAACGATGAATCACGGCCGTGGGGGGCTCCATCGTAAAAGCGGATGGTGCGTTGTCCTGTAGATCAAGGCAGACCTGGTGTGCGGTAGACCCTGCGGTAGATACAATCGTGCCGCTGAAACGCGCGTGAATCTCTCGATGCAAATGCCCTGCGATGATCCGCTCGACGTTTGGATGTCGCGCGATGATTTCCGCGAGTCTTGCGCTGCTGTGTGCATCGAGTAATGCCTCGTCCATGTGACCGATGCCCGTCGCAAACGGCGGATGATGCATGGCAACCACAACCGGTAAGCCCCGCGCGCTTTCCAATGCGGCTTCCAACCACGCGAGTCGTTTCTCGCACAAGAATCCGCCGCTGCGACCGGGTTCCAGCGTATCGAGTGCGATCAGCCGAATGGGCTTGCTCGCGACCGCATCGCCGTGTTCCTTGGCGCCACCGATATCCACCGTATACTGGACAAAGGCTCCGCCCTCGTGCAGATAGGGCGCATCAAAAACGGCACGCAGTCCTTCACGCCCGTCATGGTTGCCAACCAGCATGTAAATTGGCATTGGTAGCGGGGCCAGCAGCGTCTTTAGATGTTCGTATTCGTCCACACTGCCTTTATCGACGAGATCACCGGTAACGACAATCGCCGCGGGTGAGGGCTGCAGTGTCAATACGTGTGCAACGGCTTGGCGCAAATAGCCGGCCGTATCCACCTTCCGATATGCCAACACGCCAGGAGCACGGATATGCAGGTCCGTCATTTGCAGGAAGTAGAAAGGCGAATGCGCGGGCAAGCGAGGGTCATGCTCACGATATTGTTTCACCGCACCGCCAACGTCATGATTTGCCGAAGCAGGCGATGCCGCACTCGTCTCCGAGGGGGCGCCAAGGGAAGCAGTCTGTTGCATCGTCATCACTAAGTCTCCTGTTCCAATAACATCAACGCGTTTTCCCGCAAGCGCAGCGATACGCGATCCCCATGAGTCAATGTGGCGCGGCCTGTGACGTCGAGCGTGATCAACGCGCTGCCGTCCTTTGCATGATGACCGTCGTGATGGGTTGTCTCGAATTGTCCTGTTACGTCATCGATGACAACGCGCGTTCGATCGCCCAGAAACGTCAGGCTTCGCACGGTGCCGTGCAGGTGTGCGTCATCGACAAAACAGAGTTCCACATCTTCCGGACGGAAAAATGCGGTTTGTACCATCCGGGCGTCGGACGTGGGGCCGTTGCCCATCGTGCTGTGCGGTCTGACATGTTCTGTTTGCATCGATGTCGACCGGTTATTCGGGCGCGCGACGTTTGGCGCATGGACGACGGACGACGTGGACGCCAGCGGTAACGGTGCGTCTCCTACATAGAGGTATCCGTCCCGCACGATACCACTGAGCCGGTTCATCGTGCCGACGAATTCAGCGACATGTCGGTTGACCGGTCGATAGTAGATTTCACGAGGCGTGCCCGCTTGTTCCACGCGGCCGGCGCTCATCACCACGATGCGGTCGCCGAGCGCCATCGCTTCACCCTGGTCGTGCGTCACGTACACCGTGGTCACGCCGAGCGTCCGGAGCAACTGGTTCATTTCCGCGCGAAGCATGTCTCGCAGGCGCGCATCCAACGCCGTCAACGGTTCATCGAGCAACAGCACCCGTGGCTGTGGTGCCAGCGCGCGCGCCAACGCCACACGCTGACGTTGGCCGCCGGATAGCGCGTCGATGCGTTTTTCAGCATGCGCTTCCAGTTCCATCAACGCCAACAAACGGTCCACGCGCGCACGTATGCGCTCCTTCGTCAGCAACTGCCCATCAAGGTCCTTCGCGCCGCGAGACTGTTGTACACGCAGTCCATATCCGACATTGTCCCGCACGGACATATTGGGAAAAAGCGCATAACTTTGAAACACCATGCCCACGCGTCGTTTTTCAATGGGCAAAGACGTTACGTCTTCGCCG
The DNA here is from genome assembly GCF_000970345.1 of Robbsia andropogonis. Taxonomy (GTDB): domain Bacteria; phylum Pseudomonadota; class Gammaproteobacteria; order Burkholderiales; family Burkholderiaceae; genus Robbsia; species Robbsia andropogonis. The sequence goes on along the minus strand of NZ_LAQU01000025.1, from coordinate 64,717 downwards.
TCGAAAAAGACGCGGCCGCCGGTGTCGGGACGCTCGAGTCCGGCGATCATCCGCAGCGTCGTCGTCTTGCCGCATCCCGAAGGTCCTAGCAACACAAGCGTCTCGCCGGCGGCGATCTCGAGGTCCAGCGGTGCAAGCACTTGTTGTCCGTGGAACGTTTTCGCGCAGTGCGACAGCGTAATGGCCACGCGCGCCAGTTGGATGGCCGATGCATCGTCCGTCATTACCTTCGACGGCGAAGTGAGCCCGGTTGGGTCAGGGGGAACGGGATACATGGGAGCCTTCATCAGAGAGCGTCTTTTGCGACCTTTGCCGCGCGGCGTTTCGCGCGCTTTACCACGGCATCCGGCGCGAACCATTGAATTGCAAGCAACAGCGGCAACGCGATAACCAGGAAGACCAGCGTGTAGGCACTGCCGATTTCGATGCGCATCGACGCATACGTATCGGCAAGGCCGACAGGCAAGGTTTTCGTGTCAGGCGTATGCAACATCCAGGTCAGATTGAATTCACCGAGCGATAACGTGACAACAGCCACCGCGCCGGCGACGATACCGGGTTGAATGTTGGGGAGGACCACGGTAAAAAAACGCCGTGCAAAACCGGCGCCCAGACTGGCCGCGCCTTCTTCCAGCGTGCGAATGTCCGCGCTGGCGCAAATCGCCGAAACGGAACGGGTCATGAATGGCAGGGTGAATATCACATGGCCCACGATAATGAACGCGTAGCTCTGGCGAAACGCGCCGAAACCACCATACAGTGACAGTAAGGCCAGCGCGGATGCAAGTCCCGGCAGCGCAACCGGGAGGATCAACAGCTCATCGATCCAACGTGCAAGGCGCGCATGACTGCGCGATAGCGCATAGGCTGCAGGAACACCGATGATGATGGTGATCGCCAACGTGGCAAGCGCGACATACAAGGAAGCGAAAAGCGAACCGGCGTACAAGTCCCATACTTGGCCTACCCAGCGCAATGTCAATCCACTCGACAAGCCACGAAAGTAGTTAGCGGTCACGCCCGCCAGCATCGACATGATGATGGGCAAGACAAGAAACAAGACTATCGCCACGGTGACCAGTGCTTGCAGGAACACGCCCACGCGCGCCGTATTGATTCGAGCGTATCTCATGCCGACACCGCCACATTTGCCGCACCGAATTGCCTTGATAATGCCAGCGTCAACCAGGTGATCACGCCGAGGACGATCGACAGCGCTGCCGCGCCGGCCATGTCGGCGTTCAACGTGAAGGCGGTGTATATCGTCATCGGCAATACGTCGATATTGGTGCCGAGCGTAAAGGCGGTGCCGAATGCACCCATGGATGTGGCGAAGCATAATGCGCCGCTTGCGACCAATACCGGCTGCAGGGCAGGCAGCAACACATCGCGTGCGACCTGCCACGACGAAGCGCCCAATGCTCGTGCGGCTTCGACCAGCGAGGGATCCAATTTGCTTGTAGCCGCAATGACCGACACCAGCACGCGCGGTATCGAAAAATACAGATACCCGAGAAACAGGCCGCCCATCGAATACGCAAAGATCCACTTGTCGCCCGTCAGGCGCAACGATAGCGCGCCGATCAAGCCTTGGCGACCGGCGAGCATGATGACAAGAAAACCGACCACGACGCCGGGGAAAATGAGCGGAAAGCCCAACAGCGCCATCAAAAAAGACTTCAGCGGAAATGTCCGGCGCGCGAGAAACAATCCGGATACCGTCGCCAGCAGCAGGCTGACCGAAGTGACCGCCAGCGACAGGGCGACCGTATTCAAGAGGCTGTGCAGGTAGTTCGCATTGGTCACAATGGCCCAGTAAGCAGTCACCGGATGGCCGTCCGCGCTGATACGGACCAGCAAGACAACCGGCAGCAACCAGAACGCCGCAAAGAAGGCCATGGCCGGCGCGAACAGGGCAACGCGCAGCGGCAGGGGGAAAGTAGACTCGGACATGATGCTTTCCAACACCGTTCCGATACGTCCGGCGCGGTGCGGTACAAGAAAAACAGAGAGGACCATGCGCCGCCGCCTGGATCGTTCAGGCAAAAGCGAAGCATGGCACGCGGGTCAATGGACGATTTTCAGGTAGGCCTGGCCAAATGCCTGCTGCTGCGCGGCGAGTTCACGATAATCAACGGTCTTCGCCCGCGCATAATCGCTGGCGGGCAAAAAACGTGATGCGATGTCCTTGGGCATGGGCACATGCCGCACCGGGCGCAGATAGGCGGCGGCCCACTTTGCCTGCCCTGCGTCGGACAGGACAAAGTCCAGAACCTTCTTCCCATTGTCGGCATGCGGCGCACCCGCGGTCAGGCCCATGACATACGGCACCGAGATCGTACCTTCCTTCGGGATCACAAACGCGACATTGGCCTGGTCCTTGTATCGGGCACGGTAGGCGTCGAAGTCGTAATCGATCAGGATCGGGATTTCACCGGACAGCACGCGCGCATAGGCGGTCTGCTTCGGTACGATCGGTGCATTGGCCTGCAAGCGCTTGAACCAGTCCAGACCCGGCTGGAAATTGCTCAGCGAACCGCCCAGCGCCTGGTTGACGGCGACGGCCCCGGCATAACCGACAAAGGCACTGGACGGATCGAGATAGCCGACCATGCCTTTATATTCGGGTTTCAACAGATCGGCCCACGATTGCGGCACCGGCTTGCCATCCAATGCGTCCTTGTTGATCATCAATCCGATCGTGCCGGAGTGAATCGCGAACCACATGCCTTGCGGATCTTTTTCGTCCGCGGGAATCTCATCCCAGTGAGGCGGTTTGTACGCCGCAAGCAATCCTTTATCCTTGGCCTGGAACGCCGACGAGATGCCGAGATACACGACATCGTTCACGGGACTCCTGTGCTCGGCCATCATTTGCGCAATGGCTTGTCCGGAATTCTTGTCGTCGAAGGGCACGCGGATGCCGGTGGCAGCCTTGATGGCCGCGATCTGACCTGCCCAATCCGCCCAGTCTGGCGGACAGTTGTAGCAGATGGCCGTCTTATCACCTTGCGCGAGCGCCGTGCCACTGGCAACGCCGAACAACGACATGGTGGCCACCGCGCAGGCAAGGGCGCGGACCGCCAGGCGCATTGCAAGAAGGGATATCGACGGCTGACGGCGAGATGGTTGGTCGCTGAGCACAAGCGTGCTGCATCTGGCGGCATTGCGTGCGTTGGACGAAGTGTGAAGCATCATCACGTCTGTTTCTCTTTTGGTTGAAGGTACGTAGCGGTAAAAGCGGAGGGCGAAAATACATGTTTCGTTGAACCGTGACGTTCCGGGCGGTATGTCCGACCAGGCGCCATGCCTATAGCGATGGTCGTGCTGGCGTATCCTCCAGGCAGTTCCACCGTGTCCGTCTTTCCGTGACCGTACCGAGGGTCCCGCCCAAGCGGAGTGCATGCGGTAGCCGCTGATGAACGTCGTTCGACCCGGACGTCCCGTTTGACGCCGGGAGGGCCATCGATGGATGGGAAAGGGCCTGCGCGCTTTGCTCGAAAGGCACTGTTCCAGGTATAGACGGTGGCATGGTCTCCTGTTTCGCCTTGTGCCCACCGCGAATGGCCTCTCGCAGCGATGCCCATGCGCGGCGCCCGATTTCGCGATTCGGCACGCAGACGCTGGTCAGGCGAGGCATCAATAGTGCGCCAAGTGTCAGGCCGTCAAAGCCGACCACCGATATATCTCCCGGAACGGAAAGTCCCTGGGTTTCCAAGGAGGTAATCGCAACTATTGCCAGGCGATCGTTACTGCAAAACAACCCCGTCGTCTCGGACCGCGCAAGCGCTCGCATGACATCCATGGACAAATGATCCGACAAAAAATCGATTTCGATGGCGGGCGCTACCGTGAGGCCTGCCGTCCGCATGGCCGCCTCATAGCCTGCAACCCGTTGCAAGGCGCGATCCGATGCGCTAAGGGTGCCGGCAAGCATCCGGATTCGCGTGTGACCGCGTGCGATCATTTGTTCGACTGCTTCGCGGGCCGCGGTGAAGTTGTCCACGGCGACGCTACGGCGTTGGCTGTTTGCGGGCGCGTCGTTATGGGCGAGCACATACGGCATGTCCGCCAGGTCCAAAGCGTCGAGTGCATCATTCGCCCGTGCGTCGGCGACGGTAACGATCAAGCCGTCGACATGATGCGCTCGCAGTGTATCGATGGCGGTACGTTCGCGATCGGTGCGATATTCGGTGGTCATCAGCATCACCCGATAACCCGCGGCCGAAGCCAGTTCGTCTATGCCTTGCACCGTTTCACCGAACACCGGGTTGGCGATGGTCGGCACGATAACGCCAATCACCTGGCTATGCGCCGCGCGCAGCATCCGGCCCAGCGCGCTTGGGCGATAATCGGTGGCATCAATGGCGGCCTGCACTGCCGCCAATGTGGCTGGATCGACTTTGGCCGGTGTGTTCAATGCGCGTGACACGGTGGCGATGGAACAGCGGGCGAGCAACGCCACGTCTTTGATCGTGGTAGCAGTGCGTCCCGCTTTTTTCGACGATTGATGCGGCGGTGTGTTGGTGCGAGTGAGCGTCACGTGATCTTATTATCCAGGTGCGGGACGGCCGTTTTCGGTAACCACCGTCGCATCACGCGCAGCAGGCGGAGATGTCGAAAAATGGTTCGCCTCGAAAAAGCGCGTTATCGGGTTTGCATGTGGACATTTCGTCGTGGAAACGTTTACACGATGCATTCTGCCTTTCGTCGATGACGGTTTCGTGACGTATCGCGCTGGATGTTCATCCCATCCATCCTGATGCCATCGCAAAACCGCGACGAATCCATGGCCGTATGCGGCCAACGGGTGGATGACACTGGGATGACGATACCGCGACTGTCAAATGACTGACATGTGACACTGCTAAGATCGGAAGTTACGGTCGTATCCTTCGCCAAGGTTGTCAGTAGAGACGAGAAGCATCATGATCGCCACGATAGCCGGCGTGATTCGCCGGGGTGCGCTACGCTCGGTTTTTCAACCGATTGTGTCGTTGAAGACCGGAGAAGTCGTTGCGCACGAAGGATTCGTGCGTGTGACGGTGGGTGCACACGAAGCGGCGCTCGACTCGCCAGTGGACGATGCGGGACAGTTGTTCGAGCGGGCGGAACAAGAAGGTTGTCGCTTGCCACTGGAGCGCGCGGCCGCGCGCCGCGCCATGGATAGCTATTGGCGGGCAGGGTGGAACGCGGCCGATGTCACCGACGCGCCCAATACCTTGCTATTCGTCAACCTGAGTGCCGATGGATTACGGCAACTCTCGCGCCATCGCCGAGCGGTGTTCGCCATTCTGGCTCGCTGCGGCATTCGTGCGGACCGGCTCGTCTTCGAGTTGACGGAGCGCAATGCGCTCGGCGCCGTGGATACGTTGCTCCAGGCCAGCAGCAACCTCAGGGAAATGGGGGCGCGTATCGCGCTGGATGACTACGGAACGGGACATGCCACACTGAGCCTATGGGTGGCATTGGAGCCCGATTTCCTGAAGATCGATGCGTCGCTGGTGCGTGGCAGTGGTACACACCCGTTACGGTTCGAGGCCTTGCGCGCCGTGCGCCGGTTGGCGCAAAAAGCGGGGACGACGGTCATTGCCGAAGGCATCGAGACACCGGACGACCTGATCGTTTGCCGGGATCTCGGTATCGAAATGGGACAAGGTTTTGCATTGTCACGACCGGCGTCGGAACCGCCTCGTGACATCGCGCCGCTGGCGATGCAGGTACTGCGCAACCGTGCGATCACGGTTTTCCCCGATATTGCCGCCCGTGGGATTGCGCGTGCGACCGTCGGTCAATTACTACGCACCGCGCCAGCCATCGATCCGCGCACGCGTAACGATGAAGTCTTCGCCCTGTTCAGCGCGCATCCGGACCTGCATGCGGTAGCCGTGGTCGAGGGGGACACGCCACACGGTTTGATCAATCGCCGGCATTTCGTCGACTCCTATGCATTGCCATTTCATCGTGAACTATTTGGTCGCAAGCCTTGCCTGACGCATGCGAACACGTCGCCGCTGGTCGTGGAGGAGGACGCCGATATCGATTCGCTGGCGCTACGGTTGAGTGCCCAAGATGTGGGCTACCTGTCCGATGGTTTCGTCATCGTTGAACGGGGCGCCTATCGGGGGCTCGGGACCGCTGAGGATCTGATGCGCGCCGTCACCGATATCCGCATCGAGGCGGCACGTTATGCGAACCCGCTGACGCAATTGCCTGGAAACATCCCTATCGAGGCGCATATGCGGCGTCTGATCGAGGGGCGCGCTCCGTTTTACGCCTGTTATTGCGATTTAAATGATTTCAAATCCTACAATGACCAGCACGGCTACTGGCAGGGTGACGAGGTACTGCGACTGACAGCGGCCATTCTATCGAATGCCTGCGATCTTCGGCGCGATTTCCTGGGGCATGTGGGCGGCGATGATTTTCTGATATTTTTCCAAAGCCTGGATTGGCGGCGACGGTTGCTGGAGGCGATCGCCACGTTTAATCGACAAGTGTTGCAGCTTTACACGGATGAGGAACGGCAGGCGGGTGGTATCGAGGCGGTAGACCGTTTTGGGCAGCAGCGCTTCCACGGATTCGTGAAATTAGCGGCAGGCGTAATAGAAGCACGCGCGGGGCTGTATGATATCGGGTCGTTGACAGCGCTGGCCGCTGTCGCGAAGCAAGAGGCGAAACGCGATGCGTCCGGTTTTTACGTCATGCCGCCGCAGTCGACGATATCGAGCCATTCGGATTCCCACCCCCTGACAGTTTGATGCCTGATGACATTTGATCCGTCGACGATGCGTTACGGCGCCGATGATAACGGACTCGTTTGCGGTTTTCTCTTTAGCGAGCATTCGGAACCGGAAACAGCGTCGATTCGCGCCGCGCGAGGGGATGCCGATCATCGGCATGCAACAATGCGCGCGACGTTGCAGCCCGCTGGACAGCCAGGTAGCGCATTGCAAGGGCCGGCGTTCCTGCATCATCACGACGCCGAGGAAGATGGCCTTGTCGCGCATCCGGTGGATGCCACGCAGGCGCTTGCCTGGCTTGCGGACTTCTACGCCAACGAAGAGCCGCAATCGCATGTGCCGCCGCGGGCCGGCTTGCGGCCAAAGGATTTTCTGTGGCTGCATTTCCATTTGGCGCATACGGGCAGCCGGCGTTGGATCGAGGAACACCTTGATCTCCCGGAGGCATTCTTCGAGGCCTTGCAGGAGGGTTCCCGTTCCACGCGGATTGAACAGCAAGATGGGTCGCTACTGGCGGTAGTCAACGATGTAACGTTCAGTTTTGAGCAGAGACCCACCGAGATCGCGACGCTCTGGGTGTATACGCATCGCCGGATGATGGTGACCTTGCGCGTGAAGCCGCTACGTTCGGTGGACCGCTTACGCGCCAGCGTCATGATGGGCGAGCGATTCCGGACCCCGGCCGAATTGCTGGTGCACCTGCTTCGAGACCAGGCTGATCTGATGGCCAAGATCGTCCGGGACACGAGCGCCGACGTTGACGGCATAGAAGATCAGTTGCTGGCGCAGCGCCCTGTTGCATTTCGTCAAGACCTGGGAGGGCTGCGCCGAATTTTGGTGCGGCTCCAGCGAACGCTGGCACCCGAACCCGGTTCGCTATTCCGGCTGCTTGCCCGACCGCCAGGCTGGCTCCAGCATCAAGACGTTCAGGACCTGCGCGAATCGACGGAAGAGTTCTCCCTCGTCCTGGGCGACCTGGCGGGTTTGATCGAGCGGATACGCCTGATCCAGGAAGACATTTCGGTGCGCCGGGACGAGCAAAGCAATCGGACCCTGTTCACATTGACCATGGTGACGGTCCTGGCCTTGCCGATCAATATCGTTGCGGGTTTTTTTGGGATGAATGTCGGCGGCGTGCCGTTATCGGAAAACAAACATGGTTTCTGGTTATTGGTGCTGCTGGTGGTCACTTTCACCGCGGTAGGCGGAATGTGGGCATTCCGCGGCAGAAACGACCGGTAGGGGAGTAGTGCATCCTGTAAGCTAGCGCAGTATGGAGTATAAGCTTGCATGATGTTCGCGTCGTGGCATGAAATATGTATTCATATTTCGTGACGCAGTGTCAGCATTTCCATCGAAACTTTTCTGACTTATAAGCGTCATACCAGCATCACTACCACGTACTAGACTTGTCGCGTCTGGTTCAGGAAACAGATTCATGCTGCTGCACAAATCGATCGATACTGTTATTCAGGAGCGCCTCGAAGAGGACGCGGTCCGGCGAACGTTTTCGACCCGGCTGGACATGACGTTGAAGCGTAAAAAATTATCTTCCAGTCGCATTGCGCGACAACTGGGCGTGGCCGTGCAACATCTGCAGTTATGGCGAGCAGGGGTAACGGTACCAACCATCCGTCAAGTGCGTCGCCTGTCCGCACTGCTGGACGTGCCAATGGATTGGCTTTGCGCCGTCGGTGAACCGAAGATGGCTGGTTTGTCCGTACAATAACGTTGGCGAGTGGACGTGGTACTACTCATTCAGGGTAGATATAAATTTAGTTACGACTTTTACATCCTCACTTTCCACGTCTTTAAAAGCGTTTGCATTTTTTGATATATCGTTAGGCATACGAATTTATTTTTTTATTTTGATGCTGCATATAACGTCTATTTCATTTTCCTCAGGCGTTATGTCGCGTCTCGACCCAAGCGGAATGAGACAGATGCGCTCCAGGTGAATGCCATGTGTTCCGCATGCGCGCCATGCGACGCTCCTGTATAGTTCGCCAAGGCTGGTTATCATGACAAAGGCGTAGCGTGTTTGTCTGCATTGCATAGATCCTTGCAGCTTGCTCACCGCGCATCCTTCAGGGAGGCTGCATTGCCGGCTCCCGTTCTCTAGGCTCGGATCCAGACGGAGACGTTCGATGTCGACAACTCGTCCTATTCAGGACAGCACCCGTGGTGCGCAGCGGTTTTTGGCGAAGGGACGCACACTAGCGGACACCTTACGTGGTCACGACAATAATTTCGGAATAGTGCGATTGGTTGCGGCCGTGCTGGTTATGTTCGGTCATTCGTTTATTCTGCAACCCGCGATGGGGCGCACCGATCCTTTGCACACTTTGACGGGAAACGACTACAGTGGCAGTCTCGCCGTCTATGCGTTTTTCTTCTTGAGCGGCATTCTGATCAGTCAGAGTTGGGATCGGCAAAACACGCTCGGTGCCTATGTGGCATTGCGCATCGGGCGTATCTGGCCGGCTTTGATCGTCTGTGTTGTATTGATTACGCTGGTGGCCGGCCCATTGCTCTCCACGCAATCGGTTTCAGCGTATATGCAAGACAAGATGACTTTCGGCTTCCTGATACGCAACATCACGTTATTTTCAGGACTGCGCACGCGGCTGCCTGGCTTGTTTGAGGATAATGTCTTCCATGGCGTGAATTCGTCCCTATGGACCTTGCCTGTTGAAGTCATGTGCTACGTGATGGTGGCGGTGCTAGGCATATCGACGCTGGCACGCGGAAAAGTGCGCGTCTTGATCGGCGCAGGTCTAGCCGTACTGGTCTGGCTTGCATTGTTTCACGTCCATACCCATCTGCCGGTGATCGGTACCATCGTCAAGGACCTCACCGAAAAGCCGGGCGATTTCTCGGCGCATCCGGTTCCTTTTTTCATTGCAGGTTTTGTCGCGTATCACTATCGGAAAAAGATTGTTTTGCGAGGTGACTTCGCGATCGCTTTGTGTGTTGGCTATGTGCTGTCGCGGGACCAGCCGTGGGCCAATGCTTTGCTCTATGTCACGTTCATCTATGGTTTGATGGTGTTTTCAGGATTGCCGCAATTTAAACGGTTGCGTCCTGATTGGGACATTTCCTATGGACTGTACATTTATGGCTTTTTTGTACAGCAGGTAGTGGCATCGTATTTCCCGCAACAGGATAATTTGCTAGGCGTGCTCATTTCCCTTGCCATTACCACTGTCGTGGCGGCCGGGTCGTGGTTTCTGGTCGAGAAACCGGCAATCGCCTTTGTGCGTCGCATGTTGGGCAAAAAACAGGCGACCCCGCATCCGGACCCGGCGACGGCCAGCAATGCATCCAACGTTGCCAGTGCGGCTGAAGTGCGCAAGACATCGCGCTAGAGCGTTGCAATGGAAAATACCCTGGTGCCATCCGCCAGGGTGTCAAGAGAATAAGACTGCAGGTTTGCTGGGTATGGTATCGGTCCAATGCCCATCCGTTGCAGCCGGGCTTTCTTCTACGTTACGCGTTGTTGAATGTTTCGGGGTCCGGGCCTAGACGTCCCGTTTGTGGCATCGAGGCAATGGCCTTCATATCAGCATCGTCAAGCTTGAAGTCAAAGATCTCGAAATTCGACTTTACGCGATCCGGATTTTTCGAACGTGGAATCACCACGTGCCCCGCCTGAATGTGCCACCGGAGAATCACCTGCACGGGTTCCTTACCGTGTTTGTCCGCAAGTTGCTTGAACAGCGGCGCTTTCAGCAGTTCACCGCCTTGCCCCAGCGGGCTCCATGCCTCTGTCGTAATTTTCCGAGAAATGCAGAAATCCACTAGTGCCTGTTGATTGAAATCCGGGTGAATTTCGATTTGATTAACCGATGGCACGACGCCACTGTCTTCGATGATGTCATCCAAATGGGACTGGTTGAAGTTACAGACGCCAATTGAGCGCACGCGGCCTTCCTCCTTCAGGCGCACGAAAGCACGCCAAGTATCCTTGTATTTTTGCAACTGCGGCGCGGCCCAATGAATCAGATAAAGATCCAGTGTTTCAAGGCCCAGGCGCTTCATGCTTGCATCAAAGGCCTTCAGTGTCGATTCGTAACCCTGGTCGGCATTCCATAGCTTGGTCGTAATGAATATCTCGTCCCTGGGCACGGACGTATTTTTCAGTGCGCGGCCGACAGCCTCTTCGTTGCCGTATATCTTGGCAGTATCGATGTGGCGGTAGCCGGCGTCCAGTGCAGCAAGCGATGAGGCTTCGGTTTGTTTGTCATCGAGCTGCCAGACACCCAAGCCGACTTGGGGAATGTGAACGCCATCGTTCAAGGTAAGCAGCGGGGATTGAGACATGAAGAACGCTCCTTTTCAACAAACGGCCGCAGCCGATCGGGACGACCGGCCGGCAGCATGGTGTGAATGGTAGACAGTCTTCAGCATAAAGCATGCCGCGAATCAATGGGTTCATGCCGGTTGCTGTCCCAACACGCCTGCGCCATCGCCGCCGGAACAATGGCCCTAATCGACGACGCGAAGCCCTCTCAAGCGTGAGCGCCCACCCAAACAACGCCGGCAATGGCTGCGGCAGTGGAAAAGGGCGGTGGCAAACGTTTCAAATGGGCAAGCAACGCCGATTAGCGTTGTAAGCCCGGTAACACGCCGATTTGTATGCCCGTGCGGCCCACGGTATAGCGGTACGACGCCGGAAGATAACGTGCACACTCGCGGCGAAATCTGACCAGGATCAACCGTTCGTTTTTGCAACGATTCGGCTTTTCCCATAGGCGCTGGGAGTCAGGTTTACCCGCAGTCCGGGTGATCGAGGGTGACATGGAAGGATGACAAAATTAAGATAGAAGATCTGGAAACATATGATTTAGCAACATTTTTCGGTTTCTGGCGTCATACGTGACGCAATGTTCCGCGCAATGTATCCGAAGCGCCGACAGTTGACACGTTAACGTACTAGTTCGTACATTTTGCTTTATGCAGATAGTGTGGCGTGATGCCGCACCTGCCACTCCTCACGTGAGGCGACTTGGACAAACGAAACCAGGTCCCGCCGTGTTCAGTAACAAAGCTGATGCCGGCCGTCGTGTATGGGCGACGCGTCTCGGCAAGTTGGCAGATTGATCGCCGGTAACGGCATTTGGAGAGAAGCATGCGACACGTTGCCGGTGAAAACGCGAAGCCGCGAAATGGAGACCCATCGATCGATGGGCCGGCGGGAGCGCGATCCGTACGCCGGACTCGAAGCCGTTTCGTCGTCCTGGCCTTGCTGGCTATCGCCACGATGATCAACTATATGGACCGCACGGTGCTGGGGATTGCCGCGCCGACGATGACCAAGGATTTGGGTATCGATGCCGTCGTGATGGGCATCGTCTTCTCGGCATTTTCCTGGACCTACGCATTTTTCCAGATTCCGGGCGGTTTGTTCCTGGATCGATTTGGTAGCCGCATTACCTATTTTCTGTCGCTGGCGTTCTGGTCATTTTTCACGCTCGTGCAGGGCTTCGCTGTGGGCTTGAAGTCTTTGTTGCTATTCCGCTTCCTGTTGGGTGCGAGCGAAGCGCCCTGTTTTCCAACCAATAGCCGTGTTGTGGCTACGTGGTTTCCGCAACAGGAACGGGCACGGGCGACCGGAATTTACACGGTTGGCGAGTATCTGGGGCTGGCGTGTTTCGCTCCCGCGCTGTTTTGGTTGATGGGTACGTGGGGCTGGCGCGCTTTGTTCATCGTCGTCGGCGTGGTGGGTATCGTGTTCGCATTTGTGTGGTGGGCGATCTATCGTGAACCTACGGATTCCAAGACGGTCAATAGCGCCGAACTGGATTTCATTGCCGAAGGCGGAGGGCTGGAATCGAAGAGCACCCAGTCAATGGGTTTCTCATGGGGCCGCGTGGGTATGCTATTGCGTCAGCGGCAAATTGCCGGGGCATGCCTCGGCCAGTTCGCTGGCAATACGACGCTGGTGTTCTTCCTGACCTGGTTCCCGACTTACCTCGCGACCGAGCGTCACATGGGGTGGTTGAAGGTGGGTTTCTTTGCCGTGATGCCGTTCCTGGCCGCGGCGGTTGGCGTCATGCTGGGCGGTTGGGTCTCGGACGCACTGCTGAAGCGGACCGGTTCGGCCAGTATTGCCCGAAAGGCTCCCATCATTTTCGGTCTCCTCGCGGCATCAACGATTATTTCGGCCAATTTCGTCAATAACGATACCGTCGTGATCGCGATTCTGTCGTTCGCATTCTTTGGTCAGGGCATGGTGGGGCTGGGCTGGACGTTGATTTCGGACATCGCGCCGAAGAAGCTGATGGGGTTGACGGGGGGTATCTTCAATTTCTGCGCTAACCTCGCCGGCATCATCACACCCCTGGTTATCGGCCTCATCGTATCTAAGACAGGTTCATTCTTCTATGCCTTGACCTATGTGGGGGCCGCTGCCCTGGTTGGCGCGCTCTCCTACATCTTCCTCATCGGTGATGTACGCCGTGTCGAAGTAGCCGCAGACTGAAATATTGGTACGTCGCTGGAGCATGACATGATTTCTGGAAAAACGACATTGATCGCGCATCTCGGCTATCCCACCGAGGGTTTCAAAGCACCACTGATCTACAATCCGTGGTTCGAAAAACAAGGGATCGATGCGGTCGTGGTGCCGATGGGCGTGCTATCCGACGACTATCGGACGTTTCTGCCGACGCTGTTCAAGCTCACGAACCTGAAGGGCGCTTTGGTGACGATGCCACACAAGATCGTGACTAGCGAGTTGATGGACGAAGTAACGCCGACCGCAGCCATTGCAGGCGCGTGCAACGCCATCCTCAAGCGTGAGGACGGAACGCTGCTGGGCGATCAATTTGACGGTGCCGGGTTCGTGCGCGGTGTCTTGCGCAAAGGCAAGGTACTGAAGGGGGCGCGTGTGCTGGTGTTGGGCAGCGGTGGCGTGGGATGTGCCATTGCAGCTTCGCTTGCTGGCGCGGGTGTGGCGGAAATGATGCTGTTCGATACGAATCCACGCAGCGTCACGGCGCTTGCCGAGCGGCTCATGCAGCATTATCCGGCCTTGCGTGTGGAGACCGGGTCACGCGATCCGCACGGCTATGATCTGATCGTTAATGCCACACCGCTGGGTATGAAAGACGATGATCCCATCCCCTTCGACGTCGACCGTATCGCGCCGGAAACGTTCGTCGGGGAAGTGGTGATGAAGACGGAGTACACCCCTTTGTTACGTGCGGCGCGTGATAAAGGTTGCCTGGTTCAGGTGGGTACGGATATGTTGTACGAAATGATCCCGGCCTATCTCGAATTCTTTGGCTTTGGTACCGCCACGCCGGAAGCATTGCGTGAGACCTCGCTGATTCCGAAGAGCTGACCCCTGCGCCGCAACAACACGCAATCCCATTATCCGGCATGCCCTCCGTGGGTATTGGGACACTCTCGCACCAAGTGACGCCTTGAGCGCGGTACGGATCCTAGCTCTCGCGATCATCTTCCGCCGAATGGTCCATTGCCTCGAATGCCGCACGGACAGCGGCGATGATCGGCTCCGCCAGGTTTTCCCTGTCCATGATGGGGAACTCCATTCGAAGCTTGTTTGACAGCGTCCAGTTATTATCTTTTACTGATCTTATGATGCGATCGATGTCGCTATTGGGGCCATCAAGGATATCCTTGACGCCGCTTCGCGCATTGCTCCAACCTTGCATCAGCTGCGCTTCCCTCCGCATCTCCATGCGAATGGTTCGATCGATCAATTCCGCCAGGTATTCGACGTGCGCGGTCAGATCCGGATAACGCCATGCATGCTGTGCATCCGCATAAGCATCGAATGCGAAGCTCGATGTCACGCCGTCCGGAAAACGACGTGGCGTGTCAAACGCGCTGAAGGCTCCGTAATGCCGCATGAAAGGTTTTGAAAAAACCTCCAGCACTGCATCGTAGGCGGCCATGTTCTGGGCACGGCTGGTGATGGCGGCCGACACCGGCAGCACGAATGGGGCCGGCACCGCGCCGTCGCGTCGTAGAAGATCGTTGATCAGGAAACGATGGATACGACCATTCCCGTCGGCAAACGGATGGATATAGACAAAGCCAAACGCAAGAACCGCCGCGCGGGCAATAGGTGATGCGCCCTCCGTGCGGGTGAGGAATGTCTCCAGCCCGTCGAGCATTCGATCGACATCGTTCCAGTGCGGCGCGATGTAGTGGATGACGTCGCGGAAATGTTCGATGGCGCCAACGAACACAGGCGACTCACGTAAGCCAAAACGTGTAATGGTCGTGCGCTCGCCGATGATCTCGCGTTGCAGGTCCGCGAGTGTTTCGCGCGCCAGTGGCCGATCGTAGACACCGATGCGCGATTCCATGACTTCGGCAAATCGTTTGATCCGATCCTTCCGATCTTGCTCATGTTCGATCTGAAAGCTGGCGCGGCTCTCCTTCAATGTGAGCCAGACCGCGCTACGCCGCAGCGTATCCACGCCGTATTCCACCTGCAAGGCATCAAGCTGCGCCGCGATATCATAGGCCTGCGCGGCATTCACGTGGTTGGTGCGTCTTACCAGTGGGCAGAATGTGCGAGTCCCTGGAAGGTTGTCTCGCACGTGCCACCGCTTGTTGTTTTCGGGGCGCGTGCCGACGATATATTTTTCGGGATCGATCGCATCGACATAGCCCCCGCCCGGGACCGCGGGGACGCCGTCGAGTTGCCTGCCGGTCAGCCATTCGTATAGGAATCCGGCTCGCCTGGCATATTGACCTGTCCGCTCACCCATGATCCAGTCAACGAATTCCGGAACAGGTATTGCTTGAAACAAACGCGCCAGCAATTCAAGGAATATCCCCTCATGCTTTAACGCAAAGGTCAGGTGCGCCGATAACGTGTCGCTCGGCCGCATGACTGGCGTATAGGTTTCGTGTACGGTCTTGTCGTGGCGAGTAGTGCGTCGCGTCGGGCCAATGTTACTTTCAACGGGATAGGGCTGCGTGGCCGCGATACCATAGCGGTTTGCAAGCCAGCGATAACCGATCGCGTTTTCCATCGGAATCCCAGAAAATTTGTTAAAACGTATAAAAAAACGTTCTTATTCTACCTCTTTCCGTGAAAAACGTTAATTTTGGATGCGCGTAACGCACGACTGCCCGAACTAACAGGCTTTCGCCATCGCGCGATGCGCCGAACGGGCGGCAATATCCACCGTGACAGCGCACGAATTACCAGATTCGCATGACGTCTAATAATATTACGTTTAATTGCGGCAACGAATCGGTGATATTCCATGGAATACCTCAAGTGAGGAGCGAGATTGTCGTTAACCCTGGCGAGACGTGTGACGTGCACGTTCGATACTGGATTCGCCATGCCTACGCTTACCATTCGCGCTCGCCTTATTGCCGCGACTACTTTCTTGATTTTCCTGATCGCCGCTCTGGGCTTCCTTGGTCAGTTCGGCATGGGCCGGGCGGTTGGTAGCCTGAATGAGATCTACTCGACAAGATTGGCTGCTACCCAGGCGATCGGTGTAGCTGAAACGAACGTCCTGCAAATTCGGACCACGCTTGATCGTGCGGCAATGACTCTGGCCGCGAATCCTGGCGACAAAAAAGCGGTGGAAGCCCTTTTCAACAAGTCCCAGGAGTTCCGGACCAATACCGCCGCCGCCTGGACGACATATACGGCGCTGCCCAACACGGCGGAAGAGGCGCAACTTGCTGCCGATGTGTCACGCAACCGCGACGCGCTTTTTTCAAAGATCGAGGTCTGGCAAAACATAATGGCGTCCGGTGCCAATCCGGGTGACGCCCTTGTCGCGGCCACTGCCGTAGGGGATGCCTACAGTCCTTATCGGCAAAGCAACGAGAAGCTGAAGACATACCAGGCTACGGAGTCAGCCAAGCTATACAGTGACGCGTCCAGCCGATATCAGATGTTCCGGGCAATCATTTATGCCGGCATCCTGATAGCCGTAATTGCTGGCGTACTGACGGTGCGTAATCTACTCGCGGCGATTACCACGCCATTGGGCACCGCCCTGCAACACTTTGCCGAAATGGCCCAGGGCGATCTGCGTCGACCGGTTGTCGTAACGTCGCGCGACGAAATGGGCACGCTCCTGACTGCCTTGGCAGAGATGAAGCGTACGCTGGGCGGCACCGTGGCGACGGTACGTCGCTCGGCCGAGGGAATTGCCAGTGCCGCCACGCAAATTGCCGCGGGTAATGTCGATCTCTCATCCCGTACGGAGGAGCAGGCTGCCGCCTTGGAGCAAACCGCCGCAAGCATGGCGGAGCTGACGGAGACGGTGAAACAAAATGCGGAAAATGCCTCCGCTGCAAATGCGCTTGCCATTGCCGCGCGCGGTAACTCGGCGCAAGGCAGTGGCATTGTCGACCAAGTGACACAGACGATGCGCGCGATTGATGGCAGCTCAAACAAGATGGCGGACATCATTGCCATCATCGAAGGCATTGCCTTTCAGACAAACATTCTGGCATTGAACGCCGCCGTGGAAGCGGCACGAGCGGGCGAGGAGGGACGAGGCTTCGCCGTGGTGGCAGGTGAAGTGCGAACCCTTGCTCAGCGCTCGTCCAGTGCGGCCAAGGAAATCAAGACGTTGATCGATGCATCCGTCGAACAAACGCAGAGTGGAAGTCGTCTGGTTGGTGAGACGAGTGGCAAGATGCAAGAAATCGCAGAGAGCATCACGCGTGTTACCAGCATTATGGAAGAGATCGCCACAGCCTCCCGGGAGCAAAGCAAGGGGATCGATCAGGTCGCCGAGGCGGTCACGCAAATGGACGAAGTCACGCAACAAAATGCGGCGTTGGTGGAAGAAGCTTCAGCCGCCACCCAATCGATGGAGTCGCAGGCGAGGGCACTGCGCGAGGCCGTTGATATTTTCAAATTGCCCTGAACGATAGCGCCTGTCTGTGCGGGCACCCGTGCCGCTAAAAGCAGCGCATGGCAGTCCCATAGGCCGTTGGCTGGCAATCCCGTCGAGATTGCCAGCCAACGGTTTCAATCCGCCTGACGCTATTCAGCGCTCACTTACAGCACTTTTCCCAAAATAAAACCTACTCCCGCGGCAATCAGCAGAGAGCCGATTGGATTGATGCGGGTGGTTTCGCTGACTTTATCAACGGCTTGGCCATATGACTGCTGGATTGCGCCACCGACTTGCCGCAGCTTGCCTTCTGCCTGAGTCTGGGGGTCACCGAACACATTACCGATGCCTTCCTGGACCTTTCCAGCAATGTTCTTCACGGTGCCTGCTGCTTGATCTTCGTACATATAAGACTCCTCTTTTTTGCCAGTGGATATAGTCTGGTTGTCTGCTTATAAGCACGTATCGTTCCATGTAGTGGCAGCCGGTCGACGATATTTTCCAATCCGTAGTGACGATCAGACGCCAGGTTATTGCTACGTCCTCCTTGCTCTGTCGTAGCGGAGTGTCTCGCGCCAGCATCGACGTCGGCGGCGAATACTCTGAACATCGGCAATCTCGGCGTCTCGCATGCATGAAATGCATTGGCGCCACATCATGTAAATGACAGGTCTATTATGTGCAATGGCATGGCATCATTCACGTGACCTCATTCCGTTTGCTATATTGGATCGACCTGTTTGCAATACTTCGTTGTCTCGACGAGCACAAGAATGTTCTGGATACTGATAGCCATTGCCGTGATCGCGACGGCATTGGCTGTGCTGTTGGCCGTGAATTTCAAAGTCCCTGAGAAAGCGGTGCGTCATACCATCGACCACTGTCATGCCATCGACGACCCGCAGTTCGAGCTGGAAATGGACGCAATGCTTGGGCCCGACATGTTGCAGGGGAATGCCATAACGGCGCTGCAGAATGGTGACGAAATATTCCCGGCAATGCTCGCTGCGATTCGTGCCGCGAAGCACAGCATTACTTTTGAAACTTATATCTACTGGACAGGGGAAATAGGTCAAGAATTTGCCGACGCCTTGAAGGCACGGCAGAAAGCAGGGGTAGCTGTGCATGTCATGCTCGATTGGGCAGGTAGTTTCAGGATGGACAAGTCACTACTCGACGAGATAGTCAATGCGGGCGTAGAAGTTGAAAAATATCATCCGCTGAAGTGGTACACCGTATCCCGCCTCAATAATCGTACGCATCGTAAGCTGCTGATAGTGGACGGCGCGATCGGGCTTACCGGCGGGGTGGGGATAGCAGATCAGTGGCGGGGCCATGCGCAAGACCCCGATCACTGGCGCGATATGCATTTCAGGATCGAGGGTCCCGTAGTCGCGCAGTTGCAAGCCGGGTTCATGAACAACTGGATCAAGACGACCGGGCGGGTGCTCCACGGCACCCAATATTATCCGGCATTGTGGCCAGCCGGTAATCATAAGATGCATATGTTTGTCAGTTCACCTTCCGGTGGCAATACGAGTATGCAATTGATGTACTTGCTGGCTGTCGCCGCGGCAACAAAAACAATCGATCTCCAGGCGGCTTATTTCATTCCGGATCGGCTGATGAACGAAGCCTTGGTGAATGCGACAAAGCGAGGCGTGAAGATTCGATTGCTTGTACCCGATCGCTATACGGACTCAGCGATGATTCGCCTTGCATCGAAGCAGCAATGGGGGACGTTGTTGGCTGCGGGCGTCGAGATTTACTTGTACGAAAAGACGATGATGCATAACAAGATGCTGATCCTGGATGGGCTGATGGTGTCCGTTGGATCGACTAATTTCGATATGCGATCGTTCAACCTTAACGACGAAGCCAGTCTGAACGTCTATTCTCCTGTATTCGGGAGCGCGATGACCAACGTCATGGAAAGCGATATCCGCGACGCGAAACGGTACTCGCTGGCGCAATGGAAAGCGCGGCCGATGCGCTACAAGATTGGCGAGCTATTGGCTTGGCCGATCGAGTCGCAGTTATGAGTGAGGTCGCGAGGGGGAGGGTCGGTGATGTGCGAAAAATCGCCACGATCGGTGACAGTACGTGCGTCAATGCCGGGGTACTTAAAGGGCTTGATAGTCTCGAAGCCCTCGGTTAAGTTGACGCGAACGCCTGCTGATCAGTGTTTCTGAAGCTGAGACGCGTACGGGTCCAAACGGAATATTCCCACGACTTTCGACAGGCTTGTTGCTTGTTCAGCCATCGCCTGCGCGGCTGCCGATGCTTCCTCGACCAATGCCGCGTTCTGTTGCGTGACTTCGTCCATCTGACCGACCGCGAGATTGACTTGCTCGATTCCCGTTGTCTGCTCCGCCGACGCAGACGCGATCTCGCTCATCAAGCTTGTCATTCTCTTAACGGACTGTACAACCTCATCCATCGTCGAACCTGCTGCATTCACAAGCTTATTGCCGACATTTACTCGATTGGTCGATTGCTCGATCAGATCTTTGATTTCCTTGGCCGCGCTTGCGCTACGTTGTGCAAGTGCGCGAACTTCTCCAGCGACAACGGCGAAGCCACGTCCTTGTTCACCAGCACGGGCAGCCTCGACAGCCGCGTTCAACGCCAGAATATTCGTCTGGAAAGCAATGCCTTCGATAACCGAAATGATTTCGGAGACCTTGCTCGAACTGTTCGCGATATCACTCATTGTGTCCACGACTTGACGAACTTCTTGCCCTGCGCGGATCGCGACCTCGGAAGCCATCGTGGCCAATCGATTGCCCTCTTGCGCGTTCCCTTCGTTCATGCGGACAGTCGCAGTCAATTGTTCCATGCTAGAAGCGGTTTCCTCGAGTGAGGCCGCTTGCTCTTCGGTACGTTGCGCGAGATCGGTGTTGCCTTGCGCTATTTGTCCGGATGCAACGGAAATCGATTCACTCGACGCCGTGATACTACCTACGATGCTATTGAGTTGACGTCTCATGCTTTCGAGAGAAAACATGAGGCTGGTGTTATCTTCACCGCGCAATGTAATGGCAGTGTCCAGTCGACCCTGGGCTATTAGTCCGGCAACCGTCGATGCAGCGCTCGGTTCGCCGCCAAGTGTTCCAAGCAAGTTGCGCGTAATGAAGTAGCCAAAACCAATCGACAAAAGGATCGTCATAAGGCCGGAAATTGCTAACGTCCATTGTGTCGATGTCGTCAGCTTTTCAACTTCGGCGGTGCGAACGGCGAGCAGCGAACGCTCTTCATCCTGCAATTCCTTGATCACGACGCGGAACTTATCCATAAATTCCTTATCGCGGCCGAGTTTAAAGCTATCGTTCAATGCTGACTGTGGCTTTTCCCCAGCGGTAACCGCTTTACGCAAGCCGATGAGATTGTCGTCAATCTCTCCGATCCGATTTCTCAAGTCGGTCAGCGTTGCAATGCGTCCCTGCTGCGTCGGGTTATCCGAGGTCAAGCGCTTGAGTTCCGCGCTCGCATCCGCGAAAGCCTTGCCGCCTTTTTGGTACGGATCCAGGAAGTTTGACTCTCCCGATAACAGATACCCGCGGGCACCGGTTTCCATATTGAGCATACCTTCCAAAACAGTATTGGATGTGCCAAGGACGTCATAGGTGTGCGTATTCCAATCAACGGCGTGCCGTAGTCCCAAGAAATTCCACAACGAAATGGCACTGCCAATCATTGATACGAGCACAATGGCAAAGAATGCCGAAGCAAGCTTCTTTCCGACTGTTAGATTATTCACGATGAGTCTCCGTGTGATGACGTTCGCCCTCGAACGTTTGTACTGCCATATTTACGACATCGATTCGGTGATCTTTAGAAAAAATAGTATTAGTTACCTGCTAAGGCAGGCGTTATACCAAAATAGGTATTTTATTCCTATTTTTTTGGGGATTCTCACATAAAATCCCTTTTCTTGCGTTGAACAGCGGCTCGAAATGACATGTATTACGAGCATAGAAAGGTCTTTTTATGACGCTCCCATCTGCGATGCGCGTGGTATGTGTTTCGCGCATGAAGCCTTCCAGTACGTGGCATCGCTGATGAACCTTGACGGATTTATTCACAGTACGGATAAGGCCAAATATGCGACAAGGCCCTCGGCCGGTTGTGTGGCCGTAGTACGGGTATTGCCCAGTTGACTTATATCAATGCCAAGGCATTAGATTCGCGTAACCTACTAAGACTTAACTGTAGCAAGTCAAACGGACGTTTAATTTTTTGATAAAACGAAGTGTCGCGGTAGCAGCTTGCCGTACTCGTATCGTGAAGTGAGATTAAAAGTACATGTATGCACTTATCGTGACTGCGCTGCTTCCCGTGTTTTTGGTATTAGTCCTGGGCTATATCGCCGGAAAACGAAAGCTTGTCGATAATCAAAACGTAAGCAGTCTGAACGGCATGTTGATGCAATTCGCTTTGCCGCTAGCGCTGTTTGTATCAATCGCGCACACGCCGCAATCGGTTATTTTGCAAAATGGCATGCTGGCCTTGGTACTCGCGATTGGCTTGCTGTTGGTGTATGCAGTGACGTACGCAATGCAGCGACAGTATTACAAGCTGCCGCTCGGCGATGCGGCCGTCGAAACATTGACGATCGCATTTCCTAACTTTGCGTCCATCGGGTTGCCATTGCTCTTGCCCGTGTTTGGTGCGCAGGCGGCATTACCGGTGGCAATCGCGATCGCGGTGGGCTCAGTCACAATCTCACCATTGACGCTCGCGTTGCTCGAGCTTCACAAGGCAAGGGCGGGTGGGAGTACTGCTAACGTCTCGGCGACACGCCAGTTCGTGATTGCATTGCGGCACTCGGTAAGAAAACCGATCTTCTACGGACCCATGCTGGGTCTCGTTTGTGCACTTTCAGGTTTTCAGCTACCCGATCTGGTGATTGTCGGTGTTGGACCACTCACTAACGCGACCGCAGGCCTGGGGCTCTTTCTTACGGGGTTAATGCTTTCGGCGCAGCCAATACGCATTACAAGCGATGTTGTCTTTGGAACGTGCATGAAGAACGTTGTCCAACCCTTGCTAATCTATGCGCTGGTGCGGCTATTCGATATTCCGATGACCGTGGGGGCACAGGCCGTGTTACTGACCGCTATTCCATCCGGCTTTTTTGGATTGGTATTCGGTGCGGGCTGTGACCTTCGCCCACCGGTGGCCGGATCGACGTTGGTGGTGTCATCGCTCTCCGGTATCGTCACGTTATCGATTGCGATATTGCTTTTCGCACCGCATCATTAATGTTTCGAGAGCCGGAAGCTACATCCATATACGCATGCGACCGATGAACCGGGCTAAACACGTTTAGCCACGATGCACGCGCCGATGGAATACCAGCATGATCAATTAGGTTCGGCCCTAAGCGGCAACGGATTGTTCCCTGAATGACCGTCTGCAAGGTACATTCGGAGGGCTTACAATGCAACGGAAAGCAATGCCGCTACCAATGCGGGCAACGTTACTACCATGCCAAGCTTGAGGAAGGACCAAGCCGTCACTTCGATTCCGCTCCGGCGCAGTGTCGTGAGCCAAAGAAGCGTGGCGAGAGAACCCGTGAGCGAGAAATTGGGACCCAGATCAAGGCCTACGAGGATTGCGCTTGCTGCAGAGGGTGTTGCGTGGGCTGTGGCGAGTGCTGAGCCTGCGATCAACCCGGCAGGAAGATTGTTGATGAGATTACAGGCAAGGGCCGTGACGACACCGGAGAGCCAGCCTGCGTGAGCAGGGATGTTTTTCGACATTGACATGAGAATGCCGGCCAGACTATCTACTACGCCTGTGCGCTGTAGACCTTCTACCAAGATAAACAAACCGGCAACCAGCGGCAGGACGCTCCACGAAATCTCGGAAAGGTGAGAAGCGAGAAATTTTTTCTTAAGCATGCAGATGGTCAGGAATAGCGTCAAGCCCGCGCAAAATGTTGTAAGCCCTAGCGGCATGTCACATTCCGATGCACTTAATATGGTGATCGCCATTGCGGCAATGCCGAAGCCTGTTGCTTTGCCCGCCGTAGAGAGTTGCGGGAGCGCGACGTCCGCCATAATGGCTTCTGTCAATTCTTCACGATGCATCAGGCGCAATGACAGGTAGGTGAGCGAGACACTTAACAGGGTCGGCAAAGCGAATCGATCAAGCCAACTCAACAGTGAAGGCATTCGATCCTGGAAGATAACGAGATTCGCAGGGTTGGAGATCGGTAGGGCGAAGCTTGCAGCATTTGCCACAAATGCACAGATATAAAGATATGGCAGAGGCTGTTTTGCCTTTACGACTCGGGCTACGGTAATAACAGCCGGGGTCAATACGACAGCGGTTGCGTCATCGGAGAGAAAAACGGTAACAATCGTCCCAACGCAATAAATCAAGAAGAAGAGATTCTTTTGCGAACCGCGAGCAAGCTTTGCGGCAAGTGCCGCCATATAGTCGAAAAGCCCCTCTTTACGGGCAAGTTCCGATGCCACCATCATACCGATCAGAAACAGGTAGACATCATGTCCCTTGCCAATGGCAGTGAGCGCTTCGGACCAAGGCAGCAACCCTAAGACACATAGACTGAGTGCTCCGAACACAGCCCATACAGCCTCTGGTAACTTGAATGGTCCAACAATCACGCCGAGGGTTGATGCGGCGGCAATCGCCTCGATTGAAAGAGCACGGCTTGGCAATGCAATCATTATTATGTGAGGATCGTAAAGAGCCAATTCGTGTAGCAGACGATGCAATATCAAGGGAAATGCTTGCCGCTTACGATGGGCATGCCTTTCGTTATGTCGCACGTCGTGACACAAATCCGCGGATAAAAAAGATGGGGTGGTTACCAGTCAGGCTGGTCACGCCTGTGGAAAGACCAAGATTGTGGTGGTGGCGTAACCGGGAATGAGGGTGACCCGCTACTACTAACGGTTTGCTCGGAAAATGTTTACATCCCCGATAGCTAATCTAAGGATGTATTGCATCAAGCTGTCGCAATTTGCGTTCGTCACTTTTTTGGTCCATCTCGGATCGCGATGAAACGCGCGAACGGCGGCGGCCTTAGGCGCTGAACTGCTTGCGATCAGACTCGACGGGAACTCGCTGCCTGCCTCCACCGCAGCGCGATTAATTTCCGCATCTGCTTGCCCTCGCACCAATTTTGCACTAACCTCCGTTGCCGCACGACGGTATGACTGTAATTCCCGAAACATGCCTGGAGGGAGCAGCGCTAAAGTGAGTGCATCCTGGTTATTCGCAAGGGGAAAGAGCAGGGCATCTCGCCGGCCCGCAGCGCGCGACACTGCGCGAAGCAATTGGATAACTGCGTCAGTTTCACCTTTCTTTGCGAATTCATCGGTTACCAGCAACGTGGGCGATTGGTGTTCTTCCATAAAAGAAACGATCGGCGCAGGTATCTGCGCTGAGCCGACAATCTGACGCTCTGTGCACGCGGTGAACCCGATCAGATCTTGATGACTTTCCGCAAATCTTGTCGAATTTTTAGCGGCGTTTGCAACGTCACGTCGCCAATTCCGCGCATCGTCCGGCGTAAATATCATATCGCCAAAGACTTTTGAAAGATCTTGCGCGAGCGCCGTGTCTGTGAAAGTAGTGGCTGTCTCGTGCGCGGCATTGCAGAGTGAACACACTGTTTGCATCAGCGCGGCGATCTCTGCGGTGCGATCAACGCGATATATTTCTTCAACTACCCATGGGCGCAAGGACAAGTCAATCGCTTTCGACGATAGATGACATTGTATTGCAGACAAGGGAAGGCCTGAGGTCGAGGTCATTGT
The DNA here is from genome assembly GCF_000970345.1 of Robbsia andropogonis. Classification (GTDB taxonomy): domain Bacteria; phylum Pseudomonadota; class Gammaproteobacteria; order Burkholderiales; family Burkholderiaceae; genus Robbsia; species Robbsia andropogonis. The sequence continues at coordinate 39,322 of NZ_LAQU01000025.1, read as the reverse complement.
TCCCGATTTATCCACTGAAGACGCTGCTTGATCGTGTGGTCGAGCGGCAACCCGGCAAGGCGATACTGCTGACATATCCGAATCCTGTCTATCCTTATTCGACGCCACTGAAGCAACATATGCGCTAAGTCGCGGCCAGAGCAGCGAGAAGCACTCTGATTGTGACGGGATTACCGGTCTTCTATAGACGGCGCGCGGTGTTTGCGTCATCTTGACCGTGGCAATACCTTGAGAACATTGCGAGAATAGCGATTTAAAATTTCCTGGTGCTTCTGCGCCGGATTTCGCAACGTGCCGGTGTAAGTATTTGCCGCCGTGGATGACTGTATCAAACGCGTATCTCGCGCGTGATCCCAAAAAATTAATCATCTTATGGTTCCTCGATTAGCCTGGCTCGAATCTTTGATGGCTTTCCGAAAATGAATGCAAACTCACTCGACCCAGTTGTCCTTGAACGTCCTCCAATCCGAACGATGCTCTATAGTGCGCAACGTCTGTTTGACCAAATTGGACACAGCCAAGATAGAAGGTTTGCGTGTCCTTGACGATATTCAACGCTAACGAGGAACACCTACCCTTCCAAGAGACGGTCGCTCGAATCGTAAAATAATCGGCGGTATTGATATGAAATTTTTCTAGGTTTGCAACGATAAGGCGAACATCGTGTCCGTCAAGGCCGGGACGCGTGATCACCAGGCTGTTGTGACTGTTTCGGCCGACTGACAGTACACGCCGCCAGTCAGCATCAAGTGGCCGTTCATGCAGGGTCATGAAATCGATCGTTCCATTCCGGCTGCCATCTACACCGAGTGTCATCGTGTAGGTGGAGATCGTGTCGGAGCGCAATCGATCCTTTGTGTAAATGGAAAAGTATTGCGCCTCACTTGCCGTGCTTCGCATCGAATGCATCGCCAACACGTTGATCGGTTCGCGTCGATGTTGGCCTATTGCGTAGATCGTGTTTCCATCGGTCGATCGCTTGATACGTTCGATGTGTCGAATCGAGCATGCATGACGGCGTTTTCCTGATGGGGACTGATTGGTCTCTATGCAGAATGCTCGGAAATCATTCCGAACGTAACCGGTCACGTTAAATTCGGTGGTTCGTGTTTGTGTTTTCCGCGCGCCGTCGGCGGCGAACAAGGCATAGTTGCATTGAGGTGCGATCGCGTCAGCGGCCTCCGTTGAACCCGGTGCGTGGTATTGGGGGCAGGGAGTCCTACTTGCCGCGGCGACATTGCTGACGTTGCTGAGCAAGGCAAGCAATGTCAGAAATTGCGTCCTATTGACGTGCCGCAAGTGTGTTCCCTGGCGCTGAGCGATCTGGCGTAGCACCTCGGCCTGCTCAAGTGGCGTAGGGTTATTCTCCCGCTTCCGCGATATCTCGAAAGCGCCCAGGCGCGCGCGATGGATATCCGCCACGGATGACCGTTTTCCAACGGGCATCACTTATTTGACTCTGATTTTTCAGGTCCTGTCTTTAAAAAAGTCATCCGTTGCAACTCCCGCATTTAGCCGCCTCGGACATTTATAACTGAGTATATACGAGGGAAAATATCAAAAAACGGTCGTGCCAGTACTACAAATGGAACCAACAAACCTCTGACGCTGGCTGACAGGTAAACAAAGCCCGATGACTTGCCGCGCGCATTCTGGACGTTATCATGGTACGTAAACCTCGGCGTCGCTGCCGATTGACAAAACTTGCCCTGAGGGTAAACGCAGCATCTCCGCATTTTCTTGCGATAACGCGAGAGAACCGGTGTTGGCCCACGTTCCGGTGCCTGGCGTGTAGCGTTCCGCCGACGTGCTTGCCGTAGACGTGCTGCCCACTTCGCCGCCGGCGACCAAGACGCTTCCGTCGAGTAAAGTTGCCATGCCATGATAAATGCGTGTGGCAGACAACGCACCGGTCGCTGTCCAGGTATCGCTGGTCACGTCATAAATTTCCGTTGACGAGATGTTGTTACCGTTACCGTCTAGGCCACCCGCAATCAACACATTGCCGTTTTGTTGCAATGCAGCCTTGTGCAACGAGCGCGGTACGTTCATCGCCCCGGTGCTCGTCCACGAGTCGGTGGCCGGCGTGTATCGCTCGCCCATTAAACCTGCGACTAATACTTGCCCATTCGATAGCAGCGTCGCGGTATGACCGAGTTCCGCTGCCAACATCGAACCGGCGGTAGTCCATGTCCCGCTGGACGGCACATAACGTTCCGTGCTGGTCATGCCGAAGATGGGTGCGCCGGACGTGCCGCCGGCCGCAAGTACGGAGCCGTCAGGCAATCGGGTCGCAGTATGGAAGGCGCGGGCTTGATTCAGTGTCGCAATTACATGCCATTGTCGCGTGGACGGATTATAAATTTCAGCACTTCCAAGCGCGGTGGTGTTCGAACTCGGCGTGGCGTACCCACCTATCACCAGCACGGTGCCGTCGGTCAATAACGTGGCAGTGTGTGCCAACCGAGGACTATTCATGGCGCCCACGGTGGTCCAGGTATTGGTTTTCGGGTTATACGTCTCTGCGATAGCGACTGGTGCAGTATTGCTGTTAGCACTGGTCAGTCCTCCCGCGACGAGTACTGTCCCGTCGTCCAACAAGGTAGCCGTGCCACCAAAATGAGGGCTGGCCGGCGCCGCCACCGTTGTCCAGGTTCCTGGATTCACAACGGTAATCGTAATCTTTGTTTGCGTACTCCCAAGGGCATTGCCAGCCACCACGGTATATGTCGTGGTGGGACTCGTGGCGTTAGGCGTGCCGCCAATGCGCCCGTTAGCGCTATCCAGTGTCAGCCCAGCCGGTAGCGCGGGTGAAATACCATAAGAGCTTGCGGTGCCGCCTGTCGTGGTGGCGATGTTATCCGCTATTGCCGTGCCAGTTCCGTAAAGCGCATACGTTTGTTCGTATGTAATGCCGGACGGTGCGGTATTTGCCCCCGTGCCAACGGCGTTGCCCGTGGTCTCCGTGCCACCGGGGTTACTCGGCGTCCCAGGACCGCAACCTCCCATGAGCGCGGCGGCAACAACGATAGTAGTCCATTTCATGATTGCCATCCCAGATCCGTTCATGGAGCAACCTGCAAAAGCCATAAGATTATTTTAAAGTGTGCGCTGAGCGACTGATTTCAGCTTACTTTCAATCTGCACGATAAGATAACACCATGCTTGTTGCAATGGACCATCCTGTGGGGCTTGGACCGCGTCCGCCACCGATTCGAGTGATGCAATCAACGTCTCGTCACCCAATGCAAGCAGAGCGCCCCGCAGGCGGTGCACGAGACGCTTCGTCAAAGGCTTATCGTACGCTGTGATCGCGGCATCTAAACTGGCACGGTCTTTCGTCCACTCGTTTTGAAAAGCACGCCACAAAATGTCGTCTAACGGAGTGTACGATGTGGTTGTTGAATCGATGTCGCTATTAATGGGATTAACGCTTTTCCCCGCAAAGCGATCAAGTATCCGCGCCAGATCATCGAGCGACACAGGCTTGTCTAATTGTCCGTCGAATGCTGTTTCGGAAAAGGACGGGGCGTCCCTCACCGATGCCGTGGTACAGATAATCGTTGCTTGTGGATCGACTCGGCGAATTTCGCGCAACAAGTCGGGGCCGTCGAGTTCTGGCATCGATAGATCGGTAATCACTAGGTCCGCTGGTTGTTCGTGCCATAGCGCCAGCGCGGCAAGCCCATTCGCGGCGCTGCGGATACGATGACATCCGAGTCGTCGCAATTGATCGGTAAGCAATCTACGGCTCACGTCTTCGTCTTCCGCGATCAAGATATCCAAATCTGCCGCGGTACGTTGAGGCGGGTACATAGGCTGGCTTTCCGGCACCGGCGTGCGGCCTGATAATTGTCGCAGTGCACTGCGTAAGGCCTGTCTTGATAAAGACGTCAAATACCATATTCCATCCGCGTGACGTGGCACCAGGGGATGGTCGCTCGCCAGGCAGATCGTTCCTAGCTTCGGAGCCACCCTGCCGGACAGGGTATGTGCCGCCAGTAATTCCGGCCCGTTGCGACCGTCGGTCCTGTCGATGTCGCTGGATGTTACCAGGATGTCCAGTGAAGCATCTTCCTGCGCATCGGCGTCCGGCAGCGTCACGAAGCGGCCGCCCCAGCGCGAAACGCGTCGTGCAAAGGCTGCTTGCCACTCCGGATCGCGTATATCGGTGCCGATGTGCAAATCGCGTAGTCTTGGCGCCGTGCCATCGTAGTCGTCCGCATCGTTCATGCGCGGATCACGGATTGCGCCGAAGGGTAGGTCTACACGAAACGTACTGCCTGTTCCCGGCGCGCTGGTCAACGTAATGTCACCGCCCATCAGTTTCGCCAACTTTCGACATAAAAATAACCCAAGGCCTGTTCCGCCGAATCGCCTGCTGATCGTGTTGTCAGCTTGTGACATGGGGCTGAATAAGGTGGATTGCACCGTGGACGGGATGCCGATACCGGTATCAGTGACCTCGAGTCTAACCAGGCTCCGCGCGTCGCTGATAATGAGATGGCTTCGGACGACGATCACGCCGCTTTCCGTAAACTTGGTTGCATTGCTGAGCAGGTTTAATAAAATTTGCCCGGTTCGTTGCGGATCACCATGAACGTTGTCATCCAACCTGGGGTCGGTGAAGCATAAACAGCGTACGCCACGCCGCGTGATCGCGGGCGCGAATTGCTGGACCGCTTGCTCCACTACATCGTTGACGCACATGCGTACCGAGTTGATCGTCAACGCATTGGATTCGACTTTCGTCAAATCAAGTAGATCGTCCACAATCTGTAGCAGCGAGCCAAAAGCGCGGCGGATCAGAGCGACACGCTCCCGATGTTCGGTTTCGATAACTTCTCGCTCTAGTAATTCGAGATGACCGGAAGCGCCGTGCAGTGGCGTTCTTATCTCATGCGTCATCAAAGCGAGAAACATCGATTTTGCCTTATTTGCCTCATCCGCTTTTTCCTTGGCTTGAATCAGCAGGCGTTCGTTTTCTTTCTTGAAATTCAGGTCGACCAGACCGAAGAGCACGGCTACCCGACCGCCATATGGCGTACGCGATGCGGCCACGCCAATGTGATTGGTGCGATTGGCGCCCACTGGCCACGCAACCTCTCTAAACAGATGATCGCCCGCTTCGTGGGAGGAGGGCCAGTCGCGGGCGATGCGTGTATAGAAATCGATACTGCGTTTGCCGTTGTCATCCGCAAGCATCTGTGTGGCTACCGCATTTTCCAGGACCACTTCGTTTGTTTCAGGAACGTAGACGGCCACGCCAACGGGAATGGTGTCGATGACTGATTTGCTGAAATGCTCCGCTTCGATTCGTTTTTGAATGCTGACGCTGAGTGGACCCGCAATCCGTTTGTCGAAAAAGATGACAGAACCCCATAGGAATAGCAATGAGGCCAGCACAATGCACAGCCCCAGAATGGCTTCTCGATGAAGGCTCGCTACGACATCACGCCAATCGAATACATAAACGGCGACCCAGCCCGGGCCATTGATTTTTTGGCTGATATAAAACACACCACCATCGCGATAGCTACGCAGCGTGCCGTCTGAGTGTCCAATCACCGAGGATTGCCGTTGAATTGCGCGATACCGTCGCTTATCGGCTGCGGAGCTTGGTGAGAACCCCAAATTCTGTTGGCTTGCGCTGTCGAGTACAAAAAACCCCGGCGTCCGTTCGCTATGCAGGAAGAATTGAAGAAAATCATCGAATCCGACGCTTACATCAATTGTCAGAACGCGTTGCTCTCCATGAAAAATAGGTAGGACAATCTCAGATATCGCTGTTTTCTTTGCCTCTCCTCGATTGAGGATATCGACACCAGCCTCTGGCAGGCGCCGGTCCGTTACCCAAAACGGCCGGTTTGCGCGCAACTCGCGGGGTGATTGGCCCGATAGCAGATTTTCCGCGAATGCGGTCTTGGATACGTTAAAGCGCACGGCACCTTCTTGGCGTGCCACGCGTTGGGCCGCTTCGTCCAAAGGTGGAGAAAACGCCATGAATTTGCCGTCCGGCGAATAGATGCCCCCGTGCAACGTAACGCCGATCTTGCGCGCGTCAATGGATGGCGCGGCCGAGACGTCCCGCAAGATACGAAGTAGGCCGGCCAATCGTTCAGCGTCGCTTGAATTCGAGAGACTGCTTACGAGCGTGAAGGGAGTGACAGTGAGATCGGGGTTCGTTCCGGTGACGTCGTTGCCTTCGCGCAGCCGAAGCTGATAGGTTTGCAATGGTACGTCATCTTTTTGATGTAGTGACCAGGCAGCTTCATACAGATCGACAAATTGCATGAGCCGCACCGAGAGGTTGTCGACCTCTGATTTTACTTGTTCCCGTTTTGTGACGAAGAGTGCGACCTGTTTATCTCGATACTGATCGACAACGGTGATGGAAGCGAGTACAGCAACACCCAAGATCGCGATCGACAGCGTTACGGCCGCGCCATACAGCAATCGTCGATGGTATCGGTAACTACGCGCCAGAATGCGTTGCGGCATTGCGCTCACTACTCCTTATTGTTTGTGGCCATATCCCAACACGGCTTGGGATATGGCCTATTCGATATTGCATCTACGCCTCTGTGCGAAGCGATTCACCTTCGACACAATACATGCACTAACGGTCACCTGCTAGTGATTGACTTTATGTTAGGTTTATTTTTTAATAAATATTATTTTAATAAAAAATAATTCTAATATTAAGCGACTAGTGGCTAATAAAATACTTTTCAACGGGACGCAGTCATGTTATATCTCAAAGTTACGATGGTCTGGTTTGCGTTTGTGGGAATTGTCATATGCTTGCTCCGCGGCGCAAAGGATGATTTCTAACGTTCGATTGACGATTTACCCAGGATGGTGGCTGTCGGGTAAAAGGGTTCGTGACAAGCGCGAAGTGACGGTAGGAGAATGACATGAAGAAGATCTCGGTAGGACTGGCGGACGATCATCCCATTATCTTGCTGGGCGTCACGCAAGTGTTGACACAACACAGTGATATCGATGTGCAGTTTAGCTGCTCGTCAATAGGGGATCTGTTTCAACACCTCTCCGACACCCCAGTAGATGTATTGTTGTGTGACTTTGAGTTTGCAGACGATGCACAGGCGGACGGTGTTGACCTTTTGAAGCGAATCAAGCGCGTTGCGCCGAATACAAAAGTAGTGATCCTGAGTTCTCATACCGGATCACACATCGTTTCAACATCGCTGGCCGCTGGCGCGTCTGGTTTTATTGGAAAAGCCCGAAGCGATTGCGCAAATCTACCTCATGCCATCCGTGAAGTTCAAAGCGGAAGCATTTACTTGCCAGGGTCTATTGCAAGCGCGGTACTGTCAAATATTTTTCAAGGTGTCGACAAAGCTACAGGCTTGAGTGCGTTGTCTGAAAAGGAATCAATCGTGGCGCGTATGACTTGCGACGGATTTTCCATTTCTGAGATAGCAGCTCGGATTCACCGGAGCCCGAAGACGGTCAGTAATCAAAAAGGTGCCGCCATGCGAAAGCTAGGGGCGAGAAATGACGTTGAATTGGCCAGTATCATGCGTGAGCTTAAGCGCGACTAGGGAGGTAGACGGTGGTCTCTGTCCGTGCGGTTCCGTGTCCGGCACACTGTCATGTGGTAGTTGCTTACCCCGACACCCTTGTGCGTGAACGGATCATTGCGACGTTGCGGCAGCACTTTCAAGGCAGAATGCGCATTGACGTAAGCGAAGTCAGCCGGCTGTCGGATGTACGCAAGGCGCTCGACGAACATCAGCCTGAACTGGTCGTATCGGCATGGCGTCTGGATCAAGGTACCATATTCGAGGTACTCGACAGCCTGGGCCAAGCCGTACGCGTACCGCTGCTGGTTGTTATTGGTATGCCGACCCGCGACTTGGAACGTGCTGCCAATGTGTATGCGCGGTATTTGCGGCTACCCGCCCCGATATTCGCTGATCGTCCATCGGTGCTGCCCGATCAGACAATCTCAATCGCGCCTTCACTGCCGATGCCACGTCCGTTGCGCCTAGCGCGGCTGTTTGATCACGACGCCGGTGTTCCTTCGGATATTGAAAAAAGGGAATTGCAAGAGGCGCTAAGGCAAGGTGCCATTGCGGCCATGGCGCAGCCGCAGTACTGTCTGATGTCTGGCGAAATCGTGGGTGTCGAACTATTGGCACGATGGCAACTTGCCTCCGGCGAGATGCTATCGCCGGACTATTTCGTACCACTTATCTCGAAGCTCCGCATGGATCTCACGTTGTTCGAAACCATGTTGAACTCGGCCGCATTACTGCATGAGAAGATGCGGTCGCATAGGCGATTTCGGGTGCAACCATTGAAGTTCTCGATCAATGTGTCCGCTACCGCAGTGAGATCCGCAAGCGCCGCGCAGGCACTGGCGCATAGTGTGCATGTTCGTGGTCTCGATAAACATATTGTCATTGAGGTTACCGAAGACGGTGGCGAGCGCTGTGCTAACGCCCTGGCGGGCGCCGTAGGTCACTGGCGTCTATGCGGATTCGACTGCGCGATCGATGATTTCGGAGCGGGAGCATCATCGTTTCGTCGCTGGCGACTGGCACCATTCAATGTTCTGAAAATTGACCGTGCGTCACTTTGGGGTGCGCGTGCCGGTATGGCTGGTAACGCAAAGAGATGTGCCAACCTGAGGAAGGTCGTGTTGCTTGCGCAAGCGATGAGGATGCAAACAGTCGCCGAGGGAATCGAAACTTCGGAAGATCAAGAACTCGCTCGTGCAATCGGCTGCGATACAGGACAAGGATATCTTTTTTCAAAACCATTGAGCACCGATGCATTTATAGCACTTTTGAATCAGTCAGGTCGGTTTTGACGCGAATACCGACTTTCCTGGCATAGCGTTATTCGCGATGACATAACCCGACTTAGTGTTGCAGCATTGCAGATTGAAAATCTGACGACCGGACCGCCAATGACGTCCATTGTCCTGGCGTGATTGTCTCATGTTTCGTGGTCGAATCCAACGCGCGGCGCGGAGATTTCACTGCATAATATTGATTGAATATACGTTGCGCATAGTCCCTCTGTCGAGAGCGGGTGAGTGCATTGTAGCTGCCGACGGCACGCCATGTGGCGCCGTATCGTGCGATGTTTTGCGATAATATCCATGCACCAACCCGCTCATTGGTACAACCGTCAAATAGCTGCTTCTCACCGACGCCATACTTTTTCAAAGCGGGTAACCATGCACTGTTTATCTGCATGACGCCGATGTCGATCGATCCGTCGCGGTTGCGATGCGTGGCGTCCGCGCGGAAGCCCGACTCCTGTGCTGCAATGACATGCAAAAGGACAGGATCGATGTCATAGATATGTGCTGCCTCGACCAAGCAGTCGCTCGCATACGCCGATTGCATGATTTTCCACATGGCGTACGCAGCAACAGAAGCACGGAGAAATATCCAACAACGCGGCGTACCACGACAAGGCAAAGGCGGCGGTACTCCACGCTCGGTGTTAGAACATGTCGGATTCATATTGCAAGGTAGGGCTTGCGTCGGGCGCATCGTCATCTTTGAGGTACGAATAAGCGGCTGTCAACGCAGCCGCGAAGTGCTGTAGATCCGCCGGGGTGATGGTGTCAGAAAGTGTCTGGGCCGCCGCAGCAGCCCGACCGCTGAAGGAGGTGTTGCCGGTTTCAGTGACCTGCATCGCGTCGCCCCGGACGGTGGAATCCGGACTCATACCGAGGAATGGTGGAAGGGTGGTTGTCATGGCGCTTGCCTATCATCGGCTGGTTGAAGACGTGCCATCAATGCAGAAAGCATATGCTTGGCGTTGGAAAGATTGGTTGGCTTGCTGTTATGCACAAGCTTGTTACTGATTTCGGACGATGCTTCCGGCGGATAAAAAGATATCGAGAAGCGACCGTTGCTGATCACGAATCGGTTGCTTGGCGACGATGCTAATTTGATGCGACGACCACTACTTGTTCGCAGTTGATCTACACCTGCGCAAGATAGCCTGCACCATCTAGGCACGTAAACGGTAATGGACTCATCTCCACCAACGTTCTTTACTTCAATATATTCCTCGATCAAAGCACGGGCTGTCTCGGTGTCACGGAACAGGCGTTCGACGTCGGCCGTGATGGCAGCATAAAAGTCACTGAGTTGTGTTTCGTACGACATCGATAAATGCTCAATCTGATTAGCCACTTCTTCCACTAATACCGTCAGGCCGTCGCGATAGCCTTCGCTTCTTGCCACAACGTACTGGTTTGCGGCCTCACGAGTTGCACAGTCGACAATCCGTCGCGCGGCCTTTCGTGCGGCTACGTCTAAGGCATCCCGACGATTGACCTTATAGAGCGCTTTTCGCCGATACAAAACGTCAGCCTCTGCTTCCGGTGCCTTCGCGTATATCTTGTGCAAGATTTTTTGCATAGCACATTGCCGTTGAAAACGTTGTAAACGAAACCCAGCTTTGCGTCCCCTTTGCAACCAGTTGTCTTTGCAGCAGGGTCGCATCGTTATCCGTACTGGCTGGGAAACATAATGCAAGGCGCTCGCTTAAGACCGTAGGAATCGTGGGGTATGTAATCCGTAAAGCAACCAGGCCGCAGGCAATGGGGTCTACTGCGCTTGTACGCGCGACAGCCGGCACGGCAAGCTGCGGCAAAGGCAATTCGAGGAAGCGTCTGGCGTATTGACTTAACTGCCGGTAGCGAGTGGACAAGCGCCACTCCGCACGTTGACTAAAAAGCCCGAGCAGCAAACACAGCTCGGGAATCCATGCCCAACTACGTAGCAGAATCGCCGTGCACGCGTCGATGGGTATCGTTTCAAGGGGAGCGTCTCCAAGTCCGTATTGCGCGACGATCAGCGCGTTGCGCGTCGCACGGGTCAGTGAAAGCCATGCCTCAGGTGCCATAGGTAGACGGGAGGGATGTAAATAGCTGTCGGGATCAAGCAGGATTTGTAACAGGTAGTCGAAACTGGTCATTTTCGTTTCGTATCAAAAAGATTACGACCGATAGTCAGACGGTTGAATAGCCTTTGAAATCGGCCGCCGGGCTTACGTTCAGTCGGCGCGATGTCATCCACGATGTCGTCATCGCCATGTCTTGCACGCCAACGTGGCGTGGCCAGACGAGACTGAATACCGAACCCGACGGCGGCTACCAACGCCAATATCCCGATGATCATGGTGAGCGTTGCCGAAAGCCCTATCCATGCCGCGCCTGTCGATGAAACAGTCTCTACGTTCTTGGCAGGTAGCGCGTGAAATACTGGCGCACTGCGTTCGGCAAGTACCGAGATATCGTCATAGTCGATCTTTTCAAAGCTATTCTTGACGTAGCGCTTGACCTCGCTGATCAACGTATCCTCATCGACCTCGCCCGAATAAATGATCAGTACGGCGACATGCATTTTCTGCGGACCATCGATATCTCCCGTTAGTGGATAACTGACGTTAACACGTGCCCGAACCACATGATCCAGCGCGTTTAAATTACTGGAAAGACGTTGTTCTATATAAGAAATCAAACGAGAGTGTTCCGCCAAGGGCGTAGAAATCAGGCTGTCGGCTGGAAATGCCTGACTTATCTGAATATCGGCCGGTTGTGGCAAGTCGAATTTTCGCGCCAGATCGACTGCGGCGGGGAAGTCCTGGCGAGCGACATCCACTTCATAAACGCCTTTCCCTAGGTCTCGCTTTATGGCCGTAACACCGTGACGTTGCAAGACCGCGACCACATTATTGACTTGTGTTTCCGAGAGCCCCGACAACAGCGATTCGCTATGACAGGCGGATAGCACGAGTACGCCTGCAAACGAAAAAAATCGTAAGGTATGGCGACCGCAGGCACCGAAACAAACACGCGCCGAAACGTAGGGGAACAAGAAGACGGTGCGACCTCCCACGGCTTATCCTTTCACCAGGGTTTCCACGCCCGTCGCCAGGCGTTTGACGACGCCACTGATAACCGCGTTATTTACGGAGTAGTTCGCCAGTTCTACCTGGAATGCCGCGAGGGCGGCGGGGTTGGCGTAGGCACCGGGTGATTGCATGAATTGGTCGATGCGATGCCGCGCAGACAACATCTCATCCGTGAGATTTTGAGCGGCCGAGCGCAACGCCACGTCCAGACTTCGATGCTCCTGAATGGCGCTGGCCGAGAAAATCGGTTGAACCGCTGAGAGGGCTTGCATTGATGGATATCCTGAAGAGCGAACGTAACATTGCGTGAAAAGGTAAAGAAACGTGTTTAACGCAGCTTGCTTGCGATATCGGAGTCGATATCCTTCATGGCCTTGACAGCACTGCTTTGTGCATTACGGAACATGGTGTATTCGGACAGGATGGCTTGATAATTGGCAAGCGCCGCTGGGCTCGACGGATCGCTTTGCAGCGTGGCCAAGGCGGCATCCAAATCAGAGCTTAGACTTCCCACGCCGGCATTGAAACCTTTTGCGATATCGACAATATACATATCGAGGTTGGGGTCGAGGCCACCGCCGGACGCTGGCATATCAGTAGCTTGAATAGATGATGGCATTTTAGTTTTCCTTGCTTGAGTTGTTGAAATACCAGTGTTCGGGATCGACCAAGATATAGCCGTCCACGCCTGTCTGGCGCGATTTACCGTTTAGCCAGATGGTTTTTAAGGCCAGGCTAAAGCGGATTTTCCGATGACCCCAGTCATGCGAAAAATGTCGAGCGAGATCCGCGACGGCGGATAACGCGTAATCAGTGACATAGCCAGTGATGAAGAACGTGACATACCCGTGAGATTGAATCTCCGAAAACGTAACGGGAATACGCGTCAGTGATGACTTTGCCATCGCTATGACATCAGCAGGTGCTTGCTCTTGGATATGCACGCCTTTTGCAAACGGGAATACCGGTGCAAGCAATTCCGATGCCTCGTCGATTTGTTTACGTAGCGTGGAATTGTCCTCGCCATCATGCTTCACAAGCACCAATTCCGGCTCGCTTACCTTATCGAGTCGTATTGTGTAGTAGTCAATATTGTGCTCGTTCAGTACCTCTTCGGCCTTGGAAATAAGATCCGAAGCGTATAAGACGACAGGTCTTGATGCCAGCGGATACCTGAGTGCTATTTGATCATCCCAATCTTTAACGCTAGCCGTTCGCGCAATGATGTAGTGGGTACCGTTCTTGGTCACGATATCATTCGTGCCCCAACCGTTATCGAACGCATTGGCGACTCGTGCGGTATCTGCGCCAGATGAAAGATATCGTGCAATCCCCCATAGCGAAAATGCCAGAAAAGCGGTTGCCATGCATACAGCGCCCCTTCGTCGTCCAAGAAACCTATGTTTAAAAGTGGCGTCGACAGTCACCGATGAGTCGGCGACCGCAAGCACCCCGTTATCCGTATCGCTTTTCTCAGCCACCGGCAAAAACGCGCATATGCTATCGGACCAAGGTATATCTGCCGGTCGGACAGAAAATGCAATATCGCCATATCGACAGACTGAATTGAACGCGCAGTTCTCCACCAAGAGGTCACTACCATTGATCCATTCGATCCGAAGTTTTCCCGCTTCTGCTTCGGACGTGGTCGCATCATCGTCGTTCGTGCCAGATAGTGCTGCGTTCCGTACATGATCTTCCGTATTCCGAGCGTGCGACGTCGGAAAGTGAATGCGAAAATTTACCCCGGACTTGTGGTGCGGAATATGCAATGCGTTGATTGCTAACTGTGCCGCATCCGTCGCGTTATCTTTGTCCCTTCCTTCATATTGACCGGAGCCGACAAAAACGAATAGTGAGCGCTGGTTCGGAAGCAGCAAGTCCACGCCAAACATCGGTCCAAAGAGGACGCGTAACTCGTAGATCGAATCGGCATCCGTCAACACTGAGCTCATTTCGTGCCTTTCACCACGCATGCATATAGGTGAAGCATGCAAATCAATTCATCAGAACGAGAGCGTGTTTTCGTTCAACCAGGGGTGAATGAAAACAGGATTGCCTGAGTATCGTCAATATCTAACCACGGATATTCGATATTCGAGGCAAGGATGAACGAAAAGTAGGCGCAAGCCCATTAGCAAACGGGCATCGCGCCATGTCTTGATATCTACGGCATCCGTACAATGTGATTTATTCAATAAGGCAATGAAAAGATAAAGCAGACATAAAACGGTTATCTATTTCGAACGGTACAAGGTATGTGAATGATGGTTACGAAAGAGAAAACATACTGCATAACGGTGGATCGAAATCACCTGCTGATAGAGGAGTATGGTGCGAGCGAGAAATCGGAGCGTGGGAGTCTGCCTACCACTCGCGTTGCAAGCTTGCTTGCCTTTGTCGAAAGTGCGCAATGTTTTGACGTCAGTCATGTGAATCGCGCGGCAGGAAGTGAGATTCCTGCGACGCTATCGTTCAGGATCGCCGATTTACCTAGTGTTTACGGGTTTAACCGGTGGTTATGTGAATGCGTGATAAACGATGATCCGCGCATTGAACCACTGCGAAATTTTCTACGTGTCCAGGAAGCGTATCAGCTTGTTCTCTTCTTGCTCCGCGCATATGACGGCCATACATCGGTAGCGAGACTGGCGCAGCGTTATGGGTTGTCCGCGGTTCAGTTCAGGCGTATCTGCCGCAGCATCTTTGGTTGCGGTTTAAAGCAACGTTTGCGCCAGTGGCGAGCGTTGAATGCATTGCACGATATTTTGTCCCGACATGAAACGTTGACTGAGTTGGCCTATCAGCATGGTTTCTCATCGTCGTCGCATTTTTCGCAAGAAATTAAATTTCATTTTGGGGCAAGGCCTGGATGCTTGAGGTAACGGTGAGAGTCTTTGGAAGTTTGACTGAGTGCACGGTCGGCCTATGCGGGATCGTGCAGCGGCACACGAATGGCTGCATGAAAAATGGCAGAAACCTGGTGGCGATTTTCATCGCTTGTCTTTCACCGGGTTTCGCCCATGCGCAGTTGATTGATGCGGATGCTAATTCACATATCCTGTCATCAGGCGTTGTATCAGATGCACCGCGTTTTATAGCACAGAATACAAGTTTGTCCGATGTCTTCGACGCCATTCAAGGAAAGATTGGACGGCCGATTGTCGTAAGTCCCAAAACGCAAGCCCTTTTCGTTACCGGAACTTTCGACCTCAACACCCCAATGGCAACGTTGAGGCAACTTGTTAAAACCATGGGTTTGATGACGTACGACGATGGTCGATCTCTGTATGTCTATCGTGACAGCGAAATCGGCGGCTCGGTGATACAAATGGGCCATCAACGTTTAGGAGATGTGCGCACCTTTTTAAGATCCTCAAACCTTTACGATGAGCAGTACCCCATCATCGGGGCCGACAGCGCTGGTGTCTTCTATGTTTCCGGGCCGCCTATATACGTTCGCCTGGTGGTGGCGGCAGCGAAGTATCTGGACCAGCTTCCGGGATTTCAAAACAATACCGCAATGGTTTTTCGCATTGTGCCATTGCACAACTCATTCGTGGTTGATCGCCGTTATAAGGTTCGCGATGAGATAGTCGACATGCCCGGTGTGGCCGATGTCATTCGGAGATTATTTTCGTCCCACGCCAATGGTCAGACCACATCGGACGCGTCTGTCGCGGCCGGCATGCACGCGCCGGACGTTTCCGGTCAAGATATTCTGAAATTACCACTGCCGACAACGCGAGACGTTGATGGCAGTGGTGTTAAGAATACCGATGCAGAGCCGGGCGTCGTCAGCTCGATTCCTATGCAGTCCAACACCGTTTGGGACGTTCGGATGGTATCGAACCCAGATGGGAACAGTATTCTTTTATATGGACCGAGAGAGCACGTCGACATGGTTGAGCGCGCTATCCGTGCGGTAGACGTCCCGAAGCGTCAGATCGAATTGTCCCTCTGGATTATCGACGTTGATCGCCAGAAACTGGATGAACTAGGCATAAACTGGCAGTCATCCGTGGCTGCCGGGCCTATTACCGCAACGGCGAACGGTAGCCAGATGGCTGCGTTGAACGGCATTACTTTCTTGGCAACCATCAATGCATTGACGGAAAAAGGCCAGGCAACCATCGTATCCAGGCCAATCGTTTTGACCGAAGAAAACGTGCCGGCTGTTTTTGACAATAGTCATACCGAGTATTACCCGTTGGTAGGTGAGCGTACAGCCGCACTGGAACATTTCTCGTATGGCACGATCGTTCGTGTGTTGCCGCGGCTCACGCGTGATGGAAGAGAGGTCGAGATGATCGTGACGGTGCAAGACGGCAGTTCGCAGAATAGCGGCAGCCGATCTAAAAATACGCCGGTGATTCCTGTGGTAAGCGACACGCAGATCAGTACGGTCGCGCGCGTTCCTCGGTTCAAGAGTCTGCTGTTGGGCGGCAGCACAATCGATCAGCACGAGACCACCACGTACTACATTCCCGGTCTATGGAAGATTCCTTATCTTGGAAGGCTTTTCCGGATGGATCGCACCCGCACGGAACATATGGTGCGCCTTTTTCTGATTCAGCCACGCATCTTGAATCGGGATGATAGTTGGCTTGGCGGGCAGACGCTGGAAGCGGGCGACCTGGTCGGCACGCGTTCGCAAATGGCCGAGACAAGTCGTATGTTGACGCAATACCTCACTGACCTGGATGACGGGCAAGGCGAACCTTTGGACGAGACTAGCGACGACACCAATAAGCATCCGGGCACTAACGTGCATGATGTAACTCCGCAGTCGGGAAAAAACGTCAGCAAGCGGGGCGGTCAGGCGTCGGGGACAGAAAGTGCAACGCATCAGTAATCCATCTCAGGACACGCGGCCGAGCCTAGCCGGATTCGGTGGCAACAACATCTCAACGAGCCCGGCGGTTGCGGTGGCAGGTGCCGCGAATGCGGCTGTGCATATCGATACGCCGGAAGAACGCGTCTTCGCTTTGCAGGAAGACCTCGGAATGATGTTGGCGCAGAATGCTCGTCGAAAGGACGTTGAGCGTAGCCGCAATCGCGTGTCCGATGAAGCCGAATCGATCCTAGAGGAAGATCGTGAGTTCCGCCTGGCGACACTCACGCGTGTACTTAAATCCGGGGAGCGAAATCTGCGAGATCTCCTGCGCCAGGCACGCCTTCTTTTCCCCGATGATAGCGATCTCGTACTCGCCCTGCGTGCGCGGAAGCGCGTAGCTTCGGCTTCTAGCAACATTGATCGAGAGTCGGGCGCGGCCGTCACGAGCGACGTCAACGATTCGGTTTTACTCAATGCGGCGATCGACATGGTGTTTCGGGAGGGAAACGCGCAACACATAAAAGCCGGTATCAATGCGGCGTCCGCGGCTCGTCGCTTCGCGGAACGGATGGCGCTGGATGCACGTGCCTTGCGGAAGTTGTACCGTGATTTTCTGGACTTTGCCGATGCACTACCTGATCTTTACGATGACTGGATTGAACGATTCGACTACACGAGGCGTACCGGGCTAACTTGTTTTGTCGGTGATACGCTGAAGGCGGACCGCAGAGCGATGGACCCAAGTTGCTCTCAGGAAGCATTTTCGTGGCTGTTTGCGCAGTGCAATGTGTTGCGAATGATGGTGGCGGCGGATAGGACGTTCGTGATGCAACTTCCGATGAACGTGGTAACGACCCCGGTCCTCAACTTGGAAGGGATGGATGAGGTTGATCGGCGCTACCAGGCGGGCTCGGACATGTTATCCGGGTTGGTGACCACGCTGATGCGTGATGCCAAACAGGTCCCGTTGGCATTGACTGCACTATGTACACAGGTGGAAACGCTCGAAGCGCGGGAGCGGTTCATTCAGCGTGCCTATTGCGCGCTTGCTGCTTTACCGCTCGCACTTTTTCCTGACGCGATTTCCCGTCAAACCGTTCTGCAAGCCGTGTTAAATCTTGCCACACCTGGTTTTTAGTGTCGTTAGCGCAAGCACCGGGCCTGTGTTTGGCGATTGAAGTCAACGACACTTTTTGTCTGTTTTTCTCATGAATTTTATTGCGAATGCACGTAACTTTCTCTTAGCACTTCAACGCAAGCCCGAGCTCGCGGTGCTGTGCTTGATCATCATGATCATTGGCATGCTGGTAGTGCCGTTGCCCCCTGATTTGCTCGACTTTCTGATCGCAGTCAATATGATCACCGCGGTGCTTGTGCTGATGAGCGCGCTGCACGTTGTCAACATGCTGAGTCTGTCCACATTCCCCGCAATTGTATTGCTGACGACTTTGTTCAGGCTCGCGCTTTCAATCAGCAGCAGTCGATTGATTCTGATGACCGGGCACGCCGGACAAATCATTCAGACATTTGGGGAGTTCGTCATCGGCCAAAACATCGTGGTGGGCCTGGTGATCTTTGCAATCGTGACCGTGGTGCAGTTCATCGTCATTACCAAGGGGTCTGAACGGGTAGCAGAGGTAGCCGCCCGTTTTTCACTGGATGCCATGCCTGGCAAGCAAATGAGCATCGATGCCGACTTCAGGGCGGGCATTATCGATGGTAATGGGGTCCGCGTGCGCCGCAGCGCACTTGAGCGTGAAAGTCAATTGTACGGATCGTTCGATGGTGCAATGAAGTTTATCAAGGGTGATGCCATTGCAGGAATTCTGATTATATTTGTCAACCTTATCGGCGGCGTGACGGTCGGTACTTTAAAGCAACATTTGACAATCTCCGAATCAATGTCGACCTATACGATCCTAAGTGTAGGGGATGCATTGGTGGGGCAAATTCCGGCGCTGTTAATTTCAATGGGCGCTGGCTTCCTTGTGACTCGAGTGGCCGGTAGCGATCGCAATCTGGGTCATGACATCGTTTCAGAGATTCTGTCGAGCGATCCGGTGTTAGGCATCTCGGCGGCGTTATCGGCCGTGATTGGGTTGTTACCAGGATTTCCTCTTCCGGTATTTCTGGTCGTATCAACTGGTCTAGGACTTCTATGCTGGAAGCGTCGTCGGCGGCGTGGACCCGGGATGGAAAAAATATCTGATGAGGAGGCGGCGAACGGCATACCCACACTTATAAACCAATCGGCCGGAGACATTGGATCACATTCTGCATTATCCGGAACCGATAGCGTGCCAGTTGGTCATCCAGTTGTCGTTCTTCTACCCCAGTACAGTCGTCAATACATATCTGTTGCCGCATTGTCTGCATCCTTACGCGGCAGAATGTTAGGTGATGCGGGGCTATTATTGCCGGAGATCTTTGTCGGTTTCAGCGCTGTCGCGGATGAAGGCGGGACAGAAATGCGAGGCGAACGCCGTACGTCTTCGCATGTTGACCCGGAGGAAAAACATCGTGTCGTTATTCGTATAAATGACGTGGACGCCGCGGTCCTGCACATCGCATTTGACGGTGTACGTTTGATAGGCGGTGCCGATATGGTCCGCGGTCTTGGCGTCGGCGTGTCACGTATGGCTGATTGCGATGGCGATTTGGCCGAGTGGGCACAGATCGATGTCGGCAGATTAAGGCAACTGGGCGTGACATTCCGTGAAGCAATTGACGAGCTACATGATCAATTCATCACGGTTGCACTACGGAACAGTAATGAATTTTTCGGTATTCAAGAAACAAAGAATTTGCTCGATACACTTGACCCGCGTTATCCAGAGTTGTTGAAAGAGGTCTATCGCCAACTCCCGATCCAGAAGCTGTGCGAAATATTGCGTCGCCTGCTAGTGGAACGCGTTGCGATCAAGAACATGAAACTGATTTTGGAAACGCTTGCGAATTGGGGGATGCGTGAAAAGGATAGTCTCGTTCTTGTGGAGCATGTGAGGATTGCATTGAGCAGGTACATATCCCATCGCCTCGCGTCCGACGGGAGGGTGAAGGTACTCGTGCTGACACCGGAATTCGAAGACAAGATTCGTGGTGGTATCAAGAACAACGCGGCAGGTACCTTCTTGAATCTAAGCCCTGATATCGCCAATGACCTGATCGACAGAATCGCGGGAGCGATGTCAGCACTGACTGCCATTCGCAGGGATTTCGTTTTGCTAGCTTCCATGGATGTGCGTCGTTACGCACGAGCGTTGATAGAAAATCGCTTTCCGGGATTACAAGTAATTTCTTTTGGAGAGGTGTCGGATAACGTTGCAATCGATGTACTCGGAAATATCTAGATAAGGAGCATGGGCGTGAATTTGGATATCGTGAGCTTGGTACGGGACGCACTCTTTGAACTCGGGTGTGCTGACAAAGTGGATGATGGTCTGAACCCACATTCCCCCATACACATCAATTTTCGCGATGGATCAGAAATTCGGATCGATGCATCCGACGACATCGTTACGCTGATAGCACCGATGCCACCGGTAAGCGAGCCAATTTTGCAAAATGTGGCGACACAGTTATTGACGTTCGTCATGCGGGAGCCGAGCGCACTTTTTACGCCGAATCGCCCCGTGTTACTTTGGTACGAATCGCACCTCTCCCTGGAAGCGACGTTGGCCACGAATGCCAGGGCCATGCCCGCTTTTCGGTACGCGCTGGAACAGTTTTTTGAAGAAACACGCGCACTTATGCAAATCATAGGTCGCTAACAAATGGCACTGCTAGACTATTCTCAGTGGTATGCATCAGTGGATTCCATCACTGGACAGATTCTTCGTGCGCGTATACCTCGAGTGGCGGTAGGGGAGATATGCGCAATACATGCGAGTCTTTTCTCAGATGACGTGATTGGAAAAGCGCAGGTTGTCGCCTTGTCCGGGGACACGGCGATCATGACGGTCCTGCATCCGGTGGACGGATTTCGGCGCGAATGCGTGGTGCGCGCGACCGGTGATCGTGTTCAGGTGGAGATGTCGGTGTCGAAGCTAGGCACGGTTCTGGACGCCGGCGGGTTGGTTGTCGAGCGATTGAGTGATGCGATGGTTTCTCATGACGATCAGCATACTCATAGCATGCCACTGGATTCCATGGGCCCGCTTTACGCGGAACGTGACCCGCTGACGAGACCGTTGTGGACTGGCATACGTGCAATCGACGGGTTATTGACCTGTGCTATAGGTCAACGGATTGGTATCTTCGCGGCAGCCGGTTCAGGTAAGAGTTCATTGCTGTCAATGTTGGTAGGGGGAGTGGATGCCGATGTCACGATCGTAGCCCTGATAGGGGAACGCGGACGGGAAGTCAGCGAGTTCGTTGCCGGTGTGCGTTCCAGTGGCCGGGCAGGACGGACCATCGTGGTATATGCAACATCGGATCAATCAGCCGTGGAACGTGCGAACGCTGCCAAGGTAGCAATGGCAGCAGCTGAGTTCTTTCGGGACAAAGGCGCACGCGTCGTGGTGTATATCGATTCTCTGACCCGATACGCTCGAGCGGAACGCGATATTGCGCTTGCCTCGGGTGAACTACCAGTCAAACGGGGCTATCCGCTGTCGGTGTTCGACCGTTTGCCTAAGCTGATTGAGCGTGCCGGGTGTACGTATTCCGGAAGCATTACAACATTTTATACCGTTTTGCTTGAATCAGAGGAAGAAGCGGATCTGGTTGCGGACGAGTTTCGCTCATTGCTGGACGGACACATATATCTGTCCCGGAAACTTACCGAAATTCACCATTATCCGGCGATCGATATTCTTAAAAGCGCAAGCCGCTTATTTAACGGGGTCACCACCGCGGAGCAGCAACGGATGGCAGCGGTATTCCGTCAGCGATTGTCTAAATATCAAGAGCTACAGGTCTATATCGACATGGGGGAGTACCGTCGTGGACAGAACGCGGAAAACGATCAGGTTCTGGACAGGTACGAACGAATGCGTCAGTTTCTCGTACAGAGCGGTGGGGTATGGTCGAGTGCCGAAGAAACTCAAAGGCTAATGCATGAAGCGACAGCAACTGCTTGATAAGGTGTCGCGTGCTGCGAACATGGGACGATTACGGGCCGAGAGTCAGTATCGTGATGCTGCGCAAAAGCGTCAAACGCTGCAAAAATCAATTGAAAAGATCGAGGCCTCGATTCGACGTGAAGTGTCATATATGGAGACTTGTCTGCCGACCGGTTATTACTCGAAGGAGGATTATGCGGATGGACTTGGACGACAGGCGCAGGCGTTGCATGCATTGGCCGCATTGCGGCTTGCACTGGAGAATTTGTTGGACGAGCGTGCTTATGCGGAGGAAAGGTTTTGCGAGGCAGAGTGGGCCATGCGAAACGCGATGGCCAAGGATGAGCGTATCGATCGGGAGCGGCGCGCTGCGACGCAATCGCAACGTAATGCCGTGGAGCGAATCGAGATTGAAGACATTGTCGAGGTGAAGTGCCATGTCCTCCAAGATTAGTGAGTTTAAAGGCAGGTTGCATGTGTTCAACCCTAATGTTGCCGACGACGGAATCAGCAGCAGCGCGCAGGCATCCGAAGGTGATTTGCAGGACCTTTTGCGGCGGCTCGCCGCCGATATGTCGGTAGCGAATGAGGAGGAAGAAGATGATGAGGAAACCTTCGTTTGCATGAATCGGGAACGAGATCATACGCTGCTTTTGAATTCACACATGCACAAGAACATCATCGATAGCCACGTGGCTATCGTAACGGATGGGGCATCGAATTCACAGGCCCCGCATTTCGGATCGGCAGATTGGCAAGTCACTCCGGCCGTGGCTTACTCTGATGTAGACCTTCAGCAGACTGGAAAGAGCGGTGATGGCAATCTTATTACGCGTAAAAAGTACGATGGTAGCGACGTACATAGTCAGGGCGACATGGTAACCGTGCTTCGAGCCAGTGACCCTCGTAATACGGTTTCGCCGGGCAACGCTTCATATCACATACCTTATGTGGATACGTGGCGGGCCAGGCCGGCGCGGCAATGTAACTTCTTTTTAGGCAGTCGTGACACTGCGAAGGCATGGTCATCACCATTGGAGCAGTTTTCAGCGGCGGCGGCGCTTGCATCACGGTTGTGGACACTGCGCTGGTACGATCTGTCGGATTCGCCAAGTGATCACAATGGGACATTTACATCCGCACAGCTATCGAACGAAGGCGTCTGCAGCGAGAGGGATGTCATCCGGTCTGTGCCTAAGCTATCGGTATGGAAGGAACGTCGTCAGCACGCAATCGAGGTCTCAGCCTCGCCCGAGTTACTGGAACCACCAGCCCAGCGGTTTGCGAGACAACCAGACGTTGTCAATGCCAAAACTGGCGAAATGATCGCTGACTCAGCGCGGGGTGATACGTTCGATGGCGACCGTATAAAGAAAACAGGCGGGGGAAGGGATGGAGCCGGTAGCGGTGCCTCTTCTTCTGCCTGGCGCCTCGTGTATACCTTTCAGAGTTGGCGAGGTGCGCCGATTGTCGAACTGACTGTCGACGGCGCAGCTAGCCTGCCGTTGGCTTCCTCTGGTTATCTCGCGGTAAAAATGACAGCAGTCGATCGTACTGCTAGAGAAATCATCAGACAGGTAATGCGTAGCTCGGCGCAATGTGTATCTACCACATCGGCCGCGAAGATCGTGTTCACGTCATGAGCTCAGGTCTGTCCCCCATGCCACCTCTGGCGCATGCTGTCGCCAGCGAGGCGCCGGGTGTTGCGGCAGCAATGAAAGACAAGGCAGGCGGAGGTAGCGCGCATACCCAAAAGTGGTTGAGCCTCCGTTGCACTGATGGTGTGCGGAACGTGTCGATACTGCGCGCCGTTTTGGCAACGCGTTTTGAGGGTGTGCATGCCGTAATACGCCGTCCATCCTCGGTGATTCGATATGTCACATTTTCGGCATTTCAGAGAGGCTACGCAACAATGGTGCTCGCTGAAATCGGACACTGCATCGCGTGGCGATATCCGCAGGCAACGCACTACGCATGGGAAGCACTGTCTGACCAGTTGCTTTTTTCTATCTTGCAGCGGGAGCAATGGCGAGACTTTATACCTGGCCCTCAGGAACCATGGGAGCGTGTGCAAATCGAGGGTGTCGGCCTCGCTTCAGCAGGCATGATGATAGAAATAACTCATCAAGGGATACGTTATTTCTACGAGCGCACACCTTGTCCGCTTGCGATAGGTTCGGCGGCGCAGTCAGATCACTACGTGGCCTTGGCCCGGACCTGTCCAGTGGCGATATCGATTGAGATTGGCCGAACCAGGATGTCGATCGGTCTCGTCGACACCCTGTGCCGTGGTGATGTTATCAAAATCGCGTTTCCAGCACCCGTTTTACGGATGTCGGAGTACGCCGCCATTCCACTGTCTATCGCACATGGAGTATTGATCGTGTCCGAAGAATCTTTTCTTGATGTCCATCATGAACAAGCGCTACCGGCTGCTAAAAGCATCCTGGACTCGTCCCCCGAACCCGAATTTGCCATGAACGGAGAACAGGGTCGGCAACCATCAGGCCAGTTCGGGCTAGCCACGCTTCCTGTTGGCCTGACATTCTCTTTCGCACCACTTACTCTCACCGTTGCTGAACTTTCAGCGCTGCAACCTGGGGATGTCGTGCCGGTTGCGTCCGGGGCGCGCCTGTTGATACACGTCAACGGACGTCAGATTGGTACTGGCGAGTTGGTGGAAGTGGCAGGGGAGTTGGCGGCGGAAGTGCTGACTTTGCAATTGGAGTCGACACGCGAAGATGCATAACCCCGAGCTTTCACTGATCACGCTGGTTGCGATCGTCTCACTGGTCCCATTCGTTTTCGCGTCAGGCACCTGTTTTCTAAAATTTTCGATTGTTCTCGTGTTGTTGCGAAATGCGATTGGTGTGCAGCAGGTGCCAAGCAACCTCGTTGTGAACAGTATTGCGCTCATGTTGGCTGCTTTTGTCATGCAACCTGTGATGACAAAAACGTTTCAAGCGTTTGAGGAAACAAATCAGGTGGCATCAATCGAAGATGCCGGGCCGTACCTGACAACGGTGTTCACGCCCTATCGTCAATATCTGACACAACATGCTGACAAGGAACTGGTCACATTTTTTCAGCAAGTGTCGGCGGCCGCAAAACAAAGATCGACGGCGGTTGACGCCTCTTCGAACAACGCCATCAATGAACCAAGCGAGCCGAACACTATTCGTAGAGCCGCTGTGCCATCACTATTCGTGTTGTTGCCGGCATATTCTTTAACGGAATTACGAGACGCTTTTAGAATTGGATTTTATCTATATATCCCTTTCATTGTGGTAGATCTGATTGTCTCTAACGTCTTACTGGCGCTCGGAATGATGATGATGAGCCCGGTGACGATCTCCGTGCCGATCAAACTGATTCTGTTTGTAGCACTCGACGGCTGGACACTCGTGGCCAAAGACCTCGTGCAGCCGTATCTGCCGTTGCACCTGCCGGGATAGACATGGGTAATATCATTTATCTATCCAACAAGGCGCTGATTCTAGTACTCCTGGTGTCGTCCCCGGCAATTCTCGTCGCAACAATTGTCGGTTTAGGCATCGGTCTTTTCCAAACCGTGACGCAGTTACAGGAGCAAACCCTGTCTTTCGGAGTAAAGCTGATCGCCGTGCTTGCCTGTCTGCTACTGCTTGAGCACTGGATGGCCACGATCGTAATGGGGTTTGCACGTGAGGCCGTGAGACTCGCATTTTCACGAAGCGTGCCGTGATGTGGCTGCTTCGTTGGTGGTCAAGTTATATATTCCATCATTTGGCATTGTGGGCGATGCTTTACGCGCGTGTTGCACCAACGTTCCTCCTGGTGCCGATTGTCAGTGCTCGCATCGTGGCGCATCCTGTCGTAAGACAGATTGTCATCCTATTCATTGTCATTGGTCTATCCCCGGTTGCTGTCTTTCATGTGCAGGGGCCGGATGGTATTGCACTAGCGAAGGCGTGTGTGGCAGAAGCCATTACCGGCATTATGATGGGAACCATCGTTGCTGCGCCGTTCTGGGTCGCTTCGTTGGTCGGCGAATTGATCGACAACCAACGTGGTGCCACTATCGCGGATTCAATCGACCCTGCAAGCGGCGTGGAGGCAGCGATTCTTGCGCCTTTTTTCAATCTGATGTTTGCAAATGTTTTCTTGCAACACGGCGGTTTGATCACCTTGATGACTTTTTTTTCTGAAAGTCTTCGCGACGTTCCACTCGGGACGATTCCTGAATTCCGCTATACATCGCTCGTTATCATGCTGAATCATGTCATGCAGTTTTCCGTCAGCTTGTCGGCGCCAGTAGTTGTTGGACTGATGCTGCTTGATGGCGTGCTCGCGTTTATGTCGCGTCTGTGCAAGCAATTAAATGCGTTTTCGCTGTCGTTGACGATCAAAAGCTTTGCTGCTTACGGGATTATGTACTTCTACTTTGCTTCCACAGTGCCCTTACGCATTTTTCGATGGGTGAGCCTCTGGTCGTTACATGGCGTGCTTCACTGAAACATCATGTAACGCGAACGATGGGTACCGTCACAGGGGAATTTGGTGAGCGAAAAGACCGAAAAACCCACTGAGAAAAAGCGCAGCGAATCAGAAAAAAAAGGGCAATCGTTCAAGGCCGCTGATCTGAATACGATTCTGCTGCTTGCCGCCGGCGGGTTGTCAGCGCCGTACCTTTTTCATTGGAACAATTTTGGCAAGTTGTTCTCCTGGATTGCCGACGCCAGAGCGTACCCTGATCCGTGGTCGTATGTCGACGCGCTGATATCGATTGCTGCCGAACGTATCGTTGCATTTGTCGGTATCTGTACGTTGGCAACGGCCATACCGATGTTGCTACAGAGTCGGTTCACTTTTGCATTCAATGCCTTAAAGATTAATTTTGACGCACTGAACCCGGTGAATGGCTTTAAGAAGCTGTTCAACCTACGTGTTTTGAAGGACGCAGTCAAGGCGCTGTTGTACCTTACTGCGGCATCTGCCAGCATCGCCATTTTTCTTACTCTAAATTATCGGGATATCTTGGGACTTGCTGCCATGCCTGAGGTGTTGTTGCGTGTCGAATTGAATCGTCTCGGAAAATCTCTCGGTGCATTGTTGCTTGCGACAGCATTACCTGTGCTTTTGCTTGATTATATGGTGGAGTATTTTCTCTATATTCGTAGCCTGAAAATGGATAAGCATGAAATAAAAGAAGAATTTAAGGAAAGCCAGGGAAATCCGGAAGTGAAATCACAACAACGGAAACTTTCGCGAGAGGGCATGAGTGAGAAATTAAAAGAAAACGTAAAAGGATCGACCTTTGTCCTTGCGAATCCGACGCACATAGCAATCGGCGTTTATGTTGATTTCAAGGTCGCACCCTTTCCCATGGTCTCGGTGCGCGAACAAGGTGAGCGCGCTAGATCGGTAATCGAATACGCGATGCAATGCAACGTTCCGGTGTTACGCGACGTCCCGCTCGCCCGCAGGATATATGCACGCAGTCGGCGATATGAATTCATTGCAGTGGACGATCTTGAACCAATTCTCCGCGTACTGTTTTGGTTACGGGAGATCGAAAAGGCGGGTATGCCAGAGCCAGCCGCTTCCAACGCCGAACCCGAATTGGACAAACCGCCCGAGCAGGACTATTCGGTGCCCAGCGAATAATCACTAACATAAATGCATTGTGAGCGATTTGTGATAGTGATTAATTCATATGTTTTTTAATATTTCTAATGAAGACATGCCTGAGTGCACGTCATGGCACAGGGTATTGGAGAGTTGATATGAGCAACATTCAGCATGAAACGCACTCTGATGATGTCGCCGAGTTGGAGCGACTGAATCGCGCTGTGTTCACGGCCATTCAGAAAGGCGCGACCATGAAGGATTTGCATGGCGTGACCGATGCCGCGATGGAGGGACTTTATGCTTATGCCTATCGGTTTTACCAGCAGGGAAAATTAAAAGAGGCAGAATCGTTTTTCCGATTTTTATTCATGTACGACTTTCGCTGTGCGGAGTACCCGATGGGGCTCGCGGCGGTATATCAGTTGCGGGGAGAGTACGTGAAGGCGATCGAATATTATGCCATCGCCGGGTCTTTAGCAAAGGATGATCTAAGGCCTATCTTTCATGCTGCGCAATGTCACCTTTGCTTAGGTAATCGCGCCGCCGCTCGGCGCAATTTCGAACAGGTTTTGGCGCAGGCCGAGCTGCCTATTTTGCGGGAAACCGCAAAGTCTTGCCTCGAAGTGATGGCGAAAGACTCGTCGTTGACAGAGGCAGAGCCCACGGGCGATATGTCGTCGCCTTAAATTACGTTGTTGAGGAGGGAAATTGATAAACGTCACAACTACGAGTGCCAGGCTATTGAACCTGGAAGAGCAGCCCGCAGCAAACAAATTCTCCAGCGTAAATCAGGCACGTAAAGAGCGCGCATCTTCGACGTTTATCAAAGTCGAAGATGCTTCGGGACAGAAAGACAGCGCGGCAATCGGATTTTGGCGTACGCCATCTCTCGCAATGCCGAAGAGTGTGCGAAGCCGGGATCAAGCCTCAGCGGTTTGCGTCACACAGCAACTGGCGTTGATAGGCGGTGTCGTATCGGATGCCGGGCCATCAGGTGAAGCACTGAAACAGATAGGCGAGAACGTTGCGCGGTGGGAGGCATCACTGAATCATAAACTCGATGTGCATGCGAGCACCGTGAATGCGTTTAGCGATTCGGTGAAAGAAGCGGAACATGCCGTATCGGCCTGCTTGGCAAACACAGCTTCGCCAGAATTACTGAAAGCGGCCGTTTCCGCAACAAGAAACGCCGTGCAATTAGAAGCGGAATGCACTACCACGATGCAAGCGTTGCCGACTAGCACGCAATTGTTAGGTGTAGATGACACGCGCTTGTTGAGCAGTACCGCGGTGCTTACGATTGCTTTGGCGCGACTTGAGGAAATGATGTCGAAATGCAATATCGACACACTCGACGAGCAACGCACAATGCTGAACGGGTTGGCGGAAAAACGTCAAGCAACACTGCAACAAAAATCTGACGACTACGCAGCGAAATTGGCGGAAGCGCAGCGATTGCAAGACACGGTTGGCGAAATTGCGAAGATCGGTGGATGGGCATTGACTGCGATTGGTGTGGGTTTGGCGATATTCACGGGTGGTGCTAGTTTACTGATCGCGGCGGCCGGCCTCGCACTAATGGCTGCCGATGCGATCTTCAAGGCGGTCACCGGGACCTCATTTATCGACGAGGCGATGAAGCCCGTCATGGATCATGCGGTGAAACCCATGATGACTTGGTTAAGCAAACAAGTCTCAGAGGCGCTCGAATCATGCGGCGTACCCAAAGAGAAAGCGGAAATCGCTGGCGCTGTAGTGGCAGGCATCGCGGTTGCGGCTGTCATGGTTACCGGGGTGGTTGCAGTAGGCAGCGTAGGCGGTAAGATTGCATCAGTTGTCGCGGAATCGACGGCAAAGGAACTTGGCGAGGTGATGGAATCCGCGGTAATGCGCAGCGTTAAGGACGTGATGGTGAAGCTGGCCGACGATACCGGCGTCACATCGATGGCATCGCGCGCAAAAGAGGCGTTTGCCGCGCTAAAAGAGCAGGTCGGCCTTGATAACCTCGAAGAGGGTCAGATCAATGCGATTGCAACCCGTACCAGGGTGGGTCTGACAGTTGGAGAAACCGGGTTGTCTGGTGCCCAAGCAGTGATCGATACCGTCGCCGCTGCCGATACGCGCGATGCATCCATGGTGAAGGCATCGATGACGCGTATTCTTGCCGATAAAAAAGTGATTTCCGAGATGCTTCAGGAATTAGTGAATGCGTTGTCCAGCAGTGCATCTGCAATGCGTGAATTAAATTCAGCGATGTCTAATACATTGAAAAACGAAGTGTCGTCTGAAACGTTCCTGCTGAACAACGCACGCTCAATCTGATATCGGCATTTCACAAATAAATAGAAACAACCTATTAATAAGGATTACTATTTTATGAACATCAACGGATTTTCTCGATCGAACGACTTGGAGCTTCTCAAGAACCTTGAAGTCATCATGTCTGATACGGTGAAAATGGAATCTACGCCAGCGGCGAAAGTGGGTGGTCAAACCTCAACGGCGTTTGCATCAAATGCGTCTACCTTGATCGTTCCGTCGCGTGCGACGTCGACGCAACAAGCGCCGCAACTCACCATGCCGACACTGGCGTCAAATCAGAACATCAGGCTAACGGACCTCGCCGCCATTGCGCTTCCCATTGCATCTGGCCGAGACGTGGTCGGCAACGCTTTCGCCAATTCCCTTGCCAGCGCGAGCGGTCACGACCATGATAAAGCCGCCGGCTTCATGATGGACGATGCGCAAATCGATGTTTTATTGTTGATGAGCGCGGCGTGGCAAAAAGCGCAGATCGCCGACCGTAAGCTCGAGAGCGAAATGACAACATTGGCGACTGACGCCGCGAATAACCAAGCGCAATCGCAGATTGCGGCGGGTGAAGATGCATTTGCGTCGGCGGTGGGAGCCTCTGCATTGAACGTAGGCATGCAGGTAACGGGTGCGGTGACACGAGTGCGTGCCTTGAACAAAGAGCATGCTTCGCTAAAGATCAACACACAAAATGCTCAAGATTCTCATGCTCGTGAAAATATGATCAATAGGGCCGTGCGTTCGACCGAAGCAGTGCGGGCATCCGAGATCAACACGGTCACAGTGGGAAGCGGCGCGCAGACGCGAACGCTGCGACTTGAGGAAGACATGTTGCGCACGCCTGCCGCGCATGCGGCCACGATGAGTGAGGGAGCGATGCTATCGGCAAGTCGTTCCACGGATTTGTCGACACGGCACGCCTTGAATCAACGTACCTGGGGCCGCGAGTACGCGAAGGCGGATTTGTGGCGCATGGGCGGTGATGTGAGCGCAAAAATGGTAGATGGCGTTGGGCAAATGGAGCAGAGCAACGAGCACGGACACCAGACGATCGAGCAGAATCAACAGGAAGTATCGCGTAGCGACGCCTCGCTACACGAAGAAAGTGCTCGTCAAAATCGGGCTATTGCTCAGGAGATGCACAACATCACCAACCAATTGATCAGCAACATTGGATCGGTTGCGGCCCAGGTTGCTGGAAATATACGGGTCTGATCGGTACCGTCTTCATCATGTCGCCTGACCGGCATGATGAGGCGTCTTGGAGCACCAAGACGTACTTGCCATGTGTACTGGTACGCAATCAACGTGTGAATGAAAATTACGTCGTTCATACCGCTTTGCGAAACTATATTTGAAAGGGTGTCGTATGCCACTATCTAGTTCTCAAGTAGGAAATTACAGGCCAAATCTTCCGATAAGGAGAGATCTGTCTGTTGGTAATCTTCGATCGGTACAAGGGCCGTGCCGAAATTCGTCTATCTCAGAAGACATCAGTACGGTTACGAACGATTCCTTAAGCGGGTCTTCCTTTCAAAGAGAATCTAATGCGGCCCGTTCTTCGAATGCTACAACTCCAGGGCTGGACGTAGTCGGAAAAAATCAACTGGGCGCTGCAAAATCAGTCACCGCGCCAAATGCGTCGACCGAAGAGGTCGAGTTGACGATGCGCGCATTTGCGCGCGAATTGATCCTTGAACTCGGCGGTCAGCGTGCATCGCAGGGTGCGGAACAACTGAATACGTTGCTTTCTACAACGGAGCCGAATAGTGGGACGCAACGGTATCTGAGACAGTTCATGTCGGCGTTGCATCTTCTGAACGTGCCCGGTATGTACGATAAGTCTGATCCGACGCACATGGAGAAGCGACATGCTTTAGCGAATGCCTTTATTGATGCTGTAGAAGAAGCAGCAAAGCTACATAAAACAAAGCCGGGTGGCGCCGACGAAGTGTGGGGGGCAAGGCTCGACTTGAACACGTCGACGGGGGCGCGTAGTTACAAGTGTGTCACGAAGATGTGGCGTGCATTGGGGGATGCACTTAAATATCGTTCGAATGACGCGACCGATATGGAGCATATGCAAGCTTACTATGATCGACATGTCGTGCCACGCACGCAACTTCGCGCTCAATTCGTGTATGGCGAAACCACCGACAATGCCGAGGCAAGGCTCCATACTGGATCGAAACAGACTGTGTGGAATGCCGCGCGCTGGCTGGTTTGCCTTAATATTTCCAATCCCGAAGAAAAAGGGCTTAGTCTCGGACACGCATGCAACCTTTTGCATTCGATGCCAGAATACCTTCGTCGCCCGGAAAACAAACCTGATTCGTCCACTGAAAACAAAGATAGGTCGTTGCCGGGAGACGCTACGAATAGCAGGGATAATGCGGGTGATGCAAGTCCGCAGGCGTCGAGTAGCGATGGAAACCTTAATGGCGTGGGTGCCGGGAGCCGCGTTCACCCCGAACAATGGCATGTAAATCTGCACATGACTGGGCCGACAATCCATTGGAACCAAAATGTGACGCCGGGCCAAAAATACGGTAGATCTTTCCCTGAAAGATCCGACGCTGGCGACAATGTAGCACCTAGCGCAGCAAATCGTCAGGACAGGCAAGACGTGGAGGACATGCAGTCGAATAGAAATACACTGCGCGCCCGTCATACCCAAAATACGCCTCCGACCGACACGTATGACGGCCATTTCTCTACATTTGACGATGACGAAGGTTTGACGCGTGGTACAG
Source organism: Robbsia andropogonis (assembly GCF_000970345.1). GTDB lineage: Bacteria > Pseudomonadota > Gammaproteobacteria > Burkholderiales > Burkholderiaceae > Robbsia > Robbsia andropogonis. Next base: position 6,833 of record NZ_LAQU01000025.1, on the reverse strand, counting down.
GCTACCTGCCAAACATGGAGAACACGCAATCGCCCCGAAATACACTACACGGTCATCGTACGCAATCCACTCCACCATCGGAGGATGGCAGTGAGCCGGCGGATGATCGACCGAATCGGCGAGACAGCGTGATGGAGTCGGATCGCAATGGTGATACGCAAACGGCATCTATGCCAGAGGGTATAGCGTGTTCAACGAATGGTATCCAGGAGACTCCAGGAGCATTGGGCAGGGTGCCGGGGCCAACGTTTTTAGGTTTGGAAAGGTCTGATTCAATAGAAAATAGGGATATTGATGGGCCGTTTCAAACGCGACCACTGAACGAATCGCAAATCGGCGCCGGTACGCCTAACTCGCCTGTCGCATCGCGATCCTCTTCGTCGATGTCCTCCAGCGTAAGCAGCGGCTTCCAAGCACCTCTTACAACAACTGTATCGTCGCCAGTGACAGCGCACGATGATGGCATTCAGAGGCAGCGTTCATCAAGATTTGATATTTCAATATCCACGCCGCCAATTCTTTCGGGGGGCGTTGGGCATCGTTCTCCCGCGGAAACTCAAAAAGCATGGCGAGAAATGGTGGCACGTTTTGGTCGCGATGGGTAACGGTCGTTTGCATCTTTCGCGTTTTACTTGATTGTCGTTGCAGCATTGGGCATTCGCCTACGTTCAAACTGGCCTCGGATGATGGTGCAGCTCGGCGATTACGATGCATAGTGGATACCTATGCGCGGCGCTCATCAAACACGGCTGCCAGCAATGCAGCCGGCTACGCGATGAGGTAACGCCTCGCTGCCACGACATTTTGTAACGAGCGACATTGGCTCTTTATCTTGTTTTTCTTCGACGCTTCGTCGACTGTTTTGGAGCCGTGTTGTTGTGATGTTTGAAAAGGTACTGGATACGCCGCTCTCGGTCATCGTCTTGCTTATAGTGTTGGCGGCGCTGGAGTTGTATTTCTTGGCGCGGTTTGTTGTGCCTGCGGTTGCGTTGCTTATTCGATTGAACGCCGCGGTGCGGGGCTTGAATAAGATATGCAGGTCCGCAGATGGCAATGCCCATTTGGATGCACTTTTTTCAAAGGATCGCTACCTTGCACTTTCCTGGGATCGTTACAAGAAGACCTTGAGCGGCGCCACGGTAGAAAAGAGGGACTTATCAAATACGGCAACTGTTCCGGCTTCTTTGTATTTTGATCGCCACGATAACGTCAACGTGCCATTGGCGCTTGATTTTTTCCGCCACTGCCCGGGCATCATGACGGGAATCGGGATTTTTGGAACGTTTTCGGGTTTGCTGCTGGGTCTGCATCGGTTTGCGGATACGGTTGCCGGGAAGCAAAACGCATTGGCAGAGGTTCATTCAGTGGCGGGAAACCCAGCAGTTGCATCGCAAGTGCGCGATAACGCGTTTGTTGCTTTTGATTCTGGTGCTTCAACGTCCGCTGCGGTACAGCCTACTCTGAAAGTGCTGGACGATACCACTGGCAGCGGATTAGCGGCGCATCATGTATCGGGAAGCACTATCGCGCACGGGATGACGACATTACCGTCCGTTATGGATGCACATACCGTGATAACTGCATTAGCACGACTTCTGCATAGCGTCTCGGATGCTTTCATTGTATCGGCCCTTGCGATCCTGGTTGCGCTATTTACCACTCTGATAGAGAAATTGCTCGTTGCGCATTGCTATCGTCGTCTGCACGAGGTCTCGTTATCGATTGATATGTTAATGGCATTTAGCCCGCATGACGAGGGTATGGCGCGCTTGATTAGGGCAATGGAGATAACGGCCACGCAAACGCGTCAGATTACGTTGGTCGTGCAAGATGCCTTTATGTCCCGCGATCGCATTTAGCGACATTTAGCTAATAAGGTATTCTCAAGCATATACGGTGGGAAGAAGAAATGATTGAGTCATCTCGGCAGCGCCCTCGACGTGATATGCACCATGATGGTGAAGAGAACCCGTTTTGGATATCGCTTGCTGACATGATGACTGGCTTGGCTTGCCTGTTTATCGTGATTGGATGCTCGGTCATGTTGATGTGGATTGCGGGTTCGAGTGGGACTTCTTCTGATCGTAGCGTTGCCGTTGGTTCGCTGGATCCCGAGCAAGCCGATTCATTCAAAACGAATGTCACAAACGAGGCGCTGCCCCCCTCAGGCGAAAACGATAAAGGGACTTCTAGTCGGTTGGTTGCATATGGCAGCAGCGTTTCAGCGGCATTACGCGCTATTTCCTTGCTCTCTCGCCAATACGGCTTCCAGGTGAATCCAGTAGCACGCACAATCGACTTGGGTAGCGCTGCGAGATTTCCGCTTGCAAGCGATCGGCTCAGCACGGAGCAGGAGTCACTGCTGAGTAGCTATGTCGACTCGCTAGTTGATCTCGCGCAGAACGATCCTGCCTTGGTTTTGTTGAAGTCGATCACCGTTGTAGGTTACACCGATCCGGCTGGATCTTACTTATTCAATCTGGACCTCAGCGCTCGCAGAAGTGAACGTCTGATGTGCGCATTGCTTGATCCAAGTACGCGTGAACGGGATGTTTATGCACAGCGAATTAATTCGTTTGATGAAAAACGAACGCAGATGATTCGCACTTTATTCAAGCTGGGTGGCTATTCGGCAGCAGAACAGAAATCCACGCCTGAGGCCAGTCGGCGATTGAGCTTGAAATTGGATTTCTATGGATTAGACGAACCCAGGCAGCTTGCCAGATCGACATCCTCCCCAATTGGAAAATGTCCATTGAATGAGCGTTAAGTACCGATGGGCGGCGCGGATTGGCGTTGCGACACGGAAAGCTGATTTTCTCCATGTTTATTTTGAATGCTTGATTTATGAATGACAGTCGTAATGGCGTTTTGCCCTCGCAGTTATTCGAAACATGGTGCGAGGCGGCACAGGGTAGGGCACTAGCCTCTTTTGACTGTTTCGATACAGTGTTGTGGCGGGGTGTTAGCAGGCCGACGGATGTATTTTGTGAGCTTGTCACGCGCTCACCTTTCCTCGAAAGGAGAATGTCGGCGCAACATCGCATCGCTGCGGAAGCGCAGGCGCGGCGGCGGCGCTTCGAACATGGTCTGGTGCCTGAAGTCACGCTAGCGGAAATATACGAGGAACTCTTTCCGTCGGCGCGTTGGTCTGACCAAGCTTCGCAGTGCGTGGAGCTCGAATGCGCCATCGAATCGTCGATTTGCTTCGTTTCGCCACACACCGCTGCCTGCATGCACGAAGCACGTAGGCGCGGCATGCCCGTCGCGGTCGTAAGTGACACGTATATGAGCGAGACGCAGCTCAGGCGGTTGCTTGCGTTGGTTGATGCCGACCTTGCTTCGATGATCGACTTTATATTTTGTTCATCCGATTACAGGATCGCGAAATCACATGGACTATGGGATCGTGTGATAAAGCGACTAGGCGTGGCGCCGAATGCAATCTTACATGTTGGTGACAACGCGGTTGCCGATGTAAAGATTCCGGAGAAATTGGGCGTGGAATGCATTCATCTACGGCGATATCCGGATGAGGAGACAGTACTGGCTGATCGCCGCGACGCCGCAACGCGTTTGATGTTTACCGGCGTCGGAGAAACACGCGCTGTATGGACGTTGTTTGATAGTTTGTCTTTTCGTGAACCTTGTGGCAAGCATGGCTGGTATGAATCGCTGGGACGATCGTTGCTCGGTCCAGTGCTCTATGCATTTGCGAAAACATTGTGCGAAAAGGAAATACTGCCTGAATTTTCGAGAAGCTACGCATCAAATCAAACATACCATCACCGTATCTGTTTTGGATTTTTGATGCGTGACGCGCATTTGCTGCGAGAAGCCGCAGATATTGTCGCCCCGTCTGTTTTACATCCAACGCTGCATGTTAGCCGACAGTCAGCCTTTTCGGCATCGTTTGATAGTGACGAAGCAATAGTGCATTTCATGATGCTAACGTCGCGCGAATTCCGCATGAGCCTGCCGCAATGCGCCGCCTGTTTGCTCTTGAACGAAGAAGAGCAGGCGGCGCTTATCTGCGCATTTGAAACATCGCTGTCCATTACACAAGCCATAAAGACGTTTTTTACGCCGGCGTTGCGTGAGGCAATCAAGGCTCGCAGTGCTGCCTATCGCGGCCGGCTGATCCGGCATATCGTGAAGCAAACCGGCGTGCGCCCAGGAGATACGCTGTGCCTTGTCGATATCGGATATCACGGTACGATTCAATGGCTTTTGAGAGATATTCTTTTTAAAGAACTTGATGTCAAGGTGATTGGTCGGTACCTCATTTATCGCGACAATATACGCCTGATGGGCGAGGCGTCGGGGCTAATCGATGCTAGTTGGGTTGATCAGGGGTTGATCCGTGCGTTAACGCAACCGAGCATTTCTTATCTCGAAAATCTTTGTGCTGGCGAGGGGGCGTCCGTCGTCGACTACGGGGATGGTGGAGAGGCATTTTTTAAGGCTTCATCGGCACCGTTGCCACGTTGGATGGCCGAGTGCCAACGTGCTGCGTTGCTGTTTGTTGATCAAGCCAGCGTGGCGCGCCCTACTCAACTTCCGAAGCTTTCTCCGTCCCGCTTGCGCGAATGTGCCTTGACAAATCTGGGGGCAATGCTCTTTTTTCCTAGCGAAAAAGAGCTTTCCGAAGCGGCCAATATGCAGTGCGAGGTCAATCTGGGAGGGAGTGCAGCATACGAGATGTGCGACCACGCCAAGGGCTTGGCTGGCTTGCGACGGAGAGGGCTTCTTTATTTCAGTGGTGGTGGAGAGTTTCGTAGCAATCGTGCCTTCGAGTTGCGCTACGCCGGCATGGATCAGTTGGCGCTTTATATGATTTGCCTTCGGAATGGGCTGCGTATCACGGAACCTGCATTCTCATTTCGCCGTCAGGTATTACCTATCACATTTCGATTCGCAAAAACAACTGTGCACAGGGACGCAATCGCTCATGCGACTTACGATGGTTACTTCACAGCTGTATTTCCACTCGGAAACTGTCGTGTGGATGTAAAAATTGGCACGGTGGCGAAATGGTTGCAGCTTGAATCGATCACCAGTTTTCCTGCCGAGGCGTTCGGTCATTTATGCGAAGTCAATGGGCCGCAACGTCGCGTCGAACCTGATGATTACCAGTGCATCGGCGTAACCCGGCACGAAGAGGGCTTGATGGCATGCGAACGGGACGCGCTCATCCGTTTTTCTCCAATTCCAGATGGGAGTTCGGATTTCATCAGGCTCGTGTTCCGCACGATCGCAGGGCGGGATCTTGCCACCGTGCCGTTGCCGGGCGGCACTACAGGGTCCGATACCATCTCTCTACAGCTGTCCGCCCACTCTAATGACAGGGGTTTTGATGCGGATAACAGTGTCTATCCCACGGCCATCGGTTCGCGTGAAGCGCGAATGATTGATGAGAAGTTTGCCGCCGTTAAGACGGTAATGACGGGTTTGTATTACACGAATTCCTGAGTCAAGGATATAGCGATACAAGAAGGCGAGGGAAAGGATGGACGATGCGATCATGACGAAGCTGTACGGTTTTCACGGCAGTCGTGCCAACGACGTTTATAACGCTACCCGATTTCCGGAACGTCGATATCACGTAACCGGCGTTGACGGCTTCACTCGTACGCTCGCTGGCGAATTGGCCAGCGTTGATAACAGTGGGCCACGACCGTACGATACATACGACGGTTACGGTGCCCGCGCGAACCCATGGCACGACGAGCGGGATCAGCGTCGAGAAGCGCACCGGGTCCGCGGAGGAGGGGCACGTCAGCGTGCCAGTTCCTGTGAAGCCGCCATGGCGTCGCCCGTCCGCACGCCCGACAAACCTGCTGCCGTAACTGGGTCTGTTCCGTTAAGGAGGTCAATGCATCAGGAAATGCGAATGCCGAATGCCGATTTGGTCGCTGATGATGAGCCTTGTGCAACGCGCAGACTGCTGAGCCGCGGTCCCTCCAGACAAGCTGGTACGCATGCTTTCCGGCAAGCTGGCACGCATATCGAACCCGTCGCTCGTGTTCATCTCTCGAATTGCGAAGGCTTGGCAACGCAAAGTCGACCCGCGCAGACGTATCCATTACGCGTATTGCCGGGAAAAGCATCGACCGTTCCTAACGATACTCAGTCTTCATCACCGTGTACAGGCAACGCCCCAAGGGCGCGACAGAGAGGGATGCCTTCCGTAGCAGACACCCAGGGGCATGAGCGTGCCGAAACGACCTGTTACCGATTTGGGAGTGTCACCTTGTATATCACGGATAGCGTAGCGACATCTGGAAACGCAATTGGCAATCATGCGCGGGCAGCGCGCCACAGACGTTAGATGCAAAAGGGTATCTAGCAGCAAAGAATACTGCATTGATCTAAGGAGACTGTCTGAAACGCATTTTTAGAGGTGTCGCATGATGTGGCTTTTAACATCGCTTCTAGTAATTGTCGGGGTAGGTTCTATCGCGATATTTATTATTTCATGTCGCCATTTTGACGACTGACATGCTTCGAAGCGATTGGTCTGTTTTATTCACCTGATTTGATATTTTCTTCATCTACCTTATACCGATGTTTTTCCTATTTTTGACCGGAGCCATCATGGTGGCCTGCACTGTATTCGGAAACAAAAAAATGGCCTACGCAACATGGTTCTGCTTTCTTGTGATGTTTCTTGTTTTCTTCGACCATCATGTCACGAACGCGCTGGCACTTTCTTTCTGAAAATAAACGTCATGAAGCAATTTCTCCAATCAGGATTGGGTCCTTACGTAGACGAAATAGCGCTTTCTGCTGTTAGCTTGACGTTGGCAGCGGCGTTTTATTTTCAACTGGTA
>NZ_LAQU01000024.1 GCF_000970345.1 Robbsia andropogonis | reverse complement strand
AACGTGCCTGCGGGCGCACTACGCTCGATGCCGATGCGGATCGTCCTGACGTGACCGGCGCCGTCTTCTTGCGCTACGCCTTCGGTGCGTGATGCAAGAAGCGGCGATGTGACATGCGTCGATAACGCTTCTGACGCGGTGACATGCGGTAAGCCCAGGTCGTCGAGCCAAGGCGCGATGCCGTCGATACACGCGGGGGCGCCAGCGAGCAGATCCGATACAAAGCGCTTGCCGGCGTCGATATCCGCGAGCGCATAGCCTGGGGGCGGGCTGAGCAGGCAGCGGCCGAAACGCAGTTCGCCGCTCGTCGTGATCGCCGGCGTGCAGGCAAAGGTCGCGGCGACGCGCCTGGCCAAGTCGTTTGCGCCGCTTAGCCCACCCAATAACGGGACGACAGCGCCGCCGTCTTCCGCTACCGCCAACACGGCCGGCTCGTCCGTTTTAGCGCTGGTGCCGATGACCGGCGCCAGGCAGCGGATGACAATGCCGGCCGCGCACAATGCAATCAGGGGCGTGCCGTTGGTGTAGCAGTGCCTCAAATGCGCGCCGAGATTATCGATGGGAATCGCCCGGGCACCGATTTCCCCGATGTCTTGCAGATCAAAACGCTTGCGCAGCACATGTAATGTGGCGCCCGGCAAGGTATCCAGAATGCGGCGCGCGGCGGGCAAGGCGCTGGTGCCGAGTACGATAATCGCCGGCGTTACGTTTTCGGGGGCGGATGAGGAGGGATTCATGCCTGCCATTTCTTGCCCGGAACCACGAGTAACGAGAAATAGGGAGATGCCATCGGGTCGACGTCGTCGATCGGTACGATGCGCTGCTGCGCCATCGTCGCGCGCTCGATGTAGTGTGCGCGCTTGTCCAGACCGAGCGTTCTGAGCACGCCCCGCACCTTGTCGAAGTTGCGGCCCAGTTTCATGATTACGGCGGCGTCGGCGGTGGTCAGGCGTGCGGACAGTTCCTCGGCCGGCAACACACCGGACAGGACGGTCAGCGTCTGGTTGCGATAGACCAGCGGGAGGCCGAGCATGGCCGCGCCCCCGAGCATGGAACAGACACCGGGCACCACATCGGTCGCGTAGTCTCCACAGAGACGGTCATGCAAATACATATAGGAGCCGTAGAAAAAAGGGTCCCCCTCGCAAATGACGGCAACATCCTGCCCGGCATCCAGATAGGTTCTCAGCAGCATGGCCGATTCGTCATAGAACGCGGTGATGACGTCTTCATAACGTAGTGGCGGTGGCAGCGCTTCCGTTGTCACCGGATAGACGAGCGGCAACCGGATCTGTCCTGCCTCCAGGTGCGATGCGATGATGCCGAAGGCATTTCCGGTTTTACCCTTTGCAATAAAATACGCCACTACTGGCGCTGCGCGCAGCAAGCGTAACGCCTTGACGGTGATCAACTCCGGATCGCCCGGTCCGACGCCGAGACCAATCAGCGTGCCGCGACGGCCAGTGGCGGACGAGATAGCGGGGATGGTCATTCACTCGTGCTCCGTCGCCAATGCATTGACCGCGGCGGCCACCATAGCACTGCCGCCGCGCCGGCCTTGCAGCGCGACGAACGGGATGCCCCGGCTGTCGGCGGCCAACATCGCCTTCGACTCCGCCGCGCCGATGAAACCTACCGGAAATCCCAGAATCAGTGCTGGACGAGGCGCGCCTGCGTCCAGCATGTCCAGAAGGTGAAACAACGCCGTGGGCGCGTTGCCGATGGCCACGACGCTGCCGGCGAGATGGTCACGCCACAATTCCAGCGCGGCGGCCGAACGGGTATTGCACATTTCGCGGGCCAATTCGGGCACGCGCGGATCGTTCAGCGTACAGATGACGGCGTTGTCCGCCGGCAGGCGGGAGCGCGTGACCCCATGCGCCACCATCTGGGCGTCGCAGAGGATGGGTGCGCCGTTTGCCAATGCCTGTCGTCCCGCGTTGCCCGCTCCCGCGGAAAATAGCAGATCCGCTGCGATGTCAATCATGCCGCATGCATGAATCACACGCACCGCGAGTTTTTGCAGATCAGCGGGAATCGCGCTCAGGTCGGTCTCGGCGCGTATCGTCGCGAACGATTGACGATAAATCTCGTCCCCGTTGCGCTGGTAATCGGTCATGGTCAGGCAGTCTCTTTCAAAATACGGTCGGCGGCACCGTCGATGTCGACGTCCGCGCACTGTAATACTTCGCCGCGCTCCCTGCCACTGCTTGCATGCAACGCATAGCGGCCCGGGGCCGTCGCAACCAATGTAAATCGCCGTGTGACCGCAGAGGCGCATCGCCGCTCGCAGCCGCTGACATGGATGCTCACCTGTGGCACGCGTCCGGATAGCCGCATTGCCAGTTGCACTGCGTCGCGCTTTGTATCGGCATGACCTTTCGCGCAGCCGGTGCTGCCGGCACACGCGTGCAGCCGTGTGATCGATGCGGCGTGATCGACGATCACCTCTACGTCGTGCAAGGTTTCCAGGGTCGACGCAAGCTCGTGTTCGCTAGCGCGCACGTTGGGTAGCAAGATCCCTTGCCAGGGAGTCACGCGCAACGTTCCGTCACCGATGTGGTCGCTCAGCGCGGCCAGGGTGTCCAGTTGGTGTGGCGTCAAGCGACCGAGTGCGGCGTGGACACCGAGCGCCGGTAAGCCAAGCATGGAAGTTACCGCGTGATCGATTGGTATGTCGGTGCGTTGCGGAAGCAGCCCGATGCGGCGCGCCGCATCGGGCGCCGGTCGAGGGCGGCGCCATTGCGACAGCCAGACCGGGCGCACGGTCTTGAGCGTGGTGGTAGACAATGCCGCATCGACGAAAACACGTCTCGCGCCGATCTCGTGTCGCGGCAGCAGGTCCCTCAGGCGACCGGCCATGCGGCCCTCGGCGTCCCGGGCTTTTCCCGACGCCCGCTGCCGGAGGAAGTATACGACCAACGCTTCAATCAACGCAGGCACATCATGCGCCGCGACCAACCCAAGCGGACAGTCGCCAGCGTCTGTCGTCACGGGTGTCAATGGCGTCGCGGTGTCATGCCCGGATGGTGGCGTGACGGGCGCGGTCGAGACGTCCGTACCGACGGCGGCATTTATAGTGTTACTGTCATCGAATACGCAAGGAATCGCCGAGGCGAGGCCGAAAGCGAACCAATGACCGGTCCGTGCAGTCTCGGTGTCCGTATCGCCGGGCCATTCCATTGATCGCTGCAACGCGTAACGGGGGTCCAGCGCGCAGAGCCAGATATCGTGGTGATGGCCGAGCACCGACAACGCCTCACCCCCATCGATCTGAATCGCGAATTTCGTTGATAGCGGTGCGCGTGCGACGTCATCCGTGATCGGGTGCGGCGTTTCATCGCACGCCGCTACCAAAGGTTTCCGGGGATCATCTCTGTCCTGACCGGCGTGGTGGTGCGCCGAGGCGATCGCGCGCGCCAAGTGGTCTAGCGACGCCTTGAGCAGTGGTCGCGTATCAATCACGCTCTGCGGGTCGGTTCCGGCCGTGGGACTGATCAGGATGTTCCTGACCGCATCCAGGTCCGCTATGCGAGTCGCGGCCAATGTGAGATCTTCCGGCGTGCCGGATGGGGTGACGCTTGGCCTTGGGCCTAGGCCACTATCCGTCAGCATCGTCACTAATGCCGCTGGCGCGTCCTGCAAGTCGGGCAAGCCGGGGGTGCCACCGATGCCGCGCAATTGTACGTTCGCCCGATTCGTCAATTCGATGATGCCGTTGCCGAAAATGCGGCTGGCGGCCGCGAGCACGCGCGCTTGCGCGGCGGACAGCACACCGCCGGGCAAACGGACCCGGCAAATACCTCCATCGCGCGCAGGCGCGATGCGCATGAGGCCCGGGCACGCATCCGCCCGCGGTGGCAGCGGCGCGAGCGATGAGGGTACAGGCGGCGAAGGGGCTGGGATAGGGCGCAAGACGGGTGGCATCGCAGGAAAAAACGGGCAGGCAGGCCGCTTGTCCGGCGAGGCTGCAACAGCTTCTATTATACGCAGTGCGTTGCGCACAGCCGCGACATCCTGTCAGTCCGCATGCCCGCACCGCCGCGCGGGGGACAACGCGCATTACAATGTCATCGATGAAGATGCGTGATGACAAGCCAGCAGAAGGGGCGCCCGTGACGGCAATGTGGTTGACAGTAGTGGGAATCGGGGAGAGCGGCTATGCCGGGCTGGACCGGGCACCACGACGCGCGCTATGGGCGGCCCGGCATATCGTTGGCGCGGGGCGCCACCTGGCGCTGCTGCCAGCGCGCCTGCAAGCCCGCGGCGTCGCGTGGCCAAGCCCTTTTTCGCTGACACCGCTTCACGCTTTACATGGGCAGCCGGTTGTTGCGCTGGCATCGGGCGACCCGATGTGGTTTGGTGTGGGTGCCGCCATTTCCCGCGAATTCCCTGCCGAGAGTTATACGATCTGGCCTGGCGTTTCGTCGATCGCACTGGCCGCGGCACGGTTGCGCTGGCCCCTTGATGTGGTGGCGACGTTGTCGTTGGTCGGTCGGCCGCTGGCGTCCCTGAACGCGGCGCTGTATGCCGGTGAACGTCTGATCGTGCTCAGTGCCGACGCCACCACGCCGCAGGCGGTGGCAGGATTACTGACCGCACGGGGCTTCGGCGCGAGCGTCATGACGGTCTGCAATCGCCTTGGTGGCCCGGGTGAATACCTGTTTTCAGTGCGGGCTGATACATGGGGGGCATCGGACAGCGCGCGGGTCGATGCGTTGAACGTCATCGGCATACACTGCATCGGTATCAGCAGTATGCCCGGGGACATCGACGCATCGATGTCCTCTGTACCGATCACCTGGGGGCTGACCCCTGGCCTGCCTGACGACCTGTTCACGCATGATGGCCAGTTGACAAAGCGCGAGCAGCGCGCGGTGACGTTGGCGCATCTGGCTCCGCGCCCAGGCGAAGTGCTGTGGGACGTGGGAGCCGGGAGTGGTTCAATCGGCATCGAATGGATGCGCGCGCATCGGCGCTGCCAGGCGATCGCGATCGAAGCGAACGCTTCGCGCCAGGCCTTGATCGTCCGCAACCGCGATCGCTTCGGCGTGCCCGGGCTGCGCGTCATTCCAGGAAGTGCTCCCGAGGCGCTCGAAGGGCTGCCGCAACCGGATGCAATCTTTATAGGCGGTGGCGTGACGGCCCCCGGCGTATTGCCACGGTGCTGGCGGGCGTTACGCCCTGGCGGCCGTCTCGTGGCGAACGCGGTGACATTGCAAAGCGAATCCCTTCTAGTGGATTGGCATGCGCGCCATGGCGGTGAATTGATCCGATTGACGGTATCGCATGCGGCACCGCTAGGGGGCTTCGACGTTTGGCGTGGTGCCTTGCCGTTGACGATCTGGGCCTATACGAAAGGGCACGCCGATGCAGGCATCGATACGTCCACCGCATCCGATGGCATCGCAGACAACGAGGTATCGTCGACCACGTCTCCGTGCGACAGGATCGAATCGTGCAAGGGGGGCGATACGCTGAACGACTGTCCGGGGGAGGCCGCGAATCATGCGTCTTGAACCCGACGAGGAATCGGCTGACGGTGGCAAGCAGCCGTTACGTACAGGCCTGACCACTGGTAGTTGCGCGACGGCCGCGGCCTGCGCGGCCGCATGCGCGTTATTTTCCGGCAAGGACATGCATGACGGCCCCGACGGCGTGGAGATCACGTTGCCAAAAGGGCAGACCGTCACGATACCTATTGCATATTGCCGATTCGTGGACGATGCCACGACAACGGTACGGAGAACAGCCATCGCGGGCGTCGTCAAGGACGCCGGCGACGACCCGGACGTCACGCACGGCGCGGTGGTGTTCGTATCGCTCAGCCTGTGCGCCACTGAAGGCGTACGCTTCGAGGCGGGCCCTGGCGTCGGTACGGTAACGCGGGCGGGACTGGCTTTGCCGATCGGGGAACCGGCTATCAATCCCGTACCTCGCATGATGATTCGCACGCATCTTGATCGCGTTGCCGCGCAGCATGGCTATCCGGGTGGTTTCGTGGTCCAGGTGGGTGTGGAGGGGGGAGCCGACATTGCCCTGAAGACGATGAATCCGCGGCTTGGCATCCTGGGTGGCTTGTCGATTCTCGGCACGACGGGCATTGTTCGGCCGTTTTCGTGCGCAGCGTACATCGCCTCAATTCATCAGGGAATCGATGTCGCACGGGCGAACGGGCAAATCCACCTGGCGGCGTGCACCGGCAACACCAGCGAGTGGGTTGCCCGCGAACGTTACGGTTTGCCCGATATGGCGTTGATAGAAATGGGCGACTTTGCTGGGGCGGTCCTGAAGCATATCCGGCGTACAGGGCAAGCCGATGCGGTGGTCCTGCCGCTGCCTGACAGGCCAGGAATCCAGTCAATCGGTGCCGCGCCGTTGCATCGTTTGAGCCTGGTTGGCGGTTTCGGCAAGTTCAGCAAACTCGCCGCCGGGCATCTGGATTTACATAGCAAGCAATCCTCGGTTGATTTAGGGCGTCTCGCGCAATGGAGCGGGGCCGCGCTTGGTATGTGCGAGGGAGAGGACGCGTCGATTGCAGCGCCGTCCCGCGTCGCCGCGGTACAGGCTGCCATTCTCAACGCCAACACCAGCTTGGAAGCCCATGCAATCGCGCACGCCGCCGGTATCGCGCTTGGCGACATTGTCTGCCGCAAGGCGCTGGCGTACGTGCGCGAGGTGATTGGCGCACAGCGCGTCGCGCTCGACGTGATTGCCATCGATCGACGGGGCGAGGTGATTGGCCAAGCCAGCGAGGATATGCATGCCGACCGTTGACGCCATGCCGCCGCCGCGGGCCTCGGCTTTCTCTCACCTGCCTCGAATCCTGCTGCTCGGCGGCACGGGCGACGCACTGGCCATAGCACGACACTTGCGTGAAGCGGATGTATATAGCGTCGCCGGCCTGGGTGCGTCGCCTCCTGACTTGCCTTGCCTAGTGCGGGAAGGGGGCTTCGGAGGGGCTGAAGGATTGGCGCGAACACTGGGCGATGGCGAATTTGGTCTCGTGGTGGATGCGACCCATCCCTATGCCGCGCGAATCAGTACGAATGCCGTGGCTGCTTCTGGCACATGCCGTATACCCTATTGGCGGCTCGAACGTCCTCCGTGGGCACCGACGGAGGGCGATCGATGGATCGACGTGGCGGATTGGGCACAGACGCTGACCGCACTGCGCCCTTTTCGCCGCCCTTTATGGACGGTCGGCCGCGAACCCTTGGCACATATCAGGAGCGCCGCCCCTGGCCAGCATTGGTACGTGCGATGTCTCCCGCAGACCGCGGCGCGTCATGCCGACGCGGTGCCGCCATTTCCTCCGGGCGCAGCGATGTCGCTGTTGGCCGCAAGAGGCCCTTTTACATTGGCATCGGAGCGGACCCTGATCCACACGCTGGGCGTGGATGTCATCGTCAGTAAAAACAGCGGTGGCGATGCGACTGACGCAAAATTACAGGTGGCGCGGGAATTCGGCTTGCCCGTTATCATGCGACGCCGTCCGGCACCCGCTTGGGCAGCGCGTGCATGCGAGAGCAGCGAAGCCCACGAGGGGATCCTGGATATAGCGTATTCATCGGCGCAACATCGCGAGGTGTATCACACGGTATCGCTTGCATCATGTCCGATACGTTTGTTCCATGATGCTGAAGCGGTGCTGCAAGCACTGTCCACGTTAACATAAGCTGCCATTCATGACGATTTATTTTATTGGAGCCGGTCCTGGCGACCCCGAACTGGTGACGGTCAAGGGGCAGCGCCTGATTCGCATGTGCCCCGTTATCCTCTATGCAGGCTCTCTCGTGCCGGCCGCGGTGCTAGATGGGCACCAGGCCCATACGGTCGTTGACAGTGCGCCGCTGTCGCTAGACGAGATCATCGCGGTGCTGCAATCCGCACACGCCCGCGGAGAAAACGTCGCCCGCGTGCATTCCGGCGATCCATCTCTGTACGGTGCGATTGGTGAACAAATCCGGCGCCTGGATCGATTGGGCATCGATTGGGAGATTATTCCCGGCGTGACCGCGACAGCGGCGAGTGCTGCCGCGCTCGGTACCGAGTTGACCCTGCCGGGCATCTCTCAAACCGTGATCCTGACCCGTTACGCGCGCAAGACGGCGATGCCGGAAGGCGAGACGCTCGATGCTTTGGCGCGGCACCGCGCCACCCTTGCCATTCACCTGGGGGTCCGACATCTCGCGGAAATCGTCGAAATCCTGATGCCCCATTACGGTGCGGGCTGTCCGATTGCGATCGTCTACCGTGCCAGTTGGCCAGATCAACAGATCGTGCGAGGAACTTTGATCGACATTGTCGCGCAGACACCCACTGAGGCAATGCAGCGCACCGCACTCATCGTGGTAGGAAAAGTACTCAATTCAGTAGATTTTACCGATTCAACGCTCTATAGCGCTGACTCGCGATCGTGACTGATAATAAAAAGTACTTTCAATAACTTACTATTTTTTATTTATGTGTAATCTTGCTTTTTTCCTAGGCAGGCTAAAGAATTTCTTGCTTATCTGATCGACTATTCAGTACTATTTACCCTGGCGTGTCGCGGGGTACCGTGCATGCGTGGCATCGTGGCTCGCCGCGTCGCTCGGACGGTTCCGGGCGCTTACGTAAAGGAACCAAACAATGTCGACAGTCGGCAAGCGTCGCTTTGCACGCATCGATCGCCTTCCCCCGTACGTATTCAACATCCCGGCGGAGCTAAAACTCGCGGCCCGACGGCGTGGGGAAGACATCATCGATTTAAGCATGGGCAATCCGGACGGCCCCACGCCGCCGCATATCGTCGAAAAACTGGCGGAGGTGGCGCGTCGACCGGACACGCATGGTTATTCTTCATCGAAGGGTATTCCGCGACTGCGCAGGGCGATCGCGCATTGGTATCGGGATCGATACGATGTCGACATCGATCCGGATAGTGAAGCTATTGTCACCATTGGCTCTAAAGAAGGGCTTGCTCACCTGATGCTGGCGACGTTGGATCGCGGTGACACGGTATTGGTGCCTGATCCGAGTTATCCGATTCATATCTACGGTGCCGTGATCGCGGGCGCGGACATCCGATCGGTCCCGATGGCACCGGGGATCGATTTTTTCGAGGAATTGGAAAAGGCGATTCGTGGCAGTTACCCGAAGCCGAAGATGATGATCCTGGGCTTCCCGTCCAATCCGACCGCGCAGTGTGTTGAAAGGGATTTTTTTGAGCGTGTGGTGGCGCTGGCCCGTAAGCATGACATTTTTGTCGTGCATGATCTGGCTTACGCCGACATCGTGTTTGATGGTTGGAAGGCGCCATCGATCATGCAGGTGCCTGGCGCGAAGGATATCGCGGTCGAGTTCTTCACATTATCGAAGAGCTACAACATGGCGGGCTGGCGGATAGGTTTCATGGTGGGGAATCCCGAGTTGGTTGCGGCGCTGGCGCGGATCAAGAGCTATCACGACTACGGTACCTTCACGCCATTGCAGGTTGCCGCCATCGCGGCATTGGAGGGCGACCAGCAGTGCGTCAAAGAGATTGCGGCGCAATATCAACGACGGCGTGATGTGCTGGTGAAGGGATTGATCGAAGCGGGATGGCCTGTCGAAAAGCCGAAAGCGTCCATGTATGTCTGGGCACCGATTCCCGAGACTTATCGCGCGATGGGTTCGCTGGCATTCGCGACATTATTGCTTGAAAAGGCGAAGGTTTGCGTGTCGCCTGGTGTTGGTTTCGGTGATTATGGCGATGACTATGTCCGATTCGCTCTTATTGAAAATGAGTCACGTATTCGTCAGGCGATCCGCGGCATTCGCGGCATGCTGAAATCGGAAATTGCGGAAAACCCGTATTCTTGAAAAAGATACAGTTTGCATCCGCATCATTCGTGTCAATCAGGTCAATTTCGTCGCGACAAATTTCAGTCAATGCACTGTGCTTAATCTGATAAAAAGATCGTTTGGCAATAGACGAGATCGATTTTTGGTATTGTCTTGAGACGGTTCTGTGTGGCGACAGGCATTCAGTAATTAAGCAACCGGAAAAAAGAAACGGCACTCGCCCAATTGGGCAAGTGCCGTTTCTTTTTCCTATCCGGTGTGACGCGGGGAGAATAATCAGGCCGCCATAGCCATTGCGTCCGCGCTTACGAGCGATTTTGTCGCTTTCCATGCATCACTGGCCGCATTCAGTCGGCCTGTCAATTGCGCTTGCAGCGTTGCGCCGTCGAGCATCATCACAATAATCGGTGCGAGGGCGCTTGCCCGTGATTCGCCGGTGATGTCGGTAAGGATCTTCTCTATGGTGGCTGTCAGTTCATGCTTTTGCGCTACCGTAACCGTATGAATCTGCGTGCCCTTGTCGGCAAATTCGGACGCCGCATGCGCAAACAGGCTACCAGAAAAGCATTCGCTGCCGAACCATCGGGTGTGCCAGTCAAATACCCGTTCCAACGCTTCCATCGGGCTGCCCGCATCACTGATATCGGCATTCAGCTGGTCAGCCAATACTCTTTGCTGAAAGCGAAGTACTTCCACGACGAGATCGCCCTTGGACGGGAAATATCGGTACATTGTCATTTTCGATACGTTCGATTTGGCGATGATCCAATCGACGCCCACCGCGTGGAAG
This sequence comes from Robbsia andropogonis, assembly GCF_000970345.1. Lineage (GTDB taxonomy): Bacteria > Pseudomonadota > Gammaproteobacteria > Burkholderiales > Burkholderiaceae > Robbsia > Robbsia andropogonis. The sequence continues at coordinate 72,786 of NZ_LAQU01000024.1, read as the reverse complement.
CCGTGGCGGCCAAAAAGCATTGTGGCGGTATCGAGTATTTGTTGGCGCTTATCCATGATCTCAGAACCCAACTGTCTGTTTGGTTCCATTATACGATTCAAATGTGATTTGTGAATCATCAACGACTGTTATTTCGCATACGATGTGCGGGGTTCTCGCCACATTTTCTGAATGGACCAGGCCATATTTGTCGTCGCACCAAAATAAATCCATCGCGCTATCTTTTTTCGGTCGATGTTACCGAGCGATGTACTTCGTAATAATCGCTTACGTATGACGAAACCTATATAGGATTGAACGTAATAAACCCGATCTTTCCATTTCGACATGTGGGACGATCGTCCGTTTACAGATAAGGCTATTCTTATTCAGTATCTGAATAGTTAGCAAATGCATGGTGTTTTCTGGATAAATATCGAAATGGATATCAAAAAGCGTGCAACGCCCGGTTTCCGGGGCAAGCAAAGGAACACTACCGTTTTGCGTTGCCATGGATGTTTCTTGCCCAAGTCCGCATAGACCATGTGCAAGCGTCGCATGTGAGACGATCGTGACATTCATGAGGAAAGGGTAGATGCGTCGGTACTGAATGGGGATGGGGTATGATGCGCGCCGGGGGCATCGACGCAGGCGAGGTATGACGGCGCGTTCCGACAGTGTATCGGTCGTGCGCTGGACGTGGTGCATTGCCGCGATCAGGGGGGGCGCGTCTGATATCGTAGTGATGGTGTGCAAACCAGGGCAACACGAGGTTGCGCCTGCTTTCGCCGCGATCGATTGTATTGCGTAAGTCCGTAGCGTCCCACGCCTGGTACGGCCCTCGATCCGCAGACACACGCCACCCATTCACGCGATCCGTTACTCTCCTGGTGATATGCAAGCGAATTTGTCTCTCCGTCCGCCACTCTCTCGCGGTGCCGTGCTGATGCTGCTGATCGCACTCGTACTGATCTGGTTCGTCCCATTAGGGATGCGCCATTTGATTCCAACGGACGAAGGCCGGTACGCCGAGATGGCGAGAGAGATGTTTGTTACGGGCGACTGGATCACGCCGCGTTACAACGGCTACAAGTATTTTGAGAAGCCACCGCTGCAGACGTGGGCAAACGCATTGACGTTCGCGTTGTTCGGTATCGGTGAATGGCAGGCGCGGTTCTACACCGCGCTGACCGGTTTCGCCGGCATCGTGGTCGTCGGGTACACCGGGGCACGGTTGTTCGGTGCGCTTGCAGGCTGGAGTGCCGCCGTAGTGATGGTGGCCACGCCATATTGGTATTTGATGGGTCATTTCAACGCGCTGGACATGGGGCTGTCTTTCTGGATGACGGTCACCTTGTGTGCGTTACTGTTGGCCCAGCGGGACACCCTGACGAGGGCGGGGCGACGCGGCTGGATGTGGTTGTCGTGGGGCGGAATGGCCATGGCGATGTTATCGAAAGGCCTGATCGGCATCATGATCCCAGGCGCGGTCCTGATCGTATACATGGTAGTGGCGCGCGATTGGCGGATTTTCCTGCGGATACACCTGCCGTCAGGCTTGCTGGTCTTCGTGATCATCTGCGCACCGTGGTTCTATCTTGTACAACGCGACAATCCCGAGTTCTTTCATTTTTTCTTCGTTGTCCAGCAATTCCAGCGCTATCTGACGCCGGAACAAAACCGGCCTGGCCCGCTTTACTACTTCGTGCCTGTGCTGATGGTCGGGATGCTGCCGTGGTTGACGTTGTTGCCGGCGTCAGTCCGGGATGTATTCCGTGCGCCGCGTGAGGCAAATCGGTTTTCGCCCACGTTGATGTTGCTGGTGTGGGCGGTATTCATTTTCGCTTTCTTCAGTGCATCGCATTCGAAGCTGCCGTCTTACGTGCTTCCAGTGGCGCCGGCTCTGGCTTTGTTGTTAGGGCGGGTTTTGCCAACGCTGTCACCACGTGGTTGGCGTCGGCATATGATCTTCTATGTGGTGGTCCTGGTCATCGGGCTGGTTGCCGCTGGCGTGTACCTCCGAACGATGGGGTCCGACGACACGCCGAATGCCTTGTATGTGGCCTATACGAATTGGGTCTGGGTAGCAATCGGTTGTGGGCTTGTCGGGACGATAGGCGCGTGGCTGCTGTCTCGACGTTCAATGACGGCATCGGTGTTGTCGTTTGTTGCCGGGTGGTGTGTGTTGGTCACGGTGGCCGGTACCGGGCATGAGGTATTCGGGCGCCTGCGGTCCGGTGTTTTGCTGGCCCCTGCCGTCAAGGCCGCGTTGGCTTCGTTGCCGGCTGATACGCCCTTTTATTCGGTCCATAAGCTGGATCACACGTTCCCGTTCTACATCGGTCACACGATGATCATGGTCCGGGACGCTGATGAGCTGGCCTTCGGCGTGGCGCAGGAACCATCGAAGTGGGTGCCTACCGACGCTGCGTTCACCGCCCGGTGGTATCACGACGCGCACGCACTGGCTTTGATGCCACCCGATGTCTATGCCTCCTTCAAGGCCGCGCATCTGCCGATGAAAGTGATTGCGCAAGATCCGTGGCGCGTGATCGTGGAAAAATAGATCGTCGAAAAAAGTCCACCATCGAAATGACCCGCATGACGCTGCCCGCGTATTCTCATTTGCGTGCCGATGCGTTCTCTCCGGGCGCTCGCGCAACTGTTTGCCCCCCTATATCCCGTTGCAGGTAACGCGAGGCACTTATATTGCGGATGTAACGTGCCGACACAAATCCGCACAGATGCAAACGGTCGCTTCGGATGTAATGATATCCAAGGATTCCACCTTCAGCGTGTGTGATCCGGATGCCAGGAAGGTCCTGGCAGGAAAGTGCTGGCGACAGCAGGAGAGATCATGACTAAAAGAACGGACATCAGCGTCCCCCCCTCGCTCGACGCGAAGCAAGCGCCGCGTCGTGTATTGGCCAGGTTTGGCGGTATCGCATTGCTCGCTTGCGTGACCCCTTTCGCGCATGCGCAGTCCGCGCCGGCTTATACGAATGCGCCGGCGATCGTCCGCGCGGGGCCATCGCAGGAATATCCTGCTGTCGCGCAATTGCAAGGCGGTACACCGATGACCGTGCTGGGTTGCGTGGCAGGGTATTCCTGGTGCGATGTTTCCTTGCCGGGATTGCGTGGATGGGTGTATGGCGGGAATATCAACTATGCCTACCAAGGTACTCCGGTACCACTGCTGACGTATGGGCCTCGCATCGGCTTGCCGATCATCGGCTTCTCGTTCGGAACGTACTGGGGCGAGCACTATCGCGCGCAACCTTGGTATGGCGAGCGGGGCCGATGGGAGCACATCGGTCCTCCGCCCCCACCGCCTGGATGGCACGGTGGTCCTCCGCCCGGCCCCCGTCCTGAATGGCACGGTGGTCCGCCGCAACCGCAACCGCAACGGGATGGGTTCCATGGCGGGCCTGGGCAAGGCCCCCGCTCGGATCCACGCGGCGGACCTCCCCAAGGCGGCCATCCGCCTGAGCGGCCACATGGTGATGGTGATGACCATCGTGGTCCCCCTGGTCCCCCGCATGGTTGAGGCAGGTCGGGAAGTTTTTTTCTTGCCACAAATATCTAAAAGACGTCGGAAGGATTTGCAGTTTGAACCCTTACGGGTTTATACTTAAATTGTCTCCTCCATGTCTCAACCGATATGGATTCAGCCCGCTCTTCGTGAGCGGGTTTTTTTTTGCTTGAATTTTCTACAATTTCGAACGTACTCGATGACGCAACGGTGGAATCTCTGGCAAGATAGCGTCGCGTTGGGGCACAATTCACACCAATCAGGGTGAGAGAAGGCATCCCCCTGTTTGACGTAGGCCTTGAGACTAGCCCGTCCTGACAACGTTGCCGCGTGTATCGTCGGCAGCCTATCTACGATGACACGAGACACCGCAATGCGGCCTGATTCGAATCCGACAGATGATTCGCCTCAGTCCTCAATGACCGAGCACGCTGCTCCCATGGCGGCAGAAGACGAACAGGTCACGCAAATTGACGCGGCAATGATTGATCGACTCGTCGGTGTCTTCTACGCGCGTGCTCGCGAAGATGCCGTGCTCGGCCCCGTGTTCAATAGACATGTTGAAGACTGGCCTGCTCACTTGGTGCGTATTGGTCAGTTCTGGGCATCCGTGATGCTCTCGACGGGTGCGTATTCGGGCAGTCCGATGCAACGTCACGGGCCGCTACCCATTGGTCCCGAGCATTTCCACCGCTGGTTGGCGTTGTTCGAGTGCACCGCGCGCGAGGTGTGTCCGCCCGCGTCGGCTGACCGTTTCGTCGATGCGGCACAACGAATGGCGCGTAGTCTCCAACTCGCCCGCGCGCCGCTACCGCAGGTCAGATCAGGTACAGGCACCGATGTCGGATCGACATCGACGAGCAAGGTTTCGGCCAGTGCCCGCATCACGGCGTTACGCGCGTTTTTGCCGGAGCCGGGCGACGATGCAAAATAATCCGCAAGAGCAAAACCCGTTGCATGACAAGGCCGTGCACGAGGTGCTGCGTGGCCAGGAACATCATTTTCGCCTGTTAGTACGTAGCGTATCCGACTGCGCGATCTACATGGTCGACATTAATGGTGTTGTCAGTAATTGGAATACGGGGGCGCAACGTACGAAGGGATACCTTGAGCAGGAAGCGGTTGGCCGTCATTTCTCGTGCTTTTATATTGACGAAGATCGTGTCGCGGGATTGCCGGAGCATGAACTGGAAATAGCTCGCGATACCGGGAAGTTCGAGTCGGAAGGATGGCGGCTGCGCAAGGATGGCAGTCGATTCTGGGCGCATGTGGTCATTGACGCAATCCGTGATGACGATGGCACGCTGTGTGGGTTTGCAAAGGTGACGCGCGATCGCACCGAGCAACGCGCGGCCGCGCAATCCATCGAACTTGCTCGCCGGAATCTCGATCTCGCCCTGTCGCATATTCCGCAAGGGGTTTGCCTGATTGGCCCATCTGGCGGGTAGTGCTTTGCAACGCGCGGTTTCCGGCGCTGCTTATGCTTTCTGAACAAGATATCCGACCAGGCGTGCGTGCATTAAGGGTATTACGCCAACTTTGCGAGGTCAGGGACGGCGTCATGCCGTTGTCATCGGACAGCGATGTCGGCGAATTTTCGAGATATTTGCGCTCGCTTACCGTCGACAACGGCGCTGCCTTGCCATTGCGCCGCAGGCTGCGCTTGATTGCCCAACAACTGCTGTCCGTGGCACGAGCCGGGTTTGACGATGTCACGGGAGAGTCGCAGAGCACGGGGACGGCCGCATGGGACAGGGCGTTGCGTGCGGTGGCGCCGATGAATCCATTCGAATGGCGGTATCGGGAGCGGCAGTTGTTGATTTCCCTGCGAACCATGCCGGGTACCTCCGACGGCGCATCGCAACAGGGAGGCTGGCTCTGTACGATCGAAGATGTCACGGCGCAGCGCGCCGCGCAACGGCACATCGCTTTCCTCGCGCACCATGACGCGTTGACCGGGCTACCGAACCGGACCCGTTTTTATGCGCATATTCAGGACTTGGCCAGCCCATCCGCACTTACGCTTGCGGCCGATCTCGATGCCGCCGTTCCCCGATTCTCCTTGTTGTACCTCGATCTTGACAATTTCAAACCGGTCAACGATTCCTATGGACATCATGTTGGCGATTGCTTGCTGAAAGCGGTCGCCGAACGCCTACGTGCACTGCTTGACGAAAACGACGTCCTGACGCGCCTCGGCGGTGATGAATTCGCCATCATCCAGGCACCGCGATTTGGCGCAAGCCGTGCGGCAAACGAAGCGCATACGATCGCGCTCGCGCAACGCTGCCTGGATGCACTGACGCAGCCTTTTCAGATTGCGGGCGATAGATTGCAAGTGGGTGTCAGTATCGGCATTGTGATCAGTGAGCATCTGCACGTCGAACACGATACGACCCGTTTTTCCGTGGACGGTAACGCGAATTTGCCGCTCGACGATCCTGATGCCTTGCTACGATGCGCCGACATAGCCCTTTATCAAGCGAAACGTAACGGCCGGAACGGCTTCCGGGTATACCAGGCAGGGATGCAGGACCCGTTGGAAATTCGTCGGCAACTGGAACGGCATCTGCATCATGCTGTCAGCGAAGGGCATTTCAAACTGTTCTATCAGCCGTTGGTGGATGCGGTGTCCGGTCAAGTGAACGCGTGTGAAGCACTTTTGAGATGGGATGCCTATCCGTATGGCGCCATTACTCCGTCCGAGTTCATTCCCGTAGCCGAAGAGATCGGCTTGATGCATGCACTCGGCAGTTGGGTCCTCGAACGAGCGTGTAGCGACGCGATGCAATGGCCCGCCGACATTCGCGTCTGCGTCAATGTCTCCGCCGTGCAATTACAAGATAGCCATTTCGCTGACTTTGTCTCTGACGTGCTGAAGCGTACCGGATTGCGGCCTGAGCGTCTGGAGATCGAGTTGACGGAAACCGCACTGATTGCGCATACCGGGCATGCAAGCGCCATTCTGAACGCATTGCGTGCTTTGGGAGTGGGTGTGGTAATGGACGACTTCGGCACGGGCTATTCAGCGTTGAGCCTGCTGCAATCCCTGCCGTTCTCGCGGATCAAGATCGATCAGCTATTTGTTCAAAAGTTAGGTCAGGATGTGAAATCAAACGCCATCGTCCGGGCCGTGACACGACTTTGTTCGGAACTGGGAATCCTGGCGGTCGGCGAAGGCGTTGAGACCGATGCGCAGCGTCGTCTACTTGCGATCGAGGGCTGTACCGAGTTGCAGGGCTTTTTGTTCAGTGAGCCTGTTGCACTTCCAGTTATCAGTGAGATGCTCGGCCTTGGGGTACGTGGCACACGTAGAGCGTGGCCCGGTGCGGACCCGCGGCTTTCGCGGAACGCCTTTCCGACGCACTGAGGGAGAGGCGGCGTCTTGCCACGGTCATATGCCGTCGACGTGGTAAAACCGGGTGCGATCGTTCCCGATCACCCGATGGAGGGGCATCGCTTAATGCGATGTGCCACGGCCGGCGATCTCCGCGCCGGCTTCGGGCGGCATGCGTCGAGTGATGGGAATCGACCCGAGCGACAAACATCCGATTGTGACGAAGGCAGGCCAGAAGTCCGTCCATGTCAGGGTTTCGTGACCTTGCACGTAGCGCGTGAGATGTAATACCACTGCGGCGAGCGCCACGCCGAGACCCAATGACATCTGTTGCACGAAGCTGGCGAGGCTTGTTGCACGTCCGATATCACGGGTAGGGATATCCGAATAGGCCAATGAATTCAGGCTGGTGAACTGAAGCGACGGAAAAAAGCCGCAAAATAACACGATCAGCCAGATTGCCCATACGGGTATGCCAGGAATGAATGCGCCGCAGATCGCAATCGCGCCAGCGGAGAACGCGGCGTTGTACATCAATACCGTGCGAAAACCCCAACGGCGTAACGTGGCTGGTGCCAGCCATTTCACCACAAAGGAGCCGAACGCGGAGGCGCAGGTGATCGAGCCTGACGCAAATGCGGACATCCCGAGCCCCGTTTGCAATGACAGCGGCAAAAGGATGGGAAGGGCGCCCAAGCCCATGCGAAACAAGGAGCCTCCGGCAACGCTCGCCTGGAAAGTCGGAATCGACAGAAAGCGCAAGTGTAGTAGCGGTTTTTCGACATTGAAGGCATACAAAACATACAAACCCGCCAGCGCCGCGCCGATGGCGATCAGCAGCCAGGCGGTGCCGAAAGAGACCAGCCCGCCACCCAGCACCGAGATGCCAAGCAGGAAGGTTGCGCCACCCCCGGCGGATAAAGCAAAACCGATCCAGTCCAATGGACCCGGATGCGGTTCCCGGGAGTTCTTTATGAAGCGCTGTGCCAGCCAGATGCCGGCAATGCCGACGGGGACGTTGATCCCGAAAATCAGGCGCCAATGCAAGTAGGTGGTGATGAATCCTCCCAACACGGGGCCGGCCGCGGGTCCCAGCAAAGCAGGAATGCTGAGGTAGTTCATTGCCCGAACGAAGTCAGCGCGAGGCACCGCCCGAAAAATGATGATACGCCCCACCGGAACCATCATGGCGCCGCCGATGCCCTGGACAAAGCGCGCGACGACGAAATAAGGCAGTGACATCGATGCCGCGCAGAGCAGCGATCCCGCGACAAAGACCCCAATGGCGGCCTGGAAGACGCGCAGCGCGCCGAAGCGGTCAGCCACCCATCCGCATATCGGAATGAAGATGCCAAGGCCGACCACATAGGCAATGACCCCGATTTGCAGGACGACCGGATCGCGGTGGAAGTCGCGTGCCATCGCCGGCAACGACGTGGCGATGACATTGGCATCCATGGATTCCATGAACATCGCGCAAGCGACAATCAGTGGAGCGAGAAATTCCCGGGGTATGGCACGCATGAGCATCGAAGCGGCGCGGCTGCGGGCGGCGCCACGGGACTTACGACCGAAGGCCGCGCAAGTGGTGCGGCTTTGCGAACGACGATGGCGCCAACGAGCGAGTCGCGGCATGAAGGGACACGGAGCGCCATTATCCCGGAATTTTGTCTGCAAAACGACTGGCAGTGCGTTTTTTTAGGAAAACATCTACCGCAGCGCAGTCGCGAACAACAAGTCGCGCGCGAGGGCGACCGGTTCTGGATCGCGCATGGTCTTGGCGATCAGCACGGCGCCTTGCAAGGTGGCCTGGACGTATCGCGCCAAGGCGGCAGGCACCGCAAATGACGAAGACGAACGCTGCAGCGGTTCCGTCGTGGGAGGATGGATGGCACCCGCGTCGATTGCGGCGGCGATGCATGCGGACAGCCTTTGTTCCACATGGTCGAGGATGTGGGCGATCTGCATGCGCAGCGCTTCGCTGTGCTCCGCGGTTTCCAAGGCGAGATTGCCGAGCAGACTACCGTGCTCGACACCGTGTTCGGTCAGGTCTGTCAACACCGCATCGAAATAGGCGTGCAAGCGACCGATCGCATCCAATTGCGCATTGTCGAGCGTGCGTTCGATCAGCGCGCGAGCTTGTTCGAAGTGCAAATCGACGACTTCCATCGCAAACGCTTCCTTCGATGGAAAGTGATTCGTGAACGACCCCTGAGGTACACCGGCGGCTTGTACGATGTCGCGTACGCTCGCGCCGTTGAAGCCGCGCTCATGCATCACGCGCAGCCCTTCGTTCAAAAGTTTGGTGCGGTGGGATGGTTTCGGCATAGTGCGCCAACTATACGGGCGTACACATTCCTTGGTCAACATGTTGCAAAATGACAGCATTTTGCGTGACGTACGACGATGTTAAACGCACGTTTGATTTATCTCGATGCTTCAGACTATTTTTGACGATTTATCCGCAGCTTTTACCTGTGCACTGCTTTTCCCGTAGCATTGTTCTCTCGCATGACGCGACGTGTTGGAAAATTCAGACAGCGATGCGTGATTGATTATCCGAAGCCGACAGTGGCGTGGGAACCGCACGCCGCATAGCGGAGCATCGTGTGGATCCACGTACCTGCGGCCAATGGCGATGAACTGTGTGCATGCTAGGAGGCCGGCGGCAGCCGAATCTGGACCCATGGCACGTATGGAGAAACGACAATGAGCGACATTCAATATCCGGCTTATCCCGAAGTGAAGCTGTTCATCAATGGTGAATGGCAGGAGGGCGCGCGCGATGCCACCGTGATCAATCCGGCAACGGAAGCGGAGATTGGCCGGATTTCGCTGGTATCGGAAAAGGAGCTGGCGGCAGCCGTGGATGCCGCGGATCAAGGATTCAAGCTATGGCGCACCGTGCCGGCGCTCGAGCGAAGCAAGATCATGCGCCGGGCCGCGGCGATATTGAGAGAGCGGGCGGATACGATCGCGGCCATCATGACGATGGAGCAAGGTAAACCGATCGGCGAAGCCAAAACAGAGGCGCTCGGCGCGGCGGACACGATCGAATGGTTTGCAGAGGAAGCACGGCGGACCTACGGCCGTATCATTCCGTCGCGCAGCCCGCAGGTGCGAAACGTCGTGCTGCGCGAGCCGGTTGGCCCGGTGGCGGCCTTCACGCCGTGGAACTTCCCGATCAATCAAGCGGTACGCAAAGTGTCGGCGGCGCTGGCCGCGGGTTGCTCGATCGTCTTGAAAGGCCCTGAAGAAACGCCAGCCAGTTGCGCCGAATTGGTGCGGGCATACGCGGATGCGGGCGTTCCGCCAGGCGTAGTGAACCTGGTGTTCGGCACACCGTCGGAGGTGTCGTCCTATCTGATCGCCCATCCGGTGATTCGCAAGATTTCGTTTACCGGCTCGACACCGGTCGGCAAGCAATTGGCCGCGCTTGCCGGGCAGCATATGAAGCGAGTGACAATGGAACTCGGCGGGCATGCCCCGGTATTGGTATTCGCGGATGCGGATATCGATCGCGCGGTGAGCCTGCTGGCGGGGGCGAAATACCGTAACGCCGGTCAGGTATGTATTGCGCCCACACGCTTCCTTGTCGAGCGTGGCGTTGTCGACGCATTTACGGAGGCAATGGTCAGCGCCGCTCGCGCGATCAAGGTCGGGAACGGTCTGGACGAGTCAACGAGGATGGGCGCGTTGGCAAACGATCGTCGTCTCGGCGCGATGGAACGGCTGGTGGCCGATGCGCGCGCGAAGGGCGCGCGGGTCGTGACAGGCGGCGAACGCATCGGTGACAAGGGCTACTTCTATGCGCCGACGGTGCTGACCGATGTCCCGGCCAATGCCGCATTGATGCATGAAGAGCCATTCGGTCCATTGGCACCGATCATTGCGTTCGATTCGTACCAGGACGCCATCATGGAGGCGAACCGTCTGCCATATGGATTGGCGGCTTACGCCTATTCGACATCGGCAGCCACCGTCGCCCGGGTCGGGAATGACGTGGAGAGCGGCATGATCTCGATTAACCAGCATAGCCTGGGTATGCCAGAAGTGCCTTTTGGAGGCATAAAGGATTCCGGATATGGTTCCGAAGGCGGGCAGGAAGCGATGGAGGCCTACTTGACCACCAAACACATCGCCGAGGGCACGTGAGTAGCGCACGGCAGACGTGCATCGGCGTTGATTGATAAAACCCCTGCCTTGATGCCGCCGTCCAGCCAAAGGAGGGGGGCTGTCGCGCGACAGGCCCCCTCTGTTGCTTTCTGGGTTGCGAAAATTTAACAACCGGTTAATTTTGCGCGTAATTGGTTTCCGTGATAGCACACTCGCTGCAATTTGTCTTAGAATCAGCATCAAATTGATACATTCGTTTGAATGCGTTTGGCGAAAATTAAGCAGCGCCCCCCTGCTGAAAATAGGCACGCATCCGACCGGATTAGCGGGCCGATGGTCCATTTTGTAGGTCAGGCGCTGTCGAGATGTCACGCCGTATTATTAGGTGAAGAAATGAAGAAGCTGATGAACCGCTTGAGTCGGCTGAACCACTTCGGCGGACATCATTCGTCCGTGAACGGGCGATTGGAGGCGTTGGATCGTACTAACGCAGTCATCGAATTCAAGGCGGATGGGACAATTCTCTCCGCGAATGCGAATTTCCTGTCCCTGATGGGATATGGTCTCGACGAAGTCGTCGGGCAGCATCATTGTATGTTTGTCGACGCAGCGACATGTGGTTCCAGCGAATACACCCTATTCTGGAACAATTTGTCTTCCGGCGAGTTTCACCGGGGCGTTTTCAAGCGGTTGCGCAAGGACGGCCGTGAGGTATGGATCCAGGCGACGTATAACCCGATTGTCGATACCGACGGCAAAGTTCGGCGGGTCATCAAGTACGCGACCGATGTCACCGTGGATGAATTGCGCCACGCCGACCATCGCGGGCAGGTGGATGCGATCGGCCGCGCGCAGGCGGTCATCGAGTTCACGCTGGACGGGACAGTACTTGCGGCCAACCAGAACTTCCTCACGGCATTCGGTTTTCGCGCGAATGAGGTCCTGGGACGTCACCACAGCATGTTTGTGGACCCGACCTATCGCAAATCGGCCGAGTACGCGATGTTCTGGAAAAAACTGGGCGAAGGTAATTACAACAGCGGTATATACCAACGCTTCGGCAAGCAGGGGCGTGCCATCTGGATTCAGGCAAGCTACAACCCGATCCGCGATATGAACGGCGACCTGGTCAAGGTCGTCAAGTACGCAACTGATATCACCTCTCGAATGGACGCGACGCAAACATTGCGCAATGCCGTGGGCGGCTTGTCGACCGCGTTGCAAGACAACGCTTCGTTTGCGCGTACGGCCAATGACCTCGCGCAGCGTACCGCCACGATGGCGCAGCATGGAGGAAGCGCCGTAAATGAGATGGTCGAGACGATGCGCGCCATTCACGATGGCGCGAAAGCAATGGGCGATATCATCAAGGTGATCGACGGTCTGGCGTTTCAAACCAACCTGTTGGCGTTGAATGCAGCCGTCGAAGCGGCACGCGCAGGCGAATCCGGGAAAGGGTTTGCGGTCGTGGCGGGAGAAGTGCGCAATCTCGCGCAACGCAGCGCGGATTCGGCACGCGAGATCCGCGCGCTGATCGATCGTTCATCGCGACAGGTCGACCACGGCGTCGAACTCGTTGAAGATGCTGGAAAGACGATCGTGGATGTGGTCTCGGCGGTCAAAGAGATGGCCACGTCCATGGATGCCATCGTGACGGCGGCGGAAAAGCAGGGCAACCAAATTGCCGGTTTGCGCCAAGCCACGGAAGCGCTGAAAATCGACGGGTAGCCTCTTCACGCAGCATTGCGTCGTTCGTACCGCAGCGCGCAGATAAAACCGCCCTGCGCAATCAGCGCCGCGCCCGTCAATACAACGGCCGCCGCGAGCGCCGGATGTCCGCCCAGGCTGGTGAGCGTCGTGCAGAGCGATCCCACCGCCATCTGCGTGAAACCATAGAGTCCGGCGGCCGAACCAGTCAGGCGATTGTCGACGGCCAATGCCTTGCTTAATGCCGCGGGACTCGACAAGCCCGCGCCCAAAGCGAACAGGAACGTACATCCCACCGCCGAGCTTACGGTGAGCGTGTCGGCAAGCACGATCAACAAGAGCGCGACAGCCGAAGCGAGGCTGACGATATTCCCGGCAATCAACAAACGTGTCAGAGAGACACCTCGAATCAAGCGCCGCGTGGTCGCGTTGCCGATCGACATGCCCACGATCAGCAGAGCAAGATAGATTCCGACCTCCCCCAACGGGCGATGCAGTACCTGCATCACGATGAACGGCGCTGCCGCGATATAGCCATAGATCGACGTTGTCGCGCATCCTCCGCCGATGGCGTATCCCAGAAAAGCCGGCACGCGCAGCAAGGTGCCGTAATCGCGCAGCAGTTTCGCGGCGCTGACGTTCCCGCTCGGTGATCCGGTCTCGGGGATCATCCGCCATGTCAGGAACAGGGTTGCCGTGCCGAGTACCGTCAAGACAACAAAGACCAGGCGCCAACCGCCGATGCTCACCAGACCCCATGCGGCGAGCGGGGCGAAGCCGGGTCCGACCATCATCATGAGGTTCATGAGCGCCAGCGCGCGTACGGCTTCGTCGCTGGCTGATGTATCACGCACAATAGCGCGGCCTAGCGCCAGACCCGCGCAGCCGCCCAGCGCCTGAAATAGACGCGCGACGATCAAGACGTGAACGCTGGTCGCGCACATCGCGATCGCACTTGCGACGCCATAAAGCGCCAGCCCAAATAGCAGCATCGGCCGGCGTCCCAACCCGTCCGAGAGCGGGCCATAAACGAGTTGTCCAAATGCCAGACCAATGATGTAGACGCTTATCGTCGCTTGCATCGCCGCCGGCCCGACACCAAACGCATGCGCGGCGTCCGGCAAGGCAGGTACAAAGATATGCATCGCCAGCGTGCCGCTGATGGTGATCATCACCAGCAGCCACAATGGCGCTTTCGGTACGGTCGATCGAAGGGGGGCTGCAATGTCTGTCGAGCGTGTTCCGGGCTTCCCATCCGACACGTTCATCTAATTTATTCTCACGTGAGCTTCATCGTCTTTCGCAAATCACACACGCCGATCCCGAGCAAGCGGGACGACGCCCGAGTGATGTGCATGTCCGCTGGCATGCACATCAGGGAATCGCGCAAGCGCTTACGGCGTACGACGGATGCGCATGTCAGCGCCAGCGTTAGCAACTGCCACAATTATACGATATATGATTGGCTAGGCAACTAATTGCCGATCATGGAAGCCTGCTTGTGTATCGATTGTTCGCTATGCCGTATGGGTATGGCATACCACCAGGATTTGCCATCCCTGTAACTACACGGGCTAACAAGTCGATCGAAAGTCAACCCGGGGGAATTCCCCGGACGTCATGACATCTGTCGTGATGAGCGAAGAATCCATTGCGGTTATAACTGGCCAAGCATGTGGTGTCCTAGCAATGCGTATTGAATAAATCTTCGTTATCTCAAAATGTTATCTAGATCAGTGATATTGGGAGCAGCATATGCGCGAATGTGATCAACGATCGACCGTCCCGTTTCGCACGTGTTCATGGATTACGAAAAAGATATTTGTGGAATATTAAAGCAACAATTCCGTCTCAAAAGCGTCAATAAATAAATTGCTGCGACAATTAGTCGCTATCTGTCTCTATAATTCCGCTCGTTGAAAGGTTCCCTTACGACCTTCGCGAAACCCGGAGAGGCAGCATGTCTGAACAAAAGGAGCCGCGCAGACGGTTCTTGCGCCAGGTCTTGGCGATCGTCCCCGCATCAAGTCTGGCTACCGGTGCGGCCATCTCGCAAACCGGGTGTTCAATGCCTAACGACACCAAGTCCGTCGATAGTGGCAAGGAGCAGCACCCGCTGGCGAACACGTCGTACAAGCCGGCCTATTTCACCGCGGGTGAATACGCCTTTCTCAAAGCCGCGGTGGATCATCTGATTCCCTCCGATGAATACGGGGCAGGTGCGATCGAAGCGGATGTCCCGGTGTTTATCGACAAGCAAATGGAAACGCCTTACGGTCATGGTCAGCTTTGGTATATGCAAGGCCCGTTTCATCCGGATCAGCCGCCGGAGATGGGCTATCAATTGAATTTGACACCCCGTCAGATTTTTCGTTTAGGCATCGCGGAAGCGGATGCATACGCGAACAGCGTCGAAGGTCATGCATTCGCGCATCTGACAAAGGACCAGCAACTGCGGGTATTGAAAGATATCGAGGCAGGCAAGCCCCAATTCGACAAGGTACCTGCCAAAACATTCTTTGGGTTCCTATTGAAAACCACGAAAGAGGGCTATTTCGCCGATCCCATTTATGGTGGCAATAAAGATATGGGCGGCTGGAAGATGGTGGGATTCCCTGGAGCACGCGCCGACTTTCTGGACTGGATCGACAAGCCGAACGTGAGGTATCCGTATGGGCCGGTGTCAATTTCAGGAAGGAAGGGTTGAGATGGCGATTAAAAAAGACAAAGTAGATGTTGTGCTGATCGGCTTCGGGTGGACCGGCGCGATCATGGGTATGGAATTGACGGATACCGGCATGAATGTTCTGGCGCTGGAGCGCGGCGAATTTCGCGATACGCCCACCGACGCCGCTTACCCGAAGGTCATCGACGAACTGGCGTATTCCACTCGTGGCAAGCTGTTCCAACAACTGTCCGGCGAAACCTGTACGATTCGTCACAACATGCAGTTGACCGCAGTGCCTTACCGGCAACATGGTTCTTTCCTGCTGGGTAACGGCGTGGGGGGCGCGGGTTTCCACTGGAACGGCATGATGTATCGCAATCTGCCCGAAGAACTGGAGATGAAGACGCGTTACACCGAGCGTTATGGCAAGAAGTTTGTCCCAGATGACATGTTGTTACAGGATCACGGCGTTACTTATGCCGACCTGGAGCCGTATTACGACTTCTCTGAAAAACTGATGGCGGTGTCTGGCAAGGCCGGCAACATCGACGGCAAGAAGACGGGGGCTGATGGGGGCAATCCGCTGGAAGCCCCGCGCACCGACGAATTCCCGACCGCACCGCTGCAGAAGCAATATAGCGGCATGCTGTTCGAGAAAGCCGCTCGGGAAACAGGCTTCCACCCTTACATGGCACCTGCGGCCAATGCATCAGAGCCTTATACAAACCCATATGGGGTACGGATCGGACCGTGTAACTACTGCGGTTTTTGTGAGAACTACGGGTGCTATATGTACTCGAAGGCATCTCCCCAAACAACGATCATGCCGGTGCTGCTGAAGCGCAAGAATTTCGAATTACGCACCGAATCCCACGTCCTGAAAGTGAATCTCGATAATACGGGCAAGAAAGCCACTGGCGTGACGTATATCGATTCGCAAGGGCGCGAAGTCGAGCAGCCTGCCGATCTGGTGATCCTTACCGCATTCCAGACGCATAACGTGCGACTGATGTTGTTGTCCGGTATCGGCAAGCAATACGACCCGTTGACAGGAGACGGCACGGTCGGCCGCAATTTCGCCTATCAGATGAACGGCGGTATCAATGTCATGCTGCCGAAGGGTACAGCGCTGAACCGCTTCGCCGGGACGGGCGCGGGTGCCGTCGGCATGGACGACTTGAATGGCGACCAATTCGACCATGGGCCGTTGGGTTTCGTTGGTGGTGCCAGCATCCGTACCTTGAGCACCGGTGGCCGACCAATCGGTCAGGCACCAACCGTCCCGGGCACGCCGTCGTGGGGAAGCGATTGGAAAAAGGGTGTCCAAGATGCCTACCAGCGCTATATGACCATCGGTATCTCCGGCTCCGTGATGGCTTATAAGGACCGCTATTTGGATCTCGACCCTACCTACAAGGACAAGTACGGACTTCCGCTATTGCGTATGACGTTCGACTGGCATGACAACGAGTTCGCGATGCTTGGCCATATGGGCGACGAGATGGAAAAGGTTGCAAGGGCCATTCCGAACGATGGCGTCTATCGTGCGATTCGCAAGAAGGGCGCGCATTGGGATACCCGGGTCTACCAGAGCACACACTTGACCGGTGGTGCCATCATGGGCGCGAACCCGATGGAAAGCGCTGTCAATCGCTACTGTCAGAGCTGGGACGTCTCGAACGTGTTCGTCACGGGTGCGTGCCTGTTCCCGCAAAACATGGGCTATAACCCTACCGGTCTGGTCACGGCGCTGGCGTATTGGTCGGCGAAGGCTATCCGAGAACAGTACCTGAAGAGCCCGGGTCCGCTGGTGCAGGCATAAGGGGTCGATGATGAAAAAAAATACCAAACGCGCCGCGGCACCGGTCCGTAGGATGCGCGCATCGGTCGTTCTGTCGTCATTGGTGCTCACGGCGATGATGGGATTGACCGGTGCCCCTGCCACAGTCCATGCCCAAACGGCGCAATCATCCCCGGACGGTGATCAGGCGCAACAGATCAAGCAGGGGGCGTATCTGGCGAGGGTCGGTGATTGTATTGCATGCCATACGGCCAAGGGCGGTAAGTCGTTTGCGGGAGGCCTGCCGATGGCGACACCCATCGGTACGATCTACTCGTCGAACATAACGCCGGACAAGATCAACGGCATCGGCACCTATACGCTCGAGGATTTCGATCGCGCCGTGCGACATGGCGTGGCGAAAAATGGTAATACGTTGTACCCGGCGATGCCTTATCCGTCGTACGCGAAGGTCAAGCCGGCCGATATCAAGGCGCTGTATGCCTACTTCATGAATGGTGTCGCACCGGTGGCGCAAGCCAACAAGGCACCGGATATTCCCTGGCCCATGTCAATGCGCTGGCCTTTGGCCGCCTGGCGCAAACTGTACGCGCCCGATGTCGTGACCGAGGACACGCCGATCCAAGACGCCGACCCGGTGGCACGTGGCCGTTACCTGGTCGAAGGGTTGGCACACTGCTCGGCGTGCCATACGCCACGCAAGGTAACCATGCAGGAATCCGCCTTGACTGATGACGGATCGATGTTCCTGTCAGGTGCGGTGATCGACGGCTACCTCGCGAAGAACCTGCGTGGTGATGTCAATGATGGCCTGGGGAAGTGGACCGAGGC
Source organism: Robbsia andropogonis (assembly GCF_000970345.1). GTDB lineage: Bacteria > Pseudomonadota > Gammaproteobacteria > Burkholderiales > Burkholderiaceae > Robbsia > Robbsia andropogonis. The sequence continues at coordinate 54,815 of NZ_LAQU01000024.1, read as the reverse complement.
CGATATCGTGTCATTCCTCAAGGGGGGGCGTAACGCCCATTCCGCGGCATTCGGCGGCATGGCTGAAGTGGTCGAGAACAGCACACAGTTCATGACCGACGATGATCTTGGTGCTATCGCAACGTATCTGAAGACGCTGAAGGCCGTGCATCCAGATCAGGTTCCCCTGGTCTATAACAACGCCACCGAGCAAATGTTCCATAACGGCCAGGCGAGCAGCAACGGCGCCATCCAGTTCTTGAACAACTGCGCGGCATGCCATCGAACGAATGGGCTGGGTTGGAAAGAAACGTTCCCGGCCTTGGCGCTTAGCACGACGGTCAACACCCAGGACCCGACGTCATTGATCCACATCGTGCTCGCCGGCGCTGAAATGCCGTGGACAACGTCCGCTCCGACGCATTACGCCATGCCGGCATTTGCGTCGCGTCTTGACGACCGCGATATCGCCGAGCTGCTGACCTTTGTTCGTTCCGGTTGGGGCAACGATGCGCCTGCTGTCACACCGGACATGGTCGCGAAGGTCCGCCAGACCCTGCCGGCGACGCCAACGGAAGCGGCGCAAAAACGGGTTTCTCCGGTGGCGAAACATTGATCAGCAAAACCAGAACGGCGACTTTCGGCGCCGTTCATGATCGATGTCGGAAAGGTTAATTCGTCTTACAAAACACTTTCATGCAACAGCCAGCGCGACGCATCCTGTCCAGGGTGTGCCGTGCCAATCTTTAGCCACGCCGGGCACCGAGGGAGAAAGGATTGCTCCCCGATGCGAACTCGCAGGTCCATCATGTATCATAATGTCGACGGTCATGCGCGGGCCGTGCGCGCCCGCGCTATCGGCCAATGCAAGTTCATCAGGCGGCTCATATAAAGATTGAAATGGGAAAACAACTGCAGCGCGTGCAGAGCGGCGTGCCCGGCCTGGATACCATCCTGTGCGGGGGGGTGATCGCCGGATCGTCATACATTATTCAGGGCATGCCCGGGGCAGGTAAGACGATCCTGGCCAATCAAGTGGCGTTCGGTCAGGCGCGTGCAGGAAGTAAGATCCTCTACGTTACGCTGCTGGCGGAGTCGCACGACCGGTTGTTCCAGTCCTTGTCGACGCTCGATTTCTTCGATGCTTCGGTCATCGGCACGGAACTCGTCTACATCAGCTTGTTCCAGACACTGCGCGATGAAGGATTGTCAGCGTTGGTGGCCGTGCTGCGCAAGGAACTGTCTCGCCAGCAATGCTCGATGTTGGTCATGGATGGGCTGCTGAACGCACGCGATCGGGGCGACACCGATTTGGATGTCAAATCTTTCGTAGCCGAACTGCAAGGCCACGCGGCATTTACGCATTGCACGGTGCTGTTTTTGACTAGCGCACGAATCGATGACGCCAGCCCGGAACACACAATGGTTGATGGTGTGATCCAATTGCAGAGCGAGGAAGTAGGGTCGCGTACGATTCGTCAATTGAAGGTGACGAAATCGCGCGGCAGCGATGCGATCAACGGCATGCACCAATACAACATTGCCTCGAATGGGATATCCGTCTATCCCAGGCTCGAGGCGGTGCTGGCGCGACCGAGCAATCTGGAGTCTCCCGAGTCCTTGCGTGTTCCAAGCGGTATTACCGGTCTGGACCCGTTGATTGGTGGCGGTCTGCCAGCTTCGTCGGTCACATTGTTGCTGGGGCCGTCGGGAAGTGGCAAGACGACATGCTGCCTCAATTTCCTGACAGCGGCAACGCCCGAACATCCAGCGCTGTATTTCGGCTTCTATGAGACGCGTGCGCGTCTGACGCTCAAAGCCGCGGCGTTCGGAATTGATCTGGAGGCACTGATCGCATCGGGTGCGGTTTATATCATGTGGAATCCGCTGACTGAAAACCTTCTCGATGCGCTTGGCCATCAATTGCTTGAGGCGGTGCGGCAGTTTCGGGTTCATCGTGTGGCAATCGATGGTTTTGGTGGGTTTGAGCGGGCCGCCGGAAATGGGGGGCGTCTGCCGGAGTTCCTGTCAGCGCTCAGCAACGAATTGCGCGCTCTGCGTGTGACAACGGTGGCCACACTTGAATCACGCGTGGTATCCGGGGCGGGCTATGGTGCGGCCGCACCGGCCTTGTCGTCGGTGATGGACAATCTGTTACTGATTCGACAACGTGAAACGCCGCAAGGTATCGCGCGCGCCATGATTCCTGTAAAAGTGCGCGATAGCGTATTTGACTCATCTGCGCGTAAGCTTTTCTTCAATGATCGTGGCCTGTTCGTTGATGGCCTGCTCGATTTGCCTTTCCTCGAGGGGGAGCGGAACCACGAGACGCCATCCGGCGGCCTTGACAACGCTGGAACGTGATGGCCGACTCTCTCGCGTACCGTCCGCCCAAGGCCAAGCTCGTCATCGTCGACGATGAATCGTTGATTGTCGAGTCCCTGGCGTTCGTACTGGAGGACGAAGGTTATGAGGTGTACGCCGCATCGAACGGCAGGGCCGCGCTCGACCTGATCAAGGCCGTGTTGCCTGCGCTGGTGATTACCGATTTCATGATGCCGGTGATGTCGGGTCAGGAGCTTGCGGAAGCGCTGAAATCCGATCCCTTGTTCGCTACGATTCCCGTGATCCTCGCCAGCGCGGTGCAGAGCGATCAGGCGCGCAAAAGGCAGGATCTGTTTGACGCGGTGTTCGACAAGCCCTATCGCTTGCCGTTGCTGATCGATACCGTTGCGTCCTTGTTGCAACGGCAATCCTCACACGCCACGATAGACGGCCACGTGGTAAGCGCTATCAACGATGAGGCGGCAGGGTTGTTCCCCATAGGCCAACAGGCCATCCCGGCTTTTCAGTTTTCGTTTCTGTTTCAGGGTCGGCATTACCGCGTATTAGTGACGGACGATTTTCTGAATCGTCATGCGGACGCACTGAGCGTGCTAGGTGGTCGCGATCATATACTGAGCAAATACCGAAAGACATTCGAGGCCATCGCGATCGGCAAGATTTTGCGCGGCGACGAAGAGCCGGTACGTGTTGTTGGCGATGATCTAGCACCGAAAAACGGTTCCGCGCGCTAGCCGCATGCCGGTTGAACTTGCGCTGCGTGATCGGAATCCGTGGGCATTGATCCACTGCGGAGTCATCCAGAATCGGTTGCGCAGTATGATCAGGCATGCCATGCATTTCATGTCCTATCCGGCTTACGAATGACCCGTGTCGGCGGCGTGAGCGGCGAATACAGGCCGGTGCGATCCGGATCGTCGATCTGGTGCGTGATGGATTCCCGCATCATCTCGGTAAATCGCCGGAGTTTCGCGGGGTAAAAACGCGCATAAGGATAAACCAGGTAGACCGGCAGCGGGGCCGCCTGCCATTGCGGCGCCAATTGCACCAGCGCGCCCACGGCAATGTCTTCCCCCACGACCCATGACGACGCGACACAGACACCCAGACCTTCCAGTGCCGCCGAGCGCACCGCATAAAGACTATCGGTTGTCATTCGCGGGCGAAACGTAATGTGCCTTGTCGCACCCGTCAGTGCATGCGTCAACGTCAGGTCTTTGCGATAGAATTGCTGCAACGACAGCCAGGGCAGGGCAGTCAACGCCTCCGGATCCTGCGGAATCGGGTGACCCGCCAGCACAGCTGGCGCGGCCACGATGATGCGTGGCACATGCGCCACCAGAATCGCCACCAGAGACGGGTCATGCAACTCGCCGATATGGATCGCGCAATCCACGCCTTCCGCGATGAAATCCGCGGCGCGGTCGTGCAGTAGCCATTCGATCTGCACGTGGGGATAGCGCTGCATGAAACGCGCGAGTCCTGGAATGAAGCGCTGCTGTCCGAATGCGTGCGGCGCGATGACACGCAGCAACCCGGCAGGTTCCGCATCCGCACCACGTACATCGGCTTCGAAGGTGGCCCAGTCCGCCAGCAATTGCTTTGCGCGGTCATAGCAGCGTTCGCCGTCATCGGTCAGCTTCATCGCATGGGTCGTACGCTGCAAAAGTCGCACGCCAAACGTTTTTTCCAGCCACTGCAGGCGTCGGCTCACCGTCGGTTGTGTCGTACCCAACTGCGCCGCGGCAGCCGACAGACTACCCGCCTCGACGATCCTGACGAAGGTCTGCATGATCTCGATTCGGTCGGTTGCGAGTATCGGGCGTGAGGTATGAATGTCGCGTCTGGTCATACGTCTAGCGTATAACAATTCTGCTTGCGAGGCCACTACGCAAATCACGAGAAGATTGCGACACTGCTTCCACTTCGTCGCAATCGACTTTTCGGTTTTTTTTAATCATGTCCCCCATTTCTGCTCGTTCCCATCCGACACCTTCGTCGATGTTGATCCTTTTTCTCGCGACAGGCGCCGGTCTTGCGGTCGCCGCGCTGTATTACAACCAGCCGATGCTCGGCATCCTCGGCGCCGATCTGCACGCCGACTCCCGCACGGTGGGACTCGTGCCGATGCTGACGCAGTTGGGTTATGCGTTGGGCCTTCTGCTGTTGGCGCCGTTGGGAGATCGCTATGATCGTCGCACGATCATTCTCTCGAAGGCGGTGGTATTGGCGCTGGCGCTGGCTGGGGCTGCGATCGCCCCAGGCGTCCATGCCTTGTTATTCGCCAGTCTCGTCGTAGGCTTGTCCGCCACGCTGGCGCAGGACATCGTGCCGGCGTCCGCGGCACTAGCGCCGGAGGCACGGCGAGGGCGGGTCGTCGGCACGGTGATGACCGGCTTGTTGCTGGGTATCCTGTTGTCGCGCGTCGTCAGCGGCATCATGGCCGCGAATGTCGGCTGGCGCGCGATGTTCGTGGTGGCGGCGGTCAGCATCGCGTTATTCACCGTCATCGCCTGGCGGCAACTGCCGCGCCTCGCACCAACGACGCAGTTGGGGTACCTGAAACTGCTCGCATCGTTGGTCAGCCTCTGGCACCGTCATCCGGCGCTGCGTCGAGCAGCGTTGGCGCAGGGGGCATTGCAGGTCGCATTCAGCGCATTCTGGTCGACGATGGCGATCATGTTGCATGCCGCGCCGTTTGATATCGGCAGTGCCGGCGCCGGGGCATTCGGACTGGCGGGGGCTGCCGGCGCATTGGCCGCGCCCATCGCGGGCCGGATCGCGGATAGCCGAGGCGCACATTTTGGTACCCGCCTGGGAACGTTGATCGCGACGGTGTCATTTGCCGCGATGTTCTGTATGCCGTTGTTATCCGTGCACGGACAGTTGATCCTGCTTGCGCTCAGTGCGATTGGTTTCGATCTAGGCGTGCAGGCCACGCTGGTATCGCACCAAAGTATCGTCTACGGTCTCGAACCGGCCGCGCGGAGCCGGCTAAACGCGGTGTTGTTCGTGACGATGTTCCTGGGCATGGCGCTGGGAGCCGTGCTTGGCAGTAGTCTGCTGGCAGTGGGGGGCTGGCCGGCAGTCGTGGCGCTGTCTACCTTGGGCGCGGCACTCGCTTTCGTTATCCGGATGTGGCCGGCAACGGTTGAAGCAGTCTGCTAGGAAAGGCGCACGGCGCGACAAAATGCCTGCCACACGCTGAGATGAATCGACGACAGACCCGTTCCTGGAGCCGCGATCGTTACTGCGTGCGCCGCACCGTCTCAGGAAACGATGGGCAACATCGCCAGGGTATATCGATGCGTCAGACGGCGGTCCAGTACCGGATCGGTCAGTTCCAGCACGAAACTGTCTCCATCGGTCATCGTCGCCAATTCACCATGCACGGCAAGCGTGCCGCTATACATCGCCGTATGCGCCGGCAACGCGGGAGGGGGCGTTGCCATGCGTGCGCCTGCCGCCTGACCATACATCGACCACAACGACGGTGGCTGCAAGAGGCCCGCGACAGTGCCGGATTGATAATGCCGCCGCGTGCCGTCGGCCTTGATCAGCCACGACTGCATCTGCAGTTGATCCCAATGTGCGGCAACGTCCGCGTAGCGCCATGCGGTGCGCGATATCGGCTTGGCGCATACCTGCTTGGATACCGCCACGCCATACGCCTCGATCTCGCGATCGGTATGGTCGGAGCCAATGGCGACCAGGATGCCGGCCGGGGAATCCATCAAGACACATTCGATCTCCCCGCCGGAACGCGCCCCCAACATCTGTACAACAGGCGACTGCGTCAGCAGCGTGTCGGCAACGCGATAGAAGCAGGGCGTGGACGACGGCGGCGCCACGCCGATGGCGGCGAGTTCATCGATATGCGCCTGGATCGCGACGGGGTCTCGACCAGCCCATCCGGCGATCACGAGATGATCGACTTGAACCGGTATCGGCGTGCCCCCCGTGCTCGCCGTGCCGGCGGCATGCACTTCGAACGTTAACGTGCTCATTGCAATTCCTTACTGTTCCAGGGGCTTACGGGCGGTCTCACGGGCACAGAGGAGTGCGATGATCGTGATGGCCAAGGCTGCGGTGACATAGAGGGACACCGCCACGGTCGACTGGTAATGCTTGTACAGACTGATGATGATCAGCGGCGCAAATCCGCCCCCGACGATACCGGACAAGGTATAGGTCAAGGATGAGCCGGCGTACCGGACGCGGGTGGGAAACTGCTCGGTCACGAACGATGCCTGCGGACCATACATCACCGCATGCAGTGTCAGCCCGCCGACGACAGCGAGTGCGATCAGCGCCGGGTGCGCGCTATCCAGTAGCACGAAGAAGCCATACGCCCAGATCACCGCACCAATCGCCCCGCACAGATACACCGGCTTGCGGCCGAATCGATCCGACAACGCACCAAAGAAGGGGACGACGGCGGCGTTGACGGCGGTACCGAGTAAAACAGCCGTCAAGGCAACGCTACGGGGCAGCTTCAGAACCGTGGTGACATATGTCAGGGTGAAGACAACCATCAACGCGTACAGGACATCCGAACCGACGCGCGCCGCACCGGCCACCAGCAGGCGTCGCCAGTAATGGGAGAGCACCTCGGCGACCGGGACCTTCACGACTTCATGGGCCTGTGTCAGCTTTTCGAATGCAGGTGTCTCGGACACCCCGCGACGAATCCAGAAGCCGAATCCAACCAGCAGCAGGCTGGTCAGAAAGGGCACACGCCAGCCCCAGGCGAGGAAATCATCCGATGATACGGACAGATTCAACAGCGCGATCAGTCCGGTGCCGAGCAGCGTCCCGAACGACGGGCCCATCTGTGTCCACGATGCGTTCAAGCCACGTTTCTTTTGGTCCCCATGCTCTACCGCAAGGAGTACCGCGCCTGCCCACTCTCCACCGAGGGCAATGCCTTGAACGAACCGCAATGCGACAAGCAGGATCGGGCTGGCAATGCCGATGGACGCATACGTCGGCAGCGCGCCCATCAATGCCGTGCACACGCCCATCAAGATCAATGTCAGCATCAGCACCGCGCGTCGGCCAATCTTGTCACCCAGATTACCGAAGAAAAAACCGCCCAGCGGACGCGAGACATAGCCCACGGCGTAGGTTGAAAACGCCAGAATCGTGCCGGCGAGCGGATCGACGGACGGGAAAAACAGCTTGTTGAACACCAATGCCGACAAGGTGTTGTAAATGGTGAAGTCGTACCATTCAAGCGAGGTGCCGATCATGCTGGCGCCTGCAAGGCGGCCACGCCCAACGCGCGGCGCGGCGTGCGCCGGGCGGGCCGCGGCAGTAGTATCGGGCGGCAGGGCTGTATTCATCGGGTTCTCCAGTTTCCGCAGGATGCAAATGGGTGCAAACGCCAGTGTTACGGCGGACCCGGATACGGTCCAACTAGAAAAAAAATTCGGAACAAAAAGATTTGCTTATTGCCAAACCATGGAAGCGCGATTCCTTACCAACACGGGCGGCGTCGGTCAATGCGCATAGTGGCTGGCGATTTCACGACTCAGCTCGGCGATGCGCTCGGCAATTGGATGGCTTCGGGTGCGATAGGCCGCAAGTAACGGTAGCGGTGGAAACGGGGCATCGACGTCGAGCACCACCAACATGCCGTCACGCAACTCACGCTGGATGATCGCTGGCGGCAGCGCGGCGACGCCGAAACCATCGGCCACGAGCCGGATCATCGCCGCAACGGAGGTAATGCAATTGATTCGCGCCGGACGTTCGACCGCGCTTGCGAATAACTGCTCGATGGCGGCGTGCGGCCCGGAATGACGCGAGAAACTGACGATAGGATAGGCGGCGAGGTCGGCCAGCGTCAATGTCCGGGAGGGAAAGGCAAGCGCCGGGCTGGCAACCCATCGAACCGGAAATTCCAGTAAGGGCAAGCTGGTGAATTCCGGCGGCGGTAGGCGATCGGTCTGGAGGATCAGGTCGACCGCATCGGCATGCAGCAAGCGTGCGAGATGGATGGTCGTGTCGCTAGTGACTTCTATTTCAAGGCGTGGATAGCGGCTCCGAATCGCGGACATCAGCGCCGGGAAAAAACTGTGGACGATCGATTCGATCACGCCGATGCGCAGTAGCCCCGCGCCTTCGTCTGCGTCGTCCGCTTCGCGACGCATCTCATCGTGGAGTCGGACGATCCGCTCCGCATACGCCAGCATGCGCCGGCCTGCGGGCGTCAGGTTCGCCGCCCGGGAGTTTCGATCGAACAGGCGCACATCGAAATTCTCTTCGAGTGCGGCAATACGGCTTGATATCGCGGCCTGGGTGGTGTGCAACTTCTCCGCGGTCGCGCGGAAATTCTGCAGCTTTGCGAGCCAGACGAAGGTTTCCAGGAAACGAATATTCATGCGGGATGGGTAAGGTCGGCCAGGCAGTTGGCGTAGGTGCCACAACGTGAACAAGCAGTGTGATTGGCGTGGGCCGGTACCGGTGGAGGGTGGTCAGGACGACATCATAGTGCGCCTTAATAAGGCGCACCCGATTTCGAGGCCGGTCATGCTGTCGCACGGCCGATGGCCGTCCAAAGATAGCGGATCGATCTGTGGACGACTGGATTGCCGCTGAGCCGCGATGGATCGGTCACTACGCGAATCACGCACTGCCCCCGACCGTAAAGAGTCAACAATCATATTTGATTGATTCAATCAAAATGAGGTCGGCCGGCATGTTGGTTGGGGCTAAATTTGATTGATTTATGCGTATCCAGGGTTTTTACTGATCCTTTCGTTCTTGCTAACTGTTTAGAATGATTGAAACGAGCAAATTGATGCTCTATTTTGATCGATCCAGACAGTGACTGCCACCTCGCCACGGCCACGCAGGCAGGCCACCCGGTGCTGACAGGAGAACAATATGCAGCGCTTTTCCCCCGCATCGCCGCTTCATACCGCAGCATCCGACCTTGGTGGCGGCGGCGCGGCTATCTCGGCCAAGCAGCCCTTCATGCCTCGCGGTATCGTGCCCGCGCTGATTACACCGATGACGGCGACGGAAGACGTCGATGAAGAGGCCCTGCGGCTGCTCGTGGAGCGCTTGATCGAGAAAGGGGTGCACGCCATCTTCGTGCTGGGCACCAATGGGGAATTCATATCGCTGAACGAGCGCGAGAAGTTGCGCATTGCCGCAATTGCCGTAGAGCAAGCGCGTGGGCGTGTTCCGGTGATCGCGGGCACCGGTGCCTACGCCACCCGCGAGGTCATTACGTTGACGCAGCAGATGCAGGACGTCGGCGTGGATGCGGCGTCGGTCATAACGCCGTATTTCAACGGCGCATCCCAGTCAGAATTGGTTGCTCATTATACGAAGATCGCGCGATCCACTTCGTTGCCGTTGATGCTTTATACGATCCCGGCCAAGACGGGCGTGCAGTTATCGATCGATTCTGTGCGCCGCCTGTCGGAGTTGCCGACGATCCGCGGGGTCAAGGATAGTGGCGGCGATTTCGATCGCTTGCTGCAATTAATCGGTTTGCGCCGCGACGACTTCGCCGTGCTGACCGGCACCGATTCGATGATTCTATGGACGTTGATCGCCGGTGGCGATGGGGCAGTGGCCGCGACGACGAACGCCGTGCCGGATGTGGTCATGGCGATCTGGCAGCAATTCCAGGCCGGCAATATTCCGGCGGCGCGGCGCGCGCAAGAAGCGCTACGGCCGCTGCGCGACGCGTTTGGCTGGGCAACGATGCCGGTCGTGTTGAAGACCGCCGCGGGTCTGCTCGGCATGCCATCCGGTCCTGCCCGTGCGCCCGCATTGCCGCTCGATCCACAGACGCGTGAAAAGCTCGCCATTGCCCTGGAGGTCTACCGCGACTGGAGGGTCGAGGCAACTGCGCCATTGCACAAGGGAGGCGTCGCATGAGCCAGACCATGCCATCGCAAGCCGCAAACGCCGTCATCCGTCACGTTGTCACCGCACCGCATCTGGTGCATGGTTGCGGCAGTCTTGACAAGTTGCTCGATTATCTGCCGTTGCTGAATCGCCCAATCCGTTGCATCACGGTGATTACGCAGCCCTCGATGGATCGCCTAGGTGTGACGGAGCGTGTCGTATCGATGCTGCAAGGCGCCGATATCCAGACGACTGTCGTTCGCGGCGTGATGCCGGAGCCGACGATCGACAATATCGAAGCCGTGTTCCAGGAGGACATCGCACCGGCGCGACCGGACGCGATTCTGGCCGTGGGCGGCGGCAGCGTGCTCGACGCGGCCAAGCTATTTGCCGTGCGCCTGACGAATGGGCAGGTTGGCGAGACCACGCCATTGCGGGACTGGCTGGGTATCGACAAGATTGCCGTTCCGGGCGTGCCGCTGATTGCGGTACCGACGACCGCGGGCACTGGCTCCGAAGTCACGCCGAATGCGATCGTGACGTTGCCCGATGAAGCACTGAAAGTCGGCATCGTTAGCCAGCACCTGATGCCGTACCTGGTCCTGCTGGACGCAACGCTGACCGTCAGCGTCCCGAAAGCGATCACGGCCGCTACCGGCATGGATGCGTTCGTGCATGCACTGGAATCGTTTATCTCGACAAAGGCGAACCCGGTCAGCGATATGTACGCGATGGCGTCAATGCGATTGATTGGCGCGAACCTGGTACAAGCCTACGAGGACGGCTGCAACCTCGCCGCGCGCGAAGCAATGCTGCTTGGCTCGACGTACGGTGGCATGGCACTGACGGCTGCCGGTACAGCAGCGGTACACGCATTGGCCTATCCGCTGGGTGGCATGTTCGACGTGACGCATGGCGTGGCGAACGCGATGCTGCTGCCGCATGTGATGGCGTTCAACCTGGATGCGATCGAACCGCGTCTCGCGGAGGTCGCACGTGCGCTGACGTTGTCCGCGACATCGGACAGCGATACAGACGCGGCACGAAAGTTGATGGAGCAGATCGTGTCGTGGACCGCCGCGTTACAGATTCCCCAGGACCTTACCGCCTATGGCGTACGCGACGAGCATGTTGACGCGCTGGCGGTGGCCGCTTCGAAAGTGACGCGGCTGCTTGGTAACAATCCGAAGACATTGACGCTCGAGGATATGCGGGCGATCTATCGCCGCCTGCTGCCATGATTGCCTTGTTCGATGCGGTGCAACCCGCCGATCCAGACCGTGCGCATCGCATGCCGAAAGAAATCGGATTGGTGCAATCCACATCGTTACTGATCCTCGCCGACGACCTCTCCGGCGCTGCTGACTGTGCCGCCACGGCGGTGCGATATGGCGCTCACGCGCAGGTGGTATTGGCGTCGCCTGCCGCGCCACCCGCATTGTCACGGCTATCTGGCGATACCGGGGCAGCGCCGCGTACCGTGCCCCACGTGCTGGCGATCGATCTGGATTCGCGTCGGATGACCCCATCCGAGGCCGCACGGATACATCGCGACGCAGTCATGCGAGGCAATAGCGGCGTCAACGCGTGCGCATCCGACAATGCAGGTGCACCGGGAATTTTCAAGAAAGTTGACTCGACATTGCGAGGACATCTCGCTGCCGAGGTTGCCGCACTCGCGCCGCTACTCGGTCTGGCGATTGTCGCGCCGGCGCTGCCGGAAGCCGGTCGCACCACGGAAGGCGGCCGTCAACTGCTGCACGGCATCCCGGTCGAGGACACCGAGGTATGGCGTAACGAGCGTTTGTCGGGTACCGGCGATCTGGTTGTGATGCTGAGCGCCACGGGCTTGCGCGTGCGGCATCAGCCGGTTTCCTCGTCTCGAGCGAATGCGCGCGATGCATGGCGGCATGCGGTTCACGCAGCACGTGTCGACGGCATGCAGGCCCTGGTGTGCGACGCGGTCTCTTTGGATGATCTCGATGCCATCGCAAACGCCACGGCTTCGATGCGCGATGTCTTCTGGGTGGGCTCCGCAGGTCTGGCGCGATCCCTGACGCGGGCTTTGGGCGAGGCAGGGGTGTTCAGCAGGGTAGTCGGAAAGGCAGCAGACGCGGATGCATCGATCAGCGCTGATACCGCCCGCGCGACGGCACGTACGAGGCAGGGCGCATTGTTCGTCGTCGGCAGCATGTCTAGCGTGTCACATGGACAAATCGCCGACTTGCAGGAAACGGCCGGTGCCGGATTGGTTCATGTCGCAATCGAGGTGTCCGCGTTGTTGGATACCGCGCAAACGGACGATGCGGCGTCATTGCGTCGTTCCGTCCTGGCGCGCGTGTCGGATACGCTATGCGCCGGCCACGACGTGGTGGTGTCGCTCGCACAGCAAGACCGGTCACGCGTTGGCGACGGATATCGGCTGGCGCAGGCGTTTGGCGCATGGCTGGCGCCAATCGTGACCGACGCGTCTGCGATATTCGCAACCGGGGGGGAAACTGCTCGCGCGTTGCTGTGGGCGGCAGGCATCACCGCATTTACATTGGAGCAGGAAATTGCGCCTGGCGTGCCGGTTTCCTGGACCACCACCACGACCCGTGATCCGTGCACGTCGCGGCGCTTGCCCATTGTCACGAAGGCCGGCGCCTTTGGTGATCAAGGAACGCTGGTGCGGGTCTGGCGTCATCTGAAAAAGAACAGGCAGGATTCTTGAAGCAAAAAACGCATCGCGTCCGGAATGACCATCGACTGGCATTTTCATCCCGCACGGCATCGTGCCCTGCGGTGAACAACAAGCAATAAACGCGCATAGAGGAGTGACCGTCATGACCTACCGTCCGGTGATTGGTATCACGATGGGGGATGCGGCAGGCGTCGGCCCCGAGATCATCATGAAAAGCCTCGCGCACGCGAGCGTCTACGAACAATGCCGCCCGTTAGTGATCGGCGATGCGGGACGTCTGCGCGACGCCGCCCGCCTTGCTGGCGTCACGCTGGACGTGCGCACCATTTCACGTCCAGCCGAGGCGCGGTTCACGCAAGGGGTGGTCGATTGCATCGACCTCGGCCTGATTCCGGCGGACCTGCCATACGGCACGTTGTCGTCCGTCGCGGGCGACGCGGCTTATCAATTCATCGCGAAAACCGTCGAGCTCACCTCGGCCGGTGAACTCGATGCGATCTGTACCGCGCCCTTGAACAAGGAAGCACTGCATGCGGGCGGCCACATTTTCCCAGGCCACACGGAAATGCTCGCGCATCTGACCGGTATCGACGAAGTGTCGATGATGCTGGTTGCACCAAAGCTCCGCGTCATTCACGTAACCACGCATATCGGCCTGCTCGACGCGATTCGCAAGATCGAACCGGGCCTCGTGCAACGCACCATCGAACGCGGACATCAGACGCTGGTCCGTGCCGGGATCGCCAACCCGCGCATTGGTGTCTGCGGCATCAATCCCCATGCGGGTGAGAACGGATTGTTCGGCTATGGCGAGGAAGAAGAGAAGATCATCCCGGCAGTTCAGGTGGTGCGCTCGCGTGGATGGCACGTGGAAGGTCCGTTGCCCGCTGACACCCTGTTTTTTCGCGCCGGTCGCGGGGACTTCGACCTGGTTGTCGCCATGTATCACGATCAAGGCCATGGCCCGGTCAAGGTGATGGGTCTCGAAGCAGGCGTCAATGTGACCGTCGGCTTGCCGGTGATTAGAACGTCGGTGGACCATGGTACGGCTTTCGACATCGCCGGTTCCGGCGTGGCTGACGAAGGCAGCATGCTGGAGGCGTTAAGGCAGGCGCAGGAACTCGCCACGCGACGCTCGGCGGAGAAAATGACGGAGCAGGGACAGCCGCGGTTGAATGCGTTGTCCTCATAAGCCGGCAATAAAAAAATAAACGTGATCCGGTAACGCCGATCTCGGCCCGCCGGGCGATCTGAATCCGTGAGCCACCACCACGAGGCGTGCCACGGTATCGCACAAGGAGACAGGAATGGACACGTCGAACCTGGGTACCACCACGCTGATCATCGGCATGGTGGCCGTTTATATCGTTATCACGAGTATCGTCAGCGTGCGATTGCGTAGCCGCAATGCGTCACAATTCATGGTGGCGGGCCGCTCGATGCCGGTGCTGCTGGTGGCCTTCCTGATGATGTCCGAGTTTATCGGCGCCAAATCAACGGTGGGTACCTCGCAGGAAGCGTTTAACGTGGGCATTGCCGCATCGTGGTCGACGATTGCCGCATCCATCGGATTCCTGCTCTTCGGGCTGTTCATGGCCCGCCGGTTCTACAACTCCGGCGAATTCACGATCTCCGGGTTCATCGCCAATAAATACGGCCGCACGGCCAAGACGATCGTCTCGGCAATCATGATCTATGCGCTATTCCTTGTGAACGTCGGAAACTATGTCAGCGGCGCGGCGGCGATATCCACCGTACTGAAGACAAATCTGGCCACCGCCGCAATCATCACGGCCATCGTGAGTACGATTTACTTCGCATGGGGCGGCCTAAAAAGCGTCGCTTACATGACCGTTGTTCATAGCGCGTTCAAGCTGCTGGGTATTTCGATCCTCGTGGTCGTGGCATGGAGGATGACCGGCGGCATCGCACCGATGCGCGCGGCCATGCCCGAGCACTACTTCACCTGGCAAGGTTCACTGAAGGTCGGTACGATCGGTGCCTGGGTCATTGGTACCGCCGGTGCCATTTTCTCGACACAGTTCATCCTCCAAGCAATTTCTGCGACACGCACTGCCTCCGCCGCACGGGCGTCGGCATTGTGGTGCGCGTTGCTGTGTATTCCGATCGCGCTGTCGCTCGGTTTTCTCGGCGTTGCTGCAAAGTTCCTGTTCCCAGGGATCAAGAGCCTGTACGCACTGCCGACTTTCCTCGAGCATATGTCGCCGATCATGGCGGCCGTCGTCACCACGTCGCTGGTGGCATCGAACTTCGTGAGTGTCAGCACTGTCGCGCTGTCGATCTCGTCGTTGGTCGTCAAGGATTTCTACGTACCGCGCTACAACCCAACGCCGGAACGGGAATTTCAGATGTCGCGCTGGATCTCGGTGGTCGTCGGCATTATCCCGCTGGTGTTCGTGCTGTTCGTCCCGCAAATCCTGGCACTGTCATTCTTCACGCGCGCATTGCGCTTGACGGTTTCGGTCGTGGCATTGATCGGTATTTATTTGCCGTTTTATAACAGCGCGCGCGGTGCCTGCCTCGGCATGATCACGGCGACCATCGCCACCACGGTCTGGTACCTGCTGGGCAATCCATTCGGCATCGATAACATGTATATCGCCCTGGCCGTCCCGGCAGTCGTGATCGTCGTCGAACGCTTGCTGTTCCCGTCGAGCAGCAAGTCCGCCAACGCGAACATGTCCGGCAATACCGCGGGAGCCTCGCGGTTGGCACGCCATGACGCGCACTGAACAACTGAAGGAGCCGCAAATGGGAGTTGCATTGTCCAATACCGACGCACGCGCGATCGACGCCACGGATGCCGATGTCCGACCACTGACTGGTGCGCCGCGTTGGGACGGCACCGAACTGGCGACGCATTTCGCAGACTCGGGTCGTATCGAAGCATTCCTACCTAGCGCCTGCGTCCAGAATCACGCCGCAAATCTCCACCGGCTGGCGAATGGTGATCTGCTCTGTGTGTGGTTTGGCGGGACCCAGGAGGGTATTCCCGACGTGTCGATCTACGCATCGCGACTGGCGGCAGGTACGACACGATGGAGCGAGGCCGTCAAGCTATCGGACGATCCGACCCGATCAGAGCAGAACCCGGTGCTGTTCACGGCCCCGGGCGGTGCGTTATGGCTGTTGTACACCGCGCAGAAGTCCGGTAACCAGAACACCTCGATTGTTCGGCGACGTATCTCCCGTGATCATGGCACGACGTGGGGCCCGATCGAGACCCTGTTCGAGCGGGCAGGCACCTTCGTGCGGCAGCCGCTGTTGGTGTTGGCCGATGGCAGTTGGCTTTGCCCCGTTTTCTTCTGCCGCAGCGCACCGGGTGAGCGTTGGAGCGGCAATGACGATATCAGCGCGGTCATGGTGTCGCGTGATGGCGGTGTGAGTTGGAGCACCCATGAGGTACCAGATAGTACCGGTTGCGTACATATGAACGTGCAACAATTAGCCGACGGTACGCTACTGGCCCTGTATCGCAGCCGCTGGGCGGACACGATCTACGCAAGCCGCTCGACGAATGGTCGCGACTGGAGCGCCCCGGAACCGACGACTTTGCCCAACAACAACGCGTCCGTGCAGTTCGTCGTGTTACGCAACGGTCATCTGGCGCTTGTCTACAATCACAGTGACGCATCAAATGCGACCGGCCGGCGAAAGTCACTGTATGACGACATCGAGGACACCGAAGAGGACCCGAACGCGCCATTGCGCGATCAATCCGCTTCCACCCGCGGCACGGCATTTTGGGGCGCACCCCGCGCGCCGATGTCGCTCGCGATTTCGACGGATAATGGCAAGACGTGGCGGACCCGCCATCTCGAACTCGGTGACGGATTCTGCTTGACCAACGACTCGAAAGGCCAGCGCAACCGCGAATACTCATACCCCTCCATCATCGAGGCGCCGGATGGTTCCCTCGATATCGCTTATACGTTCTTCCGCCAACGGATCAAGTACGTCAATGTTTCAGAGGCGTGGATCGGTGGCTGACGGTGATGTCGCGGTACCATGGCGCTGGAGGGCGCGGACGTGTGCAATAAGCATGCAGAGACAGCGGGGAAGCTTGCCGATGGTATGAGAGGGGAGGCGTAGACAGGCAGATGAAAGTGGCAAAGCGCCGTGAGGCGATGTTGGAAGCGGTCCTTGGCGGGATGACCGATGTCGGCACCTTATGTGCTCATTTCGGGATGTCGGAGGCCACGGTACGCCGCGATCTTCGCGCGTTGGCCGATGATCGGCTGATACTGCGCACCTATGGCGGCGCTGCAGTCGTGGAAACACACGAGCCGGAAGCGACGCTGGCCGAGCGCGTGGACAGCGGGCGCGACCAGAAGGATTGGATCGGTCGCGCCGCCGCACGACATGTCAGCGCCGGGGACACGGTTTTTCTCGATGGCGGCACGACAACGGCAGCGCTCGCGCGACATCTCGCCGGGCATGCCGACTTGCACGTTGTCACCAACAATTTGCTGGTGGTATCGGCGCTTGCGGCGACGGATTGCAGGTTGACGCTGATTGGCGGCGATATTCGTCCATCGAGCATGAGTACCCTCGGGCCGTTGGCGCAACTGGCGCTCAGCAGGATCACTGTCGACAAGGCGTTCCTGGGTGCCGATGGCGTGGTTGCGCAACGCGGTCTTTGCGAAGCCAGTGCGGAACAGGCCTATTTAAAGGAGTGTGTCACTCGGCAGGCGGCACACGTTTTTGTGCTCGTGACCGCCGACAAGCTCGGCCGGGCCAGCCAGCAACACTGGACGCCGATGGAGCGTCAATGGACACTGCTGACTGATGCCGGAGCAACGACAACGGCGCTGTCGATGTTTAACCGCGTACCCGGCGTGGCCATCGAGGTGGCCGCCCGGGAGAGTCGTATCGCAACACCGCCCCAGATCGTGCAGTGATCAGCATGCTTTCCCCTTTTCTTTTGGAACGCACCCCGTGACTTCCAATATTCGACATGCGGCAACGACCGTCGCCAGCGCGGTACCGGGTGCATTGTCCCAGGTTACTGGCGCTCCGGACGCGGGTGATGCACACGCACCGGAAGACCGCGGAACCTCCGATAGGCAGCATGCGGTGGTGAGTGGCGTATCGTCCGGAATCGGCCTGGCAATCGCGCAGCGGTTGCTGAACGACGGTTGGCGTGTCACTGGTCTGTGCCGCTCCAAACACATCGCGGCATTAGCCGACCATGAGGCAGCGGGCCGTCTTTCCATCGTGCCGGTCGATCTGGGCAATCCAATACAGCGCCGTGAAGTGGCGGCAACGCTGGCGCCTGCCGACGCTTTAGTGCATGCGGCCGGCCTGATGCGCACCGCACCGGCTGGCGAACTCGATCCCGCCGCGTTGGCCTCGATGTGGGAAGTGCATGTCGCCGCTGCCGCGGATCTGGCCGATGCGCTGCTGCCACGGATGATACCCGGCGGTCGCGTGGTATTGATCGGCAGCCGAACCGCGAATGGCGCGGCCGGACGCAGCCAATATGCGGCGACCAAGGCAGCGTTGGTGGGAATGGCTCGGTCCTGGGCTGGCGAGGCGATAACGCGTGGTATCACCGTCAACGTGGTTGCGCCTGGTGCAACCGATACGCCCTTTCTGAATGGCGCAGGGCGCTCCGGGACCCCACCCAGGATGCCGCCACTCGGCCGCTTTGTGCATCCCGACGAAGTGGCTGCTCTCACCGCGTTCCTGCTGGGTGATGCAGCTGCGGCGATTACAGGACAACAAATCGTCATGTGCGGTGGCGCATCCTTGTAAAACCCGCGCGTGTCAGCCCAATGTGAACCGATCACTTGTCCTCACATACAGCGAAGCGCCAAAACGACCAACAGGCTGGTAGTCTTCCAGCCGGACTCGCCATTGGTCTTCGTCGACGAGCCCCTCCCTTGCATGCAGGCATTGCACCTCGCCGATGAAAATAAGGCGGCTGGCGGTTTCGAGTGTTTGCCATAGTTTGCATTCGAATGCCACCGGTGCCTCGATAATGCGTGGCGTGCGAATGGTCGTGGACGGCGCAGACGTCAACCCGGCGTGCTCCAGTTCGCTTTGCTCCGCGGGAAGTCGATCTCCGCAACGATGCATCTTTTCCGCGATGGCCTCGTCGCTGATATGCACGACAAACTCTTTCTCCCGTGTGATATTGACGGCGGTGTCCTTGAGCGCGCCCGTGTCATGGGCATTGACGCTGATCATCAATATCGGCGGATCTTCACCGAGCATATTGAACATGGAGAACGGTGCCGCGTTGATCACGCCGTGTTCGCCAAGTGTGGTGACCAATGCGATTGGCCTTGGAACGATCAGGCTTGCCATCAGTTTATAGCGTTGATGGCTGGTCAATGCATCGAACGGAATCAGCGTTGTCATGAAGGAAAGCATCCAAGAAAAGAATGAGGTCAGACGATGCCAAGCATCTGCGCCAGCGTTTTTTCGCCCTGGCGACGACGCATGTCAATACGTTGCTCGATGTCCGTCAAATGCGCTGCCATCAAGGTGATTGCGCCTGCGCTATCCTTGTCGGCCAGGCACGCCACGATTGCGGCGTGCTCGTCGTGTTCGCAAGGTGCATTGCCGGGGGCTTCGTAGAGACCCACGATCAACGAGCAACGGGAAACGAGTTCCTTCAGGTAACGTAACAGAATGGGGTTGCCTGCCAACGCTGCGACCTGCAGGTGGAAGTCGCTGGCCAACCGTGCCCAGGCCGGTTGATCGAATCGGTGAACGGCTTCATGCTCACGGGCCAGTTGACGGCGCAGCAGCGTTACATCCTTCGGCGTGGCGCGCGCGACGGCGAGTTCCACCAGCACGCCCTCGATCGCCCGACGTGCTTCAAAAATTTGCCGTGTTTCCGCCGGAGTGGGTTCGCTGATGGAGGCGCCCTTATTCGGGCGGATCGTTACGATGCCTTCATGGGCAAGCCGTTCGAGAACCCGACGCACCACCGCCCGCCCTACGCCGAACAGATCGCAGAGTTCCGGCTCCGGCAGCTTCGTTCCAGGGAGTAGACGATGATGCATGACACCATCGTAGATCGCCTGATAGATGACGCGATCGGTACCCGCCTCGACATTATCGATTGATTCCGTCCCGGTGGCGGCGATTTTCGAGTCGACGTTCGATGCGTCGTTGTCATCGAGCCCCCGCTTGACCGATTTTTTGGTCGGCACCGCCCGAGAAACCGCGGCGGCCGTGATGCGACGTTGCGCGCTTACGCGTTCCTTCATTTCCCGTCCATATGCTGTGCGATGGCGCCCGGCGTCGTAAGCCAGACATCGCCGTCGTCCCGTGCCGCGGCGATGTGCCGTAATGCCCGCCGTAAATGTCTCAACCGATAAGGCTGTCCAACAAGATAGGGATGCAACGCGATGCCCATCACGAGGGCTTGCGGCTGCACCGCACCCGCGCTCGCCTGAGCGGTCGACTCGTCGACGATCGTCGCGCCGCCATGCGCTTGGCGTCGTCGCGGGCGAGCCAACTGCTCCCGCATTTCATTGAACTGATCGATAATCATGTCAGCGAAATCCCGGCCATCCATCTTGCGACCAACGATCATCGGAATATCGTTCAATTCCTGCGGATACGGAATCGACCATAGCGGACCATGCGTCGTACGCATCTGCGTGGGACGATCGTCGTGGCACCAATTCAACGTGTACGTATAGCCCGTTTCGCGAAGCAGATCAGGCGTGTCGTGGGTTTCCGATATCCATGGGGACAGCCATCCCGTTGGCGTGGTGCCGCTCTCGGCCGTGATACGCGCACGACAATGTGCAAGCAACGCGCGTTCTCCGGCGCGATCCAAGTCGCTTTGGCGTGTCGCATTCGTATGCCCGTGGCCGATCAATTCATCCCCACGAGCGGCAAAAGCGGCAATCAATTCGGGGCAGTGATCATACAGCGCCGTGTTCAGCAACACGCCTGCTGGAAAAGACACATCATCAAACAAATCCAGGCAACGCCACGCGCCGACCCGGTTGCCATATTCGCGCCAGCTGTAATTCAATACATCGGGTTCCGGCGAAACGGGGCCGAGTGCGGCCCCCATGCCGCCGCCAAACGCAAAGTGTTCGATATTGAAACCGAGATACACCGCCAGTGAACGCCCCTCGGGCCATTGAAGGGGCGGGCCGTCGTCTATGCCACGGTAGGCAAATCGATTGTGCGATGCCAGTGGTGTGGTCCATCCGGCGATCAATGCATCATCGCTGGTTGCAGGCGCACCGTCGGCAAAGGAGGGCGAAACGGAAGTCATGATGTAAGGAAATCCAGAAAAAGAAGGATATGGTCGGACCGGTGCCTGTGCACGACGCCCCATCCATGCGCATCACTGCACCACGATCGTGCCGATATCTCATAAAACGCCCGCATACATCGCATCATTTCAATCGTCAGCAATTTACATGCGAGATCGTCGACGATTGAAAATGCAGTCGCACAATCCTCGTGAATACAAGGCTTTACCGCAAGTATTTGCGGTAAAAGAGGGAGCAACGGCAACGGTGGCATATGTCTTGCGTTTGCTGGCCGACATTCCATGATGCCTGCACCGGCACCTCCATGCCGACGCTTTTTGGGGAGCGATCGATGCAACACGCCGCACCGGCCGATATCGAATTGGTCAGCGTCACGAAGCAATATGGCGACGCCGTTGCCGTCAAGGCCATCGACCTGCGTATCCCCGGCGACCAGTACTGCTGTCTGCTGGGGCCTTCGGGCTGCGGAAAAACATCGACGTTACGCATGATCGCCGGACACGAGGCAGTCAGCGATGGCGACATCCTGATCGGTAATCGCAACGTCACCGACGCCCCGCCTACCGCCCGCGGCACCGCGATGGTGTTCCAGAGCTACGCGCTGTTTCCCCATCTTGATGCATTGGACAACGTGGCGTTCAGCCTTCGCATGCGCGGTGTGGAGAAAGCCGCACGCCGTAAGCGCGCGGCCGAGCTGCTGGATCTGGTCTCGATGAGCCCGTATGCGCACCGGCTGCCGGCGCAGTTATCGGGCGGCCAGCAGCAGCGGGTCGCACTGGCGCGGGCCCTGCTCAACCAGCCACGCGTACTTTTGTTGGACGAACCGCTATCCGCGCTGGATCCATTCCTGCGCGTGCAGATGCGAGCCGAACTGAAGCGTTGGCAGAAAGAATTGGGGATCACGTTCGTACACGTAACGCACTCCCAGGAAGAGGCACTGGCGCTTGCCGACCTCGTGGTTGTGATGAATCACGGCGTGATTGAACAATTCGGCACCGCGCAGGCCGTTTTCAATCGACCGCGCACCGCGTTCGTCGCGCGATTTTTGGGGGGCCACAATGTGGTGGCACGCGAGGGCCGTCACTGGACGGTGCGTGCGGACCATATACGCGTGACGCCGTCGGCTCCGGACGGTACCGGTGAAAGTGTATCCGCACCCGGCCTGAACTGCGCCATTCGTGATATTGAATACCAAGGCACCCATCTGCGCATGACGCTTTCCCCAACGGCGTCATTGGCAGACGCCTCGTCGCCGATGGTGGACCGTGACTCGGATTCAGAGCTGATCGCACTGCTTCCGGACGATGCGTTCGACGCCAGCGCTTTCACGATCGGTGCGCCGGTCACGGCGTGGTGGCATCCGCAACATGCGCATCCGTTGGAATCGGCAAGCGCTTAGGGCGTGCCAATGCGATGTCGCGGTGATGATGCATTCGGATTGTATTGATTTTTGTTGATTTCTTCGCTGATCCCCTCGTTTGGAGAACGTAATGACGCAACGCCATACGCCGTCCCTCGAATCGCCCGCCGTATCGGGCGCGATCTCGGACAGTCCCGCTGCCGGGACGGCACGTGAACAAGGTGCGGCGCATCCGGGGCAGGCCGGTGCCGGCGGCCTGTCGCGCCGTACGTTCCTGAAGGGCGCCGCTGCCGGCGCAGGCATCATCGGCTTCCCCTACGTGCATGCACAGGAAAAAGTGACGCTGCGCTACGTTGGCACCGCCGTCAATCAAAGCGCCGACATCGCCAAGAAGTTCCAGCAGGATACGGGTATCACCATCCAATATATTTCGCTGACTTCCGATGACGTGACGAAACGCATCATCACGCAACCGAACTCCTTTGACATTTGCGATACCGAATACTTTTCGCTGCCCAAGCTGATTCCGGCGGGTGTCCTGCAAGGAATGGATGTCAAGAAAATCAAGAGCGCCGATCAAATCGCGACGGTGCTGACGCGTGGTGAAGTCGCCGGCAAGGCAGTGGGTGAGCAGGGTACGGCACCCAAGAAAGTGATGTTCCTGGAAGGACAACGCAGTACCACGTTATCCAAGTCGCCCACCGAATGGATGACATTGATTCCGACCACCTATAATGCCGATACGCTTGGCATCCGGCCAGACCTGATAAAGCGGCCGATTAACAGTTGGGCGGAATTGCTGAATCCCGAGTTCAAAGGCCGGGCGGCACTGCTGAATATCCCGTCGATCGGCATCATGGATGCGGCAATGGCGATCGAGGCGCAGGGTCATTTCAAGTATGCCGACAAAGGCAATATGACGAAGGCCGAGATCGATCAAACCATCAAGATTCTGGTCGAGGCGAAGCGTGCCGGTCAATTCCGGGCGTTCTGGAAGGACTTCAACGAAAGCGTCAACCTGATGGCCTCGGGCGAGGTGGTAATCCAGTCGATGTGGTCGCCCGCGGTGACGAAGGTCAGAACAATGGGCGTCGCCTGCGTCTTCCAACCCTTGAAGGAGGGCTATCGCGGCTGGGCGTCGGGTTTTGGTCTGCCGAAGACGTTGCAAGGCCGCAAGCTCGACGCTGCCTATGAGTTCATCAATTGGTTCCAGGATGGCTGGGCAGGCGCCTACCTGATGCGGCAGGGTTATTATCCCGGCGTCACGAACACCGCCCGCAAGTTCATGCAGCCCTATGAATGGGATTACTGGATGGAAGGCAAGCCGGCAACGCAGGACATTCATGCGCCCGACGGTCAATTGCTTGAAAAAGCCGGTACGGTACGCGACGGTGGCAGCTATGACAAGCGTCTGGGAGCAGTAGCGTGCTGGAATGCCGTAATGGACCAGAACATTTATCTGGTGCAGAAATGGAATGAGTTCATCTCCGCATGAGTGAAGCCGCATCCACTGGGACGCAGGGGTCAGGTGCCGGAGCGCCTGACCCGGTCCACACCGCAAAGATGGCCGACAGGTACGGGGTTACGGGCCGTAGAGCGGCAGCCTGGTTGCAAGTGACACCCCTCACGCTGGTATTCGTCGTGTTTTTCCTGGTGCCGCTGGTGATCACATTGGTTGTCAGTTTCTGGGACTACAATGAATACCAGATCATCCCGGCGTTCACCCTCAAGAATTACGCAACCGTTTTCGACAACTGCTTTTCGGGAAATGTGTGCGTCACACTCCGCACCTACTGGTCCACCTTAAGCCTGACCGCCATTACGTGGTTCATTACGCTGGTATTAGGTTTTACAATCGCCTACTTTCTGGCGTTTCACGTCCGCACCGTTGCCATGCAGACGGTCCTGTTCCTGCTTTGCACGATTCCATTCTGGACGTCGAACGTGATTCGGATGATCTCCTGGATTCCGTTACTAGGCCGGAACGGCTTGGTGAATGACGCGCTGATCGGATTGCACATCGTCAATCAACCAGTGGAATGGCTGTTGTACTCACGGTTTTCCGTTGTTCTTGCGTTCGTGCACCTTTACACGTTCTTCATGATCGTGCCGATCTTCAACGCGATGATGCGTATCGATCGCGGTTTGCTCGAAGCCGCACGCGATGGAGGGGCATCCCCCTGGCAGGTAGTGCGGCATGTGGTGGTGCCTTTGTCACGTACCGGCATCGTCATCGGATCGATCTTCGTGATCACGATCGCGATGGGCGACTTCCTGACGGTCGGCGTGATGGGAGGGCAGCAAGTGGCATCTGTCGGCAAGATGATTCAGGTACAGACCGGCGATTTGCAATTCCCACTAGCGGCAGCGAACGCCATCGTGTTGCTGATTGTCGTGCTGATGATGGTATGGGGGTTGACCCGCGCCGTCGATATCCGAAAGGAGTTGTGAGATGAAATCCCGCGTCGCGCCGGTCCGTGAACGCCGGCCCGCCAGTTTCTATGGGCTCGCCGCCATTTTCGCGCTGTTCGTGCTGTTCCTGTATGGGCCGGTCATCACGATCTTCATCTTGTCGTTCCAGGGGCCGGAAGGGGGGCTGACATTCCCGATGCGGGGGATGTCACTGCATTGGTTCAGTTCCTTGGCAAATGGTCTCGGCGGCGTGGATATCTGGGGTGCCTTCGGCCGATCGATGCGCTTGGCACTCGTAGTGACCGCGCTGACCGTGTTGTGCTCGGTCTGTGCGGGGCTGGCCTTCCGCAAAGTTTTCCGCGGCGCGGGGGCAGTGTTCTATCTGTCGATATCAAGCCTCATCATGCCGTCGATCATCGTTTCACTCGGTATCGGCCTGATGTTTCGCCTGATCGATCTTGGTGTGAAATCGACGGCCACCGCGTTGGGCTTTCAAAACTTCGCCGATAACTACACCACGGCCATGGGCCTATACACCTCGGCCCTGGGCGCGCATCTAACCTGGACCTTACCTTTCGGGTTGTTGGTCATGTTCGCTGTTTTCAATCGATTCAACCCGGCCTTCGAAGAGGCAGCGCGCGACCTCGGCGCCACACCGTGGCAAAGCTTCCGCCATGTGGTGCTGCCGATCATCGGACCCGCCGTCATCGGCGTCGGCATGTTCGGCTTCACACTGTCCTGGGATGAGATCGCGCGGACGTCACAAGCCATCGGCGACTTGAACACCTTACCGCTCGAATTACAAGGGCTGACGACGTCCGTCACGACACCAGCCATTTATGCATTGGGAACGATGACCACAGTCCTTTCGCTGACAGTAATGATAGGAGGACTGTTTGTGGTGCGCGCGTTGGGAGTACGTCGACAAAAAACGGCTTAATGATGTGTTGCGCGCGCGTGCCGCTTTTGCATGCGATAGCGTGCCCGCGATTGGTCACCGCGAGGTTTTTAAGATACTCTTTGCCATTGATCGCGTCCCTGACGTCCTGATTCCCCGCATCGCTTCGGCACGGGAGCTTTTCGCGCCTCGCGCCTGTCACCATGCTTGCCGTATTTCACGCACTGTCTCCCATCGTTTTGTTGATTGCCGTCGGCTATTTGGCCGGACGGGTAGGGTGGGTCAAGTCCACCTCGCTTGGGGATTTCTCGAATATCGTCTTTTGCGTCCTCGCGCCGGCGCTTCTTTTCCGGACAATGAGCAAGGTGCATGTGGCGGAACTGGATTTCCGTCCGGTGGCAATGTATTTTTTTGCCATGTGGGTTGTTTTCTTTGCCGTGTTTCTGCAGCAAGGCCGCAATCGTCGTGGCGCAGTGATGGGGCTAGCAAGTACGTTTTCGAATACCTTGATGATCGGCGTGCCGTTGGTCAATATCGCGTTCGGCGACGCAGGCCTGGTTACGTTGTTCGCCCTCATCTCGGTACACGCTTTCATCATGCTGACGATGGTCACGGTCGTGCTGGAGTTCGTCGTCGTCAACGAACGATCCGCGCTTGCGATCGCGGCAGGCGCTACCGTACCTATTGGAGTCGCGCGCTGGCGGCATTTGATGCGTACGGTTGCCAAGGCGATGAAGGGTTCGATCCTTCACCCGATTCCGCTGCCCATTTTGTGCGGAATTGCGTATGGCCTTACCGGATTACCGGTGCCCACGCTGGTCGACGAGCCACTTAAGATTCTCGGTAACGCATTTTCCCCAATGGCATTGGTTTTGGTAGGGGTTACCCTGGCGTCCAGTCCCGTCACATCCGGGCTGAAAGCCGCATTCACGCTTGCCGTGATGAAAAATCTCGTGCATCCCGCCGTATTCATTGTCACCGGCTTGCTGCTCGGACTGACCGGTCTACCCTTCAAGGTCATGGCCGTTGTTGCTTCATTACCCATAGGGGCGAATGTCTACCTCTTCGCGGTTCGCTACCGTACCGCAGAAACCGAGGTGACCGCCAGCGTGGCCCTGTCGACAATTCTAGGCGTCGCAACCACGGCCTTGTCGATGGGTATCGCGCAGTGGTTACCGAATTGACGACATGATGGTCGTGTCGATCGACACGTATGCGCCAGCGTGAGTGCGACTGCCGTGTTGCAACCTGGTTATCGACAAAACAATCTATTTCGTGATCGTCGACGATACCGCAGGCTTGCATGAAGGCGTAAACGATTGTCGGACCGACAAATTTGAAGCCACGCTTCTTCAGAGACTTGGAAATGGTCTCGGAAAGAGGGGTGGTAACGTATCGGGTGACGCCATTTCCGCGCAGAATCTTGCCGTCGGTAAAAGACCAGATGAAATCGGCGAACTCCTCACCGTTTTTCTGCATTTCGCAATAAATGCGTGCGCCGTGGATGGTCGCCTCTATCTTTGCCCGTGAGCGGATGATACTGGCGTTGCCGAGCATGCGCACGATATCGGCTTCACCGAAGCGCGCAACTTTCTTCGGATCAAAACCGGCGAATGCCGCGCGAAATGCCTCACGTTTGTGCAATACCGTGACCCATGCAAGTCCCGCCTGAAACCCCTCCAACATCAGCAACTCCCAGAGCGCGCGACTGTCACGCAGTGGCTTGCCCCATTCGGTATCGTGATAGGCCTGCATCTGCGGGTCCGTTCCGGCCCAAACACATCGCGTTCGCGCAGGCGTGGCTTTCTTTGCAGCGGTTTTGGCTATCATGAGGATGCGATGTCAAACGACTGAAGAAACCGTAGTGCCAGGATGGTGCCACCACGTGGCGAGCATTTTTAGTAAAAGCGGCAAGACCGAAATCGTCACCATATTGCGAACGATGTTGTCGCTCAACGATGCATCGGCGGACGGAGTCACAAGGGGGCCGGCGGTGACTATTTACCGTGACGCCGCCGTTCGGTATCGAATCGATCAGGCAGTCCGCGGTGAAAGAGGCGAGCGTGCGCTCTCTGCCTGACGTTGCCGCCTGAATTGCAGAATCGTGTGCCCGAAATCAACGACCGCTTGTTGCAGCACGAATTTTCTCGTCTGTTTTGTATTGGCTCAACGCATAAACAGACCAGATTGCGGCAGGTATCCAACCAATCACGGTAATTTGCAGTAGGAGGCAAATCAGGCCTGCGAAAGGGCGTCCGATCGTGAAGAACTGCAACCACGGGAGAATCAAGGCAAGCAGCAAGCGCATGGCGAACAGGCACGAGGCCGAAGTAGTATAGTCAGCTGGTAGCATAGCAAATCGTAAGCGACATCAGGCAGATTTCCGACCAGATCCGCTATACGGGACGGTCGAGGATGGGTGTGTTCGGGCATGTTCGAGCAAACCTGAGCGGTATCCGACATCACTACCTGCCGCAGATCGGAGAAGCGGATGTTAATACACGGTAAAATTCCGGTTGACCTTCCACTTTTACGGTATCGCATGCCTGACATCGCTCCGCAGCATCCAACGCTCGACCGCGCCTACGACGCGTTTCTTTTCGATATGGACGGGACGCTGATCAACAGCATTCCCGCCACGCTACGGATCTGGACGGCCTGGTGCCAGAAAATGGGCTTGGACGCTGAATCAGTGATACCGCATATTCATGGCGTGCGGGCAATCGACACAGTCAAGCGTTTCGCCCCCACCTGTGCTGATCCCGAAAAAGAGGCGGCATGGCTGAACGCGGCGGAAATCGCCGATCTCGACGGCGTCACCGCGTTGCCAGGCGTCTTGCGCTTCCTTAATAGCCTGCCGCCTACTAGGTGGGCCATCGTTACCTCAGCAAGCGAGGCGCTGGCGCTGGCGCGCCTGGATGCAGCCGGGATCGCCGTCCCACCCGTACTGGTGACTGCCGAGCAGATTCAGCACGGAAAGCCAGCCCCCGATCCCTACTTACATGGCGCAAGACGCCTGGGTTTCACTGCGCCGAACTGCCTGGTCTGGGAAGATGCGCCTGCCGGCGTCCGCTCCGGCGAGGCTGCTGGTAGCAACGTCGTGGTCATCACGGCAACGCACGACCATCCGGTCAATACGCCCCACCTGGCTGTGCCGGATTATGCAAACCTCGCGATTCAGTCTGAACCAGGCGGCATGTTGCGGCTACGCGTCGTTGCTGGCTGACCCGTCTCACTAGCCGGACGACTTGCCGGCACGCTTTTGCTAAAGCGCAAGTGGCTTTTGGATCGGTTCATTGATAGATGAAAAAGCGTTGAATGACGTTCCGGCGCCAAGGGACGGGCGCTACCAGGTGCTATCGGCGGCGCGCGCGTCAATATTGTTACGCATGACCTTGGCTTCCGCTTCAATGTACTCGATGAAAGTCTGAGTAAGCGGTGATAGTTTTCCTGTTTTACGAATGAGGCAAGCAATCTTGCGCGACCATCGCAGATCAGGCGCCGGTATGACCGCGAGGCCCAATTGCTCCGCGATAGGCCGATGCTGGGCGCTGCAGACCCCGATCATGTCGCTATTCGCGATCAGCGTGAACACGCCGACCGGTGATCCATAGGTACTTTCTACTTGCACATTGGGTCCGTCCAATGCGTGTTTCCTAAAATAGCCATCGATTCGTTGACGCGCCGAGACGTGCGTCGAGGGCAGGATCCATGTCCAAGCCGCTATTTCCACCGGGGTTACCGCATCCCTTGCCGCACACAGAGGATGCCCTTTTCTGCAGACAATGGATGTTGGTTCATCAAATAGTATTCGAGCACGTATCTCGTCTGGCAGTTGACTAGGAAGGGGAGAAACGGCAATGTCGATATCCCCATCGATCAAGGAGCGCAGCAATCCATCGGACAATTGCACCTTGATTTCCATGCGCATTGCAGCACGTTTTCTCAAGAGTGCCAAAAAAGCCCGACCCACTAACGGCTCGGCGGCAGGGGCCGCCCCCACGCGTACTTTTGCAAGTTGTCCCGCGTGTAATTCTTCGATTTGATTCAGGGACTGCTGAAAGCCCGCCACCAGACCGCGCGCGTGTTCTTGAAAAGCCGTACCGAATTGCGTCAAACGCATTCCTTTGGGAGTACGGTCAAACAGCGGAACATGCAACTGTGCCTCAAGCCGGCGTATCGCCTTGGTAAGCGCCGGCTGACTCATACCCACTTCCGACGCCGCCCTGTGTAGCAAGCCCGTTTCGGCGACAGCGATGAAATAGCGAAGGTCGGCGAGGTTCATGTGATTACCAAAAGTAATTGAGTTTCAATAAAGCATGCTTGCTCGGATAATTTTCGCTGTCAATACTTGATTCATCACCGACATATAGGTAAATGGTTCTCGCGATTCTCTTGAAACGCGTGTGGACATTTTCGGCAAGTACATCAAGATGAGCGCGATGCTCATCACCTGGTAAATCGAAAAAAAGGACGGAAAATGGCAAAGATGAAAATCGAAGGATCATTCGTTGCACTAATTACCCCTTTCAATCGAGATGGATCGATTGACTTCGAAGCGTTTCGAACGCTACTAAAATTTCAAGAAGATAACGGTACAAAAGCCATCCTTTTCATGGGTTCGACAGGCGAAGCATCCATGCTGACGCCGGATGAGCGTAAGCAACTGATTGCCGAAACGGCAAAGATGAAGACCGGGAAAATGGCCTTCTTCTATGGGTGTACGGGCGGCAACACCGATATGACAATCGCCAATATCAAATTCGCGAAAGATGCCGGGGCAGATGGCGCGATCCTCGCCGCGCCGGCTTATATTTGTGCCCCAGAAACAGACGGTGAGTCGTTTTTCCTGGAAGTGGCCGATGCGACCGATCTGCCGCTAGGTATCTATAACAATCCGCCGCGTGTAAAAACTGATCTACATTGGGACAGCTTGATCCGCATATTCAAGCACCCAAATTATGTGGTTCATAAGGAATCGACTACCCGTGTAGGACAGGTTGCGCAAATGCTCGCGGCGAACACGGATGTATCCATCATGTGCTGCGACTCACCGAACCTGGGATTGGTCGTGCCTACCATGAGTCTGGGTGGGCATGGTACCGCAAATATGACGGGCAACATTGCACCCGCTGAGATTGCAACGATTTCTACGCCCTGGAAAACACCTGAGCAAGCAGAAATATTCAAGGCGACCTACCTTCGCATGCTGCCCATCCTTCACTACACGTATTCCGCGATAAATCCCGTTGCAGTGAAATGCTTGATGAAAGCGGTTGGATTGCCCGCTGGCGATTTGCGCCGTCCTTTGCGTGGCTTGGAAGGCGAGGCGCTCGAACGCGGGCTACGCGCGGTACGTCATCTAGGCCTGGACAAACAATATGACTTCCCAATGCGGCCTCTCGAACGCTAAACAGCGCGCGAAAAGGGAAAAAGAATATGGATCTTCAGATCAGCGGCCGACGCGCGCTTGTTTTTGGCGGTAGCCGAGGTATGGGACGTGCATGTGCGCTGCAACTGTCGATGGAAGGCGTGCAAGTGACCATTGCCGCGCGCACCTTGGCCACGTTGCGGAGCGCAGCGGAAGAAATCGAGGCGATCAGCGGGCATTTCGTGGATGTCGTGGTAGCAGATATTGCGACGGAAGCAGGACGCGATGCCGCTTTAACAAGTTGTCCGGCACCTGACATCTTGATCAATAACGGTGACGGACCATTGCCGGGAGACTTCAGGAATTGGCGTCGTGACGATTGGATACAAGCGATCGACCAGATGATGTTCGGGCCGATCGAAATGATCCGGCGCACGGTTGACGGGATGATGGATCGGAAATTTGGCCGGATCGTCAATATTGTGTCCCGCAGCGTAAAAATACCGCAAAGTGAATTGGGCCTGTCGAACGGTGCGCGGTCGGGATTGGTAGGTTTCGTTGGCGGATTGGCCAGGCAGACGGTAGCCCACAACGTCACGATCAACAACCTCTTGCCTGGCGTCTTTGCCACTGACGCGCAAGTTCGCCACATTCGTAACATGCCGAATGTCACGGATGAAAATTTTCAAGCGATCTGGGACGCGCGGCAGCAATCGACACCGGCCAAGCGCTATGGCGCCGCCGAGGAGATTGGACAGTACTGCGCCTTTCTCTGTTCTGCAAATGCAGGATATATCACCGGACAAAATCTGTTGGTCGATGGCGGCAGTTATCCGGGCACGTTCTGACAGAGGCGTTATACCGGGGAATATCCAGTTTTTGTGAAAATGGTTGCATGGCGTGGCTTGCCGCTGTCACTTCAGTCCAGTCTTGGATTGGCGCCGCATGACGTCACCATTACTGATGCGCAAGCACACTACAAAACGGGGTTACAGAATGTCTAATCGACGTACGTTTTTGTTACAGACAGGCGGCTTGATTAGTGCGAGCTTTTTCGCTCATGAAACGTGGGCACAGCCTTCGTTCGGAAACACGCTTGAACGAGTGCAAAAGACCAAAATCCTGCGTATCGGTGCCGTTCGTGGTGGTACCCCTTACTACTACAAAAATATCGTCAGCAATCAATGGGAAGGCTGCATGATTGATATGGCCTCGGACCTCGCGAAAAGTCTGGGCGCAACTACTCAGATTAACGAAACAACATGGGGTAACGCGGTATTGGATCTACAGGCCGGTAAGATAGATGTATTTTTTGGTTTGTTTCCCACGGAGCAACGACGCGAAGCGGTCGCGTTTTCCGATCCGCTTTTTCATAACGCCAATTCATTGGTGGCCCGTCCTGGCTTTAACCCAACAACTTGGGAGTCGCTTAACAAGAAAGGCGTACGAATCGCGGTGGATCTCGGATCGTCCTACGATGCCCTGGTGACCAAGACTTGCCCGGAGGCCACCATCATGCGATTCGACAAGACGAATGACGCAACGTTGGCAGTACAGGCCGGCCGGGCCGATTGCCAGGTAACCGTCATCATTCTCGCATTGACAATGCTGAAGAAAAATCCGTCGATGGGACACCTTATCGTGCCTCTACCGATGGCGTCTACCACCACCAATGCGGCACTGCCCAAGGAAGAAAGCGATGCGTGGCAGGGGTACTTCAATAAGTGGTTGGCAGGCATGCATCAGAGCGGAAAAATCAAGCAGATCATGTTGAGTAATCTAGAGAAGCTGGTGGGGGTGAAGCCCAGTGATATTCCATCGCAAGTCAACTTTTAAGTTACGGGGGCGACGTGTATCACTGGAATTTTTCTGACATTCTGCCTTACTGGCAGCTTTTCATGGTGGGTATTGGCTACACATTGCGATACACCCTTATCACAATAGTGGCAGGTATGGGCGTAGGGCTTTTAGTCGGTCTGGGACGTTTATCAACGGCCCGTTGGATTGCCGGGCCTTTCCGTTTTTATGTCGAAATATTTCGCTGCTCTCCCGTTCTGGTGCAACTGATCTGGTTTTACTATGCACTTCCGGTATTGACCGGCGTGCAAATGTCAGCAGCCACGGCATCCGTGCTGGCACTGACATTGTATGGCGGTGCTTTTTATTCGGAACTCGTCCGTGGTGGCGTGCTTTCCATTGACAGGGGCCAGGCGGAGGCGGCCAAGGCATTGGGAATGCGCCGCCATCTGATTATGTTACGCATCATATTGCCGCAAGCTTGTCGCCGGATGATACCGGCGCTCATGAATCAATCGATCATGCAGTTGAAGAACACATCGCTGCTATCGGTTCTCGCTTTGCCTGATGTCTTGTATCAAGGACAAACCATCGCACACGAAACGTTCCGCCCGCTAGAGTCCTATTCCATCGTCGCTTTGGTTTATCTCGCCTTGCTTTTACCCGCGACATTTGCGTCTCGGCGTATCGAGAGCAGCTTTGGTACCGTATCGGCACATTGATGAATGATATGGAAAACATGATAGAAGTCAATCACGTAAGCAAGGCGTTCGGTGATAATCTGGTCCTGCGCGACATCTCCTTGAACGTAAGGAAAGGGGAAGTGGTGGCTCTGATCGGTCCTTCCGGCTCCGGGAAGTCAACGTTGTTACGCAGCATCAATCTACTGACGATTCCTGACACCGGTTCCATTCGTGTTGGACGTACGTTGCAATCTTTCGACCGCGCTAAAACGCGTCTTCCAGGAGATAAAGTCCTATCGGAATTCCGCGCCCGCACCGGGATGGTATTTCAGCACTTTAATCTGTTTCCGCACTTGAGCGTACTCCAAAATGTGATGG
Source organism: Robbsia andropogonis (assembly GCF_000970345.1). Taxonomy (GTDB): domain Bacteria; phylum Pseudomonadota; class Gammaproteobacteria; order Burkholderiales; family Burkholderiaceae; genus Robbsia; species Robbsia andropogonis. The sequence continues at coordinate 20,769 of NZ_LAQU01000024.1, read as the reverse complement.
AGGGCATGTTATCCGTATTACATACGCCAAAAACAGAGGCCAGGACTCAAGCGTTGGCCTTGCTGGCTAAGGTAGGACTGGAAGATAAAGCGGCCATGTATCCGGATCGTCTGTCGGGGGGACAAAAGCAACGCGTGGCGATCGCCCGTGCCTTGGCGATGCGCCCCGAGGTAATGCTGTTTGATGAGGCTACATCTGCTCTCGATCCCGAATTAGTCGGCGAAGTTCTGAATGTGATAAGAGCCCTTGCAAATGAAGGCATGACGATGCTTTTGGTCACGCATGAAATGAACTTCGCTCGCGACGTCGCTGATCAGGTGGTGTTCATGCGAGATGGTGTGGTCGTGGAAATCGGTCCGGCACGACAGGTATTAGACGTACCATCGCACCCTCTCACACAAGCGTTCCTAGCGCGATATCATTCGCCGGAATTACAAACCTTGACACAGACGCAGCACGTTTCATGAATAACGGGTAAATCGCTAGTTTCTTTCTTAACTGCATTTATATTTTAAATATAGGACCACGAATGAAAAAATACATAAGCAAAAGATTCATCGGGACTGCGCAAGAGAAAGGAGAATGTCGACATCTGTTGGTGTTTTTCGGTGTTCGTATGGGGCTGTGCGCAGCGTTGGGCGCAAACGCGATGCAAGCCCTTGCACAAAGTAGCGTGACGCTTTACGGCATCGCCGACGGTGGGGTGACGTACACCAATAACGCGGGTGGAAAAAGTGCTTTCCAAGCCACCAGCGGGGGGCGTGGAAGCAGCCGCTGGGGCCTCAGAAGCACCGAGGATCTTGGCGGGGGTACGTCGGCGTTATTCCAGTTGGAGAACGGCTTTAATATGATGACAGGGGCCAACCTGCAGAATTCTAGAGAATTCGGGCGTATGGCCATCGTTGGGCTGAAGAATCGCTTTGGGCAAGTCACGCTAGGGCGTCAAGATGATGTCATGGTCACCTATTTAGGCGCATACAGTGCGTCCGTTCTGTTCGGTGGGTCCATGGCGGCGCATGCGGGGGATCTCGATAACACCTTCGCGGACTACAAGTTTAATAACACCATAAAATTTTCTTCGCAAAGCTATCATGGGTTGAGCGTGGGCGGTTTGTATGGTGTCGGTGGGATTGCCGGTTCAATAGGCACGAACCAAGTGTGGGGTTTGGGCACGCAATATTTAGCAGGCCCCGTTTCCCTAGGTGCCGTTTTTCATCATATTAACAATCCTGCCGTAACGTATTTTGACGCGAGCACGTCAGCCGTTGCCAACACGACCTTCACGAACCCTGTCACGAATCCCATATTCAAAGGTTATACGTCGGCGGCAAGTATCGACACCTATGGTATTGGCGGCGCGTATGTCTTGGGACGCGCAACCCTGGCCGCGACATTGACACGGACGCAATTCAACGCCGTAAAGAAAACCACGACTACGCCTGTCGGTGGCATCAACCCAGTACTTACTAGTGCAGAACTGATTTACAAATTCAAGCTGACCCCTTCGTTGGCACTGGCCTCGTCATTTGCTTATACCAAAGCGGAAGCGGCGAAATATGAGCAGCTCACCTTGGGTTCTCAATATGCGTTGTCAAAATCAACGAGCCTCTATGTAATCGGTGCCTGGCAACATGCGTCGGGAACGAACTCGATGGGGCAAAAAGCCGTCGCGAACTTAAATTTGCTCACGGCATCGACGACAGCCAATCAGCTAGCCGTTCGCGTCGGTCTGCAGCAATCGTTCTAGCCACGCCAACATCTTGATGAGACTGTCTGGAAGACGTTACATCAGGATTTCCAATGTTTTCCATCAACGGGCACCTATTCATGGCGAGTCATCTCCAGGACGAAACGCGCGTCGTCCACGTTGGACGGCATCCAGAGCGATTTAACGGCGTGGTTAATACCCCGATCATTCGCGGTTCCACGATCTTGTCATCGTCACTTGCGGAATGGCAAGAAAAGAAAAAAGCGCAACGCTCAGGTGCTGTCGGCACGTATTATGGTCGTTTTGGCACACCTACCACGCATGCGTTTCAGGAAGCGATTGCCACACTTGAGGGGGGATATCGTGCGTTGGTCTATCCATCGGGTCTTGCCGCCTGCAGCGGCGCATTGCTCTCCTTTGTCGCCGCCGGCGACCACGTGCTGATGACGGACAGTGCTTATTCTCCTACACGGAGTTTCGCGATTCGCCTACTCAAGCGGATGGGTGTGGAAACGACGTTTTACGTGCCTTCCGCCGGCGAATCGATCGAAGCGTTGATCCGGCCGAACACACGGGTGCTATATATCGAATCCCCAGGTTCCGAGACGCTGGAAATGCAAGATGTTCCAACCCTGTCACGTATCGCACATCGTCACGATCTTACGGTGATCGCGGACAATACCTGGGGAACACCGCTTTACTTCAAGCCATTCGAACATGGTGTGGACGTTTCGATTCAAGCCGCTACCAAGTATATCGTCGGGCACTCGGACGCGATGTTGGGCGTAGTGACATCCAATTCGTCCGCCTGGCCGCAAATCAAACAAACAACGCAGGATCTAGGTTATACCGCGGGGCCAGACGATATTTATCTCGCGCTGCGTGGTATACGGACGATGTCGGTACGCTTGAAGCAACACTTTGCCAGTGGCGTGCGCGTGGCGACGTGGTTGTCCACTCGCCCCGAAGTGCATACGGTTCTTCATCCTGCACTGCCTTCGCATCCAGGCCATAGTCTCTGGAAACGTGATTATCGCGGGGCGAGCGGATTGTTCAGTATTGTGTTGCAGCCCGCACCGGTTGCCGCAACGACGGCTTTTATTGACGCGCTAAAATTGTTCGGCCTCGGTGCCTCGTGGGGCGGTTACGAAAGCCTTATCGTACCGTTCAATCCGGACGGCGAACGCGAGGTCGCTCCCTGGCCGTATGCGGGACAAGCGTACCGGTTACATGTTGGACTCGAGGATGTCGAGGATCTGATTGCAGATCTGTCGCAAGCCTTCGACGCCATGAAAATGTATCGCTAGTCTGAAAAAATATTGGCGGCGACAAAGGAAAACCATGGCTAGCAAAACGTACGAGACCGCTGGCGATTCGCAAGGCAATGGCGATAGTGAGTTTGACCTCAATCATGACGGTCGCGAGAAGCGTTTCCCTTCCTTGTCGCATTGGGGCGCATTTGAAGCCATTGTTCGTGAAGGGCGATTAATCCGTTGTGATCCTTTTAAAAAGGATCCGGCTCCTTCCCGACTTCTGAAAGCAATTGTGGAACAGGTGTATTCACCGTTACGGGTAAAGCGTCCAGCAGTGCGGCGGGGATGGCTTGCCGCTCGAGAGCGATCGGATCGTTCCGCTCGCGGCGTGGAAGGGTATGTGGAAGTATCGTGGGACGTGGCCCTGGATCTCGTTGCGGGTGAGCTGCAGCGGGTTAGGGCGCAACATGGCGCGCAAGGTCTATTTGGGGGCTCCTATGGATGGTCCTCGGCGGGGCGTCTACATCATGCGCGCACCTTGACGCATCGATTTCTGTATTCTGGTGGCGGCTGTATCGATCAACAAGGTAATTACAGCTGGGGCGCCGCGCAGTTTCTTCTGCCGCATGTGATTGGTACGTATGCGCCCGTCAGTGGCCGTGTTACGGACTGGAACAGCATCATTGCCAATACAGGTCTAATCATTGCATTTGGCGGACTCGCCTTGAAGAATGGCGACATTACGTCTGGCGGTGCAGGCGAACACGTAATGGGTCAGTGGCTAAACGAAGCATACTGCGCGGGAATTCAATTTGTTTCGGTGAGCCCGTTTCGTGCCGACACCCCGGAAAACATCAATGCCGAATGGATTGGCTTGCGCCCCAATACAGACACGGCCTTGATGATGGGAATGGCTCATACATTGTTGATTGAAGGACTGCATGACGCGGCCTTTCTGGATCGATACTGCGAAGGGTTCGACGCGTTTGCCCAATATTTATTGGGCAAATCGGATGGCGTTGTCAAAAGTGCCGCATGGGCGGAGGCACTGACCGGTATTCCCGAAAAGCACATCATCAACTTGGCAAGGCGCGCTGCGTCTTCTCGATGTTTAATAACGGTCGCATGGTCTCTACAACGCGGGCATCATGGGGAACAGCCTTATTGGACGGCGGTCACATTGGCTGCGATGCTGGGCCAGATCGGCTTGCCCGGCGGCGGCTTCGCGTTTGGGCACGGCTCGATGAATGGGGTAGGGAACCCTCGTGGCGATTTCCCAGGGCTTGAAATGCCAACTGGAAAAAACCCATTGGGTAAAGGCATCCCCGTTGCCAGACTGACAGACATGCTTTTATCGCCAGGGCAGCAATATGACTTCAATGGCAAGACGCAGACCTATCCAGACATTCGTATGGTGTATTGGGCCGGTGGAAATCCGTTCCATCATCATCAGGACTTGAATCGATTGATGCGGGCGTGGGAAAAGCCAGAGACCATCGTGGTCCATGAAGCATGGTGGACGCCAACGGCTCGCCGGGCCGACATTGTGTTGCCAGCAACTACCACATTGGAGCGGAACGATATCGGTGGCTCATCACGCGATCGCTTTATATTAGCGATGCATCGTGCGATTTCGCCAGTGGGCGATGCGCGGAACGATTTTGATATTTACCGCGATCTAGCCGCGCGTGCGGACCACGAAGTGGCGTTTAGCGACGGCTTGAACGAGCGCGGCTGGCTGCAGCGCATTTATCAGGATGTTGTCGATGGCACCGCTAAACAAGGAATGGCACTACCGGATTTCGATGCATTTTGGCAATCGGGTCATATTGAATTTCCTCCTCCCGAAAAGCATTTCGTCCTGTTCGAGGCGTTCAGAAGCGACCCATTAGCGTGTCCCTTGAACACGCCCTCGGGAAAAATAGAAGTCTACTCAAAGACCATCGCCCAGTTTGCTTACGACGACTGTCCGCCGCATGCTAGTTGGCTAGCGCCCAAAGAATGGCTTGGTAGCAATACGACGGCAATTTCACCCCTACACTTGATCACGAATCAACCGGCTGACAAGCTGCACTCCCAAATGGATGCCGGTAGTGTTTCATTGGCTGAAAAAATACAAGGTCGGGCACCCATTTTCCTTCACCCGGAAGATGCGCGCACACGAGGTATTCGTGACGGGGACGTCGTACGCGTGTTCAACGAGCGAGGTGCATGTTTAGCGGGAGCAGTCGTAACCACCGACTTGGTCAGGCAAGTTGTCATAATGCCCACTGGCGCATGGTTCGATCCGGAGAGCGCCACACTGGAGCGGCATGGCAACCCGAACGTGCTGACGCTGGATGCCGGAACGTCGAGGCTGGCGCAAGCCCCCAGCGCGTTATCGGCACTGGTTGAAGTAGCGTTGTGGCATGGCGTGGTACCACCTATGAAGGCTCATCAACTCCCCGAGATCTGTGCGCTTGAACGGGAAAATCCAATTCAATGAAATCACTTGATGTCGTGGTCGTCGGTGCCGGGTTAGTGGGGACGGCATTGGCTTATGGTTTGGCAAAACAGGGGCAAACGGTGACTGTGTTGGATGCCGACGATACCAGCCATCGTGCCGCCCATGGAAACTTTGGTTTGGTGTGGGTCCAAAATAAAGGTTATGGCTCGGGTTCCTATGCGCGCTGGACCCGCATTGCAGCCGAAGAGTGGAAAAATTTCGCGTCGTCTCTTTTCGATGAAACCGGCGTAGATTCGAAACTGGAGCAGCGGGGCGGTTTTCACCTATGTTTCGACGACTTGGAATTAGCCAAACGCCAGGCGCGATTGGAAAGCATCCGTACGTCGGTGGGCGGCAACTATCCGTTCCGGATGCTTGAAAGGTCGGCGCTTGAATCATTCCTGCCGGGTATTGGCCCCAGTGTGGCTGGCGCGAGTTTTACTGAGATGGATGGACATGTAAACCCATTATTGCTGCTTCGTGCTTTATACGCCGCATGTAGGCAACGGGGTGTTTCTATACAAGGCAAGCAGCGCGTGGAATCGATTGCCTATGTGAGCGACGCGGGCTTTGCGATCAAGACCGCCGCTAAAACATTTCACGCCGCCCGGGTCGTTCTATCCGCCGGCTTGGGAAATGCGGCTCTGTCAAGTCATGTTGGCCTGCAAGCGCCAGTGCGCCCCAATCGAGGCCAGATACTGATCACAGAACGCGTTGAACGCTTTCTGGAATACCCCACTTCCTATGTTCGCCAGACCGATAACAGCACCCTACAATTAGGCGACTCAATGGAAGACGTTGGTTGGGATGACGGAACCACTCCCGACATGCTGGTGTCCATAGCAGCACGCGCCGTTCGCTGTTTTCCTTTGTTGGCCAATGTAAAACTCGTGCGCGCATGGGGCGCGTTGCGTGTGATGAGTCCCGATGGATTTCCGATATATGCGGAATCGCCAACGTATCCTGGCGCGTTCGTTGTAACGTGTCACAGCGGCGTCACGCTGGCACCATTGCATGCGGGTCGCATTGCTCGATGGATAGCGGGACACGGTCAACCTGAAGGCATTGACGAATTTCGATGTGATCGGTTTGCCAGGGAGTCTGGTTTTCACGAGCATTAACGTGCTGGAGAAATGATTCATGTCGCCATGTGAATCGGATGACCAGTTCGTGTCACCCGTCCCTCGGCTGGGCAGGAGCGCGCTTGCGCATCTCGCTGGCGAGTGGATACGCCATCACCGACGACAGGGCAGGTGAAAGCTTGATACATAGACCTATTTCCCCTAAGCATCTAAATATAGCCAAAGATGTTTAGCAAGACGCACTCAACGACTTATTATTAAATATAAGTTAAATTATTTGTCTAGCACACAAAAATTATGCTAGCCAAAGATTTTAAAAAACGTTGCGCAACCACAATGTGTAATATATTTTTTGCCTTGACACAATATTCATATTATTAGATATCACAAAACCAAGTCAGCATGACTGATATTAACATTTAATAATTATTAATTGATCAACACATGCATCTAAAACGTACGTATTGCCTTAAATTTACAAAATGAAAGAATTTCATTGTGTCAGTCAGGGTCGTCACTTTTTTTAGCGCCGAAAGACAGTCCCGGGACAGCTGCTCTTAATTCGCTATATCAAACGCATGCCCACCGATACGTCTTACGCAAACGTTTTACAGATGCCTGACGATAGTACCCGATCGAACGTACGCTGACATGCTTGAAGCCATTGTGAAAAGAATGACGCGTTTAGAGGTCCGCACCCATTGTCCAGGTTGAATTGATAGTCATGTATGGATATGTCACACGGTACTTTTCGTGTGCGGCATAAATGCGACGAAAAACCTTGGTTTTGCCATAATTTTTACATCATTCCGCATGATACCTTACAACGAAAATCATCTTCTATAATTAATTGTGCAACTAAATCGTTCATATCGACGGAACACTTTGAAAGCCTAAAATTTCAAAAATAATAACCAGCAACATTCAAAAGGCATGGCAATAAAAATCTTGAGTTTTATCGGGTGATACCCTATGCTGACCATACGATGTAACGTTTATTACCGAGTACAACCTTTCCTGTTCTTATAACCATCCATTGCTGGAAGCGGCGTCGGATAAATGCGCTAACGCAGGCGCTTCAACGCGCCTTGCCCAATAATACTGCGTTGTATTAATCTCACCATAACGGGTGTCACATGTTCGTTGAAAGAACCGTGGTCCAAGTACCGTCCTCGCTCAACCTTCACGTCGAAAACCATATTTTCGACGTTGATCGAGAGAGTGTGATACTGGTGAATGGCGCATTGTCCACCACCGCTTCATTCCGCAAGACAGTAAAGTATCTCAGCGCACGATATAATGTTATTTGTTTCGACTTGCCATACGCGGGGCAATCTCGCCCGTTGAATGGCGATACCAATTTCTTGCTGACGAAGGAGGATGAAGTCGACATCCTTCTACACTTGATTCATCGCTTCAAGCCGAAATTTTTGTACTCCGTTTCGTGGGGTGGCTTGGCATCTCTGCTCGCGTTGGCCCGCGAGCCCAGCAGCATCAAGCGCGCGGTTATCGGCTCTTTTTCTCCGTTCCTGAATCCAGCCATGGTCGACTATGTGACGCGGGCTCGCGCACATATTCATGCCGGCGAAAACCTGCAAGCCGCGCAATTGTTAAACGATACGGTTGGCAAGCATCTGCCGCGCATGCTGAAGCACACCAATTACATGTATTTGACAAGTCTGCCCGAAACGGAACAAAAACAGGTCGCGTTCCACGTCGAGCAAATCCTTGCGTTGCAACCCGAGAGTTACATGCATTGTCTGTCGAGCATTCAAAGCAAGGTCAAGTTTATCAATGGCGACCTCGACGAATACACGACCTCGGCCGATATTCGAACACTGGGACGATACATCCCGGATGCCGAATTCGAGACTGTAGCCAATACCGGACACTTTCTGGAGCTGGAAGGGCGCGAACAGGCTGCGGCAATGCAGGAAGCACTCATGGATTTCTTCGGTGGTGGCCAGCGCTGGGATCATCCAGTTATGCCTCAACCGATCGTTACCCCTGCATTGATGCGTTCAGCCGCTGTTGCCAACTACGAAGCGGTTCAATAAACAGGCTTATTTACACCCCTGCCTATAACGCGTGCACGGCCCGTACCATTCGTGACGGCTGGTTGGACCATGTATTACCTGTGCAGGCGAAAAACGTCAATGCGCAGATCCTGCCACGCCGGTTGACCTTGCAAGTAAATTCATCATGTCCCAGATCGTCATTACGGCAATCGGTTCGGCAGGCGACGTCCATCCGCTGCTTGGCATCGGCCGTGCATTGGCACGCCGCGGCCACCGCGTGGTCTTTTGTTCGCATCCGCCGTTCGAGGAATTGGCATTAAAAGAAGGGTTCCGTTTTGTCCCGATCGGCACGCGCGCCGAGTACGAAAGCGCGATCAACAATCCTGCGTTGTGGCATCCGCGCACCTCGTTTCGTACGTTATGGAATGTGATCGCACCATCCATTCGTCCACATTACGATGCATTGTGCACACTCGTCGATGACGACACCGTATTGGTGGGAACGTTGTGGGCATTCGCCGCCCGCTTGATGCAAGAGCTCCATCAGGTACCGTACATCTCGGTACAGATCTCGCCATCGACGTTGTTGTCGGCGATCGCACCACCAACGCACAAGCGGATGAACCTGCCTACGTGGTTGCCTTTGCCTGTGAAGAAACAATGCTTGGCTTTCCTCGAAAAAAAGATGCTCGACAAGACATGCGGACCTGCATTGAATCAGGTTCGCGCGTCTCTTGGCTTACCCCCTGCGACGCGCATTCTGGGGCGGTGGATGCATTCGACCGACAGCGTTCTCTGCCTGTTTCCCGCTTGGTTTGCGACACCTCAGGCGGATTGGCCAACGAATCACTGGATGTCTGGTTTTCCGCTATTTGACGACGTTGCGGCGCAGCGGCTCGACGGCGAGGTGACGGGATTTCTTGCCACCGGCAATGCGCCTGTTGTATTTACTCCGGGATCAACCGGTATCGACGCGCATACGTATTTCGGTGCTGTTGATAAAGCGATCCGAAACACCGGTATGCGCGCGATCGTACTCGCTCGTAACACGGGCGATCGGTGGCGTGATCGTCCGGACGTTCTGGTGCGGGAGTTCGTGCCCATGAGCGCGTTGTTGCCACGCTGTGCCGGGATTGTTCACCACGGCGGCATCGGAACCGCAGCATTGGCGTATGCGGCGGGCGTTCCACAAATCGTGACACCGTTCGCCCATGACCAATTCGACAATGCGCAACGTATCGTAAAAAGTGGCTGCGGCGTGCGTCTTGACAGCCCTATCGATGGCGCTGTATTGACGGAGGCGCTGAAGTCGGTGATACGCAATCCCGAGATGGCATCCCGTTGCGCGGAAGCCGCGCAACGTGTGCTGCAAGCGGGCGACTGCTGCGATGCCGCCGCCCAACATATCGAAGGGTTTGCAAGTCGCGCGGCCAGGGTGGAGAAAAAAGCGGCCTGAACAACATGAGATGCTCGCCGCCCCGAGGACAGGCTAGCGGCGATTCTCCGTCGTTTGGAATGCGCGGTAGCGTGCGAAACGCGAGGCCATGCATCGATCGATGCTACCCGATGCGCTACTGCTGGATCTATGCACTATGCGCAGGGATCCAGATGTCAGTGATAGCACCACCGCGCGTATCGCAATCGCATCGATCACGAATGGCATTTCCGGCGTCAGATAGACGCCGGTAGGCTATCGATGAGGTCTGCCCGGGCGTTGGTTTCCTCAAGCTCAGTCGAGTGCTTTTTGCCCCGTTTCCTCGAGCATCGATACAGCGATCAAGGAAATTATTACACAAACAATCATGTACCAGGCCGGTGCCATGGTGTTTCCCGTCACTCGAATCAACCAGGCGACCATCAATTGCGCCGTCCCACCGAACACCGAAACGGCGACTGCGTAAGCACTGGCGAGGTACCCCGCGCGAACATGCTTAGGAAAATTCTCAGGCATCAAGGCGTAGGCCGGGGCAGAACCCATCGTATAAAAGAACATCAGCAATACGATCAGTGCCGTCACCACCCCAGCAGAAGGGAAGTGGTTCATCAACCAGAATGCAGGGTAGAGCAGGAGGATCAACACGATTCGACCTAGCATCGTCAGTGGCTTGCGCGCATTCATCCTGTCCGACAGCGCGCCCCAGAGCGGACACATCAGAAGCGATACCAGCGGTGCGGCCGTGGCCACGAGTGTGCTGATCTTCCTGGGCAAATGCAGGTATTGGATTGCGTACGTTGGGATGTAATACATCATCACGTAGGTTGCCACCGTCATGCCCATGATCGCGAAGACGGTCAGGACCCATTTTTTCACCAATGCCTGCTCACGCGCCAAACGCGCGCGCGATGCTGGGGCCACTGGCTCCTCGACGATATGGCGGCGCAGATAGATGCCAACCGGCATGATGAGTGTACCCAGCAGGAAAGGAACGCGCCAACCCCACGCCAGCAGCGCATCGTTGCTTAACTGATAAGTGAGGATCGCGGCAAGTCCGGAACCCATCAAGGCAGCAGCACCTTGACTTGCGAGTTGCCAACTGGCCCGAAACCCCCGGCTGCTGGCCGCGCCGGTCTCCAATAGCGTCGCCGTCGCGGCACCGAATTCACCGCCCTGCGCAAAACCTTGCAGCAATCTCGCGCAGACGATGGTGACCGGTGCCGCCAGACCAACACTCGCGTAAGTCGGCGTGAGGCCGATAATGGCGGAGCCTAGTCCCATCAATAAAATGGTCAGGGTGAGGGCGGCGCGGCGGCCTCGTCGATCGGCGTAACGTCCGAGCACAAAGCCGCCAACCGGACGTGCCACGAATCCAATAGCAAAGGCTGACAGTGACAACAAGGTTGAAACCACCGCGTCCGTTGTTGGGAAAAACAATTTTCCGATCAACAGTGCGAAGTAACTGTAAACGGTGAAATCAAAGAACTCGAGCAGGTTTCCCGCGACGGCAGCCGCTACGATGCGACGCTGCGAAGTCGTGGTTGAGCGAGGCGCGTGATGAGCAGACGCGGCATCGGGGTGATGATTATCTGATAGGGTTTTCATGGGGAAATTCAATGCATGGCCGATCGGGGCGGGGTGGACTCAATTCGCCAAAAAGCGTTCCACGAGTCGCGTCCAATAGGCAGCGCCGATTGTCAGGTTTTCGTCGTTAAAATCGTAGGCGGCGTTGTGCAGCATGGGCGCGTTTGCGCCATTTCCCAGTCGCAAAAAACATCCGGGCTTCTTTTGCAGGTAGTACGCGAAATCTTCACTTCCCGCGATGGCGCCAAAATGGTCATTTACACGGTCCGCGCCTACAAGCTCGCATGCCACCTGTGCGGCAAGTTTGGTTTCCGCGGCGCTGTTGACCACCACCGGATAGCCCATGACGTACTCCATTTCCATCCGCGCGCCGTAGCCCTGTACATGATGCTCGGCGAGTGCCCGGATGCGTTGCTCCAGCAATTTCCGCACGTCGGGGTCGAACGAGCGGATACTCAGTTCAAGGGTAGCGCTCTCCGGAATCACATTGGCGGTATGGCCCGCTTGAAACACGCCGACGGTAACCACCGCTGTGTGCATGGGATCAACATTGCGTGCCACCACGGTTTGCAGGGCCATGACCAGACTGCTACCGATGACTACGGGATCGAGAGAGAGCTGGGGCCGTGCGGCGTGACCGCCTCGTCCATGAATCGTGATCTTCGCCTTGTCGCTCGCCGCCATGAAAGCGCCTTCGCGAAACATGAACGTTCCCGCGGGATATCCGGGGTGATTGTGAAGGCCAAAAATCGCCTCACAGGGAAAGCGCTCGAACAAGCCATCGGCGATCATCCTCTCCGCGCCACTGTCCGCACCGATCTCCTCGGCTGGCTGAAAGACCAGATGTACCGTGCCGTTAAAGCGGCGCGTGCGAGCAAGGTGTCGCGCGGCGCCCAGCACCATCGTCGTGTGACCGTCATGACCGCAGGCGTGCATCAAGCCCGCGTGCTTGCTGGCGTAGGGAAGGCCGGTTTCCTCCGCGATAGGCAACGCATCCATGTCAGCACGCACCATCACGGCCCTATGCCCCTCGCCGGCACGCAGCGAGGCAACCATGCCGGTGCCGCCGAGCCCGCGGCTTACCGTATAGCCCCATGTTTCGAGCAGTCCCGCGACCTTATCCGACGTGCGGAACTCGCCGTAGGCCAGTTCAGGATGTGCGTGTAGATCGCGCCGGATTTCGCACAACTCGCCATGTAGATCGATCGTCTCGGAAAGATCGCAAAATTGCCCTTCGGTAACCATGAACACGCTCCAAACACTCAAAATAACGGGTCGAGTATCCCATCGCAAAAAACAGCCAAAAATGACTTATCGAGGCCCATAATGTTGCCTTGATAGGCAACATTATGGGAGCGGAGTCATGTCCGATTGGCCAAGCGATACACGTGTCGAAAAACTCAGCACGCGCGGCATGCATTACCTGCACACGATCGAACGCCACGGTGGTATCCGTGCGGCCGCTGATGCGCTGGGAATCAATCCCTCCGCCATTAGCCGTAAAATTGCACAGATGGAAACCGCTTTTGATGTCGTCCTATTGCAACGGCGCGGCCGTGGCGTGGTCGTTAGCGACGTCGGTATGAGTGTGATCGAGTATTTTCGTGACCGCCAACGCCGCGAAAACGGTATTGTCATGCAACTTGAGGCCTACCGGGGGCTGCGACAAGGACGAGTCACGATCGCCGTTGGCGAGGGTTTCGTGGAAAATCTGTTGGCCGGCGCGCTGTCCCGCTTCAGTGGGGAGTATCCGGATATTGTCGTCGACTTGCGTGCTGGTGCAACCGCGCAAGTATTGGCGATGGTCCGCGATGACGTGGCGGATCTGGGTTTATGCGCGGGAGCAAGCCGCGAACCGGCAATTCGTGCTCGCGCGTTCAAGGGCGCACCGATCTGCGCCTTGGTGAGTCCTGACCATGACCTGGCCAAACAGGAAGTGCCGCTTCGCGTGGCTGATCTGGCTGCTCATCGCTTGATCTTCATGCCGGAACACTTTGCGATTCAGCAGTATGTTGATGCGATGGCCAGGGCAGAGGGAATGACCTTGTCCGCCGCCGTACGATGTGATCTCTTTTCCGCCGCGCAAGCCATTGCGGCAGCTGGCCTGGGCGTGGCCTTCATGTCACGACAAACGGCGCGCCTGTACGTTAATGCGGGGTTGCTGGTCGCATTAGACATTGATCACCCCATCGCACGAGATTTCTCGCGCCAACTCGTCCGGCGTGTAGGTCGGCGCGCCTCGCCTGCGGCGGCCTATCTCTGGCGACAACTGGGCGAGGCCTTACTGGGAGGAGCGGTAGGGATTTGAATGAAGTAGTCTGGTTGTTACCTTTGGATTTTTTATGCTTTAACCGACATCGCTTATCTCGCACCGGACCCTGTGCTTCTTAATGTCAGTGGCCGGATTAAACGTCAGTCAGTCGTGCTTCCACATCACCAACTCCGGCGCCAGCACCAGGCCAACATCGAACGTGTTGCGCAGGATTGCGAGACCGAGTTTGGTCAGATCGAACTAGCCCTTGCGAATGCGATACATCAATTCGATGCCCGAGATCGTTGCCGCGGCATCTCTGAACCGTTTGAAGCCGAGTATCACGTGCGTTCTGGGCTTGATGTTTCGTTGGTCCTGCTCAACCATATTGTTCAGACACGTCGAGCATCGGACCTTCGTGTCTTCGGGCAGCAGGCCATCGGCCTTCATCTCCCGCAACGCGCGGTGCGAGGCAGCGTAACCATCGAGCGTGTAGTCTCTGGTGGCTAGCCCTGGTGCATGATCGCCTTGCGAAAAAAGGCTTTGGCTGCAGCCACGGCGCTTTTGGCCCTGAGTAAGAAGTTCACTGTATGGCCATCTCGATCAACCGCCTGGTACAGGTAGACCCATCTGCCGCGAATCCTCATATCGGTCTCATCGACCCGCCACGAGCGACCCGAAGGGATCACGAATCGGTTCCAGCGTTTAACGAACTCCGGGGTAAAGCGCTTCACCCAGCGCATGATCGTGGTGTGAGCCAGCGATAAACCGCGCTCAGCCATCATTTCCACCAGATCGCGCAGGCTGAGCTTGTAGCGAAGGTACCAGCGCAAGCACAGCACGATGATTTTTCGATCAAAATGTCGACCATCAAATAGCCCCGGCTGGTCTTTGCGCTTGCTCATCAGCATTCACCCGATTGTTGGGCTCGATACTTTAACCGACTCGCACCGCCTATTTGCACCAGAGCCATTTATCGATAGATAGACATGACGGCGATTTTAGATATTATTTCGGTGCGATATCGCGGCGCACACGATGAATGTGCTGCTCCACGTAGAACGCTGCGGCATCCGCGTCGCCAACGACGATGGCCTCATAGATCAAGCGGTGTTCGGCGACATAAAGGCGAATGCGATTGGGGTCGTAAATGCCATCGTCCTTGATACGCTTCCATAAGGGTTGATCCATCGTCCGCGCAATTTCTTCGGCAATTTTCACGAGTAGCGCATCGCCGGTCATTGCAGAAAGTTGTCTATGAAATAGCCGATCACTGTTATTCCACAGCGCTCGCTGTGCCGGGTCGTTGATATCGGTGACCGTTTCCATCTGATCGAGGTAACGTTCCGCTTGATTGTCGCGTTGGGCTCCCGCCGCAGCACGGCGTGCGATGGCGGGCTCCAGAATCAAACGTACATCCAATGTTGCGCTTGGGCTGAAGTCGGAGGGTGCCTGTTCGACGTTACTCGCGGCATCGCTTAGGCTGCGGTTCGCGGCGTTTGCCAGCACTTCCGCCGCCATCGGCGCAACGTAAGTGCCTGAATTCGGCTTGGTGAGCACAAGACCTTCATTTTGCAAGGCACCGATGGCTTCTCGGACGGCCGGTCGCCCCACGCCGAAGCGCGCGGCTAATTCACGCTCCGATGGCAATCGCGTATCTGCGCTGAAGTGACCCGAGCGTATCCCTTCACGGATTTTCTCGGAGACTTGTTCATAGATCTGCAGCGGCCGAAACTCTCCCTCGAATGCCAGTCTCGTGGCTGTCATCGCTTAACCTCAACGGAAAATTGGTTTTTAATATACCACACAAGAAATCTAGCAACGCTTTGAAAGTGTCAGAAAAGCATAGGTAACGCGGTATTTTGGTACATTCTGAGTCCAGCTTCGCTGAGGACGAATTTATTCTGGTTTATTTTGCGCCAATATTGGTATAGATTCGCACAAAATAGGGCGACCTGAAAACGGCTAGCCATTTGCCGCAGCTCGACTTCCCCTTTTCCGTTATCGTCACGATTTTGCTTATATGACCACTCAGACCTTTGACGCGACCGGCACGGCGGCCTTACTCGATTACGTCGAACTGGTCGCTGCCTTACGCGTAGCGATCACGCAATATGCGGGCGCGGAGATCGTCAGCCCGGAGCGACTGGTCGTACCGTTACAGGCGGGTGGCGTGATGTTGTCTATGCCGTCGAGTGCAGCCGACATGGCGATTCACAAGCTAGTGAATGTGTGTCCCCAAAACGGCACGAAGGCACTACCGACCATCCATGGGCAAGTGATTGCTTGCGACGCAGTGACGGGGGAAATGCTGTTTGTGTTGGATGGCCCGACCGTGACAGGGCGGCGTACTGCCGCGGTCACGATGTTAGGGATTCAGACCTTCTATAAGTCGATCCCGAATAATGTGTTGATCGTCGGCACAGGCACGCAGGCGGTACACCATGTACACGCACTGGCAGCCGCATTCCCGCAGACACGGATTTACATCAAGGGCCGGTCACAGGATAGTGCGCGGCATTTTGTGCGCAAACACGTTGTGGACGTTCCGGAACTCCGCGCACTTGAGAGCGATGTTATTCCGGACGAAATGGACGTGGTAGTGACGGTTACAACCAGCAAGTCGCCGGTCTACACAAGCCCGGCACGCGTCGGCCGTCTTGTAATAGGCGTAGGGGCGTTCACGCCGGATGCCGCGGAGTTAGGGCAGTGTACGGTGGACTCCAGCTACGTAGTGGTAGACGATCCATTGGGCGCGCGTCACGAGGCGGGCGATTTGATTCAGGCCGGCATCGATTGGACGACGGTTGCCTCTATGGCGCAGGCGCTGGATGGAACACTCGACATCACTGCTCCGGTCTTGCTGAAGACAGTAGGGTGCGCCGCCTGGGATCTGGCTGCCTGCCGCGTCGCAAAGAAAACCATCACGGCGCGGATTGGTCAATAAGCGCTTGTCCAACGCAGTACATCAAACGGCGAAAGTTGTCCTCGGGGAGAATGCAATGCAAGTCGTAAGCGACGGGTTGAAAAAAACGGTCAAGCGCCTGTGCAAAAATGGTTACAAAGGAAACTCCAAACACGCGTTGAACGTGGCTGCATCGGCGCTCGTTCTGGGGTTTGCCTGCAATGCCAGCGTGGCACACGCCGATGAATTATCCGATGTCAAAGCCAGCGGCGTGATGCGTTGCGGCGTGTTGGGTGCTTTCGAGCCCTTCGGTTTCGTTGGCGCAGATCGCCAGTTGCAGGGGTATGACGTGGATATGTGTCAGGCCGTTGCGAAACGACTGGGTGTCAAAGCCGAGGTCAAGCCAGTGACGATCGAAGCACGCATTCCCGAACTGCAAGCCGGTCGCGCCGATATCATGGCGGCTGGACTGGGGTATTCACCGGCACGTGCGCAGCAAGTCGATTTCTCCGACGGCTATTACGTCAGCGAACATAAATTGACTGTGCGCGCCGATCGAGGCTACACCTCATTGGCTTCCCTGTCGGGCAAACGCATCAGTTTCACTAAAGGGGGCATCACGGAAGGCTTCGTGAAGCATGCCGTACCGGGTGCGGTGTTGGTGGGCTTTGAAGATACACCGACTGCCTTCGCTGCCATGGTGCAGGGCAAGGCCGATGCCTTCAGCGTTTCCGAGGTAGTGGCAAGTCGACTGGTTAGCAAGTTGGGTGCGCAAGCGGACAATTATAAGATAATCGATACCCCCGTCGGCGAAGAAACATGGGGCTTCGGCGTTCGCAAAAACGAGGGCACGATGCTCAAGGCGGTGAACGATGCATTGGTCGACATCGAGACATCCGGCGAAGCGCAAAAAAATCTTCGACAAATGGATGGGACCGAGCACGATTTATAAAATGAAGCGCTCCTTCAAGATCGAGCCGATCAAGGGCTGATGGCAACCCACGTAGTCACCGCATAGCCGGGTCGAATAAAACACCATGGGTTCGCTCTCAAGCCATCTGTCGATTCTGACGCCCGATAATATCCGTTTGTTGGCGACGGGTCTGCTCGGGACGATCCTGCTGTCCCTCGGCAGTTGGCTGCTTGCTTTTCTGTTTGGCATTGCGCTTGCGACGATCCGGATGAGTAAGATCCGGATCGTCGCGTTCCTGGTCGTCTGCTTTATCGAATATCAGCGGAATGTGCCCCCTTTGGTGCATATCTTCCTTTGGTACTTCGGCGTATCCAATGTGATGCCCCAATCCATTCAAGATTGGGCAAATGCCAATCACAGCGAATATTTTTTCACCGCTATCGCAATTGGACTTTACTACAGCGCCTATCTTGCCGAAGACATCCGCAGTGGTCTCCGAGGTGTTTCGCTGGGGCAACGTCAGGCAGCAAAAGCGCTGGGACTTAGTTACCTTGGCACGATGCGCTACGTCATCCTGCCGCAGGCAATGAGGAAGGCATTGCCGCCTTTGATCAGCGGGAGTGTTTTACTGGTCAAAACGTCGAGTCTTGCCATGATTGTGGGCGCCATCGAATTGACGTACGCGACAAAAGAAATTGCCAGCAATACCTTTCAGACGCTGGATATTTATGGCGTTAGCACGGTCCTTTATGTCGTTCTTGCGCTGACTCTGATGGGCGTTGGGGCTTGGCTGTCGCGGCGTTTCAGTATTGTTTCGAGGTAGGCAGATGCTGGAGATCATTCGCGACAACTGGCTGTTGATGTTGATAGGCACCTATCCCAATGGTCCTTTGGGCGGCATTGCTGCCACGCTTATTCTTTCGATAGTCGGCATTGGCCTGGCCTTTCCCCTCAGTGTGCTTATCGCACTCGCGCAGTTGAGCGCGATAGGATGGATCCGTCGGCCGGCGACATTGCTGCGCTACCTTGTCCGAAGCATCCCGCTGGTGATGCTGATTTTCAGTATTTATTTCCTATTGCCAATCGTGATCGGGCGCCCGCTGAGTGGCTTTACCGCTATGGTCTGCACATTGGTGATATTCGAAGCCATGTATCTAGCGGAAGTGGTCCGGGCGGGCATCGAAGCCTTGCCGAATGGGCAGGTGCAGGCAGCCGCAGCCTTGGGCTTGAACTACGTCGACCGGATGCGTTACGTCATCCTGCCGCAGGCGCTATACAATATGCTGCCTAGCATGGTCGGGGTATTCGTCACCACTATCAAGGACACGTCTCTCGGTTATGTGATCGGCGTGCAAGAACTGACGTATGCTGCAAATCAAGTTAATAACAGTCTATTGACACAGCCGTTCCAGGTGTTCTTTTTGCTTTCGCTGGGTTATTTTGCGATATGTTTCTCGCTCACACGTTTCGCTAGTTATCTTGAAAAGCGCATTCATCGCAAACGCACCGCAGCACAATCGCATCTGTCGGTAAGCACCGTAGCGTGATGCACGGCACCCAAGCAGCGCGATGAAAATTGCCAAAGTCACGGTATTAGCGTTTTCTCGCCAGCTCGATGGCAGGGCGTGGAATCCTGTTTTTCGCTGGCATGAACGGCGTGCTCCATTATTGCTGATAGAAATGGCATCCGGTGAGGTGGGCGTGGGAGAGGGCTGGTCCCAATACACCAATTGCGAAGCCGTCTTGGCGCTTCTGGCAGAGCAGGTGGCACCGCGGTTGATCGGACGTTGCATCGAGTCACCAAGAGATGCAGCCGCTGCACTAATGCAGGAAATCTCATCGGATATGCCGTGGGCAGTCTCGGCTGCCGTCAGCGCTGTTGATATCGCGCTTTGGGACGCTGTTGCAAAAGGGCAACGCTTACCATTATGGCGCTATCTGGGCGGTGTTTCCGAGAGCGCCCCGGTCTATGCGAGCGGCGGTTTATATCGCGATACGTATTCCCTCGACGATCTGCGCACGGAGTTTCGCGCGTATCGAAATGCGGGATTTACCGCTTATAAAATGAAGATCGCAGGTCTGACGCTGCAGGAGGATCTCGCACGGGTAAGCGCGGTCCGGGAGACGATAGGCGACAGTGCGACGCTCTGGGTTGATGCGGTGAACCAGTTAAGCGATGGCTCTGTAGAGACGTGGACCAAGGCACTTGCCGCGTTCAAGCCTGCCGCCATTCAAGCACCGGTCGGGACCGACGATGTTCAAACCATGTCGCGTATCAATGAGACGATGTTGCCGGTGATCGGCAACGAGGGAGAGTTTCGTTTCAGCGCGTTTGAGGGTTTGGTTAACACAAAGGCTGTGGGTTACCTCCAGTATTGTCTGCCGTTATGTGGCGGTTTCAGCGGCGGCATCTCACTGGACGACCTCGCAGTGCGTGCGCAGCTCAGATCTACGCCACAGTGTTTTTCCACTGCGATTGCACAAGCCGCGACCTTGCACTTTGCCGCGGCCCGGCAGAACGTGATTTCTGCAGAGTTTCACTGTTACCACGATCATTTGCAGTTTCTGTACCGAGATGGCTGTGCAGAGATCCGCATCGGCTATGCCAGTGCAGGTCACGGAGCCGGCCTGGGGGTGGCAATACCGCAATTGGGTGTGCAGCAGGACGGCAGCGTGATTACGCTTTATCGTGAAGTCGCCCGATAACATCGATCACGAAAGTGGAAACCGTCGCCTGAATCGACCGCGTCGCCCCAACTTTGTGTGATAGCTGGGAAATTCTCATATGTAGATATTTTATTTAACATAATATAAATTATCAACCAATCGTGTGTAGAAACTTTTTAGATGGAATGGCCGCCTCCCGCCAATCCCAGGTGCCAACCTAACGAATCGACAGCGCCACAGTGCTAGCATGACCTGACCCGCATAAGAAGCCTTTCACTAGGAGATGCAAAATGAACGAGATTATCGCAATCGATTTGGCGAAGACGGTGTTCCAGTTGCATTTCGTGGAGGGCTCACCGAGCGTCATCCAGCGCAAGGTCTTGAAGCGGCAGCAGATATTGACTTTCTTCTCGAATCGCACACCTTGCCGCGTCGTCATGGAGGCGTGTGGTAGCAGTCACTATTGAG
>NZ_LAQU01000023.1 GCF_000970345.1 Robbsia andropogonis | reverse complement strand
AGGAGCGTGAAATCGCGCAGGCGCGGCCGGACATTCTGCGCCAGGATATCGCGCGTTTCGCGCGCAGTGCGGAGCAACACGCTCTGCAACACGATGCGCGAGGCAAGGCGCTGCTGAAATTGGAAGTATCGCTGGAGGCTGCGGGTGCACAGGGGCTTGATGAGTTGGCCGCCGATGTTGCACGGGCCTTGGCCGAGGCGGAACGTCGCCGCGACGAGATGCGGCGGCGGGCATCGGCGCTCGATTATTTGCTGATGTTGCTCCGCGACAAACAGAGGGCATTGGTACAGCGGTTGCAGGCGCCATTGCAACGTTATCTTCAGCATTACCTGTCATTGCTGTTCCCAGGCGCGGCATTAATGCTGGATGCGCAAATGCAACCCGTGACATTGGTGCGGGAACGATATCGTCATATCGGTGACGCAGTCGGCGACGCCAGCGGGGTACCACCGGGTGCGGGTGACGAGCAGGCCGATGTCGACGCATTGAGTTTCGGCGCGCGCGAGCAATTAGGTGTTCTCACGCGCCTTGCCTACGCCGACTTGTTGCGGGAGGCCGGGCATCCGACCTTGCTGATGCTGGACGATGCATTGGTACACAGCGACGAGATACGCCTCGCGCAGATGAAGCGAGCGTTGTTCGATGCCGGAACGCGGCACCAGATTCTTCTATTCACCTGCCATCCGGAGCACTGGCGAGACCTGGGTGTTACGGCCCGAACGCTGGGTTGAGGGTGGCCAACACGCGCAGCGTCGCGCAATCGGGCACATGACGAGGTTCAACCTGCCGTCTCGTCATGCGTGCGCGGCGCGTGGGCGAGCACACGATCTTCGTTTGCCAGGCGAACGGTGTTTTTGCCCGACGCTTTCGCCTCGTACATGGCTAGGTCGGCGCAGGTGAGTAAGCCTTTCGCCGTGATCGGGCGCGTAGGTCGCCCGGTGTAATAGGCAATGCCGATGCTTGCACCAATGCGCACTTGGTGCGTGCCGATATCGACCGGCACATTCAGCGCTTCGATCAGACCGCTTGCCACGCGTCGCGCATCGGCGGCGACGAGGTGGTGCGTGTTTAACGCATGTAGCACCAGCACGAATTCATCGCCTGCCAACCTGGAAACCACGTCACTGGCGCGTACCGTCGCGCGCAATCGGTCGGCCACTCTTGTCAACAGCACATCGCCGCTCTCGTGTCCGTAAAGATCGTTGACGCGTTTGAAGCCGTCAAGGTCGAGAAACAGGATGGCCAGTGGTGCACTGTCAGCGATAGCATCGCTGACATGTGCAAGTAAGGCACGACGGTTTGGCAACAGCGTCAATGGGTCTTGCAATGCCTGCTCCGTCAGCGACGACTCGAGGCGTTTGCGTTCGGTTACGTCATAGCTGACGACATAGAAGCCGTTGATCACGTCGTGTTTATAGTGGGGGATGTAGGTCGCGCTCCATACACGGCCGGAGGCCTCGTCATAGACGACGTTCTCGTTAACGACGCGTTCCCCGGCCAGCACGCGCTCTAACATCGGGGCGAGCCGGGCCATCAGGTCCGGCCGGACGACGTCCGCGACACGTCGTCCCGGCAACTGCGAGGCGTCGCAGTGGAAGACCTCGCCATATGTGGCGTTGGTGAATCGATAACGGAGATCCACATCGATATCACCGATCAGAACCGGCAGATTGTCCGTGATCGTCTGCAATGTTTCACGACTGGTGCGCAACGCCTCCTCGATCAGTCGTCGTGCCGCAATCGTCCGATCGCGTTCGGCTACGACATGGGCAAGGTCGGTGTTTACCGCTTTCAATTCGGCCGTACGTTGCTCCACACGCGCTTCCAGTTCCGCGCGTAGTTCCGCCAGGGCATCGTCACTTCGTTTGCGTTCCGAAATGTCTTCGACGACGGAGATATAGTGCAGCGGTTGCGTATCCGACGTGCGGGCCAACGCAACCGTCACATTGACCCAGACATATTCGCCATTGCGCCGGCGATAGCGCCGTTCACGTGAATATGAACTGATGGCGCCGCTCTGCATGCGGGCCGTATCCGCCGCCGCCAATGCAACGTCGTCGGCATCCGTGAATTCACTGAAATGCTTGCCTTGCAACTGCTCTACCGTATAGCCGAGCATCGATGCAAAGCGCTGATTTAATTGCTGCAGACGTCCATCCATTCCTAGCACGACCATCCCGACCGCTGCCTGGTGAAACGTGGCGTGCAGAACTGCGCTCGATTCTTCCAGCGCACGACCCTCGGCGCGTTGCATCGACTGTGACATCACCGTGGCCTCGCGCTGCAGCAATTCCCGCCGGACAATCGCGGCAAGGTCTCGTAACGCTTCTTCCTGTTCGGACGTCAGTTGTCGAGCCTTGGTGTCGATGACGCACAGGGTGCCCAGCGCATGCCCTTGCGATGAACGCAATGGCATGCCGGCGTAGAAGCGAATATGCGGGCTGTCGGTAACGAGCGGATTGTGCTGGAACCGCGGGTCATTTTCGGCATCGGGCACCACGAACAGGTCATCGCTGACCATCGCGTGGGGACAGAACCCGATATCGCGCGGCGTGTGCTTTGATTCTATGCCAACGCTGGACTTGAACCACTGACGTTCGTTGTCGACCAGGGTCACCATTGCCATGGGGGTGCCGGCAATGATCGACGCCAACCGCGTCACGCGATCAAACGTCTCCTCGGGCGGCGTGTCCAGCAGATTCAGGCGTTGTAGCAGCGCGACGCGTGCATCTTCATCAGGAAAGGCTGGTGCGGGTGTGGCGTGGGCAGAGACAGACATCACGGTTCAACGACGGATGGATGTATGGGCAGTTTATCTTGAATTTCAGCCGATTCCCTGGATTTCGGCCGATCAAGCGTCAGGCATCGTTACCCATATCGGCACATCCAAATCCTGTTCGTTCAGGTTCAAGCCATCGCCAACCCGGTCAACGACGATGAAGTCCGTGGTTCCCGGAAGTGCCAGCAGCGGATGGTGCCAGACTCCCTTCGCATAGTTCACTCCTTGCCAGCCACTGCTGGCAAAAGCGCGGATCCGCGACGGATCGAGGGGGCCGGCCGGTGCGACCACGACCAGGTAGCGCGCCTTGGTCAAGGGAATGAATGCCTGACTGCCGAGGGGATGACGCTCCATCATCTTTATCTCGAAGGGCAAGGTCCGGGGCTGGCCACGGAATAGGTTGATGGCGGTACGGCCACCCGCCTCTTCGACATCGACTTTCGCGAGGTCGTGAAAACGGATGGTCGTACCCAGATTAATGGGAATCTGGCGCGCCCCTTCCAATGCGATGACATCGCCGAAGGGTGCGAAGACGTCGCGGGTGAGTGGTTCGACAGCAAGCGTTTTCATGACAAAAGGGAATGTTACGGTAAGAGGACGCTTCACGCGTGCGTAAGGATCGTGCGCCACGGTACGGCGAGGCGTCAAGTTTGGTGCGGACAGCGGCGGTAAAGCGCGCTAAACGAGTCTTTCCAGTCCCCAAATTGGCCTCGTTACGTGGTTTTTACGTCTGATGCGTGCAGCATCGGAAACGGCTGTTCCAAAATAGTGGGGACGAAGCAGTGGCGGGTGACGTTAGCCAGTCGGGCGAAGTGGGCCATTGCGCGGCTCGGGAGTCTTTCAGGCCGCGGTGTATGGCCGCACTTTCCAGCCGGCCTCGATCACCCGCGCCTTGACCGCGCGGGCCATATCCAGTGCGCCCGGGGTATCGCCGTGAATGCAGATCGAATCCGCTGCCACAGGCAAGATCTTGCCGGATTCGGTGATGATGCCACCGGCTTCGAGCATTGCGACCGCGCGACGAGCACTGTCTTCCGCGTCATGGATCACCGCGCCTGCGCGGTTGCGCGGCATCAGCCTGCCATCATCCAGATAGGCTCGATCCGCGTACAACTCCCGCAAAATCGGCAAGCCCGCCGCCACGACTGCGTCTTCTAGCAATGTGCAGGACATCACCGCAATGCGTAATTCGGGATTGATGCGCCGCACCGTCAGCGCGAACGCTTCCGCCATTTCCGGATCATTGGCGATCACATGACCCACCGCGCCGTGCGTTTTCACGTGCGTCATCTGGTACCCCACGGATCGCGCTATCGCGTCGCATGCGCCGATCTGGTAGGCAAGCAATGCCATCGTCTCGTCCTTCGTGAATGGCATATTGCGCCGGCCAAAACCCCATAGGTCGGGATAGCCTGGATGCGCGCCAACTGCCACCCCCTTGATTTTCGCAGTGCGGCAAATAGCCGTCATGATCGACGGATCGCCTGCATGATAGCCGCAAGCCAGGTTGGCCGTGGTGGCAATGTCCAGCATCGCGGCGTCGTCTCCAACACGATAGATGCCAAAACCCTCTCCCATATCCGAGTTGATGTCGATCTGCTTCATTCCGCTACTCACTGGGTTGTCTATTCAAATTGCATACTGTAAGTCTTTTTTTGATCAGACAAATTTTCACGATGATCAAAAAACGCGATTTGGTTGCTGGCGACGGACAGTCACGCGACAGCCGAGATAGCGTGGATGCGGGATGATCGCCCGTGACATTTGGCCGATCAACCTAGATGCAAACCCTGCGAAGGTGGTAGATCGCTACAAAGTTCGGCGCGGTCGATGCGGATGGGCATACGTTAGGCGATGTTCGCCACACGTAAATTTGACAGACATTGTTATAAGAATATTGAAAGCATATTGTCTGATGCGGGCGGCGTGATCGGAGTCATTAACAGCCTTATCGTTTGCTGTCCGGCAGGCCTGAAGATTCAGGCATCTGCTGGACGGCGTGACATTGTTGCGTATAGACAGGCGTCCTTCGCCCTAGCCTTATCACACTTGGTCTGGAGTATTGCATGGAAGCACGGGATGAGATGGAACGGAGTCAGGCGATGAGCGTAATGGCACGCTGCACGAGCATGGGACGGCGCGCGCGTCGGACCGTGTCCGTCGCGCTGTTGGCCTGGGTAGCGGGTACTGCACTGCCGATGACGGCCCATGCGCAAAGTACCGAGACCGTGAAGATCGGATACAACGGGCCGTTGACTGGGCCGTTGGCGAACTACGGCAAGGATCAGGAGCAGGGTGCTCAATTGGCGCTGGATGAAGCAAACGCGCAGCATCTGGTTATCGGCGGCAAGACGATTACGTTCGAACTGATTGCGCAGGATGACCAGGGTGATCCGCGTGTTGCTGTGCAAGGCGCCAATCGTCTTGTCGACCAGAAGGTGGTAGCGGTGGTTGGCCATTATGGCTCCGGTCCAACGATTGCCGCGTCGTCCTACTATGATAAGGCTGGTATCCCTGAAATCGTCCCGTCGGCATCCAATCCCGGCATTTCGAAGCATGGGTATAAGCTACTGTATCGCCCGTACGGTACCGACAACACCGTTGCGACCGCGGCTTCCGATTATGCGGTGAAAGAACTGCATTTAAAGCGCATTGCGGTGGTCGATGACCGTACCGCCTATGGTCAAGGTCTTGCCGAGGAGTTTGAGAAAGCCGTGAAGGCCGATGGCGGCAACATGGTGGCGCATGAGTATATCGGTGACCAGGATGTTGACTTCCGTGCGGTCTTGACGTCGCTGAAAGGTAAACGCGCCGATTTGATCTTCTTTGCAGGCCTTGCGCCACAGGGTTCGATGTTCGTCAAGCAAGCCCGCCAATTGGGCTACAAGGGCGCATTGATGGCAGGTGCGAGCTTTGCGAATGCGAAGTTCCTGACGCTGGCTGGCGACGCGGCGGAAGGGATGTACGCCTTCGAGCAAGGCGCGCAATTGAACAAGACGCCGGAAGGACAGAAATTCCTGACGGCATTCCGTACCAAGTACCAGGGGGATTCGGTCGGCTATGCCGTGTTTGCCTACCAATCAGCATGGGTTGTGATCGAAGGGATGAAGGCTGCGAACTCCACGGATCCGAAGGTGTTTGGACCGGCCATCGCAAAATTGTCCTTCGATAGCGTGCTGGGACATATCACGTTCAACCAGTACGGTGACCTGCGCCACGCGAAGACCACTTTATACAAGGTGACAGGCGGCAAGTGGGACGCCGTCAAGACGGTGACGTCCGAGGAATGATCGCAGGATCGCACTAGCGGCGCATGCAATGTGCGTCGGGGCGGCGGCGCGCATGATAGCCGTCGCAGCTGTTTTTTCACGGCAACAGCGGCGGCGCTCGCGGCGGCCAATACAAAGGCGATTGCCCTTGTCGCCTTGCCAGCAGCCTGATTGATTAGCGACGTAACGGTTGCAGCAACGTGCGCAGATTGTTGTGATCGATTTCGTGCATCAGCGCGAGCAGTCGGCCGATCTGGCCGGGCGGGAAACCCTCACGTCCGAACCACGCCAGATAAGCACCAGGTAGATCCGCTATTACCCGATCCTTGTATTTGCCAAATGGCATGCGTGTCGTCACCAGGCGTTGCAAGTCTTCCGGGTCCATCGGTTTCGTTCCCCGCTATCAAGGCATGCATTATCAGATGCGTCGACGCCCTGCACAACGATTGTCTATGAAGCTACTGTGGAAAAGCGCGTGGCCACGTGTGTCTATAATGCACGAGGTCACGACGTCGGACAGGCGGCATCGGGGCCGGGAGTTCGATTTGTCTTGTGTCGACTAAGTCGATAGACTTGCGGCGCAGGAACCAACATCCGACGCGTCCGGCATATTCGCTCGAACGATCGTCGACTTGAGGGCGCAACGTGTCGAAGAAGACTGCAAAAGTGAGAAAGATTTCAAGGTTGCCCGCCGTAGTGGCGATGTGCGTGCTGGCGTTAGGTAGTGCCTTGCAGCCCGCGCGGTCCGCCAACGGAGGCGGGGCAGCAAACGGCCAGGCTGCTTCGGCGAGATCGGACGAGGTGCGGGTCGAACAAATGACATGGCCCGAGATCCGCGACGCGGTGAGCGCTGGCCGGACCACGGTACTGATTCCAATCGGTGGTACCGAACAGAGTGGTCCGTATATCGCCGTTGGAAAGCACGACGTACGGGTCGGGATACTGTCCGAGCGTATCGCGCGCACGTTGGGTAATGCGCTGGTCGCACCGGTGATTGCCTATGTGCCGGAAGGCGGCTATGCGCCGCCGACGTCGCATATGCGGTTTCCAGGGACTATCACGGTGCCGGATGATGTGTTCGAGAAAACGCTGGTTGCCGCGGCGAACAGCTTCAAGGTGCATGGGTTCACGCGCATTGTGTTCCTCGGCGATCACGGCGGTTACCAAGGCGATGTTCGCAAGGTCGTGGCGCAATTGAATCGCGAGTGGGCGGGCGGTAAGGCGCGTGCTTTGGTGCCGGAGACCTATTATCAAACAAGCTCCGAGGGATTTAATGCCATCCTCCGTGCCAAGGGCTTCCGCGACGACGAGATCGGCACCCATGCTGGGTTGGCCGACGCCGCGTTGCAGATGGCGGTTGCGCCGTCGATGGTGCGCTCCGAGGCAATGCGAACAGCGCCAAAGCCGGGGACGGCAGATGGTGTGTATGGCGGCGATCCGCGTCGTGCTACCGCGGCATTGGGTCAGTTGGGTGTCGATGCAATCGTTTCGAACACCGTCGCGGCCATCCGAGAGGCGCAGTGAGGGCGACGTCGACGCTGTGTTGTGCGGTATCAAAAAATGTGGGGATAGCGCGGCGCCGCACGGCGCGTACGATGCTAGGCTTGAAATGTGATTGCGCGGAGCGGCCCGCATCGCGCGATCCCTGATATTGATCCACCGGAATTCGTTTATGTCTTTGCAAAATTCACGCATCGCCCGAGCGGTCATTACGGCGCTGGCCGCGTCGTTGAGTGTGGCGGTGGTGGCGGCCCACGCCGCTGATTCGGGCAAGGGGCCCGCCGCCGCGACGAATGGCTCGCCCACGCCGATTCAAACCATTTCGGGCATGATGCCGGTCACGGACCCCAACAATCTTTACAGCGACACGACGTCGAGCGACATGAGCCCGACGGTCAAGTCGGCATTGCCGCGCGTCTATGTGCCAAACCTGCGCTCTGACGACGTTTATGTGATCGATCCAGAAACTTTTCGCGTCGTCGACAAGTTCAAGGTTGGGCGCAGCCCACAGCACGTGGTTCCAGCCTACGATTTGAAGACGCTGTGGGTGGCCAACAATGCGGAAGGACACAACGACGGCAGCTTGACGCCGATCGATCCGGTTACCGGCAAGCCGGGTGCGTCCGTGGCGGTGGACGATCCGTACAATATGTATTTCACACCGGATGGCAAGCAAGCCATCGTTGTCGCGGAGGCGCACGCACGACTGGACTTCCGCGATGCACATACCATGGCGTTGCAGTCGAGTCTGGAGGTGCCGGAGTGCAAGGGTATCAACCACGCGGACTTCTCGATCGACGGAAAGTACGCACTGTTCACCTGTGAATTTGGCGGCAAACTAGCGAAAATCGATATGGCGAATCGCAAGGTCGTCGGCTACCTCGAATTGAACAAGGGAGGCATGCCGCAGGATATTCGCGTCTCGCCAGATGGCCGTGTGTTCTATGTGGCCGATATGATGGCCGATGGCGTGTTTGTCGTCGATGGCAATGCGTTCACCAAGGTCGGCTTTATTGCCACCGGTATCGGTACGCACGGCTTGTATCCGAGTCGCGATGGCAAGTATCTCTACGTCGCGAATCGCGGCTCGCATCGCGTTCATGGCGCACGCCGCGGTCCGGGCAGCGTGTCCGTGATTGATTTTGAGACAAAGCAAGTCGTCCATACCTGGCCGATCGCCGGGGGCGGCAGCCCGGATATGGGTAATGTCAGTGCGGATGGCAAGACCCTGTGGTTGTCCGGCCGGTTCGATGATGTGGTGTATGCAATAGACACCGCTACCGGGATGACGCGTTCGATAAAGGTAGGGATGGAGCCTCACGGCCTGACCGTCTGGCCGCAGCCGGGGCGTTATTCACTCGGTCACACCGGCAACATGCGTTAACACCTTGAAGTGCCTGGCGCACAATGGCGCACGTCGTTGCCCACACAACGCGTTCCTAGCGTACGCCTTCGGGCACTGGTACACCTGCGCGGCTGAGCAATCGTGCGCAGCGCGGCGACAAGCGTCGCAATTCCATACGCTTGCCGGCTTGCGCATAGCGCCCTGACAAGCTCTCCAGTGCCGCGATTGCCGAATGATCGGCCACTCGTAGAAAGCGGCAGTCGATGACTACCCGCGCCGGGTCCTTTTTGGCATCGAAAAGAGAGAGGAACCGCGTCGTCGACGCAAAGAAAAGCGTGCCGTGCGGCTGATAGATCTTGTCGCCGGGTTGCGCTGCCATTTTCCGGCCGGGAGTGTCGTTTTCGCGCTCGTCATCGATGACATCGACGCGAATATCATGCGCATGCTGCCAGACAAAGTTCAATGCGGCGATCACGATACCGCAGACCACCGCGATCGCGAGATCCGTAAAAACGGTAATGATCGTGACGGCAATAATCACGATTGCATCGTTGCGCGGCACCTTGTGCAAGACGCGCAGCGACCCCCATGCAAAGGTTTGCTGCGCTACCACGAACATGACGCCGACCAGTGCGGCCATCGGAATACGTTCGATCAGCGGGGACAGGAACAAGATGAACAGCAGGATCATCACCCCACTCACGATGCCTGACAAGCGTGAGCGTCCGCCGGACGACAGGTTGACGACCGTCTGTCCGATCATTGCGCAGCCGCCCATGCCACCAAACAGGCCTGACACAATATTTGCCGCGCCTAATGCCACGCATTCACGATTGGGCTGACCGCTGGTTTGCGTCATCTCGTCGGTCAGGTTGAAGGTCAGCAATGTTTCCAGTAAGCCGACCATCGCCATCAGCACCGCGTACGGCAGGATGATTCGCAACGTCTCGGTATTCCATGGCGCGCTGGGAATATGAAAGACAGGCAGGCCGCCCGCGATGTGCGCCATGTCACCCAGCACGCGGGTAGGCAGATGCAATAACTGCGTCAGTAACCCTACGCCGATAATCGCCACCAGCGCGGCGGGCGCAGCCTTGGTCAAGCGGGGCAGCAGGTAGACGATTGCCATCGTCAAGGTAACCAGCCCCAGCATCATCCACAGCGGACCGCCGTGCAGCCATTGCGTGCCGCCATTGGCGGCCGGTACCTTGAAGTGTTCAAGCTGCGCCATCGCGATGATGATCGCCAGGCCGTTGACGAAACCGAGCATCACCGGGTGCGGCACCATCCGGATCAGCTTGCCGAGGCGCAGCGCGCCAAACAGTACCATGACGACGCCGGACAGGACGACCGTCGCAAGCAGGTAGTCGATGCCATGCTGCACGACCAGCGCCACGATCACGACGGCCATTGATCCGGCGGCACCTGAAATCATCGCCGGACGACCGCCGAATATCGCCGTGATCGTGCAAATGATGAAGGCGCCATATAGCCCCATCAACGGATTCAAATGCGCAACCAACGCAAACGCGATGCACTCCGGCACCAGCGCGAACGAAGAAGTCAAGCCAGCCAGAACATTCTGGCGCAAATGGGTGGCATTCATGCGATTCCTAAATCAGGACCGCCCGTCGCGACGCGGCCTAATGAAGCGCCACGGTAACCACATTACACATCCGGGAAATACAGGCTGCGTCGCCGGCAAGCGGCAACGTTGTGAGCCGACGTTCGGTTCAACCAACGGGCATCACACACCGGGACTTGATGGGCACCGACCGGGGCGAAGGAATTCGCCGCATTTATCGTTGCGCCAGCCTGAAGCGCTCGCGCCGTTGGTGGACGAACTGACTCTGGAATCTCGGTATTATGCCATTTTTGACATGACTTTGCTGACTGGGCCGTAGATTTTCGTGTTTTACCAGGTAAAGGATAAAGAAGCGTGCCGGATCGTTGTCAAAATAACGAGAACTGGCACTTCAGGATTGGCAAAACGCGCCGTTATCCGTACGAGGGTGGGGAGCGCGCAGTGCCTTTGCGCGGCTTGTGTAATTATGCAATCTACCGGGATCAGTGCCTGGCTTTTGTCGTGTTGTCTCTTATCGGAGGCGATAGGGTGCAATGGCAGTCATCGATCGTGCTGCACTTTCGTTTTCTATGCGATCTACAGAATCTCCCGAATTCGGATTGGCGGAATCGACGTCGCTGCGCGACGCGTCGGTTCGCTGCGCGATGTGGACCGAGCGCCGACTCGCCATCGAACGAGACAGGCCAGTACGCGTGCTTGTCGTGGACGACAACGAAACCGCCGCCGAAGCGCTGTCGTTGGCGTTGGCCGAGGACGGTTATGAGACACGCTATGTATTTGGCGGTGTGTCAGCCATTCAGTTGGTATCCCATTGGGTGCCGGACATCATTGCACTTGACATCAACATGCCCGAGTATGACGGGTTCGAGACGGCTCATTTGCTGCGATGCCTCGTCAATACGCGCAACGCCGGCATCATTGCCTTCACGGCGCTGTCTGCCCCCGATGTCGCGCGACAGGGTCTTCCGGCGGGCTTTGATGCTTATTGCCAGAAAGGCTGCTCGTTGGATGCGATTACCGGTCTGATCCAAGCGCTTATCGTGCGGCGTGCTGTGTGACGCGAGGGGGCGGGGACGTACATCCCGCCGCGCCAATATGTAGGTGCGATTCCCTTAGCGGGCGTTGCCGTTCGTCGATACCAATCCCGTGCTTTCGATGCCCAACGCCTGCGCCAGCGCGGTCAGCATGCCGGGGCGCTCGGGGTGTGATGACTGCAACAGCACGATCCGTCGTGCGTAGCGGCCCTCGCCCTCGTCAGTGCCACTGACCGTCAAGGGCTGGCGGGCCTTGCTTTTCGAGGTGGCGTTGCCGAGCCGATTCTCTGTGGCTTGACGGTGTGCCACGGCAAGGCGCGTCCACCGGCATCCTTGCGCCAGCCGCGCGATGCCTTGCCATTGTGGAAGCAGGCTGACCCCCACGCCGTCCGATACCAGCATGACAATGGTTTCCAACGCGTCCAGGTCACAAACCACCGATGGTGCCAGACCGTGATCGTCGAGCCACTGCGCGGCGTGCCTGCCGCCCCAGGCTTGCGGGTCGTACCGGATGTATGGCAGGTCTTGCAGCCGGGCGTGCGCGATCTCACCGTCTCCATCAATGTGATTCGGGCCATGCAATGGGGTGACCAATACCAGCGGTTCTTCGCACAGCGTGATTGCCTGCAATGTTTTCGGCACCGCGAAGGGCGGCGCGACCAATAGGGCCGCATCGAGTGATCCGGTGGCCACCGCTTCATACAACTCGCGCGATGTCCCGGGTGTGATCATTGGTCTGATGCCGGGTGCGTCCGCGGTGAGTGTGCGCAGCATCGACGGCATCCAGCCCGTGAGGGCGGTCGAGATGGCACCCACCCGCAAGGTCCCTCGCACGCCGCCCGGATCGATATCCGCGGCCAGACGGGCGGCTTCGCAGACAATATGCCGCGCACGCGGCACGAGATTCAAACATGCCTCGGTAGGGCGCGCCGTATGGCGGGCTCGCGACATCAGCAGCACGCCAAGCTGTCGTTCCAATGCCTGAATGCGCTGGCCGACAGCGGCCGGCGTCAAGCCTTCCGTCCGCGCTGCTTCCGCGATCGAGCCGGTATCGATGACGGACAAGAGGCTACGAAGATAGCGCGTATCCAAAAGAATACCTTTAGATTGAATAAAAAATTACATGCTATCTCTTTTGAATAGGCGATGCTACGCTGCGATTTTGCGCACAGACCGGCCAGCCGCTTGCCGTCAATTCCATGAAAACTGCCTTTCATCTTGCCTATCACGTCCGCGATCTCGACGCGTCGCGCGCTTTCTACGGCACCTTGCTGGGCTGCACTGAAGGCCGCAGCACGAATACCTGGGTCGATTTTGATTTTTTTGGACACCAGATTTCGCTGCATCTCGGGGAACCGTTCCCGGTGACGAATACCGGCCGTGTCGGCGATCATATGGTGCCCATGCCGCATCTTGGGTTGGTATTGGAGATGGCCGACTGGAAGGCACTGGCCACGCGACTGACCGAGGCGAAGCTGGATTTCGTGTTGGCGCCGCAGATTCGCTTTCCGGGAGAGCCAGGCGAACAGGCAACCATGTTCTTCCTGGATCCGTGCGGCAATCCGATCGAGGTCAAGGGATTCAATAGCATGGACGGCATGTTCGAGCGGTAAGTGCGTCTAGCGAGTTGGGCAGACGTGATGCATGCGGTAAGATGCTGCATTATCGTTTGATGTCTGACGCCTACGCCTCATTTCCATGAAGCTGCCTGCCGTAGACCCGCTTGTCGAGCCGCTCAAGGGTACCGACTCGAATCCCCTCGCCATTCGTGGTAATCACGAAGATAGCGTGCGGGGCGCGAACTCGGGCGACAGTACTGCCACTTCCCCGATCGCGATCAATGAGCCGACCTCGGAAGCAGTGTCCGAGTTGGACATTCCGCCAAGTACGCGCCGCACGGCGGCCAAACCTCGAACGCGATCAGGTGGCAAGTCGCGCGGGCCGACCACCGAGCCGGTGGTGGATGCGGTGACCCGCCCATTGTTTGCCGGGGCCGACCGCAGCATTACCGCGCGTACCCCGGGTATGGGCACTGACACTGCCGGCGAGTCTCCCCAGGCGGCAGTCGTGCCCGACCGGACGTCTTCCGGCGCGGTGGGGTTCCGCTCGATCCTCTGCCTGGATGATTTCGAAGTGGCCGCGCGGCGTCATTTGCCACGCCCGCTTTTTGGTTATATCGATGGTGCCGTTGAGGACAATGTGTCCGTGCGCGCTAATCGCGAATCGTTTCAGCGATATCGCTTCATTCCGAGAGTGTTGGTTGATGTGTCGCGCCGTTCGATGCAGACTACCTTGCTCGGTGCGACATATGAGGCGCCGTTCGGTATTGCGCCGATGGGGATCGCCGCGCTTTCTGCGTATCGTGGTGATGAAGTGCTGGCGTTGGCCGCCGCGGATACCGGCATTCCAATGATCATGAGCGGTTCGTCACTGATTCGTATGGAAGAGGTGGCGGCGGTCAATCCGGATGCGTGGTTTCAGGCATACCTGCCGGGCGAACAGGCAAAGATCGATGCACTGCTCGATCGAATCGCCATGGCGGGTTTTAAACGATTGGTGGTCACAGTGGATACGCCTGTAGCGGCCAATCGCGAAAATAACGTGCGCGCCGGTTTTTCCACGCCGTTGCGGCCGTCGCTCCAACTGGCGTGGGATGGGCTTACGCACCCGCGCTGGTTATTTGGTACGTTCCTGAAAACGGTGGCGCGACATGGGATGCCGCATTTCGAGAATAATTACGCCACGCGGGGTGTACCGATCATGTCGAAGTCTGTCTTGCGTGACTTTGCGGATCGCGGTCATTTGAACTGGACGCACCTCGAACGCATTCGTCAGCGATGGCACGGCCTGCTCGTCGTCAAGGGCATACTCGATGTCGATGATGCGCGTACCGCGCGTGCGATTGGCGCCGATGGCATTATCGTGTCCAATCATGGTGGCCGACAGTTGGATGGGGCCGTTGCGCCGCTGACGGTGCTGCCCGGTATCGTCGAGGCGCTGCCGGATTTTCCGGTGATGCTCGACGGCGGTATTCGGCGCGGCACCGATGTCTTGAAGGCGCTCGCCCTGGGCGCCAGCTTTGTTTTCGTTGGCAGGCCTTTCACGTACGCCGCGGCCGTGGGTGGCCGCGGTGGTGTTCTGCATGCCGTCGACCTGTTGCGTCAAGAAGTGTCCCGTGACATGGGAATGCTTGGTGTAACGTCGATTGCTACGATCTCCCGCGATCGACTGGTCGCTATCTAAGCCGCACCGCGGACTCATCTTCCTAAAAGGCGGCAGTCAGCCAAGCCGAGATTATTGCTACTACATACGTTTCATCTGAACGGCACGCAATGCGTGTCGTAATCGCATTCGTGCAAGATGGCGAAGGCTGTTGCCATGTTTGTAAATGGAACGGCATACCTTGATTTCCTTGTAAATCGCTCACTTCGTTTTCCTCAATAAAGTTCCAATACGGAACCTTAAACCGATCTCCGACACAAGGTAGCTGCGCTTTCGTGAGACGTTACGCATCTGATAAATCTATTTTTGGAACAATATCGTTAATGAGTGGAAAACTGATTTTTGAGCAATGCATATCAAAAAAGATTGGCTTGCTGGCAGGTCTATTTGTGGTACTGGCACTTAATGCTTGCAATAGTGGAAACGCAGATCCTGTCGCCGTTGATGGACACGCTGATAGCAACATCAACCATGACTTGCCATATTCCCAACTGGAGAATTTAACGACACCAGATCCGCTTACAGATAAATCGACACCAGATCCGATCACGAATAAGTCGAAAGCACCCACTTCTTCCCAGGCACCGCCCAAGGTGATCTATATGGGATTTATGGATGCTGGTGATACCATTAGAATTGATATGGACAGCCCCATGAAAGGGCGTCTTGAAATGACATTTGTCAGGTCAACACTTGGTTTGAGCGGGACAGTCTCGGGCTCCTATAAGCAATCCGCGGATGGCGCCTATATCGTCGATAGCCTGTCGCTCGACAATGCTGTACCTGCAATGATGCGGAGCAAGCTTCGCGTTGCGGCTATTACATTCAGCGTCGTGAAAGGGGCGACCGGCTCCATGGTATTCGGCCGGCTCGACTTTCCAAAGATAGGGGAGGTCGACAACTTCGGTTATTCATTCCAGGCGACGATACCTGTCACAACCGACGTATTGAAATTAGCAGGCGAATATGATTATGTGGCCTCTTTTGTAACGGACGCTGGCAATGGTTTTGCGCCGACTTCTCATCCGGTGATGAGTCAGATCATATTAGGGGCAGACGGTTCGCTTCGCGGATGCCTGCACCCGCTTCGTTGCTCCGTTATGAAAACGGATCTCATCCCGTTGCTAGGTGTGCTTGCTCCATCGAGTAATCAGGTGGAGACACCGGGTGAAATGGAATGGCGGGATCCCGACACCGCGGCCAGTGGTCGTCTCTATATGACCTATCTGGATGGTCAATATCGTGCAATGGTCCAATGGACAGACATCGGCTATTCATCGAATATGTATTGGGTGCCAGCAAAGCCACTGAATGCAAAAACGATGCACGGAAATTATCAGTGTGTTGTCAACGTGCTGCACGATGGAAGACGAACGAATATCGCTGGCGGACTTCATCTGGCACCTGAATTAACGGCAGCGAAGTTCGGTTCAAGCGCGCGACGGTATGGACACAAAATCGACTACGGCTTTAGTTTGATTCCAACGATGGAAATTTACGGTCTGCCTGCTATCTATATGGGCATATCTTCGCCTTCCAATACGTTTGCAATGATAGATATCGGCGCTGATATCCGTTTTATATCAATGACCAGCGCAGATTTGGCGCAAGAGGTCGTAGGTGGTTTCGGCTTTTGCGCGCCGTTGAAATAACGTCAATCGCAGTAGGCACCATTTAGGCGGTACTACGTTTTCTGAAACGCATCACATTGCACCTTCATCCTGCAACAAGCCTTTTCGCTCGATGAAGCGGATCACTTCGTCAAGCCCCGCGCCGGCCTTCGTATTACACATGAAGAACGGGCGGGCACCGCGCATCTTCTGTGCATCGCTTGCCATGATATCCAGCGATGCACCGACCATCGGCGCAAGGTCCGTTTTGTTGATCACCAGAAGGTCCGACTTCGTGATACCAGGACCGCCCTTGCGCGGGATCTTTTCACCGCCGGCGACGTCGATGACATAGATTGTCAGGTCAGACAATTCGGGGCTGAATGTGGCTGCAAGATTGTCACCGCCGGATTCTATAAAAACAATGTCAGCATCCGGAAAACGTATCAGCATCCTATCCACCGCTTCCAGGTTGATCGAGGCGTCTTCCCTGATTGCCGTATGCGGACAGCCACCGGTTTCCACACCCATGATGCGTTCTGCTGGCAGGGCGCCAGCAACGGTCAACAGACGTTGGTCTTCCTTCGTGTAAATGTCGTTTGTGATCACCACCAGGTCATAGCGTTCACGCATTGCTTTGCATAGCATCTCGACCAGCGTCGTTTTGCCCGAACCCACCGGGCCGCCAATGCCCACGCGTAGCGGAGGTAGTTTCTTGGTACGAACGCCGGAGACGGCGGAAGTGATGGAAGAGGAAGTAGTCATGGTCAAGAACGAAACAATCGTGAATATTGGGATTCGTGGCGTGCTGACAAAATGGCGAGCAGCGGCGAGAACGTCGACATCGCGTCGGGTGGCGTTTGCACTGCCGCCGCGGCGACTTGCGCGATATCGGCACGCAAGCCCCAAAGCACCCGTTGTCCGGCAAGCTGGCCCAGCGGCACCGCCTTCAACGCGGCCGAGACCTGGTTTTCCACCCAGTTGAACGCGTAAGCGGCACAGGTCGACCGTGCGCTAGCGTCATGCGCGCGTGCGGCAAACGCAAATGCAGTCGGCAGCGAGAGCGGCTTCATGGATCCCAGCACCTCGCGCATCACCGTGTCGCCCCATTCGAGTGACACGCAGAGTTGCGACAGCGACCAACCCATCTGCTCGGTTTCCTGGCGCAATTCGGCCGACTCGCGACTGGCGAGAAACCAGGCATCGGCCTCGCGCAATGCGTGGGTGTCTGCCGCGCCCTGCTGGCGTAACGTATCCCACCGGTGCCATTGTTGTGCAAGAAATGGCAACTCGCAGCGTGCCAACACCGTGGTCAGGCCACTGCGGACCCATTTGCCCGCAGAGTCCCCGTCATGGATCCAACCCGCGTCCACCGCGGCTTCCAGTCCCTGTGAGTAACTGAAACCGCCGATCGGCAGTGCGGGCGACGCGAGATGCAACAAGGCGATCAGTTCGCGATTCGATGCATCGTCGCCGGTAGGCGTAACGTGGTCCGATACGCGCGCGTCGTTTTGCATCGAGGGGGCGGTTCGCGCTGACGTCCCGGTCAATGCGTTGTCAGTGCTTGTGATCATCGTGCTTGCGGCTGTGCGCGTGCCCATTCCCATGCCCATGATCGTGATCGTGCCTGGGTCCGTCGCCTTTTGTACGGTTGGGCGTTTTTCGATGAAACTGCACAGGTGCATTTCCATGGTCGTGACCACAGGACGCATCATGCACATGATCATGCCCGTGCTGGCTGTGATCATGGCCGTGCTGATGGTCAGGTACGTGCCGGTGATCGTGCGCGTGTCCATGGTCGTGTGGATGCCCATGATCACGGGCGTGATCATGTTCG
The DNA here is from genome assembly GCF_000970345.1 of Robbsia andropogonis. Taxonomy (GTDB): domain Bacteria; phylum Pseudomonadota; class Gammaproteobacteria; order Burkholderiales; family Burkholderiaceae; genus Robbsia; species Robbsia andropogonis. The sequence continues at coordinate 66,918 of NZ_LAQU01000023.1, read as the reverse complement.
GCATACACGCTTTGCGCAAGCGCATAGTCTTCGGCGAACGTGGCATCATGGCCGTGTTTGTGCCCCCCGCCATAAGCGCCCGGTTCCGGTTGGAACGGCGCATCCACGGCAGTGACGGTCATGCCGATACCTTGCAACATCGCCCGTAGCACGCTGTCTGTTTCCAACTGCAGATAGCCGTCTCCAAATTCGACAGGGGTGTGGCGATTGCCCAGATGATAGGCGGCGCGAATCAGGCGTGCCTCGCTGGTCGCCGTCACGCGCATCAAGGTTTCCGCAGCGGCGACCACACGGATGAACCCACCGTCGTCGGCCACCAGCACATCGCCCTCGGACAGCACCGTGCCACGCGGCAGCACGAGCCCGACTTCCTCACCGTTGTCCAACGTCGCCGCTTGCCGACTCTTACAACGCGCTTCATATGGCAACGTCAGCACACCGGCTCGCGCCACGAGCGGCCTGGCCAGTCGCACGCTGCGGTCGAGACGTCTTTCGATCTTACGCATGATGTTTCTCCTGCATTCCGTCATGTCATTGACTTTCGCTGTTCCGGGCAGGGGCCTAATCAGAACAGGAAGTAGCGTTGGGCCATCGGTAGCACCTTGGCGGGCTCGCACGTCAGTAGTTGCCCATCCGCCACGACCTGGTATGTTTCCGGGTCCACCGTGATCTTCGGTTGCCAGGCGTTATGGATCATCTGCGCTTTAGTAATGTTCCGGCAGGCCTTTACGGCAACAAGCTCTTTGTTCAATCCGTAGCGCCCGCGAATATCGGCATCCAGCGCCATTTGCGAGACAAAGGTCAGGGAACTGCGCGCAAGCGCACCGCCGCGGGTACCGAACATCTCGCGGTAATGCACCGGTTGCGGTGTTGGAATAGAGGCATTCGGATCGCCCATCAGCGAGACGGCGATCATGCCCCCTTTCAAGATCAACGCGGGCTTCACGCCGAAGAATGCCGGGTTCCAGATCACGATGTCGGCCCATTTCCCCACTTCGAGCGATCCCACTTCGTGCGAGATGCCATGGGTGATCGCTGGATTGATCGTGTACTTGGCGATGTAGCGTCTGACGCGGAAGTTGTCATGACGGGTGTTGTCCTGTGGCAGCGTACCCCGCTGTACTTTCATTTTGTGCGCGGTCTGCCAGGTCCGCATGATGACCTCCCCCACGCGCCCCATCGCCTGTGAGTCTGACGACAACATCGACAACGCCCCCAGGTCATGCAGGATATCTTCCGCGGCAATCGTCTCGCGCCGGATACGGGATTCGGCAAAGGCGATATCTTCAGCAATCGACGGGTCCAGATGGTGGCAGACCATCAGCATGTCGAGGTGCTCGTCCAACGTGTTGACGGTGTAGGGTCGCGTGGGGTTCGTCGACGACGGTAGTACGTTCGGCTCACCTGCCACGGCGATGATGTCCGGTGCATGGCCGCCGCCTGCACCTTCCGTGTGATAAGTGTGGATGGTCCGCCCCTTGAAAGCGGCGACCGTGGCTTCCAGATAACCGCCCTCGTTCAAGGTATCGGTGTGAATCGCCACTTGAGTATCGGTGTCCTCGGCCACGCCGAGGCAGGTATCGATCGCGGCTGGCGTGGTGCCCCAGTCCTCGTGCAGTTTCAGGCCAATCGCGCCTGCGGCGATCTGCTCCATCAGTGGTGCGGACTGGCTGGCGTTGCCCTTGCCGAGGAAGCCCAGATTGATGGGCCAGCCGTCGCCGGCTTGCAGCATCCGTTCCATGTGCCACGGGCCGGGTGTACAGGTGGTCGCGAACGTGCCGGTCGCTGGACCGGTGCCGCCGCCCAGCATCGTCGTGACGCCCGAGCACAAGGCTTCGTCAATCTGCTGCGGACTGATGAAATGGATATGTGTATCGATGCCACCGGCCGTGACAATCTTGCCTTCGCCGGCGATCACCTCGGTCGCTGCACCTATCGCGATGGTTACTCCTGGCTGGATATCCGGATTGCCGGCCTTGCCGATGGCGGCAATGCGTCCGGCCTTGATGCCGATGTCTGCCTTGACGATGCCCCAGTGGTCGATGATCACCGCATTCGTGATGACGGTATCGACGACATCGGCGTGGCAGCGTTGCGACTGACCCATGCCGTCGCGGATGACTTTGCCGCCGCCAAATTTCACTTCTTCACCATAGATCGTCGCATCACGCTCGATCTCGATGAACAGTTCCGTATCGGCCAGCCTGATACGATCGCCGGTGGTGGGGCCGAACATTTCCGCATAAGCGCGGCGGTCGATGCGAAGCGTCATGTGCTCGTCCTGGTTGGCGGGTACCTCATTGGAGGTACTGCCGCACGTCTATCTTGAAAAGGGGCTGATCGATGGGCCTGCGGCATTTACAGCGGTCCCATGATCCTGGCGTTGAAACCGTAGACAATCCGGTCACCGTCCAACGCCACCAGTTCGACGGTCCGTTCCTGACCCGGTTCGAAGCGCACGGCAGTGCCGGCGGCGATATTCAGCCGGAAACCACGCGCTTGTTCGCGCGCGAAAGACAGGGCGCTGTTCACTTCATAAAAATGGAAGTGCGAGCCCACCTGGATTGGCCGATCACCCGTATTGGACACCGTAACGTTGACCGTTACACGGCCGGCATTCAATTCGAGTTCGCCTGGTTGGGTCAACAGTTCACCGGGAATCATTGCAAGCCTCGTCGAGATCTGAGAACGTCAAATTGGAATCGCAACCACGCGCCAACGGCGGTGATGCAGAGATTTCCCATGGCGGGATGCGTAAACGTCTGCAAACTTCGTCGTTTCGGCGTTCCGCCGACGGGGCTGGCGGTGCTGCTCACGCGTTTCGTCATGTACGGGATCAAGGAATCGGTTGGTGCACGGTCACCAGTTTCGTGCCGTCCGGGAACGTGGCCTCCACCTGGATGTCAGGAATCATCTCGGGCACGCCATCCATCACGTCGTCACGCGACAGCAACGTGGTGCCGTAATGCATCAAATCGGCAACGGTCTGGCCGTCACGGGCGCCTTCTATCAATGCGGCCGAGATAAACGCCACCGCTTCCGGATAATTCAGCTTCAGCCCACGTGCGCGTCGGCGTTCGGCCAGCAGCGCGGCGGTGAAGATCAGCAGTTTGTCTTTCTCTCGCGGTGTGAGGTTCATTGGATGACGGGTTTTTTGGGGAGTGAGGCAAAAAAGAATGGTAACGATGTGGCCGGGACCAATAACAGCCGCAAGCGGATTAAGTGCGCCAGATCCGCAGTGGCCGTGCTGGCACATTGTGGATCATCGGCCGTAGCGCCGTCCAGCATGTGGTCAGCAACTGCTGCAATGCCTCCATGCGCCGTGCGGTGACGCGGATCAATACTACGCCATTGGGCAGGCACGTGACCCCCGCGCGCAGGTTGTCATCGAATGGCAGCGTTGCGCGCAAATCCTCCAGTGCTGGATGCGTGTGCAATGTCGCGCCGCGTGCGGAAGGCGCCACCGCCCACAAGGTGCCAAAGCTGGACCAGCCGTCGAGGCCTTGTGCGGCCAGTCGTATTGGATCGTCGGAGGACAGCACCGCCTGTTCCGCCCAGAGCAGGGTGCCGTCCGGACGGCGTAGCCGCACGCCTGCACGGATATCCGCATCGCACCACGTTTCCCCTGAGGCTTGACGTCCGAGCAATGTCGCATCCCAGCCGATGACCGAGGCGTCCGCATCCACCTCTACCTCTACCGACATGTCTGCTCGGGCGTTATCGAAAACGATGTTGTTCTGCGGCAGCCAATCGAGGCGTGCGCCGGTTTCCACGCGCAAGGTCACATGCTGGGATGCTCGCCGGCCATTCGCCTTGTACCATTTGGTCGCACCGGGCGTGGACAGGACGGCGTGTGAGTTTGGTGACAATTCGGCGCCGATCCGCAAGGTGTCACCGCCGGCGATGCCTGCCGGTGGATGGACAATCAGCGCGTGGCAAATCCTCGGCCCTTCTGGAAACAAGGTTTTCTGGATGCGCAGCGGACCGGTGTGACGGCAGTACGCCATATAGCTGGCCGGTGCCGAAGGTGCTACGTTCTCTGGTGTTGCGCGCGTTGCACGGGTGGCAAAGCGCATGGTAAGCCGGGCCTGCCAACCGGTGGCGGGTGTCGGTGCGCCATCGGTGCCGGTTGCCAACGGCCTGGCGTGGCATAGGTCGGTCCCGGGGATGCGGGCGTCGGTGTGGTCGCTGAACAAGGCGGTGGATACGGCGTCGAGCATAAATCGAATGGAGGTTGGCAGGCGTGCGGCAGCAAGCCCACCTATCGGGCACACGCGGCAACAGCATGTTCCCGCGGATGGCCCCGTCGCCTGCGTGATCACAGGAGCGTGTCACGATGCAGCAGGCCGTGCCAGGGCGTGGAGCAACCTGGCACGGCGGAAAGATGCGGAGACACGCTAAATGGCTTGGCGTACCGCGAAGCATGACCGAAAATCATTGAGCCGGCAATTTGACAATTTTCGGAGGGCAGAAGTTGGCGACGAAACTCGGCGCGCAACAGGTAGGCGCACATGCGCAATGGGTGTCAACACCAGGCGACCCATTAGCGGTGGACGCACTGCCCGTGGACAGCCCGCTGACGCTGCGCGTTCTGGACGCGGATGGCACGCTGTTGCTCGATATCGGCGCGATACTCGATGAAACGCGGCGGCAGCAATTGTTTCGCTACTTCAAGCCGCACGGTCAGCGTAATCAGGCGGACCCGCCAGGCGATGGCAACGTTTTGTCTGAACCGCCCGGCGCTGGAGCGCCCGCCGGCATGGGATCGGCGGCCGCTCCTCCATCACCGGCCGGCCGTGTGTCGATCGACGACGACCCGGATCGCGCAGGTCTGGCAGCCAGCGAGATGGTCCTGTCCGTTGGCACGCGCCTCGGTATCCGGTTGCCGATGGGAAATGGCCGTGTGGCTTATGCCAGCCGACTTATCGGCGTGGCGCCACACGGTCCATTGCTGGTAATGCCACCAACGCTCGATCAGGCGCGCCTTGAGCTGAAGGCAGGGGAAACGGTGGAAGTGGTGGCCGTCTGCCCGCGATCGGTTTATCTGTTTGTCTGCACCGTCGAATGGGTTGTTGGCAAGCCGTTTCAATATGTGGTGCTGTCACCACCTGTCCGGGTGCGAAAACTGCCGGAACGCCGCGCGATTCGTGCCGCTGCACGGCTAGCGGTAATGTATGATGCAACCGACATGAGCAAAGCGGATCAGGTGGATGCTGTCGCCCCGCCGTCTGCTACGCAGCCTTCGGCAACCGATACCGCTCCAGAAATTCCCGACGCCGTGAAAGACGCTCATGTCACGCCTCGGACGCTTTCCGGTCTCGGTGTCGCGATGGACATCAGTACCGTTGGTATGTCATTGGCAACGGATTGTCCATTAGGCGTAGTGGGCGAACGCGTGAACGTTCTGTTCTACGTGGAAGCGGAAGGCGTGACGGTCGCTGTCGAAGCCGAGTGCGGCATCCGCACAATCAAGCTGCGCAAGGCTCCCGAAGACGAGCGTGGACAGTGGATTCATGGCCTTGCATTCGGGCCATTACCACCCACGGAGCGCCTCGTGCTGAAAAGTTACGTCCTCAATTTGCGCCTGGAAAGCGATCCGAACTGAGCGGAAAGAACAAGACTATCGCGCATGCCCGATGTCACGGCCCTGCGTTGGCGCGCCGGTGTCAGCATCATCGTCATGCATTTGCACCCGAACCGCCAATACGACGGCTTTCTCTGGCAACGATATGGACAGGTTCAGCCGTGCAATACCATTGAGCTTCACGCTGTCACATGCCTCTAGCGGAATCGGCTCGGGATCGTTCAGGTCCACGCCCGTAAGTGCGACACGGCCATGCACGACAAACAATAAAACCAGATCGTCAGGCAAGACGAACTGACCTGGGCCGCGCCAGACGGCGACTTGTCCGGTGGCGAACTCCCGCCGCACCATCAAGTTGAAATCGTGTGTGGGGCCATCAACGAGCTTGGCCTCCGGTGGCGTTTCGCCCTCAAAGCCGAATGTGCTGAGCGGTTCGCGCAGGGCATGCGAGGAACCGGCATTGACATGCCGGGTGAGATCAAGTTCCATTCCCGCGCCCCCCAGCAAAACGAGCGTGCGGTCAATGCCGGGAAATGTCGAAAATGCGCCGTCGACCGATACCTGCGCCATGCTTGCGCGCCAGATGAAATTGTCCATGGAGGCGCTCTCAGGACAGATCGCGACCTCACAACTCGCGCCCCGGCCATTTGACCAAAGCGTTGTCTCCAAGGTGGCCGCGCGCCGGATAGCGAGCGGAAGTTGCGCATCCACAGTCTTCATCATATTGGAAGAAATCCCGAATTACAGACAGTATTGCCAAACACGGAGTCGTTGCGGCAACAGCGATAAATCATACCGCCAACTTCGAGTTTTATATCTTTTCCATATGTCGACGGTTTGCAACACAGGCTTATCGGAAAATCTCTGATAAAACACGGCTCGATTATTGTGAAAACCAATAACAAACAATGCTTTTTATTGACGATCTTAAAAATTGTTGAAAATACCGAACACCCGTTTTGATAGAGTGGATTCCGACGGGTGGTCCGCCTGCATAGCCGGTGGCATGGTGTGCCAGCATCCCGTTTGCTGCGTGCGTAGCGTCACTAACCTGACGTGCACGGTCCCGTACGCGATTCACACATCAATCGGCTTGAAACAGGAGTGCGTGCATGTTTTCTCCCGTGTATTTTCCTCTCGTCGCGGCGCTGGCAGCAAACGAACCCTCTATTATCAGCCGTGTGTCTGACGGCCGATTGGTGGATGCGTTGTCGGCCGCAGCGCGGGTGCTTGACTCTCCCTCGGGAAAATCAAATGCCGATATCGTCCGGCTAGCGGCGGATCTGCGTTTGGTTGCCGATCAAACGGAGGACGCGGAGGACGGATATCGGCGCACGCTGCGGATCATGCGGGCATCGCATGAACTACGGGCCATGTCGTGTCGGGACACCGGTTGGCAGGCGATGTTCCGGCACCGCAGCGGCACGGCCTTGAGCTGTTGGGTCCGCGTTTTGGGTGAACCGAATCTGGAACCTGACCGCCGTCGCGAGGCACGCTTCGCCATTGTTGCTGTGCTCGGCGAGCTGGGGCGTTTGACGGAAATGGATCGGGCAATGGATGCGTTCGAGGAGGACGTGGTCGATGGGCACCCGATGTGGACCGAATTGGCGTCGCTGATGCGATTCGATATGGCTGTGCAAAACGAGATTCGGCAATCCGAAGCGTTACAAGATCATGTTTATTGGCAATCGATCCGGCGTGATACCGCCGGCCCGGAAGCCAAGGCGCCGAAAGCGCCACCGACGTCCGCATTACTGCGTTTGCGCTACCAGGCGTTGTATGACCTTCGAATGTTGGCAAATGGGGCACGTGATGCGTTTGCCAGCCTGGATGCCCACCTGCGCTGGGCGAATCAAGAAAACCAGGTCGAATATCAGCGCGCTTTGCGGGTGGATATCGCAGTAGCGAGCTTGAGTAGCAGCAGCTTCGGAATCGCCGAGCAGGTATTGCAACCGCTGACCGATCACGCGCGGGATACAGGTGGTCGCCTTCAGCTCGAGCATCTCTACTGCACCGCGAAGGTACGGCGCGAGCAAGGTCGCACCGCGGACTGGCACCAGAAATATAGTCGCTATGCGTTATTGTCCCTGCGGGCCAGCCGAGACGATGCTCGGGTCCCTACGCCTTACTCGGTGCGCGAAGCGGCGCGACCGGATGCGCCGCTCGATGATGTTGGTGCGCGTCTGCCCGCAAAATACCGACGGGCGTATCGGTATCTCCTGGCCAACCTGGATCGACGGGACTTGTCGGTCCGTGAAGTTGCTGCGGAGATTAATGTGACAGAACGGGCATTGCAGACAGCGTTTAAGAATTTTGTCGGCTTGACCCCTACCGAGGTGATTCGCCGCCGCCGGATGGAGTCGATCCATGCCGAGTTGTCACATGAGGGCAATGATAAGACGGTGCTCGATGTAGCAAACAGCTGGGGGGTGATGCACCGCTCGACCCTGGTAAACGGCTATCGTAAGTATTTCGATGAGGTGCCATCGGAAACGCTGTCGCGGTAATCGCAGGGAAAGGGGATGGGGTCGTGGCGACGGTCTCTTTCTCGACCGTGTTCTCTCAGAAATGACAACGACGTCGCTCACTGTGCATGGCGCTCAACAGTGTCGGCACTTTTTTTGTCCTATTTATTGTTAATACAACAATTTGGTGTTGGGAAGATGTGATGTGACTATGTCACTTTTCAAAAGATCGACATCGGGTGAGATGGTTCTGGTGGATGTTCTTATATCGCGCCGAGCGGGCTATGCTCGCACGTGTCCAGGGCCAGGGGGCCTTTATCGTCTGTGTCTTCTTGCGCCGAGTAGCAACGCGCTTTATTGCTGGTGGCATCGCTGTTCGGGTCGATGGCGTTACCCGACGTACCAGCATTGCCACTGCTACTCGTTGAGCAATCAGCCGTCGTCGGTGGCGTGGACGACTGGTCCAGTGCACCGAACGTTTCAACACGATAGCCATGAGCATACTGTGTACTAAGACGGACTCCGTGCGCACCGGTCAGCAGCAGCTTCTTGCGCAGTTTGTAGATGTGTTGTTCAAGCGTACGGCCCGCGACCTCTTCTCCGCAGCCCCAAATGGCAATGGAAATCTGTTTGCGGCTGAGATATTGCCCAGGACGCGAAAACAGCATCCATGCGATGGCAAATTCGCGCGGCGTCAGTTGCACCGTTTGCCCATTGAAAACGACAACCCCAATACGCTTTTCCAGTCGATACTCGGAAAGGCGCAGCGTCTCGCCCGTTACCGGATCTTGCTGTGCACGTTGTATGGCGCGAGAGGTCCGAACGAACAGCTCGTCCTGATCGATAGGCAGCCGTACGATATCGTCCGCACCCAGCGAGAACGCCAGATCCAGCGACGCCCGACTGGCGAAGTGACCGACAAGGATCAACGGAACTTGCAGCCGCGACTGGCAATGGCGCGAAACGAACAACGGCCGACTTTCCCGAAGCGCGGCGGTGTCACTCGCCTCCATCAAGATGGCCTCGAACATGTCCCGCGTCAACGCTCGAATCAATGCCTTGTCATCGGCAAAAGGGACAATCGTTGTGTCGTCGGTGAAGCACGTTGTTACAGCGTCTTGGAAGCGCTGGCTGGTGGTCACAATGGCAAGTTTCACGGGGACACCGGTAGTAAATCAAGGCGACGAAGACGTCGAATACAGCACCGGTCTCGCGCAAATGCAACGCGCGTTACTGGCCTGCCTGGCGAATGGGGCCATTCCTTAACTTTATGTAACAAAAAGCGAAACGGCAGTTCCGCAATTCGCGCGGATGACACGTATTTCGTTTCATTCAGGATTGAGATTGCAATCATTGCGTGCATCAGGTTGGACGCCCGAAGCGGTATGGGGCTATGCGAACGGAGTCTCCAAGGTTCAGACGGTTCCTACATGCGACCGCTGTACGGGCGGGCCAGTTGCCTACTACGATGACATCACGATGGTTTGGCCAGATGGCAAGGCGCTTGGCGCGAATGGTGACGGCGATGACGCAAGACAACAACGGTCAGGAGGATCGAGGCGTGGATGCTTCCGATGAAAACGGTGTGCAAGCAGGGAAAACGGCTCGAGCAATGGCATGGCGTTTTGGTGTATCCCAGGCCAACGCGGCGGCACCGGTCGACATGTCTTCCAACATCCGCGGAAGCAATGTTGAAGGCGCTGCCTGGGATGACGTCATCCGATGGGCAACTGATGTCAATCAAGGTGCGGATGAGCAACGGGAAGAGGCGGTACTCCGGATCGCGTCATGCAGGGTATCCGGGGCGCCCACCTTGGATCTGCGCAATTTGCGTCTGTCGACATTGCCGACGGGTTTGTGGTCAATAGATCGGCAGGCACTGGCCGGCGTTGATGCCCTGTACGAAAACGCCGCGTGCGTGGCGTTCGGCTCTGCGGGCAGCAAGCGAGGATCAGAGCACGTCAAGGGCCATCTGCGGCAATTGTTGCTGGACGGTAATCGTTTACGCGTACTTCCGGACGATATCGGTCGTCTTGTCTCGTTGCGGCACCTGAGTTTGGCGCACAATCAGCTCACAACGCTACCCGATGCCCTCGCGCGTTTATCCGCGTTGTCCCATCTCAATGTGGCGGCGAATGATTTGGAATGCCTTCCGGACGCCTTGGGCGAAGCAACTGCCCTGGAGATTCTGCGCGCCGATGGCTGTCTTTTGCGTTGGGTCGCACCGTCGCTCGGAAACTTGCCGCTTTTGCGGGAATTCGACTTGTCAGACAATATGCTGACGTCCTTGCCGGACGCCATGCGCTGGTTGCCGGCCGCGTGCGTGGTCCGCTTGTACGACAATCCCTTGCCTATGCGGGTCAGGCGCACTTTGCGAGACGGCCCGATCGCGCCCATCTGGCTGCTTGATGTATCGCCGCCGAGAATACCGTCGCGGACGCTCGAGGAGGCGGCGTTTGCCTGGCTGATCGCGAGCGCCGACCGTTGCGGCGGATCGCTCGCTTTCTGGCGCCGCTTGGCGGCCGATCATCCGGCCGCGGCACGGGCGCTGACCACGTTGCTTGACGAACTGGGCGCGCTGCCCGAGGCGTCGAACGGCGACACGCGTCTTGCCCTTCGCGCAAGCGTTCGCAACGCACTGAAGAAGATCGAAACGGATGCATCGCCGGTTATCGATTTCCTGACGCAAACCGCCTCCCGCAAAGCGTTACGGCATGGCCCGGACGATTTATCAGCGCAAGATGATAACGATGGCTTATCCGACGATTGCCGATTTGCCGTCTGGACCCGTACGCGCTGGATGGCGCTGTGCGCCACCCAGGCCGCACCGTGCGGCGTTGGCAATGCGGAGGACCGCGGGGCTGACCTTGTTGCGCCGGGCGAGGTGCCGCGTCCGGGGCCAGGAGCCGCCTGCCCGCTGGATAGTGCTGCGGAAACCACCTTACGCGCCTGGATTGACCAGTTTGTTTTGGCACATCCATTGCTGGATTGTGCCGACGTGCTGTATGCGTGCCGAATGATGATGACGAATGGCGCGTGGCGGGACAGGGTGCGTCCGCAGACCGCGTTATCACCGTCGGTAGCGCTGCAGCTCGTCGCGCCGGCGTTGTGGGTCATGACCGAAGATGATTTTGCCGATTGCGCGCGGGCCTTGGGCCAGACGGTTCCTTCTGTGGCCGCGCCTGTGGCAGCGGATCCGCCTGCCGCCGATGCGGTGTGGTAACGTCTGGCGCCATATTGCCTGGCGAATGCGGGTTGCCTGGAAGACGTCGCACTACAGCCGAGTCTGGCGGCCGGAAAATCCAATGTTGAACGATGCGCGATCGTGCCAATGGCGGAAACTGCACCAGATGATGTGATCGAGATTGCCCGAATCTACACGTGGCAGGCACAATAGGGCTGGCCGGTTGCCACACGTGGAAAAAAATGATTCGTAGAATTGGTGTTTACGTCGATGCAAGCAATATTGGGATGAATGGCGGACATGGCATGCGCTATGACGTGTTGCGTGCCCTTGCTTGCCGAGACGACGGGGAAGCGCAGCGTTTGAATGTCTATCTGGCGTTTGATGAACGCCGCGCCGAGACATTTGCCGAATATGGGGCACGGGCGCTGGCATATCAGGCGGCGTTACGTGACCAGGGTTTTCGCGTCACGGTGAAGCCTGTGAAGTACTACCGCGACGAGGAAGGCGTTGAGACGACAAAATCGAATGCTGATCTCGATATGGCCGTTGATGTATTGACGGAGTCCGAACGTCTCGATACGGTGTTGTTGGCCACGGGCGATGGGGACTTCATCCGCGTGGTACGGGCGCTGCAGAGCAAGGGCTGCCGCGTGGAGGTGCTAGGGTTCGATAATGTTTCGCGTGAATTGCGAGATGGCGCGGATCAGTTCATCAATGGCTATCTGGTGCCTAATTTGCTGCCGCTGCGAGACAATCCGACGCCTGGCGCTCGTTGGGGCCAATACGGTGCGAAAGTACGAGGTATCTGTAACCGTTTTTCAATAGAGGACGGATACGGCTTTATTGCGTATTGGTCGGCCTTGCCTGAAACGCCTATCCTTGCCGCTACCGAGACAAAGCCGGCGTATTTCAAGCTTTCCAGCCTGGTTGATGCCCAAGTGGCGGCACGGCTGCCGTCGCGGCAAGTGGTGCTGGAATTCGAACTCCATCCCCCTGCCCGTGCCGATGGTGCTCCAGAGGCGCGCCGCATTCACGTTGTCAACGCCTGATCGCGCCGTGAAAACATCGCACTTTTTCGAGATGTAAACCCTATCAAATGATCGGCGTCGGAGCGACTTTCACGATGCCGCGCTCGATCACCACGCGATTAGACTGCGTGCCGCGTAGGCCTATCGGGCCGCATCCTTTACACTATCTGGGGATACCGGACATACAAAGGATGCATTGCATGAGAGCAGCGAGCCAGACCAAGCAGGATCTGCCATCAACGCGGATTGCGTCGATCGTTCCCGTCAATCACGTGCCGCACCGCTCCCGGCGCGGCGTTGCGGCCTTGACGATGTTTGCCGCACTTGGGGTCTTGACGGCCTGCAGCAGCAAACAGGACGCTTCCTCGAGCAACTTCTCGACTGCGCTGGGACGTTATCTCGAGGTCGACGGGGATCTCTGCCTCAACGTCGGCCGCTTCCCCGTGGATATCAGTGAAGGCGATTTGAAAGCGCAGCCCACGACGCCGGACGGTCCGGCAGCGGAGATGGCCGCATTGCAGCGGACCGGACTTGTCAGTTCCGTTGACGTACTGACAGGCGAATTGGCGTACGTTGATCGACATCTGACCGGCCGGCGTGCAATGGTTCGTCGCTACACGCTGACGACTGCGGGGCGCGATGCGTTACGTAAGATCGTCGGTGACGAAGTCCAGGCAACCGGTAAGCGCGAAACGGAGCGCAGCGACCTATGTTACGGGAAAATCGAAGTAGACAAGGTGATCGACTGGGATGGCCCGACAACGGTGGATGGCCGCAAGGAAGCCGTGGTCCATTACACGTATCAAGTCAATCAGGTTGCCGAATGGGCAAAGACGCCCACATTCGGCGCGGCATTTCCGGAGGTGCAGAACACCTTGAACGGCGCAGGAGAAGCACGTCTCAGCACGACGATGGTGCTGGGCAAGGAGGGCTGGGCCGCGAAAGGCGCGGCGCGCCCTGAAAACCCATGAAGTGGGAGCATGCAGGAAGACCTTATCCAGTGCGAGACACGACATCTTATCAGTCGATAACCGGAGCACGCGGTGGCGGGGCCGGATAGCTATGATCGTCTGATCCAGGCGATCACGGCCCGGCATGACACGCTGGGTCGCCGTGCGCGGGACATCGCGCGCTTCGTCATCCAGTATCCAAACGATATTGCGTTATCGTCGTCGAAGACGTTGGCGGCAGCGATGGGTGTTCAGTCTTCCAATCTGGTGCGTTTCGCGCAAGGGTTTGGCTACGCCGGGTTCTCGGAAATGCAGCGTGTGTTCCAGGCGCGCCTGGTTGCAGAAGCGCCTGGACGGGCCGAACACATGCACGCGTCGCGTCCGGACGTAGACGCAGGACCACATGCGGATGCGGGCGGCGTTGTTGACGATATGGCCTTGGATCGGCTGCGCGATTCATTCGGAAGCCCCGGCAATACCGTGTGGGATGCAAGGGTCGACGCAGGACGGCCCGTTGCAGCGCAAGGCACTTTGCAACGTGCCGTGCAGGATTTGGTCGCGCATGAGATGGCGGCACTGCGTGAATTTGCATGGTCTGTACCCGAGTCGACGCTGGCGTTGGCCGCCGATACGCTAGCGCATGCGCGGACGATTTTTATCGCAGGGCAGTTACAAGCATTTCCCATCGCGGCGTATTTGCATTACGCCATGCTGCATCTACGGCGCCCCGTGCACTTGGTAAGCGTGGGGGCTGGATTGGCTTCCGAGATTGCACAACTGAGCGGTCCCGACGATGTACTGGTGGCTGTCAGTTTTCGATTGCATGCGAAGGAGATCGTGGACATGGTAGGGGAGCGCGCACGGCTAGGCGTGCCGGTACTCGCTATCACCGACAGCGTATTGTCACCGCTGACGATGCATGCGTTAGCCAACGTGATCGTGCCCACGGGCGATCCCGATTTTGCTTCGTCACTGGCGGCACCTATGTGTGCCGCACAGTCCCTGGTCATGGCGATGGCGGCCCGCTTGCCGCGTGATCTCGACAACGCGAACGGCAAAAACGCTCAATAGGCGCTGGCTTTATCAATCGCGGCAACTTGCTCCTGCGTTAGCGTAATTTGCATGGCATCGCCTAGCGCCTTCAATTGTGTCAACGAGGTGGCGCTGGCGATCGGCGCGGTGATGCTGGGGCGAGCGATCTGCCACGCAAGTGCAATGCTCGACAACGGCTTTTCATGCGCGGCGGCCACGTCGTCAAGCGCTTTCAGGATTTTCAAGCCGCGTTCATTCATGAACGTGCGAACCTTGTCACCACGCTTCCCGTTCTGCACATCTTCCATTGTTCGATACTTGCCGGTCAGGAAGCCGCTCGCCAGCGCATAATAGTTTACGACACCGAGTTTCAGTTCTTGCGCGGCAGGTTCGACGTCGGTTTCATAGGCCGATCGATCGTATAGGTTGTATTCCGGCTGGACGACGGTATAGGCCGGCAAGCCATCACGTTTGCTGATCGCGGCCGCTTCACGTAGACGGGCCCCGGAATAATTCGACGCCCCGATCAGACGTACCTTGCCCGCCTTGATCAAGGCGTCGTATGCGGAAAGGGTTTCTTCCAGCGGTGCGCTATCCGGGAGGTCACGATGGGAAAAATACAGATCAACGTAATCCGTTTGCAGCCGCTTTAGAGAATCATCGATTGCCTGCATGATATTCGTACGCGACAGACCCGGGCGCCTCGTCATGATGCCAACCTTGGTAGCCAGCACGAACTGGTCGCGTTTGCCACGCTGTTTGAACCACTTACCCAGGATCGTCTCGGACTCCCCGCCCTCATTTCCTGGCTTCCACTGTGAATACATGTCCGCCGTATCGATGAAGTTGATGCCTGTATCGGCGAGCGCATCGAGGATGGAGAATGATGTTGCTTCATCGATCGTCCAGCCGAACACGTTGCCACCGAATACGATAGGCGAGACTTGGATGTCGGATTGTCCTAATGAGCGAAGTGCCATGTCGTGTATTGCTCCTAGCGCATAGAAAAAGGAAGGCCGGGCAGAGGGCGCGATAGATCGCTGTCGCGCCGGGTTCAGACGCCAATGATCGAAGCGTAGCACGAGGGCGATAGGCTCTGCAGAAGCCGGGATATTTCCTGAAATAGGAATGTTTTCGGAAGCATTTGATTTTATCGTCGGCGACGCACGTCCACATGACCAAGTCGATTCGAGCCGTGATCAGTGAGCATTCCACTCGTTCGGTGCGATGTTCCGCGCGATCTGCTGGCGGTGCCGCCGTTCTCGGACGACGTCGTCTGTTACGACCCGTACACCATTGTGGGATGTGATCGAATAAGTCGACGAACCGCCGCATATTGATAATACAAATTTTATTAAATGATCGATTAATAGAAATCGTCGCATTTTGCGTAATGCGATAAGTGCAGTCATCATTCGATACATTCTATTTCAGCATGAATATTGAGCATGGTACAGATAAGTCTCACGGGGGGCCGAGTGGCGGAGACATCAGGTAGGTCGGCGGGGTGCATGGGGGTTCCGCTAGAAGGGCGCTTGCTGACGCTGGACATGCCTTTGATCACCTCCCACCTGATACCGGTACGCGCTATCGGCGAAAGCAAAATAGGTCGGGAGTACGGGTTTATCGTCGATGTGGTGTCGCCGGCCGCGGACGTGGCGCTCAAAACCTTGATAGCAAAACCAGTGACGTTGTGGATTCAGCAGCATGATCAATCCTATGTAGCCCGTCATGGCTATGTGCATACGGCTCGGCGCCTGGGGACCGATGGGGCGCTGACCACTTATCAGATCGCGTTTGCGAGCTGGCTTCATTTCCTGAAATTCCGGAAAGATGCCCGTATTTGGCAGGATAAGTCGGCGGACGACATCCTGACCGATGTGTTCAACGCGCATCCGCAAGCTCGAAGCGCATTTAAATTCATGCTGTCACGTGATTTGCCCAAGCGTTCATTCTGCGTGCAATACGAGGACGATTGGAATTTTGTCCATCGAATCCTGGAACAGGAAGGCCTGTTCGGATTCTACGAGCAGGCCGATGATGGCAGGTCGCATATGTTCGTGATAACCGACGATCTGTATGCCTTGCCCCAGAGTCCTCGGCGGACGCTTGGTTTCTACCGCGCCGATAGAGCAAGCGAAGTGGATGCGCTGACGCATTGGAGCGCCGCGCGCGTGATGCAAAGTACCGAACTGCGCACGCGAACATCCGACTACAAGCAGCCCGCCGCCATGTCGTTCGGTAAAGGCACGCATACACCGACCATGGCGAACCAAGGCGCTTTGCCGAAGCAAGCCGAAGTGTATGAGTACACGGGCGCCTATACCTACGATGCGCAAGCACGGGGTAACGCGCTTTCGGCAATACGGGTGGAGGAGTGGGAGTCGCGAGCGAAGCGTTTTCACGGAGCGGGTGGGGCGCGAGGTATCGATGCCGGTCAGTGGTTCACGCTGGAGAACCATCCGGTGCACGTCGCTTCCGGTACATCGGAGCGCCAATTTGCGGTGATCGAGGCACGTTGGGTAATTGAAAACAACGTACCGACGTCGCATGCGACAGCCGATTATCCATTCAGCTTAAAGAGACGCGTTGATGAAACCCGGGCGGCGCATCAAGCGTGCGTAGGGGCGTCGGCGGTATCGGGGCATGGGGCATCAGGTGCTTTGAAGGCATCGCGTGGGGTCGCCAATCGGCCGAGTGGCGATGACAACGAAGGTTTCTACAGGGTTGAAATCGAGGTGCAGCGCAGGAGTGTTCCTTTTCGTAGTCCGTTTGAACATGCAAAGCCGCGGGTGACGATACAGAGCGCGATCGTGGTCGGGCCCGCGGGGCAAGAGGTTTATACCGATGCATTGAATCGCATCAAGGTTCGCTTTCATTGGGACCGCTTGAACGACGGCGATGAGAATGCATCGTGCTGGATTCGTGTCATGCAGTCTGACAGCGGCAGCGGCTATGGTGGAGTGCATTGCCCGCGTATCGGTGACGAAGTCATCGTGTCGTGGTTGGACGGCGATTGCGATCGACCCGTGGTAATGGGGCGACTGCATAACGGTAGCGACACACCGGCATGGCATTCGAACGGCATCCTTTCGGGATTCAAATCAAAAGAATATGGCGGCAGGGGCTATAACCAACTCGTGATGGATGACGCTACGGGCCAAAATGGCGTGCAACTTGCCAGTAGTTCCGCAGGCACGGTCTTGCACCTCGGTTATCTGGTTCGATACAGCGGCAATGCGCGAGGTCGTTATCTCGGAAGTGGGTTTGATTTAAGTTCTGGTGCGTATGGCGCAATACGCGCAAGCCAGGGATTGTATGTCAGCACGCATCCGAGAAAGTCCGAGCCGATGGACGCGAGCGATGCGGTGTCGCAATTGGCACTTTCTGAAAGTGTAATGACTGCTCTGTCCAAAGCATCTACAAATGCACAAGCGAACGGGCTTGGCGCAAGTTGTATGTCGATGAAGCAGTTTACTGAAGCCACCATGCACCGGAAAACCGGCGTGATGCAAACTGGCGGTCATACGGCGGCGGGCGGCACGGGAGAGGCGAATCAGTTCAAGGCGCCGATGTTACTTATGGCCAGTCCGAGCGGTATCGGGCTGGCATCGCAAGCATCCATACATATGGTAGCCGACAAGAACGTCAATGTGGTGAGCGGAAAAGATACGTCGCTGGCGGTGGGGCGTTCCTTGATTGCATCGGTGAAAGAAGCGCTGAGCGTCTTCGTGCAAAACGCTGGCATTAAATTGTTCGCGGGGAAGGGCACGGTGCGCATTCAGGCACAATCGGATGCGATGGCGTTTATCGCGCAGAAGCGCTTGAAAATGGTCTCAGCGACCGACGCCATCGAGATTGCCGCCAAAGGAGGGATCACGCTGATGAGTGGCGGCGCTTATATCAAGATTGCCGATGGCAATATTCAGATTCATGCGCCTGGGGCGGTGGACGTCAAGGGTGCTGCCCACGATTTCTCGGGGCCTACGAGAATGGACCCGGTATTTCCGGAATGGCGGGTGGCGGAAGGGACGCCGGTTCCACGCAGAACGACGTTTTCGCAGTGATGCAATAGAGAAACACATGAAGTGAAAAGTCGCTGGCGTAAAGTAAAGGTAATGCCGCGTTAGGCCTGAGTCGAAAGCGGGAAATGTGGATGGGAAGGGAAAAGACTGTGGTGGATAAAACGGGTATGCAATCGATTAAAGGCTGGTGCTACCCGGTCTCGATGAAGGACGCTGGCGAGGATGTCGGTATCGATCGCTATCTTGCAGCGATTCGATCGAATGGTGGATCCTATCCTTTAGGCGTCAACGGTTTTTTACACGGGGGAGTGCATCTTGCACCTGTCGATGCGGATGGGGCCGTTTCAGGAGGGGTGAGATGCATCGCCGATGGCGAAGTGGTGGCCTATAAAATAGACCAGGATTACCAGCGACTTCTCTATCCCGAAGAAGCCGTCGCACTTTATTCAACGGGCTTTACGTTGATAAGGCATAAGCTGACGCTACCGCCGGTACCGAGTCCTGGAGGGACTACACACGGCAAAACAACGATGTCGAAAGGCGCTGTGGCGACCATGGGAGAGGTTGCATCAGATGACACCAAGGCTGTAATGAAGGATACCGCTTCAACAATGGAAGGGGATTCCATCATATTTTTCAGCTTGTACATGCATCTTGCGCCTGCCTCGGTTTACAAGGCGAATAGAAGGGAACGGCACAAGAAAGTCTGGCCGTACTACTACGGCGCGGTAGAGATCTGGACGGTTACCCCGAAAGCAGCAACGCGTAGCCAGCGGGGAACGGGAGCCGGCGAGCCGCTGATGGGTGTGTACGTTCATAAAAATAAAAGAGGCGGATTGGGAGTGCCAATCGGCTTACTGCCACTTGGAAGCCACGTTACGATTATCCAATCGCACGATCTGAAAAGGGGGCTTGGGAAAATCGAAACGATTATGTCCGGGGAGGTTGCATCGTTAGACCCCGGTGGTGTGGTTGCCTCCGAAGCACGTCACGGCCTTGTTTCTTTGCAAGCACTGGCGAGCAAGATACATGTGCGTAATATCGGTGAAGTTTGCCTGCCAACTACGCCGATGAAAGTCAGCGCCGGCGACTTGGTTGGCTATCCTGGTGAATATCAAGATGTCGAACACACATCCGCGCTGCCACCGACTCCGAAGAACGCTTTGGTGCATGTGGAGGTGTTTGCCGGTGACGAACTCAGAGCGTTTATCGATCGAAGCCGACAGCGCGCCGCCATACTGACGAACGAGCCGCGGACGAAGCTATGGGTTGAGAACGGCGCAAGTCTGTACAAGCCAATGGCGGCAACACTACGGTTGCCCGCCAGAACGGTGGTAACGGTGACATCGGATGCGCCAAGAAAGGGGATATGGACCAAAGTGACGGTGGCTGCGGGTGGCACTGAATTTCGAGGCAGAACGTTTTGGATTTTGCGCAGTGTCGTGGGGAACGATACCCTGCCTAGGGACGCATGGTCCGAATTTCCGCTTTCCTTGTCAGGAGAAATCGCGGGGACTGTTGGTCATTCTCGCATTATGGATGTGTCGCGAGGTGCCGCGGCATACGACGATGGCCGGAACGCTTGGTATCCGGTTGATGTCGGTAATGCGGCGATGGAGACCGTGCACGGTTACGTCTGCGCATCGGGGCAGCCGCATGTCTCGCTGCATAACCGATGGGCGTGGCCTGGATTTGAAATGCTTACATGTCGGTTGTCGAACAAAGACCTTTTCATGCGCCACTTGTATTTGCAAGGCGGCCCGGCTTCCGATCGAGAGCAATCCGCATTGGTGGCGGGTTTTAATGACACGAGAGCCGATGCCCTTATTGCAAAACTGGATGAGATCCTTGTGCCGGAAGGCCAGCCGAGAGGAGAGGTGCAAGGGGCCGATCTCCTCACTGCTGTGAATGAACCTTGGAAAGCCGATCGCATCAATCACCTGATAACGAGGTACGAGACCGAGTGGGGTGGAGGAATGGAAAAGTGGGATGCGATTGACTCGTTGATGAATGGCGGATTGCCATATTGGCAGACCGAAAAAGCGCGCATCGAGAAGTTGCGTATATGGGAGGCATGTGAATCTGTACTTGGTGATCGGCTATCTCTCACGGTGTATCACGTGCATCCCATACGCTTGTGCATGAATTTTGCCTCCTATGGATTCCGTTTTACGGCCCTGATGTTGCAGCAGATTTTTCCGCTGGCGAAAGTACCTGATCTGCAAGCGGTGTGCGACGAATTAAATGCGCATATCCATTTCTACCAGCTTGATACGCCGCTCAGACGATCGCATTTCTTTGCGCAAATTCGCCAGGAGGTTGGGACCTATTTTGAAGTTGAAGAACGGTTTGTTTACAAGTCATCGGTACTTGTCGACTTGTTCCGGAATTTCACTCGTCATCCTGAAGAGGCGCGAAAGCATGGATATGACACTGTGCGGCCTTACAAAGCCGACGGGAAGCCGATGACCAAGGAAGACTTTGTTGCCATCGCGAATCGTGCTTACGGGGACCGAGGCGAGTTAGGAAATGGTTCGATGGAATCCGGGGATGGATGGAAATTCCGAGGGAGGGGGTTGAAGCATGTGACTGGGCGAGGTGGGTATCAAAAATTTTCGGACTGGCATATCGTCAATCAGCATCGCTGGCCGGGTGATGTCGTGGATTTCATAGAGAATCCCGAAGCTCTGATCGACATGAAATACGCCGCGCGCTCGGCGGCGTTTTTTTGGATCAGCAACAGTTTGGCTTCGATAGCAGACCTAGGTGCAGATTGGATGACTGCGGCGTTAATTACTGATGTTATTAATAAAAAGACTGACAGTAGAGATAAACGATACCAGCATTTTGAGAGAATTTTTAATAATAAACTGTTGTTTTGAAGAGTAGCATTACTTGCGCTTGACGGATTTATTTGAAGATAAATTGTTGCTACGAAGTATGGTTATACATCCAAGATGTATTCGAAATAATGGACGGATGTTGTGCAACAAAGAGAATTGAATTGTTCAGCTGCAAAGTTAAAGAAGGGATCATTTCTATTTCCTTAAATATTGCCTGATGACATGCTCTTGTTGAGTTTAGGTGCCAGAATCTCGATTGCAATAAATTTAATTTTGATATTTGTGATTTTTGTAGTGTGATTCGCATCGAAAAGAGAATTTTTTATGGGCGCTATTATTCTCAGAGGTAAGTGTGTATGACTCAAAAGTAGGTTGCAAGATGTTATTTTGTAATATCAAAAAAATAATAAATGCTGATTTTATATATTTCAAAGTACAGTACGCGAAGATCATTTTATGTTAACCCTATGGGAATTATTTAAGATGTATTGTCAAATGTTTGCAGGATGTTTCTTTGATTTTTTTATAAACGAGTAAAGCGCATGGTACAAAAAATTTTCTCGATACAATGCCTGCGATTTATAATAATAGCTTGTCCCCTGATCATAGCAGAGATGCCTGTTTATGCTTGCGATTCGGTAGTGGATTCACCAAACTTCACTCCTACGCATTGCAACGATAATGAGGAAATATATTTTAATTGTATTATTAAGGGCAAGATCATGTCGGTGTGTGCTATGGGGAATAGTTCGCCTAAAGAAGGTTTTGTGCAATATAGGTACGGTCAACCTGGGAATATCGAGATGCGTTTTCCCAGGCGGCAGTCTAGCCCGCTAGGCAAGTTTTCCATTAGCGAAATACCTGTTGGGCATATGCGTTTTGTTCATTTGAAATTTAGGGCCGGTGCTTACGATTACATTTTATTTGAAGGGGACGTCGCAGGAATTTATGTAAGGCGAGGCAGGAGGCATGTGACGACACTGTGGTGCGACACGACAGGTGGGGATGCGGTTCTCTCCGCAAACGCGTATGTCGGAATTCCTATGGTAGCGCCGACACATGTAGATTGAGTTTGTAATCAAGCCGAATTGGATATCAATATTATGTTAGGTGGCTAATGCTTATTATTTAGTATGCATCTTACAAACACTGCTGCGCTCCTGCAACTCCGTATTGGGCTAGTAGCCACCCGTTAGCGCACTGGCGAGCGTGGTGCTGCCCTTTTGGTTACGTGGCGCGTCGCTTCACCGCCTCGGACCGCCTGGAAACGCTTTGCACGCACCGGCTACCGCGCCATTGGGTGCATTTTATAAAACGTTGGATGTGCTGCGCGCGCTATCGCCTTATCTTGCTCTCCTCCGTAAAACATCATGAAATCAAAGTGATAACGCATTGGCATCGCGCTAACCCACTTCTAGGCCAAAGCATCGATGCAATCGTTATAAGTTGTCGCCGCAGGAATGCTGCATATCGCCATAATTCATGCTACTTTGCGGTTCGCACTTCTTGAAGTGCTCTCGGGGCGGGGTGAGATTCCCCACCGGCGGTGATGATGTGGTTAAGGTGACCGGTGTCGATTCGGACCTAGTGTCTGGCTGATGATATCGATAGCCGCCGCATCCAGCCCGCGAGCGCCTGGCGATGACATCTCCAGGGTCAGCAGATCCGGTGTGATTCCGGGGCCGACGGTATAGTCCGGATGAAAGAGAGAAGCGGTTCGCGGCGTGATTCGCGGGCTGGCTTGGTGTGTGCGGTTCGAGCGGTTGTACGAACGCGTTGAGACGTCCCACCGATGCTGGTCGACCTTATCGATGCCGCGTCCGGCCGATCGCCCTGTTTCTTTATTGAACAGGAACCGACCATGTCCAACATTGCAGTGTTGTCTTCTGCCGCCGGCGCAAATGATGCGTCGTCTTCGGCTACGCCTCCTCGCTTTGCGTTTGTTCAAGCCAGTTGGCACGCGAATATCGTCGACCAGGCCCGTGTCGGCTTTGCCGCCGAAATGGCGAAACTCGGCTATTCCGACGACGCGATCGATTATTACGCGGTGCCGGGCGCGTTCGAATTACCGTTGCACGCAAAGCGCCTCGCCGAGACGGGGCGTTACGCTGGCGTGGTATGCGCCGCATTGGTCGTCGATGGCGGCATCTATCGCCACGATTTTGTCGCTGCCGCAGTGGTGGATGGCCTGATGCGCGTGCAGTTGGATACCGGCGTGCCGGTATTTTCGGTGTCGCTGACGCCCCATCATTTCCACGAAGAAGCGCACACCGACTATTTCCATGCGCACTTTGTGAAGAAGGGAGCGGAAGCAGCGCATGCCTGCACCGCCACGGTGAACGCATTGGACCGGTTACCTCAGCCGATCGCGGCGTCTTTAGCATCGGCAGGCACCGGTAATGCGCAAGCGGATACCGCGTCGGCGGCTGCTTAAGCGCCCAGGCGGGTGGGCACACTAGCCTGACGGTCGTCAGGGCGATGGGTTTTCTTCAAACGGTTTAAACGGCACTTGCCTTGCCGACAAAGGTTTGGCCGCGTGTATCCCGCCCGAAGTAGATGAACATCGCGATCAGTACGGCCACGGTCCCTGCGACCATGGCCATCGCCATTCCGTAGTTGTTGTTGTGCCGCTCGGCAAATCCCGCTTGAAGCGGTCCGTTGACGGACGCGATGAAATTTCCCAACTGGTAGACGAAACCCGGCAATACCGCTCGGGTGCCTTCGGGCGCCAGTTCGTTCAGATAGGCCGGGATCACGCCCCAGGCACCTTGGACCATGAATTGCATCATGAAGGCGCCTATGCCTATGGCAATACTGCCGCTCGAAAACGCCCACAACGGCAGGACTGGCAACGACAGCAAGGCGGCAATGATGATGGCGCGACGTCGTCCGATTCTTTCGGATAGCGAGCCAAACACAAGGCCGCCACAGATGGCGGCAATGTTGTACACCACGGCGATGATGGCGACGGTATGCGGATCAAAGCCATGCTGTACCTTCAAGAACGTTGGATACATGTCTTGCGTACCATGACTGAAAAATTAAAACAACCCATCAGCAGCACCGCATACAGACATAGCTTCCATTCCCTCTTGATGACAGGCAACAAGGCGGTATGCACTTTTTGTTCGCGTGCGGCCAACCAGACCGGTGACTCCGGCACCTTGAACCAGATAAAGATCACCATCAGGACCGGCAATGTTCCGATGAAGAACAAGTTGCGCCATCCAAGCCAGGCAAATAAGCCATAGACAATGGAAGCAACCAAATAGCCTCCTGGATAGCCGGCCTGGAACATGCCGGACACCAGACCGCGCGAGCGCGTGGGAATGGTTTCCATGGCCAAAGATGAGGCGACGCCCCAGATGCCGCCCATTGCGACACCGTATATCAAACGCAGTATCAGAAACACCTCAAGCGATGGCGCAAGCCCCGATGCCAATTCCATGATCGAGAAAATAACGATATTCACCATCAAGACCGGCCGTCTGCCGTATTTTTCGGCGGCACGCCCAAAAATAAACGCACCAATCGGCCGAACCGCCAAGGTCAGCAAAATCGAAAACGTGACTTTACTGATGTCGACGCTAAATGCTTTTGCCAGATCGCTCAAAAGAAATGTCAGTAAGAAGAAATCGAACGCATCGAGCGTCCAACTGCCCACGGCGGCGATAACAGTATTGCGCTGGACCGATGTCCATTTTTCGTTCATGAGGCGGCTTCTCCTTGTTTGCATTTATTGACGCCGCGTCGTGACAGGTAGCTCGACGCTGTCTAAATTTCTGCAGGGATATATTAGCTACGGCAACTTTCAATCGACTTTCGTTCGGTGCGCGTCTCAAGAAGCAGATGAAATACGGCATCAACCGTTGCACGAATGTGCGGCGCAGTGCGCTCCCGGGAAAAAGGGGTAATCCGCCGCGCGGCGTTGGCCGATGCAGACCGTGTAGAATCGGGGTATGTCAAATCATCTTCATGCGGTCGTGAGCGATTCCCCCGTTGATCCGGCCACGCCTGCCAGCAGGCCGCAAGCTATTGCCGACCCGCTGGCAGTCAAGACGAGCCGAACCGGCAAAAGGCCGCGCCGCGTCGCGTCGGACCTGTCGGGGCCTCAGGCAGATGCCGGTGCGGTAAACGGCCGGTCCGCCGACACCAGTGACTCTGAGCGTCGGCAGGTGCATGCGCACGACCGGCGGACTGACGGGCGCGCCTTTCACGGCCATTCGCACGACCATGCGCATGAACACGCCACGCAAAGCCGCGAGTCCGACGGCCATGGCCACGCGGCGGTTGGTCTCTCTGATGACGACGTAGAAGCGGAATTGGCGCTGGCTGATACATTCTGTCAACGACGAGGTGAACGCCTGACGCCGATTCGCCGCAAGGTGCTTGGCCTGTTGCTGTCGTCCGGGCGTGCGACCAAGGCGTATACGTTATTGGACGAGATGCGTAAGGTGCACTCTGGCTCGGCGCCGCCGACTGTCTACCGCGCGCTGGATTTTCTCCTGTCGGTCGGGCTTGTACATCGCGTTGAATCGATCAACGCTTTTGCAGCGTGCCATGATCTGACGCATTGTCATCACGGCATGTTGTTGGTGTGTCAGCAGTGTGGCGCCGTGCTGGAAATGCATGAACCCGAGATTGAGCGGGTTTTATTCGAGCGCATTAAGCTTTCCGGTTATAAATTGGCAAGTGATGCAGCGGAATTAAAAGGGATTTGCCCGGACTGCCAGCAGCGTGACGCGCAGGCCCCGGCCGTAGCGTGAGGTGACATCGCGCCGTGCGATCAGAGGTCGCGGGCGAGTCGACTCTTTCGGCGGTCAGCGGTTCGCCCTAGTCGGTATGCATCTGGCGCACCGTCGTACCGCCCTCGTAACAATATGGCCAACATGAGCCTGGTTCGTATTCTCGAAGCAGGGTAAAACCAAGCTGGATGTCGTTCGCGGCACGTGATGCGTGCGAATAGTCTCAAGAAGGCAATCATCCAGATCGCCTGATCTGACGTTGCGTAATATCGGAGTTGAATGAGCGCTGATACTGTTTTGGTTACCGGTGCTTCCGGTTTTGTCGGTGCCGCTGTTGCGCAACACGCTCAGCAAGCCGGTTTCGCCGTCCGCGTGACGGTGCGCCGTACGAGTCCACGTGGCAACATCGACGGCAATGGCTACGAGGTCGTGGAAGCCGACATGCGCGATGCCGATGCAATGCGGCGTGCGATGGCGGGGGTGCGTTACGTTTTCCATGTCGCGGCGGATTATCGCTTATGGGCGCCCGATCCTCGCGAGATCATCCGTACCAACGTCGACGGCACGCGCACCGTAATGGACGCGGCGCTCGCCGCTGGCGTTGAGAAGATCGTCTACACCAGCAGTGTCGCGACGTTGCGCGTCAAGGGCGCGATCGGGCCGGTCGACGAGACGGCGAAGGTGGATGAACACGAGGCCATTGGTGCGTACAAGCGCAGCAAGGTAGCGGCTGAGCGGGTCGTGGAAGACATGATCGCTACCCGGCAATTGCCGGCAGTGATCGTGCACCCGTCTACGCCAATCGGGCCGCGTGATATCAAACCGACTCCCACAGGCCGATTGATTGTCCAGGCCGCCGCCGGGAAAATGCCAGGTTATGTCGATACAGGCCTCAATTTCGTGCATGTCGATGATGTTGCCGCCGGGCACTTGCTAGCGCTCTTCAAAGGGCCGGTCGGCGAGCATTACATACTTGGTGGCGACGACGTGAAGCTAGGTACGTTATTGCAGACCATAGCTGGCATTACCGGCGGCAAGCCCCCGATACTGCAGTTGCCGCGTTGGCCGCTGTACCCACTCGCCGCTGCTGCCGAGGGATTGGCCAAGATCACGAAGCGTGAGCCTTTCGTCACGGTAGACGGTCTAAATATGTCGCGCTACATAATGTTTTTCAGCAGTGCCAAAGCGCAAGCCAAACTGGGCTACACCGCACGGCCTCACCGTGATGCCCTGGTCGATGCGATCGACTGGTTCCGCGAAGCAGGTTATTTGCGCTGATCCGTCGGCGCCGGATGGATGCCATGCACACATCGGCGCCAATGCGTTGCTCCCTAACGCCAGACTATTCAATTTGCCCTCCCAGGGTTTCCCCGTGCCCCGTGCTCTCGGGTCGCGAGGCGCGTCGTGATACGCCTTTTGTGAGATGGCAGTTGCGTCATTACGACAGCTAATCGCGCAACGGGGATCTTCCCCGGCCAAATGGCCTCATCTATCCCTTCTTCTTTGATCTGTTAAAAAAAACCGATACACTCGGCCCCACAAGGATCTTCGGTCAACGTGGGGAAATATGGTCAAAGGATCGATTCGTCAACGAATCATAGCCAGCCTGGGAGTGATCTTCATCCTGATGATCGTGATGGCGGGCGTGTCTTACAATCGTTTGCTTGTGATCGATCTGGAAGCGGATCGGGTGCAGAACGACGGCGTGCCAGGATTATTCGATGCGACCTCATTACGAGCAACCTGGAATGAAATCTACTCGTCGACCTTGCGGATGGTCTATGTGGATACGACCGAGGAGCAGGTAGCGGCCGACCGAAAGCGCTTCGAGGAAGCTCGCCAGAATATGGGGAAGCTCATAGAGCACTACGGCCATACCGTTGATTCGGACGTCGAGCAGCGGGAGGCCGCGATTTTTCGAGATGCTGCAAGCCGATTCACAAAGGCGGCGGATGCTGTGTTGGCCGCTCGGGAGATATCACACGAAGCCGCGGACGCAGCCTTCGTGACACAGTTGACACCTCCGTGGAATGATGGTCGGACATCACTGCGCAATATCGTCAATATCAATAAGAAGAGCACGGACGAGGCAACGCAAGCGATTCGCCAATCGGTACTCGATGCACAAAAGGCGATGGCCATTACGTTGGGTGTCGCCCTGGCGTGCTCGATCCTTTTCGGCTATTTGCTGTTCCGCGCAATCACTCGGCCAATGCGTGAAATCGTTGATGCGCTGGATGTCATGCGTACTGGTGATCTCACGGGCCGTTTGGATCTGCGGCGCCGTGACGAGTTCGCGATGCTCGAGGTGGGCTTCAATCGTCTCATCGAAGAACTGACGGCGCTGGTCGGTCAGGCCCAGCATTCGTCCATGCAGGTCACCACATCGGTGGCGGAGATAGCGGCCACGTCGAAGGAACAGCAGGCGACGGCTACCGAGACCGCCGCGACCACCGCTGAGATCGGCGCGACAACCCGTACGATGCTCGCCACCTCTACAGATCTTGTTCGCACGATGAGCGAAGTGTCGACGGTTGCCGAACAAACCGCGATGCTGGCGGATACCGGCCATGAAGGGCTGACGCGCATGAGCGAGACCATGCAGCATGTGATGGAGGCCGCGGGCTCCGTCAATGCGAAGCTGGCGATCCTGAACGAGAAGGCCGGCAAGATCAACCAGGTGGTGTCGACGATCACAAAAGTGGCGGATCAGACAAACCTGTTATCGTTGAACGCGGCCATCGAAGCGGAGAAGGCTGGCGAGTATGGCCGAGGCTTTGGTGTGGTGGCGACGGAAATCCGCCGCCTCGCGGACCAGACCGCCGTGGCGACCTTCGACATCGAGCAGATGGTCAAGGAGATCCAGTCGGCTGTTTCGGCCGGCGTGATGGGTATGGACAAGTTCGCGGAGGAAGTGCGGCGCGGCATTATCGAGGTGCAGCAAGCCAGCGGCCAATTGTCACAAATCATTGTGCAAGTGCAAGCGCTGGCGCCGCGCTTCCAGGTAGTGAACGAAGGGATGCAGCATCAGGCAAGTGGTGCGGAGCAGATCACGCAAGCGCTGTCCCAATTGACGGAGGCCGCGCAGCAGACGGTGGAATCGTTGCATCAGTCGACGCAAGCGATCGACGGCTTGACGTTGGTCGCGAATCAACTGCGCACGGGTGTCACGCGCTTCCGGTTGCAAGCCTGATGTTGTATCTGATCTTCTCGCTGGGTACGGACCGCTATGCTCTGAGCACGGCGGACGTACTCGCGGTGCGACCGGTCCCTGCCGTGAAGGCCTTGCCGTCCACGCCACCGTGGGTGGCGGGATTGGCGAGCGATGGGCACGGATCTTTTCCGGTGATTGATCTCTGCGCATTGGCCGTCAATCGTCCGGCGCGGGCAGTGATGTCCACGCGCATGGCTGTGCTGCGCTACACGGAAGGGGCGTCGGCAACGGTGCAGGAGCCACGCCTCGGCGTGATCGTCGAGCAAGCGACATCGACGCTTGCGGCCGATGACAAAGATTTCGTCGATCCCGGTCTGGCGACGCCGGAGGCGCCTTATCTGGGTCCGGTACTGCAGCACGAAGATGGTCGTGTGATACAGCGGGTCGTGGTACGTGACCTGCTACCCGGATCGGTGCGCGAGCGCCTGTTCGCGCGGTAATGGTACAGGAGCGTCCCTGAGTGGAACGCGGCCTGGGTCGCTTGCTCTATTGAAGGAGAATGCAATGATCGCGAGCGCGCCTCGGTCGGCAGCGGCCATTGCCGCATCTGGCGCACGCGTCTTCGGTCCCGAAAATGGTGCTGGCACCGATGCGGGCGGCGCAACCGGCGGCGCTAACGTCGATGATGCGGGATCGCGTCGTCCGCGCGATGCTTTGCCCGATGCGTTGGCGGTCCATATTGCAACGGCCCTTCGCCAGTTGTCCGGCCTGGAAATCGATCTGGTGGGAGCCCGCAGCGTTGAGCGTGCGGTGGGCGAACGTATTCAGGCGCTCATCGCAAGCAAGGTGATCGCTGATCCGTGGTCATACCCTGCGCGTATCGAGCAGGACGCCGATGAGCGGCAATGGCTGATCGAAGCTGCGGTGGTACCGGAGACATGGTTTTTCCGGCATCGCGAATCGTTCGATTTCCTCGCGCTGCAGGCACGCCAACGGCATTTTCTTGGTGGGGGTATCGGCGTCGCGCCGGGGCCGTTACGGATTGCTTCCGTACCGTGTTCGACTGGCGAGGAACCCTACTCGATTGCGATGACGCTGTTGCTTGACGGCCTGCCGCCAAGTGCCTTCTTGATTGACGCGATGGATATCAGCGAAGTAGCGCTGGCGCAGGCCGCTGCGGGTCGCTATCGTCCCAACGCTTTCCGTGGCTGCCCGGAGGCCTTGCGAGACCGCTTTTTCACTTTGCAAGGCCAACTGGTCCCTGGTTCCCCAATCCGTGAATCTATATGGGAAATCAATCGCGAAGCACGCGCATGTGTGTCTTTCCAGCGGGTGAATCTCGTATCGGATGCCCGGGTAGGCGGGGATACCGGGCAGGGAGGGACATATGATTTCATCTTCTGCCGGAACGTTCTGATTTATTTCGACCGCCCGACGCAGGCCGCCGTCATCGAGAAGTTGCGCCGTGCCTTGCGTCCGGGTGGTTTTCTGCTGGTGGGACCCGCGGAAGCGGCATTGGTGAGTCGCGTCGGACTTGCCGCCGCGGCGGCGCCGCTGGCATTCGCCTTTCATCGTGACGTGCCGGCGGTGGTCACCACGTCTCGTCCGATAGGCATTGGATCTGCGATGTCGGGGCGCGGTGCAATGTCGCCCGATGTGCCGTCGGTTGCGAAGCAGACCGTTGCCGTCGCGCAGGGCGTGAGCGGCGCAGGTGTGATTGGCGTGATGTCCCCACCGAAACCGGGTTGGACAACGAGCACTCCTCCGTCACGGGGCGGACAGACAGGCGCGTCGTTGTCGACCGGTAATGCGGCACCGTTGCCTTTCGAAGGCGCTGCAGGGCGGCCCGCGAATACCGTCGCGCGTGCCACTGGTGCGGCGAATCCATCGTTTGGGGCCCCTCGGCCAGTCGCCATCGACAGTGTGCCACGAGCGTCGGGGAACCCATCAGGCGGTGTCGGAAGAAGAGTCCAAGCCGGCAACGCGGTGCGGGCGAGTGGTACGCCCGCACCGTCGGCCCAAGCCGTGACCATAAAAATGGAACCGCTTGCTGCCACCTATGCCGAGGCAGAGCGCCTCGCGAATCTTGGTTATATCGCCCAGGCAACGCAGCTTTGCCAGACTTTGGTCGATGCCGGGATGGCGAATGCGGATGTGTATTGCCTGATGGGCGTGTTGGCGGATGCCGGCAACCGTAGTGCGGATGCGCGCGAGCATTTTCGGCGCGCTTTATATTTGGAAGCCAATCACGCTGGTGCCTTGGTGCATTTTGCCGAGCATTTGGCGCTGGAAGGCGACGACGCGGGGGCGCAACGGTTAATGGCCCGAGCCCGCCGTGCTCACCCTGACCTTTTCTGATCGAAGCTGATCGATGATCGAAACCTTGTCTGTTCCCGTGCCGCCGATCGACGATTGCTGGAATCGCATCGGCATTCATGGTGACCAATCCTGCGCAAAACTGGCGACGTACATCCATTGCCGTAACTGCGAGGTATATGCGCGTGGCGCCGCCGATTTGCTCGACCGGCTTCCCCGTGCCGCCGAGGATGACGCCGATGTGGCTGTGGGATCGATGGGGGGCGACATCGATGTTGGCGGCTTGGATCTCGCATCGATTCAACGCGACAAGCAAGCCTTCTCTTCTTCCACGGGGGAGCCGCTGCTCGTGGTTCGCATCGGCAGCGAATGGCTGGGTTTGCCTGCACGGCATGTCGCACAGATTGCCGAGACGGGAGCGGTGCATTCGTTGCCGCGTTTGCGTAGCAAAGCAGTGTTGGGATTAGTGAATATCCGAGGCCAGCTAACGGTATGCGTGTCACTGGCGCGCCTGCTCGATCTTCAGGAACGTCCAGAAAGCCCGGAATCGGCGGTGCCATCCACGTTGACAAGTGCACGCTCGGTGCATGCACCTTTGGCACGCTTCCTCGTGGGCCAGGATCGCAGTGATGAGCCGTGCACGGTCTTCCCAGTCGATGAGGTCTATGGCATTGCCCGTTTCAAGCGTGAGCATTATCGACCGGTACCGGCAACGCTTTCGCATGCGAGCGCTTCGCATACGCGAGCGATCGCGGATTGGCGAGATGGCACGCTGGGTGTGCTGGACGGCGATAAATTATTCGAAACCCTGAGAAGGAGCCTCGGATGAGCGACGATTACGGCGATGTGTCGCTATTCGGGCTGTTTGCCCAGGAGACCGAGGCCCAAGCTTCGTTGCTAGGTAATGGCTTGATTACGCTTGAGCGCACCCCCGAGGACGCCGCAACACTGGAATCGTGCATGCGCGCCGCGCATTCGTTGAAGGGCGCAGCGCGAATTGTGGGGGTTGCGCCCGGTGTGGCCATCGCCCATGTAATGGAGGAGTGTTTCGTCCAGGCGCAGCGGCATGACATTCGGCTTGACGCGGGCGACATCGATTTGCTGCTGCGAGGGGTCGACCTACTGCGTGATATTGCGCTGGCAGGTGAAGGGGCCGCGGCGCCGGCGACAATGGCAGAAGTGATCGCGGCATTGGAACAAGTCTGCGCCGGAGAGCATCCGGGGACGCAAGCCGCGGCGCCGCCGACCACGTCGCTGAATGCAGGGCCGATCCGGCTGGACGATGATCGAGACACGCACCACGACGGCTTTCCGGACGCCGCACCGCCATTTCCGGCTTTTGACTTTCCGAGAACGCCCGGCACGGATGAAATGGCTGCATCTGGCGAACTGACAGAGGCGCGCGTAGAGGATGCGAATCGTTCGACGGACGATGCGACCGAAGCGGGTGGGCATGCTCCGGTCGACGAAGCCGATGCTGAAGCCGATGCCGATGCCGATGCCGATGCCGATGCCGATGCCGATGCCGATGCCGATGCCGATGCCGATGCCGATGCCGATGCCGATGCCGATGCCGATGCCGATGCCGATGCCGATGCCGATGCCGATGCCGATGTCGATGCCGATGTCGATGTCGATGTCGATGCTGACGCGGTTTCCACCGCGTCAGGTGTTGTGCCTTCCGGTAATCCCTCCGTGGACGTAGCGCGAGCGTCAGTCGTCAGCGTACCGATGCCACCTGCGCCGACGCTACCTGCGCCATCGATTACGCTGTCGCCCGGTTCAGTCGCGGTAGCCGGGCAAGCGCCAACAACCGCGACGCCAGCCGCGCCAGCATCGGCGGAGCGCACGCTGCGTGTGGCGGCGCGCAATCTGGACCGCTTGTTGGCGTTATCCGGGCAGGCCGTGGTCGAGGCGCGGACTTTCCGACCTTTGATCGCAAGCATGTTGAACCTGATGCAGCGACAGCGCGAGACGATCTTATCGATGCAATCGCTACGCAATCGTTTGATCGATGCGCGGATCGATGAAGTGGCCATTGCATCGTTCGACGCGACCGCCCGGCTGGTTGACGGCCTGGTCGATGAAACCATGGGGGGGGTCAACCTGATCGAACAGGTCGAGCAGCGTCATCATGGCTTGTCGAACCAGTTATACGAAGCGGCCTTGGCCTCTCGGATGCGCCCTTTTGCCGACATTACCGGCGGTTATGCGCGGATGGTTCGGGGGGTGTCCCGCAGCCTTGGCAAGCAAGTGAAATTGACGATCGTCGGGGAAACGGTACCGGTCGATCGGGATATTCTGGCGTTGCTGGATGCCCCGCTCGGTCATTTACTGCGCAACGCGGTGGATCATGGCATTGAATCCACGGCTATCCGGCAGCGGGCGGGCAAGCCTGAGGAAGGTGAGATCCGCATTGATGCACGGCATGTCGCCGGGACGCTCGTCATCGACATCGTCGACGACGGAGGTGGGGTGGATATTGAAGCCGTCCGTGCTCGCGTCGTCAAGCGGGGGCTGGTCAATCCCTCGGTCGCGCCGCGGTTGTCCGAGGCCGAGTTGCTGGAGTTCCTGATGCTGCCTGGTTTCAGCATGCGCGAAACGGTCAGCGATGTTTCTGGCCGCGGGGTCGGTTTGGACGTCGTCCAAACCACGGTGCGGCAGGTGCGCGGCAATATGCGCATCACACAGACGGCTGGCGTTGGTACGCGCTTCCAGTTGCAACTACCACTGACATTATCAGTCATGCGTTGCCTCGTAGCTGATATTGGCGGCGAGCCTTATGCATTTCCGTTGGCCCATATCGTGCGCGCACTACGCGTGGAAGCCGACGCGGTGGAGACGGTGGAGGGCAGGCCTCACTTCACCTTGGAAGGTCGTTCCGTTGCGCCTGTGCTGGCATCTCAGGTGTTGCGATGCGCGCCGCCGCCTCCGGGGGATGGCAGCATGCAAGTGGTTGTGTTGGGTGGCGACGACGAACGCTACGGGCTGGTGGTGGATAAATTCCGCGAGGAGCGGATGTTGGTAATCCAGCCGATCGATTCCCGTTTGGGAAAGATTACCAATATCGCCGCCGCAAGTCTGCTGGAAGATGGCACGCCGGTATTGATCATCGATGTTGATGATGTGATTCGCTCGATGGCGCGTTTGTCGTCCTCTACCCGGGTCGACATGGTCTCGCGTGTTAGTGCCGATGCGTCACGCGCGGCACGGAAGCGGGTACTGGTCGTTGACGATTCATTGACTGTACGCGAACTGCAGCGCAAGCTATTGACCAATGGCGGTTACGACGTTAGCGTCGCCGTTGACGGGATGGAGGGTTGGAATGCGTTAATGTCCAGCCGCTTCGATATGGTGGTGACGGACGTTGACATGCCGCGTGTCGACGGTATCGAATTGGTAACGATGATTCGACGCGATCCGGAGTTCCGGACGCTGCCGGTGATGATCGTATCCTACAAGGATCGGGCAGCGGACCGCCAACGCGGGCTGGATGCCGGCGCGGATCATTATCTTGCCAAGAGCAGCTTTCACGATGCGGCGCTGTTAGACGCCGTGCGCGATTTGATAGGAGACCCCACTGGATGAAGATAGGCATCGTCAACGATCTGGACCTCGCCATTCAGGTACTGCGGCGCGCCTTGGCGTTACGTCCAGGCTACGAAGTGGCGTGGGTTGCGCACAACGGTGCCGAGGCCGTCGAACTTTGCGCGGCCGAGCGGCCAGACGCAGTGTTGATGGATTTGTTGATGCCGGTGATGGATGGTGTGGAGGCGACACGCCGGATCATGCAGGCGTCTCCGTGTCCAATTCTGATTGTTACCAGCGACATTGGTGCGCACGTGCCCCTTGTCTACCAGGCCATGGGGCACGGGGCGTTGGATGCCGTGGATACTCCCTCTTTCGCCGGTAACGAGCTTGCAAAGACTGCGGCGGTGTTGCATAACCGGCTGGAGCGGATTGCACAGCAGTCGCAGATGAAACAGGACAGCGAGCCCGCTCTCTCCCCGACAGTATTGCGTAGTGGTACGCACAGCCCGCTGCTGATCGTCGGTGCGTCGGCGGGTGGGCCGGCGGCAATGGCGGATCTCCTCTCGCGACTCCCTGTCGGCTTCTCGATCCCAGTGGTGTTGGTGCAACACGTGGACGTCGCCTTTGCGCCCGGAATGGCGGAATGGCTTGCGCAAAGTGCTGTAATGCCAGTGCGGATTGCGCGCAATGGCGAGATGCCACAGCCCGGCACGGCATTGCTGGCGGGCACCAACGACCATCTCCGACTCGACGCGGCCGGGACGTTGCGCTACAGTGCGGAACCGGCGCAAAGCTTTTACCGTCCCTCGGTCGACGCCTTGATGGGCGACGTCGCGGCAGTGTGGAAGGGCAAGGCTGTAGGGGTCGTCCTCAGCGGCATGGGGCGGGACGGTGCGATCGGCTTGAAGGCAATGCGTGAGCGGGGGTTTTATACTGTCACGCAAGATAAGCAGTC
This sequence comes from Robbsia andropogonis, assembly GCF_000970345.1. Lineage (GTDB taxonomy): Bacteria > Pseudomonadota > Gammaproteobacteria > Burkholderiales > Burkholderiaceae > Robbsia > Robbsia andropogonis. The sequence goes on along the minus strand of NZ_LAQU01000023.1, from coordinate 31,103 downwards.
CAGTGCCGTTTATGGGATGCCAAAGGCAGCGGCCGAAGCCCATGCGGCGGTGGACATTCTGCCGTTAAGTCATATTGCGAACGCGGTCGCGTCGCATTTTTAAGATGAAAGATGCGATGATGCCGCCGAGCGACAATCAACCGGCCCTTCCGCATCGCAATGCTCGCACTAGCGAAGACGCTTTCTCCAAGAGTTATATGGACGATCGTATTAAATCGACCCCAACTGGAACCTCCGCTCAGGCCGCTAGCCCAGCAGGCGAAGGCAATGCCGACGCGCGACTGGACCAGCAAATGGCGATAACGTCATCCGAAGCGCCGGTCGCGGATGGTGATGAGTCTGCCGGGCCAGGAGCGCGAGACCCCGCTCAGGGCAAGCTTGACGATAAGGCAGGCCATGCAATGGTGATGCTGATCGATGATCAGCCGATCGTGGCGGAAGCCGTCAAGCGGGCATTGGCTGCGGCGCCGGATATCGACTTTCATTACTGCACGGACCCGGAGCAGGCATTGCGCGCGGTCATCGATACGCGCGCGACGGTGATCCTGCAGGACCTCGTCATGCCGGGCATCGACGGACTGACGCTGGTACAGCGCTATCGCTCACGCCGCGAAACCCGCGAAATTCCGATTATCGTCTTGTCGACGAAGGAAGAGCCACAGATCAAGAGTGCGGCCTTTGCGGCGGGCGCTAACGACTATCTGGTAAAACTACCGGACGCAATCGAATTGATCGCCCGGATACGCTATCACTCGCGTTCCTATATGAACCTCCAGCAGCGCGACGAAGCCTATCGGGCGCTGCGGCAAAGTCAGCAGCAGCTGCTGGAAACCAATCTGGAATTGCAGCGCCTTACGCACTCGGATGGGTTGACCGGGCTGTCGAACCGCCGGTATTTCGATGAATATCTGGCGGCGGAGTGGCGACGGGCCGTGCGCGAGCGCCGCTCGATTGGCATGCTGATGATCGACGTCGATCATTTCAAGTCGTACAACGATACGTACGGCCATGTGGCCGGTGACGAAGTTTTGAAGCGTGTAGCACACGTTCTGACACAAGTGGGTGCGGGCGCCGCCGATTTGCCGGCCCGCTTTGGTGGGGAGGAGTTCGCCGTGATTCTCCCCGGCACGACACCCGTGGGCATGCGGATGATGGCCGAGAAGGCACGGTTGTTAATCGAGAAACTGGGCGTGGAGCACAGCGGTTCGTCAACCGCGCAATGTGTAACCGTCAGCGTGGGTGTCTCCATTCTCGACCCGATGGAGGGACAGCCGCCGACGATGTTGATAGAAGCAGCCGATGCCGCGCTCTACCGCGCGAAACGGGATGGCCGAAATCGCGTGCGTACCTGATCGACCGAGTCGTGTTCAAAAGCTGTGGTTGACGCCGATGTACCCTCCGGTTTGCCGGCCGCCCGGGACCGGATTATTGGCGGATGTGATCGGGTCCGGGATCAGGCCAAAGCGGGCACCTGCACTGTTGCGCACGTGCGCTACAGTGGCATATAGCATGGTCCGTTTCGACAGGTTATACGTGGTGCCGGCCTCGATAATCGTTGCCCGTCCGCCTCCTTTGTCGGCGTCGCCATTCGCGCGAAGGTGAAAAGCGCCAATCGTCGAAGCCAGGCTTGGGTTGATTTGGTATGTGACGCCAAGCCATTGATGATCGGCGCGATCCGGTGCGCCGTTGCCGCCCGTATCGCCGGCCCACATATGCGTCCACGCCGCCTGGATCTTGATGCGGCCCACAACGACGTTGACCGCGCCGATCCATTCCCGTGAATGTCGATAGAGGTCGGAAAACCGGCCATTCGGATCGCGTAGGTCGTCATATATGGCACGTAGCTGAAACGATGGATGCGTATAGGTCAATTGCGCGCCGCTCGCGCGGCCGAAGTCGCCAGACGCGCCTAGGTTAAAGCCGGTCTGATTTCCCAATGCCATCTGCAACCTCACATCGAAGCCCGCGAAGACGGGTGATTGATAGCGCACGTTATTACTTGTCTGGTGCCAGGTGCGACCTCTCACGAGTGACGCGCTTGACCAGATCTGCTGCACGAAGGGATCGAATTCCCAGACACCATTCGAAAGCCATAACATCCGTCCGCCCGACAAGGTGCCCCATGACGGGTGGGACATTCCCAGGTATGCCCACCGGTTGAACATGCGACCTCCGTCCACAGCGCCGTTCATCGTGTTGAGCCCTTGCTCCAGATTGAACAATACCTTTAAGCCAGCCCCCAGCGTTTCCTCACCCTGCAGGCCCAACATGCCGGTGCCCCAGTCCCCGCTTTGGCCACGCCAGCGATGGGTACGTTTGCCGTTTGCATCGGTCAGGCCATTCAGATATTCAACACCGTTGTCCAGTCGACCATAAAGCGTAAGGTTGGTTTCCGCGTGTGCCGGGTTGCAGTCGAGAAAGGGGAATAAACCGCATAGGGTCGTGAGGGCGACCTTGCTGATATCGTACTGTTTGCGATGTCGTACGCACCGCCGATCAGCGGTTGGTGGTTCGTATGGAAGATAATGCGCGTGAAATGCGGGGGCGCCTGGGTTGGTGACGTCGCTCATGGATTTGTCTCCTCTGGAATGCGTCGTCGGTGCAAACTGGATCTCTCGTGAATATCTTCTTCAACGGGCGGCACCGGCGCGGCGATAGTCTCGCGTCGCAAACTATAGGGTTCGTTATCGTCTATGGGTCACGGCCAAGCGAGAATTTGATTGGTAATGCGAACAAACGGGAATAAAGCGAACTATCGGAGGACATGTCGTGAACCACGGCAACGGCACGATGGCGAGCAGCCTTTTGACATTCGCGCGTCGCGAGATGGCGTGCGCGCTCCCGTGCGTTGCGTAAGGCGGCCGCATGCAGGGCCAGGCGATTCCACCTGGCCTGGATGTTTCAAGACGCGATGACGATCGGGTTGGGTGGGGCGCTATCCGCGTCCAAGACATCCGGAAGGGAATGCGGTGCGCGAGCAGGGCCACCGTCGATTGTGCGAGGCCGTGTCACGTCATCACAAGGTGGCTTTGGGGGCCGCATTAATTGCTGGATGGCGTCCAGTACCTCATTTACATCCGGAACGCGTCCCTCGTCACCGATCGAGCAAGCCCGGCCCGGCACGTCGAAGCCGAAGTGGTTACGCGACGTCGCGGAGAAGATTGCAACCGTGGGACGCGCCAGCGCATAAGCGAGGTGGGTCAACCCTGTATCCACGCCGATGACCAATGCGGCTGACTCGATGGCATGTGCGCATTCGGCTAGCGACATCTTTGGCAGTACCCGGGCGCCAGGGAGTGCGGCGGCAAGGGCTTGCGCGCGTTCGTGCTCTTCATGCGAATGCCACGGCAGCACACAGGAAATGCCCATCGAATACAAGGCACGTCCAATGGCTGTCCAAGATGACACGGGCCAGCATTTCTCAGGTTTGGATGCGCCATGCAATAGCAGCGCCGTGCGTGGCGGCAGGCGGCAGGCCCGTTGTTGCTCAGCAGGTAGCGGCGGCGGTTGCAGGCCAAAGTGCGGCGCACCGCTGATCGTGATGCCGAGCGCGCTCCCGGCGGCTTCTCGCATCATCTGTACGGCACTGCAACCGGGCGAGAATCTCATCCTGCGGCTATAGGCAAAGGCGGCGCCGCGTTCCCCGAGCGACGTGTTGGGGTAGCCGTAGCGTTGCTTGGCGCGTGCCAGGAAAGCGACGATCGCGCTTTTGTAGGCGCCGTGAATGTCTATGACAGCATCGTAGCGATGCGCGCGCATGCCGGCCACGGCGCGTATTACTTGTCGCACCCCGGTCAGGTTTCGCTGCTTCTTGATCAGCCTTAGCGGCGCGCAATGCACGGTCGCAACATCAGGGTTCCAGGAAGGGATCTCGGAATAGTCTTCGTCGCTCGCCCAGTCGATGATCGCCTCGGGGTAGGCGCGCCGAATGTCACTGACAACCGGCTGAGCCATGACGACATCACCCAGCGATGTGATTTTGACGATGAGAAAGCGCTTCATCAGGCTAAGCAAAGTCCGCGTTGGCAGGGATGCATCACGCATTTATCCTTGCGATATCAAAAATAGGACTTTACAGGTAAAAGCGAATCTTTTGATTACTCAAATAACATCGTGGCGCATTTCATCCGTTTTGAATGATGTGGCCGAGGAGTGTTCTGGATAGACTGGATCGAGGTGTCGTGTGGTGTCTGACTACCGCCATCCCACCTCGACGGTGGCGAGGAGAATGCCTTAGTATAGATGGCGGTTGTCCTATAGACGGCCGCAGCGTCGGAAGATATTGCAAGAATTCGGTAAACGTGGCCGCTAATTGCCTCCAACATCGGCGAATTTGCTATAAAAATTCATTATGGCGTTATCGTTGTTATGGGGCTGGCGGCGGGGTGCTGCGCGAGATAGGCTTGCATCGCGTTGCGCAGGGCGCGGACTGGGAAAGCGCCTGTTCTGACCGGTAGTCGATATCGCTGTATGACAAGTGGTTTTTTGTGCTGATCGTAGACGAAGGACGCGTTCTTGCCGGCGTTGTCCGTAATAATTCTTGGCGCCTGTCGTCAGTTTGAAAGAGGAATGCAGCCCGCTCATGAGGACGTGCCGCCTGTTGTTTGAGTCCGCCCGCTTGATTGGTTGGCCACTGTGGCGGGCGTTGCCGGCCGCGGTAATGGCCTGGTGGCGGTCTCTGACCTGTGTCGCTGTACTCGCGCTGTTGACGGCTTGCAGCGCGATGACCGATCGCGTGCCCGCACCGGTCGAGGACGCGCATATTCTGCCGGCTGATCCAAACGACGAACCCAAGCCAGCGGTGTGGTTGCCTGTCCCTGCGGCGCTGGCGCCCGGTCCGGTCTTCTTTACGATGCCGCGCCCTGTGCATCGACCGCCCCCGCGACCGGTTCGCAAGCCCCCGCCTCCGCGCAAGGAAGCGGTCGCACCGGTGGCGCCTCCGCCTCCACCCAAGGCGCCGCTTATCGTGCGCATTCAAGACATTCCTGGAGGCAAGATGCGGGGCATGCTCGACGCCGAGGTGCAACGGCCGAATGGCAAAGTCATCGGTCGCGCGGTGGACGCGGTTGCCGCGATGAATGGCACCCCGCAGGCTGTCGTCGTGAACCTGGTCGGATTTATGGGCGTGGGCGATCGGAAGGTCCGACTACCCTGGCAGAGCATGCGCTTCAATCCCGCCCCGCATGGTCAACCACCCTTCACGTTGACGTCGGACACGGTCGAACCAACGGCGTCCAGTCCCGGGTCGGGCGGCAGTCCCGCGCCGCCGCCGGGCATGATGAACTTGATCGACGCCACCGTTCGTACCGCGAAGGGCCAGGAAGTCGGGCATGTGGTCGATGTACTGGTGGATGCAACGGGTCAGTTGCAAGGGGTGGTGCTGAACATCAGTGACTCCCTGATTCACGACAAGCAACTGATTGCGGCTGCCTGGAGCACCGTGCATCTGCGCGGGGACCCGAAATCGCCGCGGTTGGAGACTGACCTCGACGAAAAGCAGATCGAGGCCTCGCCGGAATACGTTGGCGGCAAGCCGATCCGGCTTGTGTCACCGCCCACGGCGGACACCGGCAGCGACGACAAGTCGACGCCCGATAGCGCCAAGGCTTCGGCCGGGGGCAGTGCCCCCGCTCCTAGCTCGGCGAAGCAGTGATCGCCCATGGTCACGATTCGTAGTCTTCGCGCACTGGACTGGCTGAATTTTTTTATTGCCAATGTCCAGACCGGTTTTGGGCCGTTCATTGCCTCCTACCTGGCATCCGAAAAATGGACGCAAGGTGAGATCGGGGTGGCGCTGAGTGTCGGCACGATCACTGCCATGGTCAGTCAGTTGCCGGCCGGCGCGGTGGTCGACGCGATTCGCAGCAAGCATTTTGCGGCGATTTCAGCCATCGTCGCTGTTACCATCAGCGCGTTGATGTTCGCGCTGAGTACCGCGTGGATCTCGGTGGTGGGCGCCGAAGTCTTGCACGGTTTTGCGAGCTGCATGCTGGTGCCCGCATTGGCGGCCATCTCATTGAAACTGGTCGGTCGGGCGAACCTGGGCGATCGGCTTGGACGAAATGCCCGCTGGGCGTCCATCGGGAGTGCCTTCGCCGCGCTTTTGATGGGGCTGTTCGGTCAATATGTATCGGTCCGGGCGATTTTCTGGCTGACTGCCGCGCTGACGATCCCCTCGATCTTCGCCCTTGTGATGATCGAGGGCGGCGGTGATTCTTTCCGTTGGGTGGACCGGTTGCTCGCCCGCTTCAAGGGGCGCGGCACGAATAACGCCGCCTATGGACCCGGTGGTGCCGCAGCGTCCGCCGCGCGCGCCGCTGCGGCCCGTGCGGCACAGGCCGCCGTTACAACATCGACGCTCGAAGACGAACCAAAGGAGTCGATCTGGATCTTGGTCCGAGATCGGCGGCTGCTGACCTTCGCGGTCTGCATCGTGCTGTTCCACCTGTCGAATGCGGCTATGTTGAATCTCGCTGCCGGCGAAGTGACGCTCAAAATGGGCGATCACGTGCAGTTGGTGATTGCCGCCTGTATCGTGGTGCCACAGATCATCGTCGCGGCAATGTCGCCGTGGGTGGGCCGCGCCTCCCAGCGGTGGGGCAGACGGCCCATCCTGGTGCTCGGTTTTTCGGCCCTCCCGATTCGGGCCTTGCTGTTTGCGGTGACTAGCAACAGTCCGTATCTGCTGGTTCCGGTTCAAGCGTTCGACGGCCTGAGCGCGGCGGTGTTCGGCGTGATGCTGCCCTTGATCGCCGCCGACGTTGCCGGTGGCAAAGGTCGATATAACCTCTGTATCGGTTTTTTCGGATTGGCCGCCGGCGTGGGGGCAACGCTGAGTACGTCGCTGGCGGGTTTTGCGGCTGATCGCTTTGGTAGCACGATGGCCTTTTTCGGACTGGCCGCGGTAGGTGCGCTGGCCGTTCTGACTGTCTGGCTGGCGATGCCTGAGACCCGGGAACGGACACTCGACAATGCCGCGGAATCGCTCGGGGGAGGCATTGATGCGTCGGCCACGATGGTGGAGCCCGCGTCGGCGGACGAGCACGCGCGCTGAGGGCGACGGCACGCATCAGGAACATGCCGCCGGTCATGGCGCGGACGCGGGCGTTGGCCGGGATGGGCCCGTTCTGCGTTTCGCCGCCTCGAATTGGCAATTTTTGCCTATAATTCGACAATACGTTTTTTGTCAGGCAACCTATACCCATGTGATCGCGGTCGGGTTTGTGTCCCCTTTTTGTTTATTCGAGCTTTGCGATGAGTCTTTCGGAGCGGTGCAAGAGCACGTTGTTTCGGCTGATTTGCGAAGCGCCGCTGCCTGAAACAGTGATTTTTATCCAGGCCGGTGCGCGCGGCGCGGCCGTACGTAAGGCGGCGCAGGTCTTGGCGACGTTGCGGCAGGTACCCACTACGGAGGTAGCCGTGCGCAGCGTGGCCTCTCATGCCGAACTGGTCACCCAGGGCAACAGTGACGACGAAGATTTGCGGATTTTTGAGACGAGCTGGCGGCGGGCGGATGACACCGCGTCTGTTGCGCAGACCGAAATCGTCTGGATCAGGGACCCGCTGTTCCTGTCCAACGACGAGTCGCTGCTGGCGACCTGGGCGGAGTTGATGGCTGAGATCGCCTACCGGGAAGCTGAACGTGCATTGAAGAAAGCACGTTGAATGGTTGGTGGTTGACGCCTATCGTGCCGGTGGCGTGGCGGGTGTCGCGCCGGTAACACGTGCCTGCACGGTGGCGAAATGCGCACCGGCTGGTAGCCAGCGGTTAGCCCAGCCGAAGCGCCAGCCAACGATCGCCACGACGGCCAGGACCAACAAGGTCGCGGTGATATAACCGCCCGTGTGCCGATCCGCGTAGGGGTCCTTGACAGGCCGCGAAGAAAGCGGGATACGCGCGGTCTGCGACAACATCGTTCCAAGCCGGACATTGACCTTCATGCGGCCATTGATGGCCCAGCCACTGGCATCCAGAATAGGTCCGAGGCTGCGTTCCCGCAGCTTCAGCCAGGCAATTGCCATGCTTGGCCCGGAAATCGCAATGATGATGCCGATTAGGGCGACCGGTATCCACCATCCCAATTCAACGAATTTGCCGAAGACCCCGACGATCACGGCGCTGATGCTGCCGAGAGCCACGCCCAGTGCGGCAACGGTGCCTACATCGATCTTGCTGTTGATTGCCGCGGCTTTCGGATCGGCCGCCGTTGCAGCGGTTGTGGCGTTTGTCGATGCGATGTTGGTCGCCAGCGAACCGAGATTGCCTTGGACTTTCGCATCGCTGGCGGCGGCGCGCTTGGCGACCTGCTCCTCGATCGCGCGGATGAATTTCTTATACGGTGACAGGAAGGCCTGCCAGACATTGGTCGGGTTATCTATCAGCTTGACGATGGTTGCGTCCCAGTCGTTGCCTTGGCGGTCATAAAACACGCCGTTGCGGCCGACGAAAAGGAAATCCGTCGATCCCGCAGTGAACGCCGATACGATATTCATTTTCTGGTTCAGCCGACGGCATTCGCAATATGCAAGGCAAGCCTTCGCCATTCCGGCAAGCTGCGCATGCCGGTTCATATCGGCAACTTCAACGGTCAGGTCGCAACTGCGACTGTCCAGGTAAAGCTTGCCGGCTTCGAAGATCGCCCCATCGCGGCGATAGAAATCCTTGAACGAAACGAAGTTATGCACGAGGCGGAGCAGATCGCGCTTGTAGCGCAGCAGCCGTTCGAGATCGACGATCCGAGCGTTATGCGGCTCAATCGCCTTGTCTTCTTCAATCAATGCATTAATGGCTGCCTGCGTGTCGCTATTGGCGATCTGCGTGATTTCGTCGATTGTCAGGCTGTCCAGACTCGACGCCGGCCGTGTACTGCTCCACTGGCGGTATGGTGCCAGGCGATTCTGCAATGTTTGCCATTGCAACTGCGTCATGGTGGGCTGGGTTGTCTGGGACTGGCCGAATTGCGGTGCAAACGCCGCGCGGTAGAACGTGCCAAGCGCATTGCTCCACGCTGGATTCACAGTATCGCCTAATAGCGGTAAGGGCCGACCCGGTTGGACCGGCGCGAGCGGCAGACTGGCGATCTCAGGCGCGCTGCTGGAAAGCGATAGCGTACTGATCGCCTTGTAGTTGTCTTGCGAAGGATTAAGCTCGTCGGTCGCGCGTGCGTCATAGGCGGCCAAGCTGCAACGTGCGAAAAAGTCGTCGATCTTGGTGCGTACTGCGTCGAAGGCTTCAGCGGCCGCGGCCGTGCCTTCGCCGAACGGCATGATGGCCTCATCCCCGGCGTTCTTGGCGTGCCAATCGCGTAAGGCCACCGCATTCGCGAAAAATGCATCGGATTTTTCCAGATTTACGCCATCGGCACTGCTTAGATCCTTTACCGCGCCTTGCGTTGCGATAATTTTTTCCAAGGTGGTTCTGACGGTCTCATCATCCGCGGCAGTATCGGGCGTAATGACACCGTCGCCATTGAATCGCATCGCCGAGATCAGCTTGCTGCGATCGCTGACGTCCTGAAGGGTCAACGGCGCATCAGGCGACTTGCCCAGCAGTTCGAGGATGCGCTTTGCTTCTATGATCAAGCCTGCCGAATCTTCTTCCTTCTCGGCGATCTGTTCGACTGTGATGGCGTCTCCGCCTTGGATCAGATCATCCGGATCGCGTAATTGCGCGGACGCCCACTCGCACGCGGCGATTAGCTCGGGGGGACGAATACGGCCGTCGTTATCGGTATCGAGCAGGTCGAGCGTGCGGGCATCGAACTCCAGGCCGCGGGTGGGGCAAGCGAGCGCAACCCATTGTTTTTGATCCAGTTCACGAAGATGCGCCAGGTCCGCACCGGAGCGAATTGCAACCTGATCCACGCCGCCGGCGCGGAAATATTGCCAGGGATAGGCCATCGAACATCCGTAGAAAGAAAATTGTAAAGCGCAACGCATACCATGAGAACAATCAAATCCATGGCGCGTCAGTCAGATTACTAAAGCATTCTATTTTAAAAGTAGGGTGGATGCGACCGCGCCCGTCGTTACGCGTTGGCTTACCTGCCTGCGGTTTCTCATATCAAGGCGGCATCGGGCGAGCGTTGGCCATGGCTTGGCCATTTCGCTCGACCCCCACCAGAAGTCGCAGCATGCTGACCCGAGACTGTGTGCCATGTCTGTGAGTGGGTATTTGACCCGGTTAAATAATGGCGGAAACGGTCCACTACACCAAGTCGTCGGTTTCCATTTGGGGCTCTGTTTTGGTCAACGTCTTCTGGCCGACATTGCCAATTCGAGCGGATAACTACGTGAAGCGAAGTGTGCCATGCTTTCCGAGGGTTTCAAGTACGGCCATGGCGCATTGGTCCGCGATCCGTTCCACGATTTCGCGGACGTGCGTGCCGGCGAGCTTACAAAGCAACATCCCTCTTTCGAAGGAGCAACACATCATGCAAATGACCGGAAACACGATCTTGATCACCGGCGGCGGATCAGGTATTGGCCGTGCCTTGGCGGAAGCCTTTCACAAGCGCGGCAATCAGGTAATCATTTCGGGGCGGCGTCGCGATGCATTGGAGGAGACATTGGTGGCAAATCCTGGCATGGCGGCGTTGACACTGGATATTACTCGCACTGAAGCCATCAAGACATTCGCCACGCAACTGACGTCGGCATTCCCGGCGCTGAACGTCGTCATTCAAAATGCCGGGATCATGAGGAACGAGGCGCTGCTGAAGGGCGAGACCGAAACAGCGGAGGAGACCATCGCCACGAACCTGTTGGGGCCGATTCGCTTGACGGCCGCGTTGCTGTCGCATTTGACCGCGCAGCAAAACGGGGCATTGATGACGGTGTCGTCAGGGCTGGCGTATCTGCCGCTTTCCATGACGCCAACCTACGCCGCGACGAAGGCCGCGATCCACTCTTACACGCAGTCACTGCGTTATCAGGTCAAGGACACCCCCTTGCAGGTATTGGAACTGGTGCCGCCGTATGTGCAAACGGGCTTGATGGGAGAGCGCCAAGCCAATGATCCGAACGCGATGCCGTTGAAGGATTTCATTGATGAAGTGCTTACCATCCTGGAAACGCAGCCGGATGCGACGGAAATCCTCGTGGAGCGTGTAAAGCCGCTGCGCTTTGCCGAGGGTGGGGCGGACAAAGCGGAAGCGTATGCGGCGTTCTACAAGAAATTCAATGACGGCATGGTTGCCGCGCGTCAAGGGGAGCTATGAGGCGCATCTCGCAATACACGCTCAACAATTCGCTCCGGCGTTACGGATGAATGAATATCGCGTGATGTCATCGCGGCGTTGCCAACCCTGTCTAGCCCAAAAGGCAGCGCCCTCGACGTTGGTGCATAGCACTTCGAGATGGCTCTTATGGATACCGAGTGCTTCGAGTGCCGCGAGCGTTTGCTCGACGAGGGCATTGGCGATACCGCGTCGACGATAGGCTGGCAGCACGACCAGATGTTGCAAATAGCCACGTCGGCCATCATGCCCGGCCATGATCGTGGCAACCATCTGGTCATCGGCCAGGGCGACGAAACTCAGGGCGGGGTTTCGCAATAGATATCGTGTGACGGCCGCTTTCGAGTCGGCGTCGCGCACGGAGACGCCCGGTGTGGCTTCCCACATCGCTCGAACCCCGTCGTAATCGTCGATCGTCATCTCGCGAATCTGAAACATGCTCCACTCCCTGTGTCATGCGGGATAGGTCTTTTCACCCCTTCCCGGATCACTCGGCATCCTTCGCCTCAGCTTTCTTCTGCGCCTTGATGGCCTTTTTCCGGGCCTTGCTGGCTTTCTTGTCGGCATGCGTAGCGGATTGGGCGATATCGCCTTTGTCGGCGGGTGACAAGGGCGCGGATGCCGCGTTTTGCGCGTTGGCCGTCAGTGCGCCTAAAGCGAGGCCTGCTCCGGCCAGGGTAATCGTGATCATTCGATGAATCTGCATGGTGTTTCTCCTGTATCGTTATCGACGTTCAGGGCGCATGATAGCGCGGCAGGCCGTTGCGCCATCGTCCGACCCCGACAACCAGTATAGCAATGCGACGATGCATCTTGTGTCGGTGTACGATGCGGGATTCGCTTTCAAGGAGCCCCCATCTTGCCTGCTCGCCCCATTGTCCGTTATCCGCATCCGGCACTGCATGCCGCGGCGCAGCCGGTGACCGTGTTCGATGAAGCGCTTCGTACCTTGGCGCACGACCTGCATGCAACAATGCTGACTGTCGACGGCGTGGGCATTACGGGTCCGCATATCGGCATGGCGCAACGCGTGGTCGTGCTGGCGTTGCCTGACGATCCGTCCCCACGCTGCTATGTCAATCCTGAAATTGTTTGGCGTGCCGACGAGATGATCGTCCATGACGAGGGGAGCGTGTCGATGCCGGGTGTGGTGGAGAAGGTGAGTCGCAACGCCAAGATACGGTTGCGATATCAAGACCTGGACGGAGCGGAGCAGGTAGAGGAGGCGGATGGATTTCGCGCCGTATGCCACCAGCACGAAATCGATCAACTCGACGGGGTGTTCTGGATCGAACGCTTGTCCCAATTGAAGCGCGATCGCGCGATTGCCCGCTACAACAAGCTGTTGCGGACGGGTGCCACTCCCGCCTAGCCGTTTGCTCGCGATGTTATTTTTCGCTCAAATGCCGGCCGGCCTGTGGTGCCAGGCGCCAATAACCGTACAGTGAGAGGAAGGTGACGACGCCCGTTGCCACGAACGCGAGCCGAAAATCGGACAGCACCAAATGGTGCGTGGCATGGGCGTCATCACCGGCCCGTAGCGAAGCAGCAATTCTAAGGCCCAATGCGCCAAAGGCGATGCCGAGTCCGATGGCCATCTGCAGCGCTGCATTCCATAGCGTATTTGCACTGTTGACCTGGTCCTTCGGAATATCGGCATACGCCAGTGTCGCCAGCAACGAAAACTGCATCGACCGCGTACAGCCGTAGATAAAGATCACGATCAGCGTGACGGCCATTGGCGTATCGGGCGTCAAGAAGCCACACGCGATCATGACGATGCCGGCGATCGTCACATCGACCAGCGAAGTGCCGCGGAATCCAAAGCGCATCAGCACCTTGGTTGTCACCGCCTTCATCCCGAAATTTCCGAGCGCGCTGACGAACAGCAGGATACCGGAATGGAACGCCGACATGCCGAAGCCGACTTGAAAGAGCAGTGGCAATAGGAATGGAATGGCGTTGATGCCGATCCGCGTCATTGTGCCGCTGAGGACCGTCACCGAAAACGTCGGCACACGCATGGCCGACAGATCCATCAGGGGATTCGCATGTCCGCGCAGGTGCCGGACCGCGATGGTCCCCATCAAAATGCCGCCGAAGAAACAGCCTGCCGCCATCCAAAGATTGGCGTCTTGCTGGCTGGCGAGTTCCGTGCCGTACATGATCCCGGTCAGCGCCAGCGCGCAATAGAGGAACCCGACGATGTCCAACGGACGCCGTGTGGTGCCACGCGTATTGCGGATCATGATGCCAGCGGCAATCAGCGCCGCGATGCCGAACGGGACATTCAGCAAGAAAATCCAGCGCCAGGAAGCATAGGTTGTGATCACGCCACCGATTGGAGGGCCGATCACGGGCGCGGCAATTGCCGGCCAGGTGATGGTCGCAATCGCCCGCATCAGGTCCGCCTTGTCCACCGCGCGCACGACGATCAACCGCCCGACCGGAACCATCATTGCACCGCCGATGCCTTGCAGTATCCGCGCACTGGTAAAGGATAAAAGACCAACCGACAGACCGCAGAGGATCGATGACAAGGTGAAGATCACGATGGCCAGGCTGAAAATTGTTTTCGCGCCGAATCGGTCGGCCATCCAGCCGCTTACCGGAATGAACACGGCTAGCGCGAGCATGTAGGCGCTCATCCCGATACTCAGCGCGCTGGGAACGACGTTGAACGAGTGCGCCATCTGTGGTAACGCGGTCGCCAGGACCGTGGTGTCCAGGTACTCCATGAAGAAGGTGGCGGCTACCAGGAACGGCAAATAGGGAAGCCATCTGTCCTGGGTGTATGGATTCTGAGACGGTGCCTCGGGTGGCGTGGGCGCTGAGTCGCCGCGCGTAGGAGAGGAGGGATCAGGCTGAGGCATCAAGGTTTCCGAGATAAGCGTCGCGAACGTATAAGTCGAACAAAAGATCGCGCGACGCATCCTGGGAAGCCCACAAAGATGGTCGTTCGCCGATCAGAACGCGCAGGCTCGTATGATATGCGAGTCTGTCTCTCCGCGCTCCGCCGACGCCGTCAGAACCGTTTTCCGATGCCGACCGCTGCGCCGTACTGGTGACGGCTTCCCGGAAAATTTGCACGGGCGGCCGCAGTGACCACACCATAGTCGGCTTCCGCGTAGGTGTAGACGGTTTTTGAGAATGCATATTGCACATGCAGCGCCCAACTGTGTCGATAGCCAATGCCTTTGATCGGACTGCCGGCGGCGGTGAACGCATGCGTCGCGTTACGCATCCGATCGAAATACCAGGCGCCCATCAACCGCCAATGTGCATTCGGCTGCCAGGTTGCGCCCAGGTAGAAGCCATCGTCGAGGCGGTTTGTCCCTTTGTAGGCTGCCGGCGAGCGTCCGGGTAGTCCGCGGTTCAGGCGCGCGTCCAAACCACCGGTATTGTCACGTGAATGCATGTAGCCGCCGGCAATTTGTGTATGGCCGAGCTGGTAGGTCATCGCGGCATTGAACGAATCACGACGCCGATTGCTGTGGTCCCGCCCTTGCTGCCAGATGCCGGCAAAGCCCCACCGGCCGGTTTGGTAGATCGCGCCCAGGCCCCGCATGCTTCCCGCGCCAATTCGCCCGGGGACATTGCCGGAAAAGCCGTTGGCGTCGGTGCCGAATGTGTCATACCCCATCGAGTAGGCGGCAAGCAAGGTCAGTCCGTCATGCGTGAAGCGGTACTTGATTGTATTATCCAGAAAAATGCCGCCGGATAATGCACCCGTGAGCCAACTGTTGCCGTTGTAGTTTGCCAATGTCATTGGGTCGAACGTCGTGGTCAGCGAGTCGAACATCACGGACCCTTGTCGACCGAACGCGATCTGGCCGAACCGCTTGCTTTCCAGTCCTACGAACGCCCAACGATGAAAGAGCCGCCGTCCGCCAGCGACCATGGCGCCGGTCTCCAGATCGAAGCCGGCCTCGATCTGGAAATATGCGCGCAGATCGGTGCTCAATGTTTCGCTGCCACGCATGCCGAACCGGCTTGGTGAGATCGCGCCTTCGGTCATGCGTACAACGCTACGGTTGCGAGCGTCCTGGTTCGATTCAAAGCGAATTGCCACATCTGCCAGACCGTACAGTGTAACGGTGCCCGCGCCGGCTGTTTCACTGACAGCCCAGATACAGGCACTGATTCCAGCGAGATGCCATCGATCGCTACATCCGCGGGTGCGTCGAGAAACGGTTCGCCTACGTGGGTCCGATGCGGACGGGGTTGCGTCGAGCGCGTGGGTGCCATACGATCTTTCGCCGCGATATGTGTCTGTTCCTTGAACCGCCATCGTCGTCCTGTCTCCTAATTCACCTTCCTCTTGGCCGATTCTCGCGACAGCAACCTGACCAGGCGATGTTGGGGACGACATGCCTGAAGGAGCAGACGCGTCGCCGCCTGAGAGAGCCAATAATAAGTGCGTCGATCGCTTACACAACAGGTCACGACGAAGAATCAGACCGACGGACAACCTTTGCGTCGGCACCATGCTCGCGTTGTCGGCGGCGTCTTCTCAAAGCGATGCATCAGCTTCGTTAAGAAAGAGGACGGGAAAGGCGGGGGAAAGGGAAAGGCGATGGATACTGGCTGTCCGAACAATGAGCGCAGGCCAGAGAAAATATCAGGCCCGCGCCGGTGTTCAGGATACGGCGGGCACGGGCCGACCCTGCGCATGCGGATCTGACTTGGCGGCGTTCAGTTCGCTTGCCTGGCGCAAACGTTCACGGCTATTCGACAAGTGCAGCCGCATCGCTGCACGGGCACCGTCGGCATCGCCACGACGGATCGCGTCGAGGATGCTCTTGTGCTCGACATTGACGAGGGCGATATAGGCTTTGGGGTCCGCATGCGCGATACCAGCGGAATCAATCCGGGTGCGCGGAATCAAGGCGGTTCCCATTTGCGTCAGGATGTCGACGAAATAGCGATTTCCAGTGGCTTGCGCGATGGAGAGGTGGAACTGGAGGTCGGCTGACACGCTACGATCGCGCCGCCGGGCACCGCCGGCATCCACGTCTTCGGACGATGGGGTGTCGAGCGAGGCTTTGGTGGTTTCGGTCCGCTGCTTGGGGCCGGTGCCGCCATTGTCGACCATACCGTGGGAGGCCTCGATCCCTTCCAGCGCGGCCTGCATCCGCGCTACATCATCGGCAGTGGCGCGCTGCGCCGCCAGACCCGCGCATTCGGTTTCAAGGCTGATGCGCAGCTCCAGCACACTGAGCACGTCGCGCAGCGTGGTCGCGGGGACCATGTCGATATCAAAGGCTTCTTGCCGCGGCGACAGCACGAAACTACCGATGCCATGACGCGTTTCGATCACCCCACCCGCTTGCAGGCGGGAGATGGCCTCACGGACGACCGTCCGACTGACGCCTAGGGCGAGCATCAGTTGAGACTCGGTGGGCAGTTTGTCGCCAGGTTTCAGGATGTTCGCCTCTACGCGTTCTTTCACGTAGTCGACGACGAGCCCGGCCAGATTGCGGGCACGCCGCGGGGCGGCGAGCGACGTCAAGGACGCGGACATGACATTTTCCTTTCAGGATTCAAGCGGGAAGAAACGCGGGCTTTCCGGCACGGTGTCTGAGACACAATATTGTGTCACGTTCTTTTCAATCATTATACCGGCGCGGACCCGCACCACCTGCCGACGTCTCGGCGCGAGCCGCGGCGCGCTTTTCGGTCAGGACGGTTGCTTCAGTTCGAATCGTTTGATGTCACCAACAATGAACAGGTAGGAAAACACGGTAATCAGTGCGTTAATGCCGACGAAGACCAGCGCGCCGTTGAACGAGCCGCGGGTGGCGACAATATAGCCGATCACGATCGGCGTCACGATGCCGGAGATATTGCCGAACATATTAAAGATCGACCCGGATAGGCCCACTGCTTCTCTAGGCGACGTATCCGACACCACGGCCCAGCCCAATGCGCCAATGCCCTTGCCAAAGAAGGCCAATGACATGAACAGCACGACCAGCCAGGTGGCGGACACATAGTTGCAGGCGATAATGCTGGAGGAGAGCAACATGCCAGTGACGATCGGCACCTTCCGGGCAACGGTCAGCGAGTGGCCGCGTTTGATCAGCCAGTCTGAAATGAAACCGCCCAAGACGCCACCGATAAAACCACAAATCGCAGGCAACGATGCAATCAGTCCCGCTTTCAGGATCGTCATGTGGCGTGCCTGGACGAGATAGATCGGAAACCAGGTCAGGAAAAAGTAAGTGAGCACGCTAATGCAGAACTGCGCCAGATAGATGCCCAACAACATTTTGCTTTTGAGCAGCTGTTTCGCATAGAACCAGCTCTGGTCGCGACGTTTTCCGTCGGTTGATGCGGTACTGCCGATCACGTCGACGATACCGCCGCCGTCACGAATGTAATCGACTTCCGCCTTGTTCGCCATTGGATGTTGCGAAGGCGATTTCATCGTCCGCAGCCAGATGAAGGACAGCACGATACCCGCTAGTCCCATTACCGTATAGACGTGATGCCAACCAAACGTGTGCGTGATCCAAGCCATCAGCGGCGTGAACACGACTGCCGCGAAATATTGCGCGGAATTGAAAATGGCGGAGGCCGTGCCGCGTTCTTTCGTTGGAAACCAGCTCGACACGACCTTGGCATTGGCCGGAAACGCCGGTGCTTCCGCCGCACCCATCAGAAAACGCAACGCGAACAACGCGCCAACGGCGAAGGCCGCGGAGCCGGTGATGCCAACCGCACCTTGCATCATCGTGAACAGCGACCAGACGAAGATACTGGTGGCGTAGACACGGCGCGCGCCGTAACGATCCAGTAACCAGCCGGCCGGCACCTGGGCGATCACGTAGGACCAGGCGAAGGCCGAAAAGATATAGCCCATCTGCACAGTGCTGAAGCCCAATTCCTTGGACATCTCGCTACCCGTGATGGATAACGTCGCGCGATCGGCGTAGTTGAACGTCGTGATGATAAAAAGCATTGCCAGGATCAGAAAACGCGTGTTCGTGCGCTTCATGACTCCAGCGGCGCTGCCGACCCGGCTCGCATCCATGGCGATTGTCCCTGGTATTGTTGTTTTACCTTGCCCGGTTGTATTGCCCGTGCCATTGCGCGAATGCGTCAATGGCAAGGAACCGGGAGCCGCGAGCACAATAGGACCACGGGGGTCGCATTGCCGCAAGAAGTGACAACGTGTTACTTCCGCCGCTATTGCTCGGCGGACCGCGTTTATTGCGGACCAAGTGACTTGATCAGTGCGTCCAGTTCTTCCGATTCGGCGGCAGTCAAGTCCGTCAGTGGTGCCCGCACCGGGCCGGCATCATGGCCCACCAGCGTGCAACCGGCTTTGACGATGCTGACGGCATAACCCGCGCAGCGATTACGAATCTTCAGATAGGGCAGGAAGAACGAATCGATCAGCTTGCCGACCGTTTCGTGGTCGTCCGCTGCAATGGCATGATAGAACGCCATTGCGGTCTTCGGAATGAAGTTGAATACCGCCGACGAATAGACCGGCACGCCCAGCGCCTTGTAAGCTGCCGCGTAGACTTCCGCCGTCGGTAAGCCGCCGAGGTAGGAGAAACGATCTCCGAGGCGTCGACGGATCGTCACCATGTTTTCGATTTCACCCACACCGTCCTTGAAGCCAATCAGGTTTGGGCACTTGTCGGCCAGCGGCTCCAGGATGTCGGCA
The DNA here is from genome assembly GCF_000970345.1 of Robbsia andropogonis. GTDB lineage: Bacteria > Pseudomonadota > Gammaproteobacteria > Burkholderiales > Burkholderiaceae > Robbsia > Robbsia andropogonis. Next base: position 12,188 of record NZ_LAQU01000023.1, on the reverse strand, counting down.
TTCAGCTTGGAATTCGCTCGGTTGTACACGATCACACCGATGTTCTTGACGGCCTTGCACACCTCTTCCACGTGATTCGCGATACCCTGCGGGCTCGCTTCGGTCAGATAGTGCGGCATCAACAGGATGCCGTTCGCGCCTTGGCGTTCCGCTTCCTGCGCATATTCAATCGCCACGCGCGTCGGGCCACCCGCGCCGGCCAGAATCGGCACCTTGCCCTTGCAGGTTTCCGTGGCTGTGCGGATCACATTCGAGTACTCGCTTTTCGTCAACGAAAAAACTCGCCCGTGCCGCCAGCTGCAAACAGCGCGCTCGCGCCATACGGTGCCAGCCATTCGAGCCGCTCGGTATAGGTAGCCGGGCGAAAATCGCCGTTTTCGTCGAAGTCCGTGACTGGAAAGGAGAGCAGGCCTTCGGAAACGATGGTTTTGAGCTCTTGAGGTGTCGTCATGATCCGTGTGTCGTCCGTGGATGGTAGGTGCGTACGTCGCCAACGATGCATCTCATAGGTTGTCGTACAACATAAAGCGAATGGTAGGGAGGTTCGTTTTAAGTTGCTAGATAGGGTAAATACTGGTTCGAGAAACATCGATAAAGGCGATGTCTAGTTGTAGGATGACCGATAAATTCAGATCACTGTCTGCAAAGGGCAAAAAAATGATGGACACCCGTTCCGTGATGAGTCCCCTCTATATCAAGGTGCACCCGAATGACAATGTCGCCATTGTGGTCAATGACGGTGGCCTGGGCGAGGGCGCGACGTTTTCCGACGGGTTGACGCTGCGGGAGCGAGTGCCGCAAGGCCACAAGGTGGCGTTGGCCGATTTGGCCGAAGGCGATCCGGTCATTCGCTATGACGTGGTAATCGGCTATGCGTTGAAGGCGTTGCCGCGCGGCAGCTGGATTAACGAGCACGTCACACGGATGCCTGAGCCACCTACGCTGGTAGGGCTACCGATTGCCACGGCCGGTGACAAGACGATGCCTCCGCTCGAAGGTTTTACCTTTGAAGGTTTCCGTAATGCCGACGGATCGGTGGGCACACGCAATATCCTGTCGATTACGACAACGGTGCAATGCGTATCGGGGGTGGTCGAACATGCCGTGGCGCGGATCAAGGCTGAGTTGCTGCCGCGCTATCCGAACGTCGATGACGTCGTGGGGTTGGAGCACACATATGGCTGCGGCGTCGCGATCGATGCGCCCGATGCCATCGTGCCTATTCGTACCGTGCGCAATATCAGTCTGAATCCGAACTTCGGCGGCGAAGTGATGATGGTGAGCCTCGGCTGCGAGAAATTGCAACCGGAACGGTTGATGCCCGCGGGCACGATTCCGCTGGTGCACATGTCGGCGCTGGATAAGGCGGGTACGCCGGTTGCCGCCGACGCCTGCGCGTCCCCCGACAATGGTGACGTGGTTGTGCTGCAAGACCCCGAGAACGTTGGATTTGGCGCCATGATCGCGTCGATCATGCGGACTGCGGAGAAACATCTCGAACGCTTGAATCGGCGGCGGCGTGAAACCTGTTCCGCGGCGGACCTGGTGGTGGGTGTGCAATGTGGCGGCAGCGATGCATTTTCCGGCCTGACGGCCAATCCGGCGGTGGGGTTTGCAACAGACCTGCTGGTACGAGCCGGTGCCACGGTGATGTTCTCGGAAGTGACCGAAGTGCGGGATGGCGTGGATCAGTTGACGCGTCGCGCCGCCACGCCGGCGGTGGCGCAGGACATCATCCGCGAAATGCAGTGGTACGATGACTACCTGAAGCGCGGCGGTGCGGACCGCAGTGCGAACACCACGCCGGGCAACAAGAAGGGCGGTCTTTCGAACATCGTCGAAAAAGCGATGGGATCGATCATCAAGTCCGGTAACGCACCGATCAGCGGTGTCATAGCGCCAGGCGAAAAAGTAAAGCAGAAGGGCCTGATCTATGCTGCCACGCCTGCCTCGGACTTTATTTGCGGGACGCTGCAACTGGCAGCGGGGATCAACCTGCATGTGTTCACGACCGGACGCGGTACCCCCTACAGTCTCGCCGAAGTGCCAGTCATCAAAATGGCCACCCGCAGTGATCTCGCGCGCCGGTGGCACGATCTGATGGATATCGACGCGGGGCGGATCGCTACCGGTGACGCCAGCATCGAGGATGTGGGATGGGAGTTGTTCCATTACATGCTCGATGTTGCCAGCGGTAGGAAAAAGACCTGCGCCGAAACGTTGAAGCTGCATAACGCGCTGGTGTTGTTTAACCCGGCTCCGGTGACCTGATGAATTGTCCGGGGCTGGCGCATGTCGAAAACGATCAGGGGCAGGCAGCCTGATGGCGCCAGATGGTGCCATTTCGAAGAGTCGATCCGGGCGTTTTGTCCTTGGGCCGGGATAGTCCTGACCCGTGGGCTCAACGTCCGTTGCGCCCACGGGTCCAGCGGGTCGCACTGATCACGCCTGCGATCGCCACCCCTACCAGTAGCAACGCGACCAAAGAGAGGCCGAAGCGCAGGCTGCTGGTATGCGCGACGAATCCGACGGCCGCGGGACCCGCGAGAATGCCCGCGTATCCCAATGTCGTGATTGCCGGCACGGCAACGCTCTGTGGCATCCGTGTCTGGCGCCCGACCGCTGTAAAAAGCACGGGCACGATATTCGCGCACCCGGCCCCAACCAAGGCGTAGCCGAGTAAGGTACCTGGCCACCATGGCAGCCACGTCGCGGCCAACATTCCTGCCGCGGCACCGAGTCCGCCACCGACGATGATCTTTCGTTCGCCGAGCCGTGCGACGATCGTGTCCCCGAGCAGACGGCCCATGGTCATTGTGGTCGCAAAGGCGGCATAGCCAAGCCCGGCGCCCGAGGCAGGCATGTCATGTGTCTGGATCAGGAACACCGCGCCCCAGTCCAACACGGCACCTTCGGTGAGAAACACAACAAAGGTCATGGCCCCGATCAGCAGCACGATGCCACGAGGCAATGCGAACCACGGCCCCTCTTTCGGATTGGCATAAGGCAGCAGGCCGGGCGCCATCTGGAAAAATAACGCGACGACCAGCGTGATGCCTGCCAGCGTTGCCCACAACGGCGACAGGCCGCACGCCAGCAAGACGCTCATGCCACCGGCACCGGCGATGCCACCGACGCTGAACAGTCCATGGAAACCGGACATCATCACCCGTTGGCTTTCGCGCTCGACGATGATCGCTTGCATATTCATCGCCACGTCGAGGGTCCCGATGCCGGCGCCGAACAGCAGTAATGCGATGACAAAGAGCGGAAGGCTTGCCGTGGTCGCGAGTAGCGGCAGCGTGCAGCAGACAAGCGCGCCGGCAATCAGGATCAACGTACGGCAACCGAGCCGCGCTGCGGCGACGCCGGCGAGGGGCATGGCTGCAACGGAGCCGCCACCCAGGCAAAGCAATAGCAGGCCCAGTGTGCCGTCATTGACATCGAGGCGTGCTTTTGCGAACGGCACGAGGGCCGCCCACATCGCGGTGGCTAGGCCGGAGACAAGGAAGACCCATCGGGTCGCCCATTGCTCGGCGCGACCGATCGTGACGAGAGGAGAAGAGGTGGCAGGCGCGGATTTGTGCGAAGTCAATGGCGTATCGGGCGACAGTGGGTAGACGCCCAGCTTACATGATCCGCGATGTCGTGGTTACAGCGGTGGACCAGGTGGTCCATTCCTGTATTACAAGAACCGTGATGGTGCAAACGGCGTTGCATTGATAGGCGGCGTTTCACCATGCATCAACGCGCCGAGCAATATCGCGGTGCCGGTGCCGGTACTAAAGCCGATGTGCTGATGGCCGAACGCGCACCATAGTCCGTCGCGCCCGGGTACCGCACCGATCATCGGTCGGCTGTCCGGCAGCGTGGGCCGACGGCCCATCCACGGCGCTGACTGCAGTGCTTCGCCCAGCGGAAACGCTTCGCGGGCCGATGTTTCGATGAGGGCCATCTGCACCGGGCGAGCGGGTGCATCGCACTCATTTAACTCGACTCCGGACGACAAGCGCAGTCCCATTTCCATCGGTGCCATGACATAGCCCGCGGCGGTGTCGTAGATCGGCCGATGCAGCGTAGCGCCCGGTTGCGCCCCGAAATGCCGATGGTAGCCGCGTTCGAAAGCCATCGGCACCGTCAGACCGATGCGTGCGAATAACGCTTTTGCCCACGGGCCAAGCGCTACCACGACATGCGCCGCCTGCCAGTGACGCGCGTCCGCCGTCACGCACCATTGCCGACCCTGCCGCTGGACAGCGGTCACATCGGCTTGTTCGATACGGCCGCCTCGTGCCTGGAAAAGCGCCGCATAGGCGGCGACCACCGCGCCCGGATTATCCACTGAGCGACTGTCCTTGATCCACAGTCCGCGCGGGAACAACGGCGCGAGGCTTGGTTCCAAGGCCTGAACACCGGCTGCGTCCACCGACTCGATATCGATGCCGAATTCGCGATACACTTTTTGCGAAAACGCGCTGCTCGCATACCCGGCTTCGGAACGGTACAGGAACAGCCAGCCATTTTCTCGCAAGCGTCCCGTGATGCCAGCATCTGCCATCATGCGCAGATGTTCCCGCGTGGATAACTGAATCAATTGGTCGAGCGCCGTAGCGGTTTCGGTGAATATGCGCGTGCGCGAATGCGCAAGAAAGGACAGCGCCCACCGGGCTTCCCGCAGCAGGTACGCCGGACGATAGCGGAACTGTGGCGTATTGTTGCGCAGCAGCTTGGGGAGTGCGTGGCGCAGCATCGGATTATTGAAGGGAACGATGGAACTGCGGGCGAAACAGCCCGCGTTGCCGAAGGACGTTTCCAGACCAGGAGCGCGGCGGTCGATCAACGTCACCCGCGCGCCACGGCGCTGTAGTTCCAGTGCGCAGCAGACGCCGACCATGCCGGCGCCCACAATCACGATATCGTGTTCCATGGCGTTCTGTCTTAAGGACGAAGGTAATCTGGAATCAAGCACAACCCGTCAGGAATTGCGCGGTCGGCGCGCAGTGTACCGTGCGGCTGGGTACTTGTGCATCGAATCGCCTTTTCATGCCGTCGCGGCGGGCGATCGCGTAACGCTCCGGCACGCGCACACGTCGGTGCGATGGCGTAAGGCAAGGAGGCCCGTATGAGACGCCTGATGCGATGCGTCGATCGAAAGGTTGACAAGACATGATGCGGGTCCGGGTTATGCTGTAGGGAATGGTATCGAACCGCACGAGAGGAAAATGCAATGGGCATTCTGGTAGATGGACAATGGCGCACCGATTGGTATGACACAAAGGCGCATGGCGGTGAATTCGTCCGGGAAAAGGCCCAGTTGCGAGGCACCCTGATCGATCCGGAAGCCGGCAGGCGTGAAACGGAACAAGCGGTATTCGCCACACCGCACCGCTTTCATCTATATGCCTCCCTGGCGTGTCCGTGGGCGCACCGGGTGTTGATCGTGCGAAAGATAAAGGACTTGGCGCCGTTGATGGACGTGTCAATCACCAGTTATTTGATGGGTGACGACGGCTGGACGTATGACACTGCCACGGGTTCCACCGGCGACACGTTGAATGGCAAGGCTTTGCATCGCGAGCTTTACACGGTAAGCAATCCGCACTACACCGGCCGCGTGACGGTCCCGGTACTGTGGGACAAGCAGCGCGGCACGATCGTCAACAATGAATCGGCGGAGCTCATGCGGATGCTCAATACCGCATTCAATAGCCAGACCGGCAATACGATCGACCTGTATCCCGAGCCATGGTCGATCGAAATCGACGTAATGAACGACTATATTTACGATCGTATCAACAACGGCGTCTACAAGGCGGGGTTCGCGACAGAACAGGCTGTCTATGAGCGGCACGTTGGTCGCTTGTTCGAGGCACTCGACGAAATGGAAGAGCGGCTGTCCGATCAACGCTATCTGATGGGGGCCTATATTACCGAAACGGATATCCGCCTTTTTACGACATTGATCCGTTTTGATGCCGTCTACTTCGGTCATTTCAAGTGCAATGTCCGACGCATTGCCGACTACCCCCACTTATCGGGCTACGTTCGCGAGTTGTACCAGATACCGGCAATTCGGGAGACCGTCGCGTTTGACCATATCAAGGGGCACTATTACGGTAGTCACCCGACGATCAATCCGAACCGCATCGTGCCGGTTGGCCCAGCCGATACGCTGGACCAACCACACGGACGTGACGCACTGGATGGGAAAGGCTTCTATCGCGCCTGATGTGTCTTTTCCGAAGCGCGGGCGCTTTTTTTCGTGGCTGATGGCGCCGCTGCGGCCCGGCTTTGCAACGTGGCGCGGGATCTGCGCGCCAGCGTCTTCTGCAACGACCGCGCCGTCCAACGCGCGATGGAAGGACCGATGATCAATATGGTCAAAAAGCGCGCCATCTGAAGCGACATGACAAACGACATATCCACGTTCGGCGAGCCCGCCGCGATGATGGCGACAGAATCAACGCCGCCCGGGCTCATCGCCAGATAGGCCGTCAGTGGGTCCACGCCGACCACTTTCACCAGAATGACAGCAAATCCGCCGCAACATGCGACCAATGCGACAATCGACAACAATACACGCGGGAACGCACTTGCCGCGTAACTGACGACGTCTCGTGTAAAACGCAGGCCAATTGTCCATCCGACCAATGCATAGCTGGCGGCGAGTAGCCAGTGTGGCAATTCGATTTGCACCAGGCCCGTATGTGACAGGACGATGCCCAGGGCCATTGGGATCAATAACGGGCCGGCTGGGATGCGCATTTTTAAACCAAGCGTCATGCCAATCGCGACAAGCGCCAGGGTGACGCCTAACCATTCCCATTGCACCGGCGGAAACCACACCGGATTGGGCAAAGCATGCGTGATGCCATGTGCCGCGCTGGTATGCAGGCTAAATCGCGCCACTGCCGAGGCAATCACTGCCACGATGACGACGCGCAGATACTGCATGAACGCCACCAAGCGCGTGTCCGCGCCAAACGACCCCGCCATCAATGTCATGGCGGTGGCTGCACCGGGATAGCTGCCCCAGACGGCCGTGGTATCGGGCAGTACCTGCAGGCGCGCCAGTAAATAGCCGAGAAGACAGCTTGCCAGCAACACCGACAATACCGCTGAAGCAAACATGATCCAGTGTTTTCCGACCTCGGCAAATATCGTTGGCGGGACCTTTGTTGCAATCATGCAGCCGACAATGCCCTGCGCGATATAAAACGGGATTTTCGGGACCTTGATGGTGCCGCGCTGCGTGGCCAGCACGATACCTGCCACCAAGGGGCCGAGCAACAACGAGGCGGACAGGCCCGCCTTGAGCATCAGCCAGGACGCCAGCACCGAAAACGCTAGCAGGGTGCTCCATTGCGCCGGGATCGTACGTAGCGCGCCGTCTGTCAGAGAGCGGGAAAGAAAAGTCATAAAAGACACGTTGTCCATCAGTTGGGATGCTTGCAAAGCAGCGATTCATCGCATCGTATTTAGGCCGACTGGGGCGATGCTTATGTCATAATGCGACGATTACTTATGCGAGGGAGTCCTCGCATAAACAGGCGGAATTGTTGAGGATGGACTCACAAAAGTCAAATCGTTTGGATGTCACCGATTCCATGGAAATGTCGACGGTCGACGGTGCGTTGACATCGCGGCGAAAATCCACGGCGGGCGCGAAGATGTCGCCGACCGATCGAGGGGCGATCGCACCGAAGCGCGCACGAGGCCGTTTGCGTGTGGAAGCGATTCTTTCGGCAAGCACCGAAATCTTCGCGGAACAGGGGTACGACGCCGCGACGATGACCGAAATAGCGTCGCGATCTGGCACCGCGATCGGCTCGCTGTATCGGTTCTTCCCAAGTAAGTCAGCGCTTGCTGAAATGTTGGTGGAGCACTACGCCGCTCATGTAATGACGCATCTGGACGGTGTGGCGCGGCGGTGTGCAGGTGCGCGAGATCCCGAGGCGGGGGCCGCCCAGTTGGCCGACGCATTGGTCACGATGATGCAGACGTTGTTGGCGGAGCGTGCGTCGGTGCTTGCCTTGGTCGATTCGCAGAATGCGACGGCGGCCTCGTTGCGCGTGCGTCTTCATAGCGCGATGCTGGCGCGATTGCAGGCGTTGCTGGTAACGATCACCGACGTCTCCCCCGCGCGGGCGTTGGCGTCCGCGAAAGTCATTCTGTTGTTGCTCAAAGGCGTGTCGGCTTGCGCCGACGCGCCTCTGAACGAACGCTTGCAACTCGCCGATGACCTGCGTGCGTTGATCGCGCATCAGGTAACACGCCGCTGACCAACGGGGTATCGCCGCCGATCGCGGCATGATCGCGATTCGTTCAGCTCCGGATGCAAGTCCTGGCTGGCGCATTTTGCCGCGCGTATGTGCCGTTGTAAGCCGCGCGCGACTGCGGGATTATTCCGCGACGTTGGGTGTATTATTCCCTATTTGAAGGCAAGGACGTGCATCATTGACGTTCTGATGTCCCGTTCCTGTCTCCTGAGGAGATGTACGATGAATAAGTTATCCTTGGCAGGCACGCCGATGGATGCTTTTCACGTCTGCGCTTTTTTTGACAGTCGCGATAAAGAGTACGATGTGCTTACGCCGTTTTTCAAGCAGGGATTCGATAACGGCGAGAAGAACATTCATATTATCGATGTCGCCCTGGTTGACGATCATCGTGCCCGTCTCGTGGCGGCGGGAATCAACGCGCACCAATGCGAGGCCTGTGGTCAGTTGCAGATTGCGACCTGGCAGCAGACGTACTTCGATGAGGAAGGAAAGTTCGATAAGAATCGAATGCTGGAGATGATCGACCGTCTCACGCACGATACTCGCGCCGCCGGGTTTTCGCGACTCCGCATCATGGGAAATATGGACTGGGCTTTTCAAGACGGCCCTAGTGCGATGGACCTTATCGTCTATGAAGCGGAAGTCAACGAAGTGCTCGAGCGAAACTGTCAGCCTGCCGTTTGTGTTTACGACTTGGCGAAGCTGTCGGGTGCAACGTTAATGGACGTTTTGCGGACGCACCCGTTGACGCTGATCAATGGCGTTGTACAAGAAAATCCGTTTTTCACCCCCCCTTCCGAGATGGTCAAGGAAATCGAAGCCCGCAAGGCGCTTGCGAACGCGCGTTGAGCAAGATCGGTGGCAGATCCTTTCAAAAGAGCAAAAAATGTCGGGCGACCGTGTTTTCAATCCTTTCGGGGAGGCACCGGAACAGAGTCTGCGGGACTTGATGGGGCTACTCGCGCTGCCGGCCCTGTGGCCAGGTCGCGATGGTCAAACCATCGTAAAATTGATGGCGCAGGCGATTGAAAGCGTTGTTGCGCTGCAGATCTGCTATGTGGACCTTCCGCTGCTACGGGATCAGCCATCGTTCGTTCGACTACGTCTTTATGGTCGCGACGTATCAGACGGCGATATCAAGGACTGGCGGGAAGCGATCGACGAATGGCATGGCTTGCCGATCGGGACCAGGGTGGCATGGTGCGGCACGCCTATCGGTCCCGTCCGAATGATTCGGTTGAGCATGGGATTCAGCTCCGGACAAGGCAGTGTCTGGTTCGGTGCGACGGAGTCGACATTTCCAACGGTGAGTCAGATCGCCTTGCTGCGCGCAGCAACATCGCTTGCCGCTACCGGCATCGTGGCCGCACGCGCCGCGCATGAGCGAGAGGAAGCGAATCGCGCGAAGGACGAGTTTCTCGCCATGCTGGGGCATGAATTACGGAATCCGCTTGCACCAATCACCACATCGCTGGCGTTGATACGACGCGAACGCGGCAATGTCCCCGAAAAATACCATGACATCATCGAACGTCAGGTCGAGCATCTTTCGCGTCTTGTTGAAGATCTTCTGGATGTGAGTCGCATCACGCGAGGAAAGATTTTATTGCAGCGTGAGCCATTACGCATTGCGTCGATTATTACGCGCGCGGTGGAGGCCGTCAGCCCCCTGATCGCGCAACGCAAACAAACACTGGTGGTGGATATCTCCGATGACGGGCTGCTGATCTTTGCCGATTTGACGCGCATGACCCAGGCTTTCAGCAATTTGTTGAACAACGCAGCGAAGTATACGCAGCCGGGAGGCCAGATTCGCATTGAGGCACACGTCGCGGAGAGCCGACTGACGATTGCGGTCATCGATAACGGGGCAGGCATCAGTGCAGAACTGATGCCTAAGTTATTTCGGATATTCGAGCAAGGCCGCGTGACGATCGATCGTTCTGATGGCGGCCTTGGTATTGGCTTGGCGCTGGTCAAGAACCTGGTTGAGCTGCATGGTGGCCAGGTCCATGCGAAAAGTGATGGCATGGGGTGTGGGGCGACCTTTACCATCGCCCTGCCAGTGGCGACGTCGATCGAGCTTTCCGACGCCCTGTCAGCCGATGTCACCCACTCTCCGAGTGCTGGCGTCACAGGCGGGGTGCGCGTGCTGCTCGTTGACGATAATGTCGATGGCCTGTTGGCGATGGAAGCGTTTCTTTCAGAGATGGGTTTTGTCGTTGCCACGGCGACCGACGGAGCACGGGCATTGGATCTGGCGGAGCAATTCCGGCCCGACGTGGCAGTACTCGATATCGGTCTGCCCGGCATGAATGGATATGAGCTGGCGGTGGCATTGCACACCCAACCTTTGCATGCCGATCTGCCGCTTTTTGCGCTGACCGGCTATGGTCAGGCGGACGACTTGGCTCGTGCGGCCAAAGCCGGCTTTACGCGTCATTTTGTGAAACCGGTGTCGTTGTTCGAGCTCGTGGAGGCGGTAAATGCGTCAGTGGCGCATCGCGTTGTGTAACTGATGCGCGTCGATACTGGGTCTGTCGCCTAGAATCCTGCATCGATGACGATTTTCGTGCCGTCACTGAAGCGATTCAGCCGGAATGCTCGAGGGTCGACAAGAGGCCGATCATTCGCGACGAGGTCCGCCATCAGCTTGCCCGCCGCAGGTCCGATGCCAAATCCATGCCCTGAGAAACCCGTGCCGATGAACAAGCCGGGAAGGGTGTCCGTACCTGAAATCACGGGGATCGCATCCGGGGTCACGTCCATGTAGCCCGCCCAACGTTGCGCGACGCGCACATCGCGCAAGTGCGGGAAGACCTTAATGAATTCGGCTAGCCCGATATCGGTGTAAGGCACAATCGGCTCCGGGTCCAATGTTCGCACCCGCTCGAACACGGTCGGCTTGTCCAAAGGCCAGCGCCCGGGACGGCACAGCTCGTCCAGGAATCGCCGACCGATTCCAAGGCGCATTGCACCTATCTGACTCTTCAGTGCGGGTAGGTACTTGAAGAAAAGACGGAAGCAATCGGGAGTGAGATCGCTACAGGTGCGGAATCCCGGCGCAATCGTATAGCCGCCATCGGCGCGTTTGCGAAATGCAAATTCCCGGTTGCTGGCACTCACCGCCGGACCACCGTCGATCGGTTCCGTACGTAGGACCGAGGCCCGCACCAGCAACTGTGGTACATCAATGCCCAGACTGCGGCACAGGTGGCGGGTCCACGCCCCGCCTGCCACCACCACGCTGTTGCAGCGGATCACGCCATGCTCGGTGACCACTGCACTGACTTTGCCGGCCTGAGTCTCCACGCCGCGTACCGCACAGGGCGTCAGCACCTTGACGCCCCGTTTGCGTAACGCATTGGCGATGGCAGGCGCCGCGCGCTGTGGTTCGGCGCGGCCATCGCTTGGCGTATAAAGCCCACCAACGAAGGAACGCGATGCACCGGGGAGCAGGTCTGCGACTGTCGCGGCGTCGACTTCCCGAGTGTCGAAAGCGTTACCCGCGAGCGCCCGCGCTTTTTCCAGCCAAAGACGATGCTCTGCCATCTTCGCCTCATTGGCGCTCATGTAGAGAATGCCGCACTGCGTGAAGCCAGTCTCGATGCCCAGGGTCCGATCCAGTGTGCGCCAGAGCTTGAGGCTTTCGATCGCGAGTTCGAATTCACGCATATCCCGATGCGTGACGCGTACCCAGCCCCAATTGCGACTGGACTGTTCCCCGGCGATATGGCCTTTCTCGCATACGGCAACGCGCAACCCCTTTTCACTGAGATACAGTGCCGTGCTGACGCCGATGATGCCACCGCCGACGACAACGACGTCCACCTCGGCGGGCAGCGTCGTGTCCCGTTCGACGGTTTCGACTTGCGGTCCCATCTTCCCCCCAATTTCCAACGCGTT
>NZ_LAQU01000022.1 GCF_000970345.1 Robbsia andropogonis | reverse complement strand
AAGACCGCCGTACTTCTTCTTCCAGTTATAGAACGTCGCTTCGCTGATGCCCAGCTTGCGGCACACCTCATCCACCTTCGTGCCCAACTCTGCCTGCTTCAGCGCAAACGCAATTTGCGCCTCCGTAAACTTGCTCGTCTTCATGGCATCTCTTCCCGGTTCGGACCAGTCAAATAATGCCGGATTCTCTAGTTTTCAACGAGACTATTTTCTGGGGTAGGGTCACCATATGCGGTGACCCATTCTTAGTGTCCGCGAGAAGGACGACGCGACGCGCGATATCAACCTGTGGCCGACGCAGCCCGGATATCTCCGAGGACCGCATACCGGTCTCTACAGCCAATCGGACGATCCACCCTAGCATCGGGTTGCTGTGAGCGTCAGCAGCGGCGAATAGCGCCTCCTGCTCGGCTACAGTAAGGCGTCGGTCACGCCCGGCAGCAGGACTCGGTTTCCGGACGTTTGCGACGGGATTGAACGTCAACCCAATACCCCACTCCTGAATCGCGATCCGGAACAGGTGCCCAAGCATCGCCAACTCGATCCGAACGGTGTTATTCGAGCGTCCTTCGGCAATCCGAGCATCCCGATACATCGCAATCAGCTCGGCGCTGACGGCGGCCATCGAGTACTTCCCCAAAAAAGCATCAAGCTGCTTGGCCGAAAATGATTCGCTACGCTGGGTAGCGGGCTTCTTCGACGCAGACACCTCTTTGAGATATCGATCAAGAGCAGAAGCAACAGTCAGCTTCTCAGAAGGCGCGCGGGACAGATAGACCCCGCGCACCATCTCATCCTCAGTCCGCCGCGACCAATCCTCGGCGTCTCTTTTCGTACGAAAAGTTTTTGCCGTTGAGGGCCAACCTTGCGCTTGCGGATGAGTGCCTTCCAGGTGCCGGAAGGGGTCTTAACGATGGTGGCCATGTACCCTCAGAAGTCGCGGACTGTACCGAAACTGTATTTTTCTGAAGACACAAAAGCAAACGGGCTAGACAAACATCGTCTAACCCGTTGTTTTATTTGGTGCCGGCTGCCAGACTCGAACTGACCACCTGATGATTACAAATCAACTGCTCTACCAGATGAGCTAAGCCGGCGGAACCGCGATTCTACCCGATTTTCGCGATCATTTGACAACCTTCAACCGCGGACGGTTCGGCGGCTTGGGATTATCGTCCGATCCGTCCCCATCTTCGTGCGATTCACTGTCGCTTTCAGACGACTTCTCGGAAAAATCCGCCACTGCGGCAGGCTCCCCGTCGCCAGCGCCATCACCGTCGATGGACCGCAGTGTTGTCTCCGCGCGCCGTTCGGACGGCACGGCCGACAGCACGATGTTGCCTTTCGCATCCGGCGGCGTCAGCGCACGCGCTTCGTCGGAGGTGTCGTCCCGCGCTACTTCCGAGCCCCCCACGTCCGTGTGCACATCCGCGCCTTCCTCCACCGGGAACGCCATCCCCTGACCGTTTTCGCGGGCATAGATCGCCAGCACATTGCTTACAGGCACTTCAATCTTGTGCGCCGTGCCGCCAAACCGCGCATTGAACTCGATCCAGTCATTCTTCATTTGCAACCCGTTGGTCGCATCGAAGCTGATATTCAACACAATCTCGCCATCTCGCACGAATTGCGTCGGCACACGTGTGCGCTGATCCACCCGTACCGCAATGTGCGGGGTGAACCCATTATCCGTACACCACTCATATAGTGCACGCAACAAATAAGGCTTTGTCGATGTATCGGACATCCGTTTTCCTCCGCGATCGTCCCATCTGGTTGATTCTCGCCATCGGGTACGGCAAGCTGCCGCACCGCGTCCGCCTTGCACTGTCACTCCGGCCCGAACCGAGCCGGTACCGCGAATCGCCAAGGCGCGGCGATATCATCCCCTACGATCAACGACGCATTACCTTCTCGGAAGGCGTCAGCGCTTCGATGTACGCCGGACGGCTGAAAATGCGCTCCGCATACTTCAGCAACGGCGCCGCGTTTTTCGACAACTCGATGCCGTAATGATCCAGGCGCCACAGCAACGGAGCGATCGCGATGTCCAGCATCGAATATTCGTCACCCAGCATGTGCTTGTTCTTCAGGAAAATCGGCGCCAACTGCGTCAACCGGTCCCGAATCGCCAGACGTGCACGCTCATGCGCCTTTTCCACAACCGCTGCGGCGTTCTCGCCATCCTTGGACGTCGCCTTGCGATTCTCCAATGTGTCGACGTGCGTGAACAACTCCTTCTCGAAGTTCTGCAGGAACAACCGCGCACGCGCGCACTGCACCGGATCAGGCGGCATCAACTGCGGATGCGGGAAACGCTCATCGATATATTCGTTGATGATGTTCGACTCATACAGAATCAAATCGCGCTCGACCAGGATGGGTACCTGGCCATAAGGGTTCATCACCGCGATGTCTTCAGGCTTGTTGAACAAGTCCACATCACGAATTTCAAAATCCATGCCCTTTTCAAACAACACCAAACGGCAACGCTGCGAGAACGGGCACGTCGTGCCCGAGTACAAAACCATCATGTCCGGAATCCTCTGAAAACCGAATGGGCGTAGCTATGCCACGGTACGACATCGCTGTGTCACCGTGGTCAACCCGCGCACCTCAGACGCGTATTATGCCTATTTGGTTCGCAAAAGTCGCGCTTTTCCTGCAACGCCCCTTCATCTGCATTCAATTAATATTAAACAACCGACTTTTTGTCGACATTGCGTCATAACGTGATTTTCAGAAAAAGCGGGAATCTGGCCATTTCCCGTGCCCTGGACGCGCCTAACGCACTCGCTGATTTTGTTGATTCGATGGCTTTTTACGACGCCAATATGCGCGTGCAAGTCGCCAGGACGAAAAGCAGAACAGCGCCAGAAACCCGATAACCCACGGCCCGATCCGATGGCGATCGATCATCGACGGATCGGAAATCCATCCAAGATACGCCACCAAATCCGATAACGCGTCGTCATATGCGTCAGCAGTCATCGATCCGGGCGCGAGCTGTTTGAAACCCACAAACTTCCTTGTTGGCAACGCACCGGGCGATGCAGCAGCGCCATCCTGCTCGTGAAACACGGCGAGGCGCGGGCCGTGCAAACCCGCCAGCACATCGGGCATTGCGACATCGGGAACAAGCAGATTATTCGCCCCCATCGGTCGCGACGGGTCGGTGTAGAAGCTGCGCAGATAGGTGTACACCCAGTCAGCGCCGCGCGCCTGGACGATCGATGACAAGTCCGGGGGCACCACGCCGAACGCGGCTTGTGCCGCGGAGGCGGGCATCGCCGGCACCATCGGCGCCGACATCGCCGCTCCCGACGGATTCAAGGCCTTCATCACCTCATCGCGACTGAACCCCAAATCCTGTAATTGCCCCACACGGACCGATGACACGGCATGGCAGCCCGCGCAGTACGTCGCATACATCCGTGCCCCGCGACGCAGCGCGGCAAGATCAGCATGCTGGCTTGTCGGTGCCACCAGCGAAATGGGCGCCTGCGCGACGACCGTTGCAGAGGCGGAAACCGACGTACCAACATCGGCGGCATGGCCGTTCGTCAGCGCACCGAGTATCAATCCCATCGCCAGCAGCATTGCCCAGACCGCCCGCGCTGCGCGCGGTCCCGCCACGACACCTCGGGCCTCCGATCGCCGCCAAGCGTCGGACCATGGCAATGCACCTGACACCAACGCCATTGCAAACCGTTCCGCAGTACGACTCACTGTTGCGCCTCCGTGTTCCCCGGGTCTCGCGCATGGGCCGCGCTCCCACCATCGCCGCTAACAAGACGCGTCGGAACCGGTTGGAACGGGCCTCGGACACTCCAGTACGGCATACCCAGGAAGAATGCGAAATACACGCATACCGCCGCCTGCGACAGCACCGTCACCGCCCCCCCTGCCGGCAGGCCGCCAAGGATGCCCAATCCGACGAAGGCCATGGCCACCGCCCCATACCAGATACGTTGATACAGCGGCCGATACCGAATCGAGCGCACCGGCGAACGGTCGAGCCACGGCACGACGCACCACACACCCACCGCGCCGAACATCAGTAAGACACCCCAAAGCTTCGCCTGCGTCGACAGTAGCGCCGCCGCCAGCAACAAGGCAATGACCGCGCGCCTAATGGCGCAACGTCGACCATCCTTGCCGCTGACACGTTTTCCCGTCAGCAGACCCGACACGCCCCACAACGCCGCCACCGCCGTCATGCCCCATTGAAAGGGCTCGGTCACCGCCCGCAACACCGCATAGAACGGCATGAAATACCAGACCGGCGTGATGTCTTCCGGGGTACTTAACGGATCGGCAGGCAGCGCATTAAGCGGTTCGACGAAGTAACCCTGCATCGTCGGCGCGTAGCAGACGATGACGGCGAAGAGCAACAGGAAGAGCGCCGCCGCGAGCAGGTCCTTTACGACAAAGTACGGATGAAACGGCAGCGTATCCGCCTCCCGCGCGGCACGGCTCGCGGCGTCTTCACCGGACGGTAGATCAATGCCGTCCGGGTTATTCGATCCCACCTGCCGCAACGTGGTGAGGTGCAAGCCGACGATCAGCAGCAAGGCGATCGGCACGGCTACCACGTGAAAAGCGAAAAAACGATTCAGCGTGGCATCGGAAATCGTGGCGCCGCCCCGGAGCCAGGTGGCAAAACCCTCCCCCACGCCCGGAATCGCCGAGAAAAGATGAACGATGACCTGCGCGCCCCAATACGACATCTGCCCCCACGGCAGCAAGTAACCAAAGAACGCCTCGGCCATGACCAGCAAAAACGTCAGGCACCCGGCCAGCCATACCAGCTCGCGAGGCCGCTGATACGAGCCATAGAGCAAACCGCGAAACAGATGGAGGTACAGCACGACGAAGAACAACGATGCGCCCGTGGTATGCACATACCGAATCAACCAGCCCCAACGCACATCGCGCATGATGCGGTCGATCGAGGCGAATGCCAGCCCGGCATCAGGCTTGTAGTGCATCGTCAGAAACAGGCCGCTGACGTACTGGATCACCAGCACCAACGTCGCGAGCGACCCGAACACGTACCAGAAATTGAGATTCCTCGGTACACGATAGTGGCTCATGTGCTTACGCCAGAACGCGCGCACCGGCAAACGCGCATCAACCCAATCGATCAACGCATGCGCCCAGGAACGATCCGGATCACCATCGATTTTCACGCGTCCCCCTGTTCGTCGCGCCCAATCAGCAATCGCGTGGGCGTTTCATACATATGGCGCGGGATATCCAGATTCTGTGGCGCAGGCTTGTTCTTGAATACCCGCCCCGCCAGATCGAACGTCGATCCATGACAGGGACAGAGCCAGCCGCCAGGCCAATCGTTGGGCAGATGGGGCTGCGCGCCCGGCGTGAAACGTGGCGCGGGTGTGCAGCCCAGATGCGTACACACCCCCACCAGCACGATGATCTCCGGATGCTCGGCGCGCGAACGATAAGGGTTGGCGCAGTATGCCGGCAGTGGCATCGAATACGGATGCGCCGTCAACGGGTCCACCAAGTCCGGCACAGCGGCAAGGACGTCTCGCATCATCTCGGGCGTGCGATGCAACACCCACACCGGCACGCCTCGCCAGCGCACCGTCACCATCTTGCCGGGTGCCAGTCCAGCGATATCCACCGTCACCGGACCCGCTGCTTCCTGTGCGGCCTCCGTTGGTGACAGCGATCGCACCAGCGGGATCACTGCAACGACACCGCCAGCAGCCGCGAGCGCGGTCGTGGTGGCCATCCACATACGACGCGCACGATGGACGCCCTCTATGCGGTCATCATCGCCAGTGCCCCGCGTGCCTTCGGCATGGGGGTCCGGTTGTTCGTGCCGCCGGGGGTCGGGCGATTCATCTGGATACGGCATCAAAGCCCAAAAAGAAAGCAGTGTCGGAAACAGCGCCCACGCACGCGATGTCGCCAGGCCGGGCGCGTCGTCGTGCCGCCGATTCACACCGGATTGAAGACATCGAAGAATTGGTGCGTGACACCAAACATATCGGCGATACGCTCGCCGACAGCCTGCACACCGTAGCGTTCGGTGGCATGATGCCCCGCAGCAATATACGCCACCCCGGTCTCACGTGCGATATGCGTGGTTTGCTCCGAGATTTCGCCGCTGATATAGACATCGACGCCGGCAGCCACCGCCTCGTCGAAATAGCCTTGCGCGCCGCCGGTACACCAGGCCACGCGACGCACCTCCACTTGGGCGTCGCCAATCACCAACGGCGCACGGCCCAGCGTGTTCTCGATGTGCTTCGTCAACGATTCGAGGGTGACCGGAAACGGCAGCGCCGATGACCACCCCATGTCATCCGGCCCGAACCGGCCATCGGCGATCCAGCCAAGGCGCTTGGCCAATTGCACGTTGTTGCCCAGCTCCGGATGCGAATCGAGCGGTAAATGATAGGCAAACAAACTGACGTCCGCCTGCATCAGCCTACGCAGGCGCGCGGCCTTCATACCGGTGATGGCGGGGCGCTCGTTCTTCCAGAAATAGCCGTGGTGCACCAGGATCGCGTCCGCGCCCCATTCGAGCGCCTGGTCCAGCAACTCCATGGACGCCGTGACACCGGTGGCAAGCTTCGCGACCTTGCGGCGGCCTTCAACCTGCAAGCCATTCGGGGCGTAGTCGCGGAACCGCCCGATTTCCAGTAGATTGTTCAGATACAATTCCAGTTCATTTCGGTCCACAATGCCGTCCACGATTCGGTCCTCGATTCGATAAAAGCGTTAATTCGTCAGGTCGGTCATGCCCGAACACCCCGAAATTCAGGTTATTCGTCTCGATGCTCAAGCGCTGCTGGTTATTGTTCGCACAGGCGGTCACCGTCCTGCTGGCCATACTCTTCGTGATCTCCACGTTGAAGCCGGAGTGGCTGCCGCATCGCGGCTGGTCCTCGCATCCCGCCGGTTCCGCTGAAACCGGCCCGGATACGGCCGACACCGCCTCCAGCGCCGCCGGCCGCGTCGGAAACCCTGCGCAAGGGCCACCGTCTCTGGCGGACCAATTGTTGCACGGACGGCAGCGCGCGGACAGCGGTACGTCCTACGCGGACGCGGCGCAGAAAGCCATGCCCGCCGTCGTCAACGTCTATTCCACGAAAGGCGCGCCCAAGAGCAAGGCACACGATCCGCGGTTGAACGATCCGCTGTACCGCTACCTCTACGGCAAGCGCCGCCAGGAACGCGCGCCTTCCGCAAACCTCGGCTCCGGCGTCATCGTCAGCCCAGAAGGATACATCCTGACGAACCAGCACGTGATCGATGGCGCGGACGAAATCGAGATCGCATTGGCCGATGGCCGCAAGACGCACGCCAAAGTCATCGGTTCCGATCCGGATACGGACCTCGCCGTGCTGAAGATCGACCTGCAGCACCTGCCGACCGTCAGTTGGGGCGATCTCGATCACACACGCGTGGGCGACGTCGTGCTCGCCATCGGCAACCCGTTCGCCGTCGGCGAAACGGTAACGATGGGGATCGTCAGCGCGCTCGGCCGCAATCACCTGGGGATCACCCCGTTCGAGAACTTCATCCAGACCGACGCGGCGATCAATCCGGGCAATTCAGGGGGCGCGCTGATCAATACCGACGGCGACGTCATCGGCATCAATACGGCCATCTACTCGCGCAGCGGCGGTTCACTCGGCATTGGTTTCGCTACCCCGGTGACCACGGCACGAATGGTCCTCGACAGCATCATCAAGACCGGAAGCGTGACACGTGGCTGGATCGGTGTCGAACCGCAAGATCTGACGAAGCAAGTCGCGCAAGCGTTTCACCTGGATCAGCATAGCGGCGCCATTGTCGCCGGTTTGCTGCAGGGCGGACCGGCGGACAAGGCCGGCATCCGTCCGGGCGATATTATCGTCGGCGTGAACGACACGAAAGTGACGGAGACCGTTTCCCTGCTCAATGCCGTGGCGCAGATTGCACCGGGCACGGATGCGACGATGCATATCATCCGCAAGGGCAAGCCGATGGATATCACCGTCCAGATCGGCAAGCGCCCACGGCCCTTGAAGAGCAGCAACGACGACGAGTAAGCCATTTGCCGCAATGGAGCGGCACCGATGGCCGTGAGCCGCCACAGCAAAATGCCGCGTCTGGCGCGGCATTTTGCATTGCCCCCCCCGATCATCAGCGCTTAGTCACGACGCACGGGCAGGGTTTCCGCAGGTGCGTCATCCCGCTTGGGCACAAAGAAACGCGCGGCTATCAGGCCTACCTCGTAGAGCAACACCAGCGGCACGGCGAGGATCAGTTGGGACACCACGTCAGGCGGCGTTACCACCGCGGCAATGATGAAGGCGCCTACCACGACGTACGCGCGGATTTCCTTCAGCTTCTTCAGCTCGACAAATCCCATCCGCACCAGCAGGACGACGAGAATCGGCACCTCGAACGTCACGCCGAAGCACAGGAACATCGTCAACGCGAAGCTCAGATAGTTGTCGATGTCCGTGGTCATTTCCGCGCCCAATGGTGCGTTGTAATGCGCCATGACACGGAAAATCGTCGGGAACACGACAAAGTAGGCAAATGCCATCCCGCTCAGGAACAAGATGTAGCTGCTGCTGACCAAGGGCATGATCAGCCGCTTTTCGTGCAGGTACAGTCCCGGCGCGACAAAGGCCCACAATTGATACAGGACAATGGGCAGCGCGATGACAAAGGCAACCATCATCGTTACTTTCATCGGCACGAAAAAAGAGCCGGTGACGTCGGTGACGATCATCTTGCCGTCCGCCGGCAGGTTCTGCAGCAATGGCCGCGCCAACAGCTTGAAGATGTCCGGTGCCCAGTAGACCAAACTGACGAAAACGACGATCACGGCGATACCCGCCCGCATGATCCGATCTCGTAATTCGACCAGATGCGAAATGAAACTTTCCTCGCCCACCGAGCCATCGGCGGCAGCGTTCTGCTGCGATGGGTGTTCTGATTTATTCGGGTCGCTCACGCCTGCCTCGCGCCTACTGCAATGCTTTTGGAAACCACGTCTTGAAGACCCCGGTCAGAGAAAACGCGTCGGCGGACGGCTGCTGTCCACCGCGCGATGACGCGCCACGCGCGCGGCACCCGACTGCAGTTGCGAACGGATGCCTTGTGCACGCTTGTACCACACCGGTTGTGTCGCCTGTTTGACGCGCCAATTCCGTCGACGGGCGGGCAGCGGGCCCGCCCTATAGCGCAGACCGTCGTTTTCACGTGCGGCCGCGTCACGCAGGTCGCTGGCAGCCAGGTTCGCCGCATGCTCGGCCGCAGGCAGCGATGATCCACCAAAAGGTATCGTTGCCCCCGTATCCGTCTCGTCATAGACACTATAGCCGGAGGGGTTCAGCCCGCCACCGATGTGGCTCGATTCCCCGGTGTGCGTGGACAGCGCCGCCTGGGTACCGGGAGCGGGGTCGGGGGATAACGATCGCCACGTATCATTCAATGACGATTCCGCCTCTTTCATCGATGCACCGACACCACGCAGCGATTCCTCGGTCGCACGCATATGCGTGTTGACGGAGCCGTGCATGTCCCGGGCCGCGTCTTCAAACTGGGATTTGGCCGCCTTCAGGTCGGACATGTCCATCTCGCGCGCGACCTCGGCCTTGACATCGTTGATATAGCGTTGAGCACGCCCGAGCAACAGGCCTGCCGCGCGTGCCACGCGAGGCAGGCGCTCCGGCCCGATCACGACAAGCGCAACAACGCCGATGATCGCGAGTTTTGACAATCCAAGATCAAGCATGGCGTTTTGTGGCGTTCGTTAGGACGTTGACGTGAGAGGATCATACCTGGGACATTGGCGCGCATGCGGCAAGGCGATCGCGTCGGCCGGTGCGGTCATCGCGTCGTCCACGCAATCAAGCGTCCGAACGGCGATTGCATCTGACCGTGCATCACGCCGCCGGCCCTCGGATCGCCGGCTCACTTGGCCGGCCACCATGCAACAGCCAGTCAAAACCGGGGGAATCGCCCAAAGCGAAGGCGTCCGAAACCACCTCCCACTCGAACACTGCCCTGGCAACCTGGCGTGTGCAGCATGCGACGCCGCCACCCACGCGGCCTGGTGCGACACCACGCCAACGCGCGCGATGGCGCGGGCTGGCGGCAACCGCTTAATGTTGGCTGCTACGCTCTTTCGCGTCGACGTCGACGGTGTCCTTCGCGCGCGCGATCGACTCGCCACGCGGGGGTGCATTTTCGCCGTTTGCTGGCGCGTCGGCGTCTTTCATGCCTTCCTTGAAGCCCTTGACCGCACCGCCGAGGTCGGAACCCATGTTACGGAGTTTCTTCGTGCCGAATACCAACGCCACGATAACCAGCACGATCAGCCAATGCCAAATACTCAGCGAACCCATTACCCTTCTCCGATTACTTCCCGCCGAAAAGGCGGCAAGCCTTACCTGCCATGCGTCGCGGTTCGCCCGTCATACCCGCATCCCGCGACGTCAGGGACTATGCCACAGGGAAAATACCTTGTCGCATGATCGTGTTATGCACACAACGGCCGTCAAACCAGCCTATCCATCGCGCGATGTCAGTTCATTCGCGCCCAGGGACGTGGGCCACCGAGAATATGCGCGTGCAAATGATATACCTCTTGTCCACCATTGGGTCCGGTATTGATGACCGTCCGGAACCCCGTTTCACCGCCCGTATAGGCACATCCCAATTCGGCGGCCAGGCGGGATGTCAGGACCAGCATTCTACCAAGCAACGGCGCGTCGGCATCCGTCACCGCCGAAAGCGTCTCGATGTGCCGTTTCGGAATCACCAGGGCATGGGTCGGTGCGGCAGGCCGGATGTCATGAAATGCATAAAACTCGTCGTCCTCGTAGATCTTCTTGCTCGGAATCTCACCACGGACGATTTTGCAGAAAATGCAGTCGTGTTCGCTCATCGGTTTCTCGCTAAAGCCGGTTTCGTGATTCCCGGTCACATCCGCCGGTCAGAACCAGCGTCCCAACACCGGCTTGCTTTCCAACAGGCGCAACCATCCTTTGACACAGCGGTAGATATACCAGATTGAAACGACAAACAGGAGTCCGGCACCGAAATGGTTCCAAAACATCGACCATCCAACGACACTCCCGACCAGCGTCCACCAGAAGGTTCGGGTCCTCCAGACGGAATGGGATAAATAGACGGTGCCCCGCATCGCGGGCCGACGCACGTAGTCGATGATGAGCGCCACGATGCCGGCCAATCCCCCCGTGAACGGGCTGAAGGCGTATAAGGCGTACAGGATGTGCGATAACGTCCGGAGCGTCGCAATATCCTCGCCTCCGGACGATACGTCACGGTAATCGGCGCCGCCAAGACCTGAGCCACCGCCGCCGAACCGGGCATCAAAGGTGTCATCGCCCGGACCGCGGCCACCAAACCGGCCATCCCCTCGCCCGCCTGGGCCACCCTGCGCCTCCGCGCGCGCTTGCTCGCGTTGGCGGCGAGTCCTATCGTCCAGGACGACTTCACTGACAATCTCGACCGTTTCGGCTTCCTGCTTCCTGCGTTCGAACTCGCTCATCTGCCCCTCGCTTTTGGTCAGTGACCGGATTGCTCTCGTTCCTTGACCTTCCGCAACGCCTTTTCCTCAAGACCCGGCAGGCCTTCGCGTCGCGCCAGTTCCGCCACCACATCCGCCGGGGTCAGGTCGAAACGGGATAGGGCAATCAAGCAATGGAACCACAGATCGGCGACCTCGCCGACCAATCCGGCGGGCGCGGCGCCATGACGCACGTCCTTCGCCGCCATGACCACCTCGCAGGCTTCCTCGCCGATCTTCTTCAGGATCGCGTCATCGCCCTTGTGGAACAGGCGCGCCACGTACGAGGCATCGGGGTCCCCCCCTTTTCTGCCGTCGATCGTCGCGCCGAGGCGCGCCAACACGTCACCCAGCGCGATCTGGGATGATGCCTCCCCCGGCTCGGCGCCCGATATCGTAACGGCCGCAGCCTTGTCATTACTCATTTGTAGATCTGCTCCGGGTCTTTCAGGACAGGGTCGACGCTCACCCAACCACCAGTCTGCGGGTCGCCCTGGAATTGCTGGAAAAAGCAGGAATGCCGTCCGGTATGGCAGGCGATGCCGGATACCTGCTCGACTTTCAGCAGGACGACGTCCTCATCGCAGTCCAGACGCACGTCATGCACATGCTGTACATGGCCGGATTCCTCCCCTTTGAACCACAGCCGTTTGCGTGATCGGGAGTAATACACCGCGCGGCGCAACGCCACCGTCTTCGCAAGTGCCTCGCGGTCCATCCACGCGAACATCAGTACGTCATTGCTCTTATGATCCTGCGCGATCACCGGCACCAGCCCGGCTGCGTCCCATTTGATGCAATCGAGCCAGACAGGAAGCGTCGGCGCGTTGCTCGATACATTTACCGCGGTACGGTTGTCCATCATGTGCTCTCGGAGTCCGGCATGGAGATGTCATGGCCCGTGGGCCTTTAATCGATACTTACAAACGTACCGGAATCCCGCGCTCGGCCATGAAACGCTTCGCCTCGCCGACGGAATATTCGCCGTAATGGAAGATACTCGCGGCCAGCACGGCATCGGCATGACCTTCCGTGATGCCTTCCGCCAGATGCGCAAGATTGCCCACGCCGCCGGAAGCAATCACGGGGACCGATACCGCATCTGAGACAGCGCGTGTCAGTGCGAGATCAAAGCCCCGCTTCGTACCGTCCTGATCCATGCTGGTCAGCAGGATTTCGCCGGCACCCAGTTGCGCCATTTTGACTGCCCACGCGACCGCATCCAGGCCGGTGGCGCGACGACCGCCATGCGTGAAGACTTCCCAGCGCGGCGCAGCATCGACGCCCTCATCGCTTACCCGCTTGGCGTCGATGGCCACGACAATGCATTGGGAGCCGTATTTGTCCGCGGCGTCCGCAACCAGTTGCGGATTGGCGATGGCCGACGAGTTGACGCTGATCTTGTCCGCACCGGCATTCAGCAGGCGACGATAGTCCTCCACCGCGCGCACGCCGCCGCCGACTGTCAGGGGAATGAACACCTGCGAGGCAACGGCCTCGATGATCGGCAGGATCAGGCCGCGCTCATCCGAGCTTGCGGTGATATCGAGGAATGTCAGTTCGTCGGCCCCTTCGGCATCGTAGCGGCGGGCAATCTCCACCGGGTCGCCCGCGTCACGCAACTCGAGGAAGTTGACGCCCTTGACGACGCGACCGGCGTTGACGTCCAGGCACGGGATGATGCGTTTCGCGAGCGCCATCGCCCTCAACTCCCCAAGCCGTTTGCGTCACCCAGTTCGTCCGCGCGCACTTGCGCGGCGGCGAAATCCAGGTCACCCGAATAGATCGCACGGCCGCAGATCACGCCTTGCACGCCTTCCGATTCAACCGCGCACAGCGCATCGATATCCGCCATGTTCGACAGGCCTCCGCTGGCGATCACCGGAATCTTGACCGCTTGCGCCAGTCGTACCGTAGCGTCGATATTGAGCCCCTGCAGCATGCCATCACGGCCAATATCGGTATAGATAATACCCTCGCAGCCGTAATCCTCGAATTTTCGGGCCAGATCCACCACTTCATGGCCGGTCAGCTTGCTCCAGCCATCCGTGGCGACCTTGCCGTCCTTCGCGTCCAGGCCAACGATCACGTGCCCGGCGAAAGCCGTGCAGGCGTCCTTCAGCAGCCCCGGGTTCTTCACCGCGGCAGTGCCGATGATGACGTACGACAGACCGTCATCCAGATAGCGCTCGATCGTGTTCAGATCGCGGATGCCACCCCCTAACTGCACGGGAATGTCACTGCCGACCTCCTGGATAATCGCCCGAATGGCCGCCTCGTTGCGCGGCTTGCCGGCGAATGCGCCGTTCAGATCGACCAGATGGAGTCGACGGGCACCACGGTCCACCCAATGTCGCGCCGCAGCAGCGGGATCTTCGTTGAACACGGTGACCTGGTCCATGTCGCCTTGCTTGAGACGGACGCACTGACCGTCCTTGAGATCGATGGCCGGAATGAGCAGCATAAAATCGGTGAGCGTAGAACGTTGCGGTTCAAAAAATTCCGTCGTCTTCTGCTTTGGCGAAACGCCGGCACCCAAAGGGCACGGCGGCCATTTCAACCACAGGCGACGCGGACAGCAGGGACAGCAGTAACAACGGCGAAGCGCCGGACTGACCCGGCGCTTCGCGCCAGCAGGCTTACCGGTGCGGTTGCCAATCGACGAAATTGCGGTAGAGCCGCAATCCGGCCCCCGCGCTCTTCTCCGGATGGAACTGCGTCGCGAAGATATTGCCGCGCGCCACCGCCGATGTGAAGGGGGCGCCGTACTCGGTCACCCCCACCGCATCCTCGGTATTCGCCGGTACGACATAATAACTGTGGACGAAGTAGAAATACGACTCGTCCGGAATGCCATCCCACAGTGGGTGTGACACCGCCTGGCGCACACGGTTCCATCCCATTTGCGGCGTCTTGAAGCGTGAACCGTCACTCTGCACCTTGCCGTCGAGCTGGAAACGCACCACGCGCCCCGGCAAAAGACCGAGACCCGGCGTGTCGCCCTCGTCACTGCGGTCGAATAGCATCTGCTCACCGATACAGACACCCAGCAACGGTTTATGCTGCGCGGCAGCAATCACCGCTTGCTGCAGACCGGAGTCGCGCAGCGAGCGCATGCAATCCGGCATCGCACCCTGGCCTGGCAATACGATACGGTCGGCGGCCGCGATTTCAGACGGTGCCGTCACCAGGCGGACATCGGCTTCGGGCGCCGCGTGACGCACGGCCTGCGCGACAGAGCGCAGATTGCCGGAGCCATAATCGACAATCGCGATGATCTTGCTCATAGGCTGCCTTTCGTCGACGGGATCTGGCCCGCGGCACGCTCATCCTGGGTAACGGCCATGCGCAATGCGCGGCCAAATGCCTTGAACACGGTTTCCACCTGATGGTGGGCATTCAGGCCACGGATATTGTCGATATGCAAGGTCACGCCCGCATGGTTGACGAAACCACGAAAGAATTCGATCGTCAGGTCGACATCGAATGTCCCGACGCGAGCACGCGTGAACGGCACGTGGAACTCCAGGCCCGGACGACCGGAAAAATCGATGACGACCCGTGACAGGCACTCGTCGAGCGGCACGTAGGCATGACCATAACGGTTGATGCCCTTCCGGTCGCCGATGGCCTGCGCCACTGCCTGGCCGAGCGTGATGCCGACGTCTTCCACGGTGTGATGGTCGTCGATGTGCGTATCGCCCTTCGCCTCCACCTCGAGGTCGATAAGACCATGGCGTGCGATCTGGTCCAGCATATGGTCGAGAAAAGGCACGCCGGAGGCCAAGGCAGGACGGCCCGTGCCGTCCAGGTTCAACTTCACTCGGATTTGCGTCTCGCTGGTATTGCGGACGACTTCGGCGGTACGCATGATCTTCTGCTCAATAAAGGACGACATCAAGGGACGAATTTTGGTGCCGGCGACCCGCTTAAGCTGATATCGGCGGCAGGCCGTGGACACGGATCACGGCTTTATCCATGCATTCTACTTGCTCCGCAGACCTTCAATACGCAACTCTGCGCTGCGCGCGTGGGCTTGCAGACCCTCGCCGTACGCCAGTTCGGCGGCAATGCGGCCCAGCGTCACGGCGCCGCCCTCGCTGACCTGGATCAGGCTCGAGCGCTTGATGAAATCGTATACGCCGAGGGGCGACGAGAATCGGGCCGTGCGCGACGTCGGCAGCACGTGGTTCGGGCCGGCGCAATAATCCCCAATGCTTTCGCTGCTGAAACGGCCGAGAAAGATTGCGCCGGCGTGGCGAATGCGATCGGCCCATTCCTGCGGTGCGGCTGCCGAGATTTCCAAATGTTCGGGCGCAATCTGGTTCGCGATCTCACAGGCTTCCGGCATGTCACGGACCTTGACCAGGGCGCCACGACCTTCGAGCGACGCGCGGATCGTGTCGCGCCGCGGCATGGCGTCAAGCAAGGTATTGAGCGAGGCTTCCACGCGGGCGATATAGGCGTCGTCAGGGCACAGAAGGATCGATTGGGCGAGTTCGTCGTGCTCGGCCTGCGAGAACAGGTCCATCGCCACCCAGTCCGGATCGGTCGTGCCGTCGCAGATCACCAGGATCTCGGACGGTCCTGCGATCATGTCGATACCAACGGTGCCGAATACACGGCGCTTCGCACAAGCGACATAGGCATTGCCCGGCCCTACGATCTTGTCGACCGGAGGCACCGTTTGCGTGCCGTACGCCAATGCGCCGACAGCCTGCGCCCCCCCGATCGTGAAGACGCGGTGCACGCCGCCCAACCGGGCCGCCGCCAACACGAGATCGTTCCGTACGCCGTCCGGCGTCGGCACGACCATGACAATCTCACCGACCCCCGCCACGGACGCCGGAATCGCATTCATCAGCACCGACGACGGATACGCTGCCTTGCCGCCCGGAACGTAGATCCCGACACGGTCCAGCGGGGTGACCTTCTGGCCCAATACCGTGCCGTCGGCTTCGGTGTACTGCCAGCCATGGACGCCACACTCCGCTTTTTGCCGCTCGTGATAGAGGCGCACACGGTTCGCGGCGGTTTCGAGCGCGGTGCGACGCACCGGATCGAGCCCTGCCAGGGCCACCTCCAGCGCCGATTGCGGCAGCTCGAGCGCGGCCATGCCAGGTTCGCCGGTGTTATCCAGCCGGTCGAAACGGCGCGTGTATTCGAGCACGGCGGCGTCGCCACGCGTCTTCACGTCCGCAAGGATGCCGGCCACGGCATCGTCAACGGCCGCGTCGTCGTCCGCCTCGAAGGCTAGGACCGTCGCCAGCGCGGCAAGAAAGTCCGGCGTGCGCGAATCCAGTTTGCGAATTGTCAGTGCCATTGTCGTATCCATCGAGATCGCATTACCCGGTTGAAACCGATCTTGCTAGGCGCCGCGGATCGCCGTCTCAAATGCGGAAAGCAGCGGCGCCAGCGCGTCGCGCTTGATTTTCAACGCCGCCTGGTTCACGACCAGCCGTGACGAAATCTCCATTACCTCTTCCACTTCGACAAGATTGTTCGCACGCAACGTACCGCCCGAACTGACCAGATCGACGATGGCATCAGCCAGGCCGACCAGTGGCGCCAGTTCCATCGAGCCATACAGCTTGATCAAGTCGACGTGCATGCCCTTTGCCGCAAAATGCTCACGCGCCATCTGCACATATTTGGTCGCCACGCGCAAACGGGCGCCCTGTCGTACCGCGCCGGCATAGTCGAATCCCGCTTGCACCGCCACCGACATCCGGCAACGCGCAATCTCGAGGTCGATCGGCTGATAAAGGCCCGCGCCACCATGCTCGAGCAGCACATCCTTGCCGGCCACGCCGAAATCGGCCGCGCCATACTGCACATAAGTGGGGACATCCGTCGCGCGAACCACGATCACGCGCAAATTCGGATTGGTAGTCGGCAGGATCAGCTTGCGCGACGTTTCAGGGTCCTCCGTGACCTCGATGCCGGCCGCCGCCAGCAGCGGCCGCGTTTCCTCGAAAATCCGCCCTTTCGACAGGGCCAGCGTCAGCTTGGCGCCGTTCGATGTGGCGGCATTCCGCGATTCGGTCAACTGCGTCATGCCGGGCTCCCGTCCCCGTGAATACGACGTACGGCGGCGCCGATACCGCTCAGCTTTCGCTCCATCCGGTCATACCCGCGATCGAGGTGATAGATACGATCGATGGTCGTTTCCCCATCGGCAACCAGCGCCGCGATCACCAGGGACGCCGATGCGCGCAAATCCGTCGCCATCACCGTCGCGCCGGACAACGCCTGCACACCACTGACAAAAGCCGTGTTGCCGTCGATCGTGACATTCGCACCCAGGCGGTTCAATTCCTGCACATGCATGAAGCGATTTTCGAAGATCGTCTCCACCACTTGCGCCGCGCCCTCCGCAATACAATTCAACGCCATGAACTGTGCCTGCATGTCGGTCGGGAAGGCCGGGTATTCTGACGTACGGAAGCTTACCGCGCGTGGCCTGCCCTGCATCGCCACACGTAACCAGTTGTCGCCTTTATCGGCGCCACTGCCCCCCGCTTCGATCGTCACCCCCGCCTCGCGCAGCTTTTCGATCACGGCGTCGAGGAGACCCGGGGTCACGTTGCGAAGTGTCACGTCACCACCCGCGGCAGCCACCGCGCAAAGGAAGGTGCCCGCCTCGATACGGTCCGAGATGACCCGATGCTCGGCACCATGCAATTTGTCGACGCCCTGGATCACCAGGCGATCGGTGCCGATGCCCTCGATCTTCGCGCCCATCTTGACCAGCAGATTCGCGAGGTCCGTGACTTCGGGTTCGCGCGCGGCGTTCTCGAGTACGGTCTCACCGTCCGCCAGCGTTGCGGCCATCAGCAAGTTTTCCGTGCCGGTGACAGTGATCATGTCGGTGACGACCAGCGCCCCCTTCAAGCGTGATGCGCGTGCTTCGATATAACCATGTTCGATGGCGATCTCGGCACCCATCGTCTGCAGGCCCTTGATGTGCTGGTCAACCGGCCGTGCGCCAATCGCGCAACCGCCGGGCAGGGACACGCGCGCATGGCCGAAACGCGCCAGCAACGGCCCGAGCACCAGGATCGATGCACGCATCGTCTTGACCAACTCGTACGGCGCCAGGGGGTTGTCCACGGCACCGGCATCCAGCGTCACCGTGTCCACATCGACGGTGACCTTCACGCCCATCTGACGCAGCAACGCGAGGATCGTGCGGACATCGTTCAAGTTGGGAACATTGTGCAGACGCACCGGTTCGGCGCTCAGCAGGGCTGCGCACAGGATCGGCAGCGATGCGTTTTTTGCGCCCGACACGATTACCTCGCCGTGAAGCCGACGTCCGCCTTCGATGCAGAGCTTGTCCATCCGCGTCTCCTCCTGTTGGGTGGCAACCGGCACGGTGTTCCGGATGCGCTCGGGTACAGTGGCAACCGTACCGGGTTTGTCTTCAATCCACACGCTGCTATCCTGTCCTTACATACCCGGCGCGGTCGCCTGGCCGCCTGCGGCAGCGAATTCCGCCGGCGTCAGCGTCTTCATGCTTAGCGCGTGAATCTCCTCGCGCATCCGATCACCCAGCGCGGCATATACCAGCTTGTGACGCGCGATGTGACGCTTGCCCTCGAACGCCGGACTGACGATGGTCGCGAAGAAATGCTGTCCGTCCCCCTCGACATCGAGGTGTTCACAGGACAGGTCGGCCGCGATGTAAGTGCGGATCTGATCAGGCGTCGGCAACATGAGGCGCTCCACCGGTGGGGTTATATTGCGTCGTTAATGCCTGAGCT
Source organism: Robbsia andropogonis (assembly GCF_000970345.1). Lineage (GTDB taxonomy): Bacteria > Pseudomonadota > Gammaproteobacteria > Burkholderiales > Burkholderiaceae > Robbsia > Robbsia andropogonis. The sequence continues at coordinate 69,654 of NZ_LAQU01000022.1, read as the reverse complement.
TGAAACCGCTGGCGAGCATGCGCACGGCCAGTCCGGCAAGCACGACAAAGAAGAAACCGACAATCGACAAACTCAACAACGGCGAGCAGTCTGATTGACCGAAAAAGCCGTAACGGAACCCGTCGATCATGTAGAAAAACGGGTTGAAATGCGACGCATGCCGCCAGAAGGGCGGGAGCGAACGCGTCGAATAGAACACGCCGGACAAGAAGGTCAGCGGCATGATCAGGAAATTCTGGAACGCTGCCAATTGGTCGAACTTACTGGCGACAATGCCGGCAATCAGGCCCAGCACGCCGAGGATGGCGGCACCCAACAGCCCGAATGCGGCGATATAGAGCAGCGACGCGCAATGGAGCGACACGAAGTAGATCGTGACGATGAACACACCGAGCCCCACCACCAGGCCGCGCGCGACCGATGCCAGCGTGTACGCGGCAAACAGATCCCAATGCGACAGCGGCGGCAGTAACACGAAAATCAAATTCCCTGTGATTTTCGACTGGATCAACGACGACGAGCTGTTAGCGAACGCATTCTGCAATACGCTCATCATCACAAGGCCGGGCACCAGGAACGAGACGTAATCGATGCCCGCATACACATCAACCCGATGCTGCAACGCATGACCGAAGATGGCCAGGTATAGCAAGGCGGTGATAACAGGTGCGGCAACGGTCTGGAACGAGACCTTCCAGAAACGCAGCAGTTCCTTGTACAACAGCACGCGGAAACCGGTGAACCGACTGTATGGCGCACGCGCCACACCGATGGCGACATCATCGGCGCTCCCACCCCGACCATTGGAAGACGAAGAAACAGGTATCACGATAAAACCTCGCCTGCTTCAGGCTCGCGGGTCAGTTGCAGGAATACGTCCTCGAGATCGGTCTTGCGAATTTCGACATCCTCCAGCACACAGCCGGCCTCGCGGCAGCGCGCCAGCAGCGGCTCGATGTCGTCATAACTGTTCAGACGCAGCACATAATGGCGCGCCTGCGACCCGCCAATGCCAGCCATGCCATGTCCAAGCGCGTCCGTCTGCACGACGGCGCGTGCATCGCCCGCGGCAATCGCGACGGACCCGCTTGCTCCCGCCGCCTCGACTTCCAAGGCGCGCAGACTCTCAGGCAACGCCGCGCCGCGAATGCGCAACGCCAGTTGCAGCCCGGCAAAGCGTTGCAACAGTTGATCGGTGCGCTCCAGCGCCACCACTTCACCGCGCCGCATCATGGCAATTCGATTGCACAGCGACTCCGCTTCCTCGAGATAGTGCGTGGTCAGAATGATTGTGTGACCCGCACGATTCAACCGCGCAATGAACTCCCAGAGCGTCTGGCGCAATTCCACATCAACGCCAGCCGTCGGCTCGTCGAGCACGATGACCGGCGGACGGTGCACAAGCGCCTGCGCCACGAGGACGCGCCGCTTCATGCCGCCGGACAACGCGCGGGTATTGGTATCAGCCTTGTCGGTAAGCCCCAGGTTGTGGAGAATCTCATCGATCCATGCATCGTTGCGGGTCAAGCCAAAATAGCCAGACTGGATGCGCAACGTCTCACGCACGGTAAAAAAAGGATCGAAAACCAGCTCTTGCGGAACAACCCCCACCAGCTGCCGCGCGGCCCGGAAATCGTGCACGACGTCGTGGCCGAGCACTTGGACGGAACCGGCGTCGGCGCGGGCGAGACCGGCCAGGATACTGATCAACGTGGTCTTACCGGCGCCATTCGGGCCGAGGAGACCGAAAAATTCGCCCTGTTCGATCGTGAGGTCAACGCCCTTGAGTGCCTGCAGCGCGTGATAGTGCTTCTTCACGCTACGGATGTCGATGGCAGGAAGCTTGCTGCTGGGCATGGAAAGTGGGGATGAGCGCCTGGCACAAAAATGATGGCGAGGTCTGCGTCTGAAAACCCCGTATTATAAGCGAAAAACGCTTTGCCCTTTCAAAGGCTTGCCGCCCCACCCGCTCGGAGTTGCCCCCACGCCGAAATTGGGGCTACGGAAACAACAAAGGCCCGTCCGGCGTATCCCCGACGAGCCCCGATCTGCCGACATCATCGGCGCCCTCAGTGTCCGAACACCATTGCATCTATTCCATAGGCGCGCGCAAGGCTTTGCAAGGCCGGTGGCGCGTGCTCGACGTGCAGGTCGTCGCCGCGCTGCAGCGCGGCGCGGCGCCACGCCATCAACACCGCGAGCGCGGACGAGTCAAACCGCACGAGACCCTGGCAGTCAAGACGCGTCTCGCCATCGGCAATCCGCTTCAGGCCACGCTGCAACACCGCTTTCGCGACGTCGTGAGTAATGTCCTCACCGGATTCGAACATATCAACCCTTGGCTTGCGCCAATTGCTGGTTACGCGAGGTCAGGAACTGGATCAGTCCGTCGACACCATGTTGCTGGACTTGCTCCGCGAACTGCTGCTGATAGGCCTGGATCAGCCACGCGCCCAGCACGTTCAGGTCATAGACCTTCCAGCCATTTGGCGTCTTGCCCAGACGATAATCGAGCTCGATCGGCTGACCTTGGTTCACCACGCGCGTGCGCACGACTACATCATCTGCCCCCGGGTCCGCGCGGAACGGCAGGTATTCGATCTGCTGGTTACGCACTTGCGCAATGGCGCCAGAGTAGGTACGAATCAACAGCAGCTTGAACTGTTCCACGATCTGCTGCCGTTGCTGCGGCGATGCCTGGCGCCAATAACGTCCCATCACCAGGCGTGTCGTGCGTTCGAAATCCGTATAGGGGAGGATCTTCTGGTTGACCAGCGCGATGATACGGTTAATGTCGCCTGATTGCAGCGCGGGATCGGACTTCACCGCGTTCATCACGTCCGAGGTCACTTGCTTGATCAATGCATCGGGTTGCGCCGATGCCGCGACGGGCGCTGCCTGCGCCACCGACTGTGCAGACGCGGCCACGGGCACGCCCAGCACCAATGCACCCGCCACCATCGCAGCCGCCACGGCAGACATGCGCCGCGACAATTGTGTTGCTTCCTTCATTCGATTCTCCTGATCTTGCCCGAGTACCGCACATCGGCACTCCCGGATCCCGTACCGCTGGACTGCACGCGCCGGACTCCTTCCAATAGTGCCTTATGTTCGCCCGTCTCGTCTCGACGGACAACATCGGTTGCCAACTTTTGCGAACGTTACGCTTCGCGTGAACTCGCGCCCATTCGCCGTTCGGACCGTGGCGGGTACCCGCCACGGATCTCGGCGCACCGGCGAGAGGCGTATCAGCGTGCCGGGGCGGCAGACGCACCCGAGGCACCCGCCGGCGCGGCGGCGGGTGCCACCGTTGCAGACGCAGCGCCAGGGGCCGCCGCGCCACCCTCCGTACCGCCGTCATCACCGTAATCCGGCAGCGCACCCGAATCCTGGTTCTTGCCCAACATGTACTGACGGCGCTGCAGATACGCATTACGCACAAAAGAGTACTGGTCGAGGGCCGCACTTTGCAGCAGGTCCGTTGCATTCAGGTAGGCAGCACGCACGCTGACCGCCTTGACGCCGACCAGCGTGAAGCGAATCCAATTAGGCCGAACATACGTGATCGGGCTCATGTACGCATCCGGCACCATGCCAACGGCGTCACGCACCGTGCTCGGACCGAAGAAAGGCAGCACCAGATAAGGGCCTGCCGGCACGCCATAATGCCCGAGCGTCAAGCCAAAGTCCGCCTGTTGTTTCGGCAACCTCGCCTGCGTCGCGATATCGAATATGCCGCCCAGCCCAAAGACCGTGTTGATCGCGATCCGCATGATCGTCTCCACACCGCCCGTCACATTGCCCTGCAATAGCTTGTTCGCCGCGACGGTGACATCACCAACGTTCGAGAAGACATTGGAAATACCCGTCCGGATCGGCTGCGGCAGTACCCAGTTATAGGCCTTTGCCACCGGGCGGAAAGCATACTGATCGACCTTGTCATTGACAGTGAACATGGTCCGATTGAAGCCTTCCAGCGGATCCTGCTTGATGGGCGTCTGAACCGTCGAGCACGCCGACAGCAGCATTCCCCCGGCCAGCACCGCGACAATGCCGCGCGATTTGATCATGGTGTGTTTACTCTGTTATTCGTTTGCTTGTGATACCGCCGCATCACATTATTTGTTAGAACAAATGTGGTGCGACGGTATTGTGTCGCTGCCGTCGTCGGCACGTCCTTGGCACGTCCGGCTGGCCTCATTGAGGGATCGTTATGGGGCGCTGGCGGCCACCGGGGCACTGGTACCCATTGCCGCCCCCACGCCAGGAAAACCACCGCCATGCGCACCGCTACTGGATGCCGCGCCGGCGGCACCGCCCGCCGCGCCACCACCGCCCCCATTATTGCCACCTGCATCCGCCGCCTTGCTGTACAGAAACTGTCCGATCAGGTTTTCAAGCACGATGGCCGACTGCGTCATCGTTATCGTATCCCCTGACTTCAAATTCTGCTCTGAACCACCCGGTTCAAGCCCGACATACTGCTCGCCCAGCAATCCAGACGTCAGGATCTTTGCCGACGAGTCACTGGGAAACTGGTATTGCTGATCAAGATCCAGCGTGACCAGCGCCTGGAACGTGTGATCATCAAACGTGATCGATTTCACACGACCCACGGTCACGCCCGCGCTCTTGACGGGCGCACTGGCCTTCAGTCCGCCGATATTGTCGAAGCGCATCTTGACCTGATAGGTCGGCTGGAACGAGAACGTGCTCATGTTACCGGCCTTCAGCGCCAGGAACAGCAGCGCCACGAAGCCCAGGATCACGAACAGGCCGACCCAGAAGTCGAGAACAGTTTTCTTCATCCTTACGTCTCTCGTATTCTTTCTCGAAATAAGATTCCTTGCACGGAATCCTACGCTGGCTTACTTGCCGAACATCAGCGCAGTCAGCAGGAAATCCAAACCCAACACCGCCAATGACGCGTAGACCACCGTCCGCGTGGTGGCGCGCGAAACCCCTTCGGGTGTCGCCTTTGCCTCGAAACCCTGGAATAGCGCGATGAAGGTGACCGCGAAACCAAACACCACGCTCTTGATCACGCCGTTACCCACATCCCGCCATACATTTACGCCGCCCTGCATCTGCGACCAGAACGCACCAGGGTCCACGCCAATCAGAATGACGCCGACGATATAGCCACCGATGATTGCCACCGCGCTGAAAATGGCAGCCAACAGCGGCATGGCTATAACACCGGCCCAAAAGCGTGGCGCCACGACAAAACGCAACGGATCGACCGCCATCATTTCCATCGCCATCAACTGCTCACCGGCCTTCATCAGTCCGATTTCAGCGGTCAACGACGTACCCGCGCGACCCGCGAACAGCAACGCGGCCACCACGGGGCCCAATTCGCGCACCAGCGACAGCGCTACCAGTAATCCCAACGCCTGCTCCGAGCCATAGCGGGCCAGCGTGTAGTACCCCTGCAGCCCGAGCACGAACCCAACGAACAGACCCGACACGGCAATAATCAGCAGTGAATAATTGCCGACGAAGAAAATCTGCCGCGTGACCAGCCGTGGGCGTAGCAGCATCGCGCCAAACAACCCCAGCAAACGGAAGAACATCCGCGTGGCGTGGCCAGTCAATGCAAACAGGCTCAACACCCGACGGCCCAACGCACTGACCATCATGGCCGCCCTCCTTTCCTGTCGCTAGGCGCATCCGGCTCCCGACCTGCCTGCACCGCGCGCTCATAAGCGGCATGGCCCAGCGCGGCCGCTTCGACGAGACCGAAGTCGGCATCGATTGGCTCACCCGGATAGTGGAAGCGGAACGGACCATCCGGCGCGGCATCGATGAATTGCCGCACCGCCGGGTCCTTGGATGCACGCAACTGCTCTGGCGTGCCCTCGGCGGCAATGCCGCCATTGGCAATGAAATAGACGTAGTCGGCAATCGCGAACGATTCAGGCACGTCATGCGTGACCAGGATCGAAGTGGCGCCCAAGGCCTGATTGAACGTACGGATCAGGTTTGCCGTGATTCCGAGCGAAATGGGGTCGAGGCCAGCAAACGGCTCGTCGTACATCATCAACTCGGGATCGAGTGCCGTCGCCCGCGCCAATGCGACACGGCGCGCCATGCCGCCGGAGATTTCAGATGGCAGTAGGTCGCGCGCGCCCCGTAAACCAACGGCATTCAACTTCATCAACACGAGATCGTGGATCAGCGCTTCCGGCAGGTTGGTATGCTCGCGCAACGGAAATGCAACATTCTCGAAGACGGACATATCAGTAAACAGCGCGCCGAACTGGAACAGCATCCCCATCCTGCGGCGCATCCGATACATGGCCTTCGCATTGAAGCCGCCGATGTCGTCTCCATTGACGAGAACCTGCCCACTGCTCGCGCGCACGAGGCCACCGATCAGTTTCAGCACCGTGGTCTTGCCGCAACCGGAGCCCCCCATCACCGCGACGACCTGGCCGCGCTGAAAGCGCATATTCAGCCCCGACAGGACGGGGCGATCACCATAGCCGAATGCGACATCGCGCAATTCTAGGACGGTTTCGGAACTAACGATGGGCACGGCGCGGACCATTCCTCATTTCGGTTCAAATAACAATAAAAAAGCGAAAAATGCTCAATGCGCCAGCAGTCTCGTCTCAATGACCAACAATACGCATGAGTGCGGCATTATAGGCCATCAGCCAATTTCCGACTCCGCGCCTGCCTGGGGGTCACGTCTGTCAGACCACCCCACTCCCATTTAGCACAACGCCGCATGCGTCCAGACGGAGCGCTTTACGTCGTATCGCCATGGTGGACGGCCTGGTTGGTCACGGACTCAGCCCAAAACGGTCACTTACATCATCGCCACCACCTCGATTGCCGCCCATGCTGCGGCGCGGCGAGAGTCTTATTATCCGTTGAAAGCGACTTGTAGTGCTAAGACCGTTTCCTTTAGTGCATTTCGGTCGATTTCAGTGACGGAATTGACGACGGCACCAACAACCGCCGCCGACGCGGCTCCCGCGGCACGCACCGCCGTCACGTTTGCCAGACCAATGCCGCCGATGGCGACCGCCGGGACCGGGGGTACGGCATCCCGAAGCAATCGACAGTACGCTGCAAGTCGACGCACCCCTTGCGGCGGCACCGCAACCGACTTTGTTGTCGTGGCAAACACAGGACCGCACGCGATGTAGCTGGGTCGGAATCGCAGCGCCAACAACATCTCGTAATATCCGTGCGTCGAGAGGCCAAGCCGCAAACCCGCTGTTGCGATGGCGTCGAGCGCGAAAGCCGGTAGCGCCGCCAAATCCTCCTGTCCAAGGTGCACCCCATAAGCATCGGCCTCGATGGCCAGATGCCAATGGTCGTTGATGAACAGCTGCACCGGTACGGGTGCCTGCTTGCAATAGGCGACGGCGCGGTGGATTTCATCGCGCAACCTCGCTTGCGAGGAGGCGATGCGATCGGAACTGAAAGATGGCTTATCCGATGCCGTGTCCGGCGGGGCTGAGTCGCTCGCGGCATGGGGCGCAACATCGGCATGCGTATACGGCGTTTTGATCCGCAACTGGATCGTACGGGCACCCGCTTCGACAAGGCGACGTACCCACTCGGCGCTTAGTGCGATCGGATATATTCCTAGCACGTCCGTGCAACGCGGAAAGGCCGTCAGCACCGACGATGGTGTCGGTGTCGGTGTCGCCGGCATCCTCGCTTCGGATGCGGGCGCCATCGGAAAGCCGCCGGTCCCGGCAACCGTTTCATCAAATGGCGAGTCGGGGACACCCGCGGCGACACCGTCGGTGATGCGGCACGGCGCCATGACATCCGGAAACGCCGCGAGCGGGGGCACGGGGCGCATGACGACATCACGACGCACGTCGCCGAGATCATCGTCGACGCCGGTGGCCCAGCCTTCGACGCGCGGCTCCCCATTGGTGCCTCGCGGGACGCGACGGCCCGATGACGCCATGCCTGCCACGTGCGCCAGCGCCAGGCACAGCGCATCATGCAACGCAAAACCGTCTTCCACGAACGCCGCGCACACGCCGAGCCAGGCGTCATCGGCATCTCGCGTTGCCGCGTAAAAAAAATCCCACCCATCCCGCAACAACCGGGTCCGGCCGGGAGCCGATGCGTCGATCACCGCGCAGGCCCCAGCTTGCCTCCCATTTTGCCGTCCGAGATACAACGACCGGGCCGACAAGCCTGCGGCGACAACCACCAGAACGTCCCGTACCCCCGTCGCCTCGCCGCTTTCGGCCAATGCAGTGGCCTGCCTCGGCTCAACTGGCCAGGCGTCGCGAAAAAAGCGCGTGATGCGACCAGAGGGTTCCCTGACCTGCAAGGGGCGCACCGGCATCTCGGGCAAAGCGCGGGTCATGCGTCGGCGTCCGCCTGGTGCCAGAACGGCATGCCAACCATCGGCGTACTGGCGTGTGCGGCTTCGCGCACCGGCATCGGTCCCGCTCGCCAAGCGACGCGCCCAGCGTCGACGGCTGCGGCAAACGCAGCCGCCATGCGCACGGGATCATCGGCTTGAGACACCGCAGTGTTGAGCAGCACACCGTCGAACCCCCACTCCATGACCTGACATGCATGCGATGGCACGCCAAGACCGGCATCGACGATTAACGGCATATCGGCAGGCAAGCGATCGCGCAATTGCCGCATCGCATAGGGATTCGCCACGCCGCGCCCGGTTCCGATGGGGGCCGCCCAGGGCATCAATGCCTGGCAACCGGCATCGATCAGGCGACGAGCGACCACCAGATCCTCGGTGCAGTACGGCAGGACACGAAACCCATCATCGATCAAAATCCGCGCCGCCTCGATCAACGCAACCGAATCCGGCTGCAGCGTAACATCGTCACCGATCAACTCCAGCTTGACCCAATCGGTCTCGAACAACTCCCGCGCCATCCGCGCGGTGGTAACCGCCTCGTCAACCGATTGACACCCGGCGGTATTCGGCAGCAACGGCACGCCGGTGCGACGCAACGCCGCATAAAAATCGGCACCTTGAGGCGCCGCGTCACCCTCGTCTCGCGCCGGCTCGGCCGCGCCAATACCGGACATCTGCCGTCGTAATGCCACCGTGATCATCGCGGGGCGCGACACCGAGACCGCCTGAAGCAGGATCGCCAATGACGGATAGCGCGCGGTGCCCAATAAAAGACGACTGTGGAAAGCCTCGCCGTACAGCACGAACCCCTCGGGCGAAGGCTCTGGCGCGATCCCAGACGGTAGGTGGAAAGATTCGGACATGTCAGCCTCCTGTGACCGGTTGCACGACATCAAGCCGATCGTTTTGAGACAGCGCTTGCGCGGTATAGCGGTTGCGCGCGACGAATTGTCCGTTCAGGGCAACCGCGAACGGCGGCTTGGCTCCAAAGGCTTGCAGCGCATCGACGACCTTCGCGCCCTCGGCGATGTCGAACACCCGTTGATTGATCACGATATTCATGGCTTAGCGCAATGCGATAGCAGAAAAAAGGGCCGGAGGGGAGCACGCGGTGGGCACTGATGGCGATACGTTCGCATTATCAAGTGGCACCGATGATGCGACGCGGACGGCCTCGCCACGACGTTCGGCGGCGGCAGCATCATGAGAACAGGTGCCGAACAGGGCAGGCCATGGCGACGTCTCACGCTGCGCAACCCAGATCGCCTGGGCGGCCGCGGCGTCCGATGCACTGCTAGGATCGGCTAATAGTGCCTGCACCAGTGCAACGGCCGTCGTCACCACCTCGGGAGCGATCATGAAGCCGTGCCGATAGAGTCCGTTGATCGCCACTCGACCCGAGGCCATCGAAATGGCCGGGCGATGGTGATCCAGCGTCGGGCGGCATTGCACGTTGAGTTCGGCGATGCGCGCCTCGCCGAACGCCGGATGCACGGCAAACGCCGCGGACAGCAGCTCGAGCGCGGATCGCACGCTCATCGGCGATGTGTCGTCACTCTCGATCTCGGTCGCGCCGATGACAAAGCGACCATTTTCCTTCGGCGCGATATAAATCGGATAACGAGGATGAAGCAATCGCACAGGACGTTGCAGTGCGATGGACTGCGTATCCACCCGCACCACTTCGCCACGCACGCCGCGCAGCCCACGCCACGCGGACTTGGCCCCCAACCCGCGGCAATCGACGCAAACCGCCGCCGTGGGCCATCGGTTCTCGCCGATCGTCTCGCCGTACAGGCGCTGGACACCGGCATCATCCAGCGCCTGGTCGAGCGCATTCAGCAAGGCCCGATTATCGAGTTGCCCTTCGTGCGGCATCCACCACCCTTGCTGGAAACGCCCGCGCAACGCGGGTTCCAGCGCGGTGATGCCGGCACCGTCGAGTGCACGCATGCCGTCGCGCAGCAGGTCTCGTGGCGCGTTCGCGCCGACGCGGCGTTCGAACAGGGTGGCCTCCGCACGATCAGCGGCATGCCAGAGGACCAAGGTGCCGCTTTGTTGAAAAAAGACCGGTAACGGCAAATCGGCCAGCCACCCCGGCCAGCGGCGCAATGACGCGACACCCAAGGCCGCGAGCAACGGCTCGGCAACCGCGGCCTCCGTGACCGGTGCCAGCATCGACGCCGCGACCCACGCCGCGGCGCCACTGTTCGCCTGGCTTGCAGCGGCACGCTCATACAAGGTCACCCTGACGCCATCGCGCGCCAGCCGCCACGCCAACAAGCGCCCGACCAGGCCTGCGCCGATCACGGCGACATCGGGTGGCACGGTCGCGGTAGCACCGGCAATCGCCGTGTGCGCGGTCAAAGGGGCATGGGGCAGGGCCTCACGCCGCGGAAATGTGGTAAGCATCGGCTCGTCCGGCGGGGGCATCGGCGCGGGCGACAATCGCAAACGCACCGGCGGCAGTACGAGAAGGGACCACGGATGAGAGTGTCGAACCGACGATGGCCGCGTGCGGGCACGCGAGTGGACGTACGCGGATAGACTGCACGCACACCGTGCAGCGGCGGCGCCAAGCACGTCATGGCGTACGATGGAAAACTCCCCTCGCCGGTATTATCCGGATCGGGTGCCAAGGGACTCTCTCAGCCGCGTCCCGTCGCTTGCATCGCGCCGTCCGCAGCACCCCTGTTTCATCTCCCCGTATTACAGCACAATTCTGGCGGGACCGACAGCGTAAATGCGGTGCCATCGACCCGTCGGCTGCGACCCGCCATATTCATTTCTAACAAACGATCTTAATTTTCAATTAAGAATCCGGTCCAACAATGGCCCAACAGTTATTCTGTTGCGAACGCCTGGCTCGGAATGCTCCGGCCTGGATACCAGTCGTCGGGTTCGTGGCATGGCTGGGGGCGCTGCGCCCCGTACTTACAGAACCCTTTCGCCTGCACGACACAACATCGTGTGGGCACGCAAGACGGTTGCTGACTTTACCCCTGTCATCATCACTCGCTGGAGGATATGAATATCGTGCAGGACAAACCAATCTCCGCATGGAGCCTGATACGGCCTTTCTGGGTCTCCGAACAGCGTTGGTCCGCACGCGGATTGCTGGCCCTGGTCATCGCCATGAACATGACGATGGTGTGGTTGAGCGTCCAGTTCAACAGTTGGAACGCAACCTTCTACGATGCGATCCAGCGCAAGGACGCCAACGCCTTCTGGCATGCCCTGTTGGTCTTCTGCTACCTCGTCTTCCCGATGATCCTGATTGCGATCTATCGGATCTATTTCCGCCAGATGCTAGAATTCAAATGGCGGCAATGGTTGACCAACCAGTACATGCGGCGTTGGTTGAAGGACCATGCGTTCTATCGCATAGAACGCGATCGTCTCGCCGACAATCCTGATCAGCGCATCACCGATGACCTGCAAAGCCTGGCGCACGCGACCCTTACCCTATCGCTCGATTTTCTCTCGACGCTGGTCACGCTGTTCTCGTTCACGACCATCTTGTGGAACGTCGCCGGCGCGCTGTCCTTCTCCCTCGGTGGCGTGCAGTGGCATATTCCCGGCTATATGGTGTGGGTTGCCTTGCTGTACGCGATAGTCGGCACGTTCATCATGTTTCGCGCCGGCCGTCCACTGGTCACGATCAGTTACCAGCAACAGCGTGTGGAAGCGGACTTCCGTTTCTCCCTGGTCCGCCTGCGCGAAAACGCCGAACAGATTGCGCTCTACGATGGTGCCGCAACCGAATGCGGGCACGCGGCGACCGCGTTCTCCCGTATTCGCGACAACTGGCGCATGATCATGCGCGTGACAAAGCGCCTGACGCTGGTCAACTCGCTATACGCGCAGATCGCAATCATCTTCCCGATCGTCGCGGCCGCGCCGCAGTACTTCGCCGGCGCCTTCACCCTGGGCACGCTGATGCAGATCGCCAGTGCATTCGGCACCGTCAGCGATTCGATGTCCTGGTTCATCAGCAGTTACGGCACGCTGGCGAACTGGCGCGCGACGGTGAACCGGCTGCGCGAGTTTCATCGGGCCATCGACGATCAGCATTTCCTCGAAGCCGAATCGCCTGCGACGCTGGCCGGTGGCATCAATCTGCATCGCACCGCGAATACGTCGATCGATACGAAGGACCTCTCGCTCGCGCTGCCCAACGGCAGCACGTTGACGCACGTCCCGGACCTGCATATCGCGCCCGGCACGCGCTGGCTCGTTCGCGGCGAATCCGGCTGCGGGAAAAGCACGCTGCTGCGGGCAATGGCCGGCCTGTGGGCGTTCGGTGACGGCGTGATAGAAGTGCCATCCGGGGCCAGGCTGTTCTTCGTGCCACAGCAAAGCTATATGCCGATCGATACGTTCAAGGCCGCGCTGAGCTATCCATCCGATCAGGAAGCGTTTACCGATGCCCAATGCCGTGAAGCATTGGCACTGTGTCAAATGGAAGAATATGCGGCGCATCTCGCCGAGTCCTCGCACTGGGCGCGCCGTCTGTCACCGGGCGAACAGCAACGGATCGCTTTCGCCCGTGTCCTGCTGCAAGCTCCGGACGTGGTTTTCCTGGACGAAGTCAGCAGTGCGTTGGATACGAAGACCGAAACGATGCTGTATCAGATGCTCATCGATCGCTTGCCGAACACAACGATCGTCAGTGTTGGCCATCGCGATACCCTGGTGACCTTCCATCAGCAGTTCGTTGATCTGAAGGCGGCGCACGACGGCGGGCCAGACGAGGACAAAACCGCGCAATTCACGGTTTGAACGAAAAAACGTCATGGGCGCGCGGATAGCACCCATGACGATATTCCCGCCGGACCGTATCGACACGGCACGGCGTCATGCACCAACGGTTTAACGCGGCAGTTCCGTCGCCCCCATCAGGAAGATATCGACCGCGCGGGCGGCCTGACGACCTTCACGAATCGCCCACACCACCAACGACTGGCCACGACGCATATCGCCCGCGGCAAACACGCCCGGCACATTCGTCGCATACGCCAGCACACCATCGGCGTCCTCGGTACGAGCCTTTGCGTTGCCGCGCGGATCGCGCTCGACGCCGAAGGCATCCAGCACCGCCTGCACCGGCGACACGAATCCCATCGCCAGCAACACCAGGTCAGCCTTCATCTCGAATTCGGAGCCCGGCACTTCCTGCATCTTGCCGTCCTTCCATTCGACACGTGCGGCCACCAACTTCTCGACTTTGCCATTCTTGCCTTCGAAACGCTTCGTCGCCACCGACCAGTCCCGATCGCACCCTTCGTCATGCGACGACGACGTGCGCAACTTTGTCGGCCAGTACGGCCAGACCAGCGGTTTGTTGGCTTCTTCCGGCGGACGTGGCATCAATTCGAACTGCGCCACGCTGGTCGCGCCGTGCCGGTTCGAGGTACCCACGCAGTCCGATCCGGTATCGCCCCCGCCGATCACGACAACGTGCTTGCCGGTTGCCAGCGTCTGGTCCGCCAGCTTGTCGCCAGCCTCCACCCGGTTTTGCTGCGGCAGGAATTCCATCGCGAAGTAAACGCCTTCCAGATCGCGCCCCGGTACCGGCAAATCACGCGGCGTTTCGCTCCCGCCCGAGATCACGACCGCGTCGAACTGCTCGCGCAGTTGATCCGGCGTGATGGTTTCACGCGCGTTGTTGGCAATCGTCGCCGGCAGCGGGTCCTTGCCGATGAACGTGCTGGTCTTGAAGACCACCCCTTCGGCTTCCATCTGGCGCACGCGGCGATCGATCAGCCACTTCTCCAGCTTGAAGTCCGGAATGCCGTAGCGCAGCAACCCGCCGATCCGGTCGTTCTTTTCGAAGACGGTGACGTCATGGCCCGCACGCGCCAGTTGTTGCGCGGCGGCCAGCCCCGAGGGACCGGACCCGACGACGGCGACCTTCTTGCCGGTCTTCACGGCCGGCGGTTGCGGCGCGACCCAGCCTTCCGCCCAGGCACGATCGATGATCGCGTGTTCGATCGACTTGATACCTACCGGATCATTATTGATGCCCAATGTACATGCCGCCTCGCACGGTGCCGGACAAATGCGGCCCGTGAACTCGGGGAAATTGTTCGTCGAGTGCAGCACCTGGATCGCGGACTTCCAATCCTGGCGATACACCAGATCGTTGAAGTCCGGAATGATATTGTTCACCGGGCAGCCGTTGTTGCAGAACGGGATACCGCAGTCCATGCACCGCGCGCCCTGCTGCCTGGCCTCGTCATCCTTCAGTGCGAAGACGAATTCCTTGTAGTGCTTCACGCGCGCCTGCGGCGCTTCATAGTGTTCGCTGAGTCGGTCGAACTCGAGAAAACCGGTTGCCTTGCCCATTTTTTTCTCAATCAATACAGGTCATGCGTTGTGCTGGTACGGTCCACCACGCGCGAAGGACGGGTGACAGGCGATGCGTGCTGACACGCTCGGATGTTGCCTCGTTCGTCGCGCCCGGACTGCCCCGGATTTCCGGAGGGCACCGACGTCCGTTTTCGGTACGCCGGCACGCAGTGGTCACGCGCTTTCTTTGGGGGATCGTGGGGATCGCTTCAGGAGCCGGTCGAGGCTCCGGACGTTACGCCACTACCGTCGACTTGCCGGTCTTGCCCGACTTGCCACCCTTATCCGCTTTCGCCGGGGCGCTGTCGTCCGCGTCGGCCTTGTCGGCCGCCGCCGCGGCGCGTCGTGCGTTCAACTCGCCCAACGCACGACGGTACTCGGTCGGGAATACCTTGACGAATTGACGACGCGCCGCATCCCAGTCCTCCAGCAGGCTCTTTGCCCGCAGTGAACCCGTGAACTGGAAGTGACGCTCGACCAGGTCCTTCAGCAATGCCTCATCGGTCTGGTCGGCATGCCACAACGCCTTGTCCACCGTCCGCTCCTGCTCGCCCCGCGGCAGAATCGGATCCAATGCGACCATCGCCGTATTGCAGCGGATCGGGAATGCGCCCTCGGGATCGTAGACATACGCCACGCCGCCGGACATCCCCGCCGCGAAGTTCCGTCCCGTTTCGCCCAGTACGACCACGGTACCGCCCGTCATGTATTCACAGCCGTGATCGCCGGTGCCTTCGACCACCGCCGTGGCACCGGAGTTACGCACCGCGAAGCGCTCGCCGGCCACGCCACGGAAGAACGCCTCCCCTTCGATGGCACCGTACAGGACCGTGTTGCCGCAAATGATGTTCTCTTCGGCCTTCGCACGGAAGTCGTTGGTCGGGCGCACGATGATCCGGCCACCCGACAAGCCCTTGCCAACGTAGTCGTTCGCCTCACCCACCAGATCCAGCGTCACGCCGCGCGACAGGAACGCGCCGAAACTTTGTCCCGCCGTGCCCTTCAACTGGATATGCAGCGTGTCATCCGGCAAGCCTTCGTGACCGAAGCGCTTGGCGATCACGCCGGACAGCATCGCGCCCACCGTCCGGTTCCGGTTACGCACCGGCTGGATGAACGAGACATGCTCCCGCTTCTGCAACGCCGCCTGGGCCTTCTCGATCAATACATGATCGAGCGCCTTGTCGAGACCGTGGTCCTGGTTTTCGCGATGCAGACGCGGCACATCCGCCGGCACTGCCGGTTCCGTGAAAATCTTCGCGAAATCCAGACCCTTCGCCTTCCAGTGTTCGACGCCCTTGCGGGTATCGAGCAGGTCGACGCGACCAATCATTTCCTCGAAAGTGCGGAAGCCCAGCTGCGCCATGATTTCACGCACTTCCTCCGCGATGAAGAAGAAGAAGTTGATCACGTGCTCCGGCTGGCCGGTGAACTTCGCTCGCAGCGTTTCATCCTGCGTCGCAACCCCTACCGGGCAGGTGTTCAGATGGCACTTGCGCATCATGATGCAGCCCTGCGTGACCAGCGGCGCGGTCGCGAAACCAAACTCGTCGGCGCCCAGCAGTGCACCAATCATCACATCACGGCCGGTCTTCATCTGACCGTCCGCCTGCACGCGAATCCGCGAACGCAGGCGGTTCAATACCAGCGTCTGCTGCGTTTCCGCCAGCCCCAACTCCCACGGCGACCCCGCGTACTTGATCGATGACAGCGGCGACGCACCGGTGCCGCCGTCATGGCCCGCCACCACCACGTGGTCGGCCTTCGCCTTCGCCACCCCCGCCGCCACCGTACCCACGCCCACTTCGGACACCAGCTTCACCGAAATGTCCGACGATGGGTTCACGTTCTTCAGGTCGTGGATCAGTTGCGCCAGATCCTCGATCGAATAGATGTCATGATGCGGCGGCGGCGAGATCAAGCCCACGCCCGGAACCGAATACCGCAGCTTGCCGATATAGTCGCTGACCTTGTGGCCCGGCAACTGCCCACCTTCGCCGGGCTTCGCGCCTTGCGCCATCTTGATCTGGATCTGATCCGCAGACACCAGATACTCCGCGGTAACGCCGAAACGGCCCGATGCCACCTGCTTGATCTTCGAGCGCAGCGAATCCCCTTCCTGCAGCGGGATATCGCGCACGACGGCATCCTTGCCGATGATGCCGGCCAGCGTTTCGCCCGACTTGATGGGAATGCCGCGCAGCTCGTTGCGATAGCGTCGCTCGTCCTCGCCGCCTTCACCAGTGTTCGACTTGCCGCCGATCCGGTTCATCGCGATGGCAAGGCTGGTATGCGCCTCGGTGCTGATAGAGCCCATCGACATCGCGCCGGTTGCGAAGCGCTTGACGATTTCCTTCGCCGGCTCCACTTCATCCAGCGGAATCGCGCGGGTTGGGTCTACCTTGAACTCGAACAGACCGCGCAGCGTCATATGACGCTTGCTTTGATCGTTGATCAGTTGCGCGTATTCCTTGTACGTTTGATACGAATTGGCGCGTGCCGAGTGCTGCAGCTTCGCGACCGCATCCGGCGTCCACATATGGTCTTCACCGCGGATCCGGAAAGCGTACTCACCGCCGGCATCCAGCATGCTCGCCATCACCGGATCGGCACCATAGGCCTTCTGGTGCATCCGCACCGCTTCCTCTGCCACTTCGAAGATGCCGATACCGCCGACGTTCGATGCCGTGCCGCGGAAATATTGCGAGATCAGTTGCTGGGACAGGCCGATCGCCTCGAAAATCTGTGCACCGGTGTAGGACATGTACGTCGAAATACCCATCTTCGACATGACCTTCATCAAGCCCTTGCCCACGGCTTTCGTGAAGTTCTTGATCGCCTTCTCGGCAGACAACTCACCAGGCAGTTCACGCGCCAGGGATACCATCGTTTCCATCGCCAGATACGGGTGCACTGCTTCCGCGCCATAGCCCGCCAGCAACGCGAAGTGGTGCACTTCCCGCGCGGAACCCGTTTCGACGACCAGCCCCGTGCTCGTGCGCAGCCCCTTGCCCACCAAGTGGCTATGCACGGCGGAGGTCGCCAGCAGTGCCGGAATCGCGACGTTTTCCGCGCTGATCTGCTTATCCGAGATGATCAGGATGTTGAAGCCGGAACGCACCGCGTCCACCGCTTCCGCACACAGGGACGCCAGACGCGCCTCGATCCCTTCCTTGCCCCATGCCACCGGATAGCAGATATCCAGCACATACGAACGGAACTTGTGCCCGCTGTACTGCTCGATATTGCGAATCTTCTCGATATCCTCGAAGTCCAACACCGGTTGCGACACTTCCAGCCGCATCGGCGGGTTCACATTGTTGGTGTCGAGCAGGTTCGGTTTCGGACCAATGAACGACACCAGCGACATCACCATGTTTTCGCGGATCGGATCGATCGGCGGGTTGGTGACCTGCGCAAATAATTGGCGGAAATAGTGATAAAGCGTCTTGTCCTTGTTCGACATGATCGCCAGCGGCGAGTCATTGCCCATCGAGCCAATGGCTTCCTCACCCGTCTGCGCCATCGGCGCCAACAGGAACTTCAAGTCCTCCTGCGTATAGCCAAAAGCCTGCTGACGATCGAGCAGTACCGGCGCATCGGAGGCGACCGCGGCAATTGCGGGTCCTTTCAGATCGATCTCGTCGATATTGATGCGAACCGCCTCGATCCAGCTCTTGTACGGCTTTGCATTCGACAGGTTGTCCTTCAACTCCTTGTCGCCGATGATACGGCCCTGCTCCATATCGATCAGGAACATCTTGCCCGGCTGCAAGCGCCATTTCTTGACGATCTTCGATTCCGGAATCGGCAGCGTGCCGGCTTCCGACGCCATGATCACGACGTCATCGTCGGTGATGCAATAGCGCGCCGGACGCAGGCCGTTACGGTCCAACGTCGCGCCAATCTGTCGACCGTCGGTAAAGGCGATGGCGGCCGGGCCATCCCACGGCTCCATCATCGCAGCATGGTATTCGTAGAAAGCGCGGCGGTTCGCATCCATCTCCGCGTGCTGTTCCCATGCTTCCGGGATCATCATCATTACCGCGTGAACCAGCGGATAGCCGGCCATCACGAGCAACTCGAGGCAGTTGTCGAACGACGCCGTATCGGACTGGCCCGGGTAGATCAGCGGCCACAGCTTCTTCAGATCGTCACCAAGCACGGCGCTTGAAATCGCGCCGGTACGGGCCGACAGCCAGTTCACATTACCCTTGACCGTATTGATTTCGCCGTTGTGGGCGATCATCCGGTAGGGGTGCGCCAACTCCCAGGCGGGGAAGGTGTTCGTCGAGAAACGCTGGTGCACGAGCGCCAGCGCCGAAACGCTGCGCGCGTCCTGCAGATCGCGGTAATACACGCCGACCTGATCCGCCAGCAGCAGCCCCTTATAGACAATCGTGCGCGCCGACATCGACGGCACGAAGTATTCCTTGCCGTGCTTCAGTTGCAATGCCTGGATGCGGTGGCTTGCGGTCTTGCGGATCACGTACAGCTTGCGCTCCAACGCGTCCGTGACGATCACATCCTGACCACGACCGATGAATATCTGACGGATCAACGGCTCGCTGGTACGTACCGTCGGCGACATCGGCATTGTGGTATCGACAGGCACGTCGCGCCAGCCCAGTACGACCTGGCCTTCGGCCTTCACCGTACGTTCGAGTTCCTGCTGGCAGGCAAGGCGCGATGCATGCTCCTTCGGCAGGAAGATCATCCCTACGCCGTACTCACCGGCGGGCGGCAGCGCGATGCCCTGCTTCGCCATTTCCTCGCGATAGAACGCATCCGGAATCTGGATCAGGATGCCGGCGCCATCCCCCATCAGCGCATCCGCACCAACAGCGCCCCGGTGATCCAGATTCTCCAGGATCTTCAGGCCCTGCTGAATGATATCGTGGCTTTTCCGGCCCTTGATGTGGGCGACGAAGCCGACACCGCAGGCGTCGTGTTCGTTCGCCGGATCGTAAAGGCCGGAGGCGGTCGGCAATCCGACCTGCGGTTGCGTTTGATCGTTCATTGGGGACACCGTATTGGAGGCCGACGCCGCGCACAGCAACATCATCGGGGACGGCCGTTTATATCAACACCCGGACCGGATGCGCGAAGGCGCCCGTGGGAACTCGCAATATAAGCGATCAACTACCGGAGTACAAAAGATTTTTCATGATCTGACCCTATTAATACATTTGCCCCAAAGTGGCGCATCATTAATTAGGGTCACATCATTTCGCAATGTCATCGTTCACTTTTTTGGGGCGTCCGCGCTTCAAGGGGGTGAGCCGGCGATTCGCTTGCCGCTCGCAGCGTTGCATGAATGCATTGTCGCCACGCAGCCAGCCTTTATGCGCCGCGTTCAACGCGGCCGCGCAGGTAGCGGGATCCAGGGGCTGTTCAGCGAGCGCCCGGTACTTGCGGTGTCGCTCGAAAGGAGTGTTGCCGAGCGCCCAGTACAAAGCGTGGTCGGTGATCGCTGGATCGATCGCCAGGCCTGCATGATGCGGATAACTCGAACGACGCGGGCCGATGCGTGCGTCTGGCGGCAGCGCGGCGAACGCACTGAGTGGGCCAGGCATCCCCGATGGCGGGACGTCGACGGCGTGCGCCGTTTCCAGGTCCCGATGCGCGGCGACCTGCGGCAACCCGGGCTCCGCGGCAGCTTCTATCAACACGCTGGTGGACAGCAAAAACGCGTCGGGGTCGATTACGGTTGCCCGATACCGGCCATCCCATAATGCCCCTTCCATGCCATGGCGCCGATTGAACCATGCGACATAGCGCCGCCCGACTGCTTGTACGGTGCGCGACACGCTGTCCGCGTCGTGCGGCGTCCCCAGCAAATGAACGATTGCCGGCGTCAACGCATACGCGTGAATGGCGAACCCATGGGCGCGGGCGGCACCGCGTAATGTTTCCATGAAAAACCGGACATCGTCATCCGCACGAAAGGCGCCCAGGCCAGTACGCACGGGCAGGATGACATGCTGCGGCATGCCGGGAACATGGAGACGGACTAGACGGGCCATCGGCTGAAATCGAATAAGCGGTGTGGGTAAAGCATAGCCCGATTTGACTGAGATAAGTCCTAGATTGCGCGGTCTATATTAAAAATGGTGCCGTGTCCCATCGCTCCAGATAATCGGTGAAAACAACATGACAAAACACACCGAGAAAAGACAGGAGACAGATGATGAGAAAAGAGCACGCGTTGACGCGTTCGCACGCGCGTCATGAGAACGTACATGACAGCCTTCCCTCATGTGCGGATGTCACCGAGCAGCAAGGCCGGCAAAGACCGACGGGCAGGACGACTGCACGCACGCGAACGCGCTTGATCGGATCGGTCGCGATAGGTGCGACACTGATCGTTGGGGCCCTTCAACAAGCGCAAGCGCAAAAGGCCGGAGACCTCATCATTGGCACAGGCTGGTTGCATGTCGCACCGCAGGTCAGCACGGGACCGATGAACACGAACGGCAACCTCGCGACACCATTAGGGCCAATGCCATTCAGCCGTAGCGACGGCGCGGCGACCGCCGGCGTCAGCGCCGCCAATACGATTGGACTGACCGCGACGTATTTCATTACTGACCATATCGCCGCGGAAACCGTCGCCGGCCTGCCGCCCAAATTCAATATCAATGGTACCGGCACCAACACGCCATTCGGCAAGATCGGTAGCGCTCGCATGTGGAGCCCTACGCTTCTTTTAAAATATTATTTCAGACAACCGACCGCCAAACTCCGACCCTTCATCGGCGTGGGCGTGACTTATGTCTGGTTCACCGGGGCGCAGATCACGAATGGTGAGTTTTCGCGGACCAAGCTGTATGGCGATACGTCCGTCCATGCGAGTCGCGGCTTCGCGCCGGTGTTCAATGCTGGTTTGTCGTATAACGTCGACAAGAACTGGTTCGTCGGCGCCTCCATCTCGTACATTCCACTCGCGAGCACGCTGACGATGAATACGCCCAATATGCGGAATGTCCCCACGCCATCGGGCGCACGCGTCTCGGGCTCCAGCACCACAACGGTGCGCGCCAGATTGAATCCGATCGTCACCTACGTCAATATCGGTTATCGCTTCTGACGGTCAGGCCCCGGAGGGTTCACCGACAGCGTACCCGGCACGCTTCGGTACGACGTCTCGGCACTGGCAAGGGTCTGTTGCCACAACCGGCCGGGTGCCATCAGCCCTGTTCATCATCCACGACGAACAGGCGCCGATACTCCTTCAGCGCATACCGATCGGTCATTCCCGCGATGTAGTGCGCGATCAGACGTGGCTGCCGCGCTGCGTCGCTGGATTGATACGGCGACGGCAACAGGCGCGGATCACTGGAGAACGCGTCGAACATGCCGGTAATCACTCGCTGCGCCTTATTTGCCATGCGCATCACCTGGTAGTGTCGATACAGGTGCTTGAACAGGA
Organism: Robbsia andropogonis; assembly: GCF_000970345.1. Classification (GTDB taxonomy): domain Bacteria; phylum Pseudomonadota; class Gammaproteobacteria; order Burkholderiales; family Burkholderiaceae; genus Robbsia; species Robbsia andropogonis. The sequence continues at coordinate 47,500 of NZ_LAQU01000022.1, read as the reverse complement.
ACTGCTTCAATTCCCGCGCCTGCGTCAACATCGCCTCGCTGCTTCCCACAAGCGCTCGCGCATTGCGCACGTCCTCGACGGACCGCACGCCTGTCTCTTGAAGACGACGCGTGGTTTCGTTCGTCAGATCGATGATCAAGGTATTGATCATCGATCGCACCGTCTCATGAATCAAGCGGCGGCCAGGCAACTCGCCGTAGCGGTTTCGTGCGACAAGGTAATGATCGCGCCAGAGCGTCACCTCCTCCAGCTGCCCGATGGTGATCAGGCCCGAGCGCAAGCCATCATCGATATCATGATTGTTGTAGGCGATCTCGTCAGCGATATTCGCCAACTGTGCTTCGAGCGACGGCTGCTTTCCCTGGAGAAAACGCTGGCCCAGCGCACCGAGTTCCTTCGCGTTTTCACGCGAACAGTGCTTGAGAATACCTTCTCGTGTTTCATAGCACAGGTTCAGGCCATCGAATTCGGCGTAGCGTTCTTCCAGCTCGTCCACCACCGCCAGGCTTTGCAGATTGTGCTCGAATCCCCCGTGGTCGCGCATGCAGGCGTGCAGCGCATCCTGCCCGGCATGGCCAAATGGGGTGTGCCCGAGGTCGTGCGCCAGGGAGATCGCCTCGACCAGGTCTTCGTTGAGACGCAAACTACGCGCAACGGATCGCGCAATCTGCGCCACCTCGAGACTATGCGTCAAACGCGTGCGAAACAAGTCACCTTCGTGATTGACGAATACCTGGGTTTTATATTCAAGACGGCGGAATGCAGTCGAGTGCACGATTCGATCACGGTCGCGCTGGAACTGGCTTCGCGCATTCGGCGGCGGCTCCGCGTATCGCCTTCCCAGCGTTTCCGCCGATCGGCATGCATAGGGCGCAAGGCCGGACTCAAAGGCGTTGTCGATGGAAAGCGGCGGCGTGTGTGACATTATTGCTCCGGTGCGATCGTCGCCGCCAGCGTCGCCCGGAGATCGGCATCGGGGACCGATGTAATCACCGCCTCGCCCAACGATTTCAACAAAATGAATTTGATTTCCCCGCCTTCCGTCTTCTTATCGCCCAACATCAGGTCGATATAGCGGTCGGCATCGGCACGAACCCGGTTGGCGGCATCGGCATTCGCTGAATCCCCATCCGCATCCGCGCTCGCATGGACCGCCACCGGCTTTACCGCGGCGCGCGTCAATGATGGCGCCCGCGTTGGTAGCATCGCTTTGGCGGTGACCTGTTCGAGGCGTTCGCGCGACGCGTCGTCGAGCAATCCCAGGCGGGCCGACAGATCCGCTGCCATCACCATGCCGCATCCCACCGCCTCGCCATGCAGCCATGCGCCAAAACCCAGACCGGCTTCAATTGCATGCCCAAACGTGTGCCCGAAATTCAGTATCGCGCGCAACCCACCCTCGCGCTCGTCGGCGGCGACCACGCGCGCCTTCACCGCGCACGAACGCAGCACCGCGTCCGCCAGTGCGGCCTCGTCATAGCCGGACAATGCCGCAACGTTCTCCGCAACCCAATCGAAAAACGCCGCATCGGCTACCGCGGCGGTTTTAATGACTTCGGCAATACCCGCCGCCAGTTCGCGGGGCGGTAACGATGTCAGCACCGCCGTATCGGCAATCACCGCCTGCGGCTGGTAGAACGCGCCAATCATGTTCTTTCCGCGCGGATGGTTGATGCCAGTCTTCCCTCCGACCGAGGAATCGACCTGCGCCAACAAGGTGGTGGGAATCTGCACGAACGGCACGCCGCGCATATAGGTGGCCGCGGCGAAACCGGTCATGTCTCCTACGACGCCACCGCCCAAGGCGATCAGCGTCGTCTTGCGGTCAGCGCGGATTTCTAGCAACCGATCGAAAATCAGGTTCAGTGTTTCCCAATGCTTGAACGATTCGCCGTCGGGCAGCACGATCGTCTCGACCCGCGCGCCCAGCGGACGTAACGCATACCGCAGCCGTTCGCCGTAAAGCGCCTCGACGGTTGTGTTCGTGACAATCACAAACAGGCCCTTGCCCGCTGCGGCCACCTTGGGCAAACCGGCTTGCAGCACATCACTACGATCGATCAAACCGGAGCCGATCTGGATAGGGTAGGCACGATCGCCCAATGCGACGGAGAGGCTTTTCATAAAGGCATTATGGCGCAGACCGCACGCCAGCGTTGGGAACGGGGGCATCTACGGACCCGTCGTCGCGCTCGACGTCAAAAGGGAGCGCCGCCTGCACCGGTGTCCGGGACGACGTCGGTGTCGGTAATGGCGCCGCACCGGTGCCCGCGGAAAGGGGCACGGACGTCGTCGGCGGATTCGCGCGGGCCTGATGTACGGCTTCGGTGGCGATCCGCTCATCATCCAGACCAAGCTGCGCGATGATGGACGCGGTAAGGCTGTTGATCGACGGGCGACCTGTCTCCATGACGCAGTGCGCGGTCTCACGATAGATCGGATCACGGATCGTGAACAAGGCCTCGAGGCGGCCGCGGGGATCTTCTGTCTGCAAAAGCGGCCGGCTCTTGTCGCGACGGGTGCGCAGCCACAAGTCGTGCGGGTGGGCGCACAGGTACACCACCGTTCCGCGAGACATCAGGCGTACACGGTTTTCCGGGCGAAGCACAGCGCCCCCACCGGTTGCCAGGACAATGCCATCGCGTTGCGTCAGATCGTCAATCACTTCGGCTTCGCGTGTCCGGAAACCATCCTCGCCTTCGTGCTCGAAGATCGTGGGAATCTTGACACCCGTGCGAGCCTCTATCTCATGGTCAGAGTCGAAAAATGTGCGACCCAGCTTACGCGCGAGCGCGCGCCCGACGGTGGTTTTACCCGCCCCCATCAAGCCCACCAGAATGACATTGCCGCGGCGCTTTTCCTGTCCCATCCGATTCATCTGATTCTTTCGTCGCGCAACAGCCTGTGAATCCAGCCCGCCACGGGCTCACGCAGCCTCGCGGCGTCTCGCGCAGCTTACGGGGAAACAGGGGCAATTGTCGAGCGGCACGCTGGCCTTTCGCGCGAAATTACTATTTTCCCATCACAATATGCGCTTTTCCCGCATTCTTGTCGCTAAACGGGCACATCTGCTTCATCCTGAACGCTTGCCCGTTTCGCTCCGGGCACGGAAAAACGCGTGATGTCGGCGTCAACAACCGTGGGCGTCAGCAAGATCACCAGTTCGATTTTGCGCTCTGTTTCGGTCGTGCGCCGGAAGAGTGCGCCAAGAAACGGAATACGTTGCAACAACGGGACTCCGACGACATCACGGCGCGTTTCACGCGAGAAAATACCGCCGATAGATACCGTGCCGCCATCCTCGACCTCCACCTGGGTACGTACCTGCTTCGTATCGATGGCATGGCCCGCGTCGGTCACCACGCCTAATGTGTCTTTTGCAACGTCGACCTCGAGCAGAACGCGTCGGTCTGGCGTGATATGCGGCGTCACCTCCAACCGTAACGAGGCACGCTTGAATTGCACGCTGCCGCTCCGCGCCCCACCACTGTCATCCCCGCGTCGTGACGCCCGCCGTCCTTGATACGGCAGCTCGGTACCCTGCTCGATCGTGGCCTTGTGCCGATCGGTGGTAACCACGCGCGGGCTCGACAGCACCTTGCCCCGCCCCTCGGACTCCAGGGCGCTCAATTCCAGCGAGATCAACCTGTCCGCGCCCGCCTTGAACAACGTGAATGCCGCGCTGGCTGCCGTCACACCTAACAACGGCAGCGCACCGGCGTCGTACAGGGTGCCGCCCGGTATCTGGACCGCATCTGTCTTGGCTCCACCGCCCAGGCGCAGCCGCGCGCCAAGTTGCTGGGAAAAGCCGGCGTCGGCCTCGACGATCCGCGCTTCTATCAGCACTTGCCGCGCCGGCAGATCGAATGCCGTGACGAGTTCGGCGATATGCGCAAGGCGTGCCGGCGTATCGGTCACGAACAAGCGGTTCGTGCGCATGTCGGCGCTCAATGCCCCGCGCTTGGACAACAGCAACTGACCGTCCCCGGCGATCAGCTTGCGCATGTCGTCGGCACGCTGGTAATGCAGCTCGAACAATCGGCTCGCAAGCGGTGCGTTATCAGCCTGTTTGGCCAGCGCGTCGTCCTGGTCCCGGGCGCGTTTCTCTATTTCAGCGGCAGGTGCCACCCACATCACACCATGCGCGTCCTGTCGCGCGAGGCCCCGCGATCGCAGCAGCGCGGCAAACGCATCCTGCCAGCGTACGTCGATCACATGCATCGACACCTCGCCCTTTACGCCATCGGATGTGACGATGTCCATCCCGGCGAATTGGGCAAATCCCTGAAGGACCTCCCGCAGCGGTGCACGATCGACATGCAGGTTCATGCGGCCGGATGACGGATGCGGTCCTTGCGATGACGTTGCCTTTAGCGGCAAACTCGGAGACGGGACGGCATCCTCGATCCCCGGCAAGGGTGGCGCAAGCGTCAGCGCGTCTGGCGCGTGCTGCTGCGCGGATACCATCGGCATGGCTGCGCACCCGGCCAGAAGCAACACAACAAACCAGAGACGTTCCATCGATCTCGTCATCGAGCATGCCCCGTGTCATCCCGCCGCAGATGCACGACGTGCTCGGCACCGCCCAGCAAGGGTCGCAGCCGCACCGTACTGCCCTCAACGGCGATCAGGTCCGCGTCGGCAAACGTTTCACCGGGACGCACCAATGCGACTTCCATTCCACCGGATGATCCGCCCCCGCGTTGCACAGCCCCGCTAGTAACACGCCGCGCCAACAGGGCGGCACGCCGCCCCCCCGACACGAAAGTGGCCAGCACGACGATATCGGTTTGCGCCTGTCCACGACGTCGGAATGGATTGGCCGGCACCGCGGCATCCGATGCGGCGCGCATGGCGACATCGGCCGCCTTGCCACCGCCAAGCGCCCCTGCGCCGGGCAAAGCAGGTTTTGCCAACCCCGTTCCGGCGCGTGCAATCGATCGATCCGGCACACCAGCGCGCATCACGCGTGGCTTATCCGGATCGAGGAATACCAGCATGGCTTGCAGTTGCAGCCGCGTACCATTGCTGTCGTGGTCCGGCACGATCCGGGCCGCCCGCACGATTACCGGTGGCTGCGTGGCACCCAGGGCTGCAACGAATGCGGCCAGCGGTTCGAACCCGCCCCGCGCCACCATCCGCGCCGTCCGATGCGGCCATGCCCCCAGTACCTCGCTGCCCCCAAAGGCCGACGAACCTGGCAAGGCATCAGCGTCAACACGAGCCGATGGATTGTCGTACGCCGTCGCATCGGCGCGCGCAACTGCAAAGTCGGTCGCCGAGGCAATGCGCGAGGGGTCGCGAGACATCGCATCAGGTAAGGTGGGTACGTCGCGCTGCGATGCGGACCGATCGTCGATCGCAAAAAGATCGATGGCGACATCGCGCCGTTGCCCGATCTCTGAAATCCACTGCGACCACCCCGCATCCACGCGCACCATCGAAGTCGCGTCGGCCACACTGCCAGCATCGTACGCGGCGGCGTTATTCGCCTCACCGACAGGTTCGCTGGCTGCCGGCCGCACCACGTTCGCGTTGATACCGAGGGAACGCCCACGTGCTTGCAACCCGGGCATCGCCAACGCCGCACGCTCTCCGGCGGCGATGGCCGCGTACAACTCGGGGGCGGTCAACGACGCCCACTCCGGAGGAGCGGTCGCCGCACCGTCCCCCGCCGTGGCGGCGCGCGCGCCAGGGGTCGTCGCGTGGGTATCGCCTTGCAGCAGGCGCAAACCAGACGGGGAGAGTCCATCGGTTAATGTCAGGACGCGATCAGAAGCGCCGATCCCGGCTTCTGCAAAAGCCTCGTCCTGAAACAGCGCCGACGAGGAACTGACAAGACCGGCAGGCGCGCCCGCATGGTCAAGCGACAATGCGGCCCTGTCATTTGCCGGCGTACGATGCCATGCGCGGCCACCCATCCAGGCATGGCCCATCAGCGCCACGGCGAGCGCGGCGATACTCGCTATCGCCACCCGTCCGGTCAAGGGCCAGGCATGCAAGGCTACCGGCGCGGCAAACCAAGGCAGTCGGTCCGCCAACCAGGCAAATCGGGGCAACAATGCCGTCGACCATGATTGGCCTTCAATGTCGGCTTTGAAGCCAGCATCGCGCCACGGTGTCCCGGTCATCGCGGCACCGCGGTTGCGCCGCGCGCGAACACGTTGACGCGAAAGCGTACCAGTGCCGAGGCACGCGCAGCGGGGGCCGACAAGCGGCTTGCCCCAAGGCGCCATGCATCGATCGTCACGGCACCCACGCGAGGATCACGTTGCAGGCGCGCCATCCACGCCCGCAACGCGGCATCGTCGTCGGCTATCCCTTGAGCACCAAGCGCAAACGCCGCCGTCCCCGGGACCGTGTCGTCGATCGCGCGCACCCAACCCGCGGTATCCGACGCCAAGCCTTCCTCCGTGGTCGCGACATCTGTCAAGCGGACAGGTGCCTCGTCGGCTTGACGTGGCGCCTCGTGCATCGCGGCGGCGCCATCGCGCGTCACGTCGGCCGGCCACCGGGGTTGGCCCGCCATATGAAAATGCAGACGTTGCAAGGCCAACGCCGGCGTTCCCGCACGTGATAGCGCATCGAGCAAATCGTGCAACGCCCAACGCGGCCCATCGAATCCCGCGAGCACGTGCTGGCGTGCCGCCTCTCTTTCAAGCATGGCGGTCAGCCCCATTGCATCTCGCCAAACCGGCGCCACGGCTCGAACACGCGCCAGCAACCGCACGCGATGGTCGCGTTGATCCTGCGCGGCTATCCGCACGCGCCACGCGCCGATCGCCTCCAACGCGAGCAGCAGTAGCAAGGCGCTCAACGCCGCCGCCAGCCATTCGATCAGATGGCGCCGCCGTGCCGCCGCCAGGCGACGCGCGCGTGGCAAGGCGAGCAGGTCGAAGCCGGCCAAGCCTGGCGTCACATTGCGGACCGTACTCCCCGCCGTCATGAGGTGACGCACGGCGTCCGCCAATGTCGGCCGCGCCCCCACCGTCACGACGTCACGCTCCCGAGCAAACCGTGCAACGCCGCGCCCAGCGCCACCGCACAGTCCATGGCCAACGCCGCAGGCATCACTGCGGCATGGACGTCGCACGCGCTGACGTCGAAACGGATGACCGGATAGCCGCACTTCGCGGACAATGCGGACAGGCCGCCGATCGCATCCATGGCCGCGTCATGCCCGCAGACGATCACCAGCGACGGCAGATGTTGCGGGCTCCGCAACGCGACATGCAGTGCATCGATCCAAGCATCGGCACTGACCGTATCGATCGCGGGCAATGCGCATGACACCGCGGCAACATCGGGTCGATGCGCGGCAAAGGTCCACGCCGCCGCCGCGGTCTCGCTGCACCACACGCATGCGATGCGCATCGGTAACGGACGTTCTTCACCGGTCTCGCCGTCGTCACGGCACTCGGCGCCCACCGACGCGCCCCCCTCTCCGATCGACGTGCTCCGTGCCTGATCGTCTCCCCCTCGCAGACACTGACCGACGACGAAACGGCAGGCGCGCAACGCCGACTCGCCGGCATCGATCACACCTTGCAACGTGGCGCCCGCATGCGCCGCCACCCCTTCACGGACCGCCAGATAATGCGTTTGCGCCGCCGTCAACCGCAGCAGCGTCCGATCGCGCGTCGACGGTTGCCAATCCACCAGCAAGTCGGCGTCGTCGAGCCCACTGATCCGCTGCGCATGCCAGCGTACCCACGGCCCCAACGCATCGATGACATCTTCCGTTTGCGGACGGGTGACGGTATAACCCGGTAACAGCGAGGTCCAGGGAACGTCGCGCGACAGCACGACCGAGGGGCACAGCGCCATCGACAATCCTGGTGCGTCGCCATCCTGGTGCGCCGCCAACGCTGCCCGCAAGATGTGCCCCACCGCGTCCGGCGCAACGATATCGCTGCCGTCGACCAGGCCCGGTGGCAACGCCACATGCCGTATGTCGTCGATACGCACGCGAGGCCCGTCCCCGGGTGCGTTGCTCGCGCCGGAAACGCAGACCAGATGCAAGGCATGGCGATCCAGCTCCACGCCCCATGCGCGCGATATCCGTACGCCTGCGTTCGGCAGTACCCGCGCGGTGCGCACCACACGCTCACGCACGCCCTGCAGCCAGTGCGGCGCATCGCGCCGACTCTTACCCCTATCTGGTCTCACACGTCCTCCGTCCGTCTTGTGGATCGATCGACACGCCAATCGATGCAGCCATTGTCGCGGGCGGCAAGGAAACAAGACAGCTGGCCCGAAGGCGGATGCGAAACGGGATAGGACGATACGACGCGGCGAACCGCGCGCGACGGCTTCCATGGGAGGCGATTCGCATCGCCGTTACTCATGAGCGGGTCAGCCGTGTCACCCGACCATCCCATCCATCACAAACGAGACGGTGTTGACCTAAGACGGACTATAATGACCCTCCAATCTTACAATTTGTAATGTCAAATAATTCAGACCGCAGCGACGATCGTCCCGCGAACGAGGCAAGGACGTCCAGATCGCGCCCAGACGGATCGGGACAGGGGGACGGCAACTCGTCGCCGCACGGCCGTCAGCGCGCGCCACGTCGATCGGCCGGCGCACGGCTGGCGCTAGCACTTGGCCTTTTGTTCGCGGGATTCGCCGGTATCGTGGGATTGATCGGCGCGTTCGTCGTGGTGCTGTGCGTCCAACGACTGCCAACGCTCGAGGTGGTAACCGACTACCAGCCGAAGATCCCGATGCGCATCTACAGCGCCGATCACGTGCTGCTGGGCGAGTTTGGTGAGGAACGCCGGGAATTCATTCATCTGGAGGACGTCCCGATGCCGCTGCGCGAAGCCGTGCTGGCGATCGAGGACGACCGCTTCTACGCACATGGCGGCGTCGACTACACCGGCATCGCGCGGGCGATCGTCGCAAATCTCACGCATGGCAGCCGTCAGGGCGGCAGCACGATCACGATGCAGGTTGCGCGCAACTTCTTCCTGTCGAGCGAAAAGACCTACACACGCAAGGCTTACGAGATCCTGCTGGCGATGAAAATCGAGGCGGCCTTGTCGAAGGACCAGATCCTGGAGCTTTACCTGAACCAGATCTACCTGGGGCAGCGCGCCTATGGTTTTGCCGCCGCGGCGCGCGTGTACTTCGGCAAACCATTGAAAGACCTGTCACTGCCGCAGATGGCGATGCTGGCAGGCTTGCCGAAAGCCCCCTCGACAACCAACCCGATCACCAACCCCGTACGTGCCGAACAGCGCCAACGCGTGGTGCTGAAACGGATGGTCGACCTCGGCTACATCGATCAGCGCGGATATGACGCCGCGCTTGCCGCGCCGCTTGCCTTACGGCCCGCTCCCACGGAAACCCGGGTGGAAGCCAGCTATGTACTCGAACTGATCCGCCAGCAGATGTTGGCGCGCTACCCCCAAGACGCCTATACGCGTGGCTATACGGTGACGACGACCTTGGTTGCCGGCGACCAGGAAGCAGCAAACGAGGCGGTGCGCAAAGCGGTCGATCGCTATGACGGCCGCGTCGGCCCCAAGCAGTCGGCCACGCAAACGCCCGCCACGCCGCGTCCGCCCGGCGTCGAGGCGGCTTTGATCGCGATCACCCCGCAGACCGGGGCCATCCGCGCGATGGTGGGCGGCGCCGACTTCGCGCGAAACCAGTTCAACCATGTGACGCAAGCGTGGCGACAACCCGGCTCCGCGTTTAAGCCATTCATCTATGCGGCGGCGCTGGAGCACGGCATCGGTCCCGCGACGCTGGTTGACGACGGGCCATTCGAACTCGTCGCGGACAAGGCGGGTGGCAAGGCCTGGCGCCCCAAGAACTACGGCGGTACGTTTGGCGAACAGACACCGCTTCGCACCGCACTGATGAAGTCACGCAACCTGGTCACGGTGCGCGTGATGCAGCAGATCGGACCACGCGAGGCGCAGGAGTACGTGGCCCGCTTCGGCTTCGATCCGCAGCGCAATCCCGCGTATTTGTCGACGGCGCTGGGCGCGGGGGCGACCACGCCGCTGCAATTGGCCTCCGCCTACGCGGTGCTGGCCAATGGCGGCTATCGCGTCAATCCATACCTGATCAGCGAAGTGACCACCAATGACGGCACCGTCGTGCTGCAAGCCGCGCCCCATGTCGCGGGCTTCAACGCCCCTCGCGTAATCCCTTCCGGCATCGCCTACATCATCCAGGACATGTTGCACGACACGGCAACGCGTGGGACGGCCGCCGGCACGAATGTACTGCGTCGCACCGACCTGGCGGCCAAGACCGGAACCACGAACGATTCGCGTGACACCTGGTTCGCCGGCTTCCAGCCATCGCTGGTGGCGGTGTCATGGATGGGTTTCGATCAGCCTCGTTCCCTGGGACGACGCGCGACCGGCGCGGGACTCGCGCTGCCAATCTGGAACGACTACATGGCCGCCGCATTGCGGGGCAAGCCGGCCGAGTCGGTGCCAATGCCGTCGGACGTCACCCGCCTCCATGGCGAGCTGTACTATGACGGCAAGGTACCCGGGGCGGGCTTCATCGCCAGCATACCGTTGCCTGGCGCGACGGCGTTCGCCGGGGACACGTTCGCAGGCGCCCAGTCCCCCCCGGCTGCCGCGACGGATGCAGAACGTGCCGACGTGATACGACAGTTCAGTGCGGATCTGCTGGACTGATCAGTTGCCGATCGACGCATCGGGCACGCGGCACGACGGCGCGCCCGCGGCGGGACGCCGCCGCCACCGAACCGCCTCCACGCTCCTTAATCGGCAGCTTGGAACGACACGTCCTCACCGGCGATCTGTGTGGCTTCACGTGACAACACAGCAAAAAACTCGTCGCCGGAGCGGGTATCACGCCACAGCGCCCCGTCGAACTTGAAGTGATAGCCACCGGTCTTCGAGGCGATCCAGATTTCGTGCATCGGCTGCTGCAGGTTGACGATGATCTTCGCGCCGCGCTCGAATTCAAGCGACAGCACATTGCCGCTGCGCTCGCATTCGATGTCCGCTTCGACATCGTCCGCGCCCTGTTCGATTGCCGCCAGAACCGCCTCGGCACGGGCCATATATTCGGTATCGGTCATGCTACACTCCACGCTTGGTTTTTCTGACCATCCAATCATGCGACCCGCCGTGTTCCGTTCCCGCTTCCCCGCCCCCGCCAAGACCCCGAAGGCCCCCAGCCTGAACGTCGCGCAAACCGTTGGCGCGCTGCGCCGCATGTCATCAGCCGCGATTGTAGCCGCTGCGGCATTGCCCCTGCTGGCGGCATGTGGCCAGCGCGGTCCGTTGTACCTGCCCACGGTGCCGCCGTTGCCCGCGCCGCCGCAGGACAGTGCCTACAGCACGCCGAATAACGCCGCTCGCGACGGCAGCGATGAGCCAGGATCATCCGCCTCTGGAACGTCTGGCGCGTCCGGCACGGTGGCGCAACCCACGGGAGCACGGTAATGGCGGGCGCGACATTCACGCCGGGTTTCGACTCGCGCGACGGCACGTTGTACGTCGAGGACTGCCGGGCCGAGACGCTGGCGGAGCAATTCGGCACGCCGCTGTATGTCTACTCGCGCCAGGCGCTGACGCAGGCCTATCAGGCTTATGCGCGCGCCTGCGAAGGCCGTCGAGCCACGGTGCATTATGCGATCAAGGCCAATAGCAACCTGGCCGTCTTGAATGTCTTCGCGCGCCTGGGCGCGGGCTTCGACATCGTTTCGGCCGGTGAAATGGCCCGCGTGCTGGCCGCTGGCGGCACCGCGGACCGGATCGTGTTCTCCGGCGTCGGCAAGCATCGCGACGAAATGCGCGCGGCGCTGGAAGCCGGCGTCAAATGCTTCAACGTCGAGTCGGTCCCGGAACTGCATCGCCTGCAATCGGTCGCTGCGTCGATGGGCGTGCATGCGCCAGTGTCGCTCCGTGTGAACCCGGACGTCGATCCCAAGACGCATCCTTATATTTCCACCGGGCTGAAAGGGAATAAATTCGGTGTCGCTTTCGCCGATGCCCGCGCGGTCTACCGCGAAGCCGGCGCCATGCCGAATCTCCGTGTGGTAGGGATCGATTGCCATATCGGCTCGCAGATCACCGAACCATCGCCCTATCTGGACGCCATCGATCGCATCTGCGCACTGGTCTCGGAAATCGAAGCCGACGGTGCACGCATCGCGCATATCGATGTAGGCGGCGGTTTGGGTATCTGCTACAACGATGAAACGCCGCCCGATATCGGCGCGTTCGTCACGATGGTACTCGACCGTCTGACCGAACGCGGTCACGGGCACCGGGAAGTCGTGTTCGAACCGGGCCGGTCACTGGTGGGGAATGCCGGCGTGCTATTGACGCGCGTCGAATACCTGAAGCCGGGCGAGACGAAGAACTTCGCGATCGTCGATGCGGCGATGAACGATCTGGCGCGTCCCGCGATGTACCAGGCGTATCATGCGATCGACCCTGTGACCCCGCGCGGTACCAGCACCACATGCTATGACGTGGTGGGTCCGGTCTGTGAAAGCGGTGACTGGCTCGGTCGCGACCGCGATCTGGCCCTCGCCGAAGGTGACCTGCTTGCGGTGCGCTCGGCTGGCGCCTACGCGTTCACGATGAGCTCGAACTACAACACACGCCCGCGCGCCGCGGAGATTCTTGTCGACGGTAGCCAGGCGCACGTCGCCCGCGCACGCGAAACGGTGCAGTCGCTATTTGCCGGTGAGCACATCCTGCCGGACTGAGTATCAGTTTCGGCGCACAGCGTGATGGCATCGCGATCACGCTGCGCCGCCGCCTTGATCAAGGCCGTCGCGCGCCCGGCGTGCGGTGCATCAATGCCCATCCCACCCTGAACAGCAGCAATACGGCAACGACGATCAGGTAGATCTTCGGTTGCGACAAGTCGTTCTTTCCCGCCTTCATCCACCAGAAGTGCAGCACGGCGAAACCTGCCGCCGCGTACACGGCGCGATGCAAGGTCAACCAACGTCGTCCGAGTTGACGCACCACCGCCTTCGGTGACGTTGCCGCAAGCACCAGCAAGATCACGAACGAGACAAAGCCAACCAGGATGAACGGCCGCTGCACGACGTCGCGCACCATTGACGAGAGATCGAAGAATTCGTCGAACCACACGTAGGTGATAAGGTGCAGCAACGCGTAGAAAAACGCAAACAAGCCGATCATCCGGCGTAACCGCAATAGCCAGGTCCATCCGGTGAGATGACGCGCCGGCGTCACCGCCAGCGTGATGCAGATCCAGACCAGCGACCAGGTGCCGGTCGAATACTGGATGAACTGCACGGGATTCGCGGTCAAGCCGTCGGTGAAGCCCAACGTGACGAGTCGCATCAGCGGGTAGAGCCCGAAGAGAAAAACCAAGGGCTTGAGCCAACGCATGCGCAGATCCGTCCGAGACGGCGCGCGCCGCGTAGCCGGTACGCGTTGCGGTGTCGCGGCGCTGTTTTTCACAGCGCGTGTATCGCCAGTCCGGTCTGCCGGTGCGAGAGTCGATTCCTGTTTTGTCATGCGGCCCCCGGCGTCAGAAGTTCTTCCGCAGATCCATGCCCTGATACAACGACGCTACCTGGTCATAGCCGTTGTACATCAGCGTCGGCCGCTTCGGCGTGAACAGCCCCCCCTCGCCAATGCGCCGCTCCGTTGCCTGACTCCAGCGTGGGTGATCGACGTGCGGATTCACATTCGAATAGAAACCGTACTCCTGGGGCGCCAGCTGATGCCACGACGTGGCCGGTTCACGATCGACAAAGCGAATCGCCACGATCGACTTCGCACTCTTGAAGCCGTATTTCCATGGCACGACGATCCGCACCGGCGCGCCATCCTGCTTCGGCAGCACCTCGCCGTAGAGACCAAACGTCAACAGTGTCAGTGGATGCATGGCTTCGTCCATCCGCAGCCCTTCGACATATGGCCATTGCAGGATATCGGCGCTCAATCCTGGCATCTGCTTCGGGTCGTTCAGCGTCACGAACTGTACGTATTTCGCATCGTTGGTTGGCTGTACCTGCTTGATCAGCGCCGCCAGCGGGTAGCCGATCCATGGGATCACCATCGACCAGCCCTCCACGCAGCGCATCCGATAGATGCGCTCTTCTTGCGGCGCCAGTTTCACCAACTTGTCGATGTCATAGGTACCGGGACGCGCCACCAGCCCTTCTACCCTGACCGTCCAGGGCCGCGTCTGCAGCGTATGCGCATTACGCGCTGGATCGGCCTTGTCCGTGCCGAACTCGTAAAAATTGTTGTAGCTGGTGATGTCCTTGAACGATGTGACGTTGTCCGTCACCCGATACGTCGCATTCGGTATCGCCGGCAATTTCTGCGCACCGGAATTCGCTTGCAATCCTTGGGCCGCCGCCGCATTGGCCAGTGACGGCAGCATCCCTGCAGCGGATGTCAACGCCCCCGCTCCCGCGAGTTGCAACGCCTGCCGGATAACCTGGCGACGGGACTGGAACAACGCCTGCGGGGTGATTTCACTGCGGGGAATATCGTCGCCGCGTAATGCGGCGATGTCGCGCCTGCTGGTCATGGCCAAGGCTCCTCGCACCGCTCGCGTGGCGCGGCGCAATGCAAAACGGCGATGCCGAAGCATCGCCGCGAGTTCGGAATGACCCTAGCTTACCGCAGTTGCCCGCGTCGATGGATGACATTCATGTCATCCACTCGGGGAGCGTTCACCGTGTCGTTTTCCGGTCGCCGCGTTGCGTTTCGCCTACAGCTTGCCGTAACTATGCAAACCCGACAGGAACATGTTCACGCCTAGGAAGGCAAAGGTCGTGACGACCAGTCCCGTCAACGCCCACCACGCCGCAGGTGCGCCGCGCAGGCCCTTCATCAGCCGCATATGCAACCAGGCCGCGTAGTTCAGCCAGACGATCAGCGCCCACGTTTCCTTCGGGTCCCAGCTCCAATAGCCGCCCCATGCCTGCGCCGCCCACAAAGCGCCCAGGATCGTCGCAATCGTGAAGAACGTGAAACCGATGGCGATCGATTTGTACATCAGATCGTCCAGCAGATCGAACGATGGCAGGCGATCGGCCAGCACGCCGCGCGCCTTCAGCAGCCATGCCACCGAGACCATCGCGGACAATGCAAACGAGCCATAACCGATGAAGTTCGCCGGCACGTGAATCTTCATCCACCAGCTTTGCAGCGCCGGCACCAGCGGCTGAATCTGGCCCGCGTCACGCGCAACCGAATACCACATCAGAAAACCGACGGCGGCCGAGATCACCAGCAGCACGAACGCACCCAGCGCCCGCGTGTTGTATAACCCTTCGTAGTAGAGGTAGAACAACGACGTGATCAGGCAGAACAGCACGAACACTTCGTACAGGTTCGAGATGGGGATATGTCCGACATCGGTGCCGATCAGGTAAGACTCGTACCACCGCACCATCAGGCCGACAAAACCCGCCAGTACCGCGACCCACAGCATCCGCGACGCAATCGCCGATGACGACGGTGCACGGAACAGCAGGCCCAGCCAGTAGAACACCGTCGAGAGCACCAGCAAGGCGCTCATCCAGAGAATTGCCGATTGGCTCGACAGCAGGTACTTGAGCAGGAACAGTTGGTCCGCATTCGCCAGATTGCCCTGATACAGCTGAATTGCCGACAACGCGAACCCTGCAATCAGCACGACCAGCAATCGGACCGGCTTCCAGAACCACCCGAGCGTGATGACGGCAGGCGTCGCGCACACCAGCACGGCCTTGTCATAGTAGTTCGTGTACGCGTGGAAGCGATAAATCGAAAAGCCCGCGCCCGCGACCAGCAACAGCGCATAGACGATGTCGACCACGCTCAGGCGGCGCCAGAACGCATCCCGCGCAAAGGGGAGCGGCTGGTTCGGATCGTTCAAGGGTGACCCCGACGGGGTACCGGACTGATCGCGCCCGAGCGGTGCGCTCGAACTGGAGGTAGGGTGTGAGGCCATGATCTCTGCGAGGTAGGTCACTTCGTTGTCGTATCGGACGCCGCATCGCTCGCGTCCGAAGGCGTATGCGACGGGGTGTCCGAATCAGGCGTCGCCGCGGGGATTGCCGCATCGTCATGCGCGTCGGGAGCCACGGTCTGGCGCACCGCGTCGCGCATGCGCACGTATTCTTTCTCGAAATCCATCGTCCGCCGCGCGGTCGACATCGCCATCAGCACATGCGTGCGCGTATCGCCGGCCGGACGCAGCCAGATCCAGACACGGCGCTCGCGAACGTAGAACATGGCAAAAATGCCGAGCACCAGCATGAGCGAACCGAGGTACACGATACGCTCGCCCGGCGCCCGTGTCAGTTGGAATACCGACGCCTGCACCTGGTGGAAATTATCCAACTGCAGGAAAACCGGGGCGCCGTAGTAAAAGCTGTCGGAAAGCGCGTTGATCGTGTTCTGGACAAACCGCATGTGCGGCGCGTCGGGTTGCAGCGGCGGTTCGCCTGCCTTTGCGCGGGCGAGTTGCCACAAGTCCCAGACGCTGCCCTCCAGCATCCGCAACAACAGGCCTGCCGCCTTCTCCCGGTCCGGCGCCGGCACGGACCCTTCGATGAAGTTTGCAACGGCCGGAAAGCCGCCGGCTGCCTGTACCGGCTGTCCCGCGAGCGTCGAGCCGTCGGCCTGCACGCCGGCGAACAGGTTCAGCACACGAATCGCACTCTCGCGCAAATTGTCCGCCAGTTGCGCATTGGCGGCGTTGGGCGCGGCGCCGGCTCCCACCGACCGATCGGCGAAAGCGCGTGCGGCCGCCCCGCGCAACGCCGGGTCCTGCAGCGCCGCGCGCACCAGCATCCACTGCTTCACCGAACTTTCGTCGTCAGCCGGAATCCGTAGGTATCGGAACGGCGCATCCGGCTGTTCCCGCATGCCGGCGAGGAACATCGGCGCGCCATTGACCAACGTCGGCACCATGTAGTTGTTGAACTCACGGGCTTGTCCGGCACTGTCGCGAATCTTGTACTGGATGGACGGACCGATATTGTGCAGGTTTTCCGACGTCACGCTCTTCGCGCCGGAGCCGAGCCGCTCATCCAGCGCATGCTGGAAACCCGACTGTCGCGCCACGCCGCGCGCATCGGTCTTGCCGCTGCCGTCGGTCAGGTTTTCCACGTTGATGGCGCGGAAGTCCGAGAACTCGATCGTATCGCCGTCGGGCAAGGTTGTCGTGCCGCCGATGGTGCCCTTGTATGGCGCGGCCTTCACGGCGGTGCCTTGCATCGGATAGCCGGTCAGCTCGAGCGTCGTTCCGCCATCCTCGAAGCTCGACTGATAGATCGATACCCCGTCGTAGGTGAACGGCTTGTTCACCTCGACGCGGGCCGGCGTGCGCTTACCGGTCTGGCGATCGATCACGACGATATCGCTGGCGAACAGCTTTGGCATTCCCGTCGAATAGTAATCGACGATGAATTTGTTCAACTGGATCGAAAACGGTAGGTCCTGCAGCAGGATGCCGTCTTTTTCATTCAGAATCGCCGTGGAAACGTATTGACCTTCAGGCACCCACGCATAGCCGCGAAAACTCGGATTTTGCGGCCAGAGGCGGTGTTCGGGACCGATCTGCGCGATGGGCGCATTGGTCACCACCGGCGACTTGCCGAACAGCCAAACCTGCATCCGCACCATCAGGCCGCTGTCGAGCAAGCCGCCGATACAGATGACCACAATAGCCAGGTGGGCCAGGATATAGCCCACGCGCGTGAACGCGCCCCGCTTCGCGGAGATCAGCGTGGCACCGCTGTCGGTGCCCTCCGCTTCGCGCGTCCTCGTCTTGTAACCGGCGCGAACAAGTAACTGCTCGCAGGCATGCACGGCATCGCGCTGGACGGCCGGCGACGCGTATTCGTCGTGATGATGGAAGGCGCGCAGGCTGTTTTCGCGCACCCTGTCCTTCCAATTGCGCGTGTCGGCGATCATCTTCGGCCCGTTGCGCGTGACGCACAGCGAGATCGAGATGATCAGGAACGCCAGAATCAACATGAACCACCAGGCGCTGTACACGTTGTACATGTCCAGCGAACGGAAGATATCGGCCCAGAAAGGACCGAACTGGTTCACATAATTCGGATAAGGATCATTCTGCTTGATCACGGTGCCGATGATGCTGGCAATGGCCAGGATCGTCAGCAACGCGATGGCGAACCGCATCGATGCAAAAAGATCGATGAGGCTACGCCGCGTCCGGTCAAACCGCGAGGAACGGGCGCTGGCTGGGGTGGAACGCATTCAAACTCCGCGAGACAAAATCGGGCGCAACCACGGGGCGTGCCCACCGCGTCATGAAGCCGCGAGCGCCTACGCCACGGTTACCAAAAAAAGCGCGTATTCGCACGTCCAGCATGGCTTCGCAAAGCGGGCGTATTGTACAATAAAGTCTGTTTTTCCCTTGATTTGCCAATGGTTAGGGGCGGACGGAATGTCGCGGCAGGGAAACAATGGCGGTCGTCGTGACGGGCTTCGGAACGAGAATGCAATGTAATCGCCCGGTAACGGTCACTCTCCCGACATAATCGAACTGTTTGGCCCTTGGCGAAAGCGCGCAAGACCACGGTACGGGTGCGACAACAAGCCTGCATTTGCCCTGCATCCTTGGTATCGACTGCTTTCAATGCACTGCGCTACGTCGGCATTGTGCAGGGATGGCGACCTGTCGGGCGGTCCACGCACGGTGCCCGCGTCCCTGGTGACGAGGCGGAGGAATGGCCGGCGTATTTCGCACGACGCTTTCGTCATGTGTTCGTCAGGTCCCTGTGCCGATCGGCAATGCCAGCGACGAGCCGCGTTCCGCCAGCAGAACCTCGACTTTCGCTGCCGCGTCAATTTGACGCAGTCATCACGGGTCCGGGTCTTGGTGCCTTCGCCGTTTATCCCTCGAAGTGAAATGGGTATCCAGCGACCATACCGGCAGTCCTTCAGTATCGCTGTTTTTTGTGTTTTCTAACGCGCTTCGGCGCGGAGTCCGTCATGCCGTCGTCGTATCTGCTGCACCAATCGCGCTTCTTCGTCACCGTGAATCATCTCCGGGACCTGCCCCCCACCCCGCAACCCGAGGTCGCGTTCGCGGGTCGCTCGAATGCGGGCAAGTCGAGCGCGATCAACGTGCTTTGCAATCAACGTCGATTGGCGTTCGCAAGTAAGACCCCCGGTCGTACCCAACATATCAACTACTTCGAAGTCGGGCCGCAGGACGAGCGCGCCGGCTTTGTCGTTGATCTGCCAGGGTACGGTTATGCCCAAGTACCGGGTGAAGCCAAGAAACACTGGGAAGCCTTGTTGAGCAGCTACATGCGACTCCGTCCGCAATTGCGCGGCATGGTGCTGGTCATGGACTCGCGACGTCCATGTACCGATCTCGACGTCCGGATGATCGATTGGTTTGCGGTCACCGGCAAGCCGATCCACATGCTGCTGACCAAGGCCGACAAACTGAATCGACAGGAAAGCCAGCAGGCCCTGCGCAAGACGCGCGCGCTGATCGATCGCTATAACGAAGCGAGCGGCGAGGAACAACTGACGGTGCAGCTTTTTTCGATGCTCAAGCGTGTGGGATTGGAGGAAGCACACGCAAAGGTCGAAAGCTGGATCAAACCGCCGGCGCCGGTCGAGGATGGATCAGCGGCCCCCGTTGCCGCTGAATAAGCCTGCCGCCTTGGTGTTGGTCTCAGCTACGTCAGCCGCCTGGGTCGCCGATTGTTCCGCCAAGGCACGGGCCAATGGCGTGTCGGCACCTACCGATGCCGCCGTCGCCCTGTTCGACCCCGCATCGGCTTTTTGCGCGGTTTGCAATACTCGCTGCAGCGTGGCGGCGAAGCGATCCGCCGGCTGATAGCCCATCACCCGTAACGCGGTCAGTTCGCGGCCATGTGCATCGTAAAAGATGACCGCCGGCGGCCCGAACATGCCGAAGTGTTTCATCAACGCCTGATCGTCGGAATTATTCGCCGTCACGTCTGCTTGCAACAATGCAAAAGACTGCAAGGCGGTATGCACCGCGGGCTGCGGAAACACCAGACGCTCCATCTCCACACAGCTCGTGCACCAATCAGCGTGGAAGAACAGCATCGTCGGACGACCGGCTGCGGCCGTGGCGCGTTGCAGTTCTTTTAGAGACCGAACCTTGGCAAAGGGCAATCCCGCCATGTCCGCACTGTCGCCGGCACCAGCGGCCCGCGACGACGTATTACGCGAGACGCTGTCGGCAGCACCCACGGGCATCGCCACACCGGCAAATACAGCCAACGGCCGCATCGGATCGCGGGCCCCCGCCAAAGCCCCAGCGATCAATGCGGCCGCGCAGCCCGCGAATAGCCAACCCAACGCCCGCCCCAACACCCGCCAGGCGATGCAGCCGATGGCCGACGTGCTCGCTGCACCGCCAATGGGCACGACACCCAGGCAACAGGCACCTACCAAGGCGACGAACGCCCACCCCAGCAGTACGAGCGCGGCGGGTAGCACCGGTGCCGTGACCCACACCGCCGCCGCCATCAACAGTACGCCGAACGCGCGCTTGACGCTGTCCATCCACAGGCCCGCGCGGGGTAACAAGGCGCCAGCGCCCAACCCCACCACCAGCAGCGGCACGCCAAGTCCCCAAGCCATCGCAAACAAAGAAACGCCGCCCAGGAACACATTTCCGGTCTGTGCGATGAACGCCAGCACGCCGAACAGCGGCGCCGTCATGCACGCCCCGACGAGCAGGGCCGACAGGGCCCCCATCACCAGGACGCTGAGAACGCGGCCACCCCGCAATCGGCTCGACGCGGCGGACACACGGCTCTGCCAGGCCCCCGGCAACTGCAATTCGAACGCGCCGAGCAAGGAAACGGCGAACACCAGCAGCAACACGCCGAAGGCGCCGAGCACCCAGGGGTTCTGCAACGCCGCATTCAGGCTTGCCCCGGCGAGCGCGGCCGCGATGCCGAACACGGTATAGACAATTGCCATGCCGAGGATGTAGGTCGCCGACAGCGCGAGCCCGCGCCATCGGGTCAGCGCGGCGCCCTCACCGAGGATGATCGACGAGAGGATCGGAATCATCGGCAGGGAACATGGCAGCAGACTCAACGCCGCCCCCAATACAAAAAAGATCGCGATTACCGCTGGCAGGCTACGGCCTTCCAATACATGCATCGCATACGCTTGATCGTAAAGGCTGTCGGTAACCGAGGCAGGTACATCGCCGGCAACCAACGCCGGGTCGGCTGCGGTGTCCGTGATCGCCTCCCCCTCCGCGGCCGGCTTCAGCGCGACACCTGCCACATGCACCTGGTGATGGATCGGCGGATAGCAGACGCCTTTATCCGAGCAGCCCTGCGAGGTCACATCGAGATCGAACGGACCTTGCGCGCTTGTCACCGGCACGGTGATGTGCAGCGTCCCCCGATAGGTCTCGACGTCTTTGTTGAACGTCTGGTCGAACTTGACCATACCGGGAGGAAGTTGCGCCGCGCCCAGGGTGGCCTGGCCGGCAATGACCGTGTACGCGAAACGCTCACGATACAGGTAATAGTCTGGCGCGATCCGATACTGCAATTGGACTGCGCCCGGCACTTCGCTGGATTGGAATCGAAACGCCTCAGACGGATCGAGAAACCCGTCGTCGGCGTAGGCAACAGCAGGCAGCGCGAAAACCAATAACAGCAGCAGTGGCGTTAGCGCAAGACCACCGCGGAAGATCGCTTGCGCGGCACGGTGCAGGCTTTGGCGCAGACGCACGCGCCAGCGTGCCGTGCGGATGGTTGTACCGAGTACGGGCACACGGTCCAAAAGAAGAAAACACCGGGCACCGCGCTTGTCGGCATGCGGCGGCCGTCGGTACAAAAACACGGGCATTCTCGAGATCGCCATCAAAAAGCAGATTGTAACGGCTGGGCACCGCCGCCAAGATGAAACGTGCCTCCACATCAAGACCAATGGCGCACCACGCAACGTCATGCGACCCGCCATAAAACATCCGCGCGCGCATGAAGGCCAGGGGTGCCCGACGATTCTACCCGCTTCACGTCATCGACTTCGCTTTGGCCACGGAACGCTTTCACTTGTGTCGTCACTGAATCAGCGAAGTGACTTGGTGATGCATGCATACCAGCATTGCACCGCACATTCGATCGCAATCAGTAAGCGATCGCTTTATACCGTTCTAGCCATCGACCATGAGCCTTGCCCGAAACCTGATGCATCAACTGGCCACCGCGACCTCGATGACACCGCCAGACCCGGCGATGACGACGTGGGATCTCGCGATAGAGGATCGATCCATCACGCTGGAGGATGGCGGCGCCGTGTTGATATTGAGCACGCCGCTGGGAACAGCGTTACGCGCCCATCCCGCGCCATTTTGGCAGCACCTGCTGGCATTGAACACCACCTTGGTCGTAGCGGATGGCGGTGCAATCACGATTGATCGGCCCGGTCATACGATATCACTGACGCAGGTGTGGCCCGCTTCGCAGTACGCGTCGCGCAACCTGCCCGACTGCCTTGGTACCTTCATCGCGCAGGCCCGCCGCCTGGTCGACACGCTGAACCGGACGCTCCCGCTTGACACTTCTTCCGAAGATGGGGAGCCGGAGTCAGGTGGCGCGGCGACTTCGACGAAGGAGCCTGTTTTCGTCTGAGCGTGTGGATGCCCCCATCATTGATGAGTGCGGCATGTGATCAAGGACCGTGTGAGAGACGCGCTATGGCGGAAATGTCTGTATCGCCGGACGGTATTGCCATCGGCGTGGATGCGCATTGGGACCTCCGCGGCATCACCGACATCGGCAAACTTGCCGAATCGGCGCGTCGGACGGATCTGATCGAGCAGGGTTTTTCGCCGCTGTGGCGCAGTGCTGTCGCCATCCTGTCGACATTGCCGCTGATTGGCGGCAGCGAGCACGTCAAGCAAGCGGCAGCAGACATCGAGTTCAGTGACACGGCCCGCGCCGCGCACTTCGACGCATTTGTCGACGCGCTGCAGTCGCAGTACGGCGAAGCCGTTACCAACGAAGCGATTGCGCCGGGATGGCCGCCCGATTGCTGAAAGCCGGTGGCGCGGAAGCTTTCGTGCCGATCCCCGCGACATGGATCTATGTGGACGCGGACACGATGCAGCGGTATTCGCTCGACTTGATACGCGAAGTTACCGCATTGAATGTCAAGGCAGACGCGGTGGATCAGACAATCCAAACATTCGCCTCACCCGGTCGTCCGATGAGCAAGCTGGAAGCCACAAATCCACATGCGACGCGCGTCGCCTTTGCACAGGACGCGATAGCAAGGCTTCCGGCAGCAACACGTGAATCGATGCGAACGTTGCGCACTGCATTGGAAGCGTGCAAAACCCCGCCCAACGACTACGAAAGCGCAATGCGGCAGATGAAAGCGCTGGTCGGCGGTTTGCACGAACACGTCCCCGGCCCATTCGGTTCAGCGATCAATGTGGCATTGGGCGCGGCAAACACGTTGTATAGCGAGATCCGTGACGCTGCCCACGAGGATAGCGAACTACTGGTCAAGCAGAAGCAGCCCAGTTGAAACCCGACCTTTTTGAAAATCGACATGCCAACCGCAAACGACCTCCTGACCACGCTGGCGCAGCAAGCCGGCCTTCCTTTGACGTTCGACGCGAACGGTTGGTGCATGTTCGAGATCGACGGACTCTGGGTCGCCCTTCATCGCACCCCGTCCCATTTGATCATGCACGGCATGATCGGCGCTTATCCCGATCGCCTCGACGATGCCACTTTCTGGCGCGACGCGCTGTTCCGCAATACCGCAACACTGAAAACCGCTGGCGCGGCGATTTCGATGCACGACGGACGGACGTTGATCCTCACCCGTCCGGTGGCAAACGACCTACCGGACATCAATTCGATCGGTGCCCTTTCAGTGACGTTCGTCGATACATTGCGCGGACTGGCCGCGGCGCTCCCGATGGCCGATACGACCCCGCTGCCAAGCGCGGCGAGCGATGGCGGCATGCTACCCATGTTCGGCGGTCCTTACATGGCGGTGTAACCGACAGGAGGGTGGCCTTGGCCGCCATGATCATCGCGGCCCACGCGATTGAACCGTCCTCGCCGGTCAGGCGGGCCGCCTGAGCTTACTGTACTTTCAGGAACCGCCATGCCATTTAATTCTTCATTACCGGGAACCACCGTCGCGGACTTGAAGGCCGATTGGGGAGCCGTCACGGATGTTCGCCCGTTCGCCGAAGCCGAACGGAAATCGAACCTGATCGAGCATGGGTTTTCACCGCTATGGCGTGGTGTGGTGCGGGTGCTGAGCAATTTGCCGATCATCGGCAACACCGATGCCGTCAAACAAGCCGCAGCTGACATTACATTCAGTGATACGGCACGCGCCGAGCGCTTCGACGCCTTCGTCGGTGCACTTCGCTCCCAATACGGCGAAGCAGTCAGCCACGAGGCGATCGCCCTGACGTCGCTGTCACCGGCGAATTACCTGTCACTGTCAAAGATGCGGGAAGTCCGCG
The DNA here is from genome assembly GCF_000970345.1 of Robbsia andropogonis. GTDB lineage: Bacteria > Pseudomonadota > Gammaproteobacteria > Burkholderiales > Burkholderiaceae > Robbsia > Robbsia andropogonis. The sequence goes on along the minus strand of NZ_LAQU01000022.1, from coordinate 23,020 downwards.
ACGTCGCGCAGATGCGCGAAAGTCTGACGCATAACCAGCAATTCTCGAATCGGGTGGAAGTGAAGGTATGGCCGTGGGAGAACATGAGTCGCGTCGGGCATGTCGCGTTGATGCTGCGGCATGAAAAAACGGAAGGCGGGGAGATCACGCGGGCTGACGGAGAAGCGGAGACCTACGCCAGTTGGTGGCCCGGAGCCGAGGAAGAGAGAGAGGGCGAGCAGGTCAAGGAAGGCGAACTGCAGGAAAAGATCACTTCCTTGACGCGCGCGCCGCGACTTGGGGTACCGACGACATTTCGAGAGAACAAAATCCTTGAACTCTCGGCACGCGCGCAGCGGGGGCTGATGAGCGGGAAATTCCAACCCAAGGAGGGGCAGGTGCTATTGCCGGCCGAAAAGGGCGAAGAAGCTCAATGGGGCATGGAACCCGAATTCTCGATTGCCATGCCGATGGCCGGATATAACGAACGCCCTGTCGCTGTCGGCACGGGGGAAAAGGAACAGACAACCGCGCCCGCCCTTACGACCTTCGGCCTCAATGGACCGCAGATTAAAAACTATTGGGAGAAAGACGTTCTAGGCGACGAAAGCGCGCAATTCGCGCTCGTCAGCGCCGACAGCAATTGCTCCGGGATGGCGGCGCGACTGCTGAAGGCAGGTGGTGCAGGCGCTTTTGTTCCGGTCCCTACTGCGCAGATCTTTCTAGACCCGAATACGATGCATCGCTATTCGGTCGAACTCATGCGCGAGGTTACCGCTCTGAACGCCAAGGCCGACGCGGTGGACCGTGCCATCGGCGCGTTGCCGAAAACCGTTGGCCAGGAAGGGGCGGCGGCCGCGCCTATTTCCCAGGCCGAGCGCGTGACCCTTGCGCAAGCGGCGATAGCCGCCCTTCATCCGTCCGCACGCGCGTCGATGCAGACGTTAAGCAATGTCTTGAATGCCTGCCAGACAGAAGCTGCGGATTACGAAGGGATGATGCAACAGATGAAGGCGCTTGTTGGTGGGCTGCATGATCATGTCAACGGTCCGTTCGGATCGGATATCAATAAGGCCTTAAGAGCAGCATACGAATTGTACGACACGATACGTGGCGCAGCGCACAAGGCTAGCTATCTGCATGACACGATGGAGTCCGATATCGCGTCCGATTTTTTTGATGATTGATCACGCACGCTAAATACGACGCCCGCCCCTTCTCAGTGACTGGGCGGCCCGCTCGGGCGTGAAGCATTATCTGGAACGGTCATGACACACATACCTTTAGCGCCCGGTGGCGCTGTTGCGGACTTGCAGGCCGGTTGGGAAGCCGTCACGGACGTGCGCCCTTTCGCAGAAGCGGAACGGCAGTCGAACCTCATCGAGCATGGCTTTTCACCGTTATGGCGTGGCGTAGTACGTCTTCTGAGCAGCCTGCCGATCATTGGCAACACGAATCCCGTCAAACAAGCTGCGGCGGATATCACGTTTAGTGATACGGCACGCGCGGAGCGCTTCGAGGCGTTCGTCGGCGCCTTGCGGTCCCAATACAGTGCGGAGATTACCGATGAGGTGGTTGCCCTGACGGCGCTGTCGCCGGCGAACTATCTATCCCTGTCGAAGATGCGCGAAGCCCGGGACGTGGCGCTCATGCGGGAATGCCTTACCCATAACCAGCAATTCACGAATCGTATAGAGGTAAAGGTGTGGAACTGGGAAAACATGCGCCGCGTCGGCCACGTAGCGCTGCTGATGCGGCATGAGCTGACAGATGGCGGCGATACAAAATTAACGGGCCCGGATGCAGAGACATACGCCAGTTGGTGGCCCGGCGGAGATTTCGACGCGTCGCCCGACGAGGGGCAAGTGTCCGGCCTCGAAGCGAAAATATCCGATCGATTGGAGTTTGACATTCAAACGCAACGCGGGTTCGCTGGCTCATACACATCCGATATGTACAGCGAAATGTCCCAACGCGCTCGAGAAGGACTCGAATCAGGACGATTTGCGCCATTGCCGGGTCAAGTTCCCATCAATATCTATCAGGGGGGAGAGGATGAAGCGCCTAACGTGAGCTGGGGAAAAGAACCCGACGCGTCTATCGCCATGCCGATGGCAGGCTACAACGAAAGACCACATCCAGGCGGGACCGGAACGGATGCCAACGGGGTCGTCGTTCCAACCCTGACCACTTTCGGCCTCAGTGTCGACGCCATCAAGACATACTGGGAAACGGAGGCGATTGGGAATGATGCGGCGCAGTTCAAGCTCGTCAGCACGGACCGGAACTGCTCGGGCATGGCGGCGCGGTTATTGAAGGCCGGCGGCGCGCATGCGTTTCTGCCAGTTCCCGAAGCGGTGCTCTTCCTGGATCCGAATACAATGCGTCGCTACACAACGGACTTGATGACGGAGGTCACCGCATTGAATGCAAAAGCGGATACCGTCGACGCCTCATTCGGCAGGCTGTTCACCGAGGATGAAGGGGCAGATGAAAGCGGTGTGACGCCCTCCTATTCAGTCCGCCTGGCACGTGCCCAAGAGGCAATCGCTTCACTGCCACGGGCGACACAAGCGTCCATGCAGGCATTAAACAATGCCTTGAATGAATGTAAGACGGAAGCGGGCGACTACGAAGGGATGATGCGACAAATGAAGGCGATGGTGGGCGGCCTGCACAACCACGTCAACGGCCCGTTCGGATCGGATATCAATAAGGCGCTAAGGTCTGCATACGAATTGTACAGTGCGATCCGTGGCGCAGCCCACGAGGCTGGCTACCTGCGCGAGGCGAGTGACTCCGATATCCCGTCGGATTTTTTTGATAATTGATCATGCGTATTGAATACGTTTCTTCCAAACACCGAGTCGATCACCCCCTTCGAATGACGTCCAAGGATACTTCGGGCGCGTTGGCGGCAGCGCTCCCGATGGCTAATACCAATTCGCCGCCAAGCGGGCCAAGCCAGTGGCGGCATGCCTCCCTAGTTTGACTGCAGTCGCATGGCCGTGTAACGGATAAGCGACCGTCCTTACCGCATCGATTGCCTAGACCGCAACGGCGGCGCTTTCATAGACCCGGCATGCAATCAAAGACTTACTACACTTTTAGGAAAAATCATGACAAACGATTCTTTATCACAGGGAGGTCTATTAACAGACTTCCAATCCGACGCGACAACCGTCACGGACATCCGCCCATTCGCGGAAGCCGAACGACGATCGAACCTCGTCGAGTATGGCGTCTCCCCGTTTTGGCGTGGCATGGTACGCATTTTAAGCAACCTGCCGATCATCGGAAACACGAACGTCGTCAAACAGGCGGCGGCGGATATCACATTTAGTGATACGACGCGCGCGGAGCGCTTCGAGGCATTTGTGGGTGCCTTGCGTTCCCAATACGGGGCGGAAATTACCGACAAGGTCGTGGCGATAACAGCCCTTTCGCCGACAAACTATCTGTCCTTGTCGAAGATGCGCGAAGCACGGGACGTGGCGGCCATGCGCCAAGGGGTTACGCATAACCAGCGGTTCCAGAATCGCGTCGAAGTCAAGGTATGGAACTGGGAAAACATGAATCGCGTCGGACACGTATCGCTGCTCCTGCGGCATCCGATCGCCAATCACGGTCGAACCGTATTGAAAGGTGACAAGGCCGAGACCTATGCCAGTTGGTGGCCCGGCAACGAATTGCCCACCTCAACCGACAATAGTCTCGTCGACAATGTAGTGGATAAAATCGTCCATAGATTGGCGTTTACGGGTACGGCACTCGGCCGTACCAGCGACTACGCGAACGACGTCTACGCGGAGATGTCCGAGCGCACGCGAGAAGGTTTGGAAGAGGGGCGGCTGCAGCCATTGCCGGGTCAAGTGCCGATGAATTACATCGATGACAGCACCAATTTACCAACGACAACCTGGGGCATGGAACCGAATGCATCGATTGCAATGCCGATGGCGGGATACAACGAAAAACCGTATGTCGATGCCGCCGGCAAGGAAGAAAATTACATGGAGTTCACGTGGACCCCGTTCGGTCTTGATGGCGGCGCCATCAAGACCTATTGGGAAACCGAGATAAAAGGAAACAAATCGGCGCAGTTCAAGATTTTCAGCACGGACTGGAACTGCTCGGGCGTGTCAGCGCGCCTGTTGAAGGCGGGCGGTGCGGAAGCGTTTCTGCCGGTTCCCGAGACGACGCTCTTAATGGACCCGAATACGATGCGTCGCTACGCGACAGATCTGATGACCGAAGTCACTGCGCTCAATGCCAAGTCGGAGGCCATCGACGCCATGTTCAGCAAGTTATTCGTCTTGGAGATGGAGGCAGACGAGAATGGCGCACCACCCACCTTTTCGGTCCGCTTCAAGCGCGTGCAGGACGCTATCGCGTTATTGCCACCAGCGACAAAAGCAACGATGCAGACTTTAAGCGATGCGGTGGCGGCCTGCGATCCGGTCGCGCACGATCATGCAGGAATGATGCGCCAGTTGAAGGGATTGGTTAACGGATTACACCCACACATCAAGGGCCCGTTTGGTACACATATCAACCTCGTGCTGGTGTCGGCGTGCCATCTTCTCAACGCAATACGCGTTGAAGCGTTTGCCGACAAAACACATAACGGCCACAACGCAGTCGGTTCGGAGCAAGCCGACGTCGAATAACGCAACACCCGGAGCCAAAAAGGATGCGAAAAAAAACCGCCTCAAAGGGCGGTTTTTTTCTTCCAACACGGTCTACCACGATTCGCGCAGACCGACTGAGAACCAACGTCGGCGCTTACTCGGCGTCGCTCGTGTCTTCCACTGCTTCCGTGACTTCCGGGCGATCCATCAATTGGATCAGCGCCATCGGTGCATTGTCGCCGTGACGGAAACCGAACTTCAGGATGCTCAGATAGCCGCCCGGACGGTTCGCGTAACGCGGGCCCAGCACGGTGAACAGCTTCGTGACCGAATCACGGTCGCGCAGGCGATTGAACGCCAGACGACGGTTTGCCAACGTATCGGTCTTGCCCAGCGTGATCAGCGGCTCCACGACACGGCGCACTTCCTTTGCCTTCGGAACCGTGGTCTTGATTGCTTCGTGATGAATGATCGAATTCGACATATTGCGCAGCATTGCCAGGCGGTGAGCGCTGGTACGGTTCAGCTTACGCAGTCCACTACGGTGACGCATGATGATTTTCCTTGAATTGAGTCTTGCTCCGGCTCTTCTATCCGTCCTGCCACACCCATCTGGCGCAGCGGACCGCGGTCCGGTAGGGTTGATTTAAAGGCAACTCCGCGTACAACGCGAAGGGGCATCATCTTACCGCATGATGCCCCTTCGATCCAACCACCCGCGGCACATGCTGCGATCGAAACAACAGATCGCGCCGCACCGCGCCGTGGTGCAAGGTCGCGGCACCACGCTGTCGCCTGACAGGCGACAGGCGTTATTACTTATCGAGGCTTGACGGCGGCCAGTTCTCGAGCTTCATGCCCAGCGTCAGGCCACGCGAGAACAGCACTTCCTTGATCTCGGTCATCGACTTCTTACCGAGGTTCGGGCACTTCAGCAGCTCGTTTTCCGTACGTTGGATCAGGTCGCCGATGTAGTAGATGTTTTCGGCCTTCAGGCAATTTGCCGAACGGACCGTCAACTCAAGATCATCAACCGGACGCAACAGGATCGGATCGATCTGTGGCGCACGCGACGGGGCTTCGGCCGTGGTTTCGGTACCTTCCAGCGCCGCGAACACGTTCAACTGATCAACCAGGATACGCGCTGCCTGACGAATCGCTTCCTCCGGCGTCAAGACGCCGTTGGTTTCGATGTTCATCACCAGCTTATCCAGATCGGTACGTTGCTCCACCCGTGCCGATTCCACCGCATAGCTCACGCGCTTGACCGGCGAGAACGACGCGTCCAGCACGATACGACCGATGACCTTGGCGACGTCTTCGCCGTAGCGACGTACGTTACCCGGCACATAGCCGCGCCCCTTTTCCACCTTGATCTGCACGTCGAGCTTGCCGCCCTTCGACAGATGCGCGATCACATGGTTCGGATTGATGACTTCGCAGTCATGGGGCAGTTCGATGTCCGCCGCCGTAACCACGCCTTCGCCGTCCTTGCGCAACGTGACCGTGACTTCATCACGGCTATGAAGCTTGAAAACCACGCCCTTCAGGTTCAGCGCCAGGTTGACCATGTCTTCCTGAACACCGTCCAGCGTCGAGTACTCATGAACCACACCCGCGATCGTCACTTCCGTCGGCGCGTAACCCAGCATCGACGACAGCAGTACACGACGCAACGCGTTGCCGAGTGTGTGACCATAACCGCGTTCAAACGGCTCCATCACGACTTTGGCGTGGTTGTCACCCAACGACTCCACTGCGATGATCTTGGGCTTCAACAAACTGTTTTGCATAGGTTTTCCTCTTCAATACCCTCGGCTCGTTACACCGATAAGGCTGACTGGCAACAACCCTAAAAAGCCGGCGCGTGGCATGCCACGGCACCGACGTCACCGTCAGCCGCCGTTTCTTGCCACGCAGCCGGCACTACTTCACTGCTCACCACAACGCTACCGTAATGCAAACCCGAAACCGATCCGCATTCAGGTGGCCGATCAACGCGAATACAATTCGACGATCAGGCTTTCGTTGATGTCGCCCGTGATTTCCGAACGATCCGGCACTTGCTTGTATGTGCCCACCAGTTCCTTCGAATCAACCGCAACCCAGCTCGGGAAGCCGCTCTGCTCTTGCAGGCTCAATGCTTCCAGAACGCGGGCTTGCTTCTTGGCCTTCTCACGGAGCGCGATCACGTCACCGACGCGAATCTGCTGCGACGGAATGTTCGCCACCACGCCATTCACCGTGATTGCACAGTGGCTGACGAGCTGACGGGCTTCCGCACGGGTCGAGCCGAAGCCCATCCGGTACACGACATTGTCCAGACGGCCTTCCAGCAATTGCAACAGCGTGGCGCCGGTGTTGCCCTTGCGACGGTCGGCTTCAGCGAAGTAACGGCGGAACTGACGCTCCAACACACCGTAGATCCGCTTGACCTTTTGCTTTTCACGCAGTTGCAGACCGTAGTCCGACGTCCGCGCACCCGAGGTACGACCATGTTGACCCGGCTTGCTGTCAAGCTTGCACTTGTCAGCGAGCGAACGACGGTTCGACAACAGCGACAGGTCAGTGCCTTCACGGCGGGAGAGTTTGGCTCGTGGGCCGGTATAACGTGCCACTTTCAGTTTCCTTCTTGATTAATCGCGGACAACGGGCTGGGCATACGGTCCCGGCAAGACATCGGGCGTGCAAGTCTGCACAAAAGACGTCTTACCCCGCACCCCCACCCGCTGAGGCGAGTCCGATGTCCTGCACGGGGACGTCCTTGATGTCTGGACCGTCGCCACGCGCGTCGCACCTGGACGGTGGGCTTATGGGTGGAATGGCTCGCACCATTCCGGCATGCATCGATCAGATACGACGACGCTTCGGCGGGCGGCAGCCGTTATGCGGGATCGGCGTCACGTCGCAGATCGACGTGATCTTGATACCCAGGCTGTGCAACGCACGAACCGCGGATTCGCGACCCGGGCCGGGGCCCTTGATGCGCACTTCCAAGTTCTTCACGCCGTATTCCATCGCCACGCGGCCAGCTTGTTCCGCTGCTACCTGCGCTGCAAACGGGGTCGACTTACGGGAGCCCTTGAAACCTTGACCGCCCGAGGTCGCCCACGACAGGGCATTACCCTGACGGTCCGTGATCGTGATGATCGTGTTGTTGAACGATGCGTGGACGCATGCAACGCCCTCGGGTACGTTCTTCTTCACCTTTTTCCGGACGCGCTGAGCGGCGGAATTGTTCTGAGCCTTAGCCATTCGTTTTTCCTGTGACCAGTGTTGCGCTTACTTCTTCAGCGAAGCAGCGGCACGACGCGGGCCCTTGCGGGTACGCGCATTCGTGCGGGTACGTTGACCGTGGACAGGCAGGCCCTTACGGTGCCGCACGCCGCGGTAGCAACCCAAGTCCATCAAGCGCTTGATGTTCATCGTGACTTCACGACGCAGATCGCCTTCAACCGGATAGTTCCCGATTTCCAGACGGATCTTTTCCTGATCGTCGTCGGTCAGTTCGCCAACCTTCTTCGAGAAAGGCACGCCAACCTTCTCAAGGATCTTGCGCGCGGTCGGACGGCCGATACCGAAAATCGCCGTCAAACCGATCTCGGCGTGCTTGTGATTGGGGACATTAACCCCTGCAATACGAGCCATTACTCTTCCTCAACTGAGAGCCTGGTACCGACGCTACGCGTCAGCCCTGGCGTTGCTTATGGCGCTGATCCGAGCTGCAGATCACCCGCACAACGCCATTGCGCTTGATCACCTTGCAGTTCCGGCACATGCGCTTTACCGATGCCATTACCTTCATGATGTTACTCCCTCGAAATCACTTCGCCCTGAATACGATCCGCGCCCGCGATAGATCGTAGGGCGTCAGTTCCACCGTCACTTTGTCCCCGGGGAGGATACGGATATAGTGCATCCGCATCTTGCCGGAGATATGCCCGAGCACGACATGACCGTTTTCCAGCTTCACCCGAAAAGTCGCGTTGGGCAGGTTTTCCAGCACCTCGCCCTGCATCTGGATTACATCATCTTTGGCCATATTCTCGTGCTCAACGCATCATCGTATTGCCGCCCTTGAAATTGGCTTTCCGGAGCAGCGATTCATATTGTTGCGACATCACGTACGACTGGACCTGCGCCATGAAATCCATCGTGATCACCACGATGATCAACAGCGACGTACCGCCGAAGTAGAACGGCACATTCCAGCGCAACACCAGGAATTCCGGCAACAGACAAACGAACACGATGTAGATCGCACCCGCCAGCGTCAGCCGCGTAAGAATCCGGTCGATGTAGCGCGCGGTTTGGTCGCCCGGTCGAATACCCGGCACGAACGCCCCACTCTTCTTCAGGTTGTCCGCCGTTTCCCTGCTGTTGAACACCAACGCGGTGTAGAAAAAGCAGAAGAAAACGATGGCCAACGCGTACAAAATTACATACGGCGGCTGTCCGGGTGACAGCGTTGTCGCGATGTTATGCAACCACGGCATCCGGGTGCTGAACCAGTTTGCGATCGTCGCCGGGAACAGAATGATCGACGATGCAAAGATGGGCGGAATCACCCCCGCCATGTTCAGCTTCAACGGCAGATGGGACGACTGTCCGCCGTAAATCTTATTGCCCACCTGGCGCTTCGCGTAGTTCACGAGGATCTTGCGCTGGCCGCGTTCGATGAACACCACCAGATACGTGACCCCTGCGATCAACGCGACGATGATAATCGCCGAGATGATGCTCATCGACCCGGTTCGCACCAGTTCGAACAACCCTGCCACCGCATTCGGCAGCCCCGCCGCGATACCGGCGAAGATAATGATCGAAATGCCGTTGCCCAATCCGCGCTCGGTGATCTGCTCACCCAGCCACATCAGGAACATTGTCCCGGTCACCAACGTCACCACCGTCGTCAGGCGGAATGCAAGGCCCGGATCGATCACCAGACCTTGCTGACCGCTCAACGCCACCGCAATCCCGAACGCCTGGAAGGTCGCCAGCACCACGGTAAAGTACCGCGTGTACTGAGTGATCTTCCGCTGACCTGCCTGCCCTTCCTTCTTCAGCGCCTCCAGCTGCGGCGACACGATCGCCAGCAACTGCATGATGATCGACGCCGAGATGTAAGGCATGATCCCCAATGCGAACACCGAGAAACGCGACAACGCGCCCCCAGAGAACATATTGAACATCCCGAGGATGCCGCCCGCCTGACTCTGGAACAGCTTTGCCAGTTGGTCCGGATCAATCCCCGGCACCGGAATATGCGCACCGATCCGATAAACGATCAACGCCAGCAGCAGGAAAATCAGCCGCCGGCGCAGGTCGCCGTACTTCGGCGCCGTCTTTCCGGATTTCGCAAGACTTGGGCTGGTAGCCAAAACCTTCTCCGATGCAGCCGTGGCCATCCTGCTTCGCCACGTATCGCCACGTTCTGCGCTAATTAATCGCTCATTGCCGCTGCGGCGGGCCTGTCTCTCGGCAGGCCCGCCGTTCACTGCTTACTCGCTCAGCGAGCCGCCTGCCGCTTCGATCGCCGCACGCGCACCCTTCGTCGCCGTCATGCCTTTCAGCACAACCTTGCGCTTCAGTTCGCCCGTTGCGATGACCTTCACACGCTCGATCATCTGACCGACCAGCTTGGCCTTCTTCAATGCGAGCAGGTCGACTTCGTCGAGCCCCAGCTTTTCGAGGTCGCTCAAGCGCACTTCACCGACGAATTCCTTCGTCAGCGAGGAGAACCCGCGCTTCGGCAGACGACGATGCAGCGGCATCTGACCGCCTTCGAAGCCAACCTTGTGGAAACCGCCCGAACGCGACTTCTGGCCCTTGTGACCGCGACCAGCGGTCTTGCCCAGGCCAGAGCCGATGCCGCGGCCTACACGGCGCTTGGCATGGGTCGAGCCTTCCGCGGGCTTGATGGTATTGAGTTGCATAGTCTGTCCCCAGGCTTAAGAGCCGATGACTTTCACAAGGTACGAAACCTTGTTGATCATGCCGCGTACCGCCGGCGTGTCTTCCAACACGCTGACCGAGTTGATGCGGCGCAGACCGAGACCGCGAACCGTATCACGATGCGATTCACGCGTGCCGATCAAGCTCTTGACGAGCTGAACCTTGATGGTCTTATCTGACATGGTGAGCATCCTTAGCCGAGAATATCTTCGACCGACAAGCCACGCTTGGCTGCTACTTCCGCCGGCGTCACTTGCTTTTTCAGTCCATCCAGCGTCGCACGGACCAGGTTGTACGGGTTCGTCGAGCCAAAGCTCTTCGCGACGACGTTGTGCACGCCAACCGCTTCGAATACCGCACGCATCGGGCCGCCGGCGATCACGCCGGTACCTTCCTTGGCCGGTGCCAGCAACACCTTCGAAGCGCCGTGACGGCCCTTGATTTCGTGTTGCAGCGTACCCTTCTTCAGGTCGACCTTGAACATATTGCGGCGCGCGCTTTCCATCGCCTTCTGCATCGCAGCCGGGACTTCCTTCGCTTTGCCCTTACCCATGCCGACGCGGCCATCGCCGTCGCCAACCACGGAAATCACCGAGAACGACATCACGCGACCGCCCTTGGCGACCTTCGTGGTGCGGACGACGGCGATCGGCTTTTCGATCAGGCCGTCTTCGCTCTCGGTTTGAGTGCGTACTTGAGTTTTTGCCATCACGACCCCTTAGAACTTGAGACCGGCTTCACGGGCGGCTTCGGCCAACGCCTTGACCCGACCGTGATACCGGAAACCAGAACGATCGAACGCCACCGACTCGACGCCTGCTGCCTTGGCGCGTGCTGCAATGCGTTGACCGATCAGCGTAGCGGCGTCAACGTTGCCGCCCACGCCGGTTTTACCAGCCAATTCCGTACGCACTTCCGCTTCAACGGTGGACGCGCTGGCCAGCACTTGCGTGCCGCACGGCGAGAACACTTGTGCGTAGATGTGCAGATTCGTACGGTGCACCGCCAAACGGTGGATGCCGCGGTCCGCGATGAGGATCCGCGTCTTGCGCGCACGGCGCGCACGAGCTTGTTTCTTATCCATGGTGGGCACCTTACTTCTTCTTGGTTTCCTTGAGGATCACAACCTCGTCGGAGTACCGCACACCCTTGCCCTTGTATGGCTCAGGCGGACGGTAGCCGCGAACTTTCGCAGCTTCCTGACCGACGACTTGCTTATTGATCCCCTTGATGACGATCTCGGTCTGCGACGGCGCTACTGCCGTCACGCCAGCCGGCAACTGGTGCACGACCGGATGCGAGAAACCCAGCGACAGATTGATCTTGTCGCCTTGCACTTGCGCACGGTAACCGACGCCGACCAGGGTCAGCTTGCGCTCGAAACCCTTCGTCACGCCGATAACCGCGTTATTGGTCAGTGCGCGCAGCGTACCGGACAGCGCATTCGCTTCCCGGCTTTCATCCGCGACTTCGAAGGTCAGAACACCGCTGTCCAGCGCAACCTTTACCAGCGGTTGTGCTGCCAGCGACACCGAACCGCTCGGGCCCTTGACCACGATTTGTTCCGCGCCAATCGTTACTTCCACGCCTGCCGGCACGGTGATCGGGCTTTTACCAACTCGAGACATTGTTCTCTCCCTGACGTCAGGCGACGTAGCAGATGACTTCGCCGCCCACGCCTGCGGCGCGCGCTGCACGATCGGTCATCACACCGCGCGGGGTGGAAACAATGGCGACGCCCAGCCCGTTCATCACGCGCGGAATGTCGTCACGACCCTTGTACACGCGCAGACCAGGCTTCGACACGCGTTCGATGCGCTCGATGACCGGACGGCCGGCGTAGTACTTCAGCGTGATGCCCAGCGATGCCTTCGCACCGTCAGTCGTCACGGCGTAGGTTTCAATATAGCCTTCGTCCTTCAGGACCTTGCAGATCGCAACCTTCAGCTTCGACGACGGCATGACTACCGACGTCTTCCCGACTTGGTGTCCGTTTCGGACGCGGGTCAGCATATCGGCGATAGGATCACTCATACTCATATCGTTTCTCCTATTACCAGCTGGCCTTGGTCAGGCCCGGGATTTCGCCGCGGAAAGCCATCTCGCGCAGCTTGTTACGGGCGAGGCCAAATTTACGGAAAGTGCCACGGGGACGACCCGTGACGGAACAACGATTGCGTTGACGCGTAGGATTCGCATTGCGCGGCAGCTGTTGCAGCGCCAGGCGTGCTTGATAACGCTCATCGTCGGTCTTGCTGGAATCGTCGATGATCGTCTTCAATGCGATGCGCTTGGCCGAGAACTTTGCAACCAGGCGCGCCCGCTTGTCTTCACGTTCGATCAGTGCCTTTTTAGCCACGTTAACCTCAGTTTCTGAACGGGAACTTGAAGCTGGCGAGCAGCGCCTTCGCTTCTTCGTCGGTCTTCGCGGTGGTCGTGATGCTGATGTTCAGCCCACGCAGCGCGTCGATCTTCTCGTATTCGATTTCGGGGAAAATGATCTGCTCTTTCACACCGATGTTGTAGTTACCACGACCATCGAACGCACGGCCGGAAACACCTCGGAAGTCACGCACACGCGGCAACGCGATGGTGATGAAACGATCCAGGAATTCCCACATACGTTCTTGACGCAGCGTAACCATCGCACCGACCGGATACTGCTCACGGATCTTGAAACCTGCGATAGCCTTGCGTGCCTTCGTGACCACCGGCTTTTGGCCAGCAATCTTCGTCAGGTCGCCCACGGCGTGTTCGATCACTTTCTTGTCAGCAACCGCTTCGCCAAGACCCATGTTCAACGTGATCTTGACCAGACGCGGCACTTCCATCACTGACTTGTAACCGAACTTTTCGGTCAACTCAGGGATGACTTTTTCTTTGTAAATCTCTTGCAGACGAGTCATTTGTCACTCCAAGCGTCAAGCGCTGATCGTCGCACCGGTCGACTTCAGGAAACGCACCTTCTTCCCGTCCTCAACCTTGATGCCCACACGCGACGGCTTGCCGTTCGCATCCACCAGCGCCACATTCGACTTCTGCAGCGGCATAGCCTTGGCTTCCACACCGCCCGTCGTACCCTTCATCGGGTTCGGCTTGACGTGCTTCTTCACCAGATTCAGGCCTTCGACCACAACGTGATCTTCTGCCACCAGCAGCACGGTGCCGCGCTTGCCCTTGTCTTTACCGGTAATGACGATGATCTCATCGCCCTTGCGAATCTTTTCCATCGCGGCTCCTTACAGCACTTCCGGCGCCAGCGAAACGATCTTCATGAAGCGTTCGCTGCGCAGCTCACGCGTCACCGGCCCGAAAATACGGGTGCCGATCGGCTCGAGCTTGTTATTCAAAAGCACGGCGGCATTGCCGTCGAACTTGATCAGCGAGCCGTCTGCACGGCGAACGCCCTTTGCGGTACGAACAACAACAGCGTTGTAGATTTCGCCCTTCTTGACGCGGCCACGCGGTGTCGCTTCTTTCACGGTCACCTTGATGACGTCGCCAATAGCTGCGTAACGCCGCCTGGAGCCGCCTAGCACCTTGATGCACATGACTTCACGCGCACCGGTGTTGTCGGCCACTTCGAGCCGAGATTCGGTCTGGATCATGATTTAACTTTTCCCAACTTAATCCGAGAACGCCACCATGGCGCCATCGGTCAGTCTTGGTCCCGTCAGCCAGCCGGCTGTTTGGGCGTGAACGGCAGGCGACAGCTGAAGGACCACTATCACCTTGGTGCCACTGCCACCCGCCGAAGCCTGCACAAACCGCCCGGCGAATGATAATCGGCACCAAAACGCCCTTTCGGGCGAATCCAAATTGAAGCAAAGAGCGAGAGTATAGCCCGCTTTCTCTTCCTTAGCAATACCTTCACGGCGACAGGGCCAAAAACCGGGCCACGTCGCCGTTTCACCACATCAGGTCGAACAGTTGCGGTGATGAAAAAGCCGGCCTTTTTCAGCCGGCTCTTTGATCACCGCCCCGAACCAAAGTCCGAGGAGGCGTACGCAATCAGATCACGCGCGCGGCAGTGATCAGGCGGGACACCGTCCATGCCTTCGTCTTCGAGATAGGACGCGACTCCTGAATCTCAACGAGATCACCTTCGTTATACGTGTTGCTTTCGTCATGCGCGTGGTACTTCTTCGAGCGTACGACATACTTGCCGTAGATCGGGTGCTTCACGCGGTGCTCGACCAGCACGGTCACCGTCTTGTCCATCTTGTTGCTGGTAACGGTGCCGGACAGCGTGCGCTTCAAGCTATTGGTAGCGGTATCGTTCATTTCTGGCTCGCCTTTTCCGTCAAGAGGGTGCGTACGCGTGCGATGTCGCGACGAACCTTCTTGATTTGGCTGGTATTGCTCAGCTGCTGGGTACCCAGCTGCATGCGCAGGCCGAACTGGGCCTTCAGCAAATCGCTGAGTTCCTGGTTGAGCGCCGCTTCGTCCTTACTGCGAAGTTCAGATGCTTTCATCGTTCATCTCCCTCAGGCGCCGATGTGACGAACAACGAAGGTCGTCTGGATCGGCAGTTTTGCCTGGGCCAGACGGAACGCTTCGCGCGCCAATTCTTCGGTAACGCCGTCCATTTCGTACAGCATCTTGCCTGGTTGAATCTCAGCGACGTAGTACTCCGGGTTACCCTTACCGTTACCCATCCGCACTTCCGCCGGCTTTTGCGAGATTGGCTTATCCGGGAAGATTCGAATCCAGATCCGGCCACCGCGCTTGATGTGACGCGTCATGGCACGACGCGCAGATTCAATTTGGCGCGCGGTCAGACGACCACGACCAATAGCCTTCAGACCGAACTCACCAAACGACACCGCGTTACCGCGAGTCGCTACACCGGTGTTGCGGCCCTTCTGCTCCTTACGATACTTTCTACGCTTCGGTTGCAGCATGATTACCCTCCAGTGCGGCGCGGCGCACCACGACGCGCACCAGGACCACCGCCTTCACCGTCACGGCGCGGGCGGCGATCGCCCGGACGTGCGTTGCGACGATTACGCTTGTCTTCGACCGGCGCCTCTTCCACTGCCGGCGCTTCGTTCGGGCCCAGGTGGTCGCCCTTGTAGACCCACACCTTGACACCGATGCGACCGTACGTCGTCTGCGCTTCCGAAGTTGCGTAGTCGATGTTGGCACGCAGCGTGTGCAGTGGCACACGGCCTTCGCGATACCATTCCGTACGTGCGATTTCGATACCGTTCAGACGACCCGAGCTCATGATCTTGATGCCTTGGGCACCCAGACGCATCGCATTGGCCATCGCGCGCTTCATTGCGCGACGGAACGCGATACGGCGCTCGAGCTGCTGCGTAATCGAATCACCGATCAGCTGCGCATCGATTTCCGGCTTGCGGATTTCTTCGATGTTGACGTGAACCGGCACGCCCAACAGGCGTTGCAGGTCCGACTTCAACAGCTCGATATCCTCACCCTTCTTGCCGATCACGACGCCAGGACGCGAACTGAAAATCGTGATCCGGGCATTGTTTGCCGGACGTTCGATCAGCACACGACCTACCGAAGCGTTCTTCAGCTTCTTCTTCAGGTATTCGCGGACCTTGATATCTTGGGACAACATGCCCGCAAAATTCTCATTGCCTGCGTACCAGCGCGACGACCAGTCACGCGTCACGGCCAGCCGGAAGCCGGTCGGATGAATTTTTTGTCCCATCGTCGACCCCTTAGTCCCCGACTGCCACAAAGATGTGACAGGTCTGCTTTTCGATTTTGTTGCCGCGACCCTTCGCGCGCTGCGTGAAGCGCTTCAACGAACCCGCTTTGTCGACATAGATCGTTTTGATCTTCAACTCGTCGATGTCTGCGCCTTCGTTGTGCTCCGCATTCGCGATAGCCGACAACAGAACCTTCTTAACAACCACGGCTGCAGCCTTCGGCGAGAACGTCAAGACGTCCAACGCACGAGCAACAGGCAGGCCGCGGATCTGATCAGCGACCAACCGGGTCTTCTGGGCCGACATACGGGCCCCGCGATGAATTGCTTTAGCTTCCATCTCTATCGCCCCTTACCGCTTGGCCTTTTTGTCCGCTGCATGACCCTTGAACGTCCGGGTCAGAGCGAATTCGCCAAGCTTGTGGCCTACCATGTTGTCCGAGATGTACACCGGAACGTGTTGGCGACCGTTGTGGACCGCGATCGTCAGACCGATAAAATCGGGCAGGATCGTGGAACGACGCGACCAAGTCTTGATCGGCTTCTTGTCACGCGAGGACGCCGCCGCTTCAACCTTCTTCAGCAAGTGGGCGTCGCAGAACGGACCTTTCTTAAGAGAACGTGCCATGTCGGCTCCTTAACGCTTCTTGTTGCGGCGCTGCACGATCATACTGGTCGTGCGCTTGTTGCGACGGGTGCGGAAGCCCTTGGTCTTCTGGCCCCACGGGGAGACCGGATCGCGACCAGCTGCGGTCTTACCTTCACCACCACCGTGCGGGTGATCCACCGGGTTCATTGCAACACCGCGAACCGTCGGACGAACACCACGCCAACGCATTGCACCGGCCTTACCGATTTGACGGAGGCTATGCTCTTCGTTGCCGACTTCGCCGACCGTTGCACGGCATTCGATGTGCACGCGACGGATTTCGCCCGAACGCAGACGAACCTGCGCGTAGATGCCTTCACGCGCCAGCAACATCGCCGAGGTGCCGGCCGACCGCGCGATCTGCGCGCCCTTGCCCGGCAACATTTCGATGCAGTGGATCGTCGTACCAACCGGAATATTCCGAATCGGCAACGTATTACCCGGACGGATCGGGGCTTCGGAACCGGACATCAGCGCTTGGCCGACAACCATGCCCTTCGTGGCGACGATATAACGACGCTCACCATCCGCGTACAGCACCAGCGCGATGTTCGCGCTACGGTTCGGGTCGTATTCGATACGCTCGACCTTCGCCGGGATGCCATCCTTGGTGCGCTTGAAGTCGATGAGACGATATTGCTGCTTATGCCCACCGCCCTTATGGCGCGTCGTGATGCGACCGTTGTTGTTACGGCCGGCTGTCTTGCTTTCACTCTCCACGAGCGCCGCGAACGGACGCCCCTTGTAGAGGTCGGCATTGACGACCTTGACCATCCCGCGGCGCCCCGGGGAGGTTGGTTTGACTTTAACGAGCGCCATGATTACTTGGCCTCCGTCGATTCAAAGTTGATTTCCTGGCCCGGCTTCAGCGAGACATAAGCGCGGCGCACGTGTGCGCGGCGGCCCATGAAACGGCCAAAACGCTTTTCCTTGCCTTTACGGTTCAGGACCTGGACCGACTCGACTTCAACCTTGAACAGCAGCTCAACAGCCGCCTTGATTTCAGGCTTCGTCGCGGTCTTCGCGACCTCGAACACGACCTGCTCGTTCTTTTCCGCCACGAACGTCGCCTTTTCGGAGACTACCGGCGCGAGCAGGACCTGCAGCAAACGATGATCCTTTTTGCGAACGTCCGTCATGACAGCAACTCCTCGATCTGGGCAACCGCCGCCTTCGTGACCAGAACGTTCTTGAAATGGATCAGCGACAGCGGGTCAGCATAACGCGGCTCGACAATAGCGACGCCAGGCAGGTTGCGCGATGCCAGATACAGGTTCTCGTCGAGCTCATCGGTGATGATCAGCACGGACTCGAGGCCCAGGCTCTTGAACTTCTGCGCGAGCAGCTTGGTCTTCGGCGCTTGCAACGTGATCGGCTCGATCACGGACAGACGGCCTTCACGAACCAATTGCGAGTAGATCGACGAGATGCCCGCACGGAACATCTTCTTGTTGACCTTCTGCGTGAAGTTTTCTTCAGGCGAATTCGGGAAAATCCGACCACCCCCACGCCACAGCGGGCTGGAGCGCATACCGGCACGAGCGTTACCCGTACCCTTCTGGCGCCACGGCTTCTTCGTGGAGTGGTTGACTTGCTCACGATCCTTCTGCGCGCGGTTACCGCTACGTGCGTTCGCCTGATAGGCGACGACGATCTGGTGAATCAGCGCTTCGTTGTAATCGCGACCAAAAACGGCGTCCGACGCAATGACTGCCTCGCCCGCTTGACCTTGCTCATTCAGGAGCTTCAGTTCCATGATCAGGCTCCTTGCGCGACAGTAACGTGCGCCTTCACTGCCGGCGTCACGAACACGACGCCGTTCTTCGCGCCCGGCACCGCGCCGCGAACGAAGATCAGCTTGCGATCCGCGTCGATACGCGCAATCTGCAGATTTTGCGTGGTGGTGGTGACGTCACCCATGTGACCCGTCATGCGCTTACCGGGGAAAACGCGACCCGGATCCTGCGCCATACCGATCGAGCCCGGCACATTGTGCGAGCGCGAGTTACCGTGCGAAGCACGACCGGATGCGAAGTTATAGCGCTTGATGGTACCGGCATAACCCTTACCGATCGACACGCCCTGCACGTCGACCTTTTGGCCATCCGCGAACAGATCGACATCCACCACGGCACCCAGTGCCAGCGAAGCTGCACGCTCCGCGTCGACACGGAATTCCTTCAGGACGACACCCGGCTCGACACCGGCTTTGGCCAGATGACCAGCTTCCGGCTTCGTAACGCGCGAGCGGCGACGCTCGCCGTATGCCAACTGGACCGCGGCATAGCCGTCGGTTTCCAGCGTCTTGATCTGCGTTACACGGTTGTTCGACACGTCCAACACGGTGACAGGAATCGAATCCCCATCAGCCGTAAAGATACGGGTCATCCCAACCTTGCGACCCACGAGTCCAAGGCTCATTGTTTTCTCCATTCCCGACTGCGATTGGCCGGGGCTTAAATACACCCGAAAGGGTGCGAAATCTCAGCGGAAAACGCCCACACACCCCTTAATCAGGCGGCAGGCTTGGCGCAAATTTCCTGATCACTTTCCGCGGGAAGCGGCGTTTGAACGGGAAATCAAATCGTCTTAGCGACGAAAAGCTCATCACTATACCTTAGGTAACCGGGGCGCGCAAGGCATCTATCTGATCAGCAAGGGGAAATACCGTAGGCGTTGCGGGACGGCATCGGCGAAGGAGAAACGGCGAGGGCATGGCGCACCGGCGGCACTCACCGCGCAACCGCCGCGCATCCCCTGCCGACGGCGCGTCCGTGTTGCGACAAAGCGCCGCTCGCGTAGGATCAACAGCGCACTAACTGTAACGCGAGCGCCTCGGCAACCTTGATGCCGTCGATCGCCGCCGAATAAATGCCTCCGGCGTACCCGGCGCCCTCACCGGCGGGGTACAAGCCTTTGACATTGATACTCTGGTAGTTGTCGTTCCGGCGGACACGAACGGGTGATGAGGTTCGCGTTTCCACTCCCGTCAATATCGCATCGGCCATCGCGAAACCCGGTAATTTCTTATCGATCTGGGGCAAGGCCTCGCGGATGGCGTCAATGACGTAGTCGGGCAGCGCCGTACTCAAATCGGTTAGATTGACGCCGGGCTTGTATGACGGCTCCACGCTTCCCAACTGCGTACTCGACCGCTTCGCAAGGAAGTCACCAACCCGTTGCGCCGGGGCACGATAGTCGCACCCGCCTAATTCAAACGCCCGTGCCTCCCAGTGACGCTGAAAGGCAATGCCCGCCAGCGGACCACCGGGAAAATCGTCCGGCGTAATGCCAACCACGATTCCTGCATTCGCATTGCGCTCGTTACGGGAGTATTGGCTCATCCCGTTGGTCACCACGCGCCCCGGCTCCGACGCGGCGGCGACCACGGTCCCGCCGGGGCACATGCAGAAGCTGTAGACGGCGCGACCGTTGCTGCAATGATGGACGACCTTGTAGTCCGCCGCGCCGAGAAGCTTGTGTCCGGCAAAGCGCCCGAACTGACTACGATCAATCACACCTTGCGGATGTTCGATACGAAAACCCAGGGAAAACGGTTTCGCTTCCATGAACACGCCACGGTTGTGGAGCATCTCGAACGTATCGCGTGCACTATGTCCCACCGATAGCACGACATGATCGCAGCGCAACGTCTCGCCAGTCGAGAGAGCCAGGGCACGGACTGCCCCATCTTCGATATGAATGTCGTCGACACGTGACTCAAACCGCACTTCGCCGCCGAGCGAATGGATCGTGGCACGCATTTTCTCGACCATACTGACCAGGCGGAACGTGCCGATATGCGGCCGGCTCAGGTAGAGGATATCGTCCGGTGCACCCGCCAGAACAAACTCCTCAAGCACCTTCCGCCCATAAAACTTCGGGTCCTTGATCTGGCTGTACAGCTTGCCATCGGAGAAAGTCCCTGCGCCTCCCTCGCCAAACTGCACGTTGGATTCAGGCTGCAGGACATTCTTGCGCCACAGCCCCCAGGTGTCCTTGGTGCGCTCACGAACGGCCTTCCCGCGCTCCAGAATAATCGGGCGGAACCCCATCTGCGCCAGGATCAGCCCCGCAAAAAGACCACATGGCCCCATACCGATGACCACCGGCCGCGATGTCGCCGGCGAGTCTTCCCGCGCCCGCGCAACAAATTTGTACCGCATGTCCGGAGTGACTGCGACGTGAGGCTGGCCCTTCAGATGCGCGAGCGCCTTGGCTTCATCCTTGATATCGACATCGACGATATACGTGAGCTTGATATCGGAACGCTTGCGGGCATCGTGGGCCCTTCTGTACACGCTGTAGCGCAGCAAATCTTCAGCAGGAACGTGCAGTTGCGCCAAGCGAGCATGGATGGCCGACGCGAGCGCGTCTTCCGTGTGGTCAAGCGACAGCTTGATTTCACTGATTCGTAACATGGTGATCCGTGTGCAAAGGGCGCTATCTATCCGCCAATGCGCGGATTCTACCGCGCAATCGCCCCTGCGTCCCCAGGACCGCGGGGGCGCAGGCGTCGCATCGGCCCAACAAGCCCCCCAACCAAACAAGGACGAGTCCACGCAGTCTTTGAGGCCAGTCCAATCGCTCTCACCACGACCACGCTCTATCGTTGCCAAACGGGTCAGTGATAGCGCGGCATGCCCGTCTCGCCCCCTGTTCGCGCAATAGCTTTTGGAGCGACTTCATGCGACTTCCTGCCTATCCACACCTTGCTAAAAGCAACGGGACGCGGCGCACGCCTTGTCGAAAAATCGCGCACGTCCTGACGTGCGCAGTACTGAGCGTCGCACCACTCGTCGCCTCCTCCGAGGCGGTCGCGGCGACCAATGGTGTTTTTGTACAAGCCGATGGCTTGCTGTCCATCGGCCCAGGTCGCCTATCCGCCGCCAATAGCAAACTCGGCGGCGGGGACGGACATACGCTTTATGGATTGGCCAACGACGGACGCTTCGGCTTCGGCGCCGCGGTTGGCTACATTCATGACCGCACTGGCATACGGGTGCGATATCTGTATCTGGGTACGCAACCCACGCTTTCGATCAACGGAAAGACGACCGGCAGCCGCGGAGGCCTGACGTCTCATTTTATGGGTGTCGAAGGCCTTTACCTGGTGCCACTGATCCCGCGTCGCGTGGATCTCGTGCTAAGCGGCGGTGCGGGTGTGCTGCGATCATCGGTACCGTTTCCCGGCGCGTCGCACCCGAACGCCGAAAAGGCCCCACGGCCCGGCAAGGCTACCCAGTTCGAGCCCGCCCTGTCATTGGGAGTAGGTCTGCGCGTCGCGCTGCTCCGACAGATCACCGGAAACATCGACATTACGCGTCTGACACCTTTTCAAAGTGGCCTGCGCTCGCGCGGGCTGTACAACAATGGCCAGACGGTCATATCCGCAGGCATCGCTTATACGTTCTAGGGCACCTGTGCAGGTCGCCTCGATCATCTCGCCCTAAGGCGCACGTTCGCTCGTCGCCCTGTTGCGCAAAAAAAAACCGACCTCGAAAGGTCGGTTTTTTTCATTGGTGGCGGCGATACCCGCCAACCGCCCGCGTCCATCGAATGGCTTAGGCCAGTTTGATCTTCACGTCGACGCCAGCGGCCAGATCCAGCTTCATCAACGCGTCAACCGTCTTTTCGGTCGGATCGATGATGTCGACCAGGCGTTGGTGCGTACGGATTTCGAACTGGTCACGCGATGTCTTGTTCACGTGCGGCGAGCGCAGCACGTCGAAGCGTTCAATACTCGTCGGCAGCGGTACCGGACCGCGCACGATGGCGCCCGTCCGCTTCGCTGTCTCAACGATTTCGATTGCCGATTGATCGATCAAGCGATAATCAAATGCCTTCAGGCGAATACGGATGTTTTGGCTTGCCATGATGTTTCCTTAAAGAGCGAGGCGGCTGGGTCCGCCATCAAATAAAGAGCGAGGGGTTGCGCGATTGCCCTGCAAAGTATCAACGCAAACCGGAATATACAACAGCCCCCATCGTCGCGCCGCTTCCCTGCACCGTAATGCGTGAAATCGGTATTGAAACAACACCGGGGCGCATGCGGCACACCCGCGCGACAATGGGCTTGCGGTGCCGAACCAGCATGAAGCAGGCCCGACACCGCCGAGGCAA
>NZ_LAQU01000021.1 GCF_000970345.1 Robbsia andropogonis | reverse complement strand
ATGTGAAATCGATGCTGGTGGCGAGCCAGGTACCATGAAGCCGGTTCCAACCATGATGGCGCCAGTGATGATCAATGCCACGATGGCAATAATCTTGACCATTGCGAACCAGAACTCCATCTCTCCGAACAAAGCCACATGGACAACGTTCAGGCACAGTAATAACGTTATACAAGCAAGCGCCGGTATCCAGACGGGCAGGTCGGGCAACCAGAACTGCATGTAGGCGGCAATGGCAACCACATCGGCTGTTCCGGTTACAACCCAGCAGAGCCAGTATGTCCACCCGACAAAAAAAGCCCCCCACGGACCCAGCAGGTCGCCGCAGAAGTCCGTAAACGACTTGTATGAAAGATTCGATAGCAATAATTCACCGAGCGCGCGCATGACGAAAAACAGCATTACGCCGATGATCAGATACACCAGGACGATCGAAGGGCCGGCAAGGGCAATCGTCTTGCCCGAACCCATGAAAAGCCCCGTGCCGATGGCACCGCCAATCGCGATCAGTTGTAGATGTCGGTCGTGCAGACCGCGTTGAAGGTGCGACGCATTGTCGGGGTCGATCCCGTCAGGCGCCGGCGGTGCGGTGACCTTATCCCGCTGCACGTAGGTATTGGCAGCGTCGTCGACTTTGGAGCCTGTACGAGGCGGTACGTTCGGGTCAGGTTGATTCATTTTCTTAGGCATGATCCATAAGGAGAACGAATGAATGACGTATTGAGGCCATTGTCGCATCCGACGCGAGGTACGACGATTCGCTTCGTGCGACCGTGTATCGTCGACCGGCATGGGCCCGGCGTTGTCGGTTCGGTACGATGGATCGCGAGAATAGGCAAGATGAATCGACAAGGGGACTCTAGCGGATAGGCGGACCAGGCTGCAGTGCCATGGATTGCTGTATTGGAATGGCGGGGCTGCGCGATTGCAACGCGCGCCTGTGGCGTGATGTTGCGTGTGACCGGTCCCGCAAGCGATTTGCCAGCGTCCTGCTCCAATGCGTTGGTATCAAGAGATTCTGTTTTGTCTGTAATGCGATTTAGGAGGTGTCTGATAGCCGTTAAGAAAAGCGCAACGGGATTGCCTTGCGATGGGCCGCAGGCAAATCGACATCGATGGCGTCCGGTGTGTGATTGCGCCTCGGTGAAGGATGTGCTTCATCCCGTCGCCCGCTTTCGAGTGTGCTGTCCGTGTGTCAGACACGCATCGATTGTTTTATTTGCTGCTGTTTTTTTGTGAATGCAAGCGATTTGCGGGCAGGACAGGCATAATCCGCTCTACACAGACTATGCTGCAATGCAGTATCGTCGGATGACAAAAGGGGACCGCCTACCCATTCACCGCACTGTGAGAGGGATTTACGGGCCGCGTGCCACGGAACGGTTTCCCCACAATAAGACTTCTCGCTACTCCCTGCAGCGCAGGAAACGACTATGTTTGAACTTGAACACACCCGGATCGTCGAACTCCCATCGGCGAGTCGGATCGCCTATTTTGAGACCGGAACCGAGCACCGTGATGCCCCGCCATTGTTATTGGTGCACGGTTCTCTCTGCGATTTTCGCTATTGGGAGCCGCAGATTGCAGCGCTGGCCGAGAGGCGGCATGTTATTGCTGTCAGCCTTCCGTATTTCTATCCAGTCTCTGCGCCGCAGGGTGCCGTTTTCGGAATACAACCACATGTTGACGCGTTGCTCGGTCTGATACATTCGCGTAGTTGGGGGCAAGTGACGTTGGTGGGACATTCACGTGGCGGCTGCGTGGCGTTTCACGCGGCGAGCCAGGATCCGTCGCTCGTGGATCGCCTCGTATTGGCTGATCCGGGCGGTAAGCCGGCTAAAGCAGGCGAGGACCCACGCCCGACCGTGAAAATCGACGCGAACGGGCGCCCGCAGGGTGCCTATTCCGCCGATGATCCGCGGATGGTCGCCGCGGGTCGTGTGGAGTCCGGGGACATCGATGGTGGCTTGGAGATGTTTGTCGATGCGGTGAGCCGCCCAGGTTATTGGGGCCGCAGTGGTGATGCGTTCCGCACAATGGCACGCGATAACGCGGCCACCTTGCCACGGCAAGTTCGTGATGTTTTGCCACTGTACACGCGGGCACTGGCAAGCTGTGTGACGGTCCCGACGTTGATCATCAATGGCGACAAGAGTCCACCCGGATTTCTAGCCACGTCGGGAACGTTGGCCGAGTGGTTACCTTACGCACAGCGTATCGTGCTGCGCGGCGCCTCTCATGGCATGAACCTGACACATGCAAGCGAATTCAATCGCGAAATCCTCAGTTTCATTGGGGACTGAGAGCAAGAAATCCCGCCGCGCGAGTAGTAGCCGCCCTTGTAATGGCGGTGCGTCATCCGGTCAAAAGTCCTATCCGGTAACGCTAGGGTGTTGCCGTCGCGCCGAGCAAACTGTTGTTTTATGCCCGCGCCGGCTTACGGGCCTAAGGCGAACGGTGAAACGCGGCCGCAAGCGCGACGAAAGACTCTATACTCATTCCATCCTCGAAGCAGTCAACTGCTGGTCGTGATAAGCAAGCTGCAGTGATGCATCGGGTGGCACGCATGCATCGCGGTGGGGGGTCATGTTGTTGCGAATGACACGTCGTTTGAGGGGGCATCCCTGGTCGGCGGCCACGCCGTTTTGCGCCGTGCGGCGTTGCACTGGGATAGTGCGGCAGGCGAAAGAATCGGTGCTGGAACGGACGTTCGTTCGGTTTGGTCGTTGGCACTGCCAACCGATTCGCGATTTTTATTGCGTACGCAATTATATGCGGGCGTGATGTCGTCTTTTGAGGCGGCAATAGATCGCAATGCATGATCGGCCTGTTACGCGATGTGTCCCCACTGCGCGTTCGGGAACGAGGGGGGCGAAGATGATTGTCGCAATGACGGGCCGGGCGGGATCGGGTAAGACAACATTGACACGTGTTTTGACGGGGGTTGATTCTGCCGGCCTCTCGGACGAATCACGTGGAGGTATGTGGGTCATCCCGGCGTATAGTTATCTTTCGTCAGCACCGGCACCAGTAAATGGTGTCCGCTTGGGTGTTGACGCAGTGCTTGCGGTCCTCGACGGGCCGCCCAGCACCCGTGTGCGTCAGGCGCATTGGGATGCCGTCGATGTCGTGCTGTGGGCGGTCGATGCTGCCGACGACATCGACGCCCAGATCGATGCCGAGGCTTTTTGCGCCCGCGCATGTCCTGACGGTCTCCATTGCATCGTGGTTCTCACGCGTCTTGACACGCTGGCCCCCGCTGCCGCCGAGCAAGCGCGCAGGGCGTTACGGCAGCGTCTGGGAGCGAACGGTGACACGCACCTCACTATTTTTGAGACATGTGCCACGGATCCTTTCGATGTGGGAGTCCACGCACTGCGGCACCATCTCACCGCTTTAGCGGCCACCGCGACGCCGCGCGCGCTCCGGACGGTGTGCGTCGAACACGTGCTTTCTTACGACGGTACGGGTATTCGCGTGGCGGAAGTTCGCGCCGACCTCGAGGGGCGGAGTAGCGTAACGCTCGTACCGTCAAGGGAGCACGGTACCTGGTTGGTTGACGCGCACGATTTCGTGGCCTGGACGGGCGCGGCAATCGATGCGCTACAGGCGCATCATGCGCTTGTACCAAACGACGAAGGGCTGGCCGCGTCCTTATTGCGCAAGCTTCTGCAGATCGACATACCGAATGCCGCTTGGCGTGCCATTACCGACGCGTTATGTATGCAAGGGCGCTTGGTACGATCGGGTGCCTGCTTGCAGTTGCCGGAGCATCGCCGGCAGATGCCGGATGCGGATGGCGTGCCGGTCAGCGGCATCGTCGCTGACCTTGCGACGGGCCGTTTTAATCCACCGTGGGTGCGTGATATTGCCGCGAACAGACAATTGCCGGAGGCCAGGGTGCGACGGATCCTGCAGCAGTTGGCGCATGAAGGCCGCGTCTATGAAGTTGTTCCCGATCTATTCTACGACCGATTCCAGATCGCAATCCTTGCGCGCCTGCTACATTCACTCGCGCAATTGGGCGTGGGATCGAACAGTGGCGCTAAAGGCGAGGTGGCAGCAGCGATCTTTCGCGACGCCACGGGTGTCGGTCGCAAACGTGCGATTCAGATTCTTGAGTTTTTCGATCGCATCGGCTTTACGCAGCGCGTGGCGGACAGCCATTGCGTCGAACCGGAGAGCGATTGGATTCGGTGGTTCGACATTCCCCAAGAGTCACCGCCGCTGCGTACCACCTCATCTGATAACGTTAACGCTACCCTGATCGGGAGATCTGCCGTCAGTCCGGCCGTTGAAAGCCAGTCGTCGAAGGCGAATTGCTAAAGGATGATGCACTGGTGGATTGCAACTAACAGCCATATTTATTGCAAAAAAACACGCTATTCGGCGTTGAGAATGCCCGTGCGAACGTACGCGAGATGATCGAACATCGCATTGTGGAAACGAACGCGCCCTGTACGCTGCGAGCGAGCCAAAACAGTACGGCTGCACGGAATGAGCGGGAAAATGACAGCGTTTTCATTACGCTTTACCGCATGCAATAATGACGCAAGCCGGTAATTCAATTCTCGACATGACGGGACATCCAGTCCACGGCCTGTCCTGAACGGCCGCGTCGCCCGCAAAAGAAGCGACGCGTTTTACACGGCTGATAAGCTTACATGTCGGTGCGCTTGCGGATCGACAATTCGGCTTGTGGCGACCAGCGTCCGCTGGCAAGCATGACACGCAGTTCGGAATGGCGCAGGTACGATTGCCACACTTCCCGGAAGAAGCGACGCACACCACTGCCTTGTGCGCGCGATTTTGCAGCGTTCGAAGCAAAGGAGGGAGTCGGCGAGGCGCTCATGATAGGTCCTATTTGAACAGATTCACACGTTTCAGGGTCAGTCGACGCCGCCCGGCGCCGTTGTCTAGCTGTTTCCCTAAGTGTTAACCCTATTATAGGACGTTCATTGCCGAGCGCAAGGGTTAACCCCTAGCAAATCGGTGCGTTTAGCCTAGATGTTCCAAACCGTGGCCAAAAAGCCCCGCTTGGTAGTCACGGATCGCTTGATGTATTTCTTCCCGGGTATTCATGACAAATGGGCCATGCGACACCACGGGCTCGCCAATCGGATCCGCCAGGCAACAAAGCAGGCGCGTTGGCGCCTCCGTTGCATGCAATAGCAACGCATCGCCGTCGTTGTCAATACGTGCCAGATGATGTTCGGGCAGCGTTGCTCCTGCAACGTCGACCTGGCCAGACACGGTATAAAGGAACACCTGTTTGTCCTTCGGAGCCGGGACCGTGAGCGTTGCGCCCGCCTTTAGCGACATCACAAGCGCCTGCACCCCGGTAAGCGATGCGATAGGCCCACTGATCCGGGTGTCGCCATGTTGGAATACGCCGGAGATAACGGTGACATCGGCGCCTCCGTCGCTCGTTCGCACCGTTGGCAGCGCGTCGCGTTGCAGTCCGGTGTACCGTGGTGGCGTCATTTTCAAGCGACGGGGAAGATTGATCCACAACTGCAGCATTTCTAGTGGACCCCCTTCGCGCTTAAACGTATCGGGAGAGATTTCAGCGTGAATCAGACCGCTTCCGGCAGTCATCCATTGCACGCCCCCCGCTTTGATAACGCTTTCGTGACCACCGGTATCAAGATGCGCGAGGTCGCCTTCCAGAATAAACGTGACCGTTTCAAAACCGCGATGCGGGTGTGGCCCGAATGGTAATCCGTCGTTATGCGGGGGGTAATTTTGTGGGCCGTGATGATTGAGAAACAGGAACGGGTCTAGCTGGTCAATACCGGGTCCGGGCAGCGGACGGCGAGTCACGAGATCCCCGATATCGTCGCGACGGGCATGGTAGTGCGTAATAAGCGAGCGCGGACGCATGAGAAAGTGGATTCCGGAAAGGTGAGGAATCCCATTGTAGGGGATCGTTGCGCGGCCGATCGATTCAGTCCTCTTCGCTGAGCCTTGAGCGGATCTCGTCCTCCCGAAGATGCGGTGCGAGCATTTCGATCAAGCGATATGTGTATGTCCGCAGATAGGTGCCGTTACGGATACCGATGCGCGTCGTGTTCGGTTCGAACATATCAGGCGTATCGAACACGACGAGATGGTCATCCCGCACCGGGTCTACGGCCATCGCGGCGAGGATACCTACGCCCAAACCCACTTCCACGTAGGTTTTGATCACGTCGGCATCCATCGCGGTGAGGACGATGTCGGGCGCCAATCCCGCTTTCTCGAAAGCAGCGTCGATATGCGGCCGACCCGAAAAATCCTTGTCGTAGGTGATGATCGGATAGCCGGCAATGTCCGCAAGGCCGACCTGCTTGGCCTCCGCCAGTGGATGCCCGCGCCGGACGGTGATGACGTGGTGCCAACTATACGACGAGAACGTGGTGATATCGGGATAGCGATTCAGCGCCTCGGTGGCGATGCCGAGATCGGCCTCGCCGCTTAGCACCATTTCGGCGACTTGCGTCGGGCTGCCTTGGCGCAACGCCAGATGCACCTTCGGGTAGGCTTCGCGGAAACGCTCGATGACTTTCGGTAATGCATAGCGTGCCTGGGTGTGGGTGGTGGCAAGCACCAGGCGGCCGGCTTCCTGTGCCGCATAATGGCTTGCCGCACGCTTCAGGTTCTCGGTATCTAGCAGGATGCGCTCGATCAGCTTCAGCACCCCGGTGCCCGGGTCCGTCAACGCGGTCAGACGCTTGCCGCGGCGAACGAATATCTCGATGCCGAGTTCATCCTCGAAGTCCTTGATCTGCTTGCTGACTCCGGATTGCGAGGTGTGCAGGACGTTCGCCACCTCGGTGAGGTTGAGGTTGCGGCGTGCGGCTTCGCGAACATAACGCAATTGCTGGAAATTCATCGTGCGTCCTTAGAATGCCGGCAGGATCGCGCCGTGGTAGTGGGATTTTATATAGGCACTGACTGCCGCGGACTGGTAGGCCGCAACGAGTGTCTTCACCCACGGCGCATGCTGGTCCTGTGTTCGAACGGCGATCAGGTTCGCATAGGGGCTGTCCGCGCCTTCGCGGGCCAATGCCGATTGCGGTTTCAAGCCCGCATCGATCGCGAAGTTGTTGTTGATCGCCGCCGCGGTCAGGTCACCCAGCGCACGGGGCAGTTGCGCCGCGTCCATTTCAAGCAACTTCAGTTTCTTCGGATTGCCGGCGACGTCGAGGATCGTGGCGTTATAGCCATCTTGGCCGGCGCCCGGTCGCAGCGTGATCAAATGCTGCGCTTTAAGTAGCAATAGTGCACGATTTTCATTAGACGGATCATTGGGAATGCCGATGGAGGCACCATTCGGTAATGCTGACAGGTCTTTGATTTTATGGGAATAGATGCTCAGCGGCGCGATATAGGTCAGGCCCACGCTGACAATCTTGTAACCTCGTTGCTGTAGCTGGCTATCGAGATAGGGCTTATGCTGAAAAGCGTTGGCGTCGAGATCACCCGCGTCCAGCGCGGCGTTCGGTTGTACGTAGTCGTTGAATTCTACGATCTTGATGGTCAGACCGTGCTTGGCTGCTTCCGACCGCGCTACTTGCCAGATATCGGCATCGGGGCCGCTCATCGTGCCCAGGCGGACGATTTTGGTCACTGCCGCGTCCGCAGCGTATGCGGTGGGCGCGGTGATGCCGGGAAGCGAGACGGCCAGGCCGAGCGATGCGAAACCAATGCGGTGAAGCCAGTGACGACGTTTCATGAAGCCATTTCCTTGCTGCCGTGGGATTTTAGTGCATTGCGGGCGGTCCTAGACGCCAGCAGCACAGCACGGCATCGTCCCATACCCGTGCCAGCGGGGGAAATCACTTATCGTCATTAGGTTATGCCACAGGGGAAACGGTCGGTTCGGTGGGGGGGGTGTTGACGTGGAAATCCAGCGTAACGGTGATCCATCCGGTGACGTCGCATTGTATCCAGACCCCGCCACCATGCACACGCATGATCGCGTGGACGATCGAGAGTCCAAGGCCGTTGGATTCGGTCGAGGCAGTGCGGGACGGGTCGCGGCGGTAGAAGCGATCGAATAAACGGGCAAGCTCACCGTTCGGAATCGGTTCGCTCTGGTTGCCGATTACAATCCGGCCCTCGCCGCCGCGCAGCGTGATGCAGGTTCCCGGCGTTGCATAGCGCACCGCGTTGACGACGACATTGTTGATGGCTCGCCGACACATCAGCGCATCGGCACTTACCGTGCCGGTTGCCATGATATCGAAGCGCAGGTTACGCTCTTCGGCCAGTCCTTCGAAATAGGCGCCGATTGTCTCGAGAAGAGGCTGTAGCGGCATCTGCGTACGCGCGTTGTCTGGCAGGCCTTGCCGCTCGTGATCGGTGCGGGCCAGGAACAGGATGTTTTCCGCAATTCGCGCGAGTCGCTCCAGTTCTTCGAGATTGGATTCCAGCACCTGCCGATAGTCGGCCGCGCTACGTGGGTGCACGAGCAATACCTGGGTTTGCCCGATCAGTACACCGATGGGGGTGCGAAGTTCGTGGGCCAGATCAGCTGAAAACTGCAGCAACCGTTGATAGCCGGCCGTCAAGCGATCCAGCATTGCATTGAACGATGCGGCGAAGGTTTCGAGTTCCGCCGGTGCCGCGCTTGCGTCGAGTCGTACTGCTAGATTCTCCGGCGTTACATCGGCCGCGCGAGCGGCCATTTGCCGCAACGGTGCCAGGCTGCGTCTAAGGCTCCATGCAACCAAGGTCAGCGTGGCGACCAATGCTGCCAACATCGTGGCGATGACCCGCTGACGATATAGCGCCAGTACGCGCTCTTCCTGTGTCATTACATGTGCGGCGACGATCTCGATGGTCTCGCCATGGTTGCCGATGACCGCATTGGCCGCGATCCAGCGCACACGCCAACCGTCGGGGCTGCGACCGTCGGCGAGCGCTGTCAACGTAATGGGCTGACCTGGGCGTACAGGTGCCAGTGCAGGTAAGGGCGTGTGTTGCGGATTGACGTTGATAAAGGGCGTCGTGCCGGGTCGACGGATGACGATGACGTCTTGTTCATTGCCCATCATCGTCTCGAATAGGGCAGGCCGTGATTCGATTTCCTGCACCGTGTACAAGTCGCGTAACAGGGTGCGCATGTGCTCGATACGCGCAATCAACTGGAGGTCCGCGCGTTTGTTCAAGGCGACCCGCGTGGCATCATAGAGCGACATTCCCACCCCGGCCAGTGCCAGATAGACCAATACCCCGATCAAACAACTGACGCGCGTGGTGATCGATGCACGACGCCAGCGCCGACGTAGACCGGATTTTCGAGCGGGGAGGGCCTCCCGCGTGGCGGCGCTCCCGGCCGGGGTGGCTGACCCGCGCACGTCGTCCGGTTGCCATTCGCGCTGTTCGCGCGCCTCAGCCACCTTCGACGATTCCAAACGAATAACCGATGCTGCGCACCGTATGGATCAACTTGATAGGGAAGGGTTGATCGATCTTCGCGCGAAGCCGCTTCACGGCCACATCGACGACATTCGTGTCGCTATCGAAATTCATGTCCCAGACCTCCGATGCAATCAACGTTCGGGACAACGCCTCGCCTTCGCGCTTGCAGAACAGGTGCAATAACGCGAATTCCTTATTGGTCAGGGTAATGTCCATGCCTTGACGACTCGCCTTGCGCTTTAGCACGTCGACATGGAGGTCCGCGACCTGGAAGGTATCGGACTCGCGTGTCACGCCGCGTCGCAGTAGCGTTTTGATGCGCAAGGTCAGCTCAATAAAGGAGAAGGGCTTGACAAGATAGTCGTCAGCGCCAAGTTGCAGTCCTTGTATCCGATCTTCCAATTGATCGCGCGCCGTCAAAAAAATGACCGGCGTATCGCGTTTTGCTCGCAGCGCTGCCATGATCTGCCAGCCATCTATGCCGGGTAACATCTGGTCCAGAATGATCAATTGATAGTCCTGGTTCAATGCCCACTGTAGTCCCGTCGCCCCGTCGCGGGCGAGATCCACCTGATAGCCGGATTCACCCAGGCCCTTTTTCAGGTAATCGCCGGTTTTGGGGTCGTCCTCAATAACGAGCAGGGTCATGATCGCAATAAAATCGGGATAAGCGGCGCGGACCGCTTGCCGCGCCAGAGGATACTTCTCGGAATGAACGTGGACCGAATCGAATCGGTGGACGATGCTTTTCTTCACGTCCCTGTATTCTAGGGGAATCAGATGGGCGCGGAATGACAAAAAAGTCATCGTTGCGTCATGTGCCTGTCAGAACGCTTTTCATACTATGAGTATCCCAGAAGGGAGCAAGTTGGATGAATGTTCAGCAGTCGATACCGGAAGAAGTCGGTGCCGCAGGGCAGGGGCGCCGCAAGATCATTCAGCCATGGTGGGTCCGCTTGACCCATTGGCTGACCGCGCTGGCGATCGTGATCATGGTTCCCAGCGGTTGGCAGGTCTACAACGCGTCGCCGTTATTCGCGTGGTGGGTTTTCCCGTCCAGCGTCACACTGGGTGGATGGCTGGGCGGCGCCTTGCAGTGGCATTTCGCTGGCATGTGGCTGCTATTTGGCAGTTTCAGTATCTATTTACTGGTTAATTTGCTGACCGGGCGGCTCGTGCGGCGGTTCGGACAGTGGCGGCCGCGTTCATTTATCGTGGACCTGGTCGCCGCCCTGACACTGAAGCTGAAGCACGCGGATCCAAGTCGCTATAACGCCGTGCAGAAAGTGGCGTATCTGTGTGCCATGCTTGATCTGGTGATTCTCGTTCTGTCGGGGCTCGCGTTGTGGAAGCCAGTCCAGTTGTCGTGGTTGCGCATCTTGATGGGGGGCTACGATGCGGCAAGATATGTGCATTTCGCCGCAATGAGTTTCCTGGTGGGTTTCATCGTCATTCACCTGCTGATGGTGCTCTTGGTTCCACGCAGTTTGCTATTGATGCTGCGTGGGCGTTGATCGTCCATCATTCTTCCGCGGAATCGAGCCAGCATGTCCCCCAAGAAATCCCCATCACGCCCCGCGTTTCTGTATGGCCGCGAGATTCCGAATGCAGACGATATCGTCCACGACGTCCAACGTACGTTGTCGGTCCCGTCACGCCGTCTGTTCGGGCAACGCCTCTTGACGCTGGGCGGCATCGCGATGTTGTCCGGCTGTGACCTGAGCAACGACAAGTCGGTCAACACCGCGTTGCGGCGTATCTCGTCATTCAACGATACGGTGCAAGGCTGGATGTTCAATCCGGACACGATGGCGCCGACGTATCCAGAGTCGATGATCACGAGGCCGTTTCCATTCAATGCGTTTTACGATATCGACGACGTACCCCAGGTCGATCCGGCGACCTACAAGCTCGAAGTGGGGGGCATGGTGGGAGGCAAGAAGGTCTGGACGCTGGATGAATTGAACGCGCTCCCGCAAGAGGGCCAGATCACGCGACATATCTGCATTGAAGGATGGAGTGCGATCGGTCATTGGGAGGGGGTACGTTTCTCGCGTTTCCTGGCCGCATGCGGTGCGGACACGCATGCGAAATACGTGGCGTTTCATTGTGCCGATGACTACACGACCAGTATCGATATGCCTACGGCGCTGCATTCGCAAACGCTGCTCACGTTGCGCTACGACGGCCAGACGTTGCCCCCGAAATATGGTTTTCCGATGAAATTGCGGATGCCGACAAAATTGGGCTATAAAAATCCCAAGCATATCGTCGCGATTTCGCTGACGAACACTTATCCCGGCGGTTACTGGGAGAATCAGGGCTATAACTGGTTCGGCGGTTCATGACCGTCATACGATCGATCACCCAAGGAAGGAGTTTTCCCATGAAGTTGCAACGCCAGACGTTTTCCCGTATCCGCGCGCTTGCCGCCTTTACCGCCGTCGCAGTATCCACCGCGTGCATGCTGGCATCGTCGCAAGCTTCCGCGCAGACGACCAAGCCGACCCGCATTCGGGGCGCCATCACGGCTGTCTCGCCGAACGAGCTGACCGTGCACCGGAACAGCGGTGACGACGTCAAGATCATGATCTCGGACAAGACTCCGATCGGCGCCTTTAAGAACATCAAGCTGAGCGATATCAAGGCGGGCGCATTTATCGGTACCGCCGCGACGACGGGTGTCGACGGCAAGATGACCGCGCGTGAAGTAGTGGTCTTTCCCGAGTCGGCGCGCGGTACGGGTGAAGGTCACTACGAATGGGACCTGGGTGCGAACAGCACGATGACCAACGGCAACGTGGACGCCGAAGTGAAGTCGGCTGACGGCCGAAGCCTCACCGTTTCGTACAAAGGCGGTACGAGCCAGATCGCCGTGCCGGACAATGTACCGGTCGTGACGTTTGCACCAGCGACCCACGCTGACTTGGTGTCGGGCAAGAAAGTGTTTGTCGTTGCGACGAAAGGTAGTGATGGCATGTACACCGCCACGCGTATCGCTGTCGAGAAGGACGGCGTCGCGCCGCCGATGTAATGCGTGGTGGATGCGAGTCTACTAGGCCGATTGGTCAGTAGGGCCTCGGCATGTCCTGTCTCTCGGCAAGCGACCCCTGGCCAGTCGGGTCGGGAGCAGGATTACGCAAATCGATCTCCATGCCAGTAACGACAAGTGTGCGGTTCGCTGTTGGCAATGCAGGTGGGCTTGCCCGGCGGGTCGGTATACCGACCTTACGGCGCAATAGCGCAAGTCTCAAAAAGTGCGTAGCGAGGTGGGGTGTCGTGAATTTGCCACGCACTATTCGCGCAGTACCGTGAAGACAGGTTCATGGCGGCCCCTTTGCATGGCCGCCGCGTCCAATCAGTGTGCGGCTGGTTTGGACACCGACAGGGTATCGATGTTGGTGTTATCTGCTGGCTTGGCGGTCGGTTCCGTCGTTGTCGTGGAAGCAGTCGCCGTTATTTCTTCAGGCGCTCCTTCCTTGGCCGCCGGCACGTCTGTCGACGTAGCCGATGTGGCGCCGTCGGCGTCGGCACTGTCCCCAACGGGGGCGTCGGCATCAGGGGGTACGCCACCTGATGCAACAGGCGTGCCGGTGCTGTCGGCACTCGCGGCAGTAGCGTCCGGCTGCTTATCTTGCCGTTTCGCGCGGCGTGCTGCAGCGGCCAGGTACCGCGCATGGCCTGCCTGTTCCGGTGTTACCGTGCCGTCGGGCTGACCGTCCAGGCCGACGCGCGCGGCGCCATTGGTCATGGCAGCCCAATAACGACTTCCTTGGCACCAGACCTTGATCGCTTCCAGGATTGCAGGCTCCGTCAGTGACAGCGTTTCCGCCTGCGCCGCCAAGTCCTTGCTGATACCTAACTTCAGCGGCTTCTTGGGTTCCGGGTTTTTGGGGAAAGCCAGCGGGAAATGCTTTTGCAATTGACCGATGGTAAGTACGACCGGATCTACCTGTCGTTCCGGTCGTGTCGTCGGGCGGGTGGGATGCCCCACGCCCGGTTGTCGGTCACGTGCTGGCCGCTTGCCGGCCCCAGACCGGGCCGGAAATTGGCCAGTGCCGGCTTTCGACTCCGCCGGGGTGACATTGCTCGAATTCGCCTCACCGCATGTCATATCGCGATTCGGCGCGCCATGGTTTCTGCGCGGTCCATGACGTGCGCCATCCCCCTGGCGGGGTGCGCCGTCGGCACGCGCGCCTTCAGGCCGCGGCCCGCGACTGCCGGTGGGCCGCGGTGCCTGGCCCGGCGCGCGCTTTCGACCATCGTGTGGGGCGTGGCGAGCGCCGCCCTCCGCCCGTGGCTCGGTCGTGCGCGACTGCTCCGCACTGTGTGCCGCAGCAGCGGCCGGGGCTTCGCGTTCAGGTTGCGTCGCGCGTACGTTTCGGGACGTGTCGCTGTTCCCCTCGCGCTTGCCCCGAGATTGCTTGCTGAGCTGCTGCTTCAGTGCTGCCAGTTCTTCAAAACCCATGTTCAGTCGTCTAAATCGCGTCGATGCAGTTGGCCGACAGGCGGTGTGATAGGCCAAGTCCGGCCGGACCTGACCTATTTGTCATCGTGACAGCATCGTCCAATGACAGCGTCCCACCCCGACGGCCAAAAAGAGAAAACGCGTCACGCACGCCGAAAACCGGCGCATGTGACGGGGAGACGGTCGCCGGCGTCGAAAGCACGCTGGCGGCGTATTGTAACGTCCCTTACGCCGAGTGTAGCAGGCTCACGCATGCCG
This sequence comes from Robbsia andropogonis, assembly GCF_000970345.1. GTDB lineage: Bacteria > Pseudomonadota > Gammaproteobacteria > Burkholderiales > Burkholderiaceae > Robbsia > Robbsia andropogonis. Next base: position 77,190 of record NZ_LAQU01000021.1, on the reverse strand, counting down.
CACCGATCAAATAAATTCGCCCGGCCACGCGGTAGCCACGACGAAGCGGCTGCAAGGAAGCGATATGCATCCCGGATGCCACACGGCATGCGGACGCAATACGGTGCGCATTGTGGCACAACTTACCCCATTCGGCCTGAACATCAGGGAAGCTGCCTGCTATATGTATCGACATTCGTGGTGCCAATATTTGGGACGTGCCGCGGTGTTGCGCTGATTTTGCGTTTGCCGACGGCATGACGCGATAGAATAATTGCGCGATCTATCTTTGTGCCCGGGTGACTGACATCTTGACTATGAGCCCTTCACCGTCTGAAGACCCTGCGTTTGCGTCGACAACGTCGACAACCACGCCCTTGACCACGCCCGATGTGCAGCCGGACCGGCCACCCGTGGACCCGAACAACCCGCTCGGCATGATCGGCCTCGAATTCGTGGAGTTCGCCGCGCCGGACCCACAACGGCTCGGCGCGATGTTCGAGCGGCTGGGCCTCAAGCCCGTCGCACGGCATGTCAGCAAGGCGGTGACGCTTTACCGATTAGGCGACATACGTTTTCTCGTGAACGGCGAGCCTGACTCGTTCGCACAGCGTTATGCCAGTGAGTATGGCGTGGGCGTATGCGCGCTCGGGGTCCGCGTGCTGAGCGCAAAGCAAGCTTTCAAGCATGCGTTGACCATGGGAGCCTGGCCTTTCGAGGGAGAACGCACGGGACCGCACGAATTGAAGTTGCGCGCGATTCAAGGGATCGGTGATTCGCATATTTACTTCATCGATCGCTGGCCGGGACGTCCGGACGATGCCTATGGGACGCACGCACCATCGTTGTACGAGGTCGATTTCGCCCCGATCGATGGTGCCGACCTCACGGCGAACGCGGAACGTGCCGCGGGGAACGCGGCGTCGACGCATTTGAAGCGAGTCGACCATTTCACGCAGACGGTGGGCGCGGGCAGGATGGACGAGTGGCTCGGTTTCTATGCGGAACTCTTGCATTTCCATGCGCTGCAAGATCTGCATCCGGATGGATTGGCGCCGACGGGCGCTCGCGTGGTGGTGTCTCCCTGCGGCAGCATCCGTATCCCGTTGTATGAGGAGGGCGCCCAGCCGACGGAAACCATGCACCGATTTCTGCCCGATCATCCCGGCGAAGGTGTCCAGCACATTGCGCTGGCGAGCGACGACATCGTCGCGTCCGTCGATGCATTGCTGGCGCGGGGGATGACGTTCATCGCCTGGCCTGATGCCTATTACGATCAGATGGACGCACGTCTGCCCGGGCACGGCCTTGATGTCGCCGCGTTGCGCGCGCGCCAGATACTGGTTGATGGGCATATCGACCCCGATGGCACGCCGCGTTTGTTCCTGCAGGCTTTCCTGCGTCATGCGCCCGGCGAGATTTTTTTGAGATCGTCGAACGGCGTGGGCATCCTGGTTTCGGCGAAGGCAATTTGGCGGCGCTGCAGCGGTCGCAGGCTCCCTCATCGACTTAGTCGGAAATCTTTCCCTTCTACTTGCACGTGTCACGAAAGCGCGGTTACAATCGCGCCGTCTTTAGGGAGTAGCCTGCCTCCTGCAATGGGGGGCGGACACGTCAACATTCTCGGCGCTTGCCGTGGCGTGTCCAACCAACCGGTTTGGCGAGACTATCGACGCTGATCTTGTCCAGGGCTGGGCGGGAGGTCGGCGTCATGGTTTCGCACCGTCCGGCCCTGGAGAGTTCCCATAATTATGATACGTCGTCATCCCGGCGCATGTGCCCTGGTCGTCACTTCGCTTGTCCGCCATCCTTGTCACGTCTTTGTCAATCATCACCGCACCCGCCTCGTCACTTCGGCATGCTTGGAGCGCCTACTGACGATCGATCGCGCCGCAGCGGTAAAGGCAGGCCAGGCATGATGCGCTTGATGCTGGAACTGCTCGTGACGCTGGCGATCATTCTCGCCGCCGCCGAGTTGTTCACGAATGCGTTGGAACACCTCGGTGAGCGTCTCAAGATATCCGAGGGTGTGACCGGATCGCTGTTTGCAGCGGTGGGTACGGCATTGCCGGAAACCATCGTCCCCTTGCTTGCGGTGCTTGGCGGTGGTGGGGCGCAGCAGGTCAACCAGGAAATTGGGGTTGGCGCCATTTTGGGCGCGCCGTTGATGCTGGGGACGCTGTCGACCTTTCTGATGGCCCTGGCGGTCTGGCGCAGCCGGCGACCGTCCGGTCGCATCGTGCCGGAGCGTACGGGGTTCAACCGGGACCTGCAATACTTCCTTGCCGCATTCGTCCTGGCCACTGTGGCGATGTTCGTCCCGCATCATCAATTGGCCATCCGCATCGGACTGAGTGTCGCATTGGTGATGGTGTACGTCGTGTATGTCGTGATGACGTTCAGGGCATCGGCCTCGCTGGTGGATGCCGGGCATGGTACCGAGGCACCCGAAGCGATGTTCGCGGCGAAACTCGGCCTGCCGACAAATCTCGTGACGATCGTGCTGCAATTGCTGGCTGCCGTGCTCCTGCTGCTGTTGGGCGCGGAAGGCTTTATCCATGGCGTGCGGGGCGTGTCGGCATTGTGGGGCATTTCGCCGTTGCTGCTCTCGTTGCTGATCATCCCGATCGCGACGGAACTGCCCGAGAAGATCAACAGTATTGTCTGGATCAGGCGGGGAAAGGATACCTTGGCGTTCGGCAATATCACAGGCGCGATGGTGTTTCAGGGAACGCTGCTACCGGCTATCGGCATCCTGCTGACGCCGTGGGAGCCGCGCGTGGAAGTGCTGACGGGCGTGTTGATAACGATTGCGGCCGCGGCGTGGCTACGGGTGATGTCGAGGCGCAACGGACTGTGGGTGGGTGCGCTCGCCGTGAACGGCGCGTTCTACGTGCTTTACCTTGCGTTGACACTGCATAAGTGAAAAAAATACAGTTGACTGTATTCTCGTTGTGACGGCTCGTCCGCTGTTGAAATCAAGATTACAATCTGCAAAGTGCCGTCAATGGGGAGGGCATTTCAACACGGAAACGAGTTCGAATGCAGAACGGTTTGACGGACGTCATTGCGAATTGCGACCAGGAGCCGATCCACGCCCTGGGCAGTGTGCAGCCGCACGGTGCGTTGCTCTGCTTTGATGACGCTGGTCGTTTATTGGCTGCCAGTGAATCCGCGGCCCGGTTTCTCGGCGAGCTCCCGCCGTTGAGGGCTCGGTTCGCCGAGAAGCATTTCAGCGTGGAAGCCCGGCAATTGCTTTCTCTGGCGTTGACGGACCGGCGTGCGCTGCTTGAGTCCGTTGAGGTGGCGGGTCACGCCGGGATGCGTTTCGACATGGTCGTGCACTGGTCCGGGGATGTGCTGATTGCCGAGTGGGAGTCCATTAGCGACGTACCACCAGGGATGTCGCATTCTGGGCACTATGCAGCACTTGCCCAGCGGGCAATCCAGCGATTGCAACGCACCGATTACGATTCGGTATCGGGTCTGCTGCAGGATGCCGTGGAAGCCGTGCGGTCGATGACCGGCTTCGATCGTGTCATGGGCTATCGTTTTCTCCAGGATGACAGCGGTGAAGTGATTGCCGAGGCCAAGCGCGATGATTTGTCTCCGTTTCTGCAGCAACGCTATCCGGCCGGTGATATCCCTGCGCAAGCGCGTCGGCTTTATGTACTCCAGCCGATTCGGCAAATCACGTCGGTCGAAGCGATTCCATCTCCTATCTTCCCGGCACTCCATTCGGGGACGGGCCAAGCCTTCGATCTCAGTCAGTCGATCCTGCGCAGTGTGTCACCGATTCACATCGAGTATCTGAAAAACATGGGCGTCAAGGCGTCCATGAGTATTTCGATCGTGATCAACGGCCGTTTGTGGGGGTTAATTGCTTGCCATCACATGCAGCCGTACCGCTCGCCGCTCGCGGTGCGCCTTTCATGCACGGTACTGACGCAAGTATTATCGATACTGATCGAACGGATCGAATTCAAGCGTCGCATGTCCGCCGAGGTGTCGTGGAACGCGTTAGGGTTGGAAATCGCCAGCTTGATGGCGGACGCGCCCGAACTGTCGGCCGGGTTCGCTGCAGCCGGCGACGCCATTGGCAAGATGATGGATTGCGACGGTGTGTCCGTGGTCATCGACCAGCGTGTATTGTTGCTGGGTGCAGGTGCCAACGGGCAGGGAATGTTGGAACTGGCGCAGCATATGGCGGATGCCCGTTTGGATATTGTGGTCGCACGCTCCATTTCGCACGATCTTCCTGATGTGCCGCGGCCGTTAACGCGAAATGGTGAAGCGGCGGGCCTGCTGGCAATCCAGGTATCCAGCGAGTCGCGCATTACCGTGGCCTGGCTTCGCGACGAGTTGGTCGAGACGATTTGTTGGGCCGGACCACCAGATAAGATCGTGGCGTCGGGGCCTAATGGCCGTCGGCTGACGCCGAGGGGCTCGTTTGAAGTCTGGCAGCAGATTGTCCGCGGCAGTTGTCGCGAGTGGACAGATGTGGACCAAAGCGCGGCGCGTGCGGTGAAGGCGGTGTTGCAGGATGTCGCGCTGGAACGGCTGCGGGAAAGCGACCGCGAACGGATGACGTTGTTGGCTACGTTGGGGCACGATTTGCGTGACCCGTTACAGGCAATCAATCTGGCCGTGCAGTTGATGGGTAAGGGGTTGGCGACGTCGACCGATACGGCAAAGCGTGTAGAAGGCTCGACCCGTCGCATGCAATCGTTGATCAGCTATATTTTGGACGTCAGCCGCATCCGCTCGGGTATCGGCTTGAGCCTCGCCCGACAACCTACCTCGTTGGATGCGGTATTGCTCGCCATGGTCGAGGAAATACGTTTCAGCTATCCTGGAAACGATGTGCGCTTGGACTGCGATGCGCTTGGGCAGGCCGATCTCGATGAAGACCGCTTTGTGCAGGGGATGAGCAATTTGCTCAGCAATGCGCGACAGCACGGTGACCCCAATGCACCCATTGAGATTGTTGCTCGCGTGGATGGCGGGCGTCGACGAATCGAGGTCAAAAACAAAACAACCCATCGTGTGACGGTACCATTCCGTCGTCTGATCGATCCATTCAAGGGCGGCCCGCTCAATTTGAACAACCGTTCCGGTCTGGGTCTGGGGCTTTTCATCGCCAATGCTATTTTCACGGGCCACGGTGGCACGTTCGATGCCATTTTCGAGGACCATGAAGCGCGCTTCGTGGTGACCCTCTAAGGTTGTAGGCAAAACCCCTCCGGTTCAAGAACGCGATCAGCGCTGGAGGATCGCGGCGATCGTCTCGTCAATGGATGTCGTCGGCCGCCCGATCAGGTTTTCGAGCGTCTTGCCTTCGTCGAACAGTGCGCCGGTCGCGACGCCCGCATCCGAGTCTGCGAGGATCTTGGCGAACGCATCCGGTAGACCATGTTTCAGCAATGCAGCTTCGTATTCCACTTGAGAAAGATCATGGTACTGCACCGGTTTTCCCGATGCCGTGGCAACCTTGCCGGCAAGATCGGCTAGGGAATACCCTTCAGACCCCGCCAATTCCAGGATCTGGATGTCAGATGACGTGCTGCGCGTCAGTACCGCAGCCGCTGCTTCCGCGTAATCGGCACGCGATGCAGACGAAAACCGGCCCGTGCCGGCGCATCCATGGATCGCACCGGTCGCGACTGCGCCGGTAATGCGCGTCTCAAAATTTTCGTTGTACCAGCCATTACGCAGGATGACCGTAGGCAGGCCGGACGCTGCGATCGCGGTTTCCGTGGCACGGTGCTCGGCCGCCAGGGCCAGTGGCGATTGTGTCGCGTGCACCAGACTGGTGTATGCCAGCAGCGCGACGCCGGCGCGTTTCGCCGCGTCGATCACGGCTTGATGCTGCGGGACGCGCTGACCTACTTGATTGCCTGAAATCAGCAGTACCTTCTCCGCGCCGGCAAAGGCACTATCGAGACTGGCCGGTTCGGTGTAATCCGCGCGTCGGACGATCACACCTTGTCCGGCCAGATCCGTGGCGTTTTGGGGACTGCGCACTGCCGCAACGATGTGATTTGCCGCCACGCCACGGCGCAGCAGTGCGGCAATGACGAGACGGCCCAGTTGACCTGTTGCACCTGTGATGACGATCATGATGGAACTCCGTTTTTGTGTAAGGGGCACGCGATCCTCATGGCAGAATACGGTAAGTGCTTACTTTCCGAAAGTACGCACGAAAAAGTAAGCATGGTGGGCGTGAAGCGGAGGGTGTGGTGACACGAAGACAGCATATTGGAACAGTGGAAAGCGCCGAAGACGGACAGGACAACGTCGGCATGAAAGGCGCAGCTGGTGCGGAAGCAGCCACAGACATGCGGATCAACGCAGACGGCGTTCGCCTCGCCGATTTGATGCGTCAAGGCTATGTATTTGCACAGGATTGTCCGTCGCGAGAGGTGCTCACACACCTTACCAGTCGCTGGGCGGTGCTGGTATTGGTGGGATTGATGGCGGGTACGCATCGCTTCAGCGAATTGCGGCGAAAAGTCGGAGGTATCAGCGAGAAAATGCTGGCGCAGACGCTGCAGACCTTGGAAGCGGATGGTTTCGTACGCCGGGTTGCATATCCGGTGGTGCCACCCAAGGTCGAATACCATCTCACATCGATGGGTGAAGCGGTTGCTACACGACTCGAAGGTCTTGCGGATTGGGTGCAGACGCATATCGGCCATATCGTCGCGCACCGCGTCGCCCACGGGAAAACAAACGATCGCGAACACAAACCACGCGTCAATAAACTATAGCTGCACCGACGGAATCTGCTTCATGCAGCGCAGGGCAAACATCGATCGACTGTGTCGTATGCCGCTGATCTTGTAGAGTTTTTCTCGTAGAAAACGTTCGTAGCCAGCAGTGCCGTCGACCGCTACCTTCACGAGATAATCATATTCGCCGGAGATCAAATAGGCCTCGATCACTTCCGGCAATGCCGCGAGTTCCTCTCCAAACCGGGCCAGCCTTTCGTCTTCGTGGCCGTCCAATGTCAATTCGATCAGTACGGTATCTGAAAAGCCCAGTTTGGTTTGATCGAGGAGTGCCGTGTATCCCTGTATATACCCGTCCTTTTCCAACTGACGGGTGCGATTCCAGCATGCGCTAGCCGAGATGCCAATTTTTTCAGCGAGCTCTGCATTACGCTGGCGTGCGTTCTGTTGCAGTTCACGGAGGATCGCACGGTCATGACGATCCAATGCATCCAAGGCGGCAGGCATCGCATGTCTCTCCTGAAAACATTTCTTTCGAAAAATACCTTTATCGAGAAAGATTCTTTCCTTTATGTCCGTATTCTATAGGAAATCAGGAACCGAATTCTCGCTAAGCCGCAGTACACTGTTTTTACGTCGAAACATCAGGCAAGCAGTGAGGGCTGCGCTCCCATCCTGCGAAGGGCATCCTATCGGTGCTCCGGCTGATCCACCGAGCATTACCGTGCCTGGTTCCATCCGTGTTGTGGGCCGCGTGCACTACGCGCTTCGCGCATTTCAATGGTTGATGTCCGACGTCACCGCCGCATGCGCGCAGCGCCACGCGTTGAAATAATGCGTGGCGCTGTTTTTCTACAGCGTGCCATTTTGTCCACACTTTCCCGATGAGTATCGATCGCGCGTACGTTCTCTTCTCGCTTATCATGTTGAAAAAAGTGGGTGCATCAGACCATCCAGCGTCCGGGCAATCCTGCTTATTCTGTGAGTAGTGGCGCGTAGCGGGGGCGTCTCGCGGTGAACATCCGTCTCGAGCAAAGTAAGTGGGAGGACGCAGACTACCTGGCGAATCTGCGCGTTGCGGCCATGCGAGATAGCTTGATGCGAATAGGGCGGTTTGATTTGCATCGCGCTCGGGCCCGTATGTTAGACAACTTCGATCCCGCATGCGCGCAACATATCCTCGTCGATGGGTTCCGTGCCGGTTGTACGGTCACGCGCATCCGCGCCGATCATCTTCTGCTCGATCATTTGTATATCCTGCCGGGGTTTCAGCGTTGTGGCATTGGTAGTGCCGTATTGCGCATGATCATCGACCAGGCGGCAATGCTGCACCTGCCCATTGTCCTCGGCGCACTGCGCGGTAGCGAATCGAATGCGTTTTACTTGCGTCACGGGTTTGTAAAAACAGGTGAGCAAGATGTCGATATTTACTACGTGCGCAGCGTCCGCGCCCCGACGGTTGCGGTCACAGTCTTACCCGCCTGATGTGCCGGCGTAGCGCGGAGTAATGCCATCGCGAGCGAAGGCACGTTGCACGGTGTGATGTCATGGCGCGTAGCGCGCATCCTACAATATTTCATACCTTCACGGCTTGTTGGAATGTTTTGTGCTTTGCAGGATTGTTTCTCGGATGGTACGTCCGACCGACCACCTTTTCAGTGAAGCAAAGCGATGAAACCGTCCATTGCCGACACGGCCAGGGCCTACTTGTTCCCTTCGATTGCGACTGTCTGCTCAGCGCAAGTTCTTATGCTGCTTGCGATGATGTTGTTCCAGGTCCCGGAGTCCGTGTTTCAGGGGCCGACTTTTCGATTCGGCATGGTATTGGCTGTTGCGGTATCGATTGTTTCCCTGCGTCGTCGTGCGCGCCGTGCATTTCATCTGGCACATCGCAGGGGTGACGTTCGGATGCATGCGCTTTCGTCGGCGATGTCCGTGGCCATCTCTTCTGCAAGTGCAGCTACGGCCGAGCCGCTGGATGCCCGACGTCAGTTATGTGCCAGTGTTGCCGCCGCGAGTCCACACCGGGCGTTAGTGGTCCTGTATCTGCAGTTCCGGCGTATCCCATTTGTTATCGAATCGCGGGACTGCGCCTTTCCCGCCGCCTCCGCTCACCACGCCTGACTCCCGTTTCGTCTCTCCCCCGCGCTGCCACCGGCGCGCGCCAACGCGTTCCCTGATCTGCTTATAATCCCGGCTTGCCGAGCTTGCCGAGCTTGCCGAGCTTGCCGAGCTTGCCGAGCTTGCCGAGCGTGTGCTCATGCTTCCGACAGCCGGGGCACCATATTGCCGCCGGCTGCCTGCGTTGCTTCCTTAATCTGCGGCGGTGATGTATCTAGCCATGTCAGACATGGAGGGGAATTCAAATGTGTACATTGTATTGCATGGCGCTCTTCGGCGGTGAATAGGTAGTACACGTTTTTTGACATGCTATGCTGGTCTCGCAATGCGCTGTGAGGCGACGAACCAATTATGTGCGTCGCGAAGGAATCATCGGCCGCTTTCAGTAGCGGTAGCCGTGAGAGCGCGTGTGCAAGTCGAGTCGTGACATGGGGCATCGATGTTTTCGAATCTACTCGTTCAGTTGATTAATGGGCTCGCCGATGCGTCGGCGATGTTTCTTGTCGCCGCGGGCCTATCGCTGATTTTTGGCGTTACCCGGATCGTCAACTTCGCGCACGGCTCGTTTTATATGCTGGGCGTCTATGTGGCTTACAGCTTGACGACACGGCTTGGCGGCAGCGTGGTGGGATTCTGGGGAGCAGCGCTGTTGTCCGCGCTCGTTGTGGCGTGTCTTGGCGCACTGGTCGAGTGCGTGGTGTTGCGACGTATCTACCGCGCGCCGGAGTTGTTTCATCTGCTCGCCACGTTTGCGTTGCTGCTGATTTTTCGCGATGGCGCGCTCTTTATCTGGGGGCCGGAAGATCTGCTTGGGCCGCGTGCGCCTGGATTGGGCGGCGCTTTTACCCTGTTCGGCAACGCGGTGCCAAGCTATAACGTCTTGCTGATGGTCGTGGGGCCTGTCGTGCTCGGCCTGCTCTGGTATGCACTTGCGCGTACCCGTTGGGGGCGCCTCGTTCGCGCGGCCACCAGCGATCGGGAGATGCTAGGTGCACTCGGCATCAACCAAGCCTGGCTCTTTACCGGCGTGTTCTTTGTCGGTGCCTTTCTCGCGGGCCTGGGCGGCGCATTGCAGGTGCCGAAGTCACCTGCCAGTCTTTCGCTGGACCTCGATACCATCGGCAATGCATTCGTGGTGGTGGTGGTGGGCGGCATGGGTTCGATTCCAGGGGCTTTCGTCGCCGCGGTATTAATCGCCGAGATCAAGGCGATGTGTATTGGCATCGGTACCGTGTCGTTGTTCGGCCTGACGTTTTCCCTGACCAAATTTACGCTGGTGGCGGAGTTTGTCGTGATGGCGGTGGTATTGGTGCTTCGCCCATGGGGACTATTCGGACGTCCGCATGCCGCCGTCCGGTCCGCTGCGCTGCCCGATACGCCGCTGCGTCCGGCGGCCATGCGTACTCGCTACGCGGCCGGCGTGGCCGTGATCGTGTTGCTGGCCCTGCCGCTCGTGGCAGGGCGCTTCCCGTATATTCCCGTCCTGATGGTTGAAATCCTAGTGGCGGTGTTGTTTGCCGCAAGCTTGCATTTCATCATGGGTCCTGGCGGACTGCATTCGTTTGGCCATGCCGCTTATTTTGGCTTGGGTGCCTATGGCGTGGCGTTGTGCCTGAAAGTGTTCAATCTGCCGATGGAAGCCGCTTTATTGCTGGCGCCCGTGCTTGCGGCACTCGGCGCTTTGGTGTTCGGCTGGTTCTGCGTACGGTTGTCCGGTGTGTATTTCGCGATGTTGACGCTCGCGTTTGCGCAGATTGTCTGGTCCGTGGTGTACCAATGGGACGATGTGACTGGTGGCAGCAACGGGATCTTCGGGATGTGGCCGTCCGGCTGGCTCGGTTCCCCGGTTGCGTATTATTACCTCTCGGTCGTCATTGCGTTGGGGGGCGTCTGGCTGATGCGTCGCATGCTGTTTGCGCCAATGGGGTATGCACTGCGTGCCGCCCGTGATTCGCCACTCCGGAGCGAGGCAATTGGCATCGATATCAAGCGCGTGCAATGGTTGGCGTTTGTCATTGCATCGATATTCGGCGGGTTGGCCGGTTCGCTGTATACCTTTTCCAAAGGGACGATCTCACCGGAAACGATCAGCGTGGGACGTTCGGTGGACGGATTGGTGATGGTATTGCTGGGCGGGATTCAGACATTGAGCGGACCAATTGTCGGAGCGGCGGTATTTACCTGGCTTCAGGATACCCTGGCGCGTCAGACGGATTACTGGGAGGCCCTGTTGGGCCTGGCGATGTTGCTGATGGTGATGGCCTTTCCGCAAGGCATCGTTGGTTTCGTCCGTGCGCGTTTCGATCTTCCGGGGGACGGCGATATGGATGCCGGGAGGGACGTGAAGACGGAACAACGTGGGCCGTCGGGAGCAGCAGAGGCGTCCTCGCTTAGTAATCCCGTTGAATTCTCGGTGTCCGACCTGTCTGGCGCGCCGTCTAATCGTACGCAGCAAGTGGCGCATGGCGGAGAGGGCTAATGAGTTTGTTGGAGGTGTCCCATCTGAGCAAGGCGTTCGGCGGTGTCAAGGCTGTCGACGACGTCAGTTTTGTGTTGCCTGCAGGGCAACTGCTCGCCTTGATCGGCCCGAACGGGGCCGGCAAATCGACATGTTTCAACATGCTGAACGGGCAGTTGAAACCGAGCGGCGGGAGCATTCGTTTCGATGGTCAGGATATAGCGGGGCGCAAGCCGAAGGACATTTGGCGCATGGGCATAGGGCGTACATTTCAGATTGCCGCTACCTTCGCGTCGATGACCGTGCTGGAAAACGTGCAGATGGCGTTGCTGTCGCATGCGGGCAGACTGTTCAATGTCTGGCGTTCCGTGGCGGATGTGTACCGAGATGAAGCGATGGTCTTATTGGACCGCGTCGGCATGGCGGCCCACGCTCGACGGGCGTGCGGCGTATTGGCGTATGGTGATGTCAAACGCGTGGAGCTGGCTATCGCGCTTGCGAATAAGCCGCGTCTGTTGTTGATGGACGAGCCTACCGCGGGAATGGCGCCGAAGGAGCGCAACGCGCTGATGGCATTGACGAAGCAACTCGTGATCGAGCAGCAACTCGCTGTGCTATTTACGGAGCACAGCATGGATGTCGTATTTGCCTATGCGGATACGATGATTGTGTTGGCGCGAGGCCGGCTCATCGGGGCGGGCGATCCGCAGACGGTGCGCAATGATCCCGTCGTGCGCGAAGTCTATTTCGGGACGGGAAAAACATTCATGCCACGGCGCAAGGAGACAGACACGCAGGTGGTAAGCCCCGTAGCGTCGCCAATGACGGTGGCGCGATGAGTGCGCGCGAAGAGGTGGTTTCCTCGTCTCCTGTCGGACATGCGACCCTGGCGGCGACCGACGTGGGTACGCAGGCGGACATCTGTGGGGCAACGAGCCCAATGCTACGTGTGCGCAACCTGAATGCCGCGTATGGCCGTGCGCAGGTGCTTTACGATATCTCGCTTGAAGTGAGGCGAGGCGAGGTGGTTGCGCTGATGGGGCGCAACGGCGCTGGTAAATCGACGACAATGAAAGCGCTGATGGGAATGTTACCCACGCGCACCGGTGATATCACGTTCCGCGGGCAATCGATCAATGACTGGGCACCGTACAGAATCGCGCGACTCGGCATGGGCTTCGTGCCGGAAGACCGGCGCGTGTTCGGGGATTTATCGGTGCTGGACAATCTGGATATGGGCAGGCAGCCACGTCGCGCCGATGCCCCGTACTGGACCCCGGAGAAACTGTTCGCGTTGTTTCCGAACTTGGGTGAGATGCCGCACCGTCCTGGCAGCCGCATGAGCGGTGGGGAACAGCAAATGCTGACGGTGTCCCGCACGTTGATGGGCAATCCTTATCTGGTATTGCTGGACGAACCATCGGAGGGCGTGGCGCCGGTGATTGTCGAGCAGATGGCGAATATGATCCTCGAATTAAAGCGCGAGGGTTTATCGATCTTGTTGTCGGAGCAGAACATGCACTTTGCCGAGCTGGTCAGCGATCGTGCCTATGTGTTGGAAAAGGGGCAAGTGCGCTTCAGCGGGAGTATCGATGCACTTGCACAGGATGAAGCGGTGCAGCGCGCTTACCTGAGTGTTTGAAAAGCTAAACGGCCGTTATTACAGGCAGAGTGCCCGGATCGGGGCACGCGCGGGGCAGGAGTATTCGTCTTTTTCTTGGAGAAGCCATTGATGAACAAGGGTTCGGGGGTGGGGCGCGGGGGGGTATGGGGGATAGGGAAGAAGGACGGTGTATGCGTTCCCCTGTTTCGTAAATCGACAGCAGGTATCGCGGTGACCATGGGAATGTTGCTCATGGTGCCGGTATGCGCTTACGCGCAGACCATCAAAATTGGCGAGATCAATAGCTATAAGGCGCAGCCGGCGTTCCTGGTTCCGTACAAGAATGGCTGGAACATGGCGCTTGACGAGATCAACGCCGCAGGTGGCGTGAACGGTCGGAAGCTGGAAGTGATCTCACGAGACGACAACGGCAACCCTGGTGATACGATTCGGGTTGCGCAGGAACTGGTTGCTGGAGAGCAGGTGAAGATGTTGTTTGGCGGCTTCCTGTCGAACACCGGACTTGCGCTTGCGGACTACGCGAAACAACGGAAGATATTCACATTGGAAGCCGAGCCGTTGACGGATAAGATCGTCTGGCAGAATGGCAACAAATACACTTATCGCCTGCGTCCTTCGACGTATATGCAAGTGGCGATGCTCATGCCCGAGGCAATCAAGCTTCATAAGAAAAGGTGGGCGGTGGTGTATCCGAACTACGAGTTCGGGCAATCGGCCGTTGCCACGTTCAAGAAGTTGCTTAAGGCGGCGCAGCCGGATGTCGAATTTGTTGCGGATCAGGCTACGCCGCTCGGCAAGTTGGATGCGGGTGCCGTGACACAGGCACTCGCCGACGCAAAACCGGATGCGATCTTCAACGTGGAATTTGCCGCCGATCTGGGTAAGTTCGTTCGAGAGGGAAATACACGCGGGCTCTTCAAGGACCGCGCGGTGGTCTCGCTGCTGACTGGAGAGCCCGAGTATCTCGATCCATTAGGGGCCGAGGCACCGGTCGGGTGGACGGTGACGGGTTGGCCATGGTATTCGATCACGACGCCGGAACATAAGCAGTTTGTCGCAGCGTATCAGGCCAAATATCACGACTATCCGCGTTTGGGCTCGGTCGTCGGCTACCTGGCATTAAAGTCGCTGGCGGCAGGTATTGCAAAGGCAAAGTCGACGGATTCCGATGCGCTGTCGGCCGCGTTCCAGAACCTGACGGTGCCGTCTCCGCTAGGGCCGATTACGTATCGGGCGCAGGACCATCAATCGACAATGGGCGCCTATGTCGGTACCACGGCGCTGAAGGATGGCAAGGGCGTCATGGTTGACTACCATTACGTCAACGGTGCCAGCGTTCAACCATCAGATGAGGAGGTGAAGACCCTTCGCCCCGCGGATTGACGGCCGGACGCACGCGCTACCTTCCCACCACGCGCCCGTTCCGCACCACGGCCACGTCGTCCAACGAAACGTCGCAATGCCGCAATGGAATATCGATGTGGCAAGCCGTGGTGCGCTTGCCGCCGGCCTCGTTATTCGGGCCGAGTGAAAACAAGAAGTTTCCTTCAAAGGCGCGGGCATCCATGCCGATTGTCGCCTCGCGGTCGTAGAGACCGAGCGTCGACCACTTTGCGCGCGGTTGCAGGCCCCATCCGATGTGTGAAATCGCATATCCCTCTGGGTCGTTGAACGACGCCATATAGTCCTTCAGCAAATCCGCATCAAGGCCCCCGGTGATATGCGTCGCATATCCATGCTCCACCGTCAATTCGATCCGGTCGCTGACGTATTTCTTCTGTGGCAGCAAGATGTCGCCACGATCGATGACGATGCGGCCACTCGCCTTCCCTTCGTTCGGGAAGGTCAGGACGAAGCCGCTTGGCCAGTGATCCCAGCGTCCCGGTTCATCGACAAATCCATATTCGGTGATCACCGGAAATTCACCCAACGGACAAATGAGCGACGTTCCAGCCGGCGATGTCACGCGCATTTCCCGCGCGGCGCGGATCCGTTCCGCCGCGGCACATACGCGTTCGCGGTCTTCCAGCGTTGGTACCATCCGCGCCAGTATTTCCGGCGGTTCTACTGCGAGGAGGATCTTCGTACCTGTTTTCAAGATATCCAACTGCTCGGGAGAAAAGAGCAGCGTCATCAGGTCGAGCACGAGATCACTGGCCGTCAATGCCGCAATGGCCGCATGGTTGCCGGTGAGCGGTGTTTCGCCCAGGAAAGACAGCGCGTCGCGGCTCAATGCTTTCTCGCCATTCACAGGCAGCAGATCGAGACGATTGACAATGGCCCCCATGGACTGGGCGGCGATCAAGGCGGTTTGCAAGGTTTGCGGATGCGTTGCCGCACCGGTCAAGACCGTGACCGTCTGGCCTGCTTCGAGTTTCGACAGGGTCAACACCTGCTTCCAGGCATCAATCATCGCAAAGTCAGATATCGGCATGCACTTCTCCCAGGTACCCGTTTGAATCGGTGAATATAGTGTACACACCAAAATGCGGCGCGCAATATGCGGTTTTTTTGAGAGGCTTTACCCAGAAAAATACGATGTGTACACTCAATCTACAGCGCGCCATCCGACGCGCGTTTCCACCGATATTCCGCTTGCCGCAACAAGGAGAGGAACGATGAGCAAGGCTGGTCAACCACGTATTGCGGTCATTGGTGCGGGTTTGGGGGGCTGCGCGGCGGCAGCGCTTCTGGAGCAGGCGGGTTATCACGTACGGGTCTACGAACAGGCGCCGATGTTCTCGCGCCTGGGTGCCGGTATCCACGTGGGGCCAAACGTGATGAAGATCCTGCGTCGTATCGGGATCGAGGATGAAATGAACATCATGGGTTCGCATCCCGATTTCTGGTACAGCCGTGATTGGCAGTCCGGTGAAGCGATTTCGCGGATCCCGCTGGGCGATTTTGCCGTTCGAGAGTATGGCGCGTGTTATCTGACGGTGCATCGTGGTGATTTCCATGCACTGCTGACGCAAAAACTGGCGGCGGGCACGATCGCCTTCGATAAGCGGTTGGTCGACATCGCGGACCACGGCGACGGCGTCCGGATGACATTCTCGGACGGCTCGACCGAGACTGCGGACTTGGCGATCGGCGCGGACGGTGTCGATTCGAAACTGCGCGAGCACTTGCTCGGCCCCGAGCCACCGCGTTACACCGGCTGGGTTGCACACCGCGCGGTGTATCCGGCGCACTTGTTGGGCAAGCATGCCGCCAATGTCGATCTATGCGTGAAGTGGTGGTCAGAGGACCGTCATATGATGGTCTATTACGTGACCAGCGCGAAGGACGAGATTTACTACGTGACAGGTGTGCCGCATCCGGAATGGCCGGCTGGTGTTTCGATGCTGCCGAGTAGTCGTGAGGAAATGCGCACGGCTTTCGAGGGATATCATCCCACCGTCCAGGCGCTGATCGATGCCACGCCGGAAGTAAAGAAATGGCCATTGCTCGAACGCGATCCGCTCCCTTTGTGGAGCCGAGGCCGTATCGTTCTGTTAGGTGATGCGTGTCATCCGATGAAACCGCATATGGCGCAAGGCGCCGCCATGGCCATCGAAGACGCGGCAATGCTCGTACGCTGTCTCGGCGAGACCGGCGTCGGCGATTACGAAACTGCGTTCAGGCTCTACGAGGCGAATCGTGCGGAGCGGGCATCGAAGGTTCAGCTTGTATCGCATAACAACACATGGCTGCGAACGAACGAAGATCCGGCCTGGGTGTTCGGCTATGACGTGTTCGAGGCA
Source organism: Robbsia andropogonis (assembly GCF_000970345.1). GTDB lineage: Bacteria > Pseudomonadota > Gammaproteobacteria > Burkholderiales > Burkholderiaceae > Robbsia > Robbsia andropogonis. The sequence goes on along the minus strand of NZ_LAQU01000021.1, from coordinate 60,531 downwards.
CCGCTGCGCGATGCGTGAGCCACCGCGCTGGCCGCGTGCGGAGGTACTGTGCTTGCAGGTGAACGGCGCGGTTCGCGACGTTGAGGTCGCGCCGGAAACGCCGTTGCTGTACATATTGCGGAACGATTTTTTACTGAACGGTCCGAAGTACGGTTGTGGCCTAGGGCAGTGTGGTGCGTGTACGGTGCTCCTGGACGGGGCGGCCGTACGGAGCTGCGTGCTGCCGGTGAAAGCAGCGGTGGGCCGTGCGGTGACGACATTGGAGGGGCTGTCGGACGCGATCGATGGCCGCGTCGCCGGTCCCGCTTCGATGCATCCGGTGCAGCGGGCTTTCATCGAAGAGCAGGCCGCGCAATGCGGCTATTGTTTGAATGGCATGATCTGTAGCACCGTCTCGCTGCTGACGTGTTCGCCTGATGCCAACGACGAGGATATCCGGCGTGCGCTGCGTTTCAATCTGTGCCGCTGCGGGTGTCATGTAGAAGTGTTGCGCGCGGTCAAGCGTGCGGCCATCTACATGAAGCAGGTGCCGCAATGACAGAGGCCCCCTTGAGCGGCGCGCCACATGCACGGATCGATCCTGTGAAAGTACGCCGCGTTGAGGCACGAGCACACTATCGCTGGCGTGGTGACGGCGCATCGACGGTCGCTCTGGATGCTTCCGCGGCCATTGCTTGCGAGGATGGCGTCTTACCGGACGAGGGGCAGGACGGTGTCGGCTATCGATTGATCGATGTCGCGATCGGCGCCGCCGGCGCGCCATCTGATCTTGCCGACGCGGGGTGGCATTTCGCGCATGAAAGCCTGATCGACGAACTGCGCGAGGCCGTCGCCCAAGCCGGTACGCCGGTAACGCCCACGGGGCCGGCAAGTCGTGCGGTGGCCGATCGCGACGGCCGCGATGCGCGGGACCGCAGCATGCCGGGCCCTGCGACGAGCGATCCGATTGCATGGCGGGGTGCGTTACTCGATCCGGTGGAGGAGGCTGGCGGCAAGGTTTTGTTACGCGCGCTTGCGGAACGATCAGGCCCGGCGAACGCATCGATGGATGGTCGGGGTACGCGTGATGCTGCCGGCTATGTGGTCGGTCGCGGCGTGGGTTACGCGACGTTGCGCAATGACGTGGCAGGGGTGGACGGGGCAGTCGATCGCTCTATCCGATCTGAGGTTGACGACCATGCGGCGCCATCGTATGTGGCATGGATCGTGGACCTTGCCTTCGATTCGCGCACTGGAGACATGCAACTACGGAGGGTGGTCGCCGGTCGTGCAAAGGGTACCCCGCCGGCGCATGGCGCCGACGGCACGTTTCGCATCGAGGGTTTCACCGAGGCCTTGGTGTCCCAGGCATTGCGCGGGCTGGTGAATTCGATGGGCAGGTCCGTGCCGCTATTGTCCGTGCCATTCGATGAGTCCATAGGCAGCACACCATGGATCAGGACCGCGATGTCGGCAGGGGGCGTGCGTGCTTTGCATCCCCATTCGTCAACCAGATCCGCCGTCACCCTTTCCGGGCCGGCAGCCTTGCTTGACGATGCCACGCCATGCAACGGCGGCGGGACGCCGGCTTGGCAGCGCATTGCGTCCGGTCTGGCCGCGGCGGCGGTCGCCAATGCGGTATTTGCCGTGACGGGTCGACGCCAACGGTCGATGCCGGCGGCATTCAGTGATTTGGACGTGGCGGTCAGAGCGCAGACTGCGGCACCGCAGCCGGAGGATGCTGTTCACGCGCGCGCTCCTTTGCAACATGCGGCCACACACTCGGTCGACACGCAGGCGTCGCGTGATATCGGCGTGATGGCACGGGCCGATCGTCGATGGATAGGGGGATTGCTGGCCACCGCTGGTGCCATGGTCGTCGGGGCGCTGTCTTGGCAAGCGCTGGTGTCGGACGGTGCGCTGCGTCTGCTCGGTCCGCTGCGACCGTTTCGTAGCGAGATCGCGCGCGTGGCGCCGCCGCCGCTCGATACCTGGAGTGCCGCGACGATCGAACGGGGCAGACGTCTCGCCGCGGCGGCGGATTGCGCGGTATGCCACACGGCTGAAGGTGCCGTGACGAACACCGGGGGACGGCCGTTCGATACGCCTTTCGGGGTCGTCTATTCCACCAACTTGACGCCCGATGTAAAGGATGGCATTGGCGGCTGGTCTTTCGTGGCTTTCGAGCGTGCGCTGCGCGAGGGCATTTCGCGCGACGGGCGGCATCTTTATCCCGTCTTTCCGTACACGGCATTCAATAAGATCACCGATGCCGACATGATGGCGCTCTATGCGTTTCTGATGACGCGCCCGGCCGAGCGCACGCCAGCGGAATTGGCGGGACGCCATACCGTTCTTGGTTTTCCCTGGCGGGTGAGACCGTTGCTGGCCGCCTGGAATACGCTTTATCTCAATAACAAGCCGTTTCTTCCTGATCCGTCCCGAGGCGCCGAATGGTCGCGGGGCGCCTACCTGGTCGAGGCCCTGGGACATTGCGGCGCGTGCCATACACCACGTAACGCCCTGGGCGCCGAACGCAGCGGCCCGGGCGGCAAGGCGTATCTCAGCGGGGGTGACGCCGACGGTTGGCGGGCACCGGCGTTGATCGGCAGAGGCGATGCGCCAAAAGCGTGGACGGAGTCGGCGTTGTTCGACTATCTCCGCGTGGGGTTTTCACCGGAACATGGAGTGGCGGCCGGGCCGATGGCACCCGTGGTGCGTAATCTGAATACGCTGCCGGATGCCGATATCCGGGCCATCGCGCATTACATCGCATCGTGGCGGGACGATAGTAAGCCGAGCAGGGCGACGATCGATCCATCCACCACATCGGCGCCGATACGCCGACAGGCGGGGACGATCGTCGCATCGTCACCTATGGCGTCGGAGGCGGCGGTGGAACGATCAGCGACAACGACGCTGGCGACGCCCACCGATAGGGTTCGACCCTCGCGCACCATGGTGTCGCACGCTGCGTTGCAATCCGGAAAGCGTGTTTTCGAGGCCGCGTGCGCCGTCTGCCACGTGCCGCAAACGGGGGTCGGTCATTTCGGCGTACGTCCCGAAATGCATTTGAACAGCAGTATCCAAGCAGATAGTCCCGATAACCTGCTACGCGTGATTCTCGCGGGTATAGACGTGCCGGCCACACCGGAGCTGGGTTTCATGCCCGGCTTCGCGGATGCCTATGACGACACGCAGATTGCCGCGCTTGCCGGCTATCTCCGGGCGGAACATGCGCCAACGCGGGGCGCCTGGACGGACCTGCGTGCCGCTTCCGCGCGCGTACGTGCCGCGTTGATTCACGAACACGCAACGCGGTAGATCCACCACGTCGATCGACTACAATCGCGCCATGCAGACCGAATCCTCTCCCCGCTCCCTTTTTCCGTCCGATGCAGAACCGGATCGCCCCGATGCCAAGATGCCGGCGGACTACGACGTGCAGCAGCAGATCGGCCATCTGTTACGCAAGGCCTATCAACGTCACCTCGCGATCTTCAGTCAAAACATCGCAGATCCACAACTCACCGCCGTGCAATTCGCGGTGCTGAGCGCCAGCCGGCGCATGGGGCCGTCATCGATGAGCGACTTGGGGAAGGCGACGGCGATCGACGCGGCGACCGCACGCGGCATCATCGAGCGACTGCGCGCCCGTGGCCTTATCGCGCTGCGTACCGATGCGTCGGACCGGCGCAAGACTGTCGTCGAACTGACCGAGGCCGGCGTGCAACGGGTGGCCGAGGCAACGCCATCGGCCGCGCGCATCAGCGAACTGACAATGGCCGAACTGACTGCGGTGGAGCGAGTGGCGGTGCTGTTCCTGCTGAGAAAACTCGCCGGGGGCGATGCGGGCTGATGTTCCGCACCCCTGGGCGCGCGTTTTCAGCAACACCAATGCAGTGAGCCTGACGCCAGGGCCGCGCTTGAGCGATAATGCGGCGCAGCGGGGGAAGGCCATGATGAAGCGAAAAATCACGATCGAACAGTTGAATGCGGAGGACGACGACGGGTTCCTCGTCGCATTGCAAGGGTTGTACGCCCACAATGAATGGGTCATTCGTCGCATCTCTGTGGCGCGCCCGTTTGTCAGTGCGCCTGCGTTGCTGCACGCATTGTGGCGCTGCGTGTCGACCGCCACCGAGGACGAGCAGTTGACCGTGATTCGGGCACACGCGGACCTTGCGGACGGGGCGGCGACGCTGGATGACGATTGGACCGTGCCCGCCACGGCCGCGAGATCGACTGTCCATGATGGAAATCCGGATGTGCCAGGAGACGCTTCCGCCGCTGCGAAAGCGCGGCGCGAGGCGTTGGCCGCGGAAAAGCGGGCCTATCACAAGCGATTCGGTTTTCCGTTCGTCCTGGCCGTGGAAGGTCATGACAGCCGTGCTGCTTCCGGGTGGTCTGACGGCGCGGGGCAAGGATCACGGGACGCGGAATGGACCGCCGGCATATCGTTTGACTCGGTACTCGCGACGCTGCGGCGACGGATGCGTGCGCAACGTCGCGATGAACTTGCGGAGGCCGTCCGCCAGGTCAATCGCATCGCCGAATTGCGGCTGAACCACTTGCTTGGCCGTCAGGCGTTTCATGGCCGGGAGGTCATGCGCTGGTGCGAATTGCTGGCCGAGCATAGCGAGGACCGCCCCGGCGACGGAGCGGATGGCACTCCGGTACTTACCTGTACCTACCTGACTCCGACGCATCGCGCCTGTGCCGTCTTGATCATGGGGTGGATGCTGCAAGCCGGCATGCAAGCGCATGTCGATGTATTTGGCAACGTCATCGGCCGATATCGGTCGTCGGTGGCGGGGGCGCGCACGCTTATCACGGGCTCGCATTACGATACGGTACGCAATGGCGGCAAGTATGACGGTCGCGTGGGCATCCTGTTGCCGATATCGCTGATCGCCGAAATGCATCGGCGCGGCGAACAATTCCCGTTTCATATCGATGTGATCGCGTTCGCCGAAGAGGAAGGCGTCCGTTTCAAGACGTCGTTTCTCGGCAGTAGCGCGCTGACCGGCAATATCGACGATACGGTGCTTGCGCGCGCGGACGAAACCGGTCAGACGCTGCGTGATGTCATCGTCACGCACGCGGCGCAACTTGCCGAGGCGGGGCGGCCGAACGGTCGCGTTATCGATGATCCCGCTACGTTGTTGCATCTGGCGCTACGTGAAGCGAAGCGAGATCCGGCCACCCTAGTGGCGTTCCTGGAAGTGCATATCGAACAGGGACCCGTACTGTTCACCGAGCAATTGCCGGTAGGCGTGGTAACGGCGATATCTGGTAGCAAGCGCTATTTGGTACACCTGACCGGCGTGGCCGGACATGCCGGTGCCATGCCGATGGATTTGCGGCGTGACGCCGCTGCCGCGGCAGCGGAAATCACCCTGTATGTAGAGCAGCGCTGTAGCGGTGTGCCGACGTTGGTCGGGACGGTGGGACGGTTGGAGGTGCCGAACGGGTCGGTCAATGTGGTGCCGGGCCGCTGTTTGTTGTCGGTCGATATCCGCGCGGGAGACGACGTGGTGCGCGATGCCGCAGTGTCGGATGTCATGACACGGATACAGGCAATTTGCAATCGCCGTGGTGTGCTTGTGGAGACGGAACTGATATTGGCATCGGACACGGTGCCGTGCGCGGCGGGGTTGCAGTCCCGGTTTGGCCGGGCATTGGATCGACTGGGCGTGCCTGTGCGTTACCTGCCGTCGGGGGCGGGGCACGATGCGGTGGAAATGAGCCGCATCGCGGATGTCGGGATGTTATTTGTTCGTTGCGGTAACGGCGGTATCAGCCATAATCCACTGGAGACCGTGTCAGCCGAGGATCTCGATCTTGCGGGCGAAGCGTTTCGGGACACGGTGGATGGCCTGGCTGCCGAGGAATGGCGGAGTGTGGCGGAGCTGGATCGCATTCGAACCTGATCCGTCGCGTTGTTTTCGAGACGTTGCATTGATCGTGAGAGATGCCGCAATGGATACGAACAAACCACTCGATATCATTATCGCGGGAGCGGGCATCGCCGGGTTGAGCGCGGCGCTCGCATTACGCCGCGCAGGTCACTTGGTTCGTGTTTTCGAGCGCACCCGTGCGCTGCAGCCGATTGGAGCCGCCATCTCCGTCTGGCCGAACGGTGTGAAGGTGCTGCGCGCGCTCGGCTTGGGCGTCGGCATGGACGTCGCGGCAGGCACGATGAACACGATGAGCTATCGCGATCAGGGGGGGCATCTGATGACGCGTTTCGCGCTGCGGCCTCTCTACGAATCGGTACACGAGCGCGCCAAACCTATTGCGCGTACCGCGCTGCAGCGACTATTGCTCGAAGCGGTGGATCCGGCGCATGTGGTGCTTGGGGCGGCATGCGTCGGCTATTCGCAGGACGCCGATGGTGTGACCGTGACGCTGGACGACGGGGAAATGCACCGCGCGGACGTGTTCGTGGTGGCGGACGGCAATCGGTCCGGATTGCGCGACCAGGTGGCTGGCGTGCCGGTCCCGCGACGCTATCGGGGGTACGTCAATTGGAATGGGCGCATTCCAGTGTCGCGTGACCTGGCGGAGCCCGATGCGTGGGAGCAATTTGTTGGGGAAGGCAAGCGGGTGTCATTGATGCCGATGGGAACCGGAGGTCACCCTGGAGGACGCGGGGGGGCAATCGGCGAGTTTTACTTCTTTTTCGATGTACCCATGACGGAAGCCGAGGCGGACATGCCGGCGGAGACGGATCCGGAGCAACATCGTCGCGCGTTGGAAATGCATTTCGCGGGTTGGGCGCCGCAGGTGAAGCGTTTGATAGAGCGGCTCGACCCCGAGACGATTGCGCGGGTGGCGATTTATGATACGGACCCGGTTCCCCGGATGAACGACGGTCGCGTGGTCATGATCGGCGATGCGGCGCATGCGATGGCACCGGACCTCGGCCAGGGCGGTTGCCTCGCAATGGAGGATGCGTGGCTGCTGGCGCGAGCGTTGGACGCGGGACGGCACGATGACTTGCCGGAGGCATTGCAGATATTTGCGCAAGCACGCTTGCCGCGCGTCAGGCAGGTGATTGAGCGCGCCCGCGCCCGCGCCGCATTGCTTCACGGGAGCGACGCGACCGCGACACAAGCCTGGTACGATGAGTTGCGTACGGAAAGCGGCGAAGGCATCATTGCCGGGTTGCATAAAACAGCGGTGTCCGGCCCGTTTGGCTAGGCCCGCGCTCGATACGAACACCACACCACTACCATGACCCGAATCAAGATCACCTCTGGCGACGACGTATTCATTGCTGAAACCCACCCCGATGCACCGCATACGGTCAAGGCCTTCCTATCGTTGCTACCGTACGAACAAAAGCTGATCCATGTCCGGTGGAGCGGCGAGGGTTGCTGGGTACCGCTGGGTGATTGGAAACTGGAACTCGACGGACAGCCCGTGGGTTTCGAGAATCACACGAGCCATCCGTCCGTCGGCGACGTGTTGTTCTATCCGGGCGGCTATAGCGAGACCGAAATCATTCTTGCATATGGTTCCTGCTGCTTTGCCAGCAAGCTAGGGCAACTGGCCGGCAATCACTTCCTGACCATCGTCGAAGGCAAGGAGAAGCTGCGTGACCTGGGCGTGCGCACGCTATGGGAAGGTGCTCAGCCAGTTCGCTTCGAATTGGCGAACGCCGACGAATAAGGCGGTGCCCCACGCGCCGACGCGAGTCGTCCGGGGGTCTTGAATAAAAGGAAAGGGGCCGGGACGCATGATCCCGGCCTCTTTCCTTTCATCATGCTATCTCTCGCCACGATAGGCCATGAGCGAGATAACCGACGTTGTCGCGTTACAGGTCGAAAAACACGGTTTCCCCATCGCCTTGCATGCGGACATCGAATCGATAGGTCTTCTTGCCGGAAATCGGTTCGCGCTTGGCGATCAGTGTCGCACGGCGTTCGGCGGGCACCGTGCTCAACACCGGGTCATTGCTGTTCGCGGCCGCTTCGTCATCGAAGTAGATGCGCGTGAACGCATGCACCAGCAGACCGCGCATCAGCACGATGACATTGATGTGCGGCGCGTCTCCCGCGACGGCAACGCCTGGCTTCAACGTGTCGATCGTATAACGTGCCTTCGGGTCCGTTCCGGTACCAACGCGACCGAAGCCGCTGAAGCCGGTTTCAGCGGCTTCCTGCGGCGTGCCGATATATCGACCTTCGCTATTCGGTTGCAGAAATTCCAGCAGGGCATCAGCGATGGGCACCCCGTTCGCATCGAACACCTGTCCCGTGATCGTGATGTGTTCGCCCTTTGCCTCAGGCTGGGCGATGACGGGCGTGAACAGGCTTTCGAAGCCATAGTTATACTGCGTCGGCGTCAAGCCATAGGCAAAATACGGACCGACAGTCTGCGACGGTGTCTGCTTGAGCGGATGATCCGACGTCGTGCTGTGCTTGGCCGAGGTGGCGTTTTGTGTGGTTGTGGTCATGTCGGCTTACTCCATCGGCGTTTGTTGCGGACCGCGCAGGACGATATCGAATTGATATGCCAGGGCGAAGTCGGGCTCCGTCGTATCCAGATCGAAGCGTGCGACCAGCCGGTCGCGATAGGCTTCCGGCGTACCTTGATAGATAGGATCGAATGCAAACAGCGGATCCCCCGGAAAATACATCTGGGTCACCAGCCGCGAGGCAAAGTAATCGCCGAACAATGAAAAATGGATATGCTGCGGGCGCCACGCATTCGGATGGTTGCCCCACGGGTACGCGCCCGGCTTGATCGTCATGAAACGGTAGCGTCCATCGTTGTCGGTCATGCATCGCCCGGCGCCGAGGAAATTCGGATCGAGCGGTGCACCGTGCTGATCCACTTTGTGCACGTAGCGTCCGGCGGCGTTCGCTTGCCAGACTTCGACCAAGGTGTTGCGGACTGGTTGGCCGCCTTCGTCCAGCACACGTCCCGTGACAATGATGCGTTCGCCGAGAGGCTCACCGTTACGGGCCGCGTTGCGCGTCAAGTCGTGATCGAGCGCACCAAGCCGTTCAGCGCCATAGACCGGCGCACGCAGGTCACGCAGTTTCGCAGGGAGCGGAATCAACCCGTGGCTCGGCGCGCGCAGTGCGGTTGAGCGATAAGGGGGCGTGGAATACGCGGGCTGCGTTTCCCAATCGCGTGGGGTGATCAATACCGTGGACATGTCATGTCTCCTATTATTGGGGGCGCGTCGTGTATCCGAGCAGCGGAACGGTGCCGCTTATTGCGGGGTTTTTAATCGGCGCTGCAATGTCGACACTGTATGCTTAACTGATTCGCATGCAAAATGGTGTTTTTTCAGGGTTATCCAAACCGGCGGTTTCAGGGTGTTAACCCTTATATCGCAACCTATTCCCTTTAAAGCCACCCTGTTTCAAGTCGAAGCCGTTTTCATGAATACGCTCAATCGTATCAAGTTGCGTCATCTCCAATGTTTCCTGGCCGTCTTGCAACAGGGCAGCCTGCAGAAGGCCGCCGATGCCTTGTCGATCAGCCAACCCGCGGCCTCGAAGACTTTGACGGAGTTGGAAGACGCGCTGGGGGTATCGCTGTTTGCCCGCGGCCGTAACGGCGCGACCCCGACGCCGACGGCCATGGTCTTTCAACGACACGCCGCCGCCTGCATGATCAGTCTTCAGGATGGCGTGCATGCGGCGATGCATGCAGCGGATCTCGGTCCCGAACGCCTCCGGGTGGGTGTTTTGCCCACACTCGTCAGTGACTGGGTGAGTGACGCGATTTGTCGTTTCGGCGAAGCCTGGCCGCATGTCACGTTGTCACTGACTACCGGCACCAATCGCATGCTGTTGGACAGTATGCGCGACGCGGAGCTCGATATGGCGCTGGGGCGTATTGCTGATCCGGCGGCCATGGCCGGGCTCAATTTCGAATTCCTGCGCAGCGAGCCGCTGTGCGCGTGCGTGTCCCCGACGCATCCATTGCTATCGGAAGGCCGTATCACGGCCACGCTATTGCAGCGCCATCCGTTGATATTGCCGCCAGCGGGCACGTTGATAAGGGAAGCGGCCAATCGCATCCTCGCAACGCTGCAGGATGGCGCCGCGCTGGCCAATGGGCCGAATATCGAGACAGTATCGGTTTCGGTAGGTCGCCAGCTGACTCGCGAGCATCATTTTGTCTGGTTTGTGCCCCATAGTGCGGTGAGACTAGATGTGACACGGGGTGTGCTCGCCACCCTTCCGATTTCCACCGCCGGCTCCGAAGAGCCTGTCGGGATGATCTTGCCAGTGGATCGTCAAGCTCCCGCTGCATTGCTGGGCTGGCTGAGCTGCCTGCGCGACGCTGCTAAATTAAGATAGCGCGAATGGGTAGTGCAGTGTGTTTCGGCATGCCGGATGCAAGCGTTCCGGTCGGAACGGCGAGCATCTGGCCAGAAAAGCGGACCGATGACGCACCTCGCTGGCGTTGCGGTACGTTTGCTTGATCCACCGATGCATTTCATGCGATTGCCCGACATCGGGCTGTGCCAAGAGGCGGTGCCTATGGTTTACCCGTGAAACGGGAAAAATCACGGTGATTCTTCTCCTTGCACGATTGCGTCCGTTGACAACGGTCTTGGCGGACCCCTACTATAAAAAACTTGTTCGCTTAAAGAATATACGTTCGCTGTTCGAACATACACGAGTTTATTCATGCATCCGATATCCGAGACTCCGCATTCCGGTAAGGCAAAAGCCAGCGGGCGCCTGACCGACACGCTTTACGGTGGCCGGGCGCTGCTGCCGATCTGGGATGTCGAAGCCACGCTACAACGCATGCTTGATGTGGAAGCGGCGTTGACGCGGGCCAGCGCGGAAGTCGGTGTCGTGCCACGATCGGCGGTAGAGCCGATTGCCGCCGCGTGTCGTGTCGAGAACTTCGACATACCCGCACTGCTGGATGCCAGCGCGACGGCCGGTAACACAGCCATTCCCTTGGTCAAACAGTTGACAGCGGTGGTCAAGGTCCGCGACGCGGATGCTTCGCGCTTCGTGCATTGGGGCGCGACGAGCCAGGACATCATCGATACGGCGACCGTCCTGCAGGCACTGGAAAGCTGTGACGTGATCGACGCCGCGTTGCAGCGCCTCAGCCACCAGCTCGCGACGCTGGCACGCGCCCATCGTGACACGCCGCAAGTCGGGCGAACGTGGCTGCAGCAGGCACTACCGATCACATTGGGGCTGAAGTTCGCGCAAGCGCTCGATGCGATGTTGCGCCATCGCGCCCGGCTCGCAAGCGCTCGCGAGCAAGTGCGCGTGTTGCAGTTCGGGGGGGCCGCGGGGACGTTGGCCAGTCTTGGGGCGCTTGCGCAGCCGGTGCTCGTCACCTTGGCGCGGATGCTTGATCTGCGGGTGCCGGATGTGTCCTGGCATACTCAGCGCGATCGCTTGGCCGAGTTGGCATGCGGCTGGGGCATGCTGACAGGGAGTCTAGGCAAACTTGCCAATGACGTCGCCTTGCAGATGCAAACCGAGATAGGTGAATTGGCGGAGCCTGCCGGCGCGGGCAAAGGCGGTTCGTCGACGATGCCCCATAAGCGCAATCCTGTCGGCTGCGCTGCGGTGCTGACCGCGGCGCACCGGGTGCCGCCGCTGGTGGCTACGATGCTGGGTGGCATGGTGCAGCAACACGAGCGGGCCTTGGGGGGATGGCAAGCCGAGTGGGACGCGCTCCCCGACATCGCACGGCTGACCAGCGGCGCGCTGGATGCGACAAACGCGATGCTTGATGGGTTGAATGTGGATACGGCGCGGCTGTCGGCGAATCTGGAGCTGACCCGCGGTTTGATTCTCGGCGAGGCGGTAATGCTGGCGTTGGGCGAGCGCCTGGGCCGAATGGAAGCGCATCATCTCGTGGAAGCCGCTTCAAAAGCGGCGGTAGCGCAAAAGCGGCCACTGCGTGATCTGCTACAGGAGCAGCCGGAAGTCCGCGCACAATTGTCCGAGTCGCAACTTGCGCGGTTGCTGGACCCGGCGCACTACACGGGCCAGGCCGGCGCGTTCGTCGATGCCGTGCTCGCCCGATTTGACGCTGCAAACTGATACACCAACATTCGCATATTCTGACTGGAGACAATCGATGGAGCCAAACGCGACGGATCGCGCGACACCTCAGGTGCAAGACCAATGGGCGGACGTCAATGGTGTGCGCCTGCGCTATCGTGTCGAAGGACCCGACGGTGCGCCGTGGTTGACGTTCTCTAATTCATTGGGAACGGACTTGACGATGTGGTGGTCACAAGCCGATGTGCTATCGCGTTATTTCCGCGTGCTGCGCTATGACACGCGGGGACACGGCCAGTCGAGCGCGCCGCAGGGCCCCTATACGATCGAGCAATTACGCGACGACGTCATCGCGCTATGGGATCATCTCGGCGTGACGCGTAGCCATTTTTGCGGTATCTCGATGGGAGGGTTGACCGGGCTTGCGTTGGCGATCCATCATCCGGATCGCCTGGACCGACTGGTATTGAGCAACACCGCGGCGAAGGTCGGCACGGACGCATCCTGGCAAACGCGTGTCGATACGGTGCGGGAAAAGACGCTGGCGGGGTTTGCCGATACGATCCTGTCGCGATGGTTCACGGAAGGGTTTCAGGCCGCGCATCCTGAAGCATTGACACCGTTGCGTGCCGTCCTGAAGTCCACGTCGCAGGACGGCTATTGCGCGAACTGCGGCGCGCTGGCGAGCGCAGATCTGCGTGAGCAGGCGGCCTTGGTCAAGACACCTACGCTCGTCATCGCCGGCACCTATGATTTATCGACCAGTGCCGAGCAGGGCCGTTGGCTGCATGCGCAGATAGCAGGCGCGCGGTACAAGGAGCTGGCAACCGGCCATATTGCCAATATCGAGCAAGCCTCTAACTATACGCAAGTGCTGCTGGACTTTCTCGATCGTGGCGCCTTGCAGGAAAAGACCCGCTACCAAATGGGACTGGCGGTACGCCGTGAAGTCCTTGGTTCGGCGCACGTCGATCGATCGCTTACGCATCTCACACCGTTCAACGAGGAATTCCAGGATCTGATCACCCGCTACGCATGGGGCGGCATCTGGACCCGCGACGGCTTGCCGCGGCATACCCGCAGTCTGTTGACCATTGGGTTGATGATCGCGTTGAACCGGGGCGAGGAGTTGGCGCTACATCTGCGTGCCGCGCGCAACAACGGCGTGTCGCGCGAGGAGGTCAAGGAGGTGTTATTGCAGTGCGCGATTTATTGCGGCGTCCCTGCTGCAAACTCGGCCTTCCATTTGGCCGAAAAGATCTGGCAGGAGCAGGACCAGCAGGCCAACGACTGAAATCGGGCCAGTTAGTGCGCACCAGCCGCGGTATCCGTGCTGGCCGCGCTGCCTGAACGGTAACGCTTGGTGATCCAGATAAGCGGAATGATCGCCAGGAAGATGATGGCCGAGATGAAGAAAATATCGTTCAAGCCCATCATCGCGGCCTGCGCCGTCAGATTGAGATCGAATAAACCCCGTGCTTGTGCTTCGTTGATATGTAGCAGTTGCTGCGACTGTTGCAACGATTGCTGGAATGTCGGGTTATAGATGTTCGCCTGTTCGGTAAGCCGCTCATGATGGAGGGCGATACGATTGTTCCACTCATTGCCTGCGAGCGACGTGCCCACCGCACCGCAGAAGACCCGCACGAAATTCGACAGGCCTGCTGCCGCTGGAATGCGGCTTGGCGGTAAGCCGCTCAACGCGATCGAGGTCAACGGGACAAAGAACATCGCCATTGGGATACCCTGCAACAAGGTGGGCAAGACGAGATGGAACGTATCCACCTCCAGCACGTAGTTCGCGCGCATGAAGAAACAGATCGCGAACCCGACGAACGCCGCCGTCGCAATGATCCGGGCGTCCATTTTAGGTAGCACCTTGCCGATGATAGGGGACATGATCAAAGCAAAAATCCCCAAGGGCGCGGTCACCAGTCCGGCGTCCACCGATCGATAATTGAGGTACTGCTGCATCCATTGCGGCAGTAACACGAGATTACCGAAGAACACGCCATACGCAACACCCACAGCCGCGGTGCCGCCAAAGAAGTTTCGACCGCGGAAGAGCCGCAGGTCCACTACGGGATTCTTTTCTGTCAGCTCCCATACAACGAAGAACGCAAACCCAATCACCGCGCAGATAGCCAAAATGCGGATCACGGGGGAGGCGAACCAATCGAGGTCCCGGCCTTTGTCGAGCATGATCTGCAAGGATGCGACCCAGGTGATCAACAATGCCAGACCTATCAGGTCAATAGGGACTTTGCGCGTGGGCGTATCGCGTTTCCGGTACAGCATCCACGTTACACCCGCCGAGAAGATGCCGACGGGGATATTGATATAGAAAATCCAGGACCAGCTATAGCTGTCCGTAATCCAGCCGCCCAATGACGGTCCCGCAATAGGGCCTACCACCGCGGTCATTCCCCATAGCGCAAGCGCCATGGACGATTTCTCCTTGGGATAGGAGCTGAGTAGGATTGATTGCGACATCGGGATCAGCGGTCCGGCGACGGCCCCCTGCAAGATACGCGCCGCCAACAGGACGGGCAGGTTCGGCGCCAGACCGCATAGCCAGGAGGAGATCACGAACAGCACGATCGAGCCGACGAAGAGCTTGACCTGTCCAAGCCGTTGCGTGAGAAAGCCCGTCAAAGGAATAGAGACGGCATTGGCGGCGGCGAATACCGTGACTACCCACGTACCTTCGTCCACGGAAACACCGAGATTGCCGGAAATGGTCGGAATGGCGACGTTCGCAATCGATGAATCGAGCACGTTCATGAACGTTGCCAACGCGACCGCGAGGGTGGCCAAAATAAGCTTGCCACCGGTAAACGGGGCAGGCGCGGCAGGTGTCTGGGCACTGGCATGCGAAGGCGAACCGACGCTTGTCGAGGGAGATGTGGGAGGAGATACGCTCATGAATGTCGATCGGCCACGGAACGGCGTAAGTGTGACAGCTTTGGCGCATTGCTGCTTGGCACCAGCAGGCTAACGTCCCAGAAGAACAGAGAGATGCAGCGAGGCGGGTATGACAGGATGGTGAAAGCGGTGGGAGATTTGAAGGGTGACGCGAGGGTAAGGTGCTTTCGCGGTAATGAGTGCGCTCATGCGGGAGCCATGATGAGCGGTACCAACGGATGACGCACTGCAGCAGCGGTGCCACCCCTCACCCATCGGACCCTGAAGGCGTTACTCGGCGGCGAGTCGTAACGGTAAACCGCAAGCAACTCGCAGGAAGGTGTCCACCACAAGCGGACCTTCAGGGCGGGCTGTCCGGACGTATCGGGTTCAGATCGCCTGGATGTTCGACGCTTGCTTGCCCTTCGGGCCTTGCTTCACGTCGAAGCTGACCTTCTGGTTTTCCTGCAACGACTTGAAGCCGTCAGCACGGATTTCCGAGAAGTGCGCGAACAGATCTTCGCCACCATCGTCAGGCGTAATGAAGCCGAAACCCTTCGCGTCGTTGAACCACTTAACAATACCGGTTGCCATGTTTCATCCAAGTTGTGCATTGAGACGGACAGCGCGGAACAATCGATATGGAAAGCGCGCCGCCACAAAATGAGTACTGCGTGTGTATTGTTGGCAAATGTCTTTGAGACGTCAATAAGAAAATGCGACGAACCATGACACGTGTAGTTGGCCTAGCGGTATCAACGGTACGAATCTCGTAGGACGATTCGTACAATCATTCCGTTGTTGTCACGTAAATCAATGAATAAATTGAGATAAATATCTTTAAAGATTTTGTCTCCAGCGAATGGTGGGGACATATCATTTTTTCCGAAATGCAAAGATCGGTGAGGGATTTGTTAATTTTTTTGGGAATCGAGGACTGAACCATGACGCGAGACGGTTTGCGGAAACAAATCTCCAGCGCATGTGGCTTTTAAGAACGATACGGCAAGACTTGAAATAGTGTCCTGATGATGACGACTGTCAAAAAAACGGTGAATGGCGAATAACAGCGCGAGTGGTAATGTCGTCTGGATGCAATTTCTGGTAAGTCTGTTCGCCCTGACGCCTCCAGGATGCGTCCAATGCACGGTAAGAAAAGATTGGCGCCGGACGGCATGCATCTGCTTTTCGTCGGCGTGTTGGGGTGTTGGTGACTTTAAAAGCGGCGCAAGTATTATTGTGCGAGAAGCGCGCAGTAGCGCTGCATGTCCACGTTGCCGCCACTAAGGATGATGCCTACGCGCTTGCCGGCCCATTGCGCTTTCGCGGCAAGGGCGGCCGCATAACCCAGGCAACCCGTCGGTTCGACGATCAGCTTCATATAACTGCCGATCTCCCTCATGGCCGCCACCAATTGTGCGTCGCTGGCCGTGAGCACGTCATCGACGTTTTGACGTACCAACGCGAACGTGTACTGGCCCAGATGCTGAGTTTGGGCACCATCGGCAATTGTTTTCGGTGTATCGATATGAACGATCCGGCCGGAGCGAAATGATTGTTGGCCATCATTGCCGGCTTCCGGTTCCACGCCGAACACCTTGCATTGTGGTGCGAGCGCCCGGGCCGCAAGCGCGCTGCCGGACAGCAGGCCGCCGCCGCCCATGCAGACGAACAAGGCGTCCAGTGGGCCGACGTCTTCAAATAACTCTTTGGCGGCTGTTCCCTGCCCGGCAATGACGTCTGGATGATCGTAGGGCGGAATCAGCGTGAGGTTGCGGGCGGACGCCAGGGCGCGACCGATGGCTTCCCGGTCTTCGGTATAGCGATCGTAGAAAACGACCTCCGCGCCATAGCCTTTCGTCGCCGCCACCTTCACTTCAGGAGCATCCTCCGGCATGACGATCGTCGCGGGAATGCCAAGCAACTTCGCCGACAGTGCGATTGCTTGCGCATGATTGCCTGAGGAGAAGGCGATCACGCCGGCACGGCGTTGTGCGTCGTTGAATCGGGACAGGGCATTGAAGGCGCCGCGGAATTTGAAGGCCCCGATCCGCTGTAGGTTTTCACATTTGAAAAACAAGTGCATGCCTGATCCCTCGTCCAGGATACGTGACGTCATGACCGGCGTGCGATGCGCATGGCCGGTAATACGGTTGCTTGCGGCGACCACGTCGTCATAGGTCGGGAGGGTGATGGAAGCGGGGGAGTCGGGCATGATGGGCGTCATCGGCAAGTGGGTCGGATTGCCGATTGTAGACGAGTCACATCGTATTGTTCTATGCCAACGACGCGTGGATGCTCGCCGTGGTGGGTTCGTTCTTCGGCGGTTGGCAGTGACAATGTGCGGCGATATGGGCTGCCGGCATGGCGCGTGCAAAGAGCCAACCCTGTCCCAGTGGCGGCGGATAGAGATGCTGGAACCACACCGCCTGCGGGGCGTGTTCTATCCCCTCGACGATCAAGTCGAGTTTCAGCGCCGCCACCATTGCGGCGATACGCGAGGCGACGACGCCGAGCTTTTCGTCTTCCGGCAGCCCACGGCAGAAAGACTTGTCGAGTTTGACCGCGGTGACCGGTAGCGACGACAGGTAGGACAGGCTGGAATATTGCGTGCCGAAATCGTCGATATAAACGGCGTGTCCGTTATCGCGAAGGCGTTTGATGCCACGTGCAAGTACCGAGTGTTCCGCGGTGGTCCGCTCGGTGATTTCGAAAGCGATCGATGAAGGTGCGACGTTGGCGGCAGCCAGCCGCAGCGCGACCCACGCGGGGAAACTGGCCGTCAAGACATCGGTTGCGGAGATATTGATCGCGACTTTGAAGTCGGGGCGGGCGCGTAGCGTGTCGCCCAGTTCATCGAGAACTCGCGTCACCACATAGCGTGAAACTTCCTGGATAAAGCCTTCGTCCTCGGCAAGCTGAATAAAAAGGTCCGGATTGATGTGGCGGCCATTGGTTTCGGTCCAGCGCAGCAACGCCTCCGCCCCGACCCATTGACCATCGGCAAGTCGCACGACGGGCTGGTATTCAAGTGTCAACTTGCCGTGCTTCAAGTCACGTCGCATCCGCCGTGCCATTGAATTCGCGCGGCGCATCGCGGAACACAGCCCCATGCCGATGCCGAAACCGGCCATCATCCCCAACGTCAGGAAGCCCAATAGTTCGGGACTCAAGCCGAGGCCGGACGCGGAAGATGCATCGCGCATGCGCGCCAGAATACATTCGTCGCCCCCCTGCGTGCAGCGTACTTCGAAGCGATGGTTCGCAAGGCGAACCGGTGTCTTGTCATGCAGCACGATGCCGGACGGCAATGCGCTGACCTCGGAGCTGGTCAACAAAAAACGTTGCGTGCCTTGAATACTGACGCCCATATAGTCGACACGCGGGTCGACGATGACGTCGTACGCGGGGTAATGGATAGCGATCGCGGCGTGCCCCTGCCGGATTACAATGGCTTGCGCACCGCTCACACCGTCAACGTTCGGGTTCAGCAAAATCTGCTGTCCCTTGCTGTTGACGAAATCGACAGTGGGAACCGTTATGGGATCATCAGCGCGGCCATCCGTGGATGTGCAGATGATTTTGCCGTCTCGCTCTCTGGCGGCACTCTTCAGGAACCGTGACTCCAGAACAATCGCACGGAGATGCGCAATGTCGGCATCGGAGCAAAGGGGGCGGGATACTGGTTGATGGCTGCCAGCGCACGGTCTGCTTCAGCGCCGATCTCCTTTACGCGGCGTAGCCATAACTGCGCGAGCACGCCAGCTTCCGTACGCTGTTGGGCGACGGCGGTCGTCTGGCCAATGCCAGTGCCGATGGCCGCACCGGCCAACGTGCAAAACACGACGATCAGTATTGATCCGATCATCGCCGGAGTACGCAACAAAAGCGGGCGGGGCATGCGACAGGGCGCGACGATAGGTGGGGAACCCGCACAGGCATCGAGCACACCGGTAAAAAGATGGCTGTCATCGCGCCTGGGCGGATACGCGCTACAAAAACATGCAATCCAGCGCAATCGCGCCGGGTGCAGCCGAATTCTACCTGTATCCCCACCTGGGGCGGTGTAATCCATCACATTTTCCTTGCTGAGCGTTGACTCGCCGCGACGACGATCCATTCCGCGCGCCTGTCATGACTTCACCGACGCGGATACGCTACACTCACGCACACGGCGCCATCCTGTCAGGCACCGTTTTGGGCATCTTATAATTTGACGAAGCGGCATGCCGTGGGGGTGTTGGCGTGGACGCTCGCCTGGCGCGTATTCCGGGACGCCGCGCGACGTACATCGGATGTGAACAAGGGAACGTTGGTGGCTATCAATTTGTTGAACGCGATGCAGGTTTTTGTCCGTGTGGCGGAGACGGGCAGTTTCACAAGGGCTGCCGATGCGTTACAGATGGAGGTGCCCCGCGTCACCCGGGCCGTGCAGTCGCTGGAAGCGCACCTCAATACCCGCCTGCTGAATCGTTCGACCCGCCATGTCAGCGTGACCGAGCATGGCAAGCGCTGTCTTGCGCATTGCCGCGCTGTTCTGGAGCACCTGCACACGCTAGAAGACGAGATGATCGACGCGGATGCCTCGCCGCGAGGGGTTTTGCGGGTCGACTTGCCGGCAATCGTGGCACACCACATCGTCATTCCCGCTTTGCCTGACTTTCTTGCGCGTTATCCCGACTTGCGTGTCGAGTTAAGCACGACTGATCGGCGCGTGGATTTGGTCAAGGAAGGGCTCGATTGCATTGTTCGGACGGGCATGCTAGATGACATTGATCTGGTGGCAAAGCCGCTCGGGGCGGCGACAACCCTGGTGTGCGCGACACCGGACTATCTGGCCCGGCATGGCACGCCTCTGACGCTTGCCGATCTGGCGCATCATCGCGCGGTGAATTATCGGTCGGCCCAGACAGGGCGGATTCGTCCATGGTCCTTGCGCGATGACGCCGGTGCCGATGTCTTGATCGATATGAAGGATGCCGTGGTCGTCTCGGATGCGAATGCATTTGCACAATGCGCCTTGTCTGGCTTGGGGTTGGTCATGACGTCCTTGTTCTCCCTGCAAAAACACCTGGACGATGGCACGCTGCGTGAAGTATTAAGCACATACCGGCCACCGCCGCGGCGTATGTGGCTGCTTCGCGCGCCGGGTACGCCGCTGCGTAAAGTCGTGGCGTTTTCTGATTGGCTAAGCGAATTGTGTCTTGGTATCCCTTCATTGCAGCCGCCGCCGGGCATGACGTCGACGTCCACGTTGCTTTGACGTTCGACATTCTTCATGCCTTTTGTCATGAACGTCGTTGTGTCGTCTACCCTCGTGATAACTGACAAGCGTGTGTTTGACCATGGTGCCGGGGGAGGAGTGGAACAACGATGTTGTCTCGAAACGACGACAGTTTGTTTGCCGCATGCTGCCATATCCGCTCGGACGACGCATAATCGATGCGTCTACAAAAATTGGTAACGAAGGGCGGCGCTCCGATATTGACCGGTGGTCGATCGGACGTGTGATACGGGGTGATGGGCGCGTTGCGTACCCTACCGCGTGCTGCGCAAGGGGTCATGGACCGGGCTCTTGAACAGCGAATATCGTATGCTGGATGTCGCTCCGACTTTGTACCTCGACGAACCACGCATCGGGCTCTAACACGTGGCAGAGAATCATGCTTTACAGGTCCGCCAGGAATGGCGGGCGATCGGTCCTAGCCGGCACCGGCCCATCCAGATGGCATCTTTCTGGACACGCGGCATCTTGCTGGCACTCGCGCTCACGTTTCCGTCTGCGTTCACAGTGGCCGCCACCGACGGCAATCAAACGTTCAATGCAAACGGCGGTGTGACGACCGGAGGGTCGACGACCGTAACCGGCCCCCTGGCAACGCCGAATATTGCGTTCTACTACGGTGCGCAGGCGCCAGTCGGAATGCTGCAGGCTTTCGATGCCGTCGTGCTCGATCCGCGTAATGCGTTTGACCCCGGCACGCGCCCTTTGCCGCACACGACATGGATCGCCCGTGTGTCTCCAAACTCGTCCGCCGCGTCGGGCGCGGATGCCGCGGCGTTGATACAGAATGTCCTTCAGCCGTTGTGGCAACGTGGATTTCGCGGTTTCATGCTGGATGACACGGTGGGCGGCGACGTTATCGCACGCGTTCACGCGCAGTATCCAGATGCCAAGCTGATGGTGGCAGGTGATGAAGCGGTCACGCGCGCGGCCGGGTATGCGGCGTCGCTGTATGCCGTGGTAGGCCCGTCGCTGATCCTGGAGGTGGATCGCGGTGGCGCATTGGTTCCGGTGTCCGATGACGCGCGTGCGCAGCGCCTCGCCGCATCGCGCGCGTTCACCGCAAAGACCGGTGTGCCGGTCATCGATGTCGAATTTTGCGACGGACCGGATCGTGACTGCGCGCGTCGTGTTGCAAAACAGGTGGTTGGCACGGGTGGCTCCCCCTATGTTACGGATCGTGCGTTCGATGTAGTGGGTATGGGCCGCATCGAGGTGATGCCGCGCAAGGTTCTGGTCGTTCAAGACCGAAATACCAATGAGGCGCTGGATCTTGCTGTACGTGTTCACAATATTGCCGCGCCGCTGAATTACCTTGGCTATGAAGCGGAATACGCGGATCTGGATAAACCGTTCCCTGAGAATGTCAATCCGGATCGTTACGCCGGTATTGTTGTCTGGATCGACGATGAGAACGTACCGAATGTGCAGGCGTGGCGTGAATGGATTGGCGGGCGTATTGATGCGCATGTACCGATCGCCTTTTTGGGACGATTCGGTTTCAACTTGAATGATGGTGCGGGGCAGGCGTTGGGCTTACGTTCCGTGCAAGGTCCTTTCACTGCCCCGGTCAACGTGGTGCACAGTGATCCGTTGGTGGGCTTTGAGATTCAACCAAATGTTGATCCGCGGGACATTCAAGGGGTGCGGATCACGGACCCGCAAGGACAGTCGTTACTGCGTTTGAATGTCAACGGCCAGCAGGTCGATGAAATCGGGATGATGCCGTGGGGCGGATATGCACTCGCGCCCTATAAAGTGGTGTCACTGAATGGTATCGAGTTGCAGCGCTGGGCCATCAATCCCCTCAGTTTCCTGACACGTGCCCTGCGGTTGCCGACGTTGCCGTCGCCGAGCCTGACCACCGAGAATGGCTTGCGACTGCTCATGACGCACGTCGATGGAGACGGTTTCGCCTCGCGGGCCGAATTCCCGGGCCCTGATTATTCCGGGCAGGCGTTGTACGACCGTATCTTCACGCGTTACAAGATACCGATGTTGCTATCGGTGATCGAGGGGGAAGTGGGGCCCACGGGGCTCTATCCGAAGATCTCGCCTCGATTGGAGCAGATCGCGAAAGCGATGTTCGCCTTGCCGAATGTACAGATCGGCAGCCACACATACTCGCATCCATTCCAGTGGGACGAGGTCGATGCGGAGACGGGCGCCAAGACCGATGCCGGCGGTGGCGACGCGGCTTTCTCACTGAATATCCCGAACTATACGTTCAACCTGGATCGCGAGATTGGTGGGTCGATTGATTACATCAATACGCGTCTCGCACCACCCGGAAAGAAGGTCGAGGTACTGCAATGGTCCGGCGATTGCCACCCGCCAGCGCTGGCGATTCGCAAGGTGTACGAAGCCGGAGTCTATAATTTTAACGGCGGCGATACCGTCATTACGAAATCGGCGAACAGCTGGACCAATATCTCACCGGTAGGTGTTGACAAGGGGCCGGGTGCTTACCAGGTCTATGCGCCAAATCAAGACGAAAATGTCTATACGAATGACTGGCAAGGGCCGTTCTATGGTTTTTCGCGCGTGCTCGAAACGTTTGCAATGACCGATGCACCGCTGCGTTTCAAGCCTATCGATATCTATTACCACATGTACACCGGCACGAAGGAGGCATCGCTTCATTCGTTGGAACAGATTTTCGATGCCGTGCTGAAGCAGCCAGTACTGCCGGTGTATGTGACGGAATATATCCAGAAAGTGCTCGACTGGCGTTCCTTCGCCGTGTCGCGCGATGTTCAGGCGGATGCAACCGGTCAAGCGGCATGGCGATTCCGTGGTAACGGTGCCGTGCGCGAGGTGCATTGGCAGCCGGGCGGCGCGCCGGATCTGCGCCATGCTTACAACGTGACCGGCTATGCGCCCGGCCCGGACGGCATCTACATCCATATAGAGGATGGCGATGCGCGCGTGGCGATCAATCCGAACGCGTCGGCGCGACCGACCCAGCCTTATATTTCGTTCGCCCGGGGGTTTGTGAAGGATGCTGTCGTGCGGCCTGACGGCATGCGGTTTTCTTTCGCGGGGCACTATGAACCCTATATCCGAGTTGAAAACGCCGGTCAGTGTTCGGTAACGGTAAACGGACAACGTCGTGACGCGCGGCGCGAAGCGGGCACGGACGGCTTGGCCGGTAGTGCGTTGCGGATCGACCTGCCGGCGCAGTTGCCGGAGAAGATGCAGTACGACCAGGTAGATTTGCACTGTGGCCGCTAAACGTCTGCGCATCGCGCCTACCTGGCTTGTCGGTGTGATGTCGGTTTCCGTCGTCGGCTTGCTCTATGTCGCGCATCCGCGGGGCGGTATCCAGGCGCGTCTGGCGGCGACCGATTCGCCTACGGCGCTAAGCATCGCGTATCTCGAAGCGTTGCTGCGTTCGAAGCCCACCGACGTCGATTTGCTGACTTTCCTCGGGAACCAGTATTACGAGGTAGGACGTGACAACGATGCGCGGAATATCGCCAATCGGCTGGCGACCATGCCTGGTGACGGGGTCAAGCGCACCGCCGTGCTGTTGAAGATCGCCGTAGATGTCCGGACTGCCAACGCGTTGAAGGAAAGCGATCCGGGGCGAGCCGTGAAGTTGAATATCGTGCGCCAGGAGCTGGCGGATGCCGCGCGACTGAACTGGTCGACGCCGGAACTGCAGCGTCTGGCGGCGACCGCGGCGTCGACGAATGCGCAGCAGGTGGCCAAGCAGTTATATGCCCGCCTCGAAAATCAGGACAAGGCGAATGCCCAGCGCTGGAACGCCGAGGTGATCCGCTATGCCATGTTCGACGGCGACTATCGTACCGCCGCCGACGGCTGGTTCCGCGCGCAGCAGCGGGCGACGGATGTCAACGAGCAGCGCCGCTGTTTCATCGCCGGCATCCGTGTGCTGCAGTCCGGCAATATGCTCGACGCTGCATTGGGCGCTGCTGACCGCTATGGCGGTGCATTCATGCACGATCGGCAGGTGCTTATCGTGCTGTTGAATCTCGCGCGCGCGGCCCGGGCGACCGATCGGGTCGACCGATATGCGAAGGCCCTGGCCGGATACGCGCAGGCGACCCCTGCACCGGATGCGGCATTGCTGGCCGCCGCGCCGGAGATAAAAGATGATGGGCACGGCAGCCGGATTATTGTCATGTCCGGCGCGTGGTATGACGCGCTCGGCTTGGCCAGACCCTCGCTGCATGCGGCGCGTGAGGGCGGGTATCTGGACGGCACGCATCCTGCCGGCTACCGTGTGCGCGCGCGCTCGCCTGCGGCGCCTCGCACGGCGATGGACGAGGCAGAAGGGGCGATTGTCCGGGTACAGTTTGTCGTGGACCCGCGTGACCCGAACCGAATCCGGGCCGCGACCAATACGTCGTCGGATGGCCCAGTGAAGCCGCAGGCCGCATCGGCGGTGCCCGGCGTGCCGCCGGCCAACACGGGGGCGACCAAGCCCACGGCGGCGTCGGACGCGGCGCAGTCAGGAGTGGGACATGAGGGCGATGTGCCCTCCCTGCTGTACCAATCGTTCCTTGAGGCAAGCGATTTGGCCAGTGCGCAACGCCTTGCCAACGAACAGCTAGCAAAGCATCCGGATGATCCGATCTGGACCCGTCGCCTGGCGCAGGTTGCCGAATGGAACCGTGCGCCAACCGTTGCGTTGCAGATGTGGATGGCTTACGCGGAGCGTACGCAGGACCCCGAAGGCTGGCAGAACGTCCTGCGCCTAGCACCGATGCTGAATGACGATCATGCCTATCTGGCCGCGGTAACCCGGGCATCGAACGCCCGTCCTGACGACTTGAAACTGCTGGATGCGGTTACGGCGACCTATGAGCGACTGGGTCGTCCCGACGATGGCATTGCGTATCTGAAGGCCCGGATGAAAGTACGGCGTGGCGCGGCGTTGATTGCCGTGGAGAGCCGGATGGCGACCCTGCAGACGCGTGCGGGTCATGACGACGACGCCATTGCGACGTATCAGGATCTGTTGCGCCGCGACCCCGCGAATGCGGAACACGCGTTGCGCATGGCCAACCTGCAGTATCGTCACGGCGATTACGCAACCGCGTTGCAGACATTGGTGTCGGTGCGCGGAAATATTGCCGCCAACGATGACAATGCCGCCCTCTATTGGCGGGCAGTGGCGGAACTCGCCCGACTCCAGCAAAAGGATGAGATTGCCAATGACGCGTACCGACGTTTATTGGCGACCGGCAAGGTGGTGCCGGATGATCTTGCCGCGATGACGTTCTTCTACGATCCATTCCCGATCGATGCCGCGCGCACCGCGGAGGCACAGTATCGTTTGGATCACTCGTCGCAATCGTTGCAGGCGGCGTTGCATTACTACACGGATGCCCGGGCGCTTGACGCTGCCAGGGATCTTCTCGACGGCATTGCGCCCGATCGTCTGCCGCCGTTGGAGAGCGATCCGCAATTCCTGCGCGTGCGCTCCGATTACTATCGGGCGATCGGCGCACCGGACAAGGCATTGGCGGATCTCGATCGCGCCGTCAAGCTGCCTGGTGCAACGCAGGACGTGCAAGTGTCCTGGCTCTGGTCGCTCGTTGACTACGGCACGAATGACGATATCCGTCGTGCATTGGCTACCTGGCCGGATGGCGTTCAGTCCGCGCCACCATTGTGGGGACCATTTGCCGCTGCGCAATTGCGCTTGAATCGCCCCGATGCCGCGTTGCGTTATTTCCGCTTGCAGGCGGCATCGATGTCGCGTGATCCGCTGTGGCTGATGGCGTATGCGGAGGCGTTGGACCAGGCTGGTCACGACGAGCAGGCCTGGACACTGCGCCGCACGGTGTGGCGCGGCATGCGTGATGCCATGGCAAAAGGTGGCGATGGTTCCGGCCCGCTGGGCGTGCAACGTACCGCGACGGACGCTGGTGGGCGGCCAACGTCGGGACGTCTTGCCGCAGAAGCCGAGGCGCGCGAACAGATCATCGGCCAGCAGGCCTCGCTGGCCGCGATTTTTGAGAATGCCGATGCGTCGCGCGCCTTGTTGCGCGATGTGCTGGACAGCGACGCCGGTCGCCGCGACATGACAGGCCAGGCGAATGCGGCACGCGCGTCGATGATCGGCGATCCGCCGGGGTTGGCGCCCTTACGCGCGGCGCTGCGTGGTACGGGGTTCGCCGCCGCCGATGCAGCGACCGACGTCGGCGCCGCTGGCAAAGACGTTGCCAGCGACAAGTTAACGTCGTCGGTGGCAAAGGATGTGGCACTGGCATGGGCCTTGTCACATGAAGGCAATGGCATTGCACGCCGCTGGCTCGCGCGACAGTACGCCGGTGCGTTGATGATTCCGCGGGAACAGGCGATGGCCATTGCGCTGGCCGATGATGACAAGCCCCGCATCCAGCAGTTATTGGATCAGGGAAAAGGTAATTTGTCGGTCACTGGCGCCATTGACGCGGCCATCGCGCTGGATCGTCCGGCGCAGGCGGAACAATTGGCCTATCGGGGGCTCGATGGCGCGTCGGCGTCGGACGTGTTGCACAACCGTTTGCTCGATACCGCGATGAACTGGCCGCAGTCGTTGAGCGCCGGTGTCGACAGCACGACGGCGCACCCTTTGGATACGATTGAACAGCGCGCGTCGGGCAGTGTGAAGATTGGCGAGCATTACATGGTAGGCGTCGACAACGTCCAACGTTTTCAACGTTCGGCCGACAGCACGCAGTTGACCAACGTTCCAGGCCTCGATACCACCACGAGCGTGTATGTGCGACGCCAGACGCAATCGACGGCTGTGCAAGCAAGCGCAGGGGTTCGCCATGGCGCGTCGACCGTCTATCCGATGTCGGTGTCGGCCGAGGTGAACCGGGGCGGCGTCTTGTCCGGCCAGGTCAGCCTTGGGCGGGATCAGGCGGCAAACGAATCGCAAATTCTATCGGTGGGGGGCGTCAAGGACAATGCCACCGTCAGTGCTCGGTGGAATGCGACGAACCGGATTTACGCATCGGCCACGTTCGAAGCAGCGCGTTACTACAGTCAAGCCCGGAATAATGTGGGTAGCGGCACCAACGTGTCCGCGGAATTGGGATATCGCGTCCGGACGACCTATCCTGATTACACGGTGCGTGTGATCGGTGTGCGGGGGGACTATCACGCGAGCGGATCGCCTGACGGCTTGTTGGGTCGCTTGATCCCGTCGGATGCCGGCACGCCGACGTCGGCCACCGTGATGCCGCAGAGTTATACGCAATACGGCGCCTTCATCGGCTTTGGCACCGATGCGCGCGACACGTATTCGCGGTCGTGGCGTCCGTACGCCGATATTGGCATCGTGCACGACTCGAATCAGGGCTGGGGCCCTCAGGCAAGCGTGGGTATCGGCGGATCAGTATTTGGCGGCGATCGGCTGGTGTTTTATTTCTCGCGCCAGCAGGTATCCGGTGTGGGTACGGCGGTGACGCTGATGGGCGTCAACTATATCTATTTTTATTAGGCGTGACGTTGTTGAGGTAGGCGACAGTACGTAACGACCGTAAGTGACGACAAGCGAGGAAGTCGAGACATGATGACGAAACTGATGCAGCGCGGCGCACAGGCCGCAACGGTGATAATGCTGGCCGTCGCGTTGGCGGCGTGCGGAACCGTGCGGCAAAGTGGTGCGCCGGCCCTGAGCGGCAGTGACCAGATCGTGCTGGCGACGATGGCAAACTTTACGGAGACGCCCGATGCCGGACATAGCGCCGAGTCCATTACGGCCAATGCGCTGCGGGCATCCGGTATCGACGTGCGCCTTGCGCCGGTTGCAACGGGCAATGGCAGCGCCAGTGCATTGTTCACGGCAAGCGCCCGGGCGGATGTCGAGCGTACGATGACGTGGGCACGTACGCAGAAGGCACGTTATGTATTGAGTGGCGCGGTGGAAGAGTGGCGTTATAAGACCGGCGTGGACGGCGAGCCGGTCGTGGGGGTGACATACGAACTG
The DNA here is from genome assembly GCF_000970345.1 of Robbsia andropogonis. Taxonomy (GTDB): domain Bacteria; phylum Pseudomonadota; class Gammaproteobacteria; order Burkholderiales; family Burkholderiaceae; genus Robbsia; species Robbsia andropogonis. The sequence goes on along the minus strand of NZ_LAQU01000021.1, from coordinate 32,396 downwards.
ACCGATGTGGATTCCGGCAAGGTGGTCTGGAGCGCCACGGGGACGAAGAGCGGCTTCAGCCGTTCGAGCCTGTCGACGGTTGCCACGCGCTTGATCTTCAAGACGCTGGCGCCGCTGGCGCGGCAACGCTGATCGGCGACACGGCAGGTTCCAACGGAATAGACGGATACATCATGGCCATTCCCACGCCACAGCAGGCGTCCAAGGGCGAAGGGCGCACCGCAGGTGCCGCCGACGCACCCACGGAGGGTAGCGCGCTGCGAAAGACCGGCGCCTTCGGTAACGTCGGCCGCATCCGGCGCATGATCGCGCCGGCGGTGCAGCGTCCGTTCGCGTTGGTGGAAAGTGCCGCCTTCATGCTGATCGTCCTGACGATCCTGGCCATGCTGCGTCCTCATGATCCGCTCGCCCTGGCTGCGGCATTCCCGTGGATATGGTTGGCGCCAATGGTGCTGGCGTTGCGCTATGGCACATTGCTCGGGCTGTTCGGAGGGGCCTTCATGCTGGTGGAATGGGTGTTGATAGGACACTCGGGTGTAGGAAGCGGTGCGTTCCCGGTGGGATTCTTCGCCGGTGGGATGGTGCAGGTGATCGTCGTCGGCCATTTCGGTGATACGTGGGGTGCCCGTGCCATCCAGGCCGGTGCGAAAAACGACTATCTCAGCGATCGACTCGTCGCGCTGACGAACAATCATTACTTGTTGCGGATGTCGCACGATCGTCTCGAAAAGGACCTGCTGTCGCAGCCAACGACCTTGCGCGACTCGATCGTCGAGCTGCGGAGGATGTCGGTGCAAGGCGGCTTGCAAGACCCCGGTGAAAGTAAGATGTCGGCCGAACAGTTGATGCGGTATATCGCGCCGATCTGTCGTCTCGAACAGGCCGCGTTTTATACCGTGCGCAATGGCCGTGTCAGCACCGTCGCGATGGCCATCGTGGGCGATCCGTTCGACCTGGTGCCCGGCGATGCACTGATCACGCATGCATTGGAGAACGGCGCGCTCGCCCATTTGAAAATGGACGAGGGGGAATTGCCTGATAGCCTCTATTTGGTCTGTGCGCCGTTGTTGGCGGCCGACGGCTCGATTCGTGGTGTGTTGGTGATCAGACGGATGCCATTCCTGTCGCTGACATTTGACAACCTACAGTTGATCCAGGTATTGCTTGGTTATTTTGGCGATGGTCTGGAGCATGCCGAACTGGTGCGCCACGTCATTGACGTGGTGCCCGATTGTCCTGTGGAGTTCGCGCTCGAATTAAGCCGCCTCGGGCGAATGGCGGCGCGTACCGGCGTACATTCATCACTGGTATCGTTGACGTTCCCGCGGACCGAAGCCAGCGACTCGCTGTTCGAGCATGTTTCGCGCCGACGACGGGCGTTGGATGTTTTCTGGGAAATCCAGACGGCCGAGCACTCGATCGTCGTAAACCTGATGCCGGTCACCGACATGGGCGGCATCAACGGGTATCTGGCGCGGATCGAATCCAGCTTGCGCGCGCAGTTTGCGATGGACCTTGAAACCGCGCGTGTCGCCGTGCACACACAGTTGCTCGGAGACTTGGACCCGGCGCTGGCTTTACAACGTATTCTGACCCTCAGCGGCGTTGATGACTAAGCCAACCCCTACCGATCGGGCCACCGGAGAAGCTGGGGCACCTGCTCCGTCTGAGACAGGGCATCGTGATGCCAACGACCCAGTCGGCACCGCGCATGCCGAGGAAAAACGTGCCCGGCGCATATTGCTTTTCGTGTTGGGTTTTGTCGGCACGATCATCGCGCAATCAGTTGCTGTCTCCATTTTGGTGCGCGGTATCGACGTCTCGAGCGATCGCACGCCGTTCCTGCTGTATTTCGGATGGCAATGTGTCGCGGGCCTTGCTGAAGCGGTCATGTTTCGCGAGTGCTTGCCGCTTGCGTATCGGTTTCCCCGCAAGGCCACGTTCCTGTTGCTATGGCTGACTTGCACCCTTGTGCCGTTGATCGGCGGCTTCGTGATCTTGTTCGCCTGCGGATGGGCGAAGTGGTTCCCAGGTCGGGTACCGAGCGTACAGATCGTATCGGTGCCGCGTCCGACATTTGTCTCCAATCTCGTCTCTCAAGTGACGCATGGCAGTGGCGCCCGCTTGCAGGCTCGCGTATCCAATGTCGCGGTGCCAGCGTCGGATCGTTTGTCCGCGCTGGTTGCCATTCAGCAGATGCCCACGCGGACAACCAGCCCCTTACTGCGTGAACTGCTGACAGACCCGTTGGAGGATGTACGCCTGATCGCTTATGGTCGGATGGACCAGGCGGAAAATGAAATCATGCAGAAGATCTTCGCGGCGCGTAAGCAGATAGCCTATGCTGCAAATGAAGCGCAACTGCAAGCCGTGCACCGCTTGCTTGCGGAGCTCTATTTCGAATTGGCGTATCAAAATATCGTGCAGGGTGCGGTTCAGACCCACGCATTGCAACAGGCGGACCAGCATGCGCAGGCCGCGCTCGCGATCGGCGGCGGCGACGCCGCATTATGGTTACGCCGCGGCCGCCTGGCACTTGTCAACGGTGATCCGGTACTTGCCAGGGAAGCGTTCGAGCACGCGCGCGAGTTGGGTTTCCCGAGTGATCGGTTGGCGCCTTGGATGGCCGAAGCGGCCTTCCTCAACCGCGACTACGCGTCCGTGCATGTGCTGCTGGAAGCGTTGCGGGGCCGAAATGCCTTGCCTGTTTTCAAACCCGTCGTGGAGTACTGGTCGACATGAAAGCACTCCCTGAACGTCGATCGGCGCATGCCGATGTCTGCCTGTTGCTGGAAGGCACGTTCCCATATGTTCGCGGTGGCGTGTCCAGCTGGGTGAACGAGATGATCCGTGCATTTCCAGATATCCGTTTCGCGATTGTCTTCATTGGAAGCCAGCGGTCGGACTACGGTGCGCCCGCTTATGAGTTACCTGACAATGTGGTGCATATAGAGACGCACTTCCTGTATGCACCGGTGGCGGTCGATGCGGCTCGACCATTTGCGGTGGACGGTAATCACGATGCCTTTGAACGTGCGTCCGCGTTGCATGACGCCATGCGTGATCCGCGAGGGGGGCAGACGATCGGTAGCTTGATTGCCGATTTGATTCCGATGTTGAGTGCCGATGGGGGCTTGAGTGAAGCACACTTCCTGAACAGTCGGCGTGCATGGGAATCGATTGTCGATCGCTACGAACGGTTCTGCACGGACCCATCATTCACCGATTATTTCTGGACGGTGCGTACCATGCATCGTCCGCTATGGTTACTGGCCGAGGTGGCCCGCACGGTGCCGAAGGCGCAGGTATATCACACGGTCTCGACGGGCTATGCGGGCTTCCTGGGCGCGTTGTTGCATTATCGATCGGGACGGCCACTGCTGATCTCGGAACACGGCATCTACACGAAGGAGCGCAAGATCGACTTGCTTCAGAGCCAGTGGATACGCGATAACCGTGGGCTCTTCGAACGCGATATTTCTCGCGTTAGTTATTTTCGAGAATTGTGGGTGCGGTTCTTCGAGGCGATCGGCCGACTTGCTTACGATGCATCGTCGGATATCGTCGCGCTATATGAGACGAATCGTTTGCGGCAAGTCGCCGACGGCGCGCGCGCGGAGCGCACCCGCAGCATTCCAAACGGGATCGACGTCGAACGGCTCGCGCCTTTGATCGCCAAGCGTACGCAAGGGCGCCGCCGGATTGTCGGGCTGATTGGGCGTGTGGTTCCCATCAAGGACATCAAGACCTTCATTCGCGGTATTTTCATCGCATCGCGGTCAATGCCTGATATCGAGGGGTGGATCATCGGACCGGAAGAAGAGGATCCCGAGTACGCCAAGGAGTGTCGGGCCTTGGTTGAAAGCCTCGGTTTGCAGTCACGCCTGAAATTCATGGGATTCCAGCGCATCGACGACATGATGCCGCAGATCGACCTGATCGCGCTGACGTCCATCAGCGAAGCGTTGCCCCTGGTGTTGCTGGAAGGGTTCGCGTCCGGTGTTCCCGCTATTACGACCGATGTCGGTTCATGCCGGCAGTTGATCGAGGGTAACGATGAAGCTGACCGCGCGCTTGGCGCATCCGGCGTGGTAGTGCAAATCGCCAATCCCGCCATGTTCGCGCAAGCCACCGTTGCGTTGCTCGGCGACGAAACCCGGTGGCTCGAGGCACAGCAGGCAGGGATCGCGCGAGTACGCCGATACTACACAAAGGCGCAGATGGTGGGCAGCTATCGGGATTTATACGACAAGCTGTCACGCGCGCCGACGCTGTCGATGCCGATGGCTCCGTCCGGCGGAAATGATTCCGGCTCCGATGGGGGCGGGGCTGGTGATGCATCGAAACGTGGGACGTCTCGGCGTCGGTTTGCTTTCTGGTTCAATACGAGCGCTCGGGATAAGCACGTCGCGAAAACCGATGCGGGTATTGCGGCATTGAACGCGTTTGTCGCCGCTGGAAATACACGTCTTCCGATGGACACCACACCAGGCCGGGTAAATGCGATGGGAGGCGGTCAATGTCCGATGGGGTTCGGTCGAAGTGGCCAGGTGATCGAGGCGGAAGATGCTGAGCGTGACGTCGCCCGCATTGCCGCCAGGTTGAAAGCGCTCTTCATGCCGGCTTTACGTTCGCGGAATGACGCATCCCTTGAATCCGGGAGTGTGACGTAAATGGCCGGCATCGGATTCGAACTGCGCAAGATCTTGCGCCGGGAAACGCTTGCCGGTGCTGCGCGCGCTTACGCGTACGCGGGGCTGATCAGTTCAGGACCGCTGATTCTGTCGATCTTTGGCATTCTGATCATTGGTCTGCTGAGCATTGCCACCGTCGTACCGAAATTCGCCATTGTGCAGTTTCAGGTGTCGGTGACGTATCTCATTGCGTTGAGCTTGATATTGACCGGCCCGTTGCAATTGTCATTCACCCGTTTCATTTCGGATCGTCTGTTCGAGAAGCGTCACGATCTGGTGCTGTCGAACTACAACGCCGTGGTATTGGTGGCGGCGATCTTGTCCGGAATCGTTGGCGTCGGGGCGATGGTATTCAGTTTTCACGAGACGCCGTTGACGTATCGGGTTTTGATGGTCATCGGATTCACCGTGGTGAGCAACATCTGGATTGCGGTGATTTTTCTCTCGAGCGTCAAGCAGTATCGGCAGATACTGATTGTCTTCGCGATCGGCTATGGCTGTGTGGTCGGACTTGCGCTGGCGTTGAACCGGTATGGGCTGGTGGGGCTGCTCGCGGGTTTCGTCATTGGTCATATCGTGCTTCTCGGAGGACTGAATGCGTTGATCTATCGCGATTATCGTAGTCACCGGTTCGTCTCGTTCGAGGTGTTCGACCGGCAATTCACCTACCCGACACTGGCGTGGGTCGGTTTTCTGTTCAATCTTGGCGTGTGGATCGACAAGTTCATGTTCTGGTTCTGGCCGGCCACCAGCAGCCCGGTGATCGGACCATTGCGGGCATCGGTAATCTACGACATCCCGATTTTCATTGCCTATGTCTGCGTGATGCCCGGGATGGCGGCCTTCCTTGTGCGTATCGAAGCCGACTTTGTCGAGTTCTACGATGGCTTCTACGATGCGGTGCGTAATGGTGCGACCTATGCGCATATCCAGGACATGCGTAACATGATGGTATCCAGCGTACGTGCAGGGTTGTACGAGATCATCAAGGTGCAATTGCTGGTGATGCTGTTGATCGCCGCCATCGGCGTTCCGTTGTTGAACGCATTGAATATCACGCCTCTCTATTTACCCTTGCTGGTGATCGACGTCGTGTCCGCAAGCCTGCAGGTGTTACTGCTAGGATTGCTGAACGTATTTTTTATTTGGACCGCCGCCGTACCGTATTGTTTCTGACGGCGCTGTTCGCGGTATTGAACGCGCTCTTCACCGGTATTACCCTGGTCATCGGTCCTGATGCGTTCGGTTATGGATTCGCGGCGGCATTGTTGATCGTGGTGATGCTATCGGTACGCATTCTGGATCGCCAGTTCAGCACGCTGGAATACGAGACCTATATGCTGCATCGTTGAAGCGCGACGATCGGCGGGGCGGGTCTTGCTCTCCGTATGGCGCTGTTCTGTTCTGAAGGAGAATGAGTTGATGCCGTTGTATCGCAGCACCGCCACGTCACGTGGCATCGGACATATCGCCAATGTTGCCATGGCATTGCTTGCCGTGCTCTTTCCGGCGAAGTTCGCCACGGCCGATGCTAGCGCGCCGTTGCCATCAGTGGCGCTGTACTACGGTGTCACGCCGCCGATCGATGACCTCAGCCGCTTCGATATCGTCGTGTTGGACCCGGATGCGCAATTTGATCCGCGGACGCAATCCGTCGGCCATACAAAGTGGTATGCCTATGTAAGCGTTGGTGAGGTTCATCCAAATCGCAGTTACTACAAAGCTATTCCAAAATCGTGGCGACCATCTCAAAACAAGGCATGGGCGTCGGATGTCATCGACCAGACCGCCCCGGGTTGGCCAGCTTTCTTTGTCGACAAGGTCGTGACGCCACTCTGGAAGAAAGGCTATCGCGGTTTTTTCCTTGATACGCTGGATTCCTTCCAATTGATCGCCACCACTGATGCCGAGCGTGCCGCGCAGAAAGACGGACTCGAGCGAGTCGTGCGTCTGATGGCACGACGCTACCCGCAGGCCAAACTGATATTCAATCGTGGCTTCGAAATCTTGCCCGATGTGCATTCACTCGTGCAGATGGTCGCGTTCGAATCGTTGTATCAAGGATGGAACGCATCAGAAAAACGTTATGTGGCGGTACCCCAAAATGATCGTGACTGGCTGCTCGGGCAAGTGAATAAAATTCGTGAGCAATATAAAATACCTATTATCGCAATAGACTATTGTTCTATTGATAACGCTAATTGCAGGAAAGAAACGGTAATAAAAATTGTCCAGCTAGGTTTTATCCCTTATGTGACCGATGGTGGCTTGACAAGCGTTGGTTTGGGAGCCGAATCCGTCATCGAGCCGAACCCCGCCGTTTCTCCAATTCGTCAATAAAAGCCTGAAAAACCTCGCACTTAGCGCAATTGCCCGCGCGTGACCAAATATATACTCAAGTTCATCGGGGGTGGGCCGTTATCGAGTAGGTCAGTCCCGGTGAAATCGGTGTGACGCGTCGGAGACAGGTCGAGCAATAAGGGATATTAGGTAATTTTTGCGACATGGCGTCATGTTGCATAAAATTCACTTCCTTGGCGTAAGTGCTTGTATATAATGCGGTCGAATTCAACGTAACCATCAGAATACGTAAATTCTTCAGCAAATGTGTGCGCTGCATGTTGGTTTGCTGAAAAGCGATCGGGATAAATTACTGATCCTTTCGGCGATGCGGTACGGGTTGGTGTGACAGTGGCACCGAAAGGCTGCTCTATTCAAGTTGTATTTATTTATTGGGGAATCCCAGATGTCAAAGTTCTTCAAGGCTTTTGTTCGTGACGAGCGCGGTGTCAGTGCAATGGAATACGCAGTGCTGGCAGGTATCGTCGTTTTGGCGCTGGCAGGTATCGGCACCTCCTTCAAGACGCAAGTAAGCACGATGTTCGCCACGCTGTTCAGCAAGGCAAACACGACGCAGAGCGGCAGCTAATCGCTGGTTTGGCGCACACAGCATCCTTCTCGTCGGAGGAGGATGCCAACACGAGCACCCGGGGCGATATCGTGACAATTCAATTGGTCTCATCGGGTCTGCGGGTATTCGTGTTGGCAGGGTTGCTCTGGCTGGCCGTGTCGGATGTCAGGTATCGTCGTCTGGCCAATGCATGGGTCGTGGCGATTGGTGCTGCGTTTCTGATATTTGCAGCTTTGCAGCAGCTTGGATGGCATGCGTTCGGCATGCATCTGCTATCTGGTGGTGTCGCACTGCTAATCGGTTTGGCTTTATTCGCGTTGCGCGTATTGGGCGGCGGCGACGCAAAATTGTTGTCCGTCTTGTTTCTTTGGTCCGGCCCGCTTCTTGCCGCACCGATGCTGACCGTGATCTCGCTGACGGGGACCGTCGTGGGCATTTTGAGTTTCGCCACACGACGCCTCGAACCGGGCAAAGGGAGCGGCGTCGTACGCGTGCTGGCGTTGTTTTCGGCCGTCCGCGGTGTACCTTACGGGGTGGCGATAGCCTCCGGGGGAAGCTGCATGGTACTGTGGCCATGGATACTGCCTGGGCTTATGCCGTTGCTGATGACCCAGCAGTATCCGCTCCACTGACGCCCACGCTCAGGTTGTCATGTCGAATGTCATCAAGTTGTTGTTATTGCTGGTGGGCTCGGTCCTCGTGCTGTTCATTGCGAAGACGGTGATCTCGCTAAGCACGCGTGGTCCGGAGCAGGCGCCCCCCGAACCCAAAATTCGCGTCAGTGCCGCCGACTTGCCGCAAGGTTTGTTGCTGCGCGATGACGACCTCCAGTGGAAGAACGTTCCCGCCGATCGGGTACCATCCGATGCCATCATCCTTGGCGCGGCGGGCGCACCGGATTTGAAAGGCGCATTGCTGCGTCATGCCGTTGTCGCAGGCACGGTGCTCCATGCCGCCGATGTGATTCTCCCGAATGCCCCTGGCTTTCTTGCCGCGACGTTGAAGCCCGGCATGTTGGCGGTGTCGGTTGCCGTGGATGATGTGTCCGGCAATGCGGGGCTCATCGAACCCGGTGACTACGTCGATCTTCTCCTTACCCAGCAAGCACCGGATTACGATAACAGCGGCAATGCGCATTCGTATGTCAGCGAGACCGTCCTGCAGCATGTCCGCGTGTTGGCGTCCGGCTCGGAACTGGAGCGTCCCAAAAATCCGGATGGCAGTAGCGATCAACGGCGTTCCGCGCGAACGGTCACTTTGGAGGTCACGCCGCATATGAGTGAAGTGGTCTCCGTGGCGGGGCGCCTTGGCAGCTTGTCGTTGGCATTGCGTAGCTTTGCCACCACGAGTCGGGATAACCCTGGTTTGCTGGCGGCAAGCGGGCTGCAAGGTATCACGCCTGTCGGGCCGACGACCGATGCGCTGCCGCCGCCTGTATGGTCACGCGATGTGACGCGGGCGTTGCAAGCCCCGGCGCCGCCGCCGTCAGGGGCGCCTGCTAGCGTCGCACCCGTGCAACGCCCGGTCGTGATTTACCGCGGGTCGTCGGCGGGCACCGATACCGCGGTTGGATCGATGTCCGGTGGCGCAGGCACACCGCCGTTACCGCAGGGCATGATGACGCCCCGCGCGCAATGATGGGGTATCGCCAGCAGTCATGGGTCGCTTGGCGAGGTTATGCAGCACGGTATAGTGCGTGAAAGCAGCACCGCCGCATAGATATCCGCGCGGCTTCGCTGTCGGCTTGGCCAACCCGGCAGCCTTATTCGTGTCGGTAGGTCCGACACGCCGCTTTTCGAGACGCCGGTCTGGCGTCGGTCAGTCTGGATGTCATCTCACATGAGCAAGTCTTGTAATACGCATCGGATGGCCCCGTACTGCTTGCTCGCGCTGGCCAGCGCGAGCGTGTGGACGTTGCCGGTGCTTGCGGCGCCGGGTGTCACGATCATGAGTGGGACGGGCAGTACCGTCGATACCTCGTCGCCGGCACCCGTGGTTGGCAAGGGCGCAATCAACAGTCCGGGCATGGGCATCAATGCGGTGCCGGCCAAAGTGTTATCGCTGGAAGTGGGCAAGGGCGCGATGCTGACGTTGCCGGCCCCCGCTGCATCCGTTTTTGTCGTGGACCCGGCGATTGCGGACGTACAGGCCCCTACGGCGCGCAACCTGTTCGTGCTCGGCAAGAAATGGGGTACCACCACGGTGTATGTGATGGCTGCTGATGGACGGACGATCTTGGAGCGGGCCGTGCAAGTCGGACCGGCGCTCGACAGCTTGCGCGAGGTGCTTCGGACCCGTTTCCCGTCGATGCCGGTGCGAATGGATGTCACTGATGGTGCGATCATCTTGACGGGTTCCGCGCCCACTGCGTCGGATGCGGATGCTGTGGTGCAGGCAGTGAAGCAATACGCGAACAACACGACCAGTGTCGTGAATCGCATGACGGTCAGTCAATCGCAGCAAATCCAGTTGCGCGTGCGGATCACGGAAGTGGATCGTAATGTCACGCAGCAGTTGGGCATCAATTGGAACGCCTTCGGCACCGCGGCGGGAAAGTTTATTGGCGGAGTGTATAACGGACGGTCGATTTACGATTATTCGCAGACAGTCACGGGTCAGGCGGCAGGTACGTATCCTGTCACGATCCAGTCCGGCAACGTGTACTCGTTCCTTGGAGGATTCAAGGTGGGCAATACCGATATCGAAGGCGTGCTTGATGCGCTGAACGAGGAAGGGCTGATCTCCGTGCTGGCCGAGCCGAATCTGGTGGCGTTGTCGGGACAGACCGCGAGCTTTCTTGCCGGCGGCGAGTATCCGGTGCCGGTATCGGAGACGAACGGTGCGATCGGCGTGTCATTCAAGCAGTATGGCGTCAAACTCGATTTCACGCCGACCGTCCTCAATGATGGCCGAATCAGCCTGAAGGTTCGTCCCGAGGTCAGCCAGATCGATTCGACCGTGAGTGTGACGAGTAATTCGATCACGATTCCCGGACTCTCGGTGCGCCGCGCGGATACTACGGTGGAACTGGCGAGCGGCCAGAGTTTCGCGATCGCCGGTTTGTTGCAAGCGATGTCGAGCGATACGGTATCGCAGGTGCCAGGTTTGGGGTCGATTCCGATTATCGGCAAGCTATTCACGTCGAAGAAGTATACGAATAATAAGACCGAGTTAGTCATCACGGTCACCCCTTATCTGGCGAAGCCGACCGATCCGGGGCAATTGCGCAATCCACTCGACAGCTTGACCGGTATTCGTAATGACGCCGAGTACAGCATGGGCCGCGCGAGCGGCGCGTCACCGGATGACAACGCGCCGCGTCTGCGCGGCAGCGCCGGTTACGTGTATTGAGATGAAGATCATGAAGACTCCTACTTATACCGATTCCCGTACCCGGCGCGGAAGATCTCGTCGGGCACGGTTGTCGATCCTGGCCGCACTGCTGGTGTGCGGTTGCGCCGAGCCCCCGCTTGGGATGCGTGACGTCGACGTGATCGGCTATGACGGCAAGCACGCGGTTGCACCGGATTGCTCTCAATTGTCGGAGGATTCGGTGGTCTTCGGCGGCACGACACCGCGACCGAAGATGGCCTGGGGTTGTGCGACATATACGAATCTGGCCGCGCAATTGGCGCAGCCATCAGACTTGGTTGCCCCGCATGCCTTGACGCCTGCGGATGCAGCGGTTGCGGCAAGTGCGGTGCATCGGTATCAGAACGGCGCGGTCATGCCGTTGAAGGACAATAATTCGGTGAAACCGGGCGGGTCATAAGCCACGCCATGTCGCATGCCTGACCTTCCGGGGGCATGTAGCAGGCAAGGGTCGGGCTGTCCCTATTTCGGAATCGATCACTACTGTTTAAAAAGCGTTGCAAAAGATGAGTCCAGCTATTCCTGTTACCGGCAAAGCAAGCGCTGCACGCGTGGCGGACTTTGTCGCGTTCGTCTCCGACAAGGAAACGGAACAGGTATTACGGCGTTACGTGCTGGATCAGGCGTTACCGCATGTGCATGTCGCGATAGGGACGATCGATGAAGCCATCGCCTATCTCGCGAAGGTCGACAGATCGCCGATGTTGTTGATGATCGACCTGCATGGTTCGGCAATGCCGTTGTCTGATCTGATGCGATTGTCCGAGGTTTGCGAGCCGTCAGTGCAAGTGGTTGCATTGGGTGAGCGCAACGACGTCGGCCTTTATCGCAGCTTGCTGAAGATTGGATTACGTGATTATCTGGTCAAGCCGCTGACCGTCGAACTGCTTACTCGTACGTTCGACTTTTCTGAGGGGCGTGTGCGGGATGTCGCGTCGTCGCGCACCGGCAAGATCATCACCTTCACGGGTACTCGCGGTGGTGTGGGCGTGACAACGTTGGCCGTTGGCCTCGCCCGACATCTGTCCGGCCGCACGCACCGCCGTGTCGTTTACGTCGACCTCGACCTGCATGGTGGCGGTGCAAATGCGATGCTCGGCCTTAAAAGCAATGGTGGACTGGTTGATGTACTGGAAAACGCGCACCGACTGGACCCGCAATATGTCGAACGCACGTTGACGTCGAATCAAAATCGCTTGTTCATGCTGAGCGCCGAGCTGGATCTGGACAAGCAAGCGAATTTTGCGGGGCAGTCGTTGACACGGGTCTTGGAGTTGTTGAGCAACAGCTTTCACTATGTGCTCATGGACGCGCCGCGTACGCTGACGCCGCTGATCGAGGAAGCATTCGATCGATCGGCTCGCGTCTATGTGGTGTCGGACCGCACGGTGCATTCGGCACGCCAAACCGTGCGCTTGCTAAAGCATATCGAACAACGCGATCACAACCCGCAGACATCGGTGTTGGTCAACAATCCGAATGGCGCCGTGGCGGGAAAAGTGGATATCAGTGATCTGGATGCGGCGCTGGGACGTACTACGTTGCAGGAGTTCCGGTTCGAGCCGAAGACGCTGATGGTTGCGGAGAACCTGGGAGAGGCGCCGAAAGACGGTGGTGGCAGCCAGTTCAATCAGGCGATCACCACGTTGGCGAACGACTTGACTGGCCAGCGCACGGAAAAGACGCTCAGTTGGATGGACAAGATGAAAGGCAAGCTGAAGAGGGCGTGATGTTCGGACAGAGACGCGCGAAAGCGATTAATTTGGAGGCGCCGGAGTCCACCAGCATGGTGGACGAGACACTCGTTTCCGCTGAAATCGACGCATCGGCAACCGAGATGGCGACGCAGGCCATGCTGGCGCTTGCAACTTCGTCCAGCGCCATGACGCCAGCGATGGAAGCGCAATCCGTGATGCCGGTTCCCGTGAAGCCTGTTTCACCGCCAGCGGCGAGCGCGCCTGGCACTGGCGCCGCGACCAAGTTGGTCACTCCCCCCACTAGCGCCGCTTCGCAAACGCAGCCCGGCGAAGGCAATGCCGCACTGATCCGATCGGAAGAATATAAAGCTATCCGGCAGGGCGTTTTTGTTTCAATGAACGCTTCCGCTGCGGTGGGCCGCACGCGCGAGCAGATGCAGCCGGTTGTCGATCAACTCGTTGCGACCATCGCGCAGCGTGAGCAACTGAATATCACGATGACCGAGCAGCGCCAGATTGTTGGCGAATTGCTCAACGATATGTTCGGGCTCGGCCCGATCGAGCCATTGCTTGCTGACGAAGCTGTGACCGACATCATGGTGAATGGCCCCGACCAGATTTATGTCGAGCGGGGTGGCAAGCTCGAGCTGAGTCCGTATAAATTCCGAGACAACAGCCATGTCGTGACGGTTGCGCAGCGGATTGCCGCGAACGTCGGGCGTCGCGTGGACGAAAGCAGTCCCATGGTGGACGCTCGCCTCGCCGACGGCAGCCGGGTCAACGTGGTGCTGCCGCCCTTGGCGATTCATGGGGCTTGTATCTCGATTCGTAAGTTCTCGAAGCGCAACATTACGTTGTTCCGAATGGCGCAACAAGGCAACTTGTCCGAAGGAATGGCGAATGTCTTGAAATTGGCAAGTACCTGTCGGCTCAATATCTTGATTTCCGGCGGTACCGGGTCCGGGAAAACAACACTGCTCAACGCACTGTCGCATTTCATCGGTCTCGGTGAGCGGACGTTGACCATCGAGGATGCAGCTGAACTGCAATTGGTGCAACCCCACGTGGTCAGTCTGGAGACGCGGCCAGAGAATACAGAAGGTCTCGGTGCGGTAAATCAACGCGATCTTGTAAAGAACGCGCTGCGGATGCGGCCGGACAGAATTATTCTGGGTGAAACCCGGGGCGCGGAAGCGTTCGACGTGCTGCAGGCCATGAACACGGGGCACGATGGCTCGATGACGACGATCCACGCGAACTCACCACGTGACGCCATCACGCGTCTCGAAAGCATGGTGATGATGGCGAATGGCAACTTGCCGCTACTGTCGATTCGTCGCCAGATCGCCAGTGCTGTCCATATGATTCTGCAGGTTGAGCGGATGCGTGACGGGATGCGTCGGGTTACGCGACTCACCGAAATTGTCGGTATGGAGGGTGACGTGATCATCACGCAAGATCTGTTTGCATTCAAGTACGATGCGTCCGCATACAGCGAGGAAGTGAAGGGGACGTTCGAGTGCGCGGCGATTCGCCCGGCGTTCATGCCACGCGCGGCATATTACGGTTTGGAACAGGCGCTGATGGATGCGATGCGCGCATGACGCTCGATACGATCATCCCGCTGCTTGCTGCGCTGCTGACGTTCATTGTCGGCGCGATGGTGCTGTTGTTACAGGACTTGCGCAAGCAACTACCCGATGCCCGCATCCGGCAGCGGGTGGAAGGCGAATTCGGCATCGAGAAGGAAAAATCGAGGCGTTCCAGGAAACCAAAACAGGACGAAGTGCTGTTCACCGTCGACAGGCCGGAAGAGGGTTTGTGGGCAACGTACATGACGCCAAAACTGATCCGTTTATCGACGGTGGCCGGAAAGAATGGCCTGAAGATCATTTTCGGTGTGGCAATAATCGTTCTTGTCGAGTCGTTGATCGCCGCGAAGCTCGTACCGATTCCAGGCTGGGTGCGTGTGATATCGGTCGTCGTGGAGATGCCGTTGGCGGTGATTGCAACCTATCGTATGCTGGTGGAGCGATTCCGTCGTCGGTTCCTAGAAGCGTTTCCGGATGCCATCGATACGATTCTCCGTGCAGTTCGCGCCGGTGTTCCCGTCACGCAGGTGATCGCCACCGTGGCGGATGAATCGCCGGCGCCGCTGAGCGGCGAGTTCCGCATCATGGCGGACTCATTGCAAGTGGGGCGTGATATCACGGACGTGTTGGAGACGGCGACACGCCGTATTGAAATAGCCGATTTTGCGTTCTTCTGCGTGTGCCTGACATTGCAGCGTGAAACAGGCGGTCAGTTGGGCGAGACGTTGGATAATCTCGCCAACATCGTCCGTACGCGCCGCGAAATCCGACAGAAGACCAAGGCGCTGACCGGTGAAGCGCGAATCACGACCAAGATCCTTATTGCATTGCCCTTCGCGGTGATGGGTGGGATGTACTTCCTTAACTACGATTACCTGCTCGTGCTCTTCACCACGGAGTCCGGACACAAGCTGCTGAGCGCCGCCGCTATCGCGATGATCTTTGGTGTGATCGTCATTACGAAGATGTCGAAATTGGATACCTCGCGATGAAACATGAACTCGATATCTTGATTAATTTGTCGATCATGCTTGCCGGTTTTCTTGCATTGGCTGTGTGGTGGATGGTGAAGCATGGTAGTGCGCGTAGCCGCATCGGAGAACGCGCGCGACTGGCCGCAATCGATCAACAAGACGAGAACGCATTGGCGGTCCTCGAGGACGAACATGCCGGGGGATCAGGGCGCTTTAGCGGATTGGCGCGTCGCCTCGCCACGTTTGGCGACAAGATGCCGTTGTTCGACGCAAAGACCCGTGCGAAATTGCAAGGCACGGTCCTGAAAGCCGGCATGCGGAGTCGGAACGCGGTGTCGATCGTGTTGGCGATCAAATTCTCGTTTGGCGTCATTGTTGCCGTGACGACTATCTTGATGGGGTCCCGCTTGCCACTCGTCGGCAGCTTTCCCGCTGCGCGGGGCGTGGCGATGCTCGGCGCGTTCATGGTTGGCATGATCCTCCCCGAATACGTCTTGATGTGGATTGGAGCACGTCGCATGAAGGCGATTTCCGGTTATTTGCCGGATGCGCTGGACTTGCTGGTGATTTGTACGAATGCCGGTAATAGCTTTGTATTGAGCTTGCGCCGTGTTGCCGATGAAATGACCAATATCTGCCCGCCGCTGGCGCAAGAGTTTGCCTTGACGGCCGACGAGCTGAAATTGTCCGGGGATACGGCCACGGCACTTCATGCCTTGGGAAAACGTGTGGATCTGCCTTCGATCAAAGCATTGATCGGGACATTGATTCAGTCGATGCGTTACGGGACGCCGATTACACAAGCGCTACGGACACTTTCGCGTACCGAGCGTCTGGCCCATATCGTGAATCTTGAAGAGAAGGCTGCGAAACTGGCGCCAAAGATGGTGTTACCGATGTTGGTTTTTATTTTGCCCGCAGTGGTCGTGATTTCGGCTGGCCCCGCGGTTATCCAGTTGCTCTCCTATGTGAATCAGCAATGAGCCAGAAACCCTCGATGCCGTGGTTGTCTCCTCTGCCGCGAAAGTGCTCTCGGCCGCTCTGGTTGATTGTCGGATGTGCATTCCTGATCGCAACGAGCGCTTGCACGACGCAAATGACGGTGCATGCCTCGGGAACGGCGTCAGGACCGCTGAAGTCGCAGGCAACACCGGCCGAAGAAGTACGGATTGCGAAAATTGCGCTGGCGCACGGCGATATGCAGATGGCGCGCACGATTTACGAACGGCTTGTCGCCAATAATCCGGATTCGGTCGAAGGGCTGGTGGGGCTGGGTGACACGCTGTATGCCGTCGGTGATTTCACGCGAGCGGCGGTGCTGTACGAACATGCGCATCAACTTGCCCCGAATGAGCTTGAGCCGATTGTCGATCTCGGACGCATAGCAATTCGTCAACGTAAGTTCGACGAAGCGATTCGGATGTATCGCTTGGCGCTGACGATGTCCCCGAATAATTCCGCGGCCGCCGCGGGTCTGGGTACCGCGTTGGACATGAGCGGTGATCATGCCGGGGCGCAAGCCGTTTTACGGCAAGCACTCGTTGCAAATCCCGGTGACCCTTATTTGGCGACAAACCTTGGTATGTCGTTACTGAGCGGGGGCGATCCAAAGGCCGCGACCGTTGTGCTATTGGACGTTACACGCTTTCCCGCGGCGCCACCGCAGGCGAAAGATGACCTGGCGCTGGCTTACGCCATGCTGGGTGATGACAAAGTGGCAACGGAACTTTTGACACAACAGAACATGTCGCGGGAAGACGTCAACAATAACTTGAAGTACTACGAATATCTGCGCACTCATCGTGGCTATCACAGCGCGGCATCGCCGGACGGGCAGTCTGGCGTGATTTCCGCACCGTTGACGCAACTGCGTGGTCCCTTGACTGATACGCGGGATATGAAATGAGGTCTTCTTGCCACCGGTTTGGCGTCGTGCCACGTCTGCGCGATCTCGTTAGCAAGTTTGCTCGCGAGGAGCGCGGTGTTACGGCTATCGAGTTTGCGGTGGCTGCGCCATTCATGATGCTGGTCGTACTGGCGTCGTTCGAAATCAGTTTCGACATGATGATGGACGCGACTCTCCAGACAGCAACCCAGCAAGCCGGGCGGGCTGGCATGACTACAACGGTGCCAGCGAACAGCACGCGTGACGCGCAAACCCTGGCGGTACTGAATCGCGTTATGGGACCTTGGTTGAAGCTGCCCGGCACGACAATGTCTTACTCCACCGTCTCGTATTCTAGCTATGGCGCGGCGAGCGCAGGGACAGGAGGCACGTCGGGTAGCCAAGGTACGTACGGCGATATTGTCGTGTATTCGGTCACGTTGACTACTACAGGGATGACCGGGATATTGAAAGTATTCGGTATCAATACCCTGACTTTCTCGCGTAAGTTCATGGTGCAGAACGAAAAATGACCCATTTCTCCATTGAAAGGCGGCAGGCGGATGTCCTGCGCATCGGGGCCAGGGGACGTCGCGTGAGGCGTGGGTCGCTGTTGGAGCGCGGCGCCGCGTCGCTCGAACTTGCCATCATCATGCCACTTATGCTGATGGTGCTGTTGGGCTTTCTCGACATTTATAATTTCATGCGGACCCAGAGTACGGTCGAACACACGGCCTTTATGTTGGCCGATTCACTGTCGATGATGACGACTGTGTTCAATGACACCGGGACAACCAACGCGAATGCCCTCGGATCGGTATGGAACGCTGCTAATTTGATCGCCCAGCCACTCGCACTGTCGACAAATGGTGGCGTGATCATCACTTCCGTATGTGACAGTCCACTTTGTACCTCTACGACACCCAATACCGCTACGACGGCGGGCACCCCCAAGATCTGGTGGCAGGCATCGGCACCATGGAACACATCCAAGGCGGTGACCAAGGAAACGACGTCGACGATTCTGCCGACGTATTGGCCATTCCGCAGTGGCGATTCGGCAATCGTCGTTGAAGTGTTCTATGTCTACGATCCGTTCCCGCTGGTGCGCGGCTTCTGGCCTTCGGCACCGGGGAAAACGACTTTGTACAAGCGCGTATACGCCAGGCCGCGTACGAATGTGCCCCTGCCACTGAAAGACCAAAGTCTGGAGTAAGCCATGAAGACAGTCTTCGCTCCAGCACCGGTGCTGCGTGACACGACATCGGGTAGTATTGCACCGCAATCCACATGGGTGGCGGACGAAGGTGGCGCCGTCACCCTGATGTTTGCCGTGATGGGTGGCATGCTCGTGCTGGCGATGACCGGAATGGTGTCGCTGATCGAGTATGGCTGGAGTCAGTCGCGAACGCAAAACGCCATCGACGTCGCATCTATCGCGACGGCGTTATCGGCTAGAAAGACCTCGCTTACTACGGCACAACTGCAAGCGGATGCGGCAAATTACTATAAAGCCAACGCCCAAGGAGATGGCGCCGACTCCTCTATCCCGGCATCGAATTTTGTCCTCACAATCAGTGGGACGCCGTCAACCCAGCAGACCTTCTCACTGAAGGTAACGGGCACCGTCGGGTTGATTGCGCCCAATGCAGTCACGAGTGCGTTTGGTTTGCAAGGTAGTTCGGTTATCGGCACGAGTTCCACTTCCGGCTCGACCGCGAATCTGACGGTAACGAACACCGTCGTCAGCATCCCGCAAAGTACGCTTGAACTGGTCATGGTCCTCGATAACACGGGATCGATGGCACAAGCAGCGGCCACTGGCTCAAGCGCGAGCAAGATGGATGGCCTGAAGGCCGCCGCGAACACGTTGATCGCTAATCTATTGACGTCCACTTCGACGAATACGTACATTGGCCTCGTACCCTTCGCTAGCACCGTCAACGTGAAGGGTGCATTGTCTACCAGCGGGTCTTGGTTGTCGCAGACGTTCAGCTACAACAGCAACGGCGTGAACATGGCTAACTGGGGCGGTTGCGTGGCTGAACCGCGGACAGCATCGACCAAGTATCTGTACCCGCAGGCCTATACACCGAATTCGTCGACGAAGTTTACGCCTTATTACTACAACGTTCCACCTAGCGGTCTGACAACACGTGACTACTCCCGTTCAATCGGGCGAAATGGTATTAGCAACGGTACCTTGTGTACCAATACCTTCAACGCATCGACTGTGTATGGTCTGCCAATAGGCGGTTCCATAACGTTGTCCAACGGGGTGCCCAACTATTGTGGGTTTTCTGGGGACGCTGTTGGCAATGGCATTACGTATTACTGGGATACTTCATCGTCGTACAACCTTTACGATGAATCAGTGTCTCAGAATACGGACTGTATTTCTCAGCCTGTGACGTTCCTGACCAGTAACTCGAACACATTGAAGACAGCGATCAGCAACATGACGCCTAATGGTTCGACCATTATTCCGGTCGGTGTGCTGTGGGGCTGGCGCATGCTTTCGTCCACCTGGTCGCAAGCGATTGCCGGTTCCGGAAATGGGTGGGTGAACACCGATACAAGTTTCCCTAAGCCGGAAACGACAACCGGCCTGCAACGGGTAATGATCGTGTTGACTGATGGCGAAAACGATGTAGGGGTGCAATACCTTACACCGAATGATCTCTATTTCAACGGTCTATCGGGTGTGGGTGACGGAACATTGACTGCCCCAACAGTGGTCCGGAATGACGGCACGACGCTCTCCAACGGTCGGATGGATTCGATCGAGCTGCATAACAACACGTTGCAATCGGGCGGTGACGGCTGGCCGGACGATATCAATACCTTCCAGCTAGCCGCGTGTACGGCGATCAAGAATAGCGGCATTACGATCTATGCCATCACGTTTGGATCGGTGTCAAACGTGGCTCAGGCGACCATGCAAAGTTGTGCCACCAGCGGCAACTACTATCACGCACCAGATAACGCTTCATTGAATACGATCTTCAACCAGATCGCAGGTAACCTGGGAATATTGCGCCTGACGCAGTAATCGTCGAAAGGCTTTTGCGCTTGCGCATTGGCGCGCCACGGTGCAGTAAGATTACTCGCTTGTGTGATAAAGATGCGCTGTAATTGGCTAATGTCCGTGGAGACGTTGTATCCATCGCAACGTCTCCTGGAACCAGGAATCCGCGACGGCTACGCTGATGCCGGCCCATGCAAGGAGCACCGCGCCGCCCCAGGTCAGCCAGCGCGATCGATTGAGCACAGGGGCGATCGCGACAGCACTTGTCAGCACCAACGGGATACTGATGGCGACAGCGGTGGCGGCATACAAGAGTCCCATGATCGATACCGAGAGAGTGGATGCGCCGGAGCCTATGGTGTCTTGAAAAACGGGCGTGAGCACCATGTTCGCGCCCTGCAGCGCGTGAATTGCCGCAGCGAGTGCAATAACGTTGTCGATACTTAATGACGCATCGACAAAGGCAATGGTCCCGGCGATACGCCACTGATTCCTTGTAGGGCGGATGACGGGGATCGAGTCCGCCACGGGTTCGCGATGTGGGCGGTGCTCCACAACGAGGCGATAGGCAAGGTAGCAGAGGTAGATACCCGCAAAAAACGACAGGTGTGGTACCAGCGTCAACGCTTGCGCAGCCGTTAGCATTGTCACCCGTAATAGAAATGCACTGATACAAGCGCGCACCAGCACGCGACGGCGTTGGCCACGGGGTATCGACGCACATACCGGAGCGATACCAACAATATTGTTTAGTCCGAGCGTGATGTCGAGAATAAGCAATTGGAGGATCAGGCTCCACTGGACGCCTGCAAATGCGAAATGATACGCATCGGCCTGCGACGGGAAATTCATAAGCGAAAGGGAATGTGACAAGGAGTAAATCAGACCGTACCGCATTTTGCCGGGCACTGGGTTAATTGTGCAAGGCGATCATTCCCAAAAATGGCGCATATTGCCAAACAGCGGCCGAGAATGCGTTGCGGCGTAACATCGACCGCTGCACGATCTAAAATTACATTTGCTTACACTGTAGGGCGAGTTCGGTATAATCCGTCGAACGCCGGACTTTTCGAAACGAAGTCTAACACCCGTTTTTCCGGGGCGTTTATTATCTTCCCGAGTCGTTGGGTAACGTGGGCTTTGCTCCCTGGAATGGCGTCATGTCGAAGTTTCTAAAATTGTTCGTCCGTGACGAACGCGGCATCAGCGCAATTGAATATACCTTGCTAGCTGGAATCGCCGTGATGGCGCTCGTTGGTCTGGGTACGAACTATAGGACGACAATCGCGGGCCTGATTTCCAATCTGTTCACGTTTGTACGGAACAGCTGAGCGCACTTTGTGCGCTGAAAGGCCATATTGGCACGTTTTTCTGTTTTATTGCAAATTCACAAAACACCCGCCGTCCACCAAGAGGGATGCGCCCGTAACATAGCGCGCCATATCGGAGGCCAGGAAAACGATTGGTCCTGCCAGATCTTCCGGTTCTCCCAGGCGCCCAAGCGGCGTTCGCTGGATCATTCTTTCTCGTTTCTCCACGTCGCTCAGATCCTCTTTATTGATATCGGTGGCGATTGTGCCTGGTAGCACCGCATTACAGCGAATGCCGTAAGGGCCGAGCGCGATGGCGCAGGATTGCATCAGGGACAGCAGACCGGCTTTCGTCGGCGTGTAATGCGTTTGCATACCGCCGCCGACCAAGGCACTGATCGAGCTGACGGCAATGATTGCACCGCCTCGCCCTTGCTGTTTCATCTGTTTTGCCGCTGCCTGTACGGCGAAGTAGGCACCGCTCATATTCGTGTCTACCGTTTTCAGATAAATCTCGCGTGGCATATCGAGAAATGAATGAAATGGGCAGATTCCGGCATTGTTTACGAACACATCGACACTACCAAATGCATCCACGGCTGCGTCGACCAGACGGTCGCCGGTACCGAGATCGGCCGCATCGGAACCAACCTCAACGGCGCGAGCGCCAATGGCGGTAATGTCGTCGATCAATGAAGCTGCGGCGCGTTTGCCGCCATCGCTGCCGCTATGGCCTATTACGACCATCGCGCCTTGGCGTGCGCACTCCAATGCGGCAGCACGGCCAATGCCGCGCGATGCGCCGGTGATGATGACTGTTTTGTCTTTGAGAAGCATCGCAACTCCTTAATGCGTAAGCAAACAGGGTAACTGCCTGATACGGGGGTACTACCTACCATGCTATTGCCATCAACTCAGGTAGTTGCCGTAACCGACCATGCAGATGGAGCCGAGAATGACGGCTATGCCGAACATCAGGACCCTTTGCGTGCGCCGACTTGTGCCACGCCATTCGCGGAAAACCAGGCCCCACAGGTTCGAGACGATGATGATGAATGACATGTGTAGCACCCATGAGCTGGCGTCGTTATGCATTCGGCTCGCGCCCATCCCATAAAAGAAGAACTGCAAGAACCACAGTGTTCCCGCGCAAGCCGCCAATACGTAATTGGCAAGTAAAGGTGTTTGACGGTTCCTATAATCGCTGAAGCTTTTGTTGCGAACGTTCAGGAAGGCGCACCAGATTGCGTTTGTGGTCAACCCTCCCCACATGATCACCATGAACGTAACGTTGTTCTGAAATAAACTGTTTGCGCCGTGCGCGATTGCCGCATCGGCAAGGGGTTTGCCGGAGGAGATGCCGTAGCTGAAGCAGGCACTCAGGATGCCTGAAATCAATGCGACAATCATGCCTTTGATCAGGGCGAATTCGGCGACGCTTTCAAACTTTGTTTCGTCCGGGACTTCTTTTTCCTTGATTGCGCCGGCACGTCCACATAAGGCAATGCCGAGCAAAGATACCGCGACGCCAAACAAGACCCATTGCCCACCAATGGAATGAAACATGGCGGTCAAGGTGCCATGTCGCTCGGACGTAAACAAGTCGCGGTACAGTGGCGGCATCAATGCGCCCAAGGCCGACGTCAGTCCGAGCACTATCGACATACCCAGCGATAAGCCAAGGTAGCGCATCGTGAGGCCAAATGTTAAACCACCAAATCCCCATAGTACACCGAACAAATATGTCCATAGCAATGTGCCGCTATCTGCATCCCGAATGATCTGTGTGAAATCCGGGACCGTCAATGTGGCTGCGATGTATGGTACGACCAACCATGAAAATAGGCCGCCGACAATCCAGTAGCTCTCCCAGGACCATCCTCTGATTTTTTTATAAGGGATATAAAAACTGCCTGATGCGAAGCCGCCGATGAAATGCAGCAGCACGCCGAGAAATATAACTTCCATCTGTCTCCTACTTTTTTATGGAGAGTCGCACCAGGCGGCCCCTGCCAGCCAGGGTTCAGTACCGTCTGCGGTGGCGCGATGTCCCGTCTCGGATCGGCCAAGCGTACGCCCGCCGATTCGTAAGAGGAGTCTAATCGACGGTGACTTGTATCTTCCAATCACAAAAATATGGAAACCGATCCGAAAATGTTATCGATGGATGTCTAACGAAAACGGGGGATGTTTGGCTCACGTTTTTGTCGAGGGATAGATCGCGTTGGCTAACGCGGTTCGGTCTTACGGGATGTAAGCTTGTAAGTGCGCTCGGCGTTATCTGCGAAGAACTTTCGGCACGCCTCCCTGGTTCGTTGCAGCATCAGTTGCTTTGTAAGCGTCACGGTATTGTCAAATGACGCCAGTGCATTGCTGTTAGGCCAATCACTGCCGAACATTACCCGGTCTTCACCGAAACAGTCGAACAGGTCATCAAAGCGCGTCTGGTAACCGGTAACGTCCAAATTCGTCTTTCCATCTACTTGCTTTGGAATTTCTGATAATTTTGCAAACACAGTGGGGCGGTCAGCGAGTTCCAGGAGGTCGTGTTCGTAACTCGTACGCTCCTTTTCAGGAACGTTTGCATTGGGCAGGTGATCGACAATGACGGTTAAATCCGGAACGGCATCGGTTGCATGCAATAACGCCTTGATCAACTTCGGATCTGGGTTGGCGCTATCGAATGCATATCCACCGGCCGCCAGCGTGCGCAAGGCTGCGACGCAGTGTGGGCGTTGCAGATCGTTTAGTGGATCACGCCCCCAAAGATTGCCATAACGAATACCGAGGAAGTGCGGTAGTTGCAGCAGTTCGCCGAGCCTTTGGCAGGGTGACATATCGCGAAGATCGAGATTACCAACGAAGCCCGCCATTTCGACGCCATTGTTGATAAGTCCAGTCCGGGCGCCTTGAATGATTCGAGAAAGCCAGAGATTGTCGTCATACCATGGACTTGCTTCAATAACGATTGCGCGTTGGATTCTGTGCGACGCGGCAAGCGGACCGTAGTGTTCGGGCAGGCTGGGGTGAAAACGCACATCGCCTGGCTCTGGCCACGGAATACCTTGGGGACGACGTGTGTCAAATAGATGAATATGTGAATCTACGACTGGACCGTCGTATAACGTCATGCTTGTCTCCACCTTGATTCCTTTATTTCATCATACGCTTTTGCGTTTTCTACATGTGGATTGAGGGGTTGATCTTAGGCAGGTTCGATTTTTACATCGGCTGATCTATTTTTAGACGCGTATCGATAAACGCGCTAATGGCAGCAAATATCAGGCGCTGCCCGTTCAAGAGAGAGCGTAGCGACATGACAGCGCAGAGATTGTCTTATCTGAAATCTGTTTGATCGGCACATGGTTCCTCGTGCTGTTGAAGCTGCCCAAGCGCCGCAATCGAATCGTATAAGCGGTCAAGATCCAAAGACGGAGGAAAGCACGTGCGGTTTGCTTGCCGGCTCATTTGAAAGCTGATCACGGCTTTTAGTACGGGCGTCGCTATTCGTTTTTCGCTGTAACTTATGCAACTAACAGACTTTATTGAGCGACATAAAAATATGGACGACCTATCGCTAATGCATGCGACGACGCTGTGCATGTAAGAGGTTCGGCAGGCATCGCACGGAGCGGCAACGCAGCGCGCTGCGTTATCAATGACAGGGGACATCTGAGGTCAGATCGCTGTATGCATTGTGGCTTGACATCAATGAGTCATTTTTGGAAGACAGCGACGCCGCAGTTGTATCGGTCGTGTTTATCCGCGCGCGCGTTGTGGACGTCGCGACCAAAAATGGGTACCGGAACGTGAAGGAATTGATCACAGCGTGCTGATTGTTGACGGGCAGAGCGGGACGGCCTTTGCTTTCGCATTGCAACGCGCGGGCATTGATCGGGACAGCATTGTCGACGCGGCGCCGAACGCAAGCCTCACAGGTGTCTGGTTGCCTCGCGTCCGAATGAAGAAGTTGCGAACGCCAAAGATCTTGGTTGGGCGTGAGGGCGCAATAGCAGAGTTGGGCTTTCAAGCATGGCACTAAGCGCGACATAGCGAGGCTGCATATAACGCCTTAGATCGCGCGACGCGTCAGGATTGGGCCGAATACTTGGCGTGGTACCGTACGTTTTTGGATATTCCCGTACGTTACGCTACACGGGTGTAGGGAGTGCGCACAAATACCTCGAAAAAACACCGGGCATGGTGCCTTATTTAAAACACATCCATGTCTACAACCCAGCTGGATTTGTAAGTGGTGGTGTTCCCATCGGTGACGTGCCGAGTATGCGAAGAGATATTCCCGCAATCGTTCGCCGTATCAGTCGGGATCTGTTTTTAGCAGATATCGAGAAACATACGCAGCGCTTGGCGTTGGATGTGCCAAGCGATTTCGAATTTGCAGACTATGCGGCGCGTGTATGGCAATGAAAATATCGGCCGGCCTAAACCAGAGGCACGCCAAGTTTCGCCAGTGCCTGTCGCAGACGATCCCGACCTTTCAATGCGGAAATAGGGCCTAAGCGACCCAGAATCAACTGGCTCCATGATTGCGGCGGCAAACCCTGCTCGTCGCGGAACGCTGCCGTTGCCCTGTCGTGGTCGGCAATAGCAGTGTGTTGGTCTGGCTGGTATCGCTCCCTATGCAGTACGGCACGCTGCGGCAAACGCGGCTTCACGGCGGTTTGCACGGCAGGGTCTGGATGGCCCACGACAAGCCCCGCGACGGCCCATGCGCGCTGCGGCAAACCGAGCAAGGCCGCAACGCGTTCCGGATCATTGCGTAGTGCACCGATATAGACGGTGCCAAGCCCTAACGATTCCGCTGCGGTAAGCGCGTTTTGCGCCGCGAGAGCGGCATCGACGATGGCGACAATCGCCGTTTCAGTGAAGTCGAGCGACTGGAGCTTCTGGCCTGCAGCGGCACCAATCGCGTCGGCGCGGGCCAGGTCTGCAATCCAGACCAGGATCAATGGCGCATCCACGATATGACGCTGATTACCGGCAACCTCTGAAAGTTGCGCGCGTGTTACGGGGTCCGTGACTGCGACAACACTCCACGCTTGTACATTCGATGAAGTCGGTGCCGATGATGCTGCCGCAACGAGTGCTTCTATCGTGCCTTCAGGTAAGGGAGTTGAAAGAAAGCTTCGTATAGATCGATGTTGCAACAGCAAAGAAAGTGTTTCGTTCCACTGTTGAGTGGGTAATGCCTCACGGTATCGCTGGAAGTACATGGACCGGATGGATTCCGGCGTGACGTCGGCGGAACGATGGGCATGCGCTTGCGCGCTGTTTGAATGATCGGTCATCGGGAAGGCTCCTTGCTATTGTGACGATATTATGCCGTGCTCTTTCCCAATAGGTTTTGTAGGGGTTAAGAACGTTTGTACTTATCGATATTTCCTGGCTTTTTCACGAAGGAGTTCCGCGACCTTTGCGGCGGCCTCGTTCGCTTGGTCACGAAGCGTTGCCATATGAAGCGGCGCTCCGATCCGCGAATCGGCCGCGAATGGCCGATAGACCACTCCATGTTGGCCATATCGTTGCATCGACGCCGGTACCAATGTGATGCCCAAGCCAGCCGCGACTTGGTTGATGGCCGCGCCCATTCGAGGCACTTCCTGAAGGACCCTTGGCTCGAAGCCCTGCAATTGGCACGCGGCGATGAAATCCGCGTACAGGCCCGGTGCTCCGGGTCGACGCACCAGCACGAAGCCTTCGCCACGCAACGCTTCCAACGTGATGTCATTGTCGTTGGCGCAGCGATGGGCTTCCGGCAGAACAACGACCATTTCTTCATCAACCAATGGAGTGAATACAATCTCATCCGGCGTATTGGTCGGTTTTCTGAGAATGGCTACCTGTACGCGATTAAGCAGCATGCGTTCGATAATCTCGGCTGCATTGAGTTCTAGCAGATCGACCGTGACGTCTTTATATTGCTGACGAAACAGACGGACGGTGGACAAAGACAGCGGATGAAATGTCGCGGAGCTTGTCATCGCCATCGTGACCTGGCCCAACTCGCCTTGCGCAATCCGGCCAGCTTTGCGCACGGCGCGATCGAGCATTACAAGAATATCCCGGACATCTCCTTCCAATGAGACGGCAGCCGGGGTAGGCTCTGCGCCTCGCGGTAAGCGGGAGAATAGGGAAAACCCGAGTTCCGCTTCAAGCGCCTTGATTTGTTGTGAAAGGGGCGGCTGCTCGATGAACAGGCGCGAGGCGGCGCGCGTGAACTGTTTTTCTTCAGCCACTGCAAGAAAGTATCGTAGCTGCCTTAATTCCATGAAGTGACTCCCAAATCCCGAAGAAGGAACTTGCATGCCTTTGGTATATGGACATTGCTGTCATATAAATATCATATGGCAGGTGCCATTTTTATGTATTTTACATCCGGCATCCAGGTTTCTAAGATGATGTTGTTCCTCGATATGCATGAGGCATCGTAAAGATCGCGCGCTGCGGCTATAAGTAATCGCGGGGATGGAAAAATCGATAAAAAGGGAGACGGCATGTGGCATTGGAAAGTTCACGCTCGTAAGCGGTTGCATGCGAAATGTCCTTTTATTGCCCGTCATGTGGCGGCGTGGGCGGCAGCACTCGCCTTGAGCGGTCCTTATGTTGCCGGTTCATCGGCGTTGGCAGCGTCCCGGGATGCGCATCAATCGCATTTGCGGCCCGTCCAAGCCGTTTCCCATACCACGCTGACCGTCGCGGGCGGAGCGCTGGCCTATTACGCGTCGGAGGATTTGCAGCAGCCGCAGCCAAACATCCGGCGCGCGATTATCGTGATCCACGGCAAGCTGCGCAATGCTGACCAATACTACGCGAACATGCATGAGGAGGCGGCGCAGGTGGAGGGCACGTCGGCCTCTCGTGAAATCTTGGTTATCGCGCCGCAATTCCTGTCAATGCTGGACACGGCACCGAATCACGTTGCGCCTGATGTGCTGCGTTGGCGGGGGAATGGGTGGATGGCCGGTGAACCTGCGGTGGCGCCCTCACCGGTGAGTTCATATGCCGCCTTGGATGCATTTCTTAAAATATTATCCGATCGATCACGTTTTCCACAGTTGCGGGAGGTCGTGTTGGCCGGTCATTCGGGGGGCGCCCAGGTGGTACAGCGCTACGCGTTTGCGTCGCAGGCCGCGGCCGCACTGACGCGGCAAGGGATTCCCGTCCGTTTTCTTGTTGCCAGCCCATCGAGCTATCTGTATTTCGATGAAAAGCGTCCGGTAAGCACACCGGATGTGTCAGCGCCCAGTCCTTCGGAGGTAGCGGCAGGCTATGAGAAGACAGCGCCGTTGTCCGTGAATTTCGAACCGTTTGACGGCGCGCATTGCCCAAATTTTAACGACTGGAAATACGGCACGAATGCGCTATCGCCGTATGTTCGGGATCAGTGGGCACAGACAAAAGAGGGCGCGGAAAAGCGCGAGCAAGCGTATATGCGGCTTGACCTGACCTATCTGGTGGGCGGTAACGATGACGATCCGCAGCAAAGCGCATTGGACAAGAGTTGCGCCGCGGAGGCGCAAGGGCCGCAGCGCGTCGCGCGTGCGGCAGCATATCAAGCCTATTTGCATCAACGGGACAATTTGACGGTAGCGCAACCGTTCTACATTGTGCCGGGTGTCGGCCATAACGAATCAAGGATGTTCAAATCGGTATGCGCGCGCCATGTACTTTTCGGTACGGCGGGATGTGATTGAAAGCAATAGAACGATAGAAGCCCAATATGGCAGCACGGAGACAAGAAGATGAACGACACCATCGATACCGGGACACTTGACTCAGCTCCCTCCATGCTGACCCGACGGCAGATTCAGCGCGCAATTGTGACGTCGGTTATCGGAAACGGGCTGGAATGGTTCGATTTCCTCGCCTATGGTTATTTTGCAAAAACCATCGCGAATGTGTTTTTCCCGAGTGCAAATGGTTTTGTCTCACTCGCGTTGACATTGGCGACGTTTGCCATTGGATTCATTGTGCGGCCGTTGGGAGGCGTATTGTTCGGTCTATATGCCGACCGATGCGGTCGGACACGTGCGATGTCCGTGCTGATCATGATGATGGCCACGGGCACATTCCTGATGGGCATCACACCGGGTTATACATCGATCGGTCTGGCGGCGCCGCTGATTATCGTTTTTGCACGATTGATTCAGGGGCTGGCGGTTGGCGGACAGTTCGCGACGGCATCCGCAATGCTGGTAGAGTTCGCGCCGCCCGGCAAGAAGATGTTTTATGGCAGTTTCAATATGGCGTCACAGGCATTGGCGTTACTGCTGTCATCTGGGTGCGGCTGGCTGTTGACCACGGGTCTGTCGCACGATGCGTTGATCGCATGGGGCTGGCGTGTGCCGTTCCTGCTTGGCTCGTTGGTCGGACCATTGGGCTTTTATATTAGGCATCGCGTGGACGAGTCGCCGGAATTTCTCGCGTTGCAGGCTCAAAGCGCTTCCCATCCTCGATCGAAAATGACGGTCGGTCAATTTTTTCGAGAAAATGGTGATGCTGCATTGTGCGCGATGGGCGTGATCATCGTTGGCGCTGCTACAAACTATATATGGCATTCCTATATACCTGTATATGCCGAGCGTGAATTGCACCTGCCTTTGTCGTCCGCCCTGGTCGGCGCTTTCGTATCGGGCTTCATGAATTTGTTTCTGTATCCCCTGGCGGGAAAGCTTGCGGATCGCTTCGGCGGGTATCGATTGTTCTATCCAGTCGTATTGTGCTGGGCCGCGTGCGTCTACCCACTATTCTGGTTTGTAGTGTCCGCACCGTCTCCAGGGCGTTTAATGTTCGCGCAGGTTGTTTCCACGGTGTTTTTGGCAGCGATGTCGGGTTCCCATCCAGGTATGCTGGCTATGATCTTTCCTGTTCGCTCTCGTTCCACCGGCGTTGCGTTGTCGTACAACATTGCCGTTACGTTGTTTGGCGGGCTTGCGCCGCTGAGTGTCGCTACACTAATAAACTGGACTGGTAGCGCAATGATGCCGGCTTTCTATATCATTTTCGCGGCGGTCGTGTCGCTGGGGCTGGTGCATTTCACGCGTACCGGAAAAGGCGCGTTGCGTGTCGACCAAGGGCATTCGATCGACTTTTCTGCAAAAACGGAAATTGCTTCCCGATGACCGCTCATTCCGATATGTTTTCCAACGCATTAGATCGTAATGATGAACGCGCTCCCAACGAACGTCCGGTAGAAACGGTTGCAAGGTCCTTCTTGACAGTGGACGCAACGCATTGTGTGCCTGTTTACGCCTCGTCGGCGTGGTCGTCTTGCGCCGTCGCGTCGACCGTCGACACGGCTTTGATTATCCTGCATGGTCGGCTACGTAACGCGGATGCGTACTACGCCTCCGCGTTACGTGCAGTAAAAGCTGCTGGACGATCATTGGATAATACGGTTGTGGTCGTGCCGCAATATCTTGCGCATGCTGACATCGAACGACATAACTTACCGAGCAATGTTCTGCATTGGGAATGGACAAGCTGGATGGGCGGGGATACATCGCTTGGCCCGGTTCCGGTCAGTTCCTTTGAAGTGCTGGACGCGATCGTGGAACAGATTGCAACGGCCGGGCGCTTTCCATCGTTGCGACAAGTTATTATTGCGGGCCATTCCGGCGGCGCGCAGGTGGTGCATCGATATGCCGTCGTTACCCGTGTCGGGGCAGTTCTGGCGACGCATCGTCTGCGTGCACGGTTTGTGATAGCAAATCCGTCGTCTTATGTATATTTTGACGACCAAAGGCCATGCGCCGATGGCGTGTTCGTGCCATTCGATGCGTCACGCTGCCCTGCGTTCAATCATTGGAAGTATGGTCCGAAGGCCGTCCCGAAGTACATCGGTGATCGCGACTTTGCCTTATTGGAACGCGAATATATGCGTCGCGATGTCTGGTATCTTCTAGGAGAGCATGATTGTTCTCCGACACATCCTGCGCTTGATGTATCCTGCGCAGCCATGGCACAAGGTCCACATCGGTTAGCGCGTGGACAATACTATTTTCGATATCTTCAGAGACGACATGCGAATACACGTGCCGGCATCACCGATACGATGGCAAGTCCAGACGATGCCCGGCAAATAGCGCATCATCTGAAGGTCGTGCCCGGCGTCGGACATGATGGAGACAGCATGTTGACGTCGGAAGAAGGTGTCGCGGCGTTGTTTGGTGATCTATAAGAACGTGTATCGACGGTTGCAATACTTCGCTGACAAGGCTGCTCGATTCAACCCGGATGAGATGAAAGTGCTGAGTTCACGCGAGAACAAGGTTTTTTTCCAATACAACAAAGTTGAGATCGTCACGTAGCGGTGTGCCAAATCGATTATCGTCGTAAGGGAATTCCCATCTTTCACCCGTATCACGATATCCGCGCCGTTCATACCATTCGATCAACTTATCGCGCACATTCACGACCGTCATTTGGACCAGGGTACCCCCGTGCTCCAGAACCCACTGTTCGGCGCAATAGAGCAAGGCTTGGCCCAGACCACGGTTCTGCTGTTGTGGATCGACGGTCAGCGAGCCGAGATACCAGATGTCCTTTTCCCGCGGTTCAAGCCATACACACCCTTTTAACGGCATCCCAGGACAGTCACGCCATGTTAAAAGCGACCCGGTTGGGCTATCGCGTATCTCCGTGCGGAGTAATACCTCGCTCGTGCGATCTCCGGAGATGTATGCCGCTTCGGTTGCCCAGTTGGATTCGGAGCCCGATCCACGATAGGCTTGGTTCATCATCAAGACAATTGTCGGGATGTCGCTTTCGTTCGCGGGTGTTAATTGGCGCGCGGCGATCTGTCGTGATCGCTCTTCGAGCGATAGATCGGCAAGTGCCTTTTCGATGGTCGAGAGCTGATTCAGCAACGGGCCCGACAGACCATCGGCGACTTGTTTGACCGCGGCTTCCA
>NZ_LAQU01000020.1 GCF_000970345.1 Robbsia andropogonis | reverse complement strand
GGTTGCCGATGCGTTGCACGCGCTGACGGACCAGGCCGCATTCGTGCGGATCGTGGGTTCCTATCCGCGGTCGAAATAGGCGCCAGGAGTGAGTAACCAGCACGATACCGATATCGCCCGTTTCGACACGCTGCTTGTGTGTGGCGTCGGTTTGATCGGCGGTTCCTTGGCGCGCGCCGCGCGCGACGCGCACCGGCAGGGACAGATTCGCGGCGCGGGACGGATCGTCGGTGTCGATCGCGACCCGGCGGCGCTGGCCCGTGCGTGTGCATTAGGCGTCATCGATGAAGGCGTTGTCTTCGATGGCGCATCGTCAGCGGCCGCGCCGGGCGTCACGTCGTCGACAGGCGGCCGCGCGGCCGCTGACAACGCGCCGCCCGCGATCACCGCGGCCGAGGGCACGTCGCTGTCGAAGCAAGTCGGGCAGGCGGACGTGATCGTCTTGTGCATGCCGGTGGCGGCCAGTGTGGGATTACTCCGATGCATCGCCGCCATGATGCGTGCGGACGCGGTGCTGACCGATGTCGGGAGCACCAAGCAGGATATCTGCGCGGCGGCGGCGGCGACACTCGGTCCGCTGGTCGGACGGTTCGTCGCCGGACATCCGATTGCCGGAGCGGCCAGCAGTGGTGTCGAGGCAAGCAGGGCGGATCTTTTTGTCGGGCGTGACGTGATCCTCTGTCCAATCGACGGACAGCACGCCGGACCAACCGATGTCGTCACCGCTTTGTGGCGGGCAATTGGCGCACGGGTGCATACGATGCCCGCGGCCACCCACGACGCGGTGTTCGCCAGTGTCAGTCATTTGCCGCATCTTCTTGCTTTTGCCTACATCACGCATATGCTGGAAACCACGGACCCGGCGCAGCGTTTCGCGCTCGCCGGCACCGGTTTTCGCGATTTTTCGCGGATTGCCGCATCAAGCCCCGACATGTGGCGCGATATCTGTGTGGCAAATCGCGACGCGATCCTCGCGGAGATCGATGCCTATTCGTCCGTATTGGCTCGCTTGCGCGCCGCGATCGATTCCGGTGCGACGGCGCAGACCCAAGCGTTGTTCGAACGGGCGCGGGACGCCCGCGCGGCATGGACGATGCGCGGGGATCAGACGCCCGCCAAGAACCCATAACCCTCACGTGGCAGGCTTGCCTGCCCGTCAAGTATCGTAGAGAGAACATGAAGCAGCTAGTACTGGGCCCCGCATCGGCAGCGCGGGGCAGCGTGGTCTTGCCCGGCTCGAAGAGCATCTCTAACCGCGCATTACTGATGGCGGCGTTGGCGGATGGTGAGACGCGCCTGCGTAATCTGCTGGATTCGGACGATACCCGCGTGATGCTCCAAGCCTTGCGTGTGCTTGGCATCGTCTGGCGCCACGAGGGTGATGCGATTGTCGTTCAGGGCAATCCGGCCGGATTCCCTGTTCGCGACGCCGATATCTTCGTCGGCAATGCCGGAACTGCCGTCCGTCCGCTCACCGCGGCGTTGGCGTTGAACGGCGGCGACTATCGCGTCAGCGGCATCAAGCGGATGCACGAACGCCCCATCGGCGATCTTGTCGAGGGTCTGGTCGGCGTCGGTGCGGCAATCGATTATCTCGGCACTCCGGGCTTTCCGCCGCTGCATATCCGCCCGGGCGATCTTGCGGGTGCCGGCACGACCCGTGAGATTCGCGTTCGAGGTGACGTATCGAGCCAATTCCTGACGGCCTTACTGTTGTCGCTGCCGCGGTTGTCCGAACAGGCGGCATCGGACGAGACCGTCCGGGTATTTGTCGACGGTGAGTTGATCTCGAAACCGTACGTGGAAATCACCACGGGGATGATGGCGCGATTCGGTGTGACGGTGACGCGCGACGGCTGGTCCGGGTTTGGCGTGCGCGCGGCCAGCCGTTTTCACTCCCCCGGCATCTATGACGTGGAAGGGGACGCGTCGTCGGCGTCGTATTTTCTGGCGGCCGGTGCGCTCGGTGGCGGGCCGGTGCGAGTGGAAGGCGTGGGCCGCGAGAGCATTCAGGGCGATGTCCGCTTTGCCGATGCGCTGACGCAAATGGGCGCGAACGTCATGATGGGCGACACCTGGATCGAGGTTCGCGGTGTATCGTCCGATGACGGTCTGCTGGAACCGATCGACATGGACTGCAACTTGATTCCCGATGCCGCAATGACGTTGGCGGTTGCGGCGTTGCATGCGCGCGGGCCATCGACGCTGCGCAACATCGGCAGTTGGCGCGTGAAGGAAACCGATCGCATCGCCGCGATGGCGTGCGAACTGCGCAAGGTGGGCGCGGCGGTGGAGGAAGGCCAGGACTGGCTGCGTGTGATCCCGCCTGAACGCTTGCTGGATGGGGCGGCCATCGATACGTACGACGACCACCGGATGGCCATG
Source organism: Robbsia andropogonis (assembly GCF_000970345.1). Classification (GTDB taxonomy): domain Bacteria; phylum Pseudomonadota; class Gammaproteobacteria; order Burkholderiales; family Burkholderiaceae; genus Robbsia; species Robbsia andropogonis. The sequence continues at coordinate 95,550 of NZ_LAQU01000020.1, read as the reverse complement.
TGTTTCTCGCTCGTAAGCCTGCTGGGTGTCAGCGTTACCATCAACGACCCGGACTGCGTCGCGAAGACCTTCCCGGACTACTTCGACCGATTTGCCAAGGTGGTGGTCGCATGAACGGAACACAACGCGGACCGGACGATGCGGCGGGCGTGCCGGTGATCACGATCGACGGGCCTACCGCGTCCGGCAAGGGCACCGTGGCGGCCAGGGTTGCCGCGGCGCTCGGTTTCCATCTGCTCGACAGCGGCGCGCTATACCGGCTGGTTGCCTTGCAAAGCGTGCGCGGCAACGTGGCGGTGGACGACGTCGCCGCATTGGTGCGGATCGCGGAAAATCTGCCTATCCGTTTTACCGATAGTGAGATTCTGTTGGATGGAAGCGACGTTGCCGACGCGCTTCGCGCGGAAGCGATTGGTGTGCGGGCGTCCAGTATTGCCGTTCACGGCCCGGTTCGCGAGGCGTTGGTAACGCGTCAACGCGCGTTTTGCACCGCACCGGGATTGGTTGCCGACGGTCGCGACATGGGCACGGTGATCTTTCCAGAGGCGGGTGTGAAGATCTTCTTGACCGCCAGCGTCGAGGCCCGTGCCGAACGTCGATATAAACAATTGAACAACAAAGGCTTTTCTGTTAACATAGATGACCTGCTAAAGGATTTGCGGGAGCGCGACGCGCGCGACATGCACCGTATCGTCGCGCCGTTGAGGCCCGCGCCTGATGCGCATTTGCTGGATACCTCGTCAATGGGTATCGATGAAGCGGTCCAGCGGGTGCTGAATTGGTTCAAGGCGGCTTGCGCCGGCTGAACCCGAGGTAAAAGTGCAGTCAGTCGTACCTGGAAACACCGGCATAGGCCGGTCACTTGTTTTTAACCTTTAACCCCCCCGCGTCACGATGTCGCTGTAAGCCCGTGTCAGGATTGGATGGCCCTTATCCCGGTCGTCATGATCCGCACGTAGCGGCAAAAACCGGGGTGTCAAACCATTTTATGTCCGACCTCCAAACCGCAACCCCCAACACCGAATCCTTCGCCGCCCTGTTCGAAGAGTCCTTGACCAAGCAGGACATGCGCGCCGGCGAAGTGATCTCGGCCGAAGTCGTCCGTATTGACCACAACTTTGTTGTGGTGAACGCCGGCCTGAAGTCCGAAGCGTACATCCCGATCGAAGAGTTCCATAACGACGCAGGCGAAGTCGAAGTGATGCTGGGCGATTTCGTCTCGGTCGCGATCGATGCGCTGGAAAACGGCTATGGCGACACGATCCTGTCGCGCGACAAGGCGAAGCGCCTGGCATCGTGGCTGGGCCTGGAAAAGGCGCTGGACAACGACGAGATCGTTGCCGGCACGGTCACCGGCAAGGTGAAGGGCGGTATGACGGTGATGATCAACGGCATCCGCGCGTTCCTGCCGGGTTCGTTGGTCGACACGCGTCCGGTCAAGGACACGACGGCCTATGAAGGCAAGACGCTGGAATTCCGCGTCATCAAGCTGGATCGCAAGCGTAACAACGTCGTGGTGTCGCGCCGTGCCGTCGTGGAAGCGACGCAAGGCGAAGAGCGCGCGAAGCTGCTGCAAACGCTGAAGGAAGGCGCGATCGTCAACGGCGTGGTCAAGAACATCACCGACTACGGCGCATTCGTGGATCTGGGCGGTATCGACGGCCTGCTGCACATCACCGACATCGCGTGGCGCCGTGTGCGTCACCCGAGCGAAGTGCTGTCGGTCGGTCAAGACGTCACGGCCAAGGTCCTGAAGTTCGACCAAGAGAAGAACCGTGTTTCGCTGGGCATGAAGCAACTGGGCGATGATCCGTGGGAAGGTATTTCCCGTCGCTACCCGTCGAACACGCGTCTGTTCGGCAAGGTTACGAACATCACCGAATACGGTGCATTCGTTGAGATCGAAACGGGTATCGAAGGCTTGGTTCACGTGTCCGAAATGGACTGGACCAACAAGAACGTCGCGCCGAACAAGGTTGTGCAGTTGGGCGACGAAGTCGAAGTCATGGTGCTGGAGATCGACGAAGACCGTCGTCGTATCAGCCTCGGCATGAAGCAATGCAAGCCGAACCCGTGGGACGACTTCAGCCGCAACTACAAGAAGGGCGACCGTCTGCATGGCGCGATCAAGTCGATCACCGACTTCGGCGTGTTCATCGGTCTGCCGGGCGGCATCGATGGCTTGGTCCACCTGTCCGACCTGTCCTGGAACGAGAGCGGCGAGGAAGCGGTTCGCAAGTACAAGAAGGGCGACGAAGTGGACGCGATCGTGCTGGGTATCGACGTGGACAAGGAGCGGATCTCGCTGGGCATCAAGCAGATGGAAGGCGACCCGTTCAGCAACTTCGTGGCAATGAACGACAAGGGTTCCCTGGTCAAGGGCACCGTGAAGGCAGTGGACCCGAAGGGTGCTGTCGTGCTGTTGTCGGCGGAAGTTGAAGGTTACCTGCGTGCTTCGGAAATCTCGCAAGACCGTGTGGAAGATGCGCGCAACGTGTTGAAGGAAGGCGAGGAAGTGACGGCGGTCATCATCAACGTCGATCGCAAGTCGCGTGGTATCAGCCTGTCCGTGAAGGCGAAGGATTCGGCCGAGCAACAGGAAGCGGTCCAGAAGTTCCAAGCGGACAGCTCGGTTGCTGGTACGACGAATCTGGGTGCGTTGCTCAAGGCCAAGCTGGACGGCCAGGGTCAGTAAAGCAGCACCATAGCCATCAAGCGACTCAGCGAACGGGGTAAAGTAGGGAATGACGAGATCGGAGTTGGTGATCCAGTTGGCGTCGCGTTTTCCGCAACTTGTCGTCAAGGATGCGGACTTCGCGGTGAAGACGATGCTTGATGCGATGTCCGACGCGTTGGCGAGCGGACATCGTATCGAAATTCGCGGATTTGGCAGCTTTGCGTTGAATCGCCGGCCCTCGCGTGAAGGTCGCAATCCGAAGTCGGGTGAGAAAGTGCTGGTGCCGGAGAAATTCGTCCCCCACTTCAAGCCTGGTAAAGAGTTGCGCGAGCGCGTGGATAGGGGTGCCGATCAGCCTTTGAAGGCGTCGAAAGACGACGACGAGGTTTGAGTTAACTGCTTCGATTGTGTTTTTACCGCATGTTGCTTGAGCAGGTGCGATGTAATACGCGACACGGCCGGACGGCGGTGCGGCATCTGACGCGAACCCGCCGATAGCTGTTCCTTAGTCTCCGCCGGTAACACTTGACGCTGGTGGGAGCGAGCCAAAGAGGCGCCTTCGGGCGCCTCTTTGTTTTGGAGCGATGCGTTTGCGCGCAGGGCTGGCCATCATTCCAGGCCCTCCGCGGGCCGCTTCCTTTACAATAACGACGTCACACTGACTCACCTTCGAGGGCGCGGGTATATGAAGTTCATCGTCTGGCTGATTCGACTCATCATTTTCGTGGTGTTCCTGGTCCTGGCGCTCGGGAATCTGCAGGATGTCCAACTGAATCTGCTGGCGGGCTATGTCTGGAACGCGCCGATGATCGTGGTGGGCCTGCTGTTCTTCGTCGTGGGGGCATTGGCTGGTGTGCTCGCCGCGTTGCCGGGACTGATGCGGCGAGGACGCGAGCTGTCGCGGCTACGTCGCGAGGTAAAGACGCTCCGCGAGCAGCAGACCAGTACGGTTCAGGTACCGCACGACGTGCCGCCCATGCCGCCGATCATTTGATGACAGTCTGAGATATGGATCTTGATTTCTGGTGGCTGCTGGTCATCCCCGCGATGTTCTTTCTGGGATGGGGCGCTGCCCGCTTCGATTTGAAGCATTTGTTGTCTGATGCAGCTAATTTGCCGCGATCTTACTTCCGCGGCCTGAATTTCCTGTTGAACGAACAACCGGACAAGGCGATCGATGCATTTATCGAGGTCGTCAAGCTGGACCCGGAAACCACCGAACTGCACTTTGCGTTGGGCAGCTTGTTTCGTCGGCGCGGCGAAACGGAGCGCGCGATTCGCGTGCATCAGAATCTGCTGAATCGCCAAGATCTCCCGGTCAATGAGCGCGACCACGCGCTGTATGAATTGGGGCAGGACTTCCTGAAGGCAGGGTTGCTGGACCGTGCGGAACAGACCTTCGGCCAGATCGACGCCGGTCTCTACCGCACGGAGGCGGAAAAGGCGCTGCTGACGATTTTCCAGATCGAAAAGGAATGGCGCCGGTCGATCACGGCCGCGCACGCGCTCGAGGCGTCGGGCGTGCCGTCACTGAAAAGAGAAATTTCCCAGTTCCATTGCGAGATTGCGTTCGAGGCGTTGCAACGTGGCCAGCGCGACGCGGCGCGCGAGGCTTTGGGGCAGGCGCTCGATGTGAACCCCGCGAACGTCCGGGCAACCATTCTTCTAGGGGATCTGGCGGCCGCCGAGGGCCGTACCGACGACGCCATCGACTGCTACAGCCGCGTGGAGGCACAAGACCCGGTATACCTGCCGCTGGTCGCGGAGCCGATGATGAAGGCCTATGGCGCGGCTGACCGTGCCGCCGAAGGCGCGCGTCGTCTGGTGGGGTATCTCGATGCGCATCCAAGTGTGGATTTGCTCGATACCGCATACAAACATGTCATGGCGACCGGTGGGGTGGAAGAGGCGCATGCGCTGGCTCTGCGCCAGATGGAGCAGTCACCGAGCGCCGCCGCCACGCTGTTGCTGCTTGATGCGCAGATTGTCACCAGCGATCCGGCTCGCGCGAAAGAGCTGACGTTGATGCGAAACCTGATCAAGCAACGTACGCGCAATCTCCCGCGTTACACTTGCGGCAATTGCGGTTTCCGCGCGCGCCTGTTTTATTGGCAATGCCCCGGGTGCAGTCACTGGGAAAGTTATGTGCCGCGGCGTTCCGAGTCGCTTGCCGGTAGCGCTTGAAGCGCTGGCCGCTGACCATCCCTGATCGGATTGTTTGTCGATGTCCTCTACTACGTCTTCTTCGTTGTCCGTGCCTGGCGACCGCCCGGTGCGCCTTGATTCGCCCAATGCGGCGGCGGTCCTGACCGAAAGCGCCGTCACGTCGTCCGACGCGCCCGCGCCATCGGACACGGTCTCGGCAACCCGCGAGACCCTGGCGCGCGCGTCGGTATTGGTGGTTGGCGATGTCATGCTGGATCGTTATTGGTTTGGCGACGTCAACCGTATTTCCCCGGAAGCCCCGGTTCCGGTGGTGTTGGCGCAGCGCATCGAGGAACGGCTCGGCGGCGCGGCAAACGTGGCGCGCAATGTTGCGGCCCTCGGCGCCCAAGGCGGGCTGCTATGCGTGATCGGCAATGACGAGCCCGGTCAGCGCATCATCGAATTACTGGCCGAGAGCAAGGTCACCGCGCATATCGAACGTGATGCCGCCTTGCCGACGACCATTAAGCTGCGTGTTCTCGCCCGGCAGCAGCAGTTGCTGCGTGTCGATTTCGAGAGCAGTCCGGGGCATGAGGTGCTGCTGGCGTGCCTTGATCGTTTCGACGCATTGCTGGGGAATACCGGTGTCGTAGTGCTGTCCGATTATGCGAAGGGCGGTCTCACGCACGTCGGCGAAATGATCCGCCGCGCGCGCGCGGCGGGGAAGGCCGTGCTGGTCGACCCGAAGGGAAGCGACTGGGCGCGCTATCGCGGTGCCACGCTGCTGACGCCAAATCGCGCCGAGCTGCAACAGGTGGTGGGCGGTTGGTCGTCCGAAGCGGAATTGCTCGCAAAGGTCGACGCGTTGCGTGCCGACCTCGCGCTGGACGCGTTGTTGCTCACCCGCTCGGAAGATGGCATGACGCTGTTCACCGCGCAGCCGCCGGTCTCCGTGCCGGCGCAAGCGCGCGAAGTGTATGATGTTTCCGGTGCCGGCGACACGGTGATCGCCACGCTCGCGGTGATGCTGGGTGCCGGCTTGCCATTGGTCGAGGCGGTACGGATGGCGAACCGTGCGGGCGGCATCGTCGTCGGCAAGCTGGGTACGGCGACCGTCGAGTACGACGAATTGTTTCCAGTCTGATATTTTTGTCTTTTCTGAGCGCGAATTCCCATGACTTTGATCGTCACCGGTGCGGCCGGTTTTGTTGGCGCCAATATCGTCAAGGCGCTGAATGCGCGCGGTGAACGCGACATCATCGCGGTGGACAACCTGACCCGTGCCGATAAATTTCATAATCTCGTCGATTGCGAAATAAGCGACTATCTTGACAAGCAGGATTTCGTGGCGCGCTTCGCGAAAGGCGAGTTCGGCAAGGTTCGCGCGATTTTCCACGAAGGTGCCTGTTCGGATACGATGGAAACCGACGGTCGCTACATGATGGAAAACAATTTCCGTTATTCGCGTGCACTGCTCGACGCATGCCTGACGCAGCGCGTGTCCTTTCTGTATGCATCGTCGGCCGCGACCTATGGCGCCTCGACGACTTTCGTCGAATCGCGCGAGTTTGAGAAGCCGCTGAATGTGTATGGCTATTCGAAATTCCTGTTCGACCAGATCGTGCGCCAGAAACTGCCGCAGGCACAAAGCCAGATTGCCGGTTTCCGCTATTTCAATGTCTACGGGCCGCGTGAGTCGCACAAGGGGCGCATGGCGTCGGTGGCCTTCCACAATTACAACGAGTTCCGTGCAAATGGCTCGGTTCGCCTGTTCGGTGAGTACAACGGCTATGCAGCCGGCGAACAGACACGCGACTTCGTGTCGGTGGAAGATGTGGCCAAGGTCAATCTGTTCTTCTTCGATAATCCGTCGAAGTCGGGGATTTTCAACCTTGGCACCGGCGCGGCTCAGCCGTTCAACGATATCGCGCGAACGGTCGTGAATACGCTTCGCGCCAAGGACGGCCATGCTCCGATGAGCCTCGAAGAGCTGGTCAGCGCTGGCTTGCTTGAGTATGTCGCCTTCCCGGACGCATTGCGTGGTAAATATCAATGCTTCACGCAGGCTGACATCGGTGCATTGCGGGGTTCGGGGTACGATCAGCCATTCCTGACCGTGGAGCAGGGTGTCTCCCGGTATGTAGAATGGTTGTCGGCCACGGTCAAGTAAGGCACTTCGTTGTCTTGTCAGCACAAGCGCGCTTCTCCCGCGCGCGATGCTCGCGGTTATGCCATGCGCTGCCTTTTTTCAGCAGCACATCGTCTAGTGTGCATTGTCACACATGTCTTCATTCTCCCCCCTCGCGTATCGCCTTCGCGGCGCAGCCCCAAAGACGCGCGGTCCTTCAGCGTTTCTTCGACGGTTCCTTGTCGCATGATCATCATGCGGTGACGATGCTTTTTTGCGATGCATGTGTTATCAATTCCTATGCTTTTTAGTTAGCTTTAGGCCTCACTCCACGCTCTGTAAAGTTAGAAATGCAGACTAATCGCTAATCCAGCGCTGAAATCTGCGTTCTTTACACGAGGAAAAGTCCATGTTGAAAAAACTGCTGGCCGCCGCCGTAGTGTTTGCATCCACCGCGTCCATGGCCTGGGCCGTGAATATGAATACGGCCAGTCCGGAGGATATTGCCAAGCACGTTACCGGCATTGGCCCGAAATTGGCGCAGGCCATCATTTCAGAGCGGGAGAAGCAACGCTTCGCCGACGCCCAGGATATGACGCGTGTACGTGGAATCGGCGATAAGATGGTCAACCGCATTGCGGAGTCCGGCGCGACATTCGATTGATATCCCGAACGGCTAAACAATCAGGTGGCGTGTTGACGCCACTTGGGTCTTAGCACCCTATCTCCCTATTCCTGGCAGGGGATTGCCTGTCAGGAATAGGAAAAAAGCGTGATTGGTCTAGCCAACCGATCGCGCTTTTTTTATGGGCGCGTCGCGCCGCCGGTCGACCGAGACTCAATCGGCTACAATCGTCGCACGGTGGCAAGGACTAATTTGAGCGTGATGATGGCCTACAAAACGATTGAAGATACGATCGGCAATACGCCGCTGGTGCAATTGGTGCGGCTGGTCGACGACGAGATACGCGCGCGCGGCAATGTCGTGTTGGCAAAGCTGGAAGGCAATAATCCGGCGGGATCGGTGAAGGACCGACCGGCATTGTCGATGATCAAGAAGGCGGAGGCGCGCGGCACCATCAAGCCGGGCGACACGTTGATCGAAGCGACGAGTGGCAACACCGGTATCGCGTTGGCGATGGCCGCGGCATTGCGTGGCTACAAGATGATCCTGATCATGCCGGAAGATCTTTCGATCGAACGGCGCCAGAGCATGGCCGCGTATGGTGCGGAGATCCAGTTGACGCCTGTCAGCGGGGGCATGGAATACGCTCGTGATCTAGCGGAGAAGATGCAGCGCGAAGGGAAGGGCGTGATCCTGGACCAATTCGGTAATCCGGATAATCCGGTCGCCCATTACGAGGGCACGGGTCCCGAGATCTGGCGCGACACCGAAGGGCGCATCACCCATTTCGTGTCGTCGATGGGTACCACCGGCACCATCATGGGGACATCACGATTCTTGAAGGAAAAGAACGATGGTATCCAGATTGTTGGCGCGCAGCCGGCGGAAGGATCGCGTATTCCGGGCATCCGGAAATGGCCCGAAGCGTATATGCCGACGATTTTCGACCGCGCGCGGGTCGATCGGGTTGAGTCGGTATCGCAGGTGGAGGCCGAGACGATGACGCGCAAGATGGCATCGGTCGAGGGCATATTCGCGGGTATCTCGAGCGGCGGGACCGCGCATATCGCGCTGAAGCTGGCGCGCGAGCTTGACAATGCGACCATCGTGTTCATCGTCTGCGACCGCGGTGATCGTTACTTGTCCACCGGCGTATTTCCTGCCTGATCCACGCGCCACCGCTTGCCGCCAATACGCGGGCGGCGCGATGGCACAAGGATCAACCGCCGCTCGCCAGCATCTTCGCCTTGATCGCTTGCGCCAATTGGTAGACCGACGTCGCGTAGAAGAAACTGCGGTTGTAGCGTGTGATGACATAGAAGTTGTTCAGGCCCAGCGCGTATTGCGTGGCCTGACCTGGCGTCGGAAGGTCGACGACCGTCACCGGCGTGCCTTGCATCGCGTTGATGTCAACGTCCGGTTCATCGAGCAGCATGCCCGCTTTCGTCAGTTGTCCCAGCGCCCAATGCGGTTCCGGCTTCCCGTCGGCAGCAGCTTGCGCGATGCCCTGACTGCCTGCATCCGCGCCGATGCGCCACATGACCGGCTGACCACTTTCCCACCCATTTTGCTTCAGGTAATTCGCAACGCTGCCGATCGCGTCCGCGGCGCTGCTGCGCAGATCGATCGAGTTCGAGTTGTCAAAGTCCACCGCATATTGCGAAATGCTGGAAGGCATGAATTGCGGAATACCGATGGCGCCCGCGTACGATCCCTGGACCGACGCGGGATCGATATTTTGATCGCGTGTCCAGATCAGCAGGTCCGCCAGATTCTTACGGAACATCTGCATCCGGTCGTTGCGATTCGGCGTGTTCGGATAGTCGAATGCCAAGGTCGTCAGCGCATCGAGTACGCGAAAGTTGCCCATGTATTTGCCATACAGCGTTTCCACGCCGATGATCGCGACGATTACTTCCGGTGGCACACCGTACTGTGCACTCGCTTTGTCGAGCCACTGGCGGTTTGCCTGCCAGAACTTCACACCGCCGTTGATGCGAATCGGTTCGATGAATCGGCGCTGGTAGACGCTCCAGTTCTTCGCCGATGGGTTTGGCGAGGGCGTGACGAGCTTGACGGCGCTGGCGGAATAGCTGACCTGGTTGAAGATCTGGTGCAACACAGCCGGATCGAAATCGTAGCGGGCGACCAGGTCGTCGATGAACGCGTTGACTTGCGGGTCGTTTTCAAACCGTTGCGGGACGATTTCCTCTTCGAACATCTGGCCATTCGCCGGTGTGGCCTCCGGTGCGCCTTGCGCATGCGCGGCTGCGCCGGCAAAGCTCAGCGCCGCTACGCCGCATGTCAGCATCAGGCGCATCGCGGTCAAGGAAAATCGGCCAGAGGAACAGGGCGCAGTTGTGCGCGCGAAGGTCCTCAACCCGCGGTGAAACGTCAAGATCATGGTCATGTATCGTTGCGGTGTTGTTTGGGAGTATAACGTACGACATCGAGTGTGCCCGGCCATGGACCGGCCGCGCCCCCTGGAGACCGCAATGCCCAGCGCTTTCTTTTCGCATCCCGACTGCCTCCGGCACCAGACGGATGCCGGACACCCCGAATGTCCGGAACGGCTGCATGCAATCGATGACCAGGTCATCGCGGCACGGCTCGACGCGTGGTGGCTGCCGCAAAGCGCACCGCTTGCGGATCGCGCCAGCTTGCTGCGCGCCCACGACGCCGACTATCTCGATCGGATTGCCGCGTGCGTGGCATCGCTGTCGGCCACGCCGCAGGGGCCATCATCGGCGGCAGCAGGGGACGGCGCACGGAAAACGTCACCTCGGTCCGCCATGGATGGGACGTTCGCCTACCTGGATGGCGATACCGTCGTCAGTCCGGGTTCCTGGCAGGCCGCGCTTCGGGCGGCGGGCGCGGCGGTGGCCGCGACCGATGCGGTCCTCGATGGCCGGTTCGACAACGCCTTTTGCAGCGTCCGCCCACCAGGACACCACGCCACCCGCAATCAGGCGATGGGGTTTTGTCTGATCAATAACGTGGCCGTTGCCGTACTCCACGCATTGGCGGAACGAGGTTTGCAACGGGTCGCCATCATCGATTTCGATGTGCACCACGGCAACGGCACCGAGTCGATCTTTGCCGGCGACGACCGCGTGTTGATGTGCAGTACCTTCCGGCATCCTTTCTATCCTCACTGCGGCGTGCCCGGACCGGCCTCGAACATCGTCAACGCGCCGTTGTCCGCCGGCGCCGATGGGGCGGCGTTCCGTGACGCCGTGCAGACGCACTGGCTGCCCAGACTGCAGGCTTTTGCACCGGAAATGGTGTTTGTCTCCGCCGGTTTCGATGCCCATCGGGAGGATGAGATGGGCGGGCTGGCGCTGGTGGAGGCCGACTACGCCTGGGTGACCGAAAAAGTCCGCGACATCGCCATGCAATATGCTGCCGGCCGCATCGTGAGCGTGCTCGAGGGTGGCTATGCTTTTTCGGCGTTGGGGCGTAGCGTGGTCGCTCATCTCAGGGCAATGGCCAATCTATAGACGGGTTCCCGGGGTATGGCCCGCCGATAAGGTCCGGATTGCAGCGTCAAATTGTCTCGGTTCATAGTTTTTGCTTATATGCTGATGGCGAACGTTTCTGATCGGTCAGGTTTGCGCAAGGTAGAATGCGGGTCTTTTACAGGCTGGCATGGACTTCGTCGGTCCCTGCCGCCGCCTGTGCCAATCCTGCATGACACCAACCCCATGCACCAATACGCTCCGGTGCCACGCCGGGTGGCACGCGGTGCGTGAAGCCTTGCCGGTGTCGCCAACAGACCGTTTCATGATCGACATATCGGACTTGACGCAACGCTTTCCCGGCTCAAAAGGCCCGGTGGAGGCGTTGCGCGCCATCAACCTGAAGATTGCAGCCGGCGAAGTGTTCGGCATCATCGGCCGCAGCGGTGCCGGCAAGAGCACGTTGGTGCGGACGATGAACCTGCTGACACGGCCCACCGAAGGACGGGTCGTCGTTGCCGGGCGTGACTTGACTGCGTTGTCGCCGGATGCGTTACGTGCCGCGCGTCGCGACATCGGCATGATCTTCCAGCATTTCAACCTGCTGTCCTCGCGAACCGTCTACGGGAATGTGGCACTGCCGCTGGAATTGGCCGGCATCTCGAAAGCGCAAATCGAAAAGACGGTCACGCCGTTGCTCGAACTGGTCGGGCTGAACGGTCATCGCGACCGCTATCCCTCACGGATCAGTGGTGGTCAGAAGCAGCGCGTGGGCATTGCGCGCGCGTTGGCGAGTCAACCGAAGGTGCTGCTTTGTGATGAGGCGACGTCTGCGCTCGATCCCGAGACGACGCGCTCGATTCTCGACCTGCTGCGCAAGATCAACAAGGAACTGGGACTGACCATTGTCCTGATCACGCACCAGATGGAAGTGATCCGGCATATCTGCGACCGCGTCGCCGTACTCGACGCGGGCCGCGTCGTGGAGAGCGGCCGGGTCATCGACGTGTTCCTGCAGCCGCACCACGAAGTCACACGCGCGATGATCGGAGACGTGATTGCGCAAGAACTGCCGCCGGGACTGAAGGCACGTATCGGCGAAAAACTGGTGGCGGGTCGCGATCACCTGTTCCGCCTGGCTTTTTCCGGCGACGGCGTGGGTGAGCCTGTGATTTCGGAAACCATTCGTCGCTTCGCGATCGATATCACGATCCTGCACGGTCAGGTCGCCGAGATCCAGGGCCAGGCATTCGGTTCGCTGGCGGTGCTGGCCAGCGGTGCACCGGGAACCGTGGCCGAAGCGATGGCGTCGCTGCGGACACGCGGCGTGATCGTCGAGGAGTTGTCGCATGCTTAGCCAAATGTATGACCTGTTCCTCTCGTCGTTCTGGGAAACGTTGTTCATGGTCGGTATTTCCGGCGTGATCGGTGCCGCGGTGGGCGTGCCCATCGGCATTGTGCTGTATCTGACCGACCGCCAGGGTGTGTTGTCGAATGCCGCTGTCAATGGCGTGCTCGGTGTCATCGTCAATGCCGTTCGCAGTACGCCATTCATCATCCTGCTGGTGGCGGTGATCCCGTTCACGCGCCTGATCGTCGGGACATCGATCGGGACCGCGGCGGCCATCGTGCCGTTGACGATCGCGGCGGCGCCTTTTGTCGCGCGTCTGGTGGAGACGGCATTGCGTGAAGTCGACCGGGGCCTGATCGAGGCGGCACAGTCGATGGGGGCATCCAACTGGCAGATCGTGACAAAGGTGCTGTTACCTGAGGCCTGGCCTGGCGTGATCGCGGGTCTGACGATCACCTTCGTCAGCCTGGTGGGCTATTCCGCGATGGCCGGCGCGATTGGGGGGGGAGGGCTCGGTGACCTGGGTATCCGCTATGGCTATCAACGCTTCCAGCCGGACGTGATGGTGGCGGTGGTGCTGATTCTGATCGTCTTCGTGCAACTGGTGCAGTCCGCCGGTGACTGGCTGGTGCGCCGCTTGAGCCATAAGTAATCCATTACCCATACGAGGCAAACCGCCCATGCAACGCCGTTCTCTCTGCAAGTTGATCGCGACCACTGTTTCAGCGATGGCATTGTCCACCGCCGCACTGCACGCCATGGCAGCTGATGAGACCATTAAAATTGGTGTCACGGCGGGACCACACGCGCAGATCATGGAGCAGGTCAAGAAAGTAGCCGCCCATGAAGGCTTGAATCTGAAGATCATCGAATTCAGCGATTACGTACAGCCGAACGCGGCGCTGGCGGCCGGTGATATCGATGCAAACAGCTATCAGCACCAGCCGTACCTGGACGCGCAAGTACGCGACCGCGGTTACAAGCTGGTCAGCGTGGCGCAGACGATTAATTTTCCGATGGGCATTTATTCGCGCAAGATCAAATCGCTCTCCGAGTTGAAGTCGGGCGCGCGCGTCGCCTTGCCGAATGATCCGACCAACGGTGGTCGGGCCTACCTGCTGCTGCAAAAGGCGGGACTGATCAAGCTGCGTGCGGGGGCGGGCCTGTCCGCGACATCGATCGATGTGGCCGAGAATCCGAAAAAGCTGAAATTCGTTGAATTGGACGCCGCGCAGATCCCGCATTCGCTGGATGACGTGGATATTGCCGCGATCAACACAAACTTCGCGCTGGAAGCAGGCTTGTCGCCGGCAAGGGATGCGATCGAGCTGGACCCGCCAACCGGCCCGTATGCGAACGTGCTGGTCGTGCGCGCGCAGGACAAGGATAAGCCGTGGGTCGCGAAGTTGGTAAAGGCTTACCGGTCGCCGGGAGTGAAACAATTCGTGACAACCACGTTCAAGGGCTCCGTCATCACCGCGTGGTAATGTCGCGAATAGCACTGGAAAGCCCGCCTGGCGTGGGTTTCCGCCGTGGGATGCGTGACCGTGACCGGTGATCGCCCGATGGGTGCGGCAGTCTTATTCCGTAGTAAATCCCCTCACTAGAGTGCAGTATCAGTGACGGCGGTAGAATTTTCGAAGTTTTCCCATATAGAATAGAACGATCGTTCGTGATTGTTCTGAGCCGAGGAGCGTCTGCATGAAAATCTTGGTGCCCGTCAAGCGCGTGGTCGACTACAACGTCAAGGTGCGTGTGAAGTCCGATGGCACGGGTGTCGACATTGCCAATGTGAAGATGTCGATGAATCCATTCGACGAAATTGCCATCGAGGAAGCGGTCCGATTGAAGGAAGCCGGCGTGGTTACCGAGATCGTCGCCGTGTCGTGTGGTGTGACCCAGTCGCAAGAAACGCTGCGCACCGCGTTGGCGATCGGCGCGGACCGCGCGATCCTGGTGGAATCGACCGAGGAATTGCAGCCGCTGGCTGTCGCCAAGATCCTGAAGGCGCTGGTCGACAAGGAACAGCCGCAGTTGGTGATTCTGGGCAAGCAGGCGATCGATGACGATTCGAACCAGACCGGCCAGATGCTGGCGGCGCTGGCGAACCTGCCGCAGGCGACGTTCGCGTCGAAGGTCACCGTGGCCGATGGTCGCGTGACGGTCGCGCGGGAAGTGGACGGTGGCGCGGAAACGCTGTCGCTGTCACTGCCGGCGGTGGTGACGACGGACCTGCGCTTGAACGAGCCGCGCTACGTCACCTTGCCCAACATCATGAAGGCGAAGAAGAAGCCGCTCGAGACGGTGACACCGGATGCGCTGGGCGTGGATGTCGCGCCGCGCCTGAAGACGCTGAAGGTATCCGAGCCGCCGCAACGCAAGGCCGGGGTCACGGTACCCGACGTCGCCGCGTTGGTCGATAAACTGAAGAACGAAGCGAAGGTGTTGTAATCATGACGATTCTGTTGATCGCGGAACACGACAATCGTGACATTAAAAGCGCGACGCTGAACGCCGTGACGGCGGCACAGCAGATCGCACAGGCCGGCGGTGGCGATATCCATCTGCTGGTGGCGGGTGCCGATGCGCGCGCTGCGGCCGATGCGGCGGCGAAGATTGCCGGGGTGGCGAAGGTGCTGTTGGCCGACGATACCTCGCTAAAGGACGGCCTTGCCGAAAACGTCGAGAAGACGGTGCTGGGCATTGCCGGGGCGTATTCGCATATCGTGCTGCCGGCCACGGCGTATGGCAAGAACATCGGGCCGCGTATCGCCGCGAAGCTGGACGTGGCACAGGTGTCTGACATCACGGCGGTTGTCAGCGCCGATACGTTCGAGCGCCCGATTTACGCCGGCGCGGCTATCGCGACGGTGCAGGTTGCTGATGCGGTCAAGGTCATTACGGTCCGTGGTACGGGCTTCGACGCGGCCGCAGCGGACGGTGGTACCGCCACGGTGGAAAACATCGCCGCCGGCGGTGATGCCGGCGTGTCGCAATTCGTTGGCCGTGAGTTGACGAAGCTTGAGCGCCCGGAACTGACATCGGCGCAGATCGTCGTGTCGGGTGGCCGGGGGATGGGCAGCGCCGAGAACTACCATAGCGTGCTGGAACCATTGGCCGACAAGTTGGGCGCGGCACTGGGCGCATCGCGTGCGGCGGTGGACTCGGGTTTTGCACCGAACGACTCGCAGGTGGGCCAGACCGGGAAGATCGTCGCGCCGCAGTTGTATGTTGCCGTGGGCATCTCCGGTGCGATCCAGCATTTGGCCGGGATGAAGGATTCGAAGGTGATCGTCGCGATCAACAAAGACCCGGAAGCGCCGATTTTTGGCGTGGCCGACTACGGTCTGACCGCCGATTTGTTCGAAGCAGTACCGGCCTTGGTCAAGGCGCTGTAACGTCGACGATGGTGGTTCGGGTGTGGCTGGGCCGTCACCACGGACAACAACAATAAAAAGACGAAGGGGCCCGTATGGGTCCCTTTTTTTATTTTTGAAGGAGACGAAGCATGGAGTATCAGGCGCCGGTAGAAGAAATGTTGTTCCTGATGACGCGTGTGGGCGGCCTGGAACGCATTGCCCGCTTGCCGGGATTCGGGGAAGCTACGCCGGATACCGCCGCCGCGGTGTTGGACGAGGCGGCGCGTTTCGCCAATGGCGTATTGGCGCCGTTGAATACCGTCGGTGATCGCACACCACCCGTTGTTCAGGGTGATCGCGTCAAGGTGTCGCCTGGATTCAGTGAGGCGTTTACGCAATTTTCGGAAAGCGGTTGGCAGGGCCTGCGTCATCCGGAGAAATTTGGTGGCCAAGGCATGCCGCGCGTGCTTGCCACCGCTTGCCTTGAGATGTGGAACGCCGCAAACCTGTCATTTGCCTTGTGTCCGCTGTTGACCGACGGGGCAATCGAAGCGTTGCTGGCGGCCGGCAGCGAAGATCAGCAGGCGCGCTATTTGCCGCCGCTGGTGGCGGGTACCTGGGCGGGTACGATGAACCTGACCGAGCCGCAGGCCGGCTCCGACCTGGCGCGAGTGCGGACCCGTGCCGAGCCGCGGGAAGATGGTAGTTATCGACTGTTCGGTACGAAAATCTTTATCACGTACGGTGACCATGACATGGCCGAGAACATCGTCCATCTCGTGTTGGCGCGCCTTCCCGATGCTCCGCCCGGCGTGAAAGGCTTATCGCTTTTTCTCGTGCCCAAGTTCCTGCTTACCGCGGACGAAGCGGTGATCAACGCGGAACCGGCCAGTGCCATGGCACTCGGCGATGGTGTGCGTAACGATGTGCGTTGCGTGTCGATCGAGCATAAGCTCGGCATTCACGGCAGCCCGACGGCAGTGCTGCAGTTTGGTGATCACGGCGGTGCATGGGGGGAAATGCTGGGCAAGCCGAACCACGGGTTGCAGACGATGTTCATCATGATGAACGCGGCCCGGTTTGGCGTAGGGGTGCAGGGCATCGGCCTGGCTGACCGCGCGACACAGGCGGCGCGCGCGTATGCAATGCAGCGCGTACAGGGGCAGCCGGTGGAGACACCCGCCGATGATGCGTCGAAGGCGGCTGCGCCGGATTCGCGCGCCGCGGCGACCGATACGCGCCACGCAGCCGCCACGCAGCGGACCATCATCGCGCACCCGGATGTGCGACGCAGCGTGGCGACCATGCGCGCGATGACCGAAGCGGCGCGTGCATTGGCGGTGTTTGCCGCCAGCCGAGGCGACCACGCCGAGCATAATCCTGATGCGGGCGTGCGTCAGGCCGCGCAGGTGCAATACGATTATCTGGTGCCGATCATCAAGGGCTGGTCCACCGAGATGGCCGTGGAGGTGGCCAATATTGGTATCCAGGTACACGGTGGGATGGGTTTTATCGAGGAGACGGGCGCTGCGCAATATCTGCGAGATGCCCGCATTCTGCCGATTTATGAAGGAACCACCGCAATCCAGGCAAACGACCTCGTTGGCCGGAAGACCGTACGGGACGAGGGCGCCGCGGCCGGGCACTGGCTGTCGTGCATCGATGCTTGCATTACGGCGCTGCATGCTGCCGGCGGCCGCGATGCCGGTGCGGCCGCCGCGGCGTGGTCGTCGATTGCCGCGCAGTTGTCGCAGGCACGCGACGCCTATGCCGCCGTTGTCGAATTCATCGTCAATGCCGCGCAGACGGATCCTGCCGCCGCCTATGCGGGAAGCGTCGCTTATCTGCAACTCGCGGGCGTGACATTGTCGGGATGGCAATTGGCGCGTGCCGCATTGCTTGCCGCGGGCCTCGACGATGGCTTCATGGACGGTGCCGAGAAGTCAGATACAGGACGGGACGCGCCGCTGGCGTTCGACGTGGGGCCGGCATTTGCCGAGACGAAGCGCGCGCTGGCGCGTTGCTTTGCCGAACAGGTCATGCCCCGGACATCCGCGTGGCGGATCGCCATCGTCAGTACGCGAGGCGATCAAGGTATCTACGCTTTGCCGGACGACTGGCTTTGATCGACCAGGCGAAAACCGGATCGCAGCCCGTGTCCTGCCGCGGTCCGTCGCGAAGGGCTGCCCAGGCCGCCGGCGAAAGACGTCAGGCGAAAGCAGGCCGGGGACGCGGTGGGGCGGGTTCGCGCAAGTAACGGAAGATCGAGAGGTCGTCGGAGGCGATTTCCGGCGTTTTCCCGCTGATCAGGTCGGCGAGCAATTGTGCCGAGCCGCACGACATCGTCCATCCGAGCGTCCCGTGTCCGGTGTTCAGGAAGAGGTTGCGTACCGGTGTCGCGCCGACGATGGGGGTACCGTCCGGCGTCATGGGCCGCAAACCTGTCCAGAAACTGGCTTCAGCGGTATTGCCGGCGCCGGGGAACAGGTCGTTCACGCACATCTCCAGCGTGGCGCGCCGTGCCGGCCGCAACGTGCGGTCATAACCGACAATCTCCGCCATGCCACCTACCCGGATACGGTCGTCGAAACGGGTGATGGCGATTTTGTAGGTTTCGTCCAGCACCGTCGATACCGGCGCGTGCGCGGCGTTGGTGATCGGCACGGTGATCGAATAGCCTTTCAGCGGATACACCGGCACGTTGACGAGACCACGCATGAAGCCGGTGGAAAACGCGCCCAGCGCCACGACGATCTTGTCGGCACGCACCAGTTCGTTCCCGCATTGCACGCCGATCGCCGTATCGCCGGCGAGCGCCAGGGCCTCGATGGGTGTGTCATAGCGAAACGTCACGCCGTGCGCTTCGCACATGCTGGCAAGGCGGGTCGTGAATAACTGGCAATCGCCTGTTTCATCTTTTGGCAAACGCAAGCCGCCCGTCAACTTGCCGATGGCCGCCGCTAACGCAGGTTCGGCTTGCGCCAGTGCGGTGCCTTCGAGCAATTCGAAAGGGACACCCGCGTCGCGCAAGACTTGAATGTCTTTCGCCGCACCGTCGAACTGCGCCTGTGTGCGGAACAACTGCAACGTGCCGCCCTGGCGACCCTCGTACTGGATTCCCGTCTCGTCACGCAATGCGCGGATGCAGTCCCGGCTGTACTCCGCCAGGCGGACCATGCGGCCTTTGTTCACGGCGTAACGATCGGCCGTGCACTGCGTCAGCATGTGCCACATCCAGCGCAATTGGGCGGCGGTACCGTCCGGGCGGATGGTCAGTGGCGGATGCTTGGCGAACATCCATTTAATCGCCTTCAGTGGCACGCCGGGCGCCGCCCAAGGGGACGCATAGCCTGGGGAAATCTGACCGGCATTGGCGAAACTGGTTTCCAGCGCCGGGCCGGGTTGACGGTCGATGACCGTGACGTCGTGGCCGGCGCGGGCCAGGTAGTACGCGCTGGTTGTCCCGATGACACCCGCGCCAAGAACGATGATTTTCATCGCGGCATCCGTTGGAGATCTTCCGCATGCCCTGCGGACGTCGAGGGGCATGGCGATTCATTAGTAATTGTCGCTATACTATTTCTAGATTCACGGATTTTGTTATTGAATAGTTGCCGGTTTTCAGCAATTATTCGCGCATTCCCGCTCTTCGCATTCCGACACCGCCCATGCGTACCCAACATAAAGCCGTTCGTACACTCGATCGGATCGATCGACGTATTCTGACGTTGCTGCAGGAAGACGGGCGCATGGCTATGAAGGACCTGGCGGAGCAGGTCGGACTGTCGATCACGCCGTGTATCGAACGCGTCAAGCGGATGGAGCGCGATGGCGTGATCATTGGTTACTTCGCGCGCGTGGACCCGGCGCAACTCGGTGCGTCGCTACTGGTGTTCGTCGAGATCACGTTGGACCACAAGAACGGCAATATGTTCGAGAAGTTCCGGCGCGAGGTGATGAAGGTGCCGGAAGTGCTCGAATGCCACCTGGTGTCCGGCGATTTCGACTACCTGATCAAAGCGCGCATAGGCGAAATGGCCGATTACCGGAAGATACTCGGCAATGTATTGCTGCAACTGCCGGGCGCGACGCAATCAAAGAGCTATGTCGTGATGGAAGAGGTCAAGGAGACGCTTGTCATTCCCATCGCCGAGCGATCCGAGTAAGCGCCGGATCGCCTGCACGGTGTCTTCAAAACAGGTTCATCTGAGGATGGACCAACGGGGCGATCGCGGTCGCGTTTGCTTGCGTTTGCTTTCGGATAGGGCGCTGGTGTTTTTCCTGCCGTGCCAGTGCGTCGAGTCGTGCGGGACTGCCGGCAAACAGATCACAGCGCAACGGTGGCCGCGACACATTCACACCATGGCGACGGCAAGCCATATTGAAACGTTGGGCCAGTAGTTCGGCGAACAACCCGGTACCACGCATTCGCTGACCGAAGGTCGCATCGTTATGCCGTCCGTCGCGCATCTGCTCGATGAGACTCAATACGTGTCGACGACGATCCGGGTAGTGCGTTTCAAGCCAGGCGATAAACAGATCCCGCACTTCCAGTGGCAGCCGCAACATGACATAGCCGGCATGCTGCGCACCGGCACGCGCCGCCTCCTGGATGACATGTTCGACATCGAAATCGGTCAGCGCGGGAATCACCGGCGCCACCACGACACCGCAGGGAATGCCACGCGCGTGCAACTGGCGAATGGCCTCGATGCGACGTGACGGCGTGCTGGCGCGTGGTTCGAGTTTCCGCGCAATCTCCGCGTCAAGCGTGCCTACGGACATAAACACCCGCACCAGTCCCTGTCGCGCCATCCGCTCGAGAATGTCGGCGTCTCGAACCACCAATGCGGATTTCGTCGTGATCGCGATGGGATGCCGATAAGCCTCGGCCAGCGCCAGTACTTCGCGCGTGATGCGGTAGGTGCGCTCGATCGGTTGATAGGGGTCGGTGTTGGCCCCGAGCGCCAGCACATCGGCGCGATAGCCGGGCTTATCGAAGGCTTCGCGTAGTTTCTCGACCGCGTTCGTTTTCACGTAGAGCTTGGTTTCGAAGTCGATGCCCGGTGACAAATCGAGGTAGGCGTGCGTGGGGCGGGCGAAACAGTAGACACAGCCGTGCTCGCAACCACGATAGGCATTCAGTGAGCGATCGAATGGCACGTCGGGAGAGGTGTTGCGGGCGATGATGGTGCGCGCCGTTTCCGTGGTCACCATCGTGTGCAACCGGATCATCGGCTTTTCACGAGAAGCATTTGCGGTGTCGCGAACATGCTTGATGTCATTGTCACCGTCCTGTGGTGCACCACCGCGGTCATGATGGTCGGTTGACGAAACGTGCGCCGACCGGGTGTCATGGGCAGCGTCGTCGTCGATGCCGCCTTCGGCCGCGTCCCACGGACGACCCTCGTCATCGTGCCGACAGTGCGCATCCGCCTCGCGTGACCAACCCTGAAATCGCGGCACCGGGTTACTGACGGCGCCTCGCCCACGCGCTATCGTGTTGCCTCTGTCTGGATGGAAAGGCGTGCCCCCCGTGCCGCCATGCGACGCAATGGCGTGAGCCGCATTCGCGCGCCCAGTCGGTACGGCGCGACCGATATCGTCTTCGGCCGTCTCCCGGCCCGCCTCGGTGTCGTACCGGATGGCATTTGAGCGGGGCGGCGTCATATGCGCGGGGCGATGAGGCATGTCTGATATATCGGTGATGGTAAGGCGCCGGTACGTGATAACGCGATGCCACCCTGGGATACCAGTGGTCGGCGGCATGTCCCAGGCTGGTTGCAGCGCATCCGTGTTGAAAGACATGCAACAATGCGCCAGCAATATGTCGCGGCCTTTTGAGTACTGTATGGGTATACAGTATTTTTCGCAAGTCCTCGGTACGGCATCGGTCGTTCGGCCGGCGCGTTCCGCCTGGTCAGTGGGGATCGGCGACTGATGCCGCGGATCGCCGGAATCGCCATGAGACATGTGTCACCGCCGCAACATTTCGTTGTGACGACGCCAATCGTACGGTGCCATGCAGGCTGGCGGCGGCGGTCGCGACCTGGCCCGACAGCGCCGACATCACACTAAGTGTTTGGTAGCTAGCGAAATTCCCGCTATAATCGCGTGTTTCACGCTGCACACACACCAGATTTCTAGGAATTCAGTATGGTCATCATCCGCCTGTCCCGCGGTGGCGCGAAGAAGCGCCCGTTTTACAACATCGTTGCGACCGATTCGCGTAATCGCCGCGATGGCCGTTTCATCGAGCGTATCGGTTTCTACAATCCGGTCGCGCAAAAGGGCGAAACCTTGCGTATCGCGCAAGATCGCCTGACGTACTGGGTTGGTACCGGCGCACAGTTGTCGCCCGCAGTCGCGCGTCTGGCGAAGGAAGCCGCCAAGGCGACCGTCGCGGCAGCGCCGGCAGCAGCTTAAAGGCGAGCAGGTTTGACGTCGTTAGGATCGAATGCGCCGGGCTTCGGCGCTTTCCGCCCGCGCGCCCCAAAGGGGGGGGCGACGGAAAAGGCCGCCGATGAGCATCGCGAGGCCGATGTCGAGGTTGTCGCACAGGCCGATGCGGTGCCCGTTGAGCCGGTTGTTCTCCCGAACGACCTCATCGAGGTAGGGGTGATTGGCCAGGCGTACGGGGTACGCGGTCAGGTCAAGGTTTTCCCGCACGCTGGCGCCGCTGATGGCGACGCCGCGATGTTGAACGCCAAATATTGGTGGTTGCGCGGTCCACGCGAGTCGGCGCCGCGACGTACGGCGGTGCGGGGTGCCAAGGTGCACAGCGGTGCGGTCGCGGTTTCGATCGCTGGTTGCGACGATCGCGATGCGGCATTGGCGTTGAAGGGAACCGCGGTGCTGGTACGCCGCGCGGACTTTCCGGCGCTGCCTGACGGCGAGTATTACTGGGTCGACTTACTCGGCCTGGCGGTGGTGAATCCGGCCGGGACGGCGTTGGGCCGGGTTTGCGACCTGATGGACAACGGTGCGCATTCGGTTTTGCGGGTGGCGTATGACTCGCAGGAAGCCAACGGCCAGACGGTCGAGCGCGAACGGCTGATCCCGTTCGTCGATGCGTACCTGCGGGAAGTCGACCTGCCAGGCAAGCGGATTGTCGTCGACTGGGATGTCGATTATTGATACCCGGCAGCACGGTACGCCTGGAACCTCGTCAGGGGATCGGGGGCGACCGGCGGAGACGAGCATGCGGTTCGACGTGCTGACACTGTTCCCGGAGATGTTTCGGGCCTTGACCGATTGGGGCGTGACATCCCGGGCGGTCAAGCAGGGGCGCTATGCGTTGCACACGTGGAATCCGCGCGATTTCACGGTCGACTCGCATCGCACCGTGGATGACCGGCCTTATGGCGGCGGCCCCGGCATGGTAATGCTGGCCCGGCCGCTTGATGCCGCGATTACGGCGGCGAAAGCCGCGCAGCAGGCGGAGGGGCGCCCCGTGCCGCGCGTGGTGATGCTCTCGCCACAAGGCGCGCCGTTGACCCACAAGCGGGTCACGTCGCTGGCGGCGGAGTCGGGTCTGGTGTTGCTGTGCGGCCGGTATGAAGCGGTGGACCAGCGGTTGTTGGACCGATGTGTCGACGAGGAAATCAGTGTTGGTGACTTCGTGCTGTCGGGCGGCGAACTACCTGCAATGGCATTGATGGATGCGGTGATTCGTCTGCTGCCCGGTGTGCTGGGGGATGCCCAATCGGCGGTGCAGGATAGCTTTGTCGATGGTTTGCTGGATTGTCCGCACTACACGCGCCCTGAGGAATACGAAGGGGTGCGGGTGCCGGATGTGTTGTTGGGCGGTCACCACGCGCAGATTGTCGCGTGGCGTCGCCAGCGGTCTTTATCGAAAACCCGGGCACGCCGCCCGGATCTTATCGATGCGGCCCGTCGCGATGGATTGTTGAGCAAGGCCGATGAGGCCTGGCTCGCCAATCCGGCTTCATCGGACCCGGCGTGAACGATTGGTTTCAAGCCAATGACACGACGGGCGCGATAGGGCCGGACTACGGCGGCAGGAATGATTTCCTGCCGGTTTCCCCATCCTCTGCCGAGGCCTCGTGCATCAGCGCGGTATACAACGTCGGCAAGATGGTTTCAGGAGTAATCATGAATCTGATCGAACAACTCGAAAAAGAAGAAATCGCACGCGCTTTGGGCGATAAGACCATTCCGGAATTTGCGCCGGGTGACACGGTCGTCGTCAACGTGAACGTGGTTGAAGGTACGCGTAAGCGTGTTCAGGCTTACGAAGGCGTGGTCATCGCCAAGCGTAACCGTGGTCTGAATTCGTCGTTCATCGTTCGTAAGATCTCGTCGGGTGAAGGCGTCGAGCGTACCTTCCAGACGTACTCGCCGCAGTTGGCCAGCATCGAAGTCAAGCGTCGCGGTGACGTGCGTCGTGCGAAGCTGTACTACCTGCGCGCACTGTCCGGCAAGAAGGCGCGTATCAAGGAAAAGCTGGTCCGCAAGGAACAGCCGGCAGCCGCGGCAGAGTAAGCCACGGTACCCTGGGATGCGATTCCCGGGGGGCTCCGTGCGGTGGCGCGTTTGATCGCGATGCTTGCACGGGGCCGGCATGCAGTATCGGTTGTTGACAAAGGCACCTTCGGGTGCCTTTGTGCTTTTGGTGTTCGCACCGCAATATGGTCGTACAGAACAACAGGAATCCGCACCGATGCCAGACCGCCCGCTGTTCGATCCCGCCGTGCTACCGATAGAGGCACCCCCGGTGGACCTGGCGCCGTTGCCCGCCGAGGTGATGACCGCCGACGCATTGCGCCGACGTTTTGCCATTGCCGATACATTGCAATGGGTTCCGGAGCAGTTGGAGCCGCAGGGTCGCGAGTCGAGCCTGCATGCATCGTTGCGGCCGGCCGCTGTGCTGGTGTCATTGGTGACGCGGCCGGAAGAGCTTACCGTATTACTGACACAGCGCGCGGCGCACCTGACCGATCACGCTGGACAGATCTCGTTTCCAGGCGGACGGTGTGATCCTGAGGACCGCGATGTCGTCGCCACGGCGTTGCGCGAAGCATGGGAAGAGATCGGGCTCGCGGCCCGCCATGTCGAACTGCTGGGTTGCATGCCGGAATACATAACTGGCACCGGCTACGCCGTGACGCCGGTTGTTGCTCTAGTGCATCCGCCATTCGACGTCAAGCCAGCCGAGCGGGAAGTAGCCGAATGCTTCGAGGTGCCATTGGCGTTCTTGATGAACCCTCTGCATCACCAGATTCGCCTTTACCAGCCGCAGAGCCC
The DNA here is from genome assembly GCF_000970345.1 of Robbsia andropogonis. Taxonomy (GTDB): domain Bacteria; phylum Pseudomonadota; class Gammaproteobacteria; order Burkholderiales; family Burkholderiaceae; genus Robbsia; species Robbsia andropogonis. Next base: position 70,540 of record NZ_LAQU01000020.1, on the reverse strand, counting down.
CCCACCGACGAGCCGGCAAGAAGCATCACCATTGTTTTCTCGTCGAGACGGGATAGCGTCGTCTTTCGCGTTGCCCAGGACAATGACAGATCCGCTTGCGGCAGCAGGCGCCGACGTTGCAGCACCTACGGCGCGCCGTTTCTTTTCCATGCCCTATCCACGCGTCGATGGGCATGGAGAGCACTTCATCTGGGGCGCCACGGCAGGTATGTTGCGAAACCTCTACCACTTCCTTTCGGCCCAATGTAATTGACGTCTTCGAGCGTTACATTTGATGTTATTGTTACAAGCACATTGGTAACGTGTTCCTCGGATGGCGAGGTGTAAACGGTGCTTGCCGTATCCGTATGCCAATGCTGTTCCGTGTGTTCCGTCTTTTGCTTTGTGCAGCCGATCGCATGACTTTCTTTTCTGTACTTCTCGCCTTGATCCTCGAGCAGCTTCGCGCGCTCGACTCGAACAACGTCGTCTCGCGATTGCTGCGGCGACACGCCGAACGCACTGGCCGCGGCATGGATGGTGGACGCGGCAAGCACGGCGTGTTGGCGTGGTTGGGCGTCGTCCTGCCTTGGACGGTAGGGGTTGGCGTCATCTATTATTTACTGTGGCATGTCAGCTTTGTGCTGGCTTTCGCCTGGAACGTGGCCGTGCTGTATCTGACGCTTGGATTCAGGCAGTTCAGCCATTACTTCACCGATATCCAGGTTGCGCTCAATAACGACGATGTGCCGCTCGCACGTGAGTTGTTGCAGACCTGGACCGGCATTGAAACGCGAGACATGCCGGTCAGTGAGATCGTGCGTAACACGCTCGTCTATGCGGTGATCGCTTCCCATCGGCATGTGTTCGGCGTGTTTTTCTGGTTTCTGATTCCGATCGGTCCGGCGGGTGCAGTGTGCTATCGCATCGCCTCGCATCTGGCGGCAACGTGGACTGAGCCTTCGGCCGAGCACAGTCCGGCCTTCGCCAACTTCGCACGCCGCGCATTCTTCTATATCGACTGGATTCCGGCACGTCTGACCGCGCTGGGTTTTGCCATCGTGGGTAATTTCGAGGACGCGGTTTATGCCTGGCGCCATTACGGTGGTGTGTGGGCGGATACGAACGAGGGGGTGCTGCTGGCGGCGGGGAGCGGCGCGCTGGGCGCGCGCCTGGTGGAGCCCCAAGCGGAGCAAACGGCGACGGAGTCGTTCGGCACGTTCGATACGATGCTTGATCCTTACAACCGCCCCGCGCCGCTGCCGGTAGGGGATGATTGCACACCGAGAACGCTCCGTTCGGCGGTCGGGCTGGTCTGGCGTGCGGTCATCCTGTGGATGATTCTGTTGTTGATGGTGACGCTGTCGGTGTGGCTGGCGTGATGGTGTCGTCGTGCGGCGCGCACGAGGAAGGAATCAGCGCACGACCTGATTGGTCTCGTGTACCAATTGGGCGTACAGCGCATGCCGGTTCGGTGTGATTCGACCGTCGCCAAGCGCTTCGAGAATCGCGCAACCCGGTTCGTGCAGGTGACGGCAATTATAGAATCGGCATTTGCCCAGCAGCGGCCGGAAGTCGGGGAAGGCCCGCTCCAGCGTGCCTTCCGTCAAGTGGTGCAGGCCAAACTCCTGAAAACCGGGCGAGTCAAGCAGGGCGCCAGGCGCGCTGTTTTCATCGACTGATGGCAAGGCGTAGCGACGTGTGAAGGTCGTCGTGTGCTTGCCTGCATGCAATGCCGCGGAGATTTCGCGCGTTGCCGCTTCGGCACCTGGTACCAGTACATTGATCAGCGTCGATTTCCCCATTCCCGACTGACCCAGCAGCAACGTCGTACGGCCGCTCAGCGCCGGCGCCAGCGTGGCGCGCGCGCCCTGCGGATCGGCCCCGGCCGACAACGCATGAACCGGGTAGCCCAACGCGGCATACGGCGCCAGTCGACCGCGCGCGTGGGCCAGCGCATCGGTGACATCCACTTTGTTGAGGATGATGCAGGCACTAAGACCGTGTGCATCAGCTGCCACCAGGGCGCGGCCGAGCAGGTCCTCGCTGAAATGCGGTTCGGTGGCGACGACGATCGCAATCTGGTCGAGATTCGCCGCGAACAGCTTCGACTTGTATTGGTCGGAGCGGTACAGCAGGTTGCGGCGCGGCAGCACTGCATCGATGACACCCTGGTCCGCGGACTGCCGCGCCACGCTGACACGATCGTTGACGGCGACGTCGCTTTTCTTGCCGCGTGGAAAACATTGCATCAGCGGGCTGCCGTCATCCGGTGTCACGACGTAGTGTCGGCCGTGCGCGGCGATTACCGTCCCTTCGAACATGTCCGGGTCTGCCGCGCGGGCAGGAGCTTGCTTAGGTTGCGCCACGAATACCTTCCAACTGCAGCAGGCGATCGATGCGCTGCGATGCGGGGGGGTGAGAATAATAAAATGCCGAATATACCGGATCAGGTGTCAACGTCGACGCGTTGTCCTGGTACAGCTTCACCAGCGCATTGACGAGGTCTTGCGCCCGCGTCTGATCGGCGGCGAATGCATCGGCCTCGAATTCGTGCTTGCGCGACGTCAGCGCACTGATCGGCCCGGCGAAGAACAGGAAAACCGGTGCGATCAGGAAGAACAGCAGCAGCGCCAGGCCGGCGTTGTTCGTGCCGGCACCGTCCGGGTGCACCTGCATTTCCGTATAGAACCAGCTTTGTTGCATCAACCAGCCGAGCAAGGCGAGCAGGGCCAGGCTGATGCCGAACGTTGCCACCATCCGCTTGATCACATGGCGACGCTTGAAATGTCCCAGTTCGTGCGCCAGCACCGCCTCTATTTCGTCGCCGGACAGGCGCGAGATCAGCGTGTCGAAGAAGACAATGCGCTTGGCCGCACCAAAACCGGTGAAATAGGCATTGCCGTGCGCCGATCGGCGACTGCCGTCCATGACGAACAGGCCCTTTGCCGCAAAGCCGCAACGTTGCAGCAATGCTTCGATCCGCGTCCGGAGCCCGTCGTCGTCGAGTGGCTGGAATTTGTTGAAGAGCGGTGCGATCCACGTGGGATAGAGCACCAGCACGAGCACGTTGAATCCGACCCACACGGCCCATGCGTATAGCCACCACAGCGCGCCGGCGCGCGCCATCAGCCATAACACGACAAGCAGCAGGGGCAGACCGAGCACCGCGCCAATAGCGGTGGATTTCGCGAGATCGGCGAAAAACACGCCCGGTGTCATCTTGTTGAAACCAAAGCGCTCCTCCACGACGAAATGTCGGAGGTAGTCGAAGGGCAGATCGACTAGGCTGGTTATCCCCACCACTACGGCGATCAGCAGGACCTGCTGCAGCATGCCGTCTCCCAGCCAAGCGGTCAGCAGCCTATCCAATGCACCGGTGCCGCCGCCCAGGGTCAGCAACGCCAGCACCACGGCGCCAGTGACCACCTCCGCGGCGCTCAGTTTCGCGAGGGCAACGGTGTAGTCGGCGGCACGTTGATGTGCGTGGAGCGGGATCGTATCAGCGAAACGCGTCGGGACGCTGGCGCGGTGCGCGGCGACATGGCGGATCTGGCGCATGCCGAGCCACAGCTTGGTGGCGACCATCGCGGCCAGTGCAATGGCGAACAGAATCGAGAACATGGTAAGACGTCCGGCTAAGTACGCAGCATCGTGCGCTGAAGCACCCCATCGCGGCTGCCGGCCGCGTGTTTTACAGGGCGGAGGTGGGCATATCGGAGACCGTATGGCACTATGCGGGAATTATCGTTTCTTCGCTACTGTCGCCGTCATGTCCGTTCCTTCGTCTGAAACGCCCGTCGTATCGTCGCCGTCCGCGCCTGCCGTCCTCCCTCGCAGTGAATTCAACCTCGTCTGGGTGGACATGGAAATGACCGGCCTGCAGCCGGATACCGACCGCATCATCGAAGTCGCCGTGGTGGTCACCGATCCTCAACTGCAGGTGATGGTCGAAGGCCCTGTCTTGGCCATCCATCAATCCGATGCTGCCTTGGACGCCATGGATGACTGGAACAAGAATACGCATGGTCGTTCGGGTCTGATCGATCGGGTTAAGGCCTCGACGGTGACGGAGGCGGACGCGGTCGCGCAATTGCGCACCTTCCTCGGACAATACGTTCCCCCCGGCAAATCGCCGATGTGCGGCAATTCGATCTGCCAGGATCGCCGTTTCATGGCGCGTTGGATGCCGGAACTGGAAGCGTTTTTCCATTATCGCAACCTCGACGTCAGTACGCTGAAGGAGCTGATGCGCCGTTGGCGTCCTGACCTGATGAAGGGTTTCCAAAAGCGGGCGCAACATACGGCACTCGCCGATATCGTCGAATCGATTGACGAATTGAAATATTACCGCGAGCATTTCATCCGTTCCGACGCCGATAAAGCGTAAGCGTCCACGCGCACCGCATCGGCCGATCGTGCCAGTACCGCCGGTGCGTCGGTCAGCGTCGCGCGACCCTCATGCCCCAGGCTGCGGGCGTCGCGCCGATTTGGGCCGGAAAGCATCGACGATGGCGGGATCGGTTTCGATGTAGGGGCCGCCGATCAAATCCACGCAATAGGGCACGGCCGCAAAAATCCCTGGCACGCGCAATGTCCCATCCTCCTGCCGCAGGCCTTCCAGCGTTTCCTTGATCGATTTGGGCTGACCGGGCAGGTTGATGATCAACGCGGCATGCGTCGGCGTTTCTCGAATCACCGCGACTTGACGTGACAGGATCGCGGTGGGAACAAAGGCCAGGCTGATTTGTCGCATCTGCTCGCCAAATCCAGGCATCGTCTTTGTCCCCACCGAAAGTGTGGCCTCAGGTGTGACATCGCGGCGTGATGGGCCCGTGCCGCCAGTGGTCAGCACGAGGTCGCACCCCACGTGGTCGACCAGTTCGACGAGCGTTGCTGAAATATTGGCGGCTTCATCGGGGATCAACCGTGTCTCGATCCGGAACGGGCTGGTCAGTGCCGTTTCGAGCCACTGTGCCAATGCCGGTATGCCGGCGTCCTGATAGGTACCGGCGCTCGCGCGATCGCTGATGGAGACCAACCCGATCACGACTTCATCGGGATGGCCCCGTGCGGTGCGTGTAGGCGATTCACCGGTGCCTGCGTGTGCCGCACGGGGTGCATCAGGCGTTTCAGGCGGGGTGATCGATGTCGTCATCGTGGTCCTCGTCTTCTTCGTCGCCACCGTCCTCGTCTCCGGATTCGGCGCTGGCCACGGTGCTGGCCGCCTTTACCCATTGGAACAATTCGCGGTAATAGCGCGGCGACCCCTCACGCTGGCTTTCCCGGCGAGCGTTGCGAATCAGGGTTCGGCCTTGCTGGACGTCCGCTTCCGGGTAGCGTTGCAGGAAATCAGTCAGCGCGTCATCGGATTCGAGCAGTACGTCGCGCCACCGCTCGATAGCGTGCAGTTTCACCGTTTCCGCACGGCTGATGCCGCGGATCTTGTCGAGCGTTTGCCGCAACGCGGTCACGTCGGCGTCGTCCAGGCGGCGCATCACCTTGCCGACGAACTGAAGCTGCCGTCGACGACCTTCGTGGTCGGTGATCCGGCGCGTCTCGGTGAGGGCGTCAAACAGGGCTTCAGGCAGCGGCAATTTGCGGAAGGCCTCCTTGGGCAGTTCCGCTAGTTCCTTGCCCAGCACCTGGAGCGCTGCGGTGTCGCGTTTGCGCTGTGATTTACTGGGCCGGTCGTAGACCGGTTCACCATCAGGTCCCAGCGGGCTTTCGGGGAGTTCATTGGGCCGGCCGGCTTCCCCTGCGCGGCTGGCGTTTCGTTTGCGAGTCATGCGCGAATTGTACAGACCCAGCGGGCCGCTGTGCGTGTTGGCAGGGTTTGATATGATCGGGCGATGGCCGCCTGGCCTCTATCCAGGCTTCCGAGGAGATACGTCAACCCATGCCCGCAGCTCATACGTCCAAGACCTCGCGTTTGTTTCCCCATTCGCAGGACCAGTTGAAGGAGATCGCCAGCGATATCCTGAAGTACGCGAAGGAAATCGGTGGCACCGATGCCGCCACCGAGATCTCGGAAAGCGATGGCCTCTCCGTCAGCGTACGGCGCGATCAGGTAGAGACCATCGAGCACAATCGCGACAAGTCCGTCGGCGTGACCGTGTTCATCGGCAATCGACGCGGTAATGCGAGTACCTCGGATTTCACGCCGAAGGCACTGCGTGACACGGTGGCGGCGGCATACAATATCGCGCGATTTACCGCCGAAGACGACTGCGCCGGCTTGGCCGAGGAAGCGCTGCTCGAACGGTCTCCGCGTGACCTCGATCTATTCCACCCGTGGGACCTCGATGCGGAAACCGCCGTGGAGATCGCCCAACGTGCCGAGCAGGCGGCGTTCGAGACCGATCCGCATATCGAGAATTCCGACGGCGCGACGGTCGCGGCGCAACATTCGCAATTCGTCCTGGCCACCAGCCGTGGTTTCATCGGTGGCTACCCGGTCTCGCGGCATTTCGTTTCGTGCGCACCAATTGCCGGCTTGAATGGGCAGATGCAGCGCGATGACTGGCATTCGGTCAAGCGCGACGCCAAGCTGTTGAGCTCGGCCGAGAAAATCGGTCGCTATGCCGCCGAGCGTGCCTTGTCCCGCCTGGGCGCCCGGCCGATTGATACATGCAAGGCGCCGGTGCTGTTCGAAGCGCCGATCGCGATGGGGTTGATCGCGTCTCTGACGCAGGCCGTTGGCGGCGGGGCGTTGTACCGGAAAGCATCGTTTCTTGTCGACAGTCTCGATCGCCCGGTGTTGGCGGATCATATGAGCATTATCGAAGACCCGTTCGTGCCTGGCGCGATGGGCAGTGCACCGTTCGACGACGAGGGGGTGCGCGTGAGCAAGCGCGCGTTCGTCGAGGAAGGCGTGCTGCGAGGGTATTTTCTGTCGACGTACTCGGCGCGTAAGCTCGGCATGCCCACCACTGGTAACGCTGGCGGCGCGCACAACTTGAAGATCGTCAGCAAGCTGACCGATCCGGGCGATGACCTGGATGCGATGCTGCGCAAGCTCGATACCGGTTTGTTCGTGACGGATCTGATGGGACAAGGCGTGAATCTGATCACGGGCGATTATTCACGCGGCGCATCGGGGTTCTGGGTGGAAAACGGCAAGATCCGGTATCCGGTAGAGGAAATCACGATTGCCGGTAATCTCGGAGAGATGCTGCGCCACGTCGTGGCCGTGGGTGCCGATGAATTGGTTCGCGGCAATAAGACCTGTGGGTCGATCCTCATTGAACGGATGACGATCGCCGGGAAGGCATGAGCGGGCGGTGTGATGATGGTGGCGTGACTCGCATCATTGCGTCTGGCGACGTGGTGGGGCGTCAGGCGATGCGGTTGTCCATGCTGGTCGAAACCGCCACTGCTTAACGGCGGCGGTATTCGACAAATGCATAACCCAGGCGCGCCGTGCCGTTCTCGCGTGTCATCGGCGGATGGCTTTCCCGGGCAGTTTCTACCCAGATCGTCGGATCGGGGGCGGCAAAGAACGCATCGCCCTCGACATCGGCATCCACCTCGGTAATCAGCAACCGCTGCGCCAGACTCATCCCTTCCCTGTACAACTGCGCGCCGCCGATCAGGAACACCTCCGGCACGCCGTCCGACGCACACGCTTGCAGCGCTGCTTCCAGGCTGTTCACCGCGTCGCATCCGGCAAATTCGCGTGCGGGGTCGCGGGTGACCACGACATTTCGACGTCCCGGCAGCGGTCGTCTGATCGACTCGTGTGTCTTGCGGCCCATGACGACCGGCGCGCCCATCGTCGTTTTCTTGAAATACGCCAGGTCTTCCGGCAGGTGCCACGGCAACTGGTTGTCGCGTCCGATCACACCGTTGCGCGCGCGCGCGACAATGAGCGTCAATGGCGGTTGGGACAGCGGCTGTGCTGCAGGGGTCGGCTGGGTCATGGTGACGTCGGGTGGAAGCGGGCACGTCGACAGATCGATACATCGACCTGTCAGGTCGTTGGCCCGACATTGTATCGCTGTCGCTGTCGCTGTCGCGGCATCTTCCGGATCTGCCGGAATCTGTCTCGTCTGGATAAGGCGGAGTAAAATACGCGGGTCAGTCAATTCTCTACGAGTGTTCGCGCATGGACCAGCAGTATCTCGCCGTTCTGCGGCAGCTCCTCGAACAGGGGCACGTCAAGGGCGATCGCACCGGCACCGGCACGCGCTCGATTTTCGGCGTGATGTACCGGCATGACCTTGCCGACGGTTTTCCCTTGCTGACGACGAAGAAACTGCATATACGGTCGATCCTGCATGAATTGCTGTGGTTTCTGCGCGGCGACACCAATCTGCGCTACTTGCACGAGAACAAGGTCACCATCTGGGACGAATGGGCGACGCCGGAAGGAGAGCTGGGTCCGGTCTATGGCGCGCAGTGGCGCAAGTGGCCCAATCCGGACGGCACGTCAACGGACCAGATTTCAGCGCTTGTCGATTCCTTGATCAAGAAACCGAATAGCCGCCGCCATATCCTGAATGCATGGAACGTGTCATTCCTGCCGGACGAGTCGCGTTCCCCGGTGGAGAACGCGGCGGCGGGACGGATGGCGCTGCCGCCGTGTCATGTGATGTATCAGTTCAATGTGACCAATGGCCGCCTGAGCTGCATGCTGACACAGCGTTCCGGCGACTGGTTCCTGGGCGTGCCATATAACTGCGCGTCGGTGGCGTTCTTGACGCATATGCTGGCGCAGCAGGTGGGATTGGAGCCGGGTGAGATCATCCACTCGATTGGCGATGCCCATCTTTATTCGAATCATGTCGAGCAGGCCGCGCTGCAATTGACGCGTGCACCACGTGCGTTACCGGCATTGAAGATCCACCGCAGGCCGGCGTCGATGTTCGACTATCGCTTCGAAGATTTTGAGATCGCCGATTATGATCCGCACCCGCATATCGCCGCGCCCATTGCCATCTGATTGCGTGGCCACGACGGCACCGCCGCGCCGGCGTGGCGCGCCATTGTTGGCCTGGATGCCGATTGCCATGGTGTGTGCGGCGAGTCTGGTGCTCGGCGGTTGCGCCGGAGGCAGCGGAGGGAGTGCGGGAAGCGCAAACGGTATTTCGATGTACGGCACGATCGACCAGGGCGTCTCGTTCCGTAGCCGCTGACAGTTTGCTTTTGCCACGCCCGCAAAAAGAACGGCCCATCAGGGCCGTTCCGTTTTTTCAAGCGGGCATTCGCCCGGTAAAGCATCGCTGTTTCAGCGCTTGCCCACCATCTCTTCCGGTTTGACCCATTCGTCGAATTGCGCGTCAGTCACGTGGCCGAGTGCCAGTGCGGCCGCTTTCAACGTCGACCCATCCTTATGCGCTTTCTTTGCAATTTGTGCCGCTTTGTCATAGCCGATATGCGGATTCAGCGCCGTCACCAACATCAGTGATTCGTTCATCAAGGTGGTGATGCGTTCGCGGTTCGGTTCGATACCAACGGCACAGTTGTCGTTGAAGCTGCGTGCGCCATCGGCCAGCAGGCGCACCGATTGCAGCACGTTATGGGCGATCATCGGGCGGAACACATTCAATTCGAAGTTGCCGCTGGCACCGCCGAAATTGACCGCGACGTCGTTGCCGAATACCTGGCAGCACAGCATGGTCACGGCTTCCGATTGTGTCGGATTGACCTTGCCCGGCATGATCGAGCTCCCCGGTTCGTTTTCCGGTATCGACAGTTCGCCGAGTCCGCAGCGCGGACCACTGGCGAGCCAACGGATATCGTTGGTGATTTTCATCAAGCCTGCCGCCACGGTCTTCAGCGCACCATGCGCATGCACCAACGCATCCGCCGCCGCCATCACTTCGAATTTGTTCGGCGCGGTGATGAAGGGCAGTTTCGTCAACCGGGCGATTTCCGCCGCCACCTTGACCGCGAATTCCGGATGCGCGTTCAAACCGGTGCCCACGGCGGTGCCGCCTAGTGCGAGTTCATAGAGATGCGGCTGCGCGGCTTGCGCGTGTTTGATTGCCTGGTTCAACTGCGCGACGTAGCCGGAAAATTCCTGGCCCAGTGTCAACGGTGTGGCATCTTGCAAGTGGGTCCGGCCGATCTTGACGATATCGTCGAACGCCTTCGATTTTGCTTGCAATGTATCGCGGAGCAGGGACAGCGCCGGTAGCAAGGTATGGTGGATCGCGTAGGCGGCGGCGATGTGCATCGCGGTGGGGAATACGTCATTGGACGACTGGCCGCGGTTGACGTCATCGTTCGGATGGACTTTGCGCGCTTCACCGCGCTCGCCGCCCAGCAACTCGCTGGCCCGGTTCGCCAGCACCTCGTTGAGGTTCATATTCGTCTGCGTACCGGAGCCGGTCTGCCAGACCGCAAGCGGAAATTCGTCCGGATGTTTGCCGTCGATCACCTCATCGGCTGCGGCGATGATCGCCTGTGCCCGATCCTCGGGCAGAACACCGAGCTGTTGATTGACCGCGGCGGCGGCGCGCTTGACGATCGCCAGCGCATGAATCATCTCCGGCGATTGTTTCTCGGTCGATATCTTGAAATTCTGTAGCGAGCGCTGCGTTTGCGCTCCCCACAGTTTGGCGGATGGAACGGCAATTTCGCCAAAGGTGTCGCGTTCCATGCGGACCGCACCGTGATGGTCGGCGTGGCGGGACGAGGAATGCTGCGCGTCTGCTGTCATCGTGAACTCCAGAATGCGCCGTCGTGCGACCGGTCGTCGGGCTGCCGCAGTGGGGAGCGGCGCCTCGGGACGTTTGTCAGGGCGCGCGGCGGGGGCAGGTCATCGGCATATCCCTCTTGGCTGGGGGCGCATCGGGGATTTGCCAGCCCGAGAACCGTGTCGCGCGCGGTCGTTCGCTTCTTACAACTGGTTTTTCAACGGCAAGATGAAAAAGATGCCGGTCAGTACGTTACGCCATAGCCCGGCATCGGGATCGAAGTTGTACGTCACTACCTGACCGTGCTCGCGCGTGGTCCATACCAGGGGCGAGGGTGGCGAGCCGGACGCACCGGTCTGCGCCAAGGCGTCGCGATCGGCCAGCGTGACATGGTAACTCTCATCGGGCGACGCTGCTTCGCGGAACAATGCCGTCACCTGTTCCGCCAGTACCGGACTGTCCACTTCAAGCGCCATTTCCGTGTTCAAGCCGGCGGATCGGGGATCGAGATTCGGTGAGCCGATAAACAGAATCTGATCATCGAACACATAGGCTTTCGCGTGCAGACTGGCACGCGAATGCGAGCCGATCAGCCCGGGCTTGCGCTCCCCGGCAATCGGTTTGAATTCGTACAGGGCGACGCCTCTCTTCAACAGCGGCACACGTGCCGGGGCATAGCCGGCCTGTACGGCCGGTGCATCGGTTGCCGCCAGGGAATTGGTCAGCACCGATACTTGGACACCGCGCGCCACCATATCGCCCAACTTATCGATGCTGCCGTTATGCGGGACAAAATAGGGCGAGATAATGAGGAAACTCTTTTTCGACTGATCAGCCAGTTGTCCGATGCGACTGATCGGCGGGCTGACGTAGTCATCGGTCGGGGTAGTGATCTTGCGTGGCGTGTCCGCATAGAACGTTGCCTTGGCCCAGACCAACGGTATCTGCCCGGTGCGAATCTGCCGCGCCAATGGCGGCTCGTCGAGATTGGCGCCGTCGGTCATGGCCGACATCTCGTCCCAATGCCGGCGGAGTTCAGCACGCACCTTGGCGATTTTCGCGGCCCGGAAGTGCTGTCTGTTCAACGCTTTCAGCGGATAGCTTTCCTCGCTATTCCAGAACACATCGAAACTGCGCGAGATGTCCGGCACGATGGGCCCGACGGACAGGATGTCGATATCGCGGAACGTAATGGACGGACTGGCGTCGAAGTATTCGTCGCCAACATTGCGCCCGCCGGTGATGGCTGCCTGATTGTCGGCGATCATCGCTTTGTTATGCATTCGGCGGGTCAGCGTATCCAGGTGCGTCACGACGTTGCCCATTCGCGTCAGTGCACCTTCGTTCGCCGTCGCGAATGGGTTGAAGACGCGGATCTCGATATTCGGTGTCGAATTCATCACCGCCATGATCGAGTCGATATCCTTGAAATTCATATCGTCCAGGAGCATGCGCACCCGGACGCCGCGCTCCGCTGCCCGGACTGCCGCTTCGAGCAGCAACTTGCCGGTGTTGTCCTCGTTGGCGATGTAGTACTGAATGTCGAGTGTCCGGGTGGCCGACCGGGCCAGCGAAATACGCACCGCCAGTGCTTCCCGGCCTTGCACCAGCAAATGGAAACCGGACTCTCCCGGATGCGCCGCGCGCGCGGCGGCAAACGAGGCCGACAGCGGCGTGGGCGTGCTCGCGGGTAACGCCTGCGATGGCTGACGCACGAAGCTCGACGCAGCGGGCCGTGTCGTGGCACACCCCGCTAATGCCAACAGCGTGGCCGCCGCCAGCAACAGGCAAAAGCGGCCATACAGATCAGACAATTTCTTCAATCCAGGCGTTGCCGCCTGCCACTGGTACCCGTGCTGAAACCGCATGTTTTTATGTCTTTTTAAGGAGAGAGGGAAGCTGGGCGCGTGACCAGCGGGCCATCACATGCATTCTAGGAGAAATCCTGGCAATGATCGCGCGGCGCAAGGCCGCTTTCGATCGGTGGACGAAACGCACTAAAGCACGGTGCGTGCCGGGACGCGTGAGCCCAGGCTGCGCGGGCAATTGTTAGTCGGATGGGGCGCCGATGGATGATCCGGAAGGGGGGGCGTGTCTAAAAGCAAATGGATTGTCGGCGTTCGGCAACGGCGTGGCGCAGGGCAAACCTGTCTTCACACGTGACGGCGGGGTGCATTGTTGGTAGTATATGAAGTGACTACATTTCGTATATCACGGCACATCATGGGAATTATCAAGATATCCGATGTCATGCACGCAAACCTGCGCGCGACGAGCGGTGCATTGAGTCGATCGATCAACGCGCAGGCGGAGCATTGGATGCGGGTTGGGATGCTATCGGAGTTGTATCCGTCGCTGGCTTACGGGGAGATTTGCAGGATATTGATCCAGGCGGATGCTGATGGCACGGGACCGGCGTTGGTGCAGTTTGAAGGTGAACACGCTCAGCGCGGCGGCGTTGTATTGAATGCCGTAAACACTGATAGCCAGCAAAGAGCGACGGAGAGCGCGGCATGAGAGAAAATAAGAAAATCACGCTACGCTCCGAGGCGGAGATTGCTCAGGCGGCAACGGCGGGCGCACTTGCGGCGGATGTCTTGCGGATGATCGCGCCGCATGTGCAGCCGGGTGTGACCACGGACAAGCTGGACAGGCGCTGCCACGAATACATCGTTGACGAGTTGGGCGTCGTGCCTGCCAATGTGGGCTACCACGGCTATCCAAAAACGGTCTGCGTTGCCGTTAATCACGAAGTGTGTCACGGCATTCCGTCACCAAAGCCGCTGCGGGATGGCGACATCATCAACATCGACGTGGCGGTGATCAAGGATGGATGGTTCGGAGATACGAGCCGGATGTATTGCGTCGGCACACCGAGCGCCGCGGCAATCCGCTTGGTCCGCACGACTTACGATGCCATGTGTGCCGGCATTCGCGCCGTGCGGCCGGGCGCGACGTTAGGTGACGTGGGGTACGCGATTCAATCCGTGGCGCATGCCGCGGGATTCAGCGTAGTGCGGGAGTATTGTGGGCACGGGATCGGCAAGGTCTACCACGATGCGCCGCAAGTATTGCATTACGGCCGCCCCGGCGAAGGGGCGACGCTGAAGCCCGGCATGATTTTCACGATTGAACCAATGATCAACGCGGGACAGGCGGCCGTGCGGCAATTGGCCGATGGTTGGACCGTGGTCACGCGCGACCGCAGCCTCTCCGCGCAATGGGAGCATATGGTCGCGGTAACCGATGACGGCTATCGCGTGCTGACGCAATGGCCGGATGGGTTCGGTGACTATGCGGCGGTTTGATCTGTTTTCGCTTGCACTATGCATATCGTAACAAAGTATTTGCATCACCCGCAGTGCGGGGCGGGGCATGCGTCCCGACCGGAAATCTGCACCTCGCCTTTTACCAATGACAGGCAAGTTCTTTTCGATTAGTGTGCGGATTCGTAATACTTTGCGCGATTTAAGACTACGGAACTTGATGGTCGCTGCGTTGAGCGAGACTTCTCCGATGCCGACTTTGGCGGCACAGTTCGTACTGCTTTCCAGTGGACGAAGCAGCGCGCTAGATTCCGAAAAACTGGGATTGATCCCGTAGGTCCAGATTGACGTGTGTGTCACAGTTAAGCTTCTCAGCTGTCGCGAATACGGAAATTATCCGCTGTCAGTGTCTAACCGTGTTGCCAGCATTCGTCATCTTAGGAACCATTAAGAAATGGAAAATAAAACATAGGCATTACCGCGATATTGCTAGCGACATGTTTAACCTTGTCGGGCTGTAGTGGATTCGAGATTTTCAAATACGATTCGGTTCCAGTTGTGCGTGCCGTTCTAACCGCAGGCGCAACGCGCGCATCGGTCGTTGCGGCGGGCGGGCAGCCGAATAGCGAAGTGAAGGTTCCGCAGAATGGAGGCGTGTGCCTGAACTACACCCTGTTGACAGACAAAGGGGCGACAACGCCATTTTTTGTCGTGCTAACGCGGGATAACCGCGTTGCCAATTACGGCTATGTGTCCTGTGCGACCGCGCTCAAGGACAACTACGCGATGCCGTCGGAGGGGATGAAGCAGGTGTATTGAGCGTCGACGTGATACTGATGGCGTCGGTCATGGACGACACTACCGCGCGTCTCCGAGCGCCATTTTACGAACACGCGTGCTTCGGCGTGCAAGGTATAAGCGGCTCGGACCAAGGGGTGGCTTTGCGCGGGTTTTTAATAGCCGGAAGGCGGTATAAAGCCGCCGAAAGCCGCTTCATAAAGGCGAGCGAATGCGAGAGGCGTGCGGTCTTCTAGATAGGCACCTACGACTTGCGCGCCAATTGGCAAACCTGAGGCGTCAAGCCCGACTGGAAAACTCGTGGCAGGCAACCCCGGTACGACTGGCAGACCAGCCCAGTGAAATAGCTCGCGGAAATACAGCTCCCGTTCACCGTCTTCGTAGGAAACGGGAAACCGTCGCGCATCCTTTTCCGATGCCGCATTATGCGCGAAAGCGGGCAATGGGGCGACCGGCGTCAGAACGACGTCGATATGGTTAAATAGCTTTTCCCACTGCGCGCGCAGGGCAAGACGCGCTTCGTGCTGCAAGAGCCAGTCGCGGTGGCTGATCGAAAACGAACGTAACCATGTCGCGTCGGCGCTGGCGTCATTGTCAGCCAGCGCCGCAAGGCGTGCTGCCGCGCTTGCATCGAGAGGGGGCGGGCTTGCGAGCGATGCGCCCAGGAGCCCGCGATAAAGCGCATGCGCCGCAACGAGATCAGGCAGCACGGCATCTGGCGCGGCGCGCGCCAAAGTCTCGGGCGTGAAGACCGTAACATGATGCGCCCGCAGATTTCGAGCCGTACGCTTTATCACCTCCTGTTCGCTGATACTCGCGTCCGTGCCCGGCCACTGTGCCAATAGCAGTACGCGAAAATCGGCGAGCTTTGCATGACGTGCCGGCGGTAACGACACGCGCCATGCTTTCTTCTCGACAGGGTCCTGGTTCACTAGCAGATCGAGCGCCAATTCGAGATCGGCGGCGGTGCGTGCCAGCGGACCCGCCACAACCAGATCACGGGTCGCGTGACGACCTTGCGGTACGCCGGTGCCGCGTAGCGAGATCAGGCCCTGACTCGGCTTGTGGCCAAACACGCCGGTGAAGTGCGCCGGGATGCGAATTGAACCACCGATATCGGTACCGAGTTCAAGTGAGGAAAATCCCGCGGCGAGGGCGGTGGCGGAGCCACCCGACGAGCCACCAGGCGTGCGAGACAAGTCCCACGGATTGCGCGTCAAGCCGTAAATCTCATTGAAACTTTGCAGGTCGGCCAGCCCCAACGGCACATTGGTCTTGCCGATCAAGATGGCACCGGCCGCACGCAGGGCAGCGACAGCGGGCGCGTCTTGTACAGCGAGATTATCCTGATAGCGCACATCACCGACGGTCGTCGGCCAGCCCTCGACATCGAAGGATTCCTTCACCGTGACCGGGACGCCCAGCAGGGGCAAGCGGACGCCTTGCTGCAATGCTGTGTCGGCCGCCTTGGCGGCCGCGCGAGCACCGGCCTCATCGATAAAGACCACGGCATTCAGCGTCGGATCGAGTCGATCGATCCGCGCCAATATTTGTTCTAGCAGTGCTTCAGCGCTGACTTCGCCACCGGCCAACGCGCGCGCTTGCTCGTGCGCGCCGGCATAAATCAAGCGCGGATCACGTGCGTGCGGTCGGGTCGTGCCATCGGCAAAAACCGGTAGTGTTTTGGTGCTTGCGTCCAACGCCGACACATTGCCAGTGTCACGCGGGATCGCAATTTCAAGACGGTCGTTCATTGCTGGCGCTCCTTTGGGTAGCGAGTCACGTGGGCGGACAAGACGTTATTTCTTTGCGTCGATCCATGCATCGGATGCATCGCCGGACAAAACATCCACACTATTGACCCAGTCGTGCAAGTACGTTCTGCTCACGGTCAAGGTGGGTACACTTGCCAGTGGTAGTACGGGCAAATCGCTGCCGACAATTCGTTGAATCTCGCGGAAATTGGCGGCACGCTTGTTGTCATCGACGGCCTCGGCGGCTTCGCTGAACAGACGATCGACCTCGTCATTCTGGCAATGCGAGGCATTGACCCAGATCAAGGGATGGGGGACGCCATCAGACCAGTAGATGCGTTGCACGCCGACGCTGGGGTCGTACAGTCGTCCCAGACCATTGATGTTCAAATCGAAATCGCGTGTTGTGTACACGTGCTTTAAATAAGTGGGCAGATCGCCGCCAATGATCGTCGCGGCAATGCCGATTCGTTTCAACGACGATCGGAGAAAATCAGCGGTATGGGCAAAGTTGATACCGGGGATATAGGTGATCCGTAGCGATAAGCGTTCGCCATTGGCCTTGCGCGGATAGCCGGCCTGATCCAGCAGACGGTTGGCGGCGTCGATATCGAACGGATAGTGGAAAGTGCTGTCATCGTAATACGATTGCAGTACCTTCGGTACCGGCGAGTCGATACGCTGCGCACGACCAAAAAGTACGACCTTCACAATCAAGTCGCGATTGACGGCTTGAGCAATGGCGTGGCGGACTTCAGGTTTCGCCAGAATGGGGTTTTCAACGTTGAACTCGAGAAACGATGCATTATTGAGATATGCATCGGTCGTACTATCCACCCGCAATGCCGGATTTTTCCCGAGGCGATCCAGGTCGGGCAGCGCCACGTTTTCAGCGATATCGGCGCCCCCCGATTCCAGCGTCGTCGCGATCGCACTCGCATCGGGAATGATCTTGATGATGATCCGATCAAGGTACGGGTGACCTGTACGCCAGTAATGCGGGTTGCGG
Source organism: Robbsia andropogonis (assembly GCF_000970345.1). GTDB lineage: Bacteria > Pseudomonadota > Gammaproteobacteria > Burkholderiales > Burkholderiaceae > Robbsia > Robbsia andropogonis. The sequence goes on along the minus strand of NZ_LAQU01000020.1, from coordinate 53,091 downwards.
CGCAACTCGATGCAATCCCCACGCTTCCAATTGACGAGGATATATGGGCCGGTGCCGATAGGTGCGTTTGTATTCGGGCTCGACAATGGATCATCGGGGTTAGGATAGCGATGCCGCGGCACGATGGGTGTTTCAGCCGACGATAGCGCCTTGATCAGGTACGGTGCCGGCTTTGTTAATACGAGAACAGCCGTCAAGGGATCCGGTGTTTCTACCGTCGTCACATTCGCGAACGTGATCCGGCCACGCGGACCGCGCTGCTTTTGCTGCAGGATGGAGAATTTGACGTCTTCCGAGGTGAGCGCTTCACCATCACTGAACCGGACGTTGGGTCGCAGATGAAAGGTGTAGCGCAAGCCGTCCGCACTGATTTCCCAGGATTGCGCCAGCAGCGGTTGCGCAACAAAATGGGGGTCATAGCGCAGCAGCCCTTCCGTGATCTTTGTGCTGATATCGCGATCGTCGGTCTTGGTTTCAAGGAAAGATACGAGTGCGGTCGGTTGTGACGCCGTGGCGAACGTCACGGTGCCGCCGCGTTGCGGCGTGACCGAGGCGCTTGACGAAGGCCCTGTTTCCGCCGCTTGTAACGGCGCTGTCGCGAGGAACCACGACAACAGAACAGGGAAGGCAGCGCGACGAATCATGAATGTTTTCTCCATGGCAGGCATGACGTCGACACGTTCATTGACAACGAGCCAGATCTTTATCTCACGACGATTGCGTTTTCTGCGCGTCGAGTGCGTGCGTACCGGCACCATCCAGAATGAGATCATTTTGGGGATGATGTATGCGGCTGCACAACACGTCGCGAAAGTGCCGTTCGAGAGGGTTATGCCGTGACAACGCGTGGTTCCCGCTTATTTCCACAGCCTTGTTGATGGCGGCAATGGCATTTTGTGTCACTGTGTATTTCACCAGACCGAAAGACACCGATGGCGGGCCAAATGTATTGTCATTGGCGTGCCGGACACGGTCTTCGTATAAATGAACGTCGTATTGATGCTTTGCCTGCCAGAGCAGCAAGGCGTTGGTTTCGAGAAGGCCCGCAATTTCGCCTACGGCCTGTCGGATACGTGGTACCGCGGATAGCGAGGTGCCGAGGCTCGAAGGCGTACGTGATGCGATCCAGCGCAGCAGCCAGGCATTTGCCGAGCGTGCAACGCCATCGTAAAGCGCGGCCAGAAGAATCGGCAGCCAAGCATTGAGTGGTACGTCCTTGCCTTTCCACGCATCGTTTGGACGGATATCTACCGCGTATTGCGTGGGGAGCGCGACGTCTTTGAAAATAACGTCGTGACTATCGCTGGCGCGCAATCCCAGATGGTCCCACGTTTCTTCCACGCTTACGCCGTCCGCATTGAGCGGCACGAGAAATTCTCCAACCCGTTGTGTTTCGTTGTCGGCCGTTGCCGCCCAGACGATGCCCCAACGCAATTGGCTCGATCCAGTGGAATAGCGTTTCCGGCCACTCAGACGCCACCCGTCGCGCGTGCGGTGAGCGGTGGTTGCCGGCACGCCGCCACGAGATGGACTACCTAACTCTGGTTCGACCCGTAATGCGTTGATCAATGCGCCATCGTGCAAGACGCTGCGCAATACCTCATCCTTGACAGCTTGCGGCCAGGTGCTTGAGTGTGCCACCGCGCGACTGTGATACAGCTGCATCGATAGAATCAACGCCGTTGCAGGATCGGCCTGAGCGATCGTACCGATGACATCGACGACTTGCGGCAAGGGAATATCTGGACCACCCAGGCGAGTGGGGACCGTGAGCGACGTTAGCCCGTGCGAGCGTAGTACATCGAGACTTTCTGAATTGACAACACCCGAACGGTCGTGGGCTTCCGCGCGCAAGGCAAACGATTTGGCCAGCTGCACGGCTGTGCCAACCGGGTCCCGATGGCCAATAGGTTGACGCTCAGGCAGGGTAATGGGGTTTGCGCTCATCCAGCGATCTCCGACAGGATCTGACGAGTATAGAGTCGGAGTCGATGCGGTTTTATATGGTTTTCGTATAAAGTTATCGGCGGTGGTTCCGTTCGTGCCGTGCACTGCGCGATGGTGTCGCACAGGCAGTCGTGGAAGCAAACCCTGGCGTTGTGTCCGGGGGCGGTTAGCCGCTATGGAATGAAATCACACCGCCCGTCTCCTCCGGCATTATCCTAGCCGCCAATGCGACTCAAAAAGCGCCGAACCTCTTCGGGTGCATCGTCACGGAAAAAGGTTTCGGGCGGCGTGTCGGATAGGACAACGCCGTCACGCATGAAAACGATGCGATCGGCGACATCACGGGCAAATTTCACTTCGTGGGTCACCACCAGCATGGTCATCCCGTCGGAGGCGAGCTCTCGCATGGTCTGCAAGACATCATCTCGAAGGGCCGGGTCCAGCGCGGACGTCGGCTCGTCGAAAAGGATCACTTCCGGCTCCATGGCCAGTGCACGCGCAATGGCGACCCGTTGCTTTTGTCCTCCGGACAATTTCGCTGGATAGGCGTCTGATTTATCGAGCATGCGCACCCGTGACAACTGTTGCCGTGCCAGCGCCTGCGCGCGCGAATGGGATATGCCTTTGACGAACCGCGGCCCTTCCATCACATTGGCCAATGCGGTCATATGGGGAAACAGATTGAACGATTGAAAAACCATCGCGCTTTTTTGACGCATTGCCTGAATCTGTTTGTGATCGCGACGTGAAAGGTGCGCATCCGGCCTGATCGTCAAAGGGATGCCGCAGATCTCGACCGTTCCGCTATCGGGCATATCGAGGAAGTTCAACGACCGCAGCAAGGTTGTCTTTCCGGAGCCGGACGGCCCCATGATGACAACCACTTCGCCCTTGTTCACCAAGAAGTCGATACCACGCAATACCCGGTTTGCACCGAATGATTTTACGATTCCGGTTGCCCGGACGGAGACTTGCGATGGGATAGGCGTCATTTCATGTGTCTCGAGAAACGCATTTCTACCAAACCTTGGATGATCGTCAGGACTTGGTTGATAATCCAGTAAATGATCCCGACGATCAGGAACATCTCCATGTACCGAAATGTGGCGGCTCCCACCTGATCGGCGACGCGGGTTATTTCGACCACGGTGATCGTCGACGCCAGGGACGTGTCTTTCATCAAGGCGATCAGGCGACTACCGACGGGCGGTACCGCGATCCGCAATCCCTGCGGCAAAATAATCCGCGACATCGCGCGCCAGTACCCCATGCCCATCGATCGTGCCGCTTCCCATTGCCCAGGATCGACTGCGTTGATACCAGCTCTGAAGTTTTCACTGAGATAGGAGGCAGAGAACAACGTCAGTGCGGTAATCGATGCCGGGATGGGGTCCATGTTGATACCGAAACTCGGTAAGCCAAAGTAGATCAATAACAGTTGCACGAGTAACGGCGTGCCACGGAATATCGAGACATAAGCAAAACCCAACCAGCGAAGCGCCGCAATGGACGAAATTCGGGCGAGTGCGATCAAGATGCCGAGTATTGAGCCAAGTACGAACGAACTCGCCCCAAGCATCAACGTTGTTGGAATAGCCGTTTCAAGAAGCGGCCAAGCACGTGAGAGTAACGCCCACATTTACTGTTCCTTCTTCGCGATCTCAATACTGCTGACCATGTCGTAGTCTGCACCGACCCAGCGCTTCGAGATATTCGCGAGCGTGCCATCGTTGATCATGCTTTGGATTGCGTAGGTGACCGCTTGTTTCAGCTCAGGCTGTCCTTTCGCCAGTGCCGGTGCGGATAGCTGATACGTCAAGGGCTCTCCCACTTCCTTTACAGGGAGATGGTTGACGTTTGCATACTTCAATCCGCCGAAATGGGAGATGATGACCGAGTCGACTCGCCCAATTGCCAGGTCGCTGAATACGAGTGCGCCATTCTCGTAACTCTTGATGGTCGAGTCTTTCAAGTTCGCTTTCGCCCATGCTTCGTTACTGGAACCGGTCGTAACACCAACGCTTTTCCCTGCAAGGTCGGCGCGAGAGGCGATGCGGCTCTCATTGCGTACGAAAATACGGAATTGTTCGACGCCGTATGGTGCCGCGAAGTCGATTTGCTTTTCACGCTCAGCGGTTGGCGTCAGGTCATTCATGACGAGATCGTATTTGCCCGTCTTCAAACCCTCGACAAAGTTTTTAAAAGAATCCGCCACGAATACTACCTTGGCAATTTTGAGGCGTTTTGCCAGTTCTTGGGCCACCGCGACGTCATATCCTTCGGGGCGGTTGTCCACGCCGAGCATGCTCCAGGGGGGCGTGCTTTGCGTATTGGCAATGCGGATCACGCCGGCGTTACGCATTTTCGTGAGGCTGTCCTCGGCGTGTGCCGCGGCGCTTGCGAGACACGCCGAGACGGCCATGACCCCAATAGTCACCGCACGGGCAAACGTCGGTGCAACCGGCGACAAAAACGATCGATTCATCTTCCTACTCCATCATCTGAGGCAGTGTGCGGAAATGCGGGATGCGGTTAAACCGCGGCGTTGAATGCGGACAATGCGGCATCCAGGTCGGCGATCAGTTCATCGGCGTCTTCGAGTCCGATGGAAATGCGGACCACGGGCTGATCAGTTAGCGGGAATGCCCGGTCACGTTGCAACGCTGCCGGATAGAATGCGGCCAGGCTATGCACGCCGCCCCAGCTCGCACCTATCACGAACAAACGTAATGTGTCGAAGAAGGCGGTATACGCTGCGTCTGTTGCGGGACGGAGGATGACGGACATCAAGCAGCCATGACCGGAGAAGTCACGTTTCCACCGCGCGTGCCCCCGGCTGCCAGGAAGTGCGGGAAACAGCACTTCCTGGACGGCATCGTGTTTGGTAAGCCATTCCGCTACGTGTAGCGCGGACTTCGCCTGCGCTTCGAAACGGACTTTGAGCGTTTCCAGCCCACGCATCACCAGGAAGCAGTCGTCAGGACTGGTCTGTTGGCCGGTAATGCTTTGCGTTTCGCGGAGCCTCTCATAATGCGCAAAATCGCGCACCGTGATTGCGCCAACGAGCAGATCCGAATGGCCGCCGAAATATTTCGTGGCGGCCTGTATGCAAAAATCGATGCCGAGATCGAGTGGCCTGAAGGCTAGGGGACTGGCCCAGGTATTGTCGATCATCGTCAACACCTGTTTCTGGCGCGCAACGGCGGCGATGGCGGGTATATCGGCGACTTCCATCGTTACGGTGCCGGGCGCCTCAAGGCAGATCATTTTGGTATTCGGCTTGATCAAGGCGTCGATCTCGGCACCGATTGTTGGATCGAATTGCTCCACCTCCACGCCGAAGTGTGCCAGCCACTTCGCGGCGAACGTCTTCAGGGAGCCGTAGCAAGATGCTGAAATCAAGAGATGATCACCGCCGCGTATGAAGCCCATCACCGTCGTTATCAATGCCGAGGCGCCCGAGGGCACGACGATGCAATACCCGCCGCCTTCAAGCTCCGCGATACGGTGTTCCAGTTCCCGCGCGGTGGGGGTTCCCGTGATGCCATAACTGAAGCCGTCAGGCTGTCTGTCCTTGCGGCGCGCAAAATCATCCAGGGAATCGAAGACGACCGTCGAGGCGCGCACCACCGCTGGCGACAGGCTGCGAAAAGGTTGAGGCGTGGATTGAATGGGTTTCATGATCGAATCTACGAAAACGACGTTGAGAGCACTTTTTCTGAGATGCAGTCTATCGGCTGGTATGATTTCTGAAACACCGGAAATAATTAGGTCTATAAGCAGAAGTTATGGGGCGTGAGACATGGGAATACGGGAAATCGAGGTTTTTCGGGCCGTCATGACGTCGGGCAGCACCAGCAAGGCGGCGGGTCTGCTAAATATTTCCCAGCCGGCCGTTAGCCAATCGATTCGCAAATTGGAGGAAAGCGCGAAGCTGCGGTTGTTCGAGCGCGTTCGTGGTCGTCTCTTGCCAACCCAGGAAGCACTGGCGTTGATGAATGACGTCGATCGCTATTTCGTTGGCTTCGAGGTCATCGAACACCGTATCCGTAGCTTGGGGACATATGGCCTGGGGAGATTGGCTATTGCCTCTTTGCCCGCGCTGGGAACGGGATTCATCCCCCGAGTGATTTCGCATTTTGGTGCCGAAGCGCGGCAGGTGCAGATATCCCTGCAAATCATGAGTTCACGCGAAGTACATGAGCGGGTCAGCGCCGGGCAAGCCGACTTTGGCCTGATGTCCGATGAAATGTCATTTTCGGGCCTGGAGCACTCTCCTTTCATCAACATGCCCGGTGTGGCGGTGATGAATGCCCAGCACCCGTTGGCGAAGTCGCCGGGTGTTAGAACCAGTGATTTGAATGGCTTGTCGTTTATCGCGCTGAACCCGGAGGACAGTATGCGTCGCCGGCTCGAGGCGCGGCTCGACGAGATGCACATCAAGATGCGCCCGGTCGTGGAGACGCCTTATTCACATACGGTTTGCGAACTGGCATTGGCCGGGGTGGGCGTAGGCATAGCGCATCCGATCGTGGCGATCGACTATCTGGCGCGTGGTCTGGTGATCAAGCCAATCGAGGTCGAAACGGTTTTTACAAGCGTCCTCGTTTTTCGTGCGGGAAGTCCGCTGTCTGAAAACGCCAAACAGTTTTTACGGAGCATGCGCGTGCAGTTGTCCCGCGACGAAAAGGTTGTCGAGAAGGCGCTGAAGGTGGGCGCGTCGCGTGTAGGTGGGGGCGTTTGAGTGCGCATCGTCGGTGATAGGTCTGTCGCGAGACACGACCAACCTAGTGTTTCGTTTTTCTAGAAGCGATTTTGTCGAGTGATGACAAGACATTTTCTGGCAGATGAAGATTCACGCTGTCGATGTTCTGCTTCAGATGATTGGTCGACGATGTTCCAGGTATCAAAAGGATGTTTGGCGAGCGCTGTAATAACCATGCAAGGGCTACTTGCATCGGTGCCGCGCCGCATTGCTCTGCGGCGTGGATCAGCGCATCGGCTTGCAAAGGAGAGAAGCCGCCAAGCGGGAAAAACGGGACATAGGCGATGCCATCTTCTGCAAGGCTGTCAATCAGCGCGTCATCGTTCCGATGGGCGACGTTGTACATGTTCTGCACGCACACAATGGGCGTAATCGCGCGTCCCTGGGCAACCTGCTTTGCAGTGACATTACTTAGCCCGATATGACGAATCAAGCCTTTCATCTGCAACTCCGCAAGTGCGGTCAAAGGCGCTTCGATATCGCCCTCGGTGGGTGCCGCGACGTCGAACATCACGCGAAAATTCACTACACCAAGTGCATCGACACCAAGATTGCGCAGGTTCTCATACACGGCTGATTCCAATTCGGCCGCGGATGATGCGACGTTCCACGAGGCATCGCTACCCCTGCTAGCACCTACTTTCGTGACAATGGTGAGCGCGTCGGGATAGGGGTGGAGCGCCTCGCGGATAAGCTGATTTGTAACGTGAGGACCATAAAAATCACTCGTGTCGATATGCGTGATTCCGCTTTCAACCACGGCACGTAGCACGGAAATCGCGGCAGCCCTGTCTTTTGGCGGTCCGAAAACGTGAGGACCGGCTAGCTGCATCGCGCCATAGCCCATGCGTGTAACAGAAAGGTCGCCAAGTTGAAAAGTACCCGCCCGCGTAACGTCAGTCATTGATCCACTCCTTCTTTCAGCTGTTTATTTCTATAGACACAAGATGTTCGGATAGAATACGAATAATTATTCATATTGTGAATTCGCATATGCCCACAGAGAACGGCCGGGGACTGAACGCCCGCAAACAGCCGCAACAGGCGCGTTCTCAGGCGACAGTGGACGCGATTTTCGATGCAACTATTCAGGTTTTGCTGGTTGACGGGTTGCAGCGACTTACCACGATTCGGGTGGCAGAGCGAGCTGGCGTATCAATCGGAACGCTTTACCAGTACTTTCCTCAAAAACAGGCCCTTCTTTTTGCCGTGCTGCAGCGACACCTGGAAAGGGTGGTGCGAGCTATCGAGGACGCCGCGGCGTCAGCGCATAACGCTTGTTTGTCGATGATGGTGAAGGAGGTTATTGCCGCATTCGTGAAAGCGAAGACGGAGAGCCTGGAGGAATCGCGTGCCTTATACGCGGTTGCCTTTGAAATCGACTCGCGCGAATACGTTCGCGAAATCGAGGCACGCAACCGCGCGGCGCTAGAGGCTATGCTGAATACGGCTTCCGATGTGCATTTCGACGACCTTTCCATGACCATTTTCATGTTCATGGGAGCCTTGGTTGGTCCCATACGGTTGCTGCTTGAAGGGAAGCCACAGCCCTCAATGATTCGCGCGTTTCGCGGGCAACTTGAGTCGCTCTGTCTGGGGTATCTCGAACGCGAGGCACGACCAAGATTTACGGCGGACTAGTTGCCACCGTTGCAGGAAAATAGGATACGCCGGTTGAGCGACTGCGAGGGAGCGGCCCGACTTGGATTTTCGTTTCGTGGAAGGGTGCTCGACTGTCGCGATTTTTTAAGCTGACACGCACGCGTGAACGCGTTTGCCGAGCCTCCGCCCGTACAATACCAGGCGTAGGCTTGATTCCAGCATCATGGCGAACAGGGAAATGATGCGCTGTGGCAGGGCAAGAAGTTGAGGCTGCATTGCGGCCATGCTCGGCATGGCCGCAGCGTGCTTAGTTCCGATGCTCCTCTCGATGTTCGTTCCCTGGCTTGTGCTCTGCCTCATGAGGCTGCGGCCGAGCGTGTTGCGCCTCTGCATGCGGGTGTGCCGGCTGCTGTGCGGGGCGCGGCTCCTCGCGTGGTTCGGCTGCTCTTTCCGGATGCGGCTTCTCAACGGATCTTTCATTATTCGGCGCTTCGACGCGTGTTGGCGCGTGCGGTTCAACTTGCCTGTGTTGTTCCACTGCGTGCGGGGCCTCCACTACATGCTGCTCCGGTTGCGCGTGCTCGACGGCTTCTCGTGGATGGGGTACACCGTTTTCATGAGCCTGGATCGCGTGCGGCGGTTCGGCGTTTTGCGGCCGAGGCGCTGCGGGATTCGGCACGGTTCGTGGTTCCGGTGCGCGCACCTGCGGTTGAGCCGGCGCGGCGGAATGCGCTGCTGGTGCTTCAACATGGTGGCCCGGCACCCCTTGTGCGCTCACCGGGTGTACTTGTGCGCGATTGATGACGCGAAATCCCGCAGGCGTGGCCACCGCGCCTGGCGTGCGAGCGGCGAACGCTGCTGGCGCAGTCGTACGCACTACTGGATTACCGGCTCCGGGCACCTTGCCGCCGCTTGCCGCGAATCGTTGCGCCAATGTATCGTGGAATGCTGCGGGGACGACCGGCGCGCGCGTTGCTACCACCTGACGCTGTGCTAGCGCTGCTGGTGCGCCGATGTTTGCCGGTCGCAGCGCGCCGGCAAAGCTCTGCTGAACCGGTGCGATGGCCGGGGCGCCGGCGCCAATCTGTGCATGGGCCAGCATTTGTGCATTGAAAGGACGCGCGGCCTGTGCCACGGGTTGACCTCGCAAGAAGGCATTGGCGGGCACCGCCGTGATGGCACCAGGCGCGCTCTGGTTGATGTAGGTGTTATGGATGTTGGTGACGTTATTGACGATCGTCGTATTGTGAACATTGGTAATGTTCACGTTGTTGATGCGATTGTAATAGGCGGGACTGTAGTGGTAGGCCGGATGCCATGCCTCCCCGGGTCCGAGTGCGAACCAAGCGACGCCCGCGCCGACGGTTGCGCCAATTGCAAGATCGACACCCCAACGTGGTCCGCCGTTACCGCCGCCCACGAAGGCCACCAAGGCCGGGGCATAGACAGGCGGCTGAGCGACGATCGGTCCCGGTACCCAGGCCCACGCATGGCTGACATAGGCCCAACGACCGTAATGGAAGGGTGCGAAGCCCCAGGGCGCATCGTCCACCCACGTCCATCCCCAGGGCGCAATCCACGCCCAGTGTCCTTCGTGATAGGGTGCCCAACCGGCCGTCACTGCCACGGTGGGTACCCACACTTCGCCATAGGTTGGATCACTGCGCCACGTACCATTGGCGTCGAGGTCTTCGTACCCCGGTATCTCACGCGATACATAGCGCGCGGAGATCGAGTCGTCTTCCGCGCGATCGCGACTGGCGACCCATTGGTCGAACGCATCGAGTCCTGGCGCCGCACCGCCTGCTTGTTGCTGTAGGCCCGTGCCGACAAATTGGATTTGCTGACCGGCGCGCATCTGGAATGAACCACCGTCGCCATACAACGTGGCATTGCCTGCGCGCAGCGTCACCGTGGTCGAACTGCCGTCGGCGGCGACATCGATGCGGAACAGACCCGGTGTTGTCGCGACGAGTGCGACGTTCGGCGTATCGATCTCGAAGCTCTGACCCGCGGGCAGCGCGCGAACGTGTGCAGACAGCGTGCCTTGTGTCACTTTCAATTGGGTAATAGTGTCATTCAGATTCACAATGTCGAGCGCGGTCTGATGATCCAGTCGTAATGCCGTCGAACCTGTATGCAATTCTGCGCGGGCGTTGGCATCGGCCCACAACTGATCGCCCGTGGTGAGTGGGCGATTCAACACGGCATAGGACCATTCGGTTAAGCCTGCTGGTTCCAGCGTCACCGTCCCGGCGAAGTAGTTCAGACGCGCGACACGGGAGGGCGGATCACCCGCCGATGCCGCAGGCGATCCCGGCGACGGTACCTGTTGTGCCTCGCTGGAAAGGGGCGCTAAAGCAAGGAAAGCGGACGCCGCGATGGCAATTGCACGGACGCGGTGAAGGGATGTCGTCATGACGGGCTGCTCCGAGAGTCTCGATATTGTCGTTTTTGGAAGGCCGGAATCGCGCCTTTTGTTCGCTGCTGAGCGTACTAACGCGAAGAATAAGCCTGCGGATGACAGTGGCGGTGCAACCTTTCATACGAATTTGCTACAAAATGTGAGGATAATGAGTTCGTCTAAAAAAACTTTGTCGCGTGGACAAGTTGATTGGCAAACGTGGGAATGCCTGATCTCGTCATGCAGTGCGATGCAAAAGACGTTTGCCGGAAGCAACCTTTCATTCGGTAAGGGGGCGATCGCGGTTTTGATTTCCGATCCTAATAAAGTGATTGGTATGCTAAATCGCTACGGATGGCGTGTTTGATGGCATGCGTGGCGTGCCGTATGTCGTGGATGCGGAAATGCCATCCACCGACATCAAATTTTATCGAAAGCAGATTTCGGTGGATGCGGATTTCTTTTTTACTACGTCACATTACGTAGTACTTTCGATTATCGATGTCGGCAACAGCATGCGTTTGGAAAAAAATGGCAAAACGTAAGGAAAATGCGATGGCTGCACGAACGCTGGGTTGCAAATCATAAGAAGATATGGCGGCAGTACAGCCTTGCTGGCTTGGGCACTCGCCGACGTAAGCGCAAACGAATCGCAGTTGTGCGAGATCCGCTGATTGACCTTGTCTATAAACGTAAACACCGGGCCGGAACGTGCGGGCAAGTGCTTGACGCCTGCGCTTACGAAGCAGGCGTTATGCTGTCGTTCATCCGACCAGGCAAGTCCGTTGAGAAAGCGTATATCGATACCTTCAACGGAAAATTTCGTGACCCTACCTGTCGTTGTCTGAAGCCTGCGCAGGAGCGTTTTCTCGCTCATCGCTGCCACTTTGGCCAGGTCGGCTATCGGTGGATACCGACGCTGTGGTTAGTCGGCATGGCGCCAATGCGTCGTCGCGCGCTGCCGGAGATCGCAAGCGGTTTCATGTCAGTGCCGTGGCAGCGATTGGATGAATTGCTGCAACTGCTGTGCATAGAACTTCGCCATGCCGGTGGTGCCGTGGCCGCGCGTCTTGTCGCTGGCCGGGATCAGCAGCACGCGCGCGTTGGGTAGATGCTTTATGGCGGCTTGCAGTACGCCCGTTTGCGGCGGGTTGCGTTCGTCGTCGGCCGAGTTGATCGCCAGTAACGGCACCTTGATGTTGGTCAGCGTCGGCATGGCGTTGTAGTCTGCCGATGATCCCCATTGATAGATGAAGTCGTTGGCGTCCGCCGTCACTGGCGCTGCCAGGCGTTCGTCCACCAATTTGTCGGCCTGGGCGTGCGTGCCCGCGATTTTCTGATAGCCCAGCGTGCCGCCCGTGGTGGCGAAGATGAACATGTTGTTGGCCAAGCGCAGCGATGGGGGTTGCGTGGTGTAGTTGCCGTTGTTCCAGGCCGGGTCCTGCTTGATCGATTCCACCAGCATGCGGCGCATGAGCCAGTTTCGGCTGGCCATTTCAGTGGGTTGCGAGGCCATCGGCACCAGGCCGTCGGCGAAGCCTGGATAGTGGCCGCCCCACAGCCACGTCTGCATGCCGCCCATCGAGTTGCCGATGATCAGACGCAGGTGTTTGACGCCCAAGCCTTCGGTGAGCATGCGGTATTGCGCGACTACCATGTCGTCATAGTCATATTGCGGGAAGGCGGCGCGCAGGCCATCCGAGGGCTTGCTGGATTTGCCTACGCCGATGCCATCCGGAATGATGATGAAATATTTGTTGGCGTCCAGCGGCTGGCCGGGTCCGAACAGCTGGCCGCCGAAATCTTTGGACAGCATGGCTTGCGCGGTTTGATAGGTGCCGTGCAGGACCAGCACTGCCGGGTTGTTGGGTTCGCCAAGGGTGATGTAGTGCAGGCGCAGCTTGTCTTGCGTCTGACCGTCATGGAAGGTGAAGCTGGCGGCGATCCAGTCGCCTTCGACCGGCGCCGGTTGGTCGAAGGCGTGTGCTGAAGCGATCGGGAGCAGCAGGGCGGCGCAGGACAGCAGCAGGGTGGCGGTGCGAGAGGTCAGACGCATCAGGCTTGGCATTCGATTTTTATTTTTCAGGGGCGAGAACAACATGTTAGCCGTCCTGGAAAAAGCGTGCAAAGTTGCAGCGGGGCAGGGAGACGCGTAATCGATCACATCAGATACGAGGTGGGGAGAAATTCGCGCTTACGATTGGTCTAATCCGAAAGTCGCCTAAATACGACGTGAACCTGGACCTCGTCCGCCAAATCCGCTTCGCGAAAAACGCAGTGGCTTCGTTTCGTCACAGAGCGAACACAAAGTTCATCTTACGCTGCGGGGACATTGACTACATCTCAAGGAGGAACGACGCGGCATCACGAACCGCTTCCACGCCGAGCACGCTGACCGCGTGCCGCGGGCATGGTTGGCGGTAGCGCGCAGAGCGTACGCTACCGCCGTGGTTCCCTTGTCGACGTCGGCGAACGAAATGCCATCAAACGACATGCAAGTGAGAGACACAGGCGTACAGACCGACTGGCACGACCCGCTGCCGGGCGGTAACGCATCCGAACCGGGCAGCGTTACCCAATCCGCGCCGCGCGACGCACGCCCCTCGCCGCCCGCAGCATTGCAAGGCCTGCCATCGACCAACAGCGCAGCACGCCAGTCCGTGGATCGCACGAGCACGCAACGCAGGCAATTCGTCCGCGCCAGCACCGGAGACGCCAGTGCCCTGCCCGGCTATGCGCGCGCGACACAATCCAGCCAGAACCGCAGCGCGCAACAATTGCAGCAGATTCGAGTGCGTCACCAGCGACAGCATTCGATCGCGGCAGCCGAAGCGCGCGAGGCCAGGGAAGAAAGCGAGGCCGGCGGCGAGGCGCGCGGCTCGGATGCGACACCGAAACCGCGCTACGTCAGCGCCGAGGTCCAGACCGGCATCATCCCCCACCACGATATCCACAATCATTCGATCGGCCCTGGCTATTCGCATACGCAGATCGAGGATTTCACGAAAACGCTTGCGCAGAACGCCTATTCGCAGCTGCAATACTTCGACAAGGCCGGCGTCAAGCGATTCGTCTGGGCCCCCATTCCCACGGTCATCGTGCACGGGAAGGTCATGCTGCTCGACCCTTGTGGCAACCATGATCACGAGCATGACCATGCCCACGGCGCGGGAGGCGAAGGATCATCTTCAACGGCGGCCGTCGGTTCGGACAGCACGGCACCGCAGCCTCACGGTGCGACGCATGCCGATGGCAAGCCAAAGATCGCCACCAGCACGTACTATATGAATGAGGAATACCGCGGCGGGAAGGATATGACTGGCGAAGCCTTCGACCGAATCACGTCGACGGGCGTACAAGCCTACAACACAAGCGTGGATTGGCAGGTAGGGAAGGCGCACGAGGAACTCGCCCGCGAGCATCCAGAAGCAGCGAAGCGGATCTATCCGTCCATCACCGGCGTCAATCTCGCGGACGCGAACTCCGTGCACTATGTGTTGCGTCTCAAAAAAGAATTCCCCAACCGTTTTTTTATCGTCGGGGAAGCCACGTCGTACAAGGAGTTTGTCGACAAGCAGAACGTCAATTACAAGCATATCGATTTCAGTCCCGAAGCGCCGTTGAACGATTTACTGCGTTTCCTGGGTCGCGCAGGCATGCCGTTTGAATGGCACTGCGACTCCAGCGACGCCGAGCGATGTATCAAGGAAGGAATGCCGGGGCAGGGCGAGCATCGGGCGGGAATCGAGGCGATGGTCGAACGCCACGGCAATACCTCCTTTATCCACGCGCACGTGGGTGGCCTCGGGAAATACGGGCCGCCGGGCGACGATCACGAAGAATGGATCGACGCAATGATGACCAAGCATCCCCATTACAAGGTGGATATTTCGTGGGACGTCGTCGCGGAAAACTATTCACCCCACTCGCGGTTGCCCGACAATCACCCGGGCAAACCGGCCGACGAAGCAGCGCGCAAGGCGCGTATCGAACGACTGGCCACGGTCATTCGCAAACACCCGGACCGCTTCATCATGGGTAGCGATGCCCTGGTGACGCGCAACCCGGAATCCATCTCGGCGACATACAACTTGTATGCGAATCGGCCGGGCGGCGGCATGGATCCCGCTGGCAAGCTCGGGTTGTTCGACTACCTGCCGCCGAAGATCCTGACGAAGGTGTTGAGCGGGAATTTCGAGACGGTTCTGGACAAGGCGGAAGCAGATGGCCGTCGCTACGAAGCGGAGGTCATGCCGGAGGATATGCGCTCGATGCAGGCGGAGATCGTCCAGAACAGTCGGACGCCGAACGTGTGGCCTGCAGTGTAGACCCCCGCCGCGTCACACGCCTCGACATCGACCGAAACAGAAAACGTCTGATTTACCGGCGTATCGGCGTATCGGCGCGGCGTTCACCGCGCGCCGTTTCTCAAATCAAAACGGCTCCCTCGGGCGGGACTGCGTTGATTGGGTTCTGTCGCAATAAGTGAGTTTGGTATTTTGAAGACCTCTAACCCACCCCTGAAAATACCCCCCAGGTACTCCCGGAACGTACGGGAATGAAAACCCCTCGGAAGCTAGGCCTGTCGGGGGTTTCGCGTATTTCTTTGGAACACGCTGGAATGATCTATGGTCCCCCGACAGAATTCACAAAGTCTTATATTTCGAGTTTTTTGGGATATTTTTATATTTGTGCCCCGAAAAATGCCCCTACAACATCGTGATACGTTAGACCTTTGTCATGAAACGTCACGCATATTCGATGACTTTCTGCGCTCCTAGTTGTGCGCTGGCGACAGGGAAAAAGCGCATGTGATACGTGTCCGCCTCTTGCTCAATCTCGCGTATATTCCGCCGCATTGCGTCAATTTGTCGCCCAGATAGCGTTGGATCCTCTTCGCTAGGCACGCCGAAAATTAAGCCAGCAAATGGAATCTGCGAATATTCCTTTGCGCGGGTCATTTCCCACAACTTCGCTCGAGCGTCGCGCACTCCCGCCGGTTGTCGAACTGCAGAAAGAACACCGAAGTGCAGGATTGATCTTGGACTAACATAGCCGAACTTTGTCCTTTCACCGCCCTCGATAAGCACAGCCGACTGTCCGAAATTGAGTTCTAGATCGGGACGTTGAGCTATGACTCTACTGCGCACCTCAGTGGCGAATCGCTGATTTCCTTCGTCCTGTGTTGGCGCATCCTCAGCCGATAGATCGTCCAGCTTATCTAAATTTGTGAGGCTCGAATACAGCAGAGCCGCGGTGCGAAGAGCATCCGCAAAAGTCGAGGCGTGTGTATGCCGAAGAGGTCCTGCGTGAAGCCCGTAGAGGCTAGGTATCGAACCAGATTTCAATGTTTCAGGGCCGAGGGCTGAGAGCGTTTCCAATCCGGTATTAATCAGATTTTTTGCGCCGACCGATGCTTTCCCGTATAGGCTGTCGAGCACATCATCACGTATGAAACGGCGCCAGAGCACGGCCCCATCCCATTCGACTACGGCGCCGATCATTAATCTTTCTCCCGTTCCTAGAACTGGCTCCCAAAATACCGGTCGCCAGTAAGCGTTTGGAGAAAGCGTTTCCGCAGTCATGATTGGGCAATTCCGGAAAGAAGATCGGTTGGCTTGGGAAAACGATCAATTATACGCGCTGCCAAACCTCTTAGTCGATCTTGGACATATTCGATGCTTGATGTGAAGCTGATACCCGGAGCCGGATGCAAATTTTGCAGGACAGTTTGATCTAACGCGAACGCCGCAGCAACGCCTTTACGTTCCATATCCTCCGCTAGTCCGAGCAGCTTAGAGAATTCCGCTATCAGATTGACATTTTGGGGGTACAAACCCATTGAGCGCTCGTGATCTATGTACGAATGATCGATGCCATCCCACAGGAAGTTACCTAAGTTGCGGTCGGCGTTCGCTATTACTTCGTCAGCAGCCATCGCGGTTGGAATATCCTCCCATCCACAAACTATGGAAGCGCAAATTTTTGCAAGAATTTCCTTTTGATCAGCCGGTAAATCATCAGACCAGCCGAGACGTTGCTTTAGATTGGGATAGCCAGCATCCATGCTGGCATATAAGAGATCGCTACCGTGTCTCAGCAAAATGGGTTCCGGAGAGGGTAGGTTCCAAGCACGAAATAGCATTCCGCTAAAGCACTCAGCAATGATCGCATTTAGGGGTATTCGCTTAACGATTGCTGCATACTGAACCCCATCGACAATTATGATCGCACGGGTAGCTGCGTTTATTCCCTCTCCAACGGGAGTTTCTGTGTTTGGCATCAAAGTGCCAGCGCGGAGTTGCATTGCTTCCATCTCGCTCAGTGATTACGTGACAGAACGATATAAAAAATCTCGGGCGTAAAATTCATTCTGCCTGGGACAGTTCAGCTACGTGCAAACCAAGCGGGGACTTTCGAGTTCGCTTCGCGTAGATTTGGCAGCATGTATCCACAAAACTGGTTCGCTGCGTCGATCGCACTCATTTCGTCTGGGATCCGGTCGCTGGCCCATAAAACATCTCTCAACGTGCCGGTGACGCCCGTTGCCGAAAAGATGTGTCGGTTTTCCTCGGCTGTCGCGGGGTTGAGGCTCAGATTGATCGCGTTTGAAAGCATAATCGTCTGAACTGCCCATAGAAATTGGTCTTGCTTGGACATGTGTCGAGAGTTCCCGTGTAAATATAGTCTTTCCGTATCACCACTGCGGCTACCGATGTCCCGCCTCACCCGCGTAAGGGTTCGTGTTTCGGACGCGGAATAATTGTTGTATTGCGTGCTGTCAGGTGAACTTCGGTGGTACGAATTAACGTACGTGCCGTTGGAGTGCGTGTACCCGCTGACTGTCGTGTCGTTCGAGGAAGTGCCGCCCAGGCGTTTCCGCTGTTTTGCTGGCCGTAATACTGCGCATGTGCAGACGAGGCGAGTAGCGGTAGCGATATCCCGATCAGTGCTTTCATCGTCTTCCCCTTGGTGGTCTAATTGTGCTTGTTAGGCAACTTTCTGTAATGTTTGCAAATTAAACACAATATGAATGCCGAATCAAGTAAATAGTGAATTGGTAAAAAATGGCTGTTTTGAATAGTCGTTTTATTAATTCTCTGAATGATCAGATTCCCGTATTTTGATTCTTCTTGATCAGTCAATTTGAGTGTTGTGAGGATATGCAATCAAACAAAGAGATCACGGTCAAGCGGGCGTCTTTGTACGAGGAAGTCTGGACTGACCCGGTAATAATAGTCGCTAAACGATATGGACTATCAGACAACGGCCTAAGGAAGATTTTTAAAAACTTGGTGTGCCGATGCCGCCTGTCGGTTATTGGGCGCGGTTGCGAGCAGGGCAGAAAATAAAGAGGCCGTCCCTACGCGCACACAAAGGGATCGAGACATTAACGGCGAACCCAGCCCTTAGTACTTTCCGCAGCCAAAGTTCACCGGCTGTGCTGCCCCAGGAGAAAGCCATTCGAGACGAAGAACGTCGTGGTGCCAACCGGTTCGTTGTGGATATCAATGCGCCGTTTAAGAACAAACTTGTCAGCAAAGTCGCGAAGCGGCTCAAGCTATTCGATAAATCACACGAAGAGCGCGAATCCGTGTCGGGACGCGTGCAACTTCGCGCGGACCTGATAGGCAAGAAGATGCGTGGCGGATTGATTCATCCAGGGAGGGAGTATCTGCCGATTTTCGTCACGCCAGAGACGCGCCGGCGAGCCTTGGCAATTGCGGAGATGACGGTAAAGAATTTCTAGAATTTATCCGTAAAAACATTCGTGGAATTAGCGACGGCTCTGCGTTATAGGTAATGACTAAAGCGAAAGGGGTAAATTAATGCGACGACGGATGATAGTAGAGGGAGACTCTACGACCAATGGTGGACATGTGCTTGAAGGACATTCCACTATGAAGATCAACGAGCGGCAACTGGCTTTTCATGGAGCGACGGTTGCGTGCCCTAAATGTCGGACGACCGGCCATATCGGCGCGGTTGGTCCGTACCTCCCCAAAACGAACCCTAGCGGTAAGCAAGTCGCCTTGGAAGGCGATGTCTGTCTTTGCAATTGCAATCCACCACCTCGATTGATAGCCTCTCAACAGCTAATGTCGATGACGATAGAGGGCGAAGGGCTTGCTCAGTGTGCTTCGACGCTAGGTGTTTCGGCCGCGGCCGCGAAGACGCTGGGCATGTGGGATTACATCGCTTTCCATATTCCCGATGCGCCCGATACATCCGGTTTGAACTGCACTGCCTATTTCAACGACGGATCTGTTAGACAAGGAGCCTTCGACGAAAAAAATCGAGTTGTCTTCCATGCGCCTTCTGGACGCATTTGTGACCGTGTCGAGATCAATACTGTCACGGAGGCAACGGGCCTCTGGGTGAACGCCTTCATCGCTAATCTATCAACCTGAATTCAATGACCGAAGCGATTGCACAAAACCCCCCGACCTTTTCCGACAGCTACGCTGTGAATCAGCAACATCAGTTAACAGGCGTGCTTGAGCAAGCGTTGGCAGACTTCCAGAGTGCGGCAGAAATGGTCGCCCTCAACTCGATTACCGATAACAAGGTAAGAGGTGAATATATGCGCCAGATTGGCGAGATCCCGAAGCTTGTCCGCGCCGAGGTGAGTTCGGGGCGAGTTGGCTTACAGGAGGGGGTAGCGTTTGCGCAGACTATGCGCAATCAGGTTATGGCCGAAGCTCGGGCCGCCACAAGCGCACAGGGCCTTGCTATTGCGGAGAGAAAGAAAAAAGAAGGCCTGAGTGAACGATTCCTGCTCGAAAAATACAGCATCCAAGTGCAGAATCCGACTGCAAAGCCTCCCGCTGTAATCGCGCAAGCAACCGCGATCGACCGCGGCGATTCACCTAGTGTGTATAAGCAGCTAACATCTGAGCAGAAAAGCAAAGTACATTATGCCGTGATAGATGCTGCGGGAAGAGATAGTGCCAAGTTCTCTAATTTTTGTCGCCAGTTTGCTACCGCAGGCAAAGTCTTCACAGCAATGACCGCGATCTTGTCGATCTACAGTATTGCAACAGCGAAAGATAAGATTGGGGAAATAAATCGACAAGCGGCGCGGATGGATGGTGCTATGTTAGGCGGCCTATTAGGGGGTGCCGCTTCTGTATTCTGTGGTCCGGGTCAGCCTATTTGCGCTTTTGTATTTATTTCGGTCGGTGGTGCAATAGGGACCGAAATCGGGGAACGGACCAACGAGTGGTATCAGGACGAATTACGCGAGTTCATGAAATGGCAGATCAACTAGATTCTGAGGAACGTTTCGTATGTTGGTATGCAATGTCGGAGGCTTTTGTAGATAACGAAGTGGATTACGACGCAATCGGTCACACACTCGTAGAAAGTTGTCCAAGTTATTCAGATATGCAGCTAAAGGAGATCTTTTTTTCGGAAGTTGCGCCCGTTGTTGGCGGAAACGTTTTTGGGGCGGCTGGCGTGTGGACTGGATTCGACCCTACGTGGCTGCGTAAAGAGATATCGGAGAGGCTACGAAAACGACAGGAATCGAGCGTCGAATTCGTTAGAACTTCTTTTGGGAATCTCTGCAGCAAAGTGTTTCTAAGGACGTTCTGGAAGGATATCGAAGCCGCAATAGCGCGCAAGCGGGCTGAGCTCGGAATTTCTTCGCCGTAAGCCCCTAGTCCTCTTTTGGCACAAGTTTTAACTAACCTTTAGGAACCGCGCGCGGCGGGATTTGGTCACCACGCATTTCCAACGTCAACGCGCTTATGGACGCTCTCGTCGTCAATAGTGTCGGCGCCACTGCCCGGATCGGGGCGCGTCGTGTCCCGTTAGGCCTGCAACACTTACCCACGCGGACCCGCCCCGTTACATGGAAACGGCATAAAATCGTTTCATGTGACGGGGAATCACATGCTAACAACATTGAATGACCGTGTACGCGCGCATCGTCGGAATCTTCGCGCCTTCGGGCTGCGTCCGATCCAGATTTGGGTACCCGACACGCGACCCGCGGGATTTGCCGAGGAATGTATCCGGCAATCACAGGTGGTTGCGCACAGCACTTCGGAACAGGAATTGACCGAGTTCGTCGAAAGCGCCTCTGAGGACGAATGGGAATGAAGCGCGGCAGTATCATTACTGTCGCGTTGGAAGGGTGTTTTGATAAGGCACGACCAGCGCTAGCTATTCAATCTGATTTATTCGCGCGACATCCAAGTGTCGCGGTAATGGCCCTGTAGAGCAAGCTTATTGACGCGCCGTTGCTGCGCGTCACTGTGCAACCATCGGACGCAAGCAGCTTGCGCATGCAATCGCAAATCGCGGTAGACAAGATTTTCATCGTGCGTAGAGAAAAAATCGGCATGATGATTGGTCAACTCGAAGACGATGTCTTGGTGGCCGTTAATCGCTCGCGGTTGGTATTCCTGGGGGTGGTGTGAGGCTGTCCGAGCGCAGCGCATGTTCCGTCTTTACCGCCCACGCCTGAGCTTCACCCTTAGTCCGAAAGTTCGCCGATTCGCTGATATTCTGTGCGCGATTTTTGATCCGTATCTGCACGCGCCAGCCGTTCGCCGGCCTAGTAAAAGTCGCCACCGTCCCCCGAAACTTATTGGTACAAATCGCGGTGCAATTCCGGTGCAAAGATTAGCGTAAACAGTGGTTTAACTGTGTGAGTGTGCGGAGGAGATTAAATTGAAAAGCAGCCGCAAGCTGTTGAAAAGCGAGAAAATTTGGAAAAAAGAGGGACGTTTCGGGACCAACCAAGGGAAGTGATTGGTCCCCCGACAGCTATCACATTAATCATGCAATACATTGATTTTTAATGAGTGTGTGATGGTGCGATTTAAAATGTACCCCCAAAAGTACCCCCAGATGATGCTTGCTTGGCCTCATGCTGGTGCATCTCCGACGGAAGGCGGGGCGGTGTTGGGTAATTTGTCCTAGCGTTGTGCCGGTGAGACGGTGGTATGGTCCGTTGCGCGAGGACGTGCGAAGTAGCGAGAGTCGTTCAGCAACGCCGCCGCGTAGTCCGGCACCGCGTCATTCTGCATCGCGTGCATGAATGTTGTGTCGGCCGCTATCGAGCCGGGGAAGTGGTAGCGCACGCCGCCGACCGCTACAGATCGGGGACCGGGGAGGTCGACGATTCCACAGCCGTGGCGCATGGCGCTGTCTCAACGAGAGTTATGCACCTGAGTGACATCGGGGAGATAAAGGTTCCGATGGCAGAGACGAGGCTCAGATCCTAGAAAACTCATTTGTATCGAAACGATGCTATCCAATCCCGCCAAATGGCCGGCGCGCGATAGTGGCGGTCAATCTCGCCTTCAACACGCTCATATATCGAGCCGAGCTCTGTTAGCAGAGCGATCATTCCTACATAGAGATTACGGATTGCGGCCGCATTTTGGTCGTTCCAATCGCCTCGGTGAAGTGCTTGGACATCTTCTAGGAGTGAGTTCACGACAATGTAATACCGTGGGACGAGAAAAGGTAGATTGCCATGGAGCGATCCAAGCTTTCCAACATTCGCTCGATAGATCTCAACGTAATCTTTCGAGGCACTAAGCTTAAATATCTGAGCGGGCTGGCCAGCATCAATTGCCGCAACATGAGATATGAGAGCGTTGGCATAGTCGCGTGCGCTGACGATATCTTGGATTGCTCCCATCGAGCCCTGGAACGAAAGTGCGAGCGACTTTGATTTTCTCCGCCCTTTGAACCACTCTAGGCCAAACGACGACGCGATGCCAATTGCGCCGCCGGCTAGGGTTCCCCATAACGCGTCCGACATTCGATATGCTCCTCATTTCTTATTAGTGCACCCACCTGGCCAGATACCGCCACGTCGCCTCCAGATCCGCCGCCGCTCCATGCTCGGCAAAGTGCAGCATCCGGTCGCGATGCTCTGGCGTCCAATGCTGGCAGGCCGATGCTTCCACCGCCAGCCGCGCTATCTCGGTCCGTAGCGTCGCTTCCCGTTCACCGATCAAGTGCCGTAGCGCCGTAGCGTAATAGCCAGTCGGTCGCGCCAGGCTTGCGTAGGCGGCCATCAGGTCGTTTAGGTTCACTTGCATGGTGCGTCCCTCGTTTCGAGTCGCTAGGCGTCCGGGTGAGTCGTGATTTGATCGAGGGGCTTGATCGCCGGATTGGTTGCAGCGAGAACTTTGATATTGGCTCCTCCCAATTTCCGCGCAAACTCATCATCGATCACGCCGCCAAAATCCTCTACATGGACTTCCAGGGGGAGCGCGTTTTCGACTAATGGCTTCACGCGGCTGGCGTCTAACGAATACGACACAAAAGACTGCTCGTCATCGTTCCAAAACACCACTACACATTGGGATGGCCTTGGCTTCTGCATATCAATAACCTCTGCATTGTTGGTAATTTTCAAAGGCGCGCTGCTTACACAGGGCATAGACGCGAACGTTTCCGCCATACATAGCACGGTAGGCTTGGCAGCTAACCATGTCCGCGTCATATTGCGCATGACACTCGGCCTCTTGCTGCTCGCTCACGCCACGGGCCGCAAGCTGCTGGACGGGGGCTGGCGCGGCCTCGGCGCTGTCGCCAACCTTGACGGCCAATTTCTGGTGAACGGCCACCAGTTCGGGAAGCTTGGCGCATTTGCACAGGCACAGGTCACCACTTAGCGCGATCTGTCGTCCTGATATGGTCATCGGCAAGCGAGGGCCGTTCGCGATGATCTGGCCGGTTGTCTTGCAGGCTGGGCAGTAGACCGGATCTCCAATTAAAGCGGTCCCTTTACCGAAGGCCCCGTGCAATTGTTGCTCGGTGGTCAGCACCGTTCCATCCGTGGATGTCTTGTCGCCAACGTGGATGACGTATCGGGTCACCATATGTGCAGAAAGGGTTGTTGTACCGATTCGTATACTACCCGCCGCCGCATCGTGGTCAACAGGATCGCCTCTCCAGCGCCCGTTACGCGCGCACGCGCGTACTGCTCGCAAATGATGATGTGCGCCCCGTCGTCTCTATACGCCCGCCCGCGCGTTTTATGGACTCAAGAAATTGCCGATGTGCCGCAGGGTTCAGCTATGACCCCGCAGAGATTTCCTCAAATGGAGGAAAAGTCGATAGGTGCTTAGTCTCACATCCTCAAACTGAGGGTGTGAATATCCACCGTTGGTGGAAAAGTCCGCACATCTACGGCAGGTGGAGACGGCCGGCCTGGGCGCCAGACCTGGCCATCAGTACCTCCTTGCATGGGGGTGTGTTTCCACGCGCGGTCACCCGACGCCGATCAGGTGCCCCACCTGCTTACGCTCAGCCTCGCTCAACATCGCGAGCCGCCGCTGAGCATAGAACCAGTCAAACGTCAGTCGCCGAACCTCCTTGGGCGTCGATCCTCCCCGCTTGAAGCGCTCCCGCAGACTCGATTCATCGACGCCATACTCCCGCGCCAGAGAGCGCACTGATTCGCCTTGCACGGCACGCGCAAAAGCCTCGAATACCTGAATCTCGGTCATTTTCATGGGATTGAATCTGCGGGGTTATGCGGGGTCGCTAGGGCTGGCTGCCGTTTGAAGGGGGGGGCGTTTTACTACCCCCTTGCAATCTCACTTGCGTGTACGGCCGCCTAGAGGGTAAGCCTCGTCCAGCGCCGCCATGATGCGGCGCACCTGTCGCTTAGCTTCGGCCAACTCCTTCCGGTATTGCGGATCGCCTCGACCACGCCGCATAGCGTTCAATGACGACACGGACTTTCCATTGTCGGTTGTTGGCCCTGTCGATTGCTCCCATGGTTTCCATCTTCTAATGGCTTCCGCTTGCTTTGCGCGCCGCTGCGGTGTCCAGCCGTTGGCCATATTGACTCCATTAGTTCGTTGTCTCGGCTATCAATCTAAATTCAGCTAAAGAGCGTGTTTTCTGCGAATATCAGATAGACCAGGATCAGCGAATCATGCCGGCACTGCCTGGAGCATATAGCGGATGCTGACTGGGCTATGCAGCTGCAACAGCTGTACGATCTGCCACGCGATCGTGTGCGGCATGTAGTTCACGATAATGCGACCTTGCGGGTCGATGATCTGATACAGGGTCTGTGCGTCTGCCATGATTACCTCTGAATTTGGGGTGCCGGCCACGATGGCTGAGTAGGCCTCCTGCCGGCTGTCGGGGTTTTTTCTGCGAGCGGCACTCACCGACTAATCCGCTGATCACATCACTTCGGAAAAACACCGGCCGCGGCACCAAGGAGCTTGAGGAGTGCGCCCGCCGGTTGTCAGGGTTTTACGGACTGCGGCACTCGCTGACTAATCCGCGTACTGCTATGTCCGCCAGAAACTATCGAGCCCAGAACTTCCGGTGGATCTCGTTCAAATCTGCCGGTGCGGGCTTGCCGCTGGGGTACGGATCGGTGACGGTATTTTTGGCAATGCCAGGGTGATTTGAAGCCGCACGGTCGCCGGTTTTTGCATTGCTTGTTCGTTTGGCACCTGCGCAGGTTGCGCTCTGCGACGGGCTGACGATTAACGCGTCGCAAGTGAATTTGCTTACCGTTTTGCTCATTTCAGGGCCCCCAGTTGCGCATTGGCATTGTTGGTGAGCGCGTCGCTGAAAGCACTCCATTTACGACCGGCGGCGGACTCATCCATTTGCAGCGCCGCGTTCACCGCATTGGTGGCCTTCTGGGAAATCGGGACACCGCGGTACCGAAGCGCGGAGATATGCGCCTGAACGAGAGAAGTCTCTTGCTTGAGCTCATAGAGCCATTCCGCGAGTGTTTCCGCCTCGCTGCGCATGATGGCCTTGATAGCCGCGCCGCGCGCCGCTTCAGCCTCGCCAATTTCCTTTTTGAACGCGGTCGATTCCTTTTCCAGGTGATCGACGGCGGCGTGCGCAGTGTCGCGTCGTGCCTCAGCATCCAGGATGGCACTGCGATTGAACTCGTTGCTACGGTCATCGCTCACCTCGCCGGACCGGAGCGCGTGGGCCAATCGTTCGCCGTCGATCGCAATTGCCTTGTCACGAGCGTTGGTCAGTGCATCCAGCTCTGATTGGCGCACGGTCAAAAGTTCGCGCGCGCGACTCAATGCAGTCTGGATCTGCTCTTCCGTGGTTGATGCGGTTTGATGCCGGTCGATCGCCAGCTTCAGCGCTTCGCGCTCGCTACCCGGCTCGATGGCGGTCAACAAGGCAGCCTCTGCCGCCTCTCTGATAGCCGCTGCGGCGTGCGGCGGAATCTCGGGAGCCGGCTCGTTATCCGGTTTGGTATGGAAGCCTGCGAACGGCCCGCTCGTCACCATCGCATCGAGCATGGCATTCGCCTGGTTATGCGTCAGACCCGTGTGATGTACTTTCCCCTCGCGGTCGACGACGCGCCAAGTCTGTGTGGTGTTGCCGAGTGCTGCGCCGATCATGTGTTGCCCCTATCTCGTTCGACTGCTGATTTGTCGAAGAATAGGGCGGGTGGCCTGGGGTGTCATTTGTGTAACCCAAGCGGGTTTTGCAAATGTCAGGCTTCGCCGGCGGCTCTATGGATGGCGTCGAGTTCGTCCTTCATCTCGTAGTACCAGGTCATCAGTGCTTCTGGCTGGATCACTTCGCCGTTGAAGCGATGCCAGCGACCGATATGGGCGTTTCGTTCGGCTATCTCATTAATGAACTCCGCGGCTTGCCAGCACGCTTCCTCGACCGCGGCGCCGTTCTGCACGCCCTGGCGCACGAGATCAGCGGCGAGGCGCTTGTCCATGTGCGGCCGCTTACGCCTGCCCGGGCGCTTGAGATTTAGGGCAGTATCGGCGTCACATTGACGGCGAGCAACGCGGTAAAGAGCATCGGAGAGATACTGCCTGACGAAATCAGGGATTGGGCGCGGGTTCGAGGGGGCAAGGATATAGGCCATCACGGACAGAACATCCTGTGCGGCGCCGACGTCCCCGTCGTTGGCCCGCTTCAGCATGTCGGAGAGGCTGTCGGTTAGCAGAAGTGCGGCAACCTTCGAATAGTCTGATTCGCTCAAAGTGCCTCGCTCGCGTCCCTGGCGCGCATGATGGTTTGTCGTGTCGTGCCGAAATCACGGGCGATCTGTGACACCGTGACGCCAGCGGCGAGGCGATCAGTGACCTCGACTTTCTGAGCCATCGTCAGGGCGCCAGGCCGCCCCATTTTCTTTCCCTGCGCCTTGGCGCGCGCCAATCCCGCCTGCGTGCGCTCAATGAGCAAATCCCGTTCAAACTCAGCGACCGCGCACAAAACCTGCATCGTCATTTTGCCGGCGGCGCTGGTCAGGTCGACGCCGCCGAGTGCCAAGCAGTGAACGCGCACGCCGATACTTGCAAGTCGCTCGATCGTGTAACGCACGTCTAGGGCGTTGCGCCCCAGCCGGTCAAGCTTGGTCACGATCAGAACATCGCCCGATTCGAGCCGGTCGAGCAGCTTGGCGAAACCCGCGCGCTCTGCTGCAGCGATGGAGCCGCTAATGCTCTCTGTGACGATGCGACGCTTATCGACGGAGAACCCAGCGGCCTCTATCTCATGCAGCTGATTGTCGGTGGTCTGGTCCGCGGTGCTGACGCGGGCATAGATGAAGGTGCGGGACATGTCAGATACCTAACAAGGTGTACGAAAGTGGTGTACGAATATTTAAACATGTCCGTAACTGCTTTGCACTAATTTTCGTACACCTGTTTCCAGGTATGTCCTAAACCGGTCGTTTTCGGACGAATCGGTCGGTATTTTTGATGGCAGACTAGCGTGGCTAAGGTCGATGAAGGAGGTGAAATGATTGATCCGAATGATTTGCGCGGTTTGGCAGAAGCAATAAGAAACGTTGGCCCGATTTTGAAAACGCTACTGGGGCCTGCGACCAGGCAATTCGGCCTGCTGCTGGGTGACCGAATCGAGGATTGGCGGGCGGAGCGTGCGGCAAAGATCATCGAAAAAAGTCGCGATCGCCTTCCTGTTCCGATCGACGGAAGGCCGATAGCAAAAGAAAGGGTTTTATATCAATTGTTGGACGCCGGATCGTGGGCGGATGACGATTTGATGCAGGGGCTCTGGTCCGGATTGCTAGTTTCGTCTTGTAGCGCTGAGGGCGGAAATGACACGAACTTGCCGTTGATTCGATTGTTGGGGCAGCTAACCCGCGGTCAGGCGTTGCTGCTAGAAAAAGTGATGGCCGAGGTGAGAATTTTGGATGGTATTGAGGCGCTCACAGCGGACCGAACGCTTGGTTATTCCGTCGATGATTTATTGCAGGTCATGGAGCTGAAGATACCCGCTGATGTGCGCGCAGCGATCACTGGTCTGGCCACAATGGGCTTGCTTGAAAACGATCCTATGATTGCGGCACATCCAGGACGAATCATTCCCACCTCGATGGCGTTTTATTTTTATGCTCGGATCAAAGGGTTCTCAGGTGATCCCGCCGATTTCTTTGAGAAAACTAGTCCGAGCCAGGGCTGATTGACGACGTGTACCTCCAAACGGCATCGCAAACTATATCCTGCGGTGAGAGCGGTCAAGGGAATTGGCTCTGTTCCGCGACTGCACGACGTGCTCGCGGAAGTAGTGGAGATTCGGCATCAGGTCGGACACCGGGCCGTCGATCGCCTGGCGCAGGACTTCGTACAGATCGTTGTCTACCCAACCCTCCAACCCGGCAATCTCCTCGATAAGATCAAGTAGCTCAGTGCGTCGACGGTGAAACTCTTCGACCGTCATGGGGGCGCACCAAGGCATAAATCTGGCACCGCTCTCCGGGTGCTCCGGGTGCTGCAGGAGGTCGATGATTGCCTCCTTGTCAGCGCGCACCTGGTCGAGTAGGTCGCGTGGCACTCCCCTCGGCGAGATTATCAAAGTGTCCCCGGTCTCCTTTATGCGGATGGAAAACCCTTCGCGGTGCAAACGCTCAAGCGTATCTAGAGCTGACACGTCACACCTCCTGACCGTTGTCGAGCTGCGAAGATGTTGAAGATTCCACCGAAGATGTCACTCCCGTGGCGATGTCTTCTTCGGAATCTTCGGCAGAAATGTCCCCTTCGACGCCCTTATTTTTACCGAAGGGGACATCGATTCCCGAAGGGGACATCGCCACGGGAGTGAGAATCTTCGTGTCCACTTCGTTCGCTGTCCGCTTCGGTAACGCCCACTCCCAGCCATCTTTCATGCCGATCTTCCGCCGGTCGACGCCCATACGGGTTGCCGCACGCTGCAATGTTTTCCATTGGAAGCCAGCGCCGTCGGCATCCCTTTTTAGCTCGCTTGCTCTCTTTGGTCCGTCTGCGAGCATTCCCGCTAAAAAGTCTTGCGCCTCTTCCTGGTCTGTTTTCTCTTCGTCGTCGAACGCCTCGACGTCGCCCAGGATGTCACGCGCGCTGCCCTCGACGAGCTCGCCCCAGACAACCCGGCTTGCCTCGATGCCACTGGCGTCTACCTGCTCCAGCGTGTAGGAAATTCCGCCGTCGTCTGGCGCGATATTTGACTTCGCGCGAGCCAGGATGCGCCGCTCTGCCGCATCATCCTTCGCGGCCACCAAGACCATTCGGGCGAGGGCGACGAACGCCTGAGAGCCGATAACGCGCTCCGCCGGGCTCGTCCCCTTTCCGCCCTTGGCGAAGTGACTGATGCCAAGCACGGCGCATCGGTAGGCGCCCGCCATGTCGACCAAGGCCTGCAGATCCCGGCGCACATCGTTGACCCGGTGCGCATCGCCGGCGACCGCCGAGACGATAGGGTCCAGAATCAGAAGCGTGGCGCCTCCCATCTGCGCCAGGCGCTCGCCAAGAAGACCGATATCGCGCGCTGGGTCAAACGGCAGGATTTCGCCCTCCGGACCGGCCACGTTGCTGATGAAGTGAATGCGTTTCAGGTCAGCGCCGGCGGCGATCAGCCGCGGTACCAATGTATCGGCGGGGTTGTCCTCGCTTGACCACATCAACACCGTGCCGGCACCGGTGTTCGGAGCGCCGTCCGGCCATACATTGCCCTTAGATACCATCGCAGCCAGAGACAGCGCGATGGTGGTCTTGCCGGTGCCGGGAGACCCAGCCAATAGCGTCAGCTTCCCCGCTGGCAGCCAGTATCGCCAAAGCCACGATATCGCCTCTGGAACGACGTCTGAGGCGCACGTCAGCAGCACGCGAGAGGTTTGCGTAACCGGTGCGGTCGGCTTTATCGCAGCCAGGGCTTTGCGGACGACTTTCTGCCGCTCGTTCACGTCAGCAATCGCGTCGAGGTCAATGTCCTTCAAGTAGTCGGTATCGCTCATAGCGCTCCATTGCGTGCTTGCTCGTTCAGCCACGCACGCGCGCCGCAAACGACATGTTCAGTTACCCATTCGCGGTGCCGTGTCCATGCGGCCGGGCCCATGGCCCGTTCGCACCGTTGCAGCTCCCGCTCGATCATCCGATTGACGCGCGCCTTGAGGTCGGTGGCTTTGAGATTTGGGATCGTCATTTCTGCACCTTGACACCGTGCCTATCGACCCACTTTGCCAAGCTCTCTACGTCTGATGTCATAGATCGACATGCGTACTCAGCGACGTTCATAAGTGCCAACATAGTGAAACGGCTGACGGGAGGTTCCATCGGATCGCCCGAGTCACGCTCCCCGTACGCGTCTTCGCGAACAGCGTTCGCCTGATACATAGCGAGAAGTTCTCCGACCCCCGACGAGACAAGCGCCATCTTATGCAGCTGCCGCAGCAGCGGCTCTGCGTTGGAAAGATTGCCGCACTCAGCCGCTTCGATGGCCGCTTTGGAGAAGTGAGACCAGTCTTCGTTTAGGAAATTTTTCTGGTTATCCATGACGCACCTCCGAACGGGAGACGCCGCAAAACGCAATTTCGCGTTCTGCTGACGAATCAGCAGCTTGCAGCCGTGCAATGCGCATCAAGGCGTCCCCGGCCACGTCGAGGAGTTCGTGGTCAGTGCGGGCTAGAGCGGCATCGCGGATTGCTTTGATGCAGATTGACCGGATATCGCTTGTCTCAAAAATCGAGAACGAGCGGCGCGGGATACGCTCATGTCCGAGATCGTCAGCGACGCTGGGCTTGTCGTGCCAGCGGACGGAGACCGACTTGTCGCCATAGACGCGCGTGACAGTGCCAATGCGGCCGGCCTGGTGCGTGCTGATGACATCGCCAATGGATGGCGTGCCGTGGATATCAGCGGTAGCCGTCGAGTCGGCCAGAAAGCGCGAGACGCCTTGAGCGTTCGCTACCTCGGGCAGACTGGGATACGAGAACTTTTTGGATTGCGTTTGCTCAGAACGAGCGAGGTCTTTGCCATGCATGGCTTTGCTCCTAGTCGAGACTGACGGCCTTCTTTTGAGGAAGGTGGGCGGGAGCTCAAAACCGCGACTAGACGGCGGGCATATTCCCCTTACGGGTCTTGTATTAGCCGCACTCCCGCCCGTAGGCGCAAAACCATTGGGCGAAATTATAGCCACATTCTTTCGGGGTGGCTGGACCGCTAGTCGAGGTGTTTTGAGCACCGTGAAATCAGAATAGACCACTGGGTTTACGGTCGTCAAGAGGATTTCGCTCATGCGCCCCTCCACTTGCCGGGATGCAACGCATACACGCCGACGCTATGCAGGTTGCCGGCCTCCGTCTCGCGCAAGAGCCGATGCGTCAGGATGTTCATTCCCTGGCCATGCCGTAGCTCGTGTATACGGGCGGCTGGCATTAGCACGTCGAGGTGGCGGCGAGCTTCGAGCGTGGTGATAGGGCCTAGCTTTTGAAGGGCGGTAACAAGGCGGGCGCGTTGCGCGACGCTTTCGTTACCAGGGATGGCCTTCATGATTGCAGCCAGTTGGGCATCGCGGTTCATGATCATCCCTCAGCCCGGTAGGTAGATGGGCTGGCGAGGAACGCTTCGATGTCACCTGCGCGCCAGCCTACCGAGCGCACGCCCAGCCGGATCGGCGCGGGAAAGGTCTTGCGTTTGATTCGATCGTAAATGGTGGAGGTAGAAAGGCCGGTGGCCGTCTTGACTTGCGGACGGCGCAGGATCGTCTGCGCCATGTTGATTTGCTCGGTCATTCTCGCGTCTCACTGAAATCCCCCGGAACACACCGGAGTACGTGAGGCCATTCTGAAAATCCGAACAAATCAAAGATATCGCGTCCGCTGGCACGCGTGCCACGTCAGGCGGTAGACGTACCCTGTTTGCTAGCAGACGGGGTATAGCCAGCCTTCTTCAGCCATGTGCCAATTGTGGTTTCAGCTTGATCGCGGCTCATACTCACGCCATCGATGGTGGCGGCAAACGTCAAGACATCTTCCTTAATTCCTAGAACCGCTTGCCGTCGACTTGGGTAGCTCTTTTGCTTTGCAAGGTCTATGGCGTATTCGCGAACAGGATCAAGCTTCTTGTCTTTCGCGCTCGCGCCGTTCGTGGCGTCACGCCGCCGTATCTCGTCTGAAATCTTCATGCTGATAGCAGCTATGCGTGTCGATAGGTCGTCGCCATCGCTCGCTAGCGCCTCCAGGTCGGATAGGGAAAGCGACGACAACTTATCGAGTGAATTTTCCAGTACGGCAAGGCGGCGAGAATAAGCCGAGGCGGCATGAAGAAACGTGTAGCGTAGCCGCTCGTATCTAGCGTGCTGCACCTTCATTTTGACGTCATTCGTATATGAGCCCGGCTTCCCCCACCACTTAACACTTTCCTTTGCTGCGTCCTCGAACGCATGAAAGCTCTCGGCCACGTCGGTGTCTTTCTGCACCAAATTTGCGATGACCATGGGGATTAGATCCCACCTTTTACCAGTGACAATCTGGGCTAGCCGTTGCTCGTCAATAATGTGAGCAGGCAACCCCCTGGTTTCCAAAACGACCACCAATGCAGAAAATGTGTCAGCGCGGAGGATGAGACTGTCACGCAATCTCGTTCTATGTTCACGCAACAGGCGTCGCCGCAGCGCTTTCATCTCTTGGTAGGCGGGATCGGGCGGCAGATCCACCTTTTTGATTTTCTTAGCAGCCCGACGACGAACCGCCAACCCTTTGGCGGCCAGATTCTCGTCATTTCGACGTCGGATCAGGACTTCGTCCAGCGCCTGCGTCATTGTTTTACCATTTACCGCGAGCAACCTTGCTGCTTGCAATACCGGAATCGGTTTCGCATACGGCACTACCCAGACGTTTTTTTGCGTCCCCATCTACGCCCCCTCAGACGCCCCTTGCGAATGTGGGGTCGTGCCAGCACGGCAAGGGAACCGTGTTTTCGGGGATCAGCCTAGGCGCGACCTTTTAGCCGTTGTTCCGCGTCGGAACTCCCTGGATTGTACTGGATATAACTACAGGTGAACGGTAGCAGAATAGAATCAGGCAGCGGTGCCGAATTTACCGACCACGATGGATGCGCCAGCGCGCGAGGCGTCCACGAAATCAGACCAGTGCTGCATCATCTGGCGCCGCTCGGGGAGATACTCGGCATGGACGTAGGCGGCTGTCACCTGGTTGCGCTCGGCGTGCGCGAGCTGGCGGTCGACTAGATCTCGGCTGTATCCCATCTCGCGCAGAGCAGTGGCGGCGAGCCCCCGGAAACCATGCCCGGTCATCCGGGACTTGTAGCCCATGCGGTACAGCCCGTACAGCATCGTGTTGTTGCTGATCGGCTTCCGGCCCTGCGTGCTCTGGAATACGAAAGGGCGGTCGCCGTTGATTGCGCGCAATTGCTCAATCACAGCCAGCGCCTGAGTGCTGAGCGGCACAATGTGCGGCGTGCGCATTTTCATTCGCTCGGCGGGTATGCGCCACTCGGCTTTCTTGGTATCGAACTCGTCCCAGGTCGCCTCAATCAGCTCTGTCGTACGGACGAATGTCAGCGCCATCAGTTCCAGGGCCAATCGGGTGACAGCCTCCCCATCATAGGCGGCAATGTCTCGCATCAATTGGGGAAGCTCGACCGCCTTAACGCGCGCCATGTGCTGAACGGCCGGCCCTTTCTTCAATACGACGCGGGAGTCAATGTCGCTGGCAGGATTGCGAGGGCATCGGCCGGTCATGATCCCGTACTGGAACACGGCCCGGCAGCGCTGGAGGATGCGCTTTGCAGTCTCGCGCACGCCGCGCGCCTCGACTTTTCGTAAAACAGCTACCAGATGGTGCGCCTCGATATCGGCAATCGGTCGATCGCCAAGGGGCGGGAACACGTCGACCTCAAGCGAGGTAAGCACCTTCGAGCCGTAGTCCTCCGACCAGCCCGTGATCTGGCCAGCGTACCACTCTCGTGCGACGGCCTCGAACGTGGTGGCCACGTTCAACGCGGCTAGACGCTTGTCCTCTTTCTTGGCTGCACCCGGATCTGCTCCGGCGGCAAGTAGTTCTCGGGCCTCGTCGCGCGCCTTTCTGGCGCCCGCCAGCGTGACAGCGGGATATGCGCCAATAGCCAGCAGCTTTTCCTTACCCTCGAACCGGTACTTGAGACGCCACAATCGGCCGCCAGCCGGGGTTACCAGTAGGAACAGGCCGCCACCATCAAACAGCTTGATTGGCTTATCGCCGGGCTTCGTGTTTTTAACTGCGGTGTCAGTGAGCGCCATCTGGGGGTATCTCAAAATGGGGGTACGGCTGCTACCCCTGAAAATACCCCCACATACCCCCGGCTGTAAATGGATGTCTTTGGAACATACGGGAATAAAAAACCCCCGGAAGCTAGGCTTGTCGGGGGTTTCAAGTATCTCTTTGGAACACGCTGGAATGTTCTATGGTCCCCCCGACAGGAATCGAACCTGTATCTAGCGCTTAGGAGGCACTTGTTCTATCCATTGAACTACGGGGAGACGCGGAGGCAGAGTATAGCAGAGGGGAAGGGGGCATTCCAGGCGGGTGGGGGTATTGGCAGGCGAATGTGAGCGAACCGGCCGAACGGCCGAGCCTCTTTTCCCCCATAGAATCACCTCTGCCCTATCCTGTGAGCATGGTCTCTGTTGTTCAGCCGCATCGCCGGGGCGGTAGTGGAGAAAAATTGATATCCGCTGTATACAAACCTCAATTTTTTCGCGCTAACGTAGTCATAGGGTTATCTGTTTTCCGTGACAAAGGTCGGGGGAAGAAAATGGGCGTTGAATGGTTGGCGGGTGGGGCGGCGGTATTCGGTCTGGCGGTGGTCACCTTGTTTCATGAGACGTGGCGCAACGTACGTTTGAAACGGACATTAACCACGGTCATGTCCCGCAAAAACGAGGTTTGATCCACCTGATTTGTCCGACACGGCTTGGTTGATTCGCGACCGAAGAGCACGCTTGGCGCCAGTGATACCTGCCGGACGCCCGGCTTGTTAAGCGCGCGAAAAACGGTTTGCCACTACGGCAACATCGCTTCGCTGTGGGCCGTCCTCGAACCCATCACCCAATCCCCCCGCTTGCCGCTCCGCCGCCTCCGTCCCGCTCCTTCCCCGCGTGTGACACGTTCCTGACTGCACCCGCCCATTCCCCAAAAAACGACTAAGGCCTGACTTTTCAGTCGTATTCACCGCCCGATCAGCCTCATTTCCGCACTTCGCGAGCCGTGTTACGCACAGCCGGTACAATAGCGCCCAACCGATTTCCCCTTTTGCGGCGGTCATAATGCCGGGATCGCTTGATCCTGCCTAACCGCTGCTGGACAGCCTTCTCATGTCGATGTATTCCATTACCGGCGCTCAACTGGCGTTCGGTCACGTGGCTTTGTTGGACCACGCCGATTTCTCTATCGAGCAGGGTGAACGCGTTGGCCTGATTGGCCGGAACGGCGCCGGCAAGTCCTCACTGCTCAAAATTGTCGCGGGCCTGAGCCGTCCGGACGATGGACTCGTCTCGCGTCAATCCAATCTGAAAACGATTTTCGTCGCCCAGGAGCCCGAGTTCACCGAAGGTGAGACGATCTTCGAGGCCGTCGCCTCCGGTCTCGCCGATGCCATGCGCCTTCTCGCTGAATACGACGAGGTCTCGTCCCAACTGGGCGCGGAAGGCAGCGATTCCGATGCGCTGATGGCGCGCCTCACCGAACTGCAAGGCGCGCTCGACGCGACCGATGCGTGGTCTTGGCGCAATCGCGTGGAAACGACGCTCGAACAACTGGGTCTCGATGAGACGATGCGCGTGGATGACTTGTCCGGCGGCATGCGCAAGCGGGTCGCCATCGCGCGGGCGCTGGTCAGCGCCCCCGACCTGCTGCTCCTTGATGAACCGACCAACCACCTCGATTTCGATGCCATCCGGTGGCTCGAATCGCTGGTGATCTCGTTGCGCACCAGCCTGCTGTTCATCACCCACGATCGCCGGTTCCTGGATACTGTTGCCACCCGTATCGTCGAGCTCGACCGCGGGCGCTTGCTGTCCTATCCCGGCAATTTCGCGGCGTATCAGATTCGCAAGGAACAGCAACTCGAGACCGAGCGCATTGAAAACGCCAAATTCGATAAATTGCTGGCACAAGAGGAAGTCTGGATTCGTAAGGGCGTGGAAGCGCGGCGGACTCGAAGCGTCGGCCGTATCGCCCGCTTGGAAGCCATGCGTGGCGAGCGCTCGGAGCGGCGAAACGTCCAGGGCAATGTCAAACTGGACGTCAGCCAAGCCGATCGTTCGGGCAAGATCGTTACCGAAATGATCGATGTCTCCAAGGGCTATGAAGGCTGGACCCTGATCAACAAGCTCACCGCCACCGTGATGCGGGGCGACAAGATCGGCCTGATCGGTCCGAATGGCGCGGGCAAGACCACGTTGATCAAGCTGATGCTCGGTGAGATTGCACCGGATAGCGGCTCGCTGCGGACCGGATCGAATATCCAGGTGGCCTATTTTGACCAGATGCGTGCGCAACTGGACCCGGAGCGGAGCCTCGCGGACACGATCGCCCCAGGTTCGGACTGGGTCGAGATCAATGGTGCCCGCAAGCACGTCATGAGCTATCTGGCGGACTTCCTGTTTTCCCCGGAGCGGGCCCGCTCCCCGGTGAAGTCGCTGTCCGGCGGTGAGCGCAATCGCCTGCTGCTGGCGCGTCTTTTCGCGCGGCCATCGAATGTGCTGGTGCTCGACGAACCCACCAACGACCTCGATATTCCCACGCTGGAACTGCTCGAGGAACTGCTGGCGGACTACCCGGGCACCGTCCTGCTGGTGAGCCACGACCGCACCTTCCTGGATAACGTCGTGACGTCGGTCATTGCGTTCGAAGGCAATGGCGTGTGGCGCGAGTATGTGGGGGGATTCTCCGATTGGCGGACGCAGTCGGCGCGCACGCAACATACCAGTGGCGATGCCTTGCCGGCCACCCCCTGGTCCGCTGGCGGCAAAGCCGCAAAGCGCCAGGACGCGTCCGCGAGTAGCGTGTCCGGCGCTCATGCTCCCGCTGCTGCTTCCATGCCTGCGCCCGCCGGCTCCACCACGGCCATCCCCACGGTGCCGAAGGGCAAGCCGGTCAAGTTGTCTTTCAAGGAACAACGCGAACTGGAGACGCTTCCGGCGACAATCTCCGATCTCGAAACAGAGCAGAAACACCTGTCGGCACTGATCGAGGACGGCAAGATTTTCGTCGATAATCCGGCCGAAGGCACCAAGGTGACCGATCGATTCGCCGAAATCGACGACGAACTGATGATCGCGCTGGAGCGCTGG
Source organism: Robbsia andropogonis (assembly GCF_000970345.1). Taxonomy (GTDB): domain Bacteria; phylum Pseudomonadota; class Gammaproteobacteria; order Burkholderiales; family Burkholderiaceae; genus Robbsia; species Robbsia andropogonis. The sequence continues at coordinate 15,811 of NZ_LAQU01000020.1, read as the reverse complement.
GAAACGCTGGAGGCGAAGTCCCGCGGCGAAGGCTGACCGGAAGGGAACGGCGTGTGCCGAACCGCCATCCGTCTTGTCGCGCGGTGGGCGCCGTTCTTGCGGCGGTGCCTCGCGATGAGAGCCGGGTGTGCGGTACCGTATCACCGACCGGGACCTCCCAAGCGGCCAATTACACGCGCGCAAGGTACACTCGATCGTCCTACACAGTAAAATACGCGCGGCCATCGGGGTTTCTGCCCTGTTTTCGCGTCTGAACACCGGTTGCGGGTTGCCCGTGGACCGGCGTCCGTATCCGATGTGTCGGCCGTGACGGGCGGACGGACGGGGAAATGCCCGTGCCGACTACCTGGCGCGACATCGTCATTTGTATTTTTTGTGGCCGGACGGCTGTCGTCAGACGCGCCCGGCCCGATGCTGAATTTCGAACCACATGTCCAAGAAACCGACGAATCCTGCCTATAGCGAAGCCTCGATCAAGGTGCTGAAGGGCCTCGAGCCCGTCAAGCAGCGGCCGGGCATGTACACGCGGACGGAAAATCCGCTGCACATCATCCAGGAAGTCATCGATAACGCGTCTGATGAAGCGCTCGGTGGCAACGGCAAGCGCATTTCCGTGACGCTGCATGCCAATGGCGCCATCAGCGTCGAGGATGAGGGCCGTGGCATCCCGCATGGCATCCATCCCGAGGAAGGCGTCAGCGTCATCGAGATCGTTTTCACGCGCTTGCACGCGGGCGGCAAGTTCGACAAGGCGTCCGGTGGCGCGTACTCGTTTTCCGGAGGCCTGCACGGCGTGGGCGTATCGGTCACCAACGCGCTGTCCACGCATCTTGACGTCACCGTCTGGCGGGACGGCAAAGTGGCCGATATCGGTTTCGAGCACGGAGTGGTTACTCGTGCGCTCACCGTTCGTCCGGCCAACCGTGGCGACAAGCGCAGTGGTACCCGTGTCACCGTCATCCCCGATGGGAAGTACTTTGACTCGCCCGCCCTGCCGCTAGCTGAATTGCAACGCCTGCTGCGCTCGAAAGCGGTGCTGCTCGCCGGTGTCGAAGTCGAATTGACGATCGAGAAGACCGGAGAGCGCCAGGTTTGGCAGTATCAGGACGGCCTGCGCGGATACCTGAGCGAGGGCCTGAACGGCGCGGAGCCGCTCGTGCCGCTGTTCGAGGGCGAGCGTTTTGCCGATCCTGCCCGCAACGGCGAAGAAAATTTCGCGCCGGGCGAAGGCGCGGCGTGGGTGGTGGCATGGACCGAAGAGGGCGCGCTACTGCGTGAATCGTATGTGAACCTGATCCCCACTCCGGCGCACGGTACGCATGAATCCGGACTGCGCGACGGCCTGTTCCAGGCGGTGCGGAGTTTCATCGAACTGCGAGGCCTGTTGCCGAAGGGCGTCAAGCTACTCGCTGACGATGTGTTTTCTCGTGTTTCGTATGTACTTTCGGCGAAAGTGCTGGACCCGCAGTTCCAGGGCCAGATCAAGGAGCGCCTGAACAGTCGCGACGCGGTCAAACTCGTGTCGTCCTTCACCCGGCCGGCGCTGGAGTTGTGGTTGAACCAGCACGTCGAGCATGGCAAGAAGCTGGCGGACCTGGTGATCAAGCAGGCGCAGGCGCGGACCCGCGCCGGCCAGAAAATCGAAAAACGCAAGAGTTCCGGCGTGGCGGTGTTGCCCGGCAAGCTGACCGATTGCGAATCCACCGATCTCAGCCGCAACGAGCTGTTCCTGGTCGAGGGTGACTCCGCGGGCGGGTCGGCCAAGATGGGGCGGGAGAAGGAATTCCAGGCGATTCTGCCGTTGCGCGGCAAGGTCCTGAACACCTGGGAAACCGAGCGCGACCGGCTGTTCGGCAATAACGAAGTACACGATATCTCGGTCGCGATTGGCGTCGATCCGCACGGGCCAAACGACCCGGTCGACCTGTCGAACCTCCGCTACGGCAAGATCTGCATTCTGTCTGATGCGGATGTCGACGGCTCGCACATCCAGGTACTGCTGCTGACATTGTTCTTCAAGCATTTCCCGCAACTGGTCGCGCGGCAGCATATCTACGTGGCACGGCCGCCGCTGTTCCGCGTGGATGCACCGGCGCGCGGCAAGCGTCCCGCGCAGAAGCTCTATGCGCTGGACGAGGCCGAGTTGGAGTCGATCCTCGACAAGCTGCGCAAGGACGGCGTGCGTGAGACCCAGTGGAGCATCAGCCGCTTCAAGGGCCTGGGCGAAATGAGCCCCGAACAATTGTGGGATACGACGATGAATCCCGATACCCGACGCCTGTCACCGGTTACGTTGGGTGAATTCGACTTCGACACCACGGTCACGATGATGACGATGCTGATGGGCAAGGGCGAAGCCGCCGCGCGCCGCAGTTGGTTGGAAGAGAAGGGCAACGAAGTCGAAGCGGACATTTAAGGCAAGCAGGACATGGTCATGGAATACGACACTATCGAGACGCCCCCGCCGGATGGCGATGCGTTGACGCTGGGCGTCTACGCGGAACGGGCGTATCTGGATTACGCGGTCTCGGTTGTGAAAGGGCGCGCGTTGCCCGACGTCTGCGATGGGCAGAAGCCGGTACAACGCCGCATCCTTTACGCAATGAGCGAAATGGGCCTGGCGTCCGACGCGAAGCCGGTGAAATCGGCACGTGTGGTCGGCGACGTATTGGGTAAATACCACCCGCACGGCGACCAATCCGCGTATGACGCATTGGTGCGCTTGGCGCAGGGTTTCTCGATGCGCTATCCGCTGATCGACGGCCAGGGTAATTTCGGCTCGCGGGATGGGGATGGCGCCGCGGCGATGCGATACACCGAGGCGCGCCTGACACCCATTGCGAAGCTGTTGCTCGATGAAATCGATATGGGGACCGTCGATTTCATGCCGAACTATGATGGATCCTTTCAGGAGCCGCGGCTATTGCCGGCGAGGTTGCCGTTCGTATTGCTGAACGGGGCGTCCGGTATCGCGGTAGGCATGGCCACTGAAATTCCGTCGCATAATTTGCGCGAGACGGCCGCCGCGGCGGTGGCCTTGATTCGTAACCCGAAGATGGCGCTCGACGAGTTGCTGGCGTTGATGCCCGGACCGGACTTCCCGGGCGGTGGTCAGATTATCTCGAGCCCTGCGGAAATCGCCGCGGCCTACGAGACCGGTCGCGGCTCCCTGAAAGTGCGTGCACGCTGGAAGATCGAAGAACTGGCGCGTGGGCAATGGAATCTGGTGGTGACCGAGCTGCCGCCGAACACATCGGGTCAGAAAGTGCTCGAGGAAATCGAGGACCTGACCAATCCGAAGATCAAGCTGGGCAAGAAGGCGCTGACACCGGAGCAGCTTGCAGGCAAGCAGACGATTCTCGGACTGCTCGACGCGGTGCGCGACGAATCCGGCAAGGACGCGGCGGTGCGGCTCGTATTCGAGCCGAAGTCGAGCCGTATCGATCAAACCGAGTTCATCAACACCTTGCTGGCGCATACCAGCATGGAGTCGAATGCGGCGATCAACCTGGTGATGATCGGCGGAGACGGCCGGCCGCGGCAAAAAGCGTTGCCGGAGATCCTGGGTGAATGGGTGGCGTTCCGCCAGGCGACGATGACCCGTCGTACGCGGCATCGCCTGGGCAAGGTCAATGATCGCATTCATATCCTGGAAGGACGCTTGATCGTCTTCCTGAATATCGATGAAGTGATCCAGACCATCCGCGAATCGGATGAACCGAAGCCGGCCCTGATCGACCGTTTCAAGCTGACCGATCGGCAGGCCGAGGACATTCTGGAAATCCGGCTGCGCCAATTGGCGCGACTGGAACGCCTGAAGATCGAACGCGAGTTGTCCGAGCTGTCCGACGAGAAGAAGAAGCTCGAGGAGTTGCTCGGCAGTGACTCGGCCATGCGTCGTCTGATGATCCGGGAGATCGAGGCCGATGCAAAGCAATATGGCGACGATCGCCGTACGCTGATCCAGCAGGAAAAGCGTGCGAGCGCGGAAGCGCGCGTGGTTGACGAACCGGTGACGGTCATCGTCTCGGCACGTGGTTGGGTACGGACGCAGAAGGGCCACGGCCTTGATAGTGCGATGTTCACGTTCAAGGCGGGTGACTCCCTCTACGGTGCCTTCGAATGCCGTACAACCGACAACCTGATTGCCTGGGGCAATAACGGCCGGGTGTATTCAACCGCCGTCGCGGGTCTACCGGGTGGCCGGGGTGATGGCGTACCGGTGACGTCGCTGGTCGACCTGGAGTCGGGTACGCGATTGCTGCACTACTACGCCGCCGCGCCGGAGCGTCTGCTGTTGCTGGCAACCAGTGCCGGATATGGTTTCCTGTCGAAGCTGGGTGACCTTGTCAGCCGGAATCGTAGCGGGAAGTCGTTCATGACGATCGAAGGCGAGGGCGATACGCAACCCGTACCGCTGATGCCTACGCCGGTGCTTGATGGCGCGACGGAAGTCGCCTGTCTTGCCAGCGACGGTCGGTTACTGGTTTTCGGTATCGATGAAATGAAGACCATGGCCGGTGGCCGTGGCGTTACGCTGATGTCGCTGGAAGACGGCCAGTCACTGTTGCAAAGCGTTGCCTTCACGCCGGTTGGCCTGGTGCTGCAGGGGGAGCGCGGCGGCAAGCCGGTGGAAGCGGTATTGAACAACGATGCGCTCGATCCACACCGCGGCAAGCGTGCGAAACGCGGCAAGGTGCCGGCAAATCGGTTGAAGCCGACGGGCTTGCGCCCGGCAATCCGCTGAAGTCGATCTCCCGGCGTTCGCCGCGCGTATCGGGCGGACGCTATCTGGAAAGGATGTTGTCGAGATGAATCATGTCGTGGAAGTGGCGCTGTTTCTGCATTTGATCGCGGTTGTCATCTGGGTAGGGGGGATGTTTTTCGCGCACATCTGCCTGCGTCCGGCGGTCAGCGAAATCGCGCCGCAAATGCGGTTGCCGCTATGGGAAGGGGTGCTGCGGCGTTTCTTTACCTGGGTCAGTATCAGCATCGGCCTGTTGCTGATTTCCGGTGGCTATTTGATGGGACGCTTCGGCGGTGGTCAGGCGCCTTGGCCGGTACACGCCATGACTGGCACCGGCGTGGTCATGATGCTGATTTTCGGCCATATCCGGTTTGCGATGTTCCCGCGTCTGCAGCGCGCGGTGCAGGCGGAGAAATGGCAGGATGGCGCAAAAGCATTGGTCACGATTCGAACCATGGTCAGTATCAACCTGGTGCTTGGCGTTATCACCATCGCCCTCGGTGTGATGGGGCTGGTGTAACGGGCACTCACCGTATGTAATGTCTCCGGAGCGTACGCGTCCTGTCGCGATCGACAGAAGGGCGCGCCCTATGGGTTGAGGGCGTCCTTCGGCGGCAGTGTCGCCTCGGCGCCAGACACGCCCACGTTCCGCAGCGCTTCGAGCGCCGCTTCGGCACGCAGCGGGCGCGAGAACAGGAAGCCCTGCGCATCCAGGTTCCCAAGACGCGACAACCATTCCGCCTGTTCGTCGTTCTCGATGCCTTCGACGACAACCGTCAGACCGAGGGACATCGCCAGACCAACGATGGCGGAGATCATCGAGCAGACGCTGCGATCGTTCGGAATGGCGTGAACGAATGAGCGATCGATTTTCAGCGTATCCACCGGGAAGCGATGCAAATACGATAGGGACGAATAGCCTGTCCCGAAATCATCCAATGCGATTCGTACGCCGAGCGCCTTCAATGCGGTGATCTTGTCGGACACCAGCTCCGGATACTCGATCATCGCCGTTTCGGTGATTTCCAGTTCCAGTTGTTCCGGCGGAACAAGGTGTTTGTCGAGCGCGCGCCGTACCGTGTCAACAAGGTCGCCACGCCAGAATTGCACTGACGAGACATTGACCGCCAAGGTCAATGCATTGAATCCTTCTGCGCGCCAAAGCGCCAACTGACCGCAGGCCGCATCCAGGGCGAAGTCGCCAAGTGGCAAGATCAAGCCGGTGGATTCCGCGATCGGAATGAAGTCACCGGCGAGAATCAGCCCCTGATCCGGATGGTGCCAGCGCAGCAACGTCTCGAAACCGCGGATGCGGCGATCCTGCAAGTTGTAGATCGGTTGGTATTCGACAAAGAACTGCTTCTGGGACAACGCCACGCGCAGTTGTTGCTCCCACTTCATCAAACGGTCCGCGCGACGTGCCAGGTGAGGCGAGTAAAACTGATAGCAGGCCTTGCCAGCCTCCTTCGCACTGTACATCGCGAGATCCGCTTTTTTCAGCAGATCGGCCTCGTTCTCGCCATTTTCCATGTAGAGCGCGATACCCACGCTGGCGTTCAAGACCAGCGGAATGCCGCGGACCGTGAACGGCGGTTGCAGTGCCTCCGCGATCGCCTCGGCGAGCAGTGCCGATTCCTCGCGTACCGATGGTCCCTTTATGGCAATCAGGAACGCATCGCCGCCGCTGCGCGCCAGGATTAGCGCCTCGCTGCTCAAGCGTGCCGCCAGTTCACCCAGCCGCGCCGCGGTCTTGATGAGGACCTGATCACCGGCGGCGTGACCCAGGGAGTCGTTGATGGTCTTGAAGTTGTCCAGCCCGACCATCAGCAGTGCGATGCGGCCCACGTTCTCCAATGGCAGTACTTCCCGTCGCAGGATGCGCAAGCTTTGATAACGGTTGGGCAGACCGGTTAGGATGTCCGTCTCGGCGAGCAGACGCATCTCCCGTTCGCGTTGCATGAGCTTGCGCATCAGCAGCCAGACATAGAACAGAAAGAGGATGATGGCGACCGACATGAAAGTCGTCATCATCAGGTAGACGTTGCGCGTGTGATTGAACGCGGCCAATTCGTCGCTGACGGCGAGGCCTGCCATGACTCCCAGCGGATAATCGGCGATATGCCGATACGCAACCTGCCGTGTCACGTTATCGATCGGATCGTCGATCTCCCCCGCAAGATGCTGCGGTTCCGGATAGCGTACGCCTGCGGTGAATCGATGCTCGGGGTCGTGGCTGCCGGTCTGCCGCGACAGCACAGTGCCGTCGTCGCTTATCACCGCGATAACGCCGTTGTCGCCGAGTGCCGCGGTGTTATAGAAATCCGAAGTGAAATAGCGGGGGTCGACCGACACGACGACGATACCGCCGAATTGGCCGCCGGGGCTGTTCAGGCGCCGTGTGAATTGCAGCGTCCATTGACCTGATGCACGCCCTAGCACCGGCTTGCTGATAAACAACTCGTCGCTGTCATGCGCGGTGTGATAACGGAAGTGTTGGCGGTCAGAGACATCCACCGGGGTCGTCGCGCCAGACGTTACGGTGATACCGCGTTGTCCAGGCCGTGTGCTCACCGCTTCGACCATCTTGCCGTCGGCACCAACCAGGGAAACCTGCAGCAGTACGTCCGCCGGTACGAGACCCTGTGAGAATGCTAGATCCAGATTGAAATGCGCGGGGTCTTTTTCGTATTCGAACTTAATGAAACGTGTGATCTGATCGATCTGGTGAATGGCCTTGACCGTATGCTGTTCCAGCGCGGAAGCGAGGATATCGGCCGATGCCGCGGAATCGGCGCTTACGGTACGATGCTCGACCGAGAGCCGCGTACCGATCACGGTCCACAGAATAGCCAGCAAAATGAGTCCAAGCGCCGGAATGGCGAACAAGGCCCATTTGCGGGAGTCGCGATAATCATCTTGCGGATCGAACGGCCGTGTTGCTCCATCCCCCGACGGCAGTAGCTGAGTCATATATCGTTCAAAGGCGTGTGCCGTGCCGCAACGCCAGCGCATCCAGGAAGGATGCCGCAGTAGCGCCCATGACAGACAACGAAAGCAATGGCCGCCACACATGCGAGGCACGTCCGCTCATATCGAGTGATGGCGTCCCATTGACCAATGCCAGCGGCTACGGCTGAGAGATAGTAACCCAAGCCTATAAATTTTAGGAGTTCGTCACGTAGGTGTTCGACCGACCAGACAAGGCCGGCAGAACAGTCCTCATAGGGGCAATAGCGACGTGCCGGATGCTTTGCGCGTCGCGCCCGGAAGAATGTCTTGGAATCGAACGGGATGCGCGTGGAGTCGGCGCACCGACGCATGAAGCACGCGTAATCATTGTCTGGCCCGATCTCGGCGAATTCATCTCGTCGCGCCGCGTTGAAAAGGCATCGGTTCCATCGGCAGAGGGGGCGATGGAACCGAAACAATCGTTCGATTGTTAGGCATCCGCCGCGGCGTACGCATGGTGCGCCTATTGCCGTTGCGCCGGTTGGATCTCCGACGAAGCCGGCGCATTGGGTGGCGCGATGACGAGGGTGTCGTGATTGCGCGACGAAATACCCGATCAGCGGTCGGGTATGCAGGCACTGCTAAGGGGCCGTCAGTTCGGCGATCATCTCGATTTCCACGCATACGCCGAATGGCAACTGCGCGACGCCGAATGCGGAACGCGCATGCTTGCCCTGGTCGCCGAATATTTCGACCATCAATTCCGATGCTCCGTTGGTGACGAGATGCTGTTCTGTAAACGTCGGCGCCGAATGCACCAGGCTCACCAGTTTGACGATCCGGGAAACACGGCCAAGGTCACCGGTGTGTGCGTGCAGCGTTGCCAGCAGATCGATTGCAACGCTGCGTGCCGCGGCCTTGCCCGTTGCCGTGTCCAATGAATCGCCAAGGCGTCCAACCCACGGTTGACCCTCCTTGCGCGCGATGTGCCCGGAGACATGCACCAGGTTACCGGACTGCGCCGCCATCACATAGGCGGCTGCCGGCGCATTTGCGGCTGGTAGCGTGATACCGGCAGCGTCAAGGCGTTGATAGACAGCGGATTGCGACATCGTGATCTCCAGTTGATAAAGCGGTCCGCGCCGACTAGGGTTTGGGCCAGCCGGCGATCAGGCGGCCTAGTATAGCGATGCCTTCGTCGATGCGCGCCGGCGGCACCGTCGAAAAACACAGGCGCATCGAGCGGGACGCCAGTGGATCGGTGCGGCCGTCCGCATAAAACGGCTCGCCCGGCACGAAGGCCACACGCTCCGCGATGGCGCACTGCAGCAGGGCGGTTGCATCGATATGGCCCGGAAGCGTCAGCCAGACGAACATGCCGCCGGACGGTGCGTTCCAGCGCACACCATCGGGCATCTCGCGTTCAAGCGCGGAGAGCATCGCATCGCACTGGCCGCGATACAGCGTCCGCACATCGGGCAGGTGGCGCGACAGCAGGTCGCCCTTTATCGCTTCATGGACGATGCGCTGTGTCAGGATCGGCGTGTGCAAGTCGGCCGCCTGCTTCGCCTGGACCAGTTTCAACAGCAGCGGTTCAGGCGCGATCACATACCCCACGCGCAAGCCGGGCGCCAACACCTTCGAGAATGTCCCGAAATGCACGATGTGGTCGGGTGCCATCGATAACAACGTGGGTAATGGCGCGTCGCGGTAATACAGCTCGCCATACGGGTCATCCTCGATTACCGGAAAACCGCAGCGGCGTGCGAATTCGGCCAATGCCAGACGACGCGCCAAAGGCATGCGGCGGGCCGTGGGATTTTGGAAGTTTGGCTGTGTATAGAGCAGCCGTGCCTCCCGCGTCAGCGCGGGGGTCAGTGTCTCCGGTTGCAGACCGTCGTCATCGGATGGGACGGACACGAACGTGGGCTCGAACATCGAAAATGACTGCAGCGCTCCCAGGTAGGACGGTGTCTCCACGAGCGCGCGGCTGCCTGGATCGAGCATGATCTTGCCCATCAGGTCGAGTGCCTGTTGCGACCCGGTGGTGATCAGCACCTGCTCCGTCCGGATCGTCACGCCATTGCCCGAGTGATGCGCCGCCACCCATTCACGCAATGGCCGATAGCCTTCGGTCGGCGAGTACTGCAGTGCACCAACCGCGTCGTTCGTCAGGACGCGTTCCGCCGCGGCGCGCATGGCTTCCACCGGAAACGTCGCCGGGGCGGGCAGGCCGCCGGCGAACGAGATGATTTCAGGGCGCTCGGTGACTTTCAGGATCTCGCGGATCGCCGAACTGGTCAGGTTGCGCGCGCGTTGCGACAGCGGCCAGTGTTGCGCGGCAGTGGCGGCGCTTGCCAAGGAAGACGGTGTGCCGGAGGCGGTGTTTTCCAATGACATGGTGGTAGCAGCGTTGGATTTCATGCGGGAAGGTCGATGTCGATCAGGATTGGCGGGCGATCAGCGTGATATCGCCTCGCGGCCCGACGCGTTTCTGGTGCGGCAGGGTTTGCGCCAGTTCCAGCACGGTGGGGAAATGGTCCGCACTCAGCCATAGCCGTCGTTCCGCCGGGACTGTGAGCGATGCGCCGGCCTCGAGCCAGTAATCGGTCGCATCACCTTCCATTGTGACCCACAACACGCCGCGCGTGACGGAGAGCGTCGTGCGCGCGGTCGTCGTGTGCGCGATGGCAGTGTCGTCGGAAAAACGGAAGTGATGGATCTTAAACATGGTCGGCTCCCCGTTGCAAGGTCAGATGCGTCTGGAGGATTATATTAAGCAAATGTACCAATACAGTCTCGATACAGTTGAATAGATAATTTATGATACAGTTGCATAAACAACTGAAGCGATTGTCGTGGAGAGCACGCTGTGTCGACAATTCTGGAACAGATTCCGTCGCCGATGGGCTCGGATCAACTGACGCTGGTCGAACAATTGGTGCTGTGGGCGCGACGTCGTATCGACGAGCGTGTCTTTCGGCCCGGGTTGCGGATGCCCTCGATTCGCCGGCTTGCATCGGAAAAAGGGGTGTCCCCGGCGACCGTCGTGGATGCGTACGAGCGTCTGGTCAGTCAGGGGTATCTGGAGGCGCGCCGTGGTTCAGGCTTCTACGTTCTGGAGCGCCTTAATGAACAGCCTGGAAGTGCATATCACATGGGCACGGGACCGTCGGCTGCGACAATGAATGCGGCTGTCAGGAACGGTTCGGGCGCCGCCCCGGGTGCGACAGTACGGAGCGCCAATACGCCCTCTGGCAGTCGCGCGCGATCGGCTGGGGCGACGGTGCCGTCGGCGGCGGCAATCGACGTTCCCTGGCTTTTGAACAACATCATGCATAACTCCGCGCCGGAAAAGGCGCCGGGTCTAGGCTTTCTGCCAACCGACTGGCTCGACGCCGAGATGCTGGCGCAGGCGGTCAAGCGGATAGGCCGCCAGAACGGCGGTGCGTTGTTGCGATATGGATTGCCGCAGGGGTCGTTGCCGCTGCGGCAGCAATTGCAAATTCACCTGGCGGGACTCGAGATTGGGGCGACACCGGAGCAGATCGTCACGCTGTCGGGAATTACCAATGCGGTCGACCTGATATCGCGTCTGTATCTGCAACCGGGCGATGCGGTGCTGGTTGGCGATCCGGCATGGTTCCAGATGTTTGGCCGTATTGTCGGGCAGGGCGCGCGTTTGCTGGGCGTGCCTTATACCGCGAACGGCCCCGATCTGGATGCGCTGGAAATGCTGGCGCAGACGTGGCGGCCTAAGCTGATGGTGATCAATTCGGTGCTGCACAATCCCACGGGCACGTCCTTGAGTGCCGCGCAGGCCTACCGGATCTTGCAGATTGCCGAGCGTTATGACTTCATCATCGTAGAAGACGATATCTATGGCGATCTTTGCCCACCGAACCACCCGGCCGTGCGTCTGGCCAGCCTGGACCAGTTGCGGCGGGTCATCTACGCGGGGAGTTTCAGCAAGACACTGGCACCGAACCTTCGGGTCGGCTATGTCGCGTGTGACGCGGTGCTGGCAAAGCGGATTTCCGACCAGAAACTGCTGGCCGCGTTGACCACGCCAGAGCTGGGCGAGCGCATTATCTACGGTGTGTTGACAGAGGGGCATTATCGACGCCATGTTGAGCGGCTGCGGCACAAGCTGGACGGCGTCCGCGCGCCCGCGATTGCCGCCTTGAAGCAGGCTGGCGCGACGTTGCTCTGCGAACCCGAGGCGGGAATGTTCGTCTGGGCAAATGTGCATTCGGACAGCAGCGCGATGGCTGCCGCCGCCCACGAGGCCGGTTTCCTGTTGGCGCCGGGCGCGCTGTTTTCGCCGTCGCAAACGCCGTCGACCTATTTGCGGTTGAATATCTGCAGCAGCACCCATCCGGATTTCCTCCTCTTTCTGACCGATTACATCCAGCGCCACGGGCAGTGATCGAATCGTGGCGGTCGCCGTAGGCGCCTGGGCGCCGCTGCTTGCCGTGGGAGGTCGGCTACGGCTGGTGGTCGGGCCAATGGGCCGACGGTGCGGCGCGCAGGCGGGGCGCGCGCCAGCGCCACCCGATTCGCCCTCTTGAATTTGTCGATCGCGCCCCGATATAGAAGGGACTACGGTTTCCGGCCACGGCAGCGTGGCGGGAAAGCAATCGGGGCCCATGGCGCCTGGGTTGGAAGGGCGGCGATGACATCGCCGCCCTTCCGGCATGCCGGCAGGCTTTGGGGATCGTGAACGACACTTTTGCATCGGGAATTGGCATGACGCAACAAACAATGAGTTTTCAGGCAGAAACGAAGCAACTTCTGCAATTGATGATCCATTCGCTGTACAGCAACAAGGAAATCTTTCTGCGCGAGCTGGTCTCCAACGCATCGGATGCGGCGGACAAACTGCGCTTCGAGGGGATTGCCGATGCGTCGCTCTATGAGAATGACCCCGATCTGAAAATTCGCGTCACGCATGATGCGGAAGCCCGCACGATTTCGATCGAGGATAACGGCATTGGCATGAGCCGCGACGACGCTATCGCGCACCTCGGTACAATCGCCAAGTCGGGTACGAAGGAATTCTTTTCCAAGCTGTCCGGTGATCAACAGAAAGATGCAGCGTTGATCGGTCAATTCGGCGTGGGCTTCTATTCGGGCTTTATCGTCGCCGACAAGATGACCGTGGAATCGCGCCGTGCCGGCCTGCCGGCATCCGAGGGCGTGCGGTGGGAAAGCGCCGGTGACGGCGAGTTCACGGTGGACAACATCGACAAGCCGACGCGCGGCACGAAGATCACGCTCCATTTGCGTGAAGATGAAGATGAGCTGCTGTCGTCGTGGAAGCTGAAGTCGATCATCCAGAAGTACTCGGATCACATCGCGCTTCCCATCCTGATGCAAAAGGAAGAGTGGGATGCCGAGGCGGGCAAGATGGTCGTCAAGGACGAGTTCGAGACGGTGAACCAGGCCAGCGCGCTGTGGACCCGTTCGAAGAACGACATCGACGAGGAGCAGTACAAAAGCTTCTACAAGCATCTGGCGCATACGCAGGAAGATCCGCTGGCGTGGACGCATAACCGTGTCGAAGGTCGCAGCGAGTACACGCAGTTGCTGTATGTCCCGGCCAAGGCGCCGTTCGACCTGTGGGATCGCAACCAGCGTGGCGGCCTGAAGCTGTACGTCAAGCGCGTATTCATCATGGACGATGCCGAGCAATTGCTGCCGTCCTACCTGCGCTTTATTCGCGGCGTGGTGGATTCGAGCGATCTGCCGCTGAACGTGTCGCGTGAGATCCTGCAGGAAAGCCGCGATGTGAAAGCGATCCGCGAAGGGGTCAGCAAGCGTGCGTTGCAGATGCTGGAGGATCTTGCGGAAAACCAGGCCGAGAAGTACAAGACATTCTGGAGTGAATTCGGCCAGGTGTTGAAGGAAGGCGCGGGCGAGGACTTCGGCAACAAGGATCGGATTGCCAAGCTGTTGCGCTTTGCCAGCACGAACGGCGATACGGACGAGCAAAACGTGTCGTTGGCCGACTACGTATCGCGGATGAAGGAGACGCAGACGAAGATCTACTACGTCAGCGCTGACAGCTGGCGCGCCGCGCGTAACAGCCCGCATTTGGAAGTTTTCCGCAAGAAGGGCATCGAAGTGCTGCTGCTGTCGGATCGGGTTGACGAATGGATGCTGTCCTTCCTGACCGAATTCGATGGCAAGCCGTTGAGCAGCGTGGCCCGTGGTGATCTGGACCTGACGCCGGACGATGAAGAAAAGGCCGCGCAGGAGAAAGTGGGCGACAGCATGCAGCCTCTGGTTGAAAAGGCCAAGGAGCTGCTGAAGGACAAAGCGAAAGACGTGCGTCTGACGTTCCGCCTGACTGATTCACCGTCTTGTCTGGTGGCTGACGATGGCGCAATGAGCGGCTATCTGCAACGTATGCTGAAGCAAGCCGGGCAGCAAGCGCCGGATGCGCAGCCGATCCTGGAACTGAACCCGGATCATCCGCTGGTCAAGCAATTGCAGTCTGATTCGCCGCAGATCGATGACTGGGTACATCTGCTGTTCGACCAGGCGTTGCTGGCGGAAGGCGGTAGCCTCGAGGACCCGGCGGCGTATGTCCGGCGGACCAACACCCTGCTGTTGGGCGCAGCCGGGCGTGCCTGAAGCCGGGCTGCGGGAGGCACGACGTCGAACGCGGGTATCCACGCGCCGGGCGCCAACGCGCGCGGGCGCACGGGCGGGGCGGATGTCCGGCACCGATGATCCGGTCGCGCGCGGCAAGCGCCGCCGGTGGCGCGTATCACCTGCGGCGTCCGTGCCGCGTGATCAGCGGCTCTGGTTGACGGCGGGTGGGGCGCTGACCTCGCATCTCGCGCGTTCGATCGCGAGGATGGATACGGTTGAACGCGCAGGGACACCAGCCTGTCAGGTCACTGTCCAGGTGCTGAAAGAGCGGCGTGAAAACCCGTGGGCCGATGAGGCACCGCTGCTGGGCACACCGGCGCGCGGCATGGCGTGGGTGCGGGAGGTCGTGCTGGCGATTGACGATATTCCGTGCGTCGTCGCCCATAGCGTGACGGGACTGGCACACAGCCGAGGTATATGGCGAGCGATGCGAACATTGCGGACGCGTCCGCTCGCCATTTTGCTTTATCGCGATCCGATGGTGCGGCGATCGATGTTGACGTCGCGGGTAGTGCCGCTGGCAGGCGGCATGCGGGCGCGTGGTTCCGACCCCGTGCTACGGTTATATGCGGGTCAACGCATGCGGATAGCCGCCAGGGTGGGCAACGTCGGCGAAGCGCGGGAAGCGCATCGTTCCGGCGCTGACAGCCTGCTGGAGATGCCGGCGGATGTCCGTATGCCGTTGGTCGCACGTCGTTCCGTTTTCGAACGGCACGGCGCGCCATTGATCATCACTGAGTGTTTTTTGCCAGCGTTTTGGACGTTGTTGGATCGCACTGACGGTAGATGACGGCAGGCGCGCGGCCGCGGCGAAGGAGGTCGCACCTCTCCCAAGCATTCGCAAGTACCTGCTTTTCAATGAATCCTTCCTCATCATCACCCCTCCAAAGTTTCCCCGCCGTCTGCAATGCGCAGACGCGCATCATGATTTTTGGCAGTCTCCCCGGCGTCATGTCGTTGTCGGCGGCACAGTATTACGCGCATCCGCGAAATCAGTTTTGGGATTTGCTGGGCGATGTGATTGGCTCACCATTGCGGCCATTGCCGTATGACGAACGCCTGGCCACTGTATTGGCCCATGGCGTGGGTCTCTGGGATGTCATCGCCGAAGCGCAACGCGACGGCAGTCTCGATAGTGCGATCCGGAATCATATGAGCAATGACTTGCACGCCTTGCTGGCAAGTCTACCGCTTCTTCATACCATCGGTTTCAACGGCGGCACGGCCGCAAAAATCGGCGAAAAGGCCTTGGGTGAATGGGCGCGACGTTATCGGATCCTTCGCCTGCCTTCAAGCAGTCCAGCGTACGCCGGCATGCGGTATGCGGACAAATTAGCTGCGTGGAGCGCATTATGGGTGTTGCCCGGGGGCGTGTGACCGTCCGGCGTGGCGATGGCGCTGAATCCATGCGTGCTGTAAAGGCGCAAGGATCCCTGGCGATCTACAAGTAAACGT
>NZ_LAQU01000019.1 GCF_000970345.1 Robbsia andropogonis | reverse complement strand
GCTGTACGACAACAGTTCGATTGCGTCGCTAGGCTGGCAGGACGTGAAGTTCGTAAAGCCTGTTATTGCGGGCGATACTGTCCATGTACGTTTCACCTTCACTGACAAGCGTCCGACTTCCAAGCCCGGGCGCGGCATCGTCAACGAGTCGCTGGAATTGATCAATCAGCGTAGCGAGGTTGTGATCTCCGCAACGCACACTTCCTTGCTGTCCTGCCGCGGCCAGTGAGGATTTTCGCTTCGGCCGACTGTGGGCCGTGGTGTTCGGGCGGGCGGAATACGACAATGTAGTAGACCAAATTTTATTGTATCAAGCAGTATCCAGGCAGTTTTAGCAAGCAAGCGGGGCGCAATTTTAATACGGTGTCAGGCCCCAGGGAAATGTAGGGGTAGGCGCTGGGGACTCTCACCACACGTAGAAGGGAAGCAAACATGAAAGTCAGCAAGTTGTTGGGTTCCATGCTGCTGGGACTGGCTTTGCCGTTCGTCGCGCATGCGCAAAGCTGTGCGCCGAAAATCGCCTCGGATCACCTGGTCAAGGCTGGCGAGTTGCAGATGTCAATCAATCCCACATTGCCACCCCAGCAGTATGTGAATGACAAGGGTGAGCTGGAAGGACTGAACGTTGAATTGGGTAACGCGATAGCGAAAGCGCTTTGCTTGAAGCCGACCTATCTGCGGATGGATATGCCACCGATGATCCCGGCGCTGAAGACCGGCCGTTTCGATGCAATCGATACCGGCTTGTTCTGGACCGAGGAGCGTTCGAAGATGTTCTATATGGTGCCATACGCGCAACAGGCGATCAGCATCTATACGCTACCGGGCAGCAAGCTGGTCATTCATGGTTTCGATGATCTTGCGGGGCGTAAAGTGGGGGTTGAAATTGGTACGTATCAGGAACGCAAGGCCCGGGGTATCAGCGACGACATGGTGAAACGTGGCTTGCAGCCGATTCAGTTCCTGACTTTCGAGACGGTGACGGACACGTCACAGGCGTTGCTGGCCGGTCAGGTCGAGGCGGGGCTGAATATCGATGAAACGGCGCGATCGCTGGAAGATCGCAAGCTGGTCAAGGTCTGGGTAAGGGGGCAGCAGGGCACGGATATCACATTTGCCTTTCGCGACAAGGTCGTCGCGCAGGCAGCGGCCGATGCGATCACGAAGCTGAAGGCGGACGGTACTTATGACAAGTTGTTTGCGAAGTTCCGCATGACGCCATTGAAAGAAACCACGTTCTCGATCCGCGGTACGGGGCCGAACTAAGCAAGCATATCGGGCGATTGGTCATTGCGATTGAATGAGTGCGCGCTGGCGATAAGCGCACGGGTGGTAACGATCTAGGCAACACGGGAGCCGAGATGAGTCTGTTCAATGTGCCGGATTTTCTAGGCTATCTGGTCAATGTTTTTTTGATGGAGGGCGCGTTAATCACCCTCGCGCTGACAATCGCCACGGCCGTCGGAGGCATGATTGTCGGCATGGGGGTCGCCCTGCTGCGCATGTCTTCCAATCCGGTGCTGCGCGGTCCTGCGGCCTTTTATATTTGGGTCATGCGTGGTACGCCGCTACTGGTGCAATTGGTGATTGTCTTTACCGGATTGCCGCAGTTCGGAATTCGCTTGAACGTGCTGGAATCGTCGCTTTTCGCCTTGATCCTAAATGAAGCGGCGTACCTGGCCGAGATCATTCGTGCCGGTTTTCTCAGCGTACCGCAAGGGCAGCGCGAAGCCGCTGATGCGCTGGGCTTGCCCCGGTGGGTCAAGTTGTGGAAAGTGACGTTTCCCCAGGCGTTCCGCTTGATGATTCCGTCGCTTGGTAACTCGGTGAACGGCCTGTTGAAAGCGACGTCGCTCACGTCGGTGATCTCCATGGAAGAGTTGATGCGTCGCAGCCAGATGCTCATGCAGGCGAAGTTCGAGGTGTTGGAGGTATTTTGTGCAGCGGCTATCTACTATTTGCTGATGACCACGGCATGGGGCTTTTTTCAGCAGTGGTTGGAAAAGCGCTATAGCGCTGGGTTTGGGACCCGAAAGTAGGCGTGCCCGGTATGGGTTGATGCCCGTATTGATTCTTCCAGGGGGACGCGAAACGCCGATGAGACGTGGCTTGCCAAGTACTTCGGAAAAAACTCCCCATTCCTCAAAAGCTTCGCTATAATAGCCGGCTCCGGAGAGATGGATGAGCGGTTTAAGTCGCACGCCTGGAAAGCGTGTATAGGGTAAAACCTATCCGGGGTTCGAATCCCCGTCTCTCCGCCAGAATACCTTCACATTCAACTAGTTACGAATGCCAGCGTAATGACAGGGTGTGTATAAGGGGACAAAAAGGCGTCTAAATGACAGCTTTTTTGCCCCTTTTTCTTGTAATCCCCGAACATGGCAACCGCTTTGCCGCCTGCCGCTAGTGCAGCTTTTGTGATCCATCGCCCGTACCGCTCTTCCGGCATCTTCATCAAGGTAAGCGTCCATCGCCGGCATCTTGCGGGATGTGTCGTTACGGTGTGTGTCGGACTGTTGATCAGCGGCACGGCGGAAGTGCCTATTTAAAAAGTAGGTGCCCCCTAGAATAGCGACATCTTGCTCGATTATTCGAGGAAATTGCCTGCGTGGCGACCGGCAGTCCAGCCGCCGTCACATGTTAAAACACTGCCCGTGACCAGCGAAGCGTCGTCAGAGAGGAGAAACGCAACGACGGCCGCGATTTCTTCTGGACGGCCTCTTCGATTTGTCGCGTGAAACGACGTGATCTCGTCTCGCAAGAATTGCAACTCCGGCTGATTCAGATGACTAACGCCTTCTGTTTCGATGTATCCGGGGCATATCGCGTTAACACGAATGCCAAGCCGCGCATAATCAAGGGCCATTGTCTTGGTGAGACCTATTACGCCAGCTTTGGACGCGGAGTACTGCGTTGCTCCAGTCAGCGTCTGCAGGGCAACGACACTGGATAAGTTGCAAATGGCGCCAGAACGCTGTTCGACCATCACTTTGAGACAGTGCTTCGAAAGCAGAAAGGTGCCGGTCAAGTTCAAGTCAATAATCTTCGACCATTCGCTTAATTCCAACTGATGAGCATGGCCGCCACCGCCACGGCCGGCGCAGTTCACTAGTCCGTCAATTCGCCCGTACTTCTCAAAGACTTCCGCTACGCCCTTCGCCACTGAGGCTTCGTCCGTTACATCTACGGAGACATAATCGGTGGGCCGGTCTGGCGCCGGAGTGGTCAAGTCAAAATTGATAGCGCGCGTATTCTCAATCGCATTGAAGCGGTCCACGCATGCTTTTCCGATGCCGGAACTACCCCCGGATACAATGATAATCTTTTCCATTTCGCTCCTTAACGTGCACTAAATCCGCCGTCGACCATGACATTTGTTCCCGTGACGAATGTCGCATCGGATGCACTTAGCCAAAATACTGCACTCGCAATCTCATCCGGGCGTGCAATCCTTCCTAAAGGATGGCTTTGCGCCAGACTGGCCTCAAGATTTGGATCGTTTGCAATCATCTTTTCTTGCATTGGCGTGTACGTCGCACCGGGACTGACACAGTTCACTCGCACGCCGGCCGGCGCGACTTCGAGGGCAGCCGACTTGGTCAACCCTATCAAGGCGTGTTTGCTGGCGACATATGGCGCGATGCCCGGCATTCCGACTACGCCGCCGATTGACGAACAATTGACGATAGATCCGTGACCCTGCGCAGACATGATCCGCATTTGATGCTGAAGGCAGAGGAACGTCGCGCTCAAATTGACGTCAAGCACACGGCGAAGTTCAGCCAGCGATTGATCGGGGATATTTGCGGGCGTACCAAGAATTCCAGCACAGTTGAAGGCAGCGTCTAAGCGTGAGTACCGCGATGTGATATCGCCGAAAACTTGCGTGACTTGTTCCGGATCAGTGAGGTCCGCTTCATAGAAACTATGGAAGCCGCCGCAGCTGTTCAACTGGCCTTCGATGCGTTCGCCAGCCACTGCGTTGCGGCCGATGATTGCAACATCCCACTCGCGCTTTGCGAAATAGAGCGCCGTTGCTTCGCCGATGCCTGACGTCCCGCCTGCTACAACTAAAACGTTTCTCATTGCATCTCGTTTGAAAATATAAAGCCGGATTCAGTTAGCCTGCCTGTCGGCGTTAAATCTTATCGGTTTTCAACCCTGGTGTCGCGGTATTGAGAACGGTGGCGCGCAAACGCTCCCGACTTCCATTTGCGAAATGCTGTGTATTTATACAACATCATTCACTTCTTCATGCACATTTCGAATTTGCGATTGCTGGTCCGGCTTGGTTGGACAGGGACGCGTGACCGCGTGCGGTTTAGTGCGCACGGCGCGCGGGGACGACGATGACACATTGATCCATATCCGCAAAGTTTGATTTAGGCTGTGCACGAGCCGATCTTGAAAATACAGTCCACTTCGACCGAGGCGCCCTTAGGCAATTGCAAAACGCCGATAGACGTCCGTGTGTGCACACCCACGTCGCCCAGAACGGAATGCAGCGCGTCAGATGCGCCATCGGCGACTTCGCTTTGCATCGTAAAGTCCGGCGCGCTACGGACGCATACTGTAATACGTGGCACCGCGGATATCGCATCGAGCGTCCCCAAGGCTGCTTTTACAAGTGCGAGCGCCCGAAGCGTTGCCGTAGCGGCTGCCCGACGAGCGTCATCAAGCGAGATTGATTCGCCGACGATGCCAACAAAGTGAACGACGTCACCTATCCGAGGTATTTGACCGGCGACATAAGCGACGTTCCCATCGATCAACACCGGTGTGTACTTTCCCCCTACCTTGATTTGCTCCTTCAAATCGAAGCCAAGTTCGATTGCTAAAGCTTGTAGCTTTTCGTCTCTCGTTTTCACTTATCGTGTTCCTTTTCACACGCAAATAGAATGTTCCTGGACTTGCACGCGTGCCTAGACTGTTGTCGGCGGCCTGTTGACGGTCAACTATAACCGAAATCCCATAGCAATTCTGATCTGGCCGGCTGCGTAAGACCATTCAGCGCCAACAAGGGGATGGCTGCAATCACACATAATGGATGGCAGATTTAATTGCAGGAAGCGATTGCCGCGACAATGCCTCTCGTCTATACCGTGGGTGAATGCATCGATCTGCAATCGTCAACGCCAACCGTGTCATGACTTCGTTGCCGCTGGCTTGCCGCGTGGTCAAAGCACTTTTCTGAGGCCGGGTAGAGGACGTCAGCCGCAATTTGAAAGCATGCTTTGGCATGCCCAAAAACACCCATTGCGTGGAACCCGGTTCCATAAAAGGAAAGCCTATTTATCGACAGATAAGAATCGGAGCGATGATCGAAGAACTCAGCAAGTCGTGGTGAAAGAGGGATACGCATTTTGTCGAATTGGTACAAGACTGCTATTTCAAAAGCATTGTGGCATTAATGCTGCGTACCGGTGACGCAGCACCTATTAGCGAGCTATTTTGGGACGATGCGCCCAGGTTTGATTTTCGTATGCTTCGGTTCGTTGAGAATATGAAAGCGCTCAGTCTGTGTTAATGCAATGAAGTGATACACTTGCTTTGCATTACACGCGTTATCACAGACCAGTATAAGCGGCGGATAAACGGCTGCATCATCCGGAACATACCCCGCGTCACGGCGAGTAGATACATCTATCGCGCGATCCTGCGTGCCATCGACGGAGAATAATGCATGTTGCAACAGTCGCGGTTCTTCATACGTGCTGCGTTTATTGGAATAAACGCGGCATCTGCGATTACCATGGCGACGGCACAAGCCGAACCCATGAGTGCGTGGCGTGCATTTTCTGGTTCGGGGGTCGCATTTGTCTTACCTCCGACAGGCTCACGCCCCATCTTGCTGACGGCATCAGAGGGATCGAAAGGTCCGTTGATCTCGCTGTTGAATCTGGAGAGCGCACTTTGTGTCGCGCATGCCGGATCGTCTACTGCTTTGCCACCATTTTCGGTAAATGGTACTTTGTTGCCTTTCGTTGAGGACTGCATCAATGGTTCTACCGTCGAACGACCGGCAACCGATCAAGGTGAAGCGTTTTTGCGTGGCGCTGCTCGTAGCGGGGAGGCCATTACAGTTGACGATGGGCAGGGCGCAGTGTTGCATTACCCGCCAGCTGATTTCGCGCCTGTACAGCAGGAACTTCAGTTGCGAGCCTACGGATTCTAATCGCTTACCCTAACGTCTCGACATCCCTCTAGCAACACTTGCCGGTCCAATTTTTTGCATTGGACGATCTAGGCTGGTCGACCCTGCGTAAAGATTCATTAATCACCATAGCGGTATTGCGCTTGATACCGTTTCAGCGCATTCTGACCCCGCAGTTCAAAGGGTGTGCAATGACTATGTTCGTATTCGTTGCGCTTCGGCATCTCTTTCATGTGGTCATCCTCGATGAACGAATCTTCCAGAGAGGTCGATGATAGCGTGGCATCGTTAGCCGCGCCACACATCGTTGTCATCGGTGGTGGATCGGCCGGCGCGATGAAGTCGCTGAGCCTCTTTTTCCAGATATTCCCGATTACACGACAGGATTTTGCATTCGTCATTGCCTTTCATTTTGGTGCCGATGCAGAAACACAGATATCCGAATTATTTTCGATAAAAACGACCATGCCGTTGCAAATGGTGTCGGATGGCATGCCACTTCGCCCGGGAAACATCTACGTCTTGCCGCCCGACGTTAGGGTAGAGATGCACGAGGCAATATGCCGCTTGGTGTCGGACGAAGGGCCGATGTCAGTGACAACGTTTATAGATCGATATATAACATCACTCGCCAGCGATCAGCGTGAGCGCGTGATAGGCATCGTCATGAGCGGCGCCGATGGCGACAATACGGTGGGGCTTCGTGCTATCAAGGCGGAAGGGGGCTTGTCATTGCACAATCTCCAAATAGCGCGGAGGATCCCATCATGCCTCAAACGGCGATTGAGTCGGGATTGGTCGAATTTGTATTGCCTGTGCAAGACATGGCCGCCGCGGTGTTGGACTACGCGGATCAACTTCAGGGGTTGGCGCTACCTGAGCATGCTGCGCATGCGACGCCCGAAGCGGACGATCAGGCAGATGTGCCCGCGATGGATCTGGAGCCAGTTTTCAATGCTCTGGCAGGAGCTGGCACCGAATTTAGAGGCTATAAACACTGCACGTTGAGGCGTCGCGTCGCACGCCGGATGGCGGTCAACCGAATTGATCGTTTCGAGAAGTATTGCCAATTGTTGAGCACGCAGCTAGACGAGGTAGAGGCACTGAGTCAGGAAATGATGATTGGTGTGACCGCATTCTTTCGGGATGCGGAGGCATGGGATATGCTCGCGGAACGTGTATTGCGACCGTTACTCGATGCGCCCGAGGTGGCGCAGCCGTTGCGTATCTGGGTCCCGGGTTGCGCCACCGGGGAAGAAGCGTATTCGATCTCGATGCTGTTGACCGAGGAGATTGAAAAGCGCAAAAGCGGTCGCAGCTTCATGATCTTTGCGTCAGATGTCAATCGAACAGCATTGACGTGTGCGCGCCTTGGTATTTATTCCCCGGATGTTGCATTGCAATTGGGAGAAGCAAGGCTCTCGCGTTTTTTTCAGCCGTGCGAGCACGGCTATCAGGTGCGTCGGGAACTTCGCGAGTCGATCTTATTTACCTCTCAAAATTTGACGGCCGATCCGCCATTTTCGAGTGTGGACTTGATCAGTTGTCGCAATTTGCTGATATATCTGGAGCCGCTGGCGCAACAACGCGTTTTCACGCTCTTTCACTTCGCACTCAACCCAGAGTGCTATCTGTTCCTCGGACGTGCCGAAAGCAGTACTCCGGATGCAACGCATTTCCAGGAGGTATCCAAGAAATGGCGCATTTATCAACATGCACCGCTCACCATGCCAAGTGCGTCGATTCATCGCCATACATCGCGAAACGGGGGGCGCGGCGATTTCCCAAACGCAGGGCGGGTTGGCGGTCGTAATAAAGGGTATGCGGAATTAGTTAACGCGGCGTTGTTGTCGCATCATCAGGCCGCGGTTTTGGCCAATACCGCCCATCAGGTTATCTATGTTAGCGGCGCCGTAGATTGCTACTTGGGGCAGTCTGAGGGCGAGCCGACAAATAACATTCTGGACATGACCCGCGAAAGATTGCGAATGAGGCTGCGGATCGTCTTACGCCGCGCGTCTCAGAATCCGTTCGGTGATGCGGTAAGTGAAGCCGTGTTGGGCGACGGCGTGCCTGACGTGCAGATCACGGTTTCCCATATTACCGATCAGATCTATGCGGGTAGCTTGCTGTTGATCCTGTTTTCGCAATTACCATTCGTACAACGAATTATATTGCCACCGGTTGCAGAAGGAGGTGATTCCGATCTATGGCACCTTGAACGTGAACTTCGTACCACCCAGGCGGCATTGGGGTTCACGATCGGCGAATTAGAGGAAAGTAACAGCGAATTGCGCGTATCGAACGAAGAAATGCTGTCGATAAATGAAGAATTACGCTCGGCAAACGAGGAGCTGGAAACGTCGAAGGAAGAGTTGCAAGTCGTTAATGAGCAGTTGAATCAGGTCAATTATCAGCTAGAACAGAAAGTCCTGCAATTAGAGGCCCTGACGGACGATTTCACGAGTTTGCTCGCCAGTACTGAAATTGCCACCGTGTTGATTGACCGGCATGGTTTGCTGAAACGCTTCACGCCAAGTGCGGCGGCGATATTCGGTCTGGGGCCGACAGACATGGGACGTACGGTGCGGGAAACCCTGGTTGCACCGCTTGGCGATACGATGATGCCGGATGTCGAGCGCGTCTTGTCCGGCGCGATCGAGCAGGCGGAGAAGGAAGTCAAATCGGCATCGGGGCAGTGGTATGTCCGTCGCATCACGCCGTATATCGCCATTGTCGGCCAGTTTCCCGCCGGCACGGTGGTGACCTGGACGGATATCACACATATCAAGAAAGTAGACGAGCGTGCAGGGCGCCTCGCTGCCGTCGTGCAGGACTCCAATGATGCCGTCACGGTCTTCGATCTGAATGGGCGGTTTCTTGCCTGGAACAATGCCGCGACTGTGATGTACGGTTACACGGAGGCAGAAGCGTTATGCCTGTCGGTTTCGGATTTGCTGCCACCTGGCGCGCGGGAGGATCATCACGATTTCATTCTCCACGCACTGGATAACCAGGCACTGCATTCCTATGAAACGCGGCGCGTTGCCAAAGATGGTCGTGTATTGGAAATCTGGTTGTCAATGTCGATCCTGCTGGACGAGGCGGGCAACGCCGTGTCCGTGTCGTCGACGGAACGGGACCTGACGGACCGTGGCCTCAGCACGGCATTCCTGCGTCAACGTGCAGACCAGTTGGCGTTGGCGGATAGACGGAAAAACGAGTTCTTGGCGATGTTGGGACATGAGTTGCGCAATCCCCTCGCGGCACTGATCTCGGCTGGGCATTTGTTTTCGCTGTCATCGGTGGACGAAACAAAGAAGTCTTGGGCGGCAGGGGTGATACAGCGCCAAGGACGGGCCATGCTGCACCTCGTCAACGACATGCTCGATATCGCTCGCATCGCGGCCGGACAAGTGGAATTACATCAGCAGACGGTGGCGCTGAAGACCATTGTGCAAAGTGCTATCGATGTGTGTCAGCCAATCATTCAGGAGCGTCGACATCGCTTGTCGGTATCACTACCGGAGACCCCTGTGTATCTAAACGCCGACCCGACTCGCTTGTCTCAAGTGATGGAGAACATCCTGATCAACGCGGCGAAATTCACCGCTCCTGGAGGGTTGATCTCGTTGCACGCAGCCACCTCCGCCGCGCAGCGATTGACCGTGCGGATCAAGGACAACGGCCGGGGCATTTCCGCGGGCATGTTGAACCAGATCTTCGATATGTTCGTCCAGGCGCCTACATCCGACGGCCAACGATATAACGGACTAGGCGTGGGATTATCGGTCGTGCGCCGTCTCGTGGAGTTGCACGGGGGAACGGTCCGCGCGATGAGCGACGGCCACAGCGGGAGTGAGTTCGTGATTGACTTGCCACTGGAGACCGGTGCAATTCCGGCGAGTGTGATAGCAGACTTTCCCATGCCGGTAGTCACGCCGTGCAAGCGTATCCTGGTCATCGACGACAATCGGGATGCGGGCGAAGCGCTCGCGCTGCAATTGGCCCATGAAGGTCATGATGTACGGACTGCCTCTGACGGCAAGTCGGGGCTAACCATCGCACAGGCCTTCGTGCCGGAGGTTGTCTTGCTGGATATCGGCATGCCGGGGATGGATGGCTATGCGGTCGCAAAAGCCTTGCGCCAGTCCGATGTCACGCGCGGCGCCTGTCTGATCGCCATTACCGGATTCGGCATGCCGTCGGATCGCCTCCGCTCCGCCGAGGCGGGTGTGGATCAGCATATGGTGAAGCCGGTCGATCGCAACAAGCTATTGCACCTGTTGGCGGCCATTCCGGAGCGTCCGGCGTTGCCGGGGTAATCCGGGTGCGGAGATATCCGACAGCGCCATGTACGCGCTTACATTTATTTACGCACTACGGGCGCCCTGCAGTACGGGAATACACCGTTTTGCCCACTCAAGGCCCCCTTCGAGCGCGAAGTCGGCGCTTGCATAGGGGCCGCAAGGACTGATGCAGTTGCGAACGTCGAACGATACGTCGTCGCCGATGATTGGAAAGCCATCGGCGCGGGTGATGATTGCATCGAAGCCGAAACCGTCAAGTCCCGACGGCGCGACGCCCAGTACTTGTGGGATCGGTGTGACACTGACTAAAAAATCCTCGATTGGATAATTTTTTAGCATGACGATTCTCCGTGTGATGCAGTTAGTATAAACACGGATAGGGAAGACGTGTACCGCAAAAAATTTGCTGATTTTCCGATTCTGTTACAAATTTATTCAGGCTGCCGTACGGCTGTGGCGGGTGGTCTAGTCGGCGAGTGATGCCTCGCGAAGCAGTCGACCGCACTCATCCAGCAAGTCCATGGCGACCGGTGATGCGTGATTCGGGTCCAACGATTGGTTCATTTCGTGCGCCATGTAAAGTCCTGCCTCACGAGAAAGGCTATCGGCCAGTGTTTTGGCGAATTGTCCGCTGAGTTGCGCCAATTCCCGTATCAGCCGCGGCGGTCCGACCAGGTCTTGGCGCATCAGCCAGACTTTCGCGGTATCCAGTGCGCGATTATCGTCCGGCCAGACATCATGCTCGTAATACACGCTTAGCCGTTCGGAGGTCAGCGCGAACAGCAGGGCCTTGCGATTGTCGAAATTCAGGTCTACGTGTGTCATCGGAGCAGGAGGGAGCGAAACGGACAAGGGAAGCAGCCGTCATTCTACAAAATGGTGGCATCGATGGGCTGCAGCACCAGACGCAAGACGCGAATATCCGGTTCGTCGCTGCGTTCGACAACAAACCCCAGGGTACGGGCGAGCTTGATCATGCGGGTATTCTCCGCCAGTACTTCGCCAACAATGGCGCGCGTGCCGCGTGCCCGGCAGTAAGCGATGATCCGCTGCATCAAAAGCGCGCCCAGCCGCAGGCCCTTGCGGTCAGAGCGCACCAGCACCGCGAATTCTGCTGTTTCATTGTCGGCGTCGGCAACGGCGCGTACGACGCCCAATGTGACGCTCGTTGGCGCCCCACCATCGGCTTGCGCGATCTCGGTGGTGGCAATGAAGGCCATTTCACGGTCGTAGTCGATTTGCGTCATCCGCGCCAATTGACTATGTTCCGGCGCGTTCACCGCACCGAAGAAGCGCATCCGTAGATCGTCGTCAGTCATCGACTCCACCAGGATGCGATGCGTGTGCTCGTCTTGCGGACGAATGGGCCGTACGGTGATTGCCTGACCTTGCCAATGAACGGTGGATTCGAGTTCCGCAGGATAGGGACGCACCGTGAATCGATATCGTGCGCGTGGCGCATTGGTATCGGTCGACGCACCCGTTGTCGACAATCGGGCAAGGGAATCCGGTGCCGTGACGCGTAGTGTACAGTCGCGCATTACAATGCCGTCGTCATGCCGATGCGCAGCGCGCAACGACAGCCCCGCGATTTCAGGTACGGCAACGATCACATCGGACAGGCGCGCCAGAAAACGCGTGAACGCACGGAACGAGGCATGGCCGTGCGTTGGCGCGCTGGGAAGTCGGCCGACCAGGTCGCCAGACAGGACGGTGTTGATCGGCAGAATGGTCCATTCGGTCTGCTGCGTGGGTGCGCCGGGAAACGCACCGGGCGGTGTGACGCCCAACACCATGCCGAAGTGGAGATCCCGCTTGACCGTCAGCGCCATGAACGGACCGGTCCGTTCGTCGTTGCCCGTTTCTCTCGCCTCGGCAGAGCGGCTGGTAAGGTCCGGTGCGTGCGGCAGCAACGTCGCCAGTAATGCAAACGCGTCGTCATGCGTCAGCATATCCGATGGCGCACCCGACGCCAGGCGTTGTTGCAGGCCGGCCCTCGCGGCGGCGATCGCGTCCGCCTGGAGTTGGCCGATCGATTCCGGTGTTTCCGCCAGCAATACCTGGTTGCGTTGATATTCGCGCATTGCGGCAAACGCGCGGGCCAGGCGTTGTGGTGTGGGGAAGACCGCGATCTTATGCTGATGCAGCAGTGTGCGGACCGCGGGATCGAAATCACCGAGCCAGCAGGTCATTAGCGCACGCGGCCAGCGCGCGGCATGCGCTGCCACCGTCCGGGCCAGCGGCAGCGCGGGCGCATGGACGCTGGGCGTGTGGACGACAAAGAGCGCACCCGTCGATGATTGTGGCGCCAACGCGCGAATGGCCGCATCGTAGGCCGACGGATCGGCTGTTTCCCCGAGATTGATCGGGTTGCGGCCGTTGCGCCAGGGCAGCGCTTCCCTCGCCAGGGCGGGAGTGCTGGTTTCGGACGTCGATGCCGGCATGGCCTCGGGCTTGCCGCCATCCCGTACGGGATCATGCATCACTGCAAGGCGACCGCCAGCCGCATGGAGCGCATCCGCGGCCAAGGCACCGGTGAAACCGCCGTTTGACAGGATGGTGGCTGCGTCGCTGCCGGCGAAGCGGCCCACATGCAATGTCTCGATGGCGTCGAGCAGGTCCTCTATCGATTCCACCCGTACCATGCCCGCGCGTCGAAATGCCGCGGTGAAGAGGGCATCGTCCGCCCGTTCATGGCGGGCGCGCAGGACCAGCACCGGCTTATTGCGCGAAGCGGCGCGGGCTGCCGACAGAAACTTGCGCATTGCGTCCGGTGCGACGAAATCCATCGATAACGCAATTGCGCCGGTCTCGCCGTCGCTTGCCAGATAATCGAGTAGATCGGCGCTGTCGATGTCGGCTTCGCGCCCGCTTGTGATGACCTTCGAGAAACCGATGTGACGCGCGCTCGCCCAGGATACGGCGGCGTTGGCGAACGAACGCGATTGTGAAATCAAGGCGACCCGTCCTTCCAGCGCTGGTGTGTCGCCGGTACTCGCATGCAGTTTCGCGCGGCTCGACACAATGCCGCTGCTGGACGGGCCAAGAACGCGCAGCATGCCGCGGCGCGCGCGGGCGAGGACCTGGGTCATCAGTGCATCACTTGCGATGTCACCGCCGACGTCCGTGCTTGTCGTCTCGTCCAGGCGTCGATGCGGATCGCCATACAATACCGCCGCGCGCACGCCGGCATCCACCAGGGCGTCGATGACACTCGGCCAATCTTCGGGGGCGGTACAGACGAGTGCCAGATCGCAGTGCGCGGCGGTCGTCCGTAATGTGGCGGCATGGGCCACGCCAGGATGATCGCGAAATGCATCGCCATCGGTCGGATCGCCGTGCATGCCACCCTTTGCGTGGGCGTGGCGGCGCGCCTTTTCCATGCCGTCGCTGTCGATGCCCGGCAGAAACGCGTGCCGCCGTACCTGCGTGCCATCGGCGACAGAGCCGCCTTGCACCAATCGTGTCTCAAGCAGTGAAGCGGTATAGGAGAGGATCGCCGGTTGCCCTGCGATGATTTGGCCAACGGCGTCCGCATCTGATGTGGCGCGACCGCGTGGCGGCGTGTTGCCGGCCCCTGCGGACGGGGCCACGATCACGACGGAACGCGGACGAAATAAAGCATCCAGATGACGTATCGACACCAATCTCTCCGTGGACGGCACGCGCCGCGCGCGGCACGGCAACCCCTACAGCATAACGGCATGTAGTGACGCTGCCTATGTCGGGCGGTACAGGCATTGATCTGACCCCAGGTGTTGCGTCGACGGATGGGATGGATCGATCGGTCAGCGGTCGCCACGCGGCAGATCGAGCGTGTCGGCGATGACGGCGGATACCCGTTCACGCCTTGGACCGTGCCGTACCGGGACGGCCAGAACACGATCCTCTGCGATGACAAAGATGCGCTGACGCGCGCGACGCACGGGATGACCACCGGTGAAATCGCCGAACGCCGGCAAGACGCCGACATCGGCGCCAAAATGAAAACACGGCAGCCGCACCGCATCGGCGCCGGTGCGAACGGTGAACACCGGATGTTCATGGCCCGCGAGTGCATAGTGTCCGGGCGTTTGCATCGGATAATGACAACATGCCCACGGCGCGATCAGCCAAGGTTCATCATGTACGGCGATACCAAGCGATGTTGGCGGTAGGCCCGCATGCCGGTCATGGTTGCCGGTGATCAACACGACTTCCAGGGGGGCGTGCGCATCGCGCCAGAGCCGCATCGCATCCAGGATTTCGGGAGATTGCGCCTCACGGGCGTGCAGCAGGTCGCCTAGGAAAACAAGTCGTCTGGCCGGATACCGCAGCAACAGATCGGTCAACCGCGACAGCGTCGACGCGCTGACGCCGCGCGGCACCGGCACGCCGCGCGCGTGGAAAACAATCTCTTTGCCCAAATGCGCGTCGGCCACAAACAGCGTCGCGCTGTCGGGATCGAAAACTGCGCGTTCCGGGCAAAGCATCAACGGATGACCGGCGACATCGATGGTCAGCGGCTCCGGCGCATGGAGTGGAATGGACGTGGATGCCAAGGGTGGATAATGTGCTCAGGCAGAGGGGCGCCGATGATCCGCGGCGCGTTCCAGTGTCTTAAGCATACGCTGTACCCGCTCATGTAACCGCTCGCTACTGATTCTTTCCCTCAACCGGGCAATCATCAACGGAAAGGCGAAGGGGGTCGGCTTGGGGGGGGTCGTCTGAACAATCCGTCCACCATTGATGCGATGCAGCGCCAGACGCAAGCGGTCGACATCGAGTTCCTGCAACAGTACTTCGTCCCGCGCCTGCTGCAGCAGCCGGTTGTCCGGCTCGTGTTTTGCAAAGACCTGGTAAAAGAGGCCGGCCGACGCTTGCAATTGACGCGCACTGCGCTTTTCTCCTGGATGGCTTTGAAAGATGAGGCCACTGATACGCGCAATCTCACGGAATCGGCGCATCGCCAGTTCCGATGCGTTGAGGCTATCCAGGATGTCCTGCTCCAAGCCCGCTAGCGCGAAAATGCCGCTATCGATGAGCGCTTGCCAATCCAGTCGTTCGGGCGTGAGTAATTCGAAGCCGTAATCGTTCACGGAAAGCGACACCGTCAATGGACGGCGTTTTGCAGCGCGCCAGGCGCACAAGGCAGCCAGTCCGATATGCGCCGTACGGCCTGCAAACGGGTAACAGAAGTGATGCCAACCCTCGCGCGTCTTGACCGTCTCCAGCAGCAGGGCGTCTGGACGCGGTAACGCCGACCAGTCCCGCTGTAGCGACAGTAATGGCATGACGGCCCCTATCTCAGCGGCACGGATGGTACCGGACGCGGTGTCGGACGCATCGCGCATCGGAAGACATTTTTCATCGAATTTCAGGGCAACGGTTTCGAGCACATCGAGCATGGCGTCCGCCAGTTCCGACGACAACGGCATGCGTCCCCCTTGCCACTGCGGAATCGCGCCCCGCGCGCTATCCGAGCGGCGGACATAGGCGGTCATGTCCTTGATGCGGACTAGCGCGACAGTTCGTCCGGCAAAGGTAAACACGTCACCAGGGCGCAGGCGTGACACGAAGGATTCTTCAATCGTGCCGATACAGCCGCCACTGACCCATTCGATGCGCATCGCGGCGTCCGAGACGATCGTGCCGATGTTGGCGCGATGTCGCCGGGCCAAATCGGCGCGTGGGGCATGGTAGCGTCCATCGGCGGCGCGGGCGACGCGATGATATGTGGGATAACCCTGCAACGCGTTGCCGCCATGCTCGACAAAGGCGATGGCCCAATCCAATGTCGCGCGGTCCAGTGCCTGATACGACCAGGCCTGATGCAATTCATCAAGAAGAGAGGGGCCGGCGTCGAAGCCGCCACCCAGGGCCAGGGTCACCAGATGCTGCACCAATACGTCGAGCGGGCGTTCCGGCGGGCTACGAGATTCGATGTGGCCCGCGACGGCAGCATTGCGCGCCGCCACTGCTTCAACGAGTTCGAGCGCGTGCGTTGGGATCAGCGTCACCCGCGACGGGCGCCCGGGCGCGTGACCGGATCGCCCGGCACGTTGCAGTAATCGCGCGATGCCTTTCGGAGACCCGACCTGGAATACGCGCTCCACCGGGGAGAAATCGACGCCCAGGTCCAGGCTGGACGTGCAGACCACGGCCTTGAGCTTGCCTTCCCGCAGCGCATCCTCCACCCAGCGGCGCACGTTCGCGTCGAGGGAGCCGTGATGTAACGCGATCAATCCCGCCCATGCCGGACGGGCGGTGAGAAGCGCCTGATACCACAGTTCGCATTGCGCGCGGGTATTGGTGAACAGCAACGCGCTGCCGGCATCGTCGATTTCCCGGGCCACCGGTTCCACCAGGCGCGTGCCGAGATGACCGGCCCAGGGGAATCGTTCGATGGCGTCGGGGATCAGTGTATCGATCGTTACCTGTTTCGCCGTGTGCCCCTGCACGGTCCGGCGTCGCCGCTCCGGAACAGCGTGCAGCAGGACATCCTGTGCGAGCGCGAGGTTCCCGAGCGTGGCGGACAGTCCCCATACACGCAGGGCACGGTCGTCGCCGTATGAAGTGCGATGGCCTTCGCACGCGACAGTCGCCGGAGACCGCGCATTGGTGCGCCATCGTGCCAGACGGGCCAGTGCCAGTTGTACCTGCACGCCACGCTTGTTGCCTATCATCTCGTGCCACTCATCGACGACGATGGTATGCACGTGTTGCAACAGGGTTGCCGCGTTGGCGCGGCTGAGGAGTAGCGACAAACTTTCCGGTGTGGTGACCAGTGCGGTGGGTAGCCGCCGATCTTGACGTGCGCGCTCCGTGCCGGGCGTGTCGCCCGTGCGCAGGCCAAGGGTCCAATCTGGCCGGAGTGACGCCATAGGCGCGGACAAGGCGCGAAAGGTGTCCGCGGCCAGCGCGCGCATCGGCGTGATCCAGAGTATCGACAGCGGCGGTCCATGGCGTTGCTTGGGCTCGTCGTTGCCTTCGTTGCCGTTGCCTAGAATGCCGCCCCAGACGGCGAGCGTTTTTCCAGCGCCAGTGTTTGCGTGCAATAGTCCGCTGTCGCCAGCTTGCATGTGCGCCCAGACGGTTTCCTGGAACGGGAAAGGACGCCAGCCGTTATCGTTGAACCATTGTTTCAGCCGTGCGCTCATGTCTGGGGCCGGCGCGGTTCATCCGGACTGGCAGGCGATGGCGTGTCTTCGGCGCAAGGCAAGGCTACGGCGTCCGGCAACAGGGCTTGCAAGCTGGCCAGCGTGTCACCTTCCTCGATGGGTTTATCCTCTCTCCATCGCAGCATTCGCGGAAAGCGTACGGCAATACCGGACTTATGCCGCGGGCTGCGGGCAATGCCTTCGAAGGCGATTTCAAACAGCAATGTCGGACGGACGCTGCGGACGGGCCCGAACTTCTCGATGGTGGTGTTACGGACGATCGCGTCGACGCGCTTTATTTCAGCATCGGTTAAACCGGAATAAGCCTTTGTAAAAGGCACCAATGCACGACTGGGCTGTTCGGGCGGCCCATCCCACACGGCGAACGTGTAGTCAGTGTAGAGATTCGCGCGTCGGCCATGTCCGGCCTGGGCATACAGCAGCACGGCATCCACGGTATAGGGCGCAACTTTCCATTTGTACCACTCGCCATCGGCTCGCGTGCGTCCCACGCCGTAGCGGCTTTGGCGGTGCTTCAGCATCATGCCTTCCACGCCGCGGCTTCGGCTTTCCGCACGGAGCGCCGCAAGCGCCGCCCAGTCTGGCGCGGTCACGACAGAAGGCAGTGCGATGGCCCGTTGCGAGGGGCCGGCGGCGCGGCCGTCGGTCAGTAAAGCGGCCAGCAAGGTTTCCAGGGCTGCGCGGCGCGTGGCAAGCGGGACTTCTCGCAGGTCTTGCCCCGATTGTTCCAGCAAGTCATAGACGAGATAGCGTGCTGGCGCATCAGTGAGAATCTTCTTGCTGACCGTCTTACGGGTAATGCGCGGTTGCAATTGCGAGAATGGCGCTGGGCCGGGGGCATCGACCGCCCAGGCGACGATTTCGCCATCGAGGACCGTGCCATCCGGCAGTGCATCGGCCGTGGCGGTGATCTCGGGAAAACGATCGGTGATCAAGTCTTCACCGCGCGACCACAACCACGCTTGCCCACCGCGCTTCACCAGTTGCGTGCGGATGCCGTCCCATTTCCATTCCGCCTGCCAATCCGCGCGCTCGCCGAGCTTGCCCGCCACCGACTCCGGCGTATCGATATCACCCTGCAACGGTTGCGCCAGAAAGAACGGATACGGCAGACCCAGATCTTCCGCTGCAATGGTTTGAACGGGGGACGCCGACGGCACCAAGGCCAATATCGATTGTGTCGCGCCAGACGGCGAGCCGGGATGGCCAGTGTCAGCAGCGGCTATTGTATTCTCGTCATATTCATCGCCAGCGATGTCCTTATCGAGAACGGCATCCTTTGCGATCAATGCAAGAAAACGCGCTGCGGTAGGGGTGCGTTTGGTGTCTGTCCATCCCACCATTCGATGGGCAATACGCTTCTGATCGATCCCGGCGATATCGGCAAGCGCGCGGATGACCAATTGTCGTGACACGCCGACGCGAAATCCGCCGCCGATCAGCTTGGTCAGTAAAAAGCGGCCAGACCAATCGAGGCTATCCCAGTAGCCGAGCAACGCCTGTTCAATCGTCTCCGGCGCGGCGCCACGCAGGGGCAGCAGCCGATCGGTGATCCATACGGAGAGAGGCGTGTCGTCATCGGAGGTCGGTGGGGGGAGGACATGGGCGATTGTTTCGGCGAGGTCGCCCACGGTGTGATAACACTCGTCGAAAAGCCATTCCGGCAAGTGCGCGCGTTGTTGCGCGAGCGTGCGCAACACGCGGGTAGGCACCACTTGGCGTGGCTTGCCGCCGGACAGGAAGTACGCTGCCCATGCCGCATCGGCCGGGGCAGCGCTATTGAAATACGCACGCAAGGCGTTGTGCTTGTCGTGGGTAGCGGTACTGGCATCCAGCGTGGTATACAGCGTTGCGAAGGCCTTCATCGGTGCATCGTTCCGATGCTCGGCGCGGCGCCCTCGGGCGGTGCGGCGTCGTTGCCAGTGATGTTCGCAGTAGCCAATTGAGACTCCGTGCCATCCTCACCCTCATCGCCGGTATAAGCCGTCTCAAAGTTACCCGCCTCGTAGCCATGCTCCGTCAGCCAGCGCACCAAGGGGGCGGTATGGCCGTGCGTGACGATCACGCGGGACGCGCCGGTCGCATCGATCGCTTGCAAAAGGCCGGGCCAGTCGGCGTGATCGGATAATACGAATCCGTGATCCACGCCGCGTCGCCGTCGGGCGCCGCGCAAGCGCATCCATCCCGACGCAAAGGCGTCGCGATAGGCGCCGTGTTTATTGAATCGACGTAGCCATGGCGTACCGGCCGCAGAGGGCGGGGCGACGACTAACGCGCGTGACCAGTCGCTGGTTGACGCGTTCCTCGGGCTACCGGCGTCGGGCGGCTGCACGCGCTGCGTTGGCGGCAACACAACGCCGCAATCGCGATAGACCTTATTGAGGTTTTCCACGGCGCCATGGCAGACGATCGGGCCGATGGATGCATCGACGGACGCCAGCAACCGCTGTGCCTTGCCGAACGCGTAGCAAAACACGACAGACGGCCGTCCAGCGGCCGCGTTCTCGGCCCACCAGGCGTTCACGCCGGCAAAGACCCGATCCGGGCTGTCCCATCGATAGATCGGCAAGCCAAAAGTCGATTCAGTAATGAATGTATCGCATCGCACTGGTTCGAATGGCGCGCATGTCGGATCGGGTGCGACCTTGTAATCGCCGGAGGCAACCCAGACGTTGCCGCGATGGGCGATACGAACCTGGGACGCGCCCAGCACATGACCCGCAGGATGGAACGACAAGTCCACCGCGCCGATGCGAAGCGTTTCACCGTACGGCAGCGTTTGCAAGTCGATGTCGCCAAGGCGGGCGCGTAATACGCCGGCCCCTGCTTCACTTGCAAGATAGTGCCGGTTGCCGGTGCGGGCGTGATCCGAATGGGCGTGCGTGATGATTGCCCGGTCCACGGGCCGCCACGGATCGATATGAAAATCCCCGGCAGGGCAATACAGGCCACGCGATGTGGCGATGATAAGGTCGTCGGACAATCGCAGGCGGCTCCCCGTACGTTAGGCCGCGGCCGGTGGTAGTAACGCACTTGTTCCATTGCTGGCGAACGCGTTCCGATTCACGTCGATGCAAAAAACATACCCGATTTCAATTCAGCGCGCTAGCGTGTGGACATGCCTGTGGCGGGTGCGTCCTTCTGCTGGATGATGGCCGCGAGCCGCGCGTCATAGCTCGAGTGGATGTGGGTCCGTGTCTTTTCCGGGCGGGCATGGCGATAGGCGTGTCGCAGTGCCAGTGCGGCTTCGTGAAAACCGGAAAGAATCAGTTTCTGTTTGTTGCCGTAGCCGGCGATATCACCTGCCGCGTACACGCGAGGTATCGATGTTTGGAAATGCAGCGGATCGACGGTCGTCCGGCCGCCTGCGATGTCGAGACCCCAATCGGCGATGGGGCCGAGTGCGGCAACCAGCCCGTACAGCACCAGCAACTGGTCCGACGCAATCGTATGATCGCCGTCGCGTTCCTTCAAGGTGATGGCCGACAAGATCTGGGCGGTGTCACTGGTATTGCCAGTCTCGGAGGGCTCCGCTGGTGCCGTATGCAGATTGCCGATCGTACCAATCCGCAATGCGATATCACCGCGCGCGACGGCCGCGCGCAGCGCCGCAACGGACGCGTCGGCAGCCCTGAACGTGTCACGGCGATGGACGAGCGTCAACGTACTGGCCACGTCGCGCAAGGCGAGAGCCCAGTCAAGCGCTGAATCGCCGCCTCCGGCAATTACCACGCGCTGACCGCGAAAACGCGCGATATCGCGGACCGCATAATGCACGGCGTGACCTTCCAATGCTTCCGCGGTCTGTGCGGCCGGCCCTGATATGCGTTGCGGCACGAAGGCGCCATTCCCCGCGCAGAGGAGCACTGCCGCTGCGTGAAAGGTCAGCCCACGGTCGGTCTGGACGACGATGTGATGTGTGCCGGCGATTTCCGTCAGTGCCGGATCCGCTGCAGTGGACGTGGCGACAGGGGGCGTGGCTGGCACGGCCTGCAAGGTCCGCGCTTGCTGGCCGAGATGAATGGCGGCGCCGAAAGGGCGCGCTTGTTCCAACAAACGCGACACAAGCTCACGCGCCGTGCAGATGGGGAGCGCGGGGATGTCGAAGATCGGTTTGTCCGGATACAGCTCCGTGCATTGGCCGCCCGGTTCATCCAACGCCTCGACGATTTCGCACGACAACCCGAGCACGCCCGCCTGAAACGCGGCGAATAGACCCACCGGTCCTGCGCCGATGATCAGGATGTCGACGCAACGCGGCACGCTGGCATGCGCCGGCTCGCCCGATGGATCGGCAACTTGACGTGACGCCGCGGCGGGTGGCAGTGGCGATGCCTCCGGTACGCCGGTGGCATGGTATGGGTCTGGCCGGTTGGTAGGAAGCGAACAAACTGCCTGGCTGGTGCTGGGGGCGGTGCTCATCGATTCGATCGTCCTGTTGCGCTCGCCCGCCGCGTCATGCCGCGTTGACGGCGTCGCGTGGCGACGATCGACGCTGCGGTCCCGCGCGGGCTGAGGGAATAGCCGCATTGTCGCTCGAAATCGCAGCCGATTGCGTGACGCGCGCGGTTAGCCCTTTGCGCCACACGGCTTTAGAAACGTGATCGCGTCAGTCCGACGCCAGCATGTCGCGACGGCGCTGATCCCGTTTGCGGCGCCGACGATCGCGCCAGGCGTGTGTGCGTGCCTTGGCGCGCTCCAATACCAGGTAGACCACCGGCGTGGTGTACAGCGTCAACACCTGACTGACGATCAGGCCGCCGACGATCGACACGCCCAGGGGCTGGCGCATCTCCGAGCCTTCCCCCAGCGTCAGTGTCAATGGCACGGCGCCGAGGATGGCCGCCAAGGTGGTCATCATGATCGGCCGGAATCGCAGTCGACATGCCTGGTAGATGGCGGTCCGGGCATCGGTGCCTGGAATGCGGGCGGCGCTGATGGCAAAGTCGATCATCATGATCGCGTTCTTCTTGACGATGCCGATCAGTAGAATCACGCCGATCAACGCGATGATGCCGAAATCGATATTGAAAAGCCGCAACGCGAGCAGCGCGCCAATGCCCGCTGACGGCAGCGTCGACAGAATCGTCACCGGATGCAGATAGCTCTCGTAGAGAATGCCCAGCACGATATATACGGCGGCGATGGCGGCCAGAATCAGTAGTGGCATATCCGATTGCGACTGTTGCGCCGTCATCGCCGTTCCGGCAGCCGACCCCTGAATCGTCCCCGGCACCCCGATTTCCTGCATCGTCTGCTGTATCAAGGTGATCGCATTGGCCAGGTTGCCGCCCACCGGCAAGTTGAACGAGATAGTGGTCGCCACGAATTGGCCCTGATGATTCACCGACAAGGGGGTGTTGCCGATGCTGAAGTGCGCGATCGCGGACAACGGCACCATCGTTTCCTTCGACGTACTGACGGCTGAGCCGGTGGACGAACTGCTGTTACCCGTCGACGTGATCGAATTGGTCGCCTGGTTCTGCACGGCGCTCGCCAGCGCGGTCTGTTGCGAGGTGATCGAATCGGCACCGGTCGTGCTGCTGCTTGACTGTGTCGAG
Organism: Robbsia andropogonis; assembly: GCF_000970345.1. Lineage (GTDB taxonomy): Bacteria > Pseudomonadota > Gammaproteobacteria > Burkholderiales > Burkholderiaceae > Robbsia > Robbsia andropogonis. The sequence continues at coordinate 75,398 of NZ_LAQU01000019.1, read as the reverse complement.
GCGCCGGATGATGACGACGTTCCGGTCGAGTCCAGCGTCGAGTTCGTGCTGCTGGTTCCGCTGGTGTTGCCCGATGTGCTGATATAGATCTGCTTCAGGATGTCAGGGCTTTGCCAATATTTACTGTCGACGGTCAGGATCACGTGATACTGATTCATCGCGTTGTAGATCGTGGATACCTGGCGTTGCCCGAACGCGTCGTACAGCGTGTTATCGATCTGTGCCGGTTGAATACCGAAGCGTGCGGCCGTAGCGCGATCGATCGTGATGTCGCTCTCGAGCCCCTTTTGTTGCAGATCGGAATTCACGTCCGCGAGTTCCGGCTTGGCCTGTAGCGCCGTCACGAGCTTATTGGTCCATGTGTACAGCTCCGTGGTCGAGTCGCCGAGCAATGTGTACTGGTACATGGCGTTACTCTGACGGCCGCCCGTGCGGATATCCTGCGCCGATTGCAGGAACAGCCGGATACCCGCGACCTTGTCCAGCTTGGGCCGCAGTCGCGCAATGACTTCGCTTGCGCTGACGTCACGCCGCGCGCGGGGCTTCAGCTCGACAAATACGCGGCCACCGTTCGTCTGCGATCCGGTGCCACCCGTGGAGCCCACGACATTGAGCACGGCGGGGTCCGCCTGGACGATTGCCATCACTTCCCGGAATTTACCCTGCATCGCCTGGAAGGAGACGTTCTGGTCGGCCTGGATGCCACCGATCAGGCGCCCGGTATCTTCATCGGGGAAGAAGCCTTTTGGTATCTTCACATACATATAGAAATTCAGGCCGACGGTGGCGACCAGGATCAGCAAGATCGTTTTCCGGTGATCGAGCGACCAGATCAGCGTCTCGGCATACCAATCGACGCACTTCGCACCCCAGCGGTTCAGCGTATTGCCGCAACGTCGCCAGAATCCCGGGTTCTCTTGCTCGCCTGGCTTGCGGTGCGAGATCAGCAACGCGCACATCATCGGCGTGACGGTCAGGGAGACCAGCATGGAAATGCCAATCGATATCGCCAGCGTGACCGCGAATTCGCGGAAGAGCCGACCGACGATGCCAGACATCAGCAGTATCGGTAGGAAGACAGCGACCAGGGACAATGTGATCGACAGCACGGTCGGTCCGATTTCCTGCGCCCCGAGCAACGCGGCGGCGCGTCGCGGCATGCCGCGTTCGACATGCCGCGCGATGTTTTCGAGAACGACAATTGCATCGTCGACAACAAAGCCGGTGGCGATCGTCAACGCCATCAGGGACAGAAGGTCGAGCGAATAGCCGAGCAGGTACATCGCACCAAACGTGCCGATGATCGAAATCGGCACGGCGACGGCCGGGATGACCACCGCGCGCCAATCCTGCAGGAAGGCGAACACGACCAGGACCACCAGAATGACGGCGACGATCAGGGTCAATTCCGTATCGTGCAACGACGCCTGAATCGTCGTGGTCCGGTCCTGCGTGACCTTGACATCGACGTCGCTCGGGAGCCCCGCGGTCAGCGACGGCATCCGTTCGCGGATGCGTTTCACCGTGTCGATCAAATTCGCGCCGGGCTGCGGGAAGACGATCAGGATCACCGCGTTGCGGCCATTCGACATCCCGAGATTATTGACATCCTCTACCGAATCCACCACGCGACCGAGGTCACTCAGCCGGATTGGCGCATTGTTGCGGTAGGCCACGACCATGTCCCGATACTGCGCGGCCTTGGTCGCCTGGTCGTTCGTATAGACCTGATAGCGCTGCGCGCCGACATCGAAACCGCCTTTTGGGCTGTTGGCATTGGCCGCGGCAAGCGCGGCGCGGACGTCCTCGAAGCTGATGCCGTAATGGAATAGCTTCTGCGGGTCCATTTCGGCGCGCACTGCGGGCAGGGCACTGCCGGCAATGTCCACATCGCCCACGCCCTCGATCTGCAGCAACGCTTGTGCAACCTCGGTATCGGCCTTGTCGTATAGCTGGCCGGCGGACAATGTGTTAGACGACAATCCCACCAGCAGGATCGGCGCCGACGCGGGATTGAATTTCCGATACGTCGGATTCGAGCGCAGGCTCGTCGGCAGATCGGCGCGCGCGGCATTGATGGCGGCCTGAACATCACGCGCCGCGCCATTGATGTCGCGGCTCAAGTTGAACTGCAGGATGACGCGCGTCTGGCCGGTATTGCTCATCGACGTCATTTCGGAGACATCGGCAATGGCGCCCAACCGACGTTCGAGCGGCGCGGCGACGCTGGTCGCCATGGTTTCCGGACTCGCACCGGCCATCTGCGCCTGCACGACGATCGTCGGCATGTCCACCTGCGGCAATGGCGCGACCGGCAGCTTCAGGAACGCGAACATCCCGGCCAGCGCGATGCCCAAGGCTAGCAACGTCGTGCCGATCGGCCGCATGATGAAAAGCCGCGACATGTTCATCGTGCGTCCCGTCCACTCGGGAAGTCGTCATTGCCGCTGCCGTCCCGACCCTGCTTGCGCATGCCGTCTTGATAGTCATGCTTGCCGTCGGCCCCGAAGCGGCGGCGCAGGCGCACGCCGATCCGGTCGAACCACAGATAGATCACCGGCGTGGTGAACAGCGTCAGCAACTGGCTGACGATCAGGCCGCCGACGATCGTCACCCCCAGCGGTTGCCGCAATTCGGAGCCCGAGCCGGAACCAAGCATCAACGGCAGGCCGGCAAGCAGTGCGGCCATCGTCGTCATCAGAATCGGACGGAAGCGGAGCAGGCAAGCGCGATGAATGGCTTCCCGCGGGCTCAAACCTTCCTCGCGTTCGGCATCCAGCGCGAAGTCGATCATCATGATCGCGTTTTTCTTCACGATCCCGATCAACAGCACGATGCCGATGATCGCGATGATGTCGAGGTCGTTGCCGGTCAGCATCAGTGCCAATAGCGCGCCGACACCGGCCGACGGCAGCGTTGACAGAATTGTGATTGGATGAATGAAGCTTTCATACAACACGCCCAGGACGATATACATCGCGACAACCGCTGCGAGTAACAGGAACAGCTCGTTACCCAGCGACGACTGGAACGCCAGTGCCGCACCCTGGAAATTCGTTGTGAACGAACCCGGCAGGTTCAGTTCCGACTCGGCTTGCTTGATCGCCTTCACCGCCTCCCCAAGGGATGCGCCCGGCGCGAGGTTGAACGCGATGGTGGCCGCCGGGAACTGTCCCAAATGGCTGACCAGCAGCGGCGCATCCTGTTCGCGGAAGGTCGCGATCGCCGACAGCGGTACCTGCGAAGTGCTGCCGCTGGACGAGGGCAGGTGCAAGGAACCCAACGCGGCGATGCTGGTTTGCAGCGATGGCATGGCCTCGAGAATCACGCGGTACTGGTTCGACTGAGTATAGATCGTCGAGACGATACGCTGGCCGAACGCGTCGTACAGCACGTTGTCGACGGTGGCGGGCGTGATGCCGAACCGCGCCGCGGTGGCGCGGTCGATATCGATATAAACTGCCTTGCCCTTTTGCTGCAAATTGCTGCTGACGTCGGCTAGCGCAGGCGAGACCGCCAGCTTGTCGATCAACTTGGGTACCCAGGTGTCGAACAAGGCCGCGTTCGTGTTCTGCAAGATGAACTGGTACTGGGTCAACCCGCTGCTCGACTCGATCGACAGATCCTGCACCGGTTGCATATATAGCGAGATGCCGGCGACCTGAGCGGCGGCGGTGTTGATACGTCGGATGATCTCGGATGCGGTGGCGGTACGGTCGTCGCGCGGTTTCAGGTTGATCAGGAACCGGCCGCTGTTCAGTGTGACGTTGGTGCCGTCCACGCCGACGTAAGAAGAAAGATTCTCGACATCAGGATCTTTCAGAATCACATCGGCCAGGGCCTGTTGTCGTTCGGCCATCGCCTGAAAGGAGATCGACTGGCCGGCGACCGATGTGCCCTGGATCTGCCCGGTATCCTGCACCGGGAAAAACCCCTTCGGCACGACAATATACAAAATGACGGTCAGCGCCAGCGTCAATACCGCGACCAGCAGGGTCAATGGCTGGTGATCGAGTACCACCTTCAGCATCCGGTCATAGCCACCGATCATCCGATCGAATGTGCGATGCGACGCTTCCTCGAAGCGCGAACGCCGGCGCGGTAACGGGGCGCCATCGGCATCGCGGTCATGGGAGGGCGCCGGCCGCAGAAGCTTGGCGCACATCATCGGCACCAGCGTCAACGACACGATCGCGGAAATGACGATCGTCACGGCCAGCGTCACTGCGAATTCATAGAACAGGCGGCCGACGACGTCGCCCATGAACAGCAGCGGTATCAGCACCGCGAGCAACGACACCGTCAGCGAGATGATCGTGAAGCCGATCTGCCGCGCCCCCTTCAGCGCCGCGTGCAGCGGGGTGTCTCCCTCTTCGACGAAGCGTGCGATGTTCTCGATCATGACGATTGCGTCATCGACGACGAAGCCCGTGGCAATCGTCAATGCCATCAACGACAGATTGTCCAGCGAAAAGCCGAACAGGTACATGACGCCCAGCGTGCCGACCAGCGACAACGGTACCGACAAAGACGGAATCAGCGTCGCCGTCACACTGCCGAGGAACACATAAATCACGGCGACGACGAGGAGGATCGACAGCAGGAGTTCGTACTGCACGTCCCGTACCGAAGCCTTGATCGACCCTGTCTGGTCGCTGAGCACATGCACATCGATATCGGCGGGCAGCGTGGCCTTCAGTTTGGGCAGCAGCGCCTGAATACCCTGCGCCGTCTGGATCACGTTCGCGCTCGGCTGGCGCTGGATATTCATGATGATCGCCGGCGTGCCGTTCATCCAGGCGCCTAGGTAGCGATTTTCCGGACCGGACGTGACGGTGGCCACGTCGCGCAGCATCACCGGGCGGCCACTACGATAGGCGATCACGGACTTGTCGTATTCGGCCGGATCGCGCAGTTGATCGTTTGCATTGATCGTGTAAGAGCGGGTGGGGCCGTCGAACGACCCTTTTGGCGTATTGACGTTCAGGTTTGCCAGCGTCGTGCGAAGGTCATCGAGGTTCAGGCCGTAGGCGGCCAGCGCGCGCGGATTGGCCTGGATGCGGACTGAGGGACGCAGCCCACCCCCAACGCTGACCAGACCGACGCCGCCTACCTGCGAGATCTTCTGTGCCATTCGCGTGTCGGCCAGATCTTCAACCTTCGATAGCGGCAGCGTCTTGGACGTCAATGCCAGGGTCATGATGGGCGCGTCGGCCGGATTGACCTTCGCGTAGATAGGGGGCGCGGGCAGATCCGAGGGCAACAGGTTGTTGGCGGCGTTGATGGCTGCCTGGACTTCCTGTTCCGCGATGTCGATCGGCAGGTCCAGCGCAAACTGCAACGTGATCACCGAAGCGCCCGCGGAACTCTGCGAGTACATCTGGTTCAAGCTCGACATTTGGCCGAACTGGCGTTCCAGCGGCGCTGTCACCGAGGTGGTCATCACCTCGGGACTGGCGCCGGGGTAGAGCGTCTGGACCTGGATAGTCGGGTATTCGACTTGCGGTAATGCCGAAACCGGCAGGAAATGCAGCCCGAGGAGGCCGGCCAGCATGATCGCCGCCATGAGCAGCGCGGTGCCGACCGGGCGCAGGATGAAGATGCGTGACGGATTCATGCGTTACGGCGTGACAGCGTATCGGCGGGCGCGGTATTGGCCGCGGACGAATCCGACGCGGCGTGGCGATGACGGTGCGCGGCATGCGTGCCGGAGGCCGCCGATGCGGTCGCCGCGTCCGACGCCGTGGCGGCCCCGGATGCGCCCGATGTTGACGCGCCGCCGCTGAGGTCGCTCGGTGCGACCTTCGCGCCTTCGCGCAAGCGGTCGACGCCATCGGTCACGACCGTGTCGCCGGGCGTTAGGCCCTGTGTCACTTGCGTGCGTTCCCCGTCCACCTGACCGATCGTGATCTTGCGCACGGTAACGGTGTCGTCGGGCTTCACCAGATAGACATAGGAGCCGATCGAGCCGGTCTGCACCGCCGAGCTGGGAACGATCGTCGCATTGCGGATGACATTGACCAACAGCCGGATATTGACGAACTGGTTCGGGAACAGTTTCTCGTCCTGATTGGCGAACATGGCGCGTAGTTTGACAGTGCCCGTGGTGGTGTCGATCTGGTTATCCAGGGTTGCCAGTGAACCCAGCGCGATCTGGTGCGAGTCCGTGCGATCGAAGGCCGACGCGGACAGCTTGCCATCACGCGACATACCGTCCATCACCGCCGGGATGTTGTCCTCCGGCAGCGTGAAGATCACGCTCATCGGCTGGGTCTGCGTGATAACGACCAGGCCATTCGTATCACTGGTCGTCACGTAGTTGCCGATGTCGACCTGACGCAAGCCGACGCGACCCGAGACGGGCGCCGTCACGCGGGCATACACGAGATCAAGCTTGTAAGTGTCGACCGATGCCTGATCCGACTGCACCGTGCCTTCGTACTGCTGAACCAGGGACACCTGGGAGTCATAGGTCTGACGCGCGACCGAGTCCTGCTCCACCAGTGTCTTGTAGCGCTGCAGATCCAGCCGTGCCTGGCGCAGCAGCGCCTGGTCCTTGCGCAGCGTGCCTTCCGCCTGGCGCAATTGGATCTCGTACGGGCGTGGATCGACCTGGGCGAGGAAATCGCCTTGCTTGACGTGCTGTCCTTCGGTGAAGCCAATCTTCATCAGATTGCCCGAAATCTGCGAGTGCACCGTGACGGTCGCCAGTGGCGTGACCGTACCGAGGGCATTGAAAACCACGGGGATTTCCCCAATGGTGGCTTTTGCCACGCGAACCGCTTGCGTCTGGTTCGCCGCCATCGGACCACCGTGTCGCCCACCACCCGGGCCGCCAGGCCCCGGACCACCCGGCGGACCACCGGGTGGTCCAAGCGCATCAGGGCCGCCATGACGGCCATGTGCTCCCCATGGGTGCCAGACGATCAAGGCGATGACGAGTACCAGCAGCGTCCCGCCGATAATCCAGCCGATTCGGCGGCGGGAGGAGGTGGGGGGGCGATCGGGCGGCGGCGGCGGGAAAGATCCCTCGGAGATACGTGGCGCAACCTTGGGAGGCAGCGACGAGTCCGGTGAAGCGACGGGCCGTTGAGGGTTCGGATCAGGCGTTTTTTCGTCCATCGCAAATCGTGTTGTTTATTTCTTTTGGCGCTTGACCGCCGGTCAATCAATCGACTATGTCGGGCGAGCACGCGACCCTTGCTTTTTCGCGCAGGATGCGGAAATCCGCATGCAAACCACAAATCCTACGGAACTCTAACTGGATCGTCCATTGTTCCCCCTTTGCAATAAATTACAGTGAAACCAGGGCAAGCGTGATGACAGCGATTAAAAACGCCGTTCCGCGGCACAACGTCTTATGGCGGCAGTGACATCGTGCGTGGCGAGACGGTGTGCAGATAAAGTGATTCCTATCCATTTTTAAGATTGTGCAGCATCGGCAGCATTTATTTTCAATTATCTCTAATAAAGAAAAAGAAAAACGATGTTATTGCGGCATTTATCAGCAATGACATCGCCGCGGAATCCTGTATGCGCTTCAGTGCGTGCAATTCCGACGGGTCCCAAATGGAGCAAGGGCTTCCTCCAAATAACAAGGTTTGGTAAAAAATGTTCACATCAAACAAGGGGATGAGGCGATGAGATTCGATGCCACGGATAAACGCATTTTGGAATTGCTGCAACGGGATGCGTCTATGCCCCTGTCGGAGCTGGCACAGCATGTGTGCCTGACGCAGACGCCGTGCTGGAAACGCGTACAGCGCTTGAAACGCTCCGGTGTGATCCGGCGCCAGGTGACGTTATGCGATGCAAGTGCCTTGGGCGTCGGGACGACTGCGTTCGTCAATGTCTCGAGCGATCGTCATTGCGCCGAATGGGCCGAAAAATTTATCGCGGTCATTGCGCAGGTGCCCGAGGTGGTGGAGGTCTATCGGATGACGGGCGACAGCGATTACCTGTTGCGGCTCGCCGTGGCCGGCATCGATGATTTCAGGAAAATCTTGGCCAAACTCGAAGACGCGATTACTGTGCGTAGCATGACAACACATTTTGCCATCGAGCAGATCAAATATTCGACCGCGCTGCCGGTGCGTGAGACGTAGGCCGCTTACGACGCGACGTTCATGGCGCTCAGCGCGGGGGAATGACTGCCGGCGGTTGCATGGTCGTCACGGCCGGTGCCGCCGTTTCGGCGGCGTCGATCGACTCGACGGCCCTCGTCGACGCGCGGGCCGGGGGCGAGTCACCGGGGCCGCCGGTCGCGACGGACGCCACGGGCATCGGCGCCTGTTCGGATGGTGTTTCGAGAGGCGGCATGTCCGTTGTAGCCAGCGGCAGGTGGATGGCCGCCGCATTACGCCGCAACAGCAGCGCCGCGCGTAGCATCTGCTTGGTTTGATACACCAGCAGCTTGATGTCGTTGACCCGTTCCTCGGTCATCGCGGGATCGACCCCGCTGGCCTCGATCGTGTCGGCCGCCACGCCCATCTCGTCCAGTGCCCGGCTGATTGCCCGGTTTGCCTCGGCATCCACGCCGATCGGCGGCACGCCCGGGAGCCTGGGCGCCGGCTGTTCCAGGGTTGCCGCCTCGGCGGCGGCGAGGTGATGGCTGATGGCGTCGAGTGCCGCGCGCAACGCCGGCGGCTCCAATGACACGGGTGTCGTGCTGGTCTCCCCACTGATGGCGTCCTTGTCCGCATCAATGGTCCCGCGCGCACGTTGCGATGCCGCACGCTCGGACAATGTGTGACCTGACCCCGCAGGCAACGCGGCAACGCCGGCGCTCGCCATCAGCGGCGCCGCGGCGGTGATATGCGATGCCAGCGTGTGACACTGGACAATCAGGTCATTCAGCTCGGCCACATAGATCCGCTTCGATTTTGGTTCACGCATCATGCGGCGAAACGCCTGGCCGAGGTTTGCATGCGTCGTGTGAACAACCTTTCGGGCCAGGCGGAATTGATAGTCACGGTCCAACGCTTGCGCCTGGCGCTGAGTGGATGTGAGGTCCGGCGCCCGCAATTTCGCATTCGCTTGGCGCACCGCATCCAGGTAGTCACGGATCGCTTTCAATGCCGCCTTCACGGTCGGCCCCATCAGCCGATACTCCCAATTGGCGAACAGGTAACTGATGCCAACGGCTATCATGCATCCGACGATCGTGTCCACCGCGCGTTCGCCGATCAGACGCATGCCTACTGGCGCCAATAAGTGGTAGAGCAGTAACACATAGGACGAGATGAAGACGACCGCGGCGGCGTAATTGATCAGCAGCAGCGAGTAAGCCATGAGCATGCAGGCGAAGGTGACCGCCAGAATCAACGGAGGGCTATGGAAGAAATGCAGGAACAAGACGCTTGCGGTACATCCCAGAACGGTGCCGAAGATCCGTTGCGTATTGCGTTGCCGGGTCAGCGAGAAGCCCGGCTTCAGAATGATGACGGTGGTGAGGACGATCCAGTAACTGTTGGTCAACGGGAGGAGCGCCTGCATCAGCTTGCCCAGCGCGAGTGCCGCGGCCACGCCCAATGTCACCCGCAGCGCGTGGCGAAATGGCGGGGAGGTCATGTTCAGGTTCGACAGCAACTGCGCGGCCGTTATCCGGCGGCTGTCGAGAAAGCGCGACAGCGTCTGGTCCACCCGCATGACCGTTTCGTTCTTGTCGCCGTCCTCGGTTTCTCGCGTGCGGCGATGCAGGCGGTCGATCATCCGCGCGACGGTCCACACGCGACGGAAGCTGGCGGAGATGGCCGCGTAGGCTTCGGAATCGCGTGCCGGAAAGTTCCGGCGTCGCATCTTGTCGATCTCGTATTCAATCGCGCGCAATTCGGCGCGGTTTCGCACCCGTTGCACGGACGCGCGGTCCTGCAGGATCGCTAAACCAATTTCCTGCAAATCGTCCGCGCATTTCTCCAGCAAGTCGTGGAAAAAGACCAGGAGATCGGGGTTGTCGTCACCAAACGTATTGCGCAGCAACGCATAGTCGGTGTGGGCGCTGATGGCGGTCTCGTGCAGGTCGACCGCATCGATGAACAGGTTGAACAGCCTCACACGGCGTGGATCGCCATCGCTACGCTTCAGGCGGGGCAAGCGCCGCAAGACGATATCGCGCGCCGCGTCTTGTTGCTCGACCGTGGCGATCTGCTTGTCCACCAGATCCGAATAGGCATCTTCCAGACTGCTGGACGCGTCATAAAACCTGGCGCGTGCCCGCAAGTACTCGGCGATCGAGAATATCGACTCTCCCAGAACCTGGCGTTCGATGCGATCGATCTGGAGCCGACTCAGCGAATAGCTCCAATAGGTATACCAGAGGCTACCAGCGAGCATCCACGATGCATTGACCAAGGCGCCGAGCGGCGTGAGATGCTGCTCTAGCGTCGTGATCATCATGTATAGGGACGCAAAACTGATCTGCGGGCCTTTCGCTCCCAGCATGACGATCATTGACAACACGAACGTCAGCGGTACCACCGTTAGCCAGAGCGTCAGCGGGTTGGCGGTCGCGATGCCGGTCACAAGGGCGGACAGGAAGCCCAGCACCGAGCATGCCAGCATTTCGTTATGCTTGTACTTCAGCGGGCCGGGCAAGTCCACGACGCTGGCGGCAATGGCGCCGCTGGCCACTGTGAACGCGAGGGCCTGCGCGTCGAAGACGAAAAGCATCACGATGCCGGGCAGGACGATGCCGAGCGATATCCGTAATCCGCTGAACAGGTGCTGACTGTAGAGGAACTTTCTTATTTCGACCGAATAGCGCATAGACCAGGCAGTGCCGCAATGCATCATCGGGCAAGGGCGCGATGTCGCAGCATTCTCTTTGCGCAAGTCTAAAGCATTTCGTCTTGACCGGGCACCGCTGGATCAGCATTGAGACAATGTGAGCCGATCTGGCAAGGGGCGCTCAGTCTAGAGTGACTTGTCCGCGTTGCGCCTTTGTCTTCGCGCGGTGGGTCTTTTCTTCCAGGCGGCGCCGCACGCTGCCATGAGAAGGTCGAGTGACGCGGCGTGGTGTTGGTGCATACCAGACCGATGCGATCAGCGCGTGCAGGCGGTCAAGCGCGTCGATCCGATTGGCTTCTTGATGGCGCTGCGTTTGCGCCTTGATCAACAGCAATCCGTTGCGCGTAATGCGACGATCGGGTAATTCGAGCAACCGCCCCTTGACGGCTTCGGGTAGCGACGATGCAGAAATGTCGAAGTGCAGGACGACGGCGCTGGAGACTTTGTTAACGTTCTGACCGCCGGCGCCTTGCGCGCGAATGGCCGTGAAATGATAGTCAGCAGGCGCCAACACGATACGAGGTGGAGCGGAGGAAGACATGGCAGCGAACGTGAACCGCTCAATAATAAAGGGCGGCAAACGCCGCCCCTCCCAGGAAGTAGGACACTGGGTCCACCGGATAGCCACGCCGTCCGGTGGACCCACCCCGCAGATCTTACCTAAATACGGCAGGCCTCCAACACTTCCATTGTACGCCGATGGCGCCTGCTTATTTACCGACTTGGTTGCCGATAAAGCCGCCTGCCGCCGCGCCACCGACGGTACCCAGCACGCCGCCGCCCAGCGCCGCTCCCGCCGCGCCGCCGACGCCTGCACCAATGGCGGTGTCACGCTGACGTGTCGTCATGCCGCCGCAGGCCGTCAAACTGGCAATCAACGTCGCGGCAACGATTCCAGCGGCGATCCGCCGCGCGCTGCGTGCGCCGGCCTGTTTGTTCTGCTGTGCGGCATCAACATTGGCGTGCGCCATCGGTTCAACGATGACCGTCGAAGCCGCGCTGTCTGGATGTACTTTCATCTTCCACTCCTGTCTTCCTGACGACGATTTTTAATTTGATTGTGTCGAGGCCGTCCAGACGGATAGTGGACCGTTGGCTTGTCAAAGTGGCGGGCGATTGCCGATGCACCTGGCGAGACGCAGGTCGACCAGACGCGGTCGTCCTCACACACAGATGCATAAGCAATAAATGGTCCTGGATATAGAGTCGTATATTTTGCTCAGGTAGCGTGATAAATCTCACTCCCCTTGCGGACGAACTCAATTGCTTTCGTGGTCATGCCTTGCTGCAGTGCGTCCTGATCGGAAAGACCTTGCTCCGCGGCATAAGCCCGCACGTCCTGAGTGATCTTCATCGAACAGAAATGGGGGCCGCACATCGAGCAGAAGTGGGCGACCTTGGCCGAATCCTTTGGTAACGTTTCGTCGTGGAACAACCGCGCCTTGTCCGGATCGAGGCCCAGATTGAACTGATCCTCCCAGCGAAATTCAAATCGTGCCTTGGACAAGGCATTGTCCCGGATCTGGGCGCCGGGATGCCCCTTCGCAAGATCCGCCGCATGGGCGGCGAGCTTATAGGTAATGATGCCTTCCTTGACATCTTCTTTATTCGGCAGCCCGAGGTGTTCCTTGGGCGTGACGTAGCACAGCATCGCCGTGCCGTACCAGCCAATGTTCGCCGCGCCGATACCCGAGGTGATGTGGTCGTAGCCAGGCGCGATATCCGTCGTAAGTGGCCCCAAAGTATAGAACGGGGCTTCATGGCAGGCCTCCAGTTGCAGGTCCATGTTTTCCTTGATCAACTGCATCGGCACGTGCCCGGGGCCTTCGATGATGGTCTGCACGTCATGGCGCCAAGCCACTTGCGTCAACTCGCCCAGCGTACGCAGTTCGCTCAGTTGCGCTTCGTCATTCGCGTCGTAGATCGATCCCGGGCGCAGGCCGTCGCCGAGGGAGAAGCTGACGTCGTACGCCTTCATGATCTCGCAGATGTCCTCGAAGTGTTCATATATAAAGCTTTCCCGGTGATGCGCGAGGCACCATTTGGCCATGATCGAACCGCCTCGGGAAACAATGCCCGTCATGCGCGACGCCGTCATCGGAACATACCGCAACAGCACGCCCGCATGAATGGTGAAGTAGTCGACCCCTTGCTCGGCCTGTTCAATCAGCGTGTCGCGAAAAATTTCCCAGGTCAGCGCCTCTGCCTTGCCGTCCACTTTTTCCAGCGCTTGGTAGATGGGCACCGTACCGATGGGTACCGGACTGTTACGCAGAATCCATTCGCGCGTTTCATGGATGTGCTTGCCGGTGGACAGGTCCATCACCGTGTCTGCGCCCCAGCGGGTCGCCCATGTCATCTTGTCGACCTCCTCACCGATCGACGACGTCACCGCGGAGTTCCCGATGTTCGCGTTGATCTTTACGAGAAAGTTTCGACCGATGATCATCGGCTCACTTTCCGGGTGGTTGATGTTGTTCGGCAGGACGGCTCTGCCGCGTGCGATCTCGTCACGCACGAACTCAGGCGTGATGGCGCGCAGGCCGCCAGGGAGCGCAGCCGGTCCGCCCACGGCGGCCGCGCCGAACGCCTGACCGGGATGTTGGCGACCAAGCAACGTTGCCATTTTTTCACCGGTCGGCCCCGCCGCCCGCAGCGTGGCGAGGTACGCTTCGCGATTCTGATTCTCCCGGATGGCGACGAATTCCATCTCGGGTGTCACGATGCCCTGGCGCGCATAGTGCATCTGCGTGACGTTTGCGCCGGCCCGGCCGCGTCGGGGTTGACGTTGGAGACCGGGGAATCGTAGGGCGGTGGTGCGGGAATCGGCTGCACGTTCCCGACTGAAGACGCTCGACAGGGCGGTAAGCCATTCAGTGTCACCGCGTTCTTCGATCCAACCGGCGCGCAGCGCCGGCAAGCCTTGGCGTACGTCGATCGGAATAGTCCCGTCGGTGTAGGAACCGGATGTGTCATAGACATAGATCGGAGGATTCGGCTCTGCGCCAAAGCTGGCGGGGGTATCCGACTGGCTGATCTCGCGCATCGGCACACGCAGGTCGGGGCGGGAGCCTGTCACATAAATCTTGCGTGAATTTGGCAGCGGCGCAACGGCTGCCGCGTCGACGTGGGCGTCGGCGGAATGAAAATCGACTTTGGCGTGCATCGTGAGGCTCCGTTCTATGCAAGGTACGCCGACGATGCCGTCGGCGTCGAATCGGTTGAGCGACGCTGACAGGCGCGGACGAAGCGGATGCGCTCGAACGCCGGCAGCGTTTTTCGCGGCGCGACTGAACGCAAGAATGCGTCAGGCGGCCGCACGCGGCGCGGGGAGAGACGTGGGGATCGAATTGACCGCGGTGAGGGCCGAGAAGGGCGCGCGGTGGACGGGAGGGGCGTGGTGCCCGTGCGGGTTGAGCGCACGATGCGATGTGCGGCGCAAGGAGAACCCAACTCGCTCGACCCGCTCCGTTCTCACCGTCCGTCACTGCCACTTTTCCTCGACCAAAGCGCTTCCTTCGCTGGCATTACCCAGATCAGGTTCGAAGGGTATTTCTCACCGTCGGCCAGTTTAGATTGGCCGCAGGACCCCTGCGCGTTGTTACGCAGACAATACACAAACGTCTGCGTCGCGGCAAGCCGAATGCCGTATTTGCGGGCTCCGGGCCTCGACGATGACCTTCCGTAAGACCGTACTGAATGAAGCCCGAGACAGTGACGAAAATGCACCGAAGCGCTTGCCAGGAAGAGGAAAGACGTCAGGAAAACCGGCTAACATCGCCGTACAAGGTGTCATTACTGTGTAGCGGACAAAAAACAATGTTACAAAACAGAGGGTGGATTGTCTGGGTCAGGATGAGTCGAGCGATAGGGAATACCCTATAATAGGGTTAACCCTGAATAAACGGTACTGACCTGGAACCTCCCATGAAACTGTTGGATCAACTTGTCGCGCTACTGTTTCGCCGTGCCGCGGTCCGACGTGAAGCGCGCGAGGCCGCATACCTATCTGACGCTGCGGATTTGAACGAATTGGCGTTGCGGGTACAAGAATTGGAGCGCCATGCTGGTCGCGTGCGTCGGCCGCGGAAAGGGGATGCAGCGCCGGCTTGATTTGCCTAATGGGGCATCGCCTGCCTCGATCAGGGCGGAAGCAACGGCATCGGTCTGCCACTGCTTCTTGTCAGGCGTTCAGAAAAAAAAGCACGCCGTGGCGTGCTTTTTTCATCTGCGTCCGGTGAAATCGAAGACGCATCTGCCAATATTGTCGCGTGATCCGATGATGTACCGCCCGCGAAACGGCAGGTAATTACTTGCTCTTCTCTGCCGAATTTGTCAGCGCGTTTCCACCAGCTGAAATATCCTGGCCAGCGCCAGCCATGGTATTGCATCCGGCCAGCATGGACATAGCCGTAGCGGAGAGCAGCAGTAGGGCGACGATACGCTTCATGATGAGTTCCTCTTCCTGTTATTGTTGGTAAATCAACGATCCCTGAATCTTGGAGAGACGCATGGGTCCGCGTTGTCGGCAGCCGACCTTTTGATCGTTCGAGGGTCATTAAGAGGGGCTTCGACCTCAAACCACAACACATCCAACCGTTCAGTTCCGCGATTTAAGCAAGAATCGTGCGCAGATGAATGTAAGTAAATCGTATAGTAAAGACGTGGGATGTGCTGTCGGTTGCCGCTGATATCCAGGTAAGAAGATTCTTACTATTTTTCAACGTACCGCCTTATTGCCTGCGTGGATAGCGAGCGGCGGATTGTCTCGCTGTCGGCGTATTCCCACATAAGAACTGGCAAACGGCCGATTTTCGCAACGTCTCATCCTGCTTAAGATGAGCGCATTGTTCGAACAATCGATCAAAAAAACCAATAAGGGGGTACACGATGCTGAAATGGGCATTGATATTCGCTGTCATCGCCTTGGTGGCTGGGGTCTTCGGTTTCACCGGGATTGCAGCGGGGGCCGCGAGCATAGCGAAATTCCTATTTGTATTGTTCTTGGTGCTGTTTGTTATCTTTTTGCTGCTCGGTTTCACGGTGGCCAAAAAGATTGTCGATTAGCGCAGCATGTCATTGCGGTTTCTGAGCAGGCGCGTTGCTTGCTCAAGTGTTACCAGGCCGCACCCGGCGGGTTCAACCCGGGAGCGTCGGATAACGGAATACCGACAGAGTCGAGGAGAAATAATGGTTAGCGCACTGAAGCAAGTAAAGCAGGCCAGCCCCACACAACCGGGCAAAGACGATTTTTCGATCGATTTGGACACGATTCGCCGCCGGGCGCGTGAACACATCAAGAATGGCGCCGTGACGGAGTCATACGCTGCGAACCGTGAAACGGTCTTGAAGCTGCTGAATGAGTCGTTGGCGACGGAAATCGTTTGTACCCTCCGTTACAAGCGCCACTACTTCATGGCAAAGGGCATTCATGCTGAACCGGTTGCTGCTGAGTTTCTAGAGCATGCAAACGAGGAGCAAGAACACGCTGACATGCTTGCGGAACGCATTGTCCAATTAGGAGGTGAGCCGAATTTTTCGCCAGAAGGCCTGTTGACACGTTCGCATTCGGAATATGTCGAGGGTGAGTCTCTGAACGATATGATTCGTGAAAACCTGGTTGCCGAGCGTATTGCAATTGATACGTACCGGGAAATCATTGCTTATCTGGGTGAAAAAGACCCGACTACACGTCGCGTGTTTGAAACGATCCTCGCTGTAGAGGAAGAACATGCGGATGACATGGCAGACTTTCTCGACCCGGATGACGGTGCGAAGGAAAACCACCACTGACAGCCATCTGACGTGATGTTGTCGGCACGTGAGGTCGGATAATTCTTTTATGTCAATGACCGGTGTGGCGATTGCCACTGCCGGTTTTTGCCGTTTCGACGGTCCGGGCAAAGCGGACGATGACGCGTTAGAATGGGTGTCTATCCACCGGAATGGCGCCCTCGATGATTGAGATCCTGATCGCAGATGATCACGCGATCGTACGCAGCGGTCTCGCGCAAATCGTTTCCGACGAGCCGGATATGCGGGTCAAGGCGGAAACGGCGACGGGCGACGACACGATCGCACGGGTGCGCGAAACCTCGTTCGATGTCGTGCTGCTCGACATTGCCATGCCTGACAAGAACGGCATCGATACACTTCGTATCATCAAGCAAATTCGTCCGGACATGCCGGTCCTGATGCTATCGGGTTATCCGGAAAAACAATACGCCATCAGCCTGTTGCGTGCGGGCGCGAACGGCTATGTCGCGAAAGATGTGCCGCCGTCGGAGATTTTACGAGCAATCCGTACGGTCGCCCGCGGTCACCGCTACCTGTCGGAATCTACTGCGGATGCCCTCGCGCGAAAGCTCGAGCAGCCAAACGATGCGTTGCCGCATGAAACGTTATCGGAGCGCGAATTTCAGATTTTTTGTAAATTATCGCAAGGTCGCCTTCCCACCGAAATCGCCGAGGAGCTCCATCTTTCTGTCAAGACCGTGAGCACCTATCGCTCACGCGTTCTTGAAAAGATGGCGATGACGACCAATGCCGATCTGACCTACTACGCGATCAAGAACCGGCTGATCGACTGACGGCTGCCCATCACCCTGCCGGCTTGGCACGCAGCCGCGTCAGGCTGATGACCGTTGCGACCAGCCCCGCGCTGGCCGCGATCAGCAACGACAACTGCATCGCGTGCGCGTCCTGCCGCGCGGCATCAAGGTCCGTCAGCGATGGGATGCCCGCGGCGGAATGTGCATCATGCGGGCGCGGCGTGGTGTAAATCGCCAGTACGATCGCCACCAAGGCGGCTCCCAGACATTGCCCGAATGTTCGAACCACCGCTAGTACGCCAGACGCGTTGCCGCTGAGGGCGCGCGACACATTTCCCAGCATCTCGCGGTTATTGGGGCTTTGGAAAAAGCCAAAGCCCATGCCACACAGGAGCGCCCGCCAGCCAATGTCCCACGGTGTGGCATGCATTGGCAGCAGCGAGAGTAATACCATGCCGATCGTAAATACGAAAAGGCCCGCCGTGGACAGCGCCGCCGGCGGGTAGCGATCGGCCAGTCGGCCTGCATGCGGTGCGGCAAGGACGATGCCGATTGGCCAGGGCGTGAAAAGCAGTGCGGAGATGAAGGCGTCGTAGCCGTAAGCGTTCTGGAAAAGGAAAGGCAGCGCGATGAAGGTAATGCCCTGACCGGTGAACGAAGCGAGTGATGTCAGTGCCGCGAGTGAGAACCGTGAGGACGCAAACAAGTTAAGCGGTAACAACGGCTGTAGGGCACGACGTTGCCGCAAAACAAACAAGATGCCGCAGACGATGGCCAAGCCGGCATAGCCGCCGGCCGTGGCAACGGTGTGCATGTACGTGGCGGGCTCGCCAAGACGCGCGCAGGAATCCGTTGCCATGATTAACGCGCCCATCGCTACCGCTGACAATACCGCACCCGCGACATCGAATGGCGCGCTCGTCGGCGTGCGGTTATCCGGGATCGCGCGCAGTGAAAGCAGTATCGCAATGGCGCCCAGCGGCACATTGATGGCGAACAGCCATTGCCAGCCCAGCACCGTTAATAATGTGCCGCCCAGCGTCGGGCCGATCGCCGTGCTGGCGGCTACCAGTAGCGCGTTGAGACCAAGTATGCGGCCTAACAGACGAGTAGGGAAGACGACACGGTACACCGCGGGGCCGATGCTTAGCATGGCTGCGCCGCCAAGGCCTTGCAGCAAGCGCATGGCGGTTAGCACGTCGAGCGACGTCGACAGGGCACAGCCAAGCGATGCCAAGGTGAAGACGGCCAGTCCGCCGCTGAACAACGCGCGAAATCCGACGCGTGAGGCGAGGGCGGCGAACATGATCAGCGTCATGGCGGCGGTAAGCAGATAGCCGTTGGCGACCCATATCGTGGCGGCAGGGCTGACATGCAGCGCGCGGCCGATCGAGGGCAGCGCGATATTGACGATCGAGCCGTCGAGCACCGCCATGGCGGTAGCGGTCATGACGGCGATCATTGCCAGGCGACGTTCAGGTCCCGGCAGTCCTTCGTCGTATGGTTGTTCCGAAAACAATCCCATTCTGTTTTCTCCACGGCGCCATTTTCATTCCATCATGGCGGTCGAACTTACCGGCAAATCGCAATGTCTTCGCGTCGGTATCGACGCATCGAACGCCAGCAATCAATGCCGTGTCAATAATATCAAGGGAAAATACCTGCTGTGCGCGATAGGAGGTGAAGATGCGTCGCGCTAGGTCGTTGACTTTGCTGTGGTGCCGGGGACGGGACTTGAACCCGTAAGCCTTGCGGCGGCGGATTTTAAGTCCGCTATGTTTACCAATTTCATCACCCCGGCGAGCAAGAGCGGCATTCTAACACTGGTACGGGAATCCTCGCAAAAATCAAGAACGGTCATTTTGTGCCGTTATCCTAGGTAAGCCCATGGAAGTCGTCGCTGTCGTGGGTGTTGCATGGCTGGCAGGTCGGCCGCCTTCCCGCGCTTTTGCGACGAGGATTTCTCTGCCGATTGCAAACATGATTCCCTTCGCCTATCGCCGCAAACGCGCTATTGTTTTATCCGTTGTGGGTCCAACGCGACCTGCGACGCGTGGTGCCGCACCCCGGGCAGTGCTTCAGGCGCGCCCGGCCTTCGTGACCTTGACATGGTTTCATGCGACTGCGGCGGTTATCGTGGTGGCGGCTTTGTTGCCTCAGCGCAGCCATGCTCGTGCGGACGGCAGCGTGATGACCACGAGCGTTCAGGTGTCGTTGAAGATTCAACAAAGCTGTCAGATCGATTCTGCCGATGCATCCGGCGCCATCGCCGCCAGTGGCGCGGCAAGTACCACGAGCGCATCAACGGGCGCCAGTGGCGTTGCCGTGGTTGCTAACCCGCCGACGTCGGGCAATACGACTTTGGTGGCCTCCAGCAAGTCGGCCAGTAGCGGAACAGGGCAAGGCGCCGATGCGGCGCCTAAGGTAAGCTGCCAGTTCGACGAACCCTATGGGATTGTCACTACGACCTCAGCGGACCCCACGGCTCGCGCTGCCGTTGCTCCCGACGGTACAACGCCGTTAGCACGGTTTTGGACAGTCTTGTTCTGATGGATATCGCGATACGGGCGGTTTGTCAGAACACAATGGTCGCGGTAATCGTATCGGTATAACTACCCGGCGGTGGCGCGGTCTGGGCAGGGACGACGCCATAGACGGGAACGGTCTGCGCCAGCCCCGTCCCGACGGCGGTATAGGCGGACCCGGTGGTGCCGTCTCCCCAGATCACGGTGCGCGCCGCATCGGAATACAACTGATAGTTGATACGGTTGCCCGCTGTCGATTGCATGACGCGCGCACCGATATTGCCGCTCGTCCCTGCATTGAGCGAAATCCGGTAGGCATCGTTATTCGTGCATGTGACGCTGAGTGAGCCGGTGGTGGTCAATGGCGTTGTCAGTCCGGTTGCAGCCGCAAACGCGACGTTGGTCGTTGCGATCGTGCAGTTGTTGACCACGGGGGCGGATACGGTGAAACCGAACGTACCGCTGCTGGCCGCAGTGCTACAGGACGGCGCGCCTAACAGATAGAACCCTGCTCGCAATGCCGTCTGCCCGGCCGTGATCGTTTGGGAATAGGTTGTCGTTGCATCATTCAGTGTCGGGACGGTAGGTTGATTACCGGTCACCTGCCCGTAGTAGGTCAGCGTCGCGGACGCGGTCGTACCGTTGCTCGGCTTGGCCAGCGTGACCGTCAGCGGCGTCGTATTCAATGTCGACGCGCCCCACGGGATCGTCCGCGCGTTGTCCGTATAAAGACCATACGCCAAGGTATTGCTGCCCGCGCTCAGCGTGCGTGGCAAGGGTGCCGTCAAGTCCAGGCAGACGAGAACCGTCGGTGTCAGGGTCACGCTATTCCATGTGCAACTTACCAGGATCGAGCCCGTGCCATTCACGGAGGCTTTCGAGATTGGGCTGACGTTGGAAAATGTCAGGTTGGTCGGCGTCGCCGTACAGGTCTCCGCCTGCGCCACGCGCGGCAACAGGCCGCACGCGAATAAGACGATCAGCGTAGCGATGACAGTCGTCCAATCGCGGCGGGGCGTCATCGTAATGCTCCACGCACGCTGAGCGGTATCTCACTTCGTGGCGTCATTGTCCGCACGGCAGGGCTGTCATCCTGCTTTTCCGCTTGTGCCCCGGTCGGGAGTCCGGCACGAGGCGTCTTGCCTACGCCGCCGCCACATACCAGGGGGCCAATTGCCTGCAATCCCCCATTAGTGGCGCGTTGGTAGTCGAAACGTACCTCGCAACTGCGCTGACCATCGGTAATCCGCAGACGATTGGTCGGTCGCAGATCATCCACGAAAGTCTGACCGTCGTATCCGACGATCGTCTCCTTGCCGTTGTCCTCGTTGATTACTCGTAGGCCCGGTGCGATCGGCAGGCGATTCTCATCGACCAACGTGATTGATGCGGCGTCGTAGTGCCCGATCCCGAAACGCCCGAGTACGCCGGTGCGTGATTCCGGCACCAGATCCAGGGCCGTGCTTGCGACCCTGGCATCAGCGGGGAGCTTCATCGCATCGATGCTGACTTGATTATGCTGGTATGCGTTGAGGTCTGGAATCAGCAGCAAGCCACGTGAATTCGTGTTGCCGATGACCCTGTTCTGATGCAGCACCGGGATGTCCTTCACGCCATCGGTCGATACGAGTGCGAATGCATCATCGATACGGCGCGACATCAATGCGGCGCCGTCCATGAATACGACCGCGCCTTGGAGATCGAGCGACGTATTGACCTGCCCCTGGAACGATTGCGCCACCGCAGTGACCTCGCCCGGATTACCGATGTACGAGACCTGTCCTTGATCATAACCCAGCGTGCCCGCGCGGCCGTGCTGCACTGCCCAGCCAAACCCGCCGGCGTAATCGGATGGACGGCTCGCGCTGACGTTGTATGAATTCGCGCCATTCTGACGTCCCATTGTCGTGTTGATCGAGGTTCCGGTGCCGCCGCCGCGACTGCTTCCGAGACCCACGTTCACTGAAACGAAAAAGCCATTGGTGGGTTGGTCGCCGAAGTCCTTGAACAGCGAAAGATTCACGGAGCCGATCGTGCCGATGTTCACCACGTAGGAGAGGGAGCCGATCCGCGAGCGTGGTCCGGTCCTTTGCCGCAAGCCGATATAACTCAATGCCAGCGACTGTCGTTTCAGAAATGGAAAGGAAACGGTCGCGCGGTCCTGTGCGGTCGGCACGACATCGCCTTCTCGGGCGGCGATGTCGCCGTAATTGGCAAGGGTGCGGATCGTTTCCGCGTTGATCGAGAAATTCGGTCGAATCAGTTGATAGCCGAGATCCACCTGCTGGCCCGCATAGCGTCCGGCGCTGAATGCCAACGCGCCGTTGAGCACCCCCGCCTGTCCGAGTCGGACCAGGCCACCGGCCCCCACCACGCCTTGCCCGGTCGACACTTCCGCATGGCTGTTGAGCGTGATTTCCGAGGTGTAGCCATAGGCGGTGGTTTCGCTGATCACGGGCCGCGTATCGTAATCGAACGATGACAGTCCGTAATTCCGCCGGAGAAAGCCGGCTTCCACCGAATAGCTGGTCAAGCCGGTGGCCAGCAGTCGGGTGTCGACATACAGCGGCACCGAGGTGGTAACGGATCGTCCAAGGGCGTCGCGGGTCACGACAGTCGCCACGCCCGCGCCTGTAATACCGGGCACCTGGTTCAGGACGAACGGGCCGGTAGGCACTTGCGAACTGAACTGCCGGATGTCGTTGATATACAAGTCCACCGACGACGGTACCGCGGTCGTACCGCGCAGGCTTGGAATCGGATACGTGACGAGATCCGGACGCAGTGCGAAATTACGCCGCCATTGGATACCTCCCATCCGTACTGATCGCGACCACCCCAGTGATGATGACAACGTGTCGCCCATCAGCAAGGTCGACAGGCTGTCTTGTTTCGAGCGCGTCCAGGAGGTGTCATATCGCGTGAAGCGGGTCTGGCCACCGTTGATGTCGAGGATGCCGGTCAGACTGAAGACGCCGGACGGTGCGAAGTACCGAAATTCGTCGAACATCGACGTACGCCAGCGCGGTGTGGCCTCGCTGTAGATATCGTAGTTGACGACGAGCCCCCGCTGCGACGTAGCGGTCGGGGGCGCCGATATACCGCGAGCGTTCAGGGTATTTGGCTGACGCAGCGCGTCGGGCACCTGCAGAGACACGCTCTGGCGTGCCGCATCGAATGTATAGCGCAGCCCGATGATCGTATCGAGCGAGACGTCCGGCTGTGCGGTCAGGCCAAGGCGGTCCGTCAGAATACCGAGGTCGCGCAAATCACGTCCGCTGGCGGAGAGTCGCCCGTGGCGCGACACAAAACGCGCGATCAGGCCCGTGGCCTCGCCGTTGATCGTGACATCCAGATAAAGCTCCTGCGGCGTGGCCGATCCGTCCGCGGCGCTTGCCGATGGCGAGATGCCTCCGCCGAGGTCCAGACCGCTGGCCTCCGCGCCACCGCCGCGTACGGAGCCTTCGGCTGGGGCACGTGTCGGCATCGGAGCGCCTGGACCGGCCGGACTAGCAGGCGCACGCGATGCCGGTGTCGACACGGTCGTGGATGACGCCGGTAAATGCGAGCCTGTCGGCGAGGTCGATGACGTGGACGGGCTGGTGGGCATGGAGGTTTGCGCTTCCGCATGCGTTAACACGACGGACGCGCCAAGCAGCGGGAGGGCAGCCAGCGCAGCGGTGTACCTGCAAGGGGCTCCGCTACCTCGACGCATGCGCCAGCGCCGGCATTGCCTTACCGGACGAGTTTCGCAGCGATACCGCCGATCCCGGTGACACGCTGACGATTGCCTCGCTGCTTGTCGCGTTGATCATTGCCTGCAAGGGCTCCGTCGGACGCAAGCGCGCATCCTCTGGAATCGGCACTTCCCATTCTCGCGCTTGCCCCGCCAACGCATAGCCTAGGAGACCTTTGTTGATTTCGTAACGATGCTGGCCGTCACCGATATGAACGTTGGCGATCTGTGCGCGACGCACACCGCCATTTGCGGCGCGCAGCACCCATTTACCGTTACGTCGAAAAAGTCGCCAGTCCAGCGGCGGAATGGCGGCATTCATGGCGGCGGCACCTGGTCCGGTACTCGCGCCATTTCCCCCTGCCGCGCGCGCGGCCTGCTCCAGGGTGCCGGCAGTGCCGGCGATGAAAACGGGGACCGAATAGCGGAGTCGAATCGTGACGCCACCGGATGGGGTATCGCTTGGTGTCGGCAGCTCGTCTATCAGCAATCGATAGCTTTGCTCGGTCGCGGACGCGCGCACATTGCGCCGGACCAGACGCACCAATTGCTCGGAGCGTGGCGCGATTTGGATCAGGGGCGGGCTGGCGATGAGGTCGTCGGTGGCCGATAGCGCATCCTGTCCTTCGGACTGATTCCACGAGAAGACCCGCACCTGGCCGTAAAGTGGTTGATCACCCGGATTGCGTAAAGTCAGGCCGACCGCATTGGTCTGAGTGTCAAACTCGACGGTGACGGGAGAAATCTGCAGGCTGGCGGACCACGCCTGTCCGCCCGCCGATAAAAGGCCTGCCAGAACGCTGTACGCCGCCCAACGCACCCAGGTTCGAATTTGATGCGACCCGCGCGTTGTCTTCATGTTGCTACCCTTATCCGCCAGCATGCTTCGGGTTACACGCGAGGCGACCCTCGCTATCGCGTGCGGCGGTAACGGACGATCAGAAGTAGACCGTCGCCGTGACCGTCGTTTGATACGTGTCGGGTCGCGGTGTGGTGTTTTGGGTGGGCACCTGGCCATAAACAGTAAGTGACTGTGTCGCACCGCTACCCGTTCCCGCCACGGTGTTGGTTCCTTGCGTGTTGCCCCACACCGTCGTGCGACCGGTATCTGAATACAATTGGAAAGGCACCGTCGCCGTATTGCCCGTCGCGGTACCCGCCATCAGCCGCCCCGCCACGGTCGAGCCGGATACCGTGCCCGCGTCCAGGCCGACGTTATATGGCGTCGTGTTGGTGCAATTGACCGTCAATGACGACTGCTGGTTGATCGCGGCGGTCAGCACCCCACTGGTACCGAAGTTCAATGCGGTTGCTGCAATCGTGCAATTCGCCTGAAGTGTCAATGAAACCAGGAAGGTGGCCGTTGCCGTGCCGTTCGTATAGACCGCCGCATTGGATACGGTGGGCACGATGGCCAAGGTGGAAGCGGCAACAAAGGCGACAATTGCTGTAGCAGGATGCAGAAACTTTTTCACGATCAACTCCGCGCCATCGCAGATAAAACAGCCAGGAAGCTGACTGTACCCGCCGTCATAAGCGTCGCTTGCATGCAAAAGACATTCGCTATCGTCGGCTGAAATGGAGTCTACGTCTCCCGCATTCCCGTCGACAAACAGAATATCGCATTACGGTATTCGATTTGTATTATAGCGACAGATTATGGTTATTAGAATAATGCAATGCAATTTTTATTGAACGATTGTTTAAATTAATCGTTAAATATAAATTGATTTAAAGTAAATTCATCCGCTTTTCATAAAGAAATTTATCAATATTCATCTCGATATAATCCTTCCTGTTCGTGCCGTCGGCGTTGTGCGGAGGGAGGAGCGTTGCCCTTGTTTCCGCGTGGCGTGTGTCTTCTTTGGTAAAAACCATTTACGGGAACACGATACCGGTCTATTTGTAAGACGCGTCCTACTCGTGAATCGTCCACTGACGGATATTCGACGGAACGAGCGGGCGTGATACTGCACACGCGCCATTGATCTGGCCATGCGGGTCGAATTCGGTCTATGGCGTAGCGCATGTTAACGCATCAGACGCCCGAGGGCGGAAGGAGGCGAGATGAACAAGGACCAGATCGCTGGCCGTGCGAAAGAGCTGGCTGGCAAGGCGAAATCGATGATTGGCCAAGCGACGGGCAAGCCCAGTACTGAGGCGAAGGGGCGAGCACAGGAACTCGGTGGGAAAGCTCAGGCGGCGTTTGGTGATATGAAGGATAAGATGAAAAAAATCGATACGCATTGACGTGCCGGTTTGAAGAACAAAAGGCAAGTTGGGGACGGAGTGAGGTAACCGGCATTAGACCGGCGGAGGGCGACTTCTTGGAAGTCGCCCTTTTTCCTTGCGCACTGCCTGTCATGTGATGGCGCTTTTCCCGTGCATCGTCAGCCATTGCGGCCAACAAGCAAGGACCAAACCGCCCAGTGATCGGTCCCCGGCTGATCTCTTGCGCCACTTCGGTAATTTGTCCGGGTTTGACGCGAATGAATAGCGTTGCGCCGATTTGGCTGTTATTCTCGAACTCCTCCTGCTGGCCGCCTTCCGCTTCGCGGATCGACGCGTCACGTCGTGGTACCTGCACTATCCGCTGTACACGCGCCTGCCGCTCGATTCCAGTTGGCGCGCGTTTCGATCTTGAGTTTGTCATGTCGTATCCCAATCGCTTTCCATGCGCTCTTGCGCGTCTGCTTTGTCTTCCGTTTGCTGGCTTGGCGAGGTTCTTGCCGCCCTTCCTTCGATTCGACGCCGCTGATCGACGTGCCGAAGTGCGGGCGCTGTTGCCGTTGGCATTGCCGTTGATTGCAACGCAATTGGCTGGCATGGCGATGAATGTCGTCGACGTGATCTTGGCGGGGCATCTCGGTCCCGCCGTGCTGGCGCCCGTTGCAATCGGGGCGGGCGTATGGGGATTGGCGTACATCGCCATCAGTGGTTTGATGTCGGCGTTGCCGGCGGCCGTAGCGCATCTTGTTGGCGCTAAACGGCTGGAGGAAGTCTGGCCCTTATTTCGTCAGGCGGCCGTGATGGGTATCGTGTTCGGTGCCTCGCTGTCAGTGGTCCTGTGGTTCGGTGGTCCGGTGGTGATCAATGCATTTGGCGTGACACCCGACCTCGCGCGCGACGCGGGCTATTTCCTGCATGCCATTGCCGCGGGGGCGCCCGCCTTGGGGTTGTATTTCGTCTGTCGCGGTCTGTCCGAAGGACTATCGATGCCGCGACCGAGTTTGGCGTTTGGCTTGCTGGGCCCGATACTGCTGGCGCCTGTTGGCTACACGTTGATGTATGGTGCCGGACCCATTCCGGCAATGGGCGTGGTTGGCTGCGGACTCGCGACCGCGATCGTAGAGTGGTGTATCGGGTTGGGCTTTGCTTGGTATATCGTTTCAAATCGTCGCTATGCGTTCGTTCGGGACGTTGCGGTCACGCGAGCGGGAACCGTTGTGGCAGCGGGGCCGTTTGCCGATGTGAACACGGTTGGAAAACAGCAGTCAGGCGATGGGCCGCTCTCGGACGTCTCCCATCACGCCACTATCCCGGCAAACGCGCCATCCCGAATTGAAACGGCGACCTGGCGTGACCTGATTCGAAATGGTCTACCAAGTAGCGTTACCTGGTTGATGGAAGGGAGCTTGTTTATCGCGACGGCGCTGGTGATCGGGCGGCTCGGCGACACCGCGGTGTCGATGCACCAAATCGCGCTGAATGTGGCTTCGCTGACGTTTATGATTCCCCTGGGGATGGCGATGGCGGTTTCGGTGCGCGTTGCCGGTGCGCGCGGCCGGGGCGATGCCGAGGGGGCGCGGATCGCGGGGCAAGTCGGAATAGCGCTTGCGCTTCGCGTGCAACTCGTCCCGATCCTGATGATGCTGCTGCTGCCGGTACCCATCATCGGGCTATATACCGGAGATGCGACGGTGGCTGCGGGCGCGGTGGTCTTGTTGCGACTGGCAGGCCTGTTCCAGTTGTCGGATGCCCTGCAAGTAACCGCCAATGGCGCACTGCGCGGCTATAAGGACACCCGAATGCCAATGATCGTCACCTTGTTTGCTTATTGGTGCGTCGGGATGCCCGTGGGCATCTGGCTATGCCTCGATATGGATTGGGGCCCGGCGGGAATGTGGTGCGGTCTGGTGGCGGGGTTGAGCGTTGCGGCGGTGCTGCTGACGCGCCGCTTCATCCGTACGAGCCGTGCCGACGTTCGCGCCATGGCCGCAAACCCCGATGTCGCGTCGTCACGAGACCATCGCGTGCTAACCTGAGCGTTTGGCACGATAAGAAAAGGAAATGCGATGCGAGATACCGTGACTGTGGCAATACATGGGCCGCGCGCGTCCCGGCGCACGCGGTGCGCGCTGGCGGCCGTGCTGTCCGTTAGTCTGGCGTGTGGTCTCCAGGGCATCGTGCGAAGCGCGGCAGCTCAGACGACGATGGCGCAAGTGCACGCAACGGCAAAAGCGGGCACCAGCGTCGACGACAGCACGCCGCAGTCGTTGATTGAAACGCTATCGGCGTCGATCTTGCATACGATCAAGGCGGACCCACAAATCAAGGCGGGCGATACACATCGCATTGAACAGGTCGTCAATACGCAGTTGCTGCCGTATACGGATTTTCGCAAGACCACGCGCTTGGCCCTGGGTCCGGCCTGGCGGGATGCGACCGAAGCCCAGCGTGATGATCTGGTGCAGCAGTTTGAATTGCTGCTGATCCATTTGTACGCGGGTGCGGCGGCCAAAGTGGGTGATCAGACGGTCAATGTAAAGCCCGTGCGGGTTGCCGCCGACGCCACCGACGTGGTGGTGCAGACCGACGTCATCAGCGGAGGCCAGCCCTATCCGGTGGCCTATCGGCTTGAAAAGGGCGCGAATGGCTGGCGGATCTATGACGTCAATGTCGCCAATCTTTGGCTCATTGCAGCCTATCGACCGCAGTTCACCTCGAAAGTACAGGCCTCAGGCGTACAGGGCTTGATTGCATTCCTGCAGCGCCGCAATAAAGAACTGGCGCAGCAGGGGGCGGGTACGCCGTAATTTAATTGCCCCCAGCGGTCGAGGCAAGGCCGTGTGCGAGACGCCGTGCGCTGCAGAAATAGGCCAAAAGGCGGAGAATGACGTCTCTGGCCTAGTCGAGTGATATTGCCTATTGCTTTCCGGCATGATTTCAGGGCGGAAGACCGGGCGAAAACTTGACTATTTTGCTAGGGGATTTATACTTGACGAAAGTTGTCGGGATTGATGCGTTTGTCGCGCTACCCGGCTTTCCGACGAAAAGGCAGGACGTTGCCACACGGTAGGAGTAGGCAGGTCCGCATGGTCGAATGGCAAGATCCGACCCGATTCATGCCTTGGCAGTCGAAACACTCACTTGAATGCGAGGCTCCCTGATGAGACTCACGACAAAAGGCCGTTTTGCAGTAACCGCGATGATCGATTTGGCGCTCCGCCAGGACCAAGGTCCGGTGACGCTCGCGGGCATCAGTCAGCGCCAGAAAATCTCTCTGTCGTACCTGGAACAATTGTTCGGAAAATTGCGCCGACATGAAATCGTCGAAAGCGTGCGGGGGCCGGGTGGCGGATACAATCTGGCCCGCCGTGCGGCGGACGTGTCGGTAGCGGACATCATCATCGCTGTCGATGAGCCGATCGATGCAACGCAGTGTGGTGGCAAGGGTGAATGTGAAGGCGCGAAGCAGCCGAGCGGCCATTGCATGACGCACGAGCTATGGTCGACACTGAATCGGAAGATGGTCGAATATCTGGATTCCGTCTCGCTGCAGGATCTGGTTGACCAGCAGGCAAAGGATCAGCCGGCGACCGTGGTGCGCGAGCGTCGTCAAACCACCCAGAGCACGATCGAACCGCCAGCGCGCGTTGTGCCACGTGGGCCGAATTCGGTGTTCAACCTGGCGCGTTCGTGACGCGTTGTGGTGGATGCGCAATGATGCCGATGTCACGACTGGCGCGGTATCGAGCGTAGCGAGTCGTGTTTTTCACGCGACGCAACGGTTTCACGGGATGGCCGCGCTTGACTGCGCGGTGTCCTTCAAGATGGTGGAGTACCCAAGATAATGAATAACGACATTCCTCACCTGCAAACGGATTTGGCCACGTTGAAGTCTCGCCTGAATGTAGACGTCACGATGCCGATCTACATGGATAACAGCGCGACGACGCCGACGGACCCGCGCGTTGCCGATGCGATGATCCCGTTCCTGTATGGGTCGTTCGGGAACCCGGCCTCGCGCAGTCACAAATACGGTTGGGATGCCGAGAAGGCTGTCGAGCTGGCGCGCGAGCAGGTGGCATTGCTGGTTAACGCAGACCCGCGAGAAATCGTTTGGACATCAGGGGCAACGGAGTCGGACAACCTTGCCATAAAAGGGGCCGCGAATTTCTACAAGGGCAACGGCAAGCACATCATCACGGTCAAGACCGAGCACAAGGCCGTGCTTGATACGGTGCGTGAGCTTGAGCGCCAAGGTTTCGAAGCGACCTATCTGGATGTGCTGGACAACGGCCTGATCGATATGGCGGCGCTGGAAGCGGCCATTCGCCCGGATACGATCCTGGTGTCGATCATGATGGTGAACAACGAGATTGGCGTGATTCAGCCGATCGCCGAAATAGGTGCGATGTTGCGCGCGACGGCGAAAGCCCGTAAGACGCCGATCATTTTCCACGTCGATGCGGCGCAGGCAACGGGCAAGGTCGAGATCGACCTGGCAAAGCTGGATGTCGACCTGATGTCGTTCTCTGCGCATAAGACCTACGGTCCGAAGGGTATCGGGGCCTTGTATGTGCGCCGTAAGCCACGCGTGCGGATTGAGGCACAAATGCACGGCGGTGGTCATGAACGCGGCATGCGTTCGGGCACGCTCGCACCGCACCAGATTGTCGGCATGGGCGAGGCGTTCCGTTTGGCGCGTGAAGAAATGGTCAACGAAAATGCCCGCGTCGGCGCGTTGCGCGACCGTCTGCTGAATGGCCTGAACGAACTCGAAGAAATTTACGTGAATGGCGACCTGACGCACCGGGTCGCCCACAATCTGAATATCAGCTTCAACTACGTTGAAGGCGAATCGATGATTATGGCCGTGAAGGATGTTGCCGTGTCATCGGGCTCTGCCTGTACGTCGGCGTCGCTGGAACCGTCTTACGTGCTGCGCGCCTTGGGCCGCAACGATGAATTGGCGCACAGCTCGATTCGTTTCACGCTTGGCCGGTTCACGACGGAGAAGGAAGTCGACTTCGTTATCGCTTTGATGAAGAGCAAGATCAACAAGCTGCGTGACCTGTCGCCTCTGTGGGAAATGTACAAAGACGGCATCGATCTGAATTCGATCCAGTGGGCCGCGCACTGATTCAGGAGAATGTGAAATGGCATATAGCGACAAGGTCCTCGACCACTACGAAAATCCCCGCAATGTCGGGTCGTTTGACAAGAACGACGATAGTGTTGGAACCGGCATGGTTGGCGCGCCGGCGTGTGGTGACGTGATGAAATTGCAGATCCGCGTGGGCGCCGACGGCATCATCGAAGACGCGAAGTTCAAGACATATGGATGCGGTTCCGCCATCGCGTCCAGTTCGCTGATCACGGAGTGGGTCAAGGGCAAGACGCTCGATCAGGCAGCGGCAATCAAGAACGCGGAGATTGCTGAAGAGCTGGCGTTGCCGCCGGTCAAGATCCATTGCTCGATTTTGGCGGAAGATGCTATCAAGGCGGCAATCGCCGACTATCGCGCGCGGCACGGCGCGGCAGGTGTCGAGTCGACGGCGACGTCGTCGGCTGCGGCCGCTTGAGAATAGAGACAGGAAGGTCATGGCAATCACGTTGACGGAAAAGGCGGCGCAACACGTATCCAAGTTCCTGGTTCGCCGGGGCAAGGGTGTGGGTTTGCGCCTGGGCGTGCGGACCACGGGTTGTTCAGGGCTCGCCTACAAGCTTGAGTACGTGGATGCGTTGGAAGCGGAAGATCAGGTCTTTGAGAGCCACGGCGTCAAGGTCGTGGTGGACCCGAAGAGTCTTGCGTATATCGATGGCACCGAACTCGACTTTGCACGGGAGGGCTTGAACGAAGGGTTCAAGTTCAATAATCCAAATGTGAAAGACGAGTGCGGTTGTGGCGAATCCTTCCGTGTCTGACGAGATGCGTGCTGCGCGCACGGTGACGAGTCGCGCGAAGATGCAGGCAGGAGAACAGGGGGTGCCGGGCGCGGAGGATACGCTCGATGCTGTCAAGCAGGCGGCACCGGCATTGGCGCGCGCCGACGCCGACCATTTCGATTTATTCGGTCTCCCACGTCAATTCGCTGTCGATGCCGACGTGCTGGCGCAGCGCTACCGCACGATTCAATCGCAGGTGCATCCAGACCGCTTCGCCTCGGCGGGCGAGGCGCAAAAGCGCATCGCGATGCAATGGGCCACGCGCGCCAACGAGGGATATCAAACGCTGCGAGATCCGCTGGCACGGGCCTTATATTTGCTAACGCTGCGCGGTATCGACGCGAGCGCCGAGCGCAATACCGCCATTGCGCCGGCATTCCTGATGCAACAGATCGCGTGGCGCGAAGCCATCGAGGATGCCGCGGCGGCGTCGAACGTCGGCGCCTTGGATGCGATGCTGCGCGAGTTGCAGGACGCCAGCCGACAACGGTTCGACAAACTGGCGGGCTGGCTCGATAGTCAAGCCGACCAGCCCGCGGCGGAAACGGCGCGGGAATTGCTCTTTATCCAGAAAGTGGCGGACGCCGCGCGCAAGCAGATCGAGCGGCTCGAAGACGCATAGCAGGCCGTTTCTGCCGCGGGTGTACGTATCCCGCCGCAGCCGTACCGGAATATCACACATGGCGTTACTACAAATTTCAGAACCCGGGATGGCGCCGGCGCCGCACGAGCGCCGTATCGCCGTGGGAATCGACCTGGGTACCACCAACTCGTTGGTTGCCGCCATGCGCAACGGCGTCGCGGATGTGCTGCCGGATGAGTCGGGGCATCCGCTGTTGCCTTCGGTTGTGCGCTACCTGTCCGACGG
Organism: Robbsia andropogonis; assembly: GCF_000970345.1. GTDB lineage: Bacteria > Pseudomonadota > Gammaproteobacteria > Burkholderiales > Burkholderiaceae > Robbsia > Robbsia andropogonis. Next base: position 42,761 of record NZ_LAQU01000019.1, on the reverse strand, counting down.
CACCCGTCGCGTTGGTCTTGCCGCCAAGCGCGAGGCGGCACAGGATCCCAGAAATACCATTATTTCGGTCAAGCGTTTCATGGGGCGGGGGCTGGCCGATGCGCAACGCACGCACGCGCCCTATACCTTCGTTGATGCGCCGGGCATGGTCAAACTGGAAACGGTGCAGGGTGTCAAGAGCCCCGTCGACGTGTCCGCCGATATCCTTGCGGTGCTGAAGCAGCGTGCCGAAGCGACGATGGGTGACGAGATCGTCGGCGCGGTGATCACCGTACCGGCTTATTTCGATGAAGCGCAACGTCAGGCCACCAAAGACGCCGCGCAGTTGGCCGGACTCGAGGTCCTCCGTCTGCTGAATGAACCGACGGCTGCCGCTATCGCCTACGGGTTGGATAACGGCGCCGAAGGCGTCTACGCGGTTTATGACTTGGGCGGCGGCACGTTCGATTTATCGATCTTGAAGTTGACGCACGGCGTATTCGAAGTGTTGGCCACCGGTGGCGACACGGCATTGGGTGGCGATGACTTCGATCATGCGGTGTTGACTGCATTGTTGACTGAGGCCGGCCTTTCCCTGGACAGCCTGCCGGCGGAGGACATCCGCCTGTTGCTCGATCGGGTGCGGGCTGCCAAGGAAAGTCTGTCTGGCGCCACGGATACTGCATTCAAGGCACGCGTGGCATGCGGTGCTGTCGTCAGGGCAGACAATCGACTTCGCCTTCACGGAGGCGCAATTTGGCATCTGGGTGGACGCGCTGGTCAAGCGCACTTTTGCTCCGACGCGGCGCGCGCTGCGCGACGCGGGCCTGACACCGCAAGACGTCAAGGGCGTCGTACTGGTGGGCGGCGCGACACGCATGGCCTGTGTGCGGCGCGCCGTGGAGGCGTACTTTGGCCAGGCGCCGCTGACCGATATCGATCCCGATCAGGTCGTGGCAGTGGGGGCGGCGATCCAGGCGGACTTGCTTGCGGGTAATCGCAGCGATGGCGATGACTGGCTGCTGCTCGATGTCATCCCCTTGTCGTTGGGCGTTGAAACAATGGGCGGGCTGGTCGAAAAAATTATTCCGCGCAATTCCACCATTCCCGTTGCCCGCGCGCAGGAATTCACGACGTTCAAGGACGGGCAGACCGCCATGGCCATCCATGTACTGCAGGGCGAACGCGAGTTGGTCGACGATTGCCGTTCATTGGCACGCTTTACGCTGCGCGGTATACCGCCCATGACCGCGGGTGCGGCGCGCATCCGCGTCACTTATCAGGTGGACGCGGACGGATTGTTGTCGGTAACGGCACGTGAGGACCTGTCGGGTGTGGAGTCACAGGTGTCGGTCAAGCCATCGTACGGCCTCGGCGACGAAGATATCACGCGAATGTTGCAGGACAGCTATACCAGCGCTGCGTCCGATATGAAGGCAAGAGCGTTGCGCGAGGCGCAGGTCGATGCGGGCCGTTTGCTGGACGCAACGGCGGCGGCAATCATCGAGGACGGTGCGCTGTTGAACAATGAGGAGCGGAAGACCATCGAGGCGAAATTTGCCGCGCTGCGAGCAGTGCTCGAAGGCGATAATCTCGATGCGATCGACGCCGCATCGAAGGCACTGTCGGCAGTCACCGACGAATTTGCCGCTCGTCGAATGGATCAGAGCATCCGACGGGCATTGGCTGGCAAGGATATCCGGGAAATCAACTGAAATGTCTCACATTGTCGTATTACCCCACGCGCATCTGTGTCCTGACGGCGCGGTGATCGACGCGGATGTGTCGAAGTCTATTTGTGACAATCTGCTCGAACATGGCATCGAGATCGAACACGCATGTGAGAAGTCATGTGCCTGCACGACCTGCCACGTTGTGATCCGCGAGGGTTTCGATGATATGACGCCCTCCGAGGAAGACGAGGACGACATGCTGGACAAGGCCTGGGGGCTGGAGCCGACGTCACGTCTGTCATGCCAGGCATTTGTCCCGGCAGATACCGATGTCGTTGTCGAGATCCCGCGCTATACAATCAATCACGCGAAGGAAGGTCATTGAGCCCGCGGGGGCGCGATGGAGGCCTGGAAATCGAACGCGACGACCGGGCAACGTCAGGGCAAACAGGAGTAACACGATGAAGTGGACCGATACGAACGACATTGCGATCGCCTTGTCCGAAGCCATGCCGGATCAAAATCCGACGCTGGTGCGCTTCACCGATCTGCACAAATGGGTCATTGCCCTTGACGGTTTCGACGACGCGCCGGACCGTTCCAACGAGAAAATTCTCGAAGCGATTCAGGCGGCATGGATCGAGGAAGCGGATTATTGATCGGCCTGAGCGCTGAGAGCCGGATACAGCGGAAATACGGCTGTTGCCTACGTCTGCGACGTCGTTTCGGCAGCGGCAAGTGAAAAAGCCCCAGCCGCATGCAACGCATCGCCATGCGGTAGGGGCTTTTTCCAACACGTCATGCGGGCAATAAGGGCAGCCGCTTACCCTGCACGTAACACGCCATTCTCGACATGCACGCGCTGACCTTCGGAGACTGGCGGCGAGCTGGCGTACCGGAAGGTGCGATAGCTGCCATCCTGCATTCTCACGGTCACCCGGTAGTTGGTGGTGCTACGCACATTGCGCTCGATCGCATTGCCTGCGTAACCGCCCCCCGCCGCGCCCAGCAGCGTTGTCGCAATCCGGCCATGACCGCCACCGAACGCCGAACCCACCAGGCCGCCGGCTACCGCACCGCCTACCGCTCCGAGACCTGTGCCATGACCTTCCACCTTATAGGCGTTGATCGACGTTACAGTGCCGCAGCTATGGCAGATGGCCGGTGCGGGTGACGGCGGCGGGGTATTTTCGGCGACGCGTTGCACCGGCGGTGGTGCGGCCGGCGCCGTTGCTTGCGGTAGAACCTGTCCGGTGGGCGCGGTATTTTGTGCATACTGCGCGGTCGCCGGTGTGGGCGGCACCGCGTTCGCGGCTGTTTGACCGCCCGCACGGGGCAGGACACCCGTCATTGCCGCGACGCCTACGCCGCAGGCCACGATGACCGCGCCTGCTGCCGTGGCCACCAGCGGGTGAATTCGTGACCTATTTACCAGGCCGTGTGCGCGTTGATTGACCGGTTCCATGATGCATTCCTCCGATTCACTTTTTTTACTGATTTATTGTGTAATAAGTATCGGTGATCCCATGCACGTCGGGCGTTTCATAATGTAAGCAGTTGCGAGCGTTTGTACGTCGCGATGGTGCTGTCTGCTCTGCTGGACGCCCGACGGCTGATCGGAGTAAAGCAAAATTGACGCCAGGATGGGTCGTTTTTCTGTCGGCCGCGCGAGTGCGGCGCATAGCGCTCCCGTGCGACCCGGCAATCACTCTTCCTTGCGTAGATGCGGGAACAGGATGACATCGCGGATGTTCGCACTGTCGGTCAGCAGCATTACGAGGCGATCGATGCCGATGCCGCAACCGCCGGTGGGCGGCATGCCATGTTCCAATGCCCGAATGTAGTCCGCATCGTAGAACATGGCCTCGTCATCACCGGCGTCCTTTTGTTCAACCTGCTTGCGGAAGCGCGCCGCCTGATCTTCCGGATCATTCAACTCGGAGAAGCCATTGGCAATTTCGCGGCCGGTGATGAACAACTCAAATCGTTCGGTGATTCCCGGATCCGCGTCCGATGCACGCGCCAAGGGCGACGTTTCCACCGGATAGTCGATGATGAACGTCGGCTCCCACAGCTTGGATTCCGCGGTTTCCTCGAACAGCGCCAATTGCAATGCACCAATGCCGGCTGTTTTCATCGGCCCCGACTGCGTATCCACGCCGAATTTTTTCAGCTCGGTGCGCACTACGTCGATATCATCGAGTTGCGCGTCGGTGTAATCGGTGTGCGCCTGAATCGCCTGCTTGATCGTCAACCGATGGAACGGCTTCGTGAAATCGAGCGCCCGACCCTGGTAGGAAATCGACGCATTCCCCAACGTGGCGATGGCCGCATCACGGATCAAGGCTTCGGTGTAGTCCATCAACCAGCGATAGTCGGTGTACGCGGCGTAGAACTCCATCATCGTGAATTCAGGATTGTGGCGTGGTGACACGCCCTCGTTCCGGAAATTCCGGTTGATTTCGAACACGCGGTTGAAGCCGCCGACGATCAGCCGCTTCAAGTACAACTCGGGCGCGATACGCATATACATCTGCATATCCAGCGCATTGTGATGGGTCACGAACGGTTTGGCGCTGGCACCGCCCGGAATGGGGTGCAGCATCGGCGTTTCCACTTCGAGGAAGCCTGCATCGCTCATGTGCGACCGCAGCGCCGCGATGATCTTCGTCCGGTTGACAAAGGTGCGACGTGCCTCGGGTGTCACGATCAAATCGACATAACGCTGGCGATAGCGCGTTTCCTGGTCCGCCAGGCCGTGGAATTTGTCCGGCAACGGCCGCAGTGACTTGCTCATCAGGCGCAGTGTCGTGCAGCGTACCGACAGTTCACCGGTCTTCGTCCGGATCAGCGTTCCGCTGGCCGCGACGATATCACCCAGATCCCATTTCTTGAATGCCGCATAGACGTCTTCACCCAGGTCGTCACGCGTGACAAACAACTGAATCTGCGCCCCGTCGTCCTGAAGGGTCGCAAAGCTGGCCTTGCCCATCACGCGTTTCAGCAGCATCCGGCCGGCGATAGACACGGTGACCGGCTGCGCTTCCAGCGTCTCCTTGTCCTGTGTTTCATAGGCTGCTTGCAGCGCCGCGGCGTGATGCATCGGCGAGAAGTCGTTTGGATAGGCCTGGCCTTGCGTACGCAGCGTATTCAGTTTCTCACGGCGTTCCTCGAGCAGTTTGTTCTCGTCGAGTGCCGGTGCGGTGGCGGCGCCGTCCGCGGCCTGGGTGGGCTTGTCAGTCATCTTGTCGTTTCTAGGCTACGGTAATGCTGCAAAAAAAGCGTCGAGCGGGGGAGACGCCGCGCCGCATCGATCTTAGCGCGGCACGGCACGGGTGTCAGACGTCCGGGCGGGTCGACGTGACGCCCATTTTCAGGCTGGCGCTGATGAATTCGTCCAGGTCACCATCCAGCACCGAGCGGGTATTGCTGATTTCGACGTTCGTGCGCAGGTCCTTGATCCGGCTTTGGTCGAGCACATACGAGCGAATCTGGTGACCCCAGCCCACATCGGTCTTGCCCGCTTCCAGCTTGTCCTGCTCGGCCTGACGCTTGCGCAATTCGGCTTCGAACAGTTTCGAGCGCAGCATCGCCATGGCTTCGGCGCGGTTCCGGTGCTGTGATCGATCGTTCTGACACTGCACGACGATATTTGTCGGGATGTGCGTGATCCGCACGGCCGAGTCGGTCTTGTTGATGTGCTGCCCGCCGGCGCCTGACGCACGGTACGTATCAATCCGCAGGTCTGCCGGATTGATGTCGACTTCGATCGAATCATCCACTTCCGGATACACGAACACGGAACTGAACGAGGTATGGCGACCGCCCGACGAATCGAACGGTGATTTCCGCACCAGACGATGCACGCCGGTTTCGGAACGGAGATATCCGTACGCGTATTCGCCCTCGATCTTGATCGTGGCGCTCTTGATGCCGGCGACGTCACCATCCGATTGTTCGAGGATTTCGACCTTGAAGCCCTTGCGTTCCGCGTAGCGCATGTACTGGCGCATCAGCATGGACGCCCAGTCACAGGCCTCGGTGCCGCCGGCACCCGATTGGATGTCGATGAAGGCGTTGCTCGGATCGGCCGGGTTGCTGAACATCCGACGGAATTCGATGCCTTCGACGCGCGCGCGCAGTCCGTCCACGTCTGCGGCGACGGCCTCGAGGGTTTCTTCGTCGCCTTCCTCGCGCGCCAGCTCGAATAACTCAGCGGTGCCCGCCAGGTCTTCGTCGAGTTGGATGATCGTGGTCACGACCCCGTCAAGGAGTTTTTTCTCCCGGCCGAGCGCTTGGGCGTGCTGCGAATCGTTCCAGACGTTCGGATCTTCGAGTTCCTTATTGACTTCGATCAGCTTGGCTTCCTTGACATCGAAGTCAAAGATACCCCCGTAAGTCGGAGGCACGAACCCGCAGATCGGCGATGGTCGAGTCGATTGCGTTCAAACGTTCCGCTTCCATGTGTCTTTCCAGTAAGGCTTGAGATGAATCGTGGAATTATAGCTGATCGGCCCGCCATGCTCGGGGCTTCACGGGCCGAAACGGGCCATTCCTAGTTGCAACCGTGCGCATGCTCGACGATCATCTGCACGCGGGTGACGCCGTTATAAGTGTCACGCGATAGCCGGTAAGCGACGATTGCCTGATCCGGCAGCGTCTCGGTGCGATTGAACCAGATGGCGTCGTAGCGTCGGTTGCCGCGGTACAACTGCAGTTTCAAATGGCGTTCCTTGACCAGCGACTGTGCGCGAACGTCGAAAACGCCGGAGAAGACCGGTGCGGGAAACCCTTGCCCCCAGATGCCTGCCTCGAGCAGTTCGACGAACGTGGCGGTGAAATAAGCTTCCTCCAGTTCTCCATCGGTTTCGACGACACGCTGCAGCGCGTGAGCGGGAAGCCATTCGCGACCAACCGCTTCCAGCGCGTCCGTGAAGGTTGGGAGCGCGTCCGCGCGCATCGTCAGGCCCGCCGCCATCGCGTGGCCGCCGAATTTGTCGATCAACCCGGGGTGCCGCTTGCTGATCAGATCCAGTGCGTCGCGCAAATGGAAACCGGGGATCGAGCGCCCGGATCCCTTGATCAATGCGTCCGGCGCGCCTTGTGCGACGGGATCGTCGGTGGCCGGCGCGAACGTGATCGTGGGACGGTAGAACTTTTCCTTGAGCCGCGACGCCAGAATGCCAATCACGCCTTGATGCCACTGCGGATCGAAGATGGCCAGCGTCGTGCGTGCCGGGTCGACATCGGTGAGGGTCGCCAGCGCCTCGGTCTGCATGCCGCTCTCGATATCGCGGCGCTCGCGATTCATGCCGTCGAGCAATTGTGCCAATTCCCAGGCCCGGCCGTCATCGTCGCTCAGCAGGCATTCGATTCCCACCGACATATCGGCGAGACGCCCGGCGGCGTTCAGGCGCGGCCCTACGGCGAACCCCATGTCCTGCACGCCGGCACGTCGCGCCTCGCGGCCGGCCACACGGAACAACGCGGCGAGACCCGGCTGCATCTTGCCCTCGCGTATGCGTTTCAATCCCTGGTCGACAAGGATGCGGTTGTTGGCATCCAGGCGGACCACGTCGGCAACGGTGCCCAACGCTACGAGGTCGAGCAAGGTGGCCAGATTGGGCTGGCGTGGGAGATCGGTGCCGGATGGCGAAGCGGGCATCTGGAAGCGTCCGCGGTCTCGCATGACGGCGCGTGTGGCCAGCAGGACATAAAACATGACGCCCACACCTGCGATGTGCTTGCTTGGAAACGTGCAGCCCGGCTGGTTCGGATTGACGATGGCGCAGGCGTCGGGCAGCGTATCTCCCGGGAGGTGGTGATCTGTGACGACGACGTCGACCCCGGCGGCGCGAGCGGCCGCGACCCCGTCGACGCTCGCGATGCCGTTGTCGACCGTGATCAGCAACTCGGGTGTGCGGCGCGGGTGCGACATTGCCAGCGCCACGATTTCCGGCGTCAGGCCATAGCCATACTCGAAACGATTCGGCACGAGATAGTCGACATCGGCGCCGAGCATCCGCAGGCCGCGCACGGCGACGGCGCACGCAGTGGCGCCATCGCAGTCGTAGTCGGCGATGACCAGCAGGCGGCGGCGGTCGTCGATGGCATCGGCGAGTCGCGCGGCCGCCTGCTCGATGCCCATGAGCGCCGCGGGCGGCAACAACCGGTCGATGCCGGTTTCGATGTCATCCGCCTGCTCGACGCCGCGCGCCGCGTAAAGGCGGGCAAGCACCGGATGCAGCCCGGCGCGAATCAGTGCGTCGACATGCAAGGGAGGACAGGTGCGGGACTGGATCGTGACCGTTTGGGACATACGCGTGACGGACTCTGCAAGGAATGACGAAGAATCAGGAGAAGGGCGGCTCGCGGTGCCGCGGCGATTACCCGCGCTCGTGGCCAGGGGGGCGCGACCCCTTGTGCGGTTGCGTGCATCGAAGAATGCCCCCGCCGGCAGGGCGCGCCGTCACGAGAGCAATCCCGCGAAGGTACGCCGCCGCCAGAATGCCAGGAGATCGCCGCGGCGTATCGACAAGGTCTTGGCCGCCTGCTCACCGCACGGCGTCAAGCGAATCTCGTCGATGACATGCTCGCGAAGCGCTTGCAGTGCCGGCGCGAACCAGGACTGATCCAGGGCCGCGAACGCGTCCAGCCACGACCGCCAGTCTTCATCGATCATTGGCAGCGACAGGGCGTCGGTCTGGATCAGTATCGTTTGCGGTGGGCTGTCGCCAGCGCCGCCTTGCGTTCGGCGGGCTTCATCCGGGTTCGGCGTGTCGGCAACGTGGCCGCTTTCACGGAGACCCGCGCATAGCGCGGCGAAATTGGCCGGCAATGGGCGCGCCGGCCGCCCCGCGGCGATCGACAATCCACGCGCGGCGGCCGCATCGGCAAAAGTAATTGAAAAAGGCGCATCGGGGATGGCGGGGGGGGGCCAGGTACCGCGGCCATGCAGCCAGACCGCGTTGACGGCGCGCGCCCCTCGCGCCTCCCGCATCGTATTCACCGGGTGTGCGTGCCAGGCCATCTGCAATTCGGTCTGGAAACCCATCCACCGCGATGAGCGGGGCGCGACGCCCTCCGCATCCGCCTGCGTCTCGTCGACCGGCAACCAGATATCAATACTTCGGCCCGCGGCGCGTAGCGGCGATGCGCCATGCAAACCGGCCAGCAACGTGCCGCGACGCTCGCCCAGGTACCAGCGCGTGGGTGACGGCGCCACGAAATACAGGCCCCGGGCGGTGGCCGATGTGGCGATCTCTTCGGCGAGGTGGGTCGCTTCCGTCGCGTCGATGCCGAGTGTCTGCGGATGCGCGAGAACGAGGCGATCATGCGTGACTTCGATATGCGCCGGTTCCAGACACGCCCATTGCACGACGCCGCCCGATGCCATGGCGCCGGCCTCGTCAATGGTGCGGTCAGGATCGGCCGCCATTGCGCTTGGGTCGAGTCCGTCTGCGAGCATCATGAACGGGGCCAGTGGCGCGTCTTGCGCCGCATGGATCGGCGGCAGACCGTACCGGCGTGAAAGCCAGCGTTCGTGCGGCAGACTGCGCTGGTAGTCATCGCCGGTATCGCTGTCGATGAGACGTGCCCGCCGTAACAATGTATCAAAAGCGGGTGTCTCGCGTGCCGTCAGCAGCGCGCGTAGTGCGCGCTCGGCGCCTGCCAGCGCGGCGGCGGTGTCCGCCTGGGCACGCCGTGCATCGTGTGCGGGCGATCCGACGCCCGGTACCGCCAGGTCGCCGGTGTCGTGGACCGTCGCGGCGTCCGAGGCAAACGAGACGGTGCGGGACGAGCTTGTATCCTCGGCGTGCGCGTCGTATGTTGCCGCATCAGCGAATGCCGCCCCGCCATCCGGGGCATGAGGCCGCGTCGGCAACGCGAAAGGCAGCAGGAAATGAAGGGTGGCGCAAAGACGTTTCGGCATGGTGGAACGCATTGTAGGCCATATCCGAATCGGTCGAGGCGTCCGCGCCTGTTACCGCCACGGCGCATCCCGTGCGCTGGTCGCCGCCACGTCTGCCGCTACATAAAGCGCGACGGCAGGCGAACCGATGCCAATTTGTGGCAAACTTGCCGGCTGGTGCACCGCGGGCCGTGGGTCGGTCATGTGGTCGGGCGACATGCCGCGAGAACCGAGCCGGAAGTGGCTGCCGGCGTCGCGTTGATTTGCCCGAGGCTTTGCCGCACCGCTTTTTCCAGGACGGGCCCCGTTGAAACTTCCCTTTGAATGGCAGATCGGCCTGCGTTATACGCGCGCCGGCAAACGTACTACCGGTAACGGCTTTATCTCGTTCATCTCGATGATCTCGATGACCGGGATCGCGCTGGGCGTGGCGGCGTTGATCATCGTGTTATCCGTGATGAACGGCTTCCAGCGAGAAGTGCGCGATCGCATGTTGTCCGTGTTGGCGCACATCGAGATCTATTCGCCAACGGGCCAGATGCCGGACTGGCAATTGACCGCCAAGGAAGCATTGCGCAACCGTGAGGTCGTCGCGGCCGCGCCTTATGTCGATGCGCAGGCATTGTTGACACGCGGCGAGACGGTTACCGGCGTCGCGCTGCGTGGCGTGTTGCCGGAGCAGGAATCCAAGGTTGAGGATATCGCCAAGGAAATGGTCGACGGCAAGCTGGATGATCTGAAGCCAGGTGAATTCGGTATTGTCCTGGGGCAGGCTCTCGCGGCGGCGTTGGACGTGGAAAGAGGCGACAAGGTGACGTTGGTGGCGCCAGAAGGCACGATGACACCGGCTGGACTGCTGCCACGGCTGAAGCAGTTTACCGTGGTAGGTGTTTTTTCATCGGGACATTACGAATACGACAGCGGGCTGGCGTTGATTGATATCCGCGATGCGGAGGCATTGTTTCGCAAGACCGCGCCGACCGGCGTGCGCCTCAGGCTGACCGACATGCAGCGAGCGCCCGAGGTCGCGTATGCGTTGTCCCGGACACTTTCCGGCGATCTGTATGTGCGAGACTGGACGAAGCAGAACCAGACTTGGTTCTCCGCGGTACAGATCGAAAAGCGGATGATGTTCGTCATCCTGACGCTGATCATTGCCGTGGCGGCATTCAATCTGGTGTCGTCGCTCGTGATGACGGTGACGAACAAACAGCCCGATATCGCGATTCTTCGGACGATTGGGGCAGGCCGCGGGTCGATCATGAAGATCTTTTTTATCCAGGGAGTGACCGTCGGTTTTATCGGCACGGCGCTGGGTGTTGGCTTCGGCAGTCTGATCGCGTACTACATTCCGGTCATCGTGCCATTTATCGAACATGTATTCAACGTGCAGTTCCTGCCGCCCTCGGTCTATTTCATCAGCGAGTTGCCATCACAGCTCGAACCGGGCGATGTCCTTCGTATCGGCCTCATCGCCTTCGTGATGGCCGCATTGGCGACGTTGTATCCCAGCTGGCGCGCATCGCGCGTGAAACCCGCGGAGGCGCTTCGTTATGAGTAATGCAATCCCTGTCCGGGCGGCAACACCGCTTCATGATGACGGCACCGACCTTGCCGTGCTGCGCGCGACCGAGGTCACCAAGCGCTTCGATCAGGGTCGCGCCAGTGTCGAGGTACTCCGTGGCGCGTCGATGATGGTGGGCCGCGGCGAAAAGGTTGCCATCGTGGGGGCATCGGGCTCTGGCAAAAGCACCTTGCTCCATGTATTGGGTGGCCTTGACGATCCGAGCAGTGGCGAGATCGCGGTGCTCGGCCAGCCTTACTCGCGTTTGAGCGAAAAAGCGCGCGACGAGGTGCGCAATCGCTCATTGGGCTTTATCTACCAGTTCCACCATTTGCTGGCCGAGTTCAGCGCCTTGGACAACGTGGCCATGCCATTGCGGATCCGTCGGGTCGCCGAACGCGATGCAAGGCAAAAGGCGCAACAATTGCTCGACCGCGTGGGCATGGGGCATCGCGCCCACCATCGTCCGGGTGAATTGTCGGGCGGCGAGCGGCAGCGCGTCGCCATCGCGCGGGCCCTGGTCAATGATCCTGCCTGTGTGCTGGCGGATGAACCCACCGGCAACCTGGACGGTGAAACGGCAGACGGCGTGTTTGCGCTGATGATGGAGTTGTCGCAGACGTTGGCGACGAGCTTCATCATCGTGACCCACGATCTCGATCTGGCCGGTCGATGTGATCGGGTGCTGCGGCTGAAGGGCGGCAAGTTGGAGGAAGATCCGAGCGTCCTGGGCGCCGTTACGGGATTGCATGGCGGTTGAGCCAGCGCGGCGCGAGGTCGTAATATTGGCGGAGCCCTTCCTGGTTATTCGCATGGCGCGACGACGGGCGGTGGCAACGGTGCCAGGGGATCGCGCCGCGCGGTCAGCGTACGAAGCGGCATAACGAGCGGGAGTCTCGGACATGTGGATCGACACGCACTGCCATCTGGATGCGCGTGAGTTCGACGCCGACCGCGCCGAACAGGCGGCATTGGCCCGCGCGGCAGGCGTGTCGACGATCGTCGTCCCCTCGGTCTGCCGTGCCAATTTCAATGCCGTGCGTGCCCTCGCGCATGCGCGGCCAGGTATCGCCTACGCACTAGGAATACACCCTTTATTTACTGCCGACGCTACTGACGAGGATCTTGCCGCGCTTCGTGTCCAGGCCGAAGCCGCCCGCGACGATCCTTGCTTTGTCGGGATCGGAGAAATCGGTCTCGACTATTTTGTTCCAACGCTCGACGACGCCAAGCAACGCGCCATCTTCGAAGCGCAATTGCGCTTGGCCCGCGACCTTGATCTGCCGGTGATCTGCCACGTGCGACGATCGCAGGATCAGGTATTGGCAGGGCTGCGTCGATTCGGCATCCGTCAGGGTATCGGCCATGCCTTCAACGGCAGTCGGCAGCAGGCTGACAACTATATCGCGCAAGGCTTCAAGCTTGGCTTTGGCGGTGCCATGACGTTCCCGCGCGCATTGCAGATTCGACGGCTGGCGGCTTCGTTGCCGTTCGAAGCCATTGTGGTCGAGACCGATGCGCCGGATATCCCGCCGGAATGGCTCGTAACGCCCCTGTCCGAACCGTCGGTCGACGACCGGCATGCCGACGATGGGGCGGTCATGCGTAAAGGCGAACCGTTGCCGCGCGCGGATCCTGTCATCCGCCCTGGCGGCGGGAGCGTACGCCGCCGCAACCAGCCAGACCAGATCCCCCGTATCGCCGAGACACTTGCCGAACTGCGTGGCATGACCTTAGACCAGGTGGCTGTCGGCACGACAGCCAATGCGCTCGTCGCGTTGCCCCGGCTGGCCCGGCTGCCGCGATAATCGATCGCAACGTCATAGGCGATGCGGTGAGGTGGGATGCGATCGATTGCACTGGGCTTCGCCGCGGGCGCGTGGTGGCTGCACCGCGCGATGCAACTGCCGGAGGTCATGGCGATGGGTTGCGTGGCCATCACCGGTGCGCTGCTGCTGGTGTGTCGTCATGTATTGGGTGCAGTGTATTTCAGGTCCCCGGTGTACGCAGTGCGGGCCGTGCCCTATGTCCGCTGTGGATTGCTGGTGGTCGCAGCCGGCCTGGCGGGCTATGACTGGGCGGCGTGGCGGGCACATCGACATATGGTGGCGGTGTGGCCCACCGCGTGGGAGGGACGCGATGTTGTGCTAATCGGCCGAATCGAGACGATGCCGGTGCGTGTTCCCACTGCCTCGACATGGCCGAATCGACCGATTGACAAGATGCCTGCGTCGTCCGAATGGCGTGTGACATTGAGCGTCTTGCACGCGATGTCGGCGACGGGTGTGCCCCGCGCGCAAGCGGGGACACACTCGACCGCGCTTCTCGCCCGTGGGGCCGCCGGGGAGGGGAATGACGAGAGAAAGCGCGACCAGTTTGTCGGGCTGGTACAACTACGGATCGGGACGTCCGCGGCAAAGGCGGCCGTGCCCCAAGCCGGGCAAGTCTGGCGGGTAGTCGCGCGGTTGCAGCGACCGCATGGGGCGGCGAATTTCGGTATGCCGATGCGCGAGGCGGTTTTATTCCAGCGTGGAATACGCGCGACCGGATATGCGCGCTCGGCGGCACCGCTTCACGTAAAGCAAGCGGCGCGGCGCGCCGGCGATGGCGTTTTCGGCGGTATCTGGCAACTGCGCCCCGCGGTCGAGCGGGTTCGCTCCCGCATCGACGATCGGATTGAAACAGTACTCGGCGGCATGCCGCATCGCGGTGTGATATCCGCGCTGGCGCTCGGACTGCAGTCTGCGATTGCCGCCGATGACTGGACGCGTTTCACCCGTACCGGCACCAATCATCTCGTCGCGGTATCGGGCCTGCATATCGGATTGGCCGCAGGTTGCGCAGCCTGGGGAGCGGCCGTGTTGCTGCGCCGCCGTTGCATGACGCGGTTGCTGCTGATCGTGCCGCGACAACGCCTCGTGGGTCTGGTGAGTCTGGTAGCCGCCGGTGCGTTCGTCGCGTTGTCCGGCTTCGGGATCCCCGCCCAACGCGCTTTCTGGATGCTGACGGCATATTGTGTATGCGGCCTCGACGGACGTCGCGTAGGGGCAACGGTGATGTGGTGCCTGGCATTGTGGCTGGTGGTGTTGGTCGATCCGTGGGCCATGCAGTCGGCGGGCGGCTGGCTGTCGTTCGGTGCTGTCGGGGCCATTCTGTATCTGGCAGCGGCCATGCCCCGGCCAGTGCGCCCGCCAGGTAGGGAGGGCATCAACCGGAATCGGGTGCCGGATGACCATGATGTCAACGGACGCCGGTTCACGATGCCTCATCATCCCGGTGAGTGGCGCCCGCTTGCGCCACCGCGTTCGGAACAGGTCGGGGTGATGGCCACCGCGTGCACGAACGGTAAACCGTCGAGCGGCGGGGATGCGCGCGAGCGTGCCGGCGACGTTGCGTTCATTCGGCCACCGCAATCCGCGTGGTCTCGGCCGCCATGGCGTGCATGTCCCGCAAGGCTGTGGTGCGGGGTGTGGATGACATGCCGGCTCCAATTGGCCTTGTCGCTGGCGCTGGCGCCGGCGACACTGGTCTGGTTCGGTGAAACCTCGCCGATCAGCCCGATTGCGAATCTGCTGGCCATACCTTGGGTGAGCTTTATCGCGGTGCCAGCGGTTTTCTGCGGCCTGGTGTTGCCCGCGCCACTCGATGCGATGGCATGGCACGTCGCTCACGGTGCCGTCGCGTGGCTGCACCAGGGCCTTGGCTGGTTGATTGCGTGCGCTTCAGCGGTGTCGTCCGCGCTTGGCGTTGCGGACACGATCCGGGTGCCCGCGCCGAGCCCGCTGGCGCTCACGTGCGCATGCATTGGCGTCTTGCTCTTGCTTGCGCCGCGTGGTGCTTGGCCGGCGCAGCGGGTTATTGCATCTCTGCTATGTCTTCCGCTGTTTCTCTACCGGCCCGCATTGCTTCCGGCAGGCGGGTTTCGCATCACGATGTACGACATTGGTCAGGGCAATGCGGTACTCGTCGAAACGCAGCGTCATCGGCTTTTGTACGATACCGGTCCGCCCTATGGCGCGAGCGGCGATGCGGGATCGCAGGTCATCGTGCCGTCGTTGCGGCGAGAAGGCGTATGGACGCTCGACGCCCTCGTCATCAGCCACCCGCACGATGACCACTACGGCGGCGCGCTGTCCGTCATGGCGCACATTCCGGTGCGCCATTTGCTGGCGTCCTGGCCGTTGCCGGTGCGCGCCGCAGCGGGCGAGGGCCGTCATGCAGCGTCGTTGCCGCCGCTTTGGCGCATTGCCGGCGCGCGGGGCACTGTCCGACGGCGATGCCGCGCGGGCGACACATGGTCGTGGGACGGCGTGCGATTCGACACCGTATGGCCGCTGGACCCGCTGCGCCGTGCGCCGCCGAATCACGTCAGTTGCGTGTTGCGGATATCAAACGGCGTGCACGCGGTGCTGCTCGCAGGGGACATCGAAGCGCCACAGGAAGAGGCACTGCGCAAAGCCCGTATCCCCTTACGCGCGGACGTGCTATTGGCACCGCATCACGGCAGCGCCACGTCGTCGACATCGCCGTTCATCCAGGCTGTGGCGCCACGCCACGTCGTGTTTCAGATGGGCTTTCGCAATCGGCATCGTCATCCGTCCACGGGGGTCGTGCCGCGCTACACCGAGCGTGGCGTTATGACGCATCGCAGCGATACCGACGGCGCAGTGCGGTTTATCAGCCGCAACGCCGATATGACGGTTGAGACACTGCGATATCACAGGCGTCGATACTGGATGACAAATATGTCCGATTGAGCGGGCCGGTATGGCAGGTCTGACGCTCAATTGCCCATGGGAGGCGTGCCAAACAGCAGGACGCTGCCGATACCGGCAATGACCAATACGAGTTTCCAAAGTAGGAAAGCCATCATGGCTGGGTTCGTGACGATCATGGATAACCTCCAATGAAATGCCAAATCAATCAATGGACGGGCTGGCGGCATCGTTCGGGATGCAGCGGGCTTCGTCTTGAATCCAGCCTAGGTCGCCGCGAAGCGGATGACTGGCGCTTGCTTCGCCTTGATGGTCAATATTGCGGTGCATGTGGCAAAAATGGCCGAATCGCCGCGATGTGGCTTCGTCCGGTATGCGTCGCGCGTTGCCTCGAGCGAAGTGGGAGAGTGTCGATTTTTGAAACCTATTAACGGTTCGTGTCAAGCGCGGGTCGGACGGTGGGGCGGTTGCATCGAAAAATTTTCGCCCGATCCGGGGGGCGTGGCAGGCCGCTTCTACGGTATAATTCCGCTTTCCCGCGAGCATTCCTGCGATGACCAAATATGTGTTCGTCACCGGCGGAGTCGTTTCCTCACTCGGAAAAGGCATTTCCGCTGCGTCCCTTGCCGCGATTCTCGAATCGCGCGGCCTGAAAGTCACCCTCCTGAAGCTGGACCCCTACATCAACGTCGATCCCGGCACGATGAGTCCATTTCAGCATGGGGAAGTGTTTGTCACCGAGGATGGCGCCGAGACAGATCTTGATCTCGGCCATTACGAGCGCTTCATCAGTACAAAGATGCGCCGTGCCAATAATTTCACCACCGGGCAGATCTACGAAACCGTTTTGCGTAAAGAGCGACGCGGTGAGTATCTGGGCAAGACGGTCCAGGTGATCCCCCATATCACCAATGAGATCCAGGCATTCGTCGAGCGCGGCGCCAAAATGGCGACGTGCGGCGAGCCGGATGTCGCCATCGTGGAAGTCGGCGGTACCGTCGGTGACATCGAGTCGTTGCCGTTCCTGGAGGCGGCGCGACAGATGAGCTTGCGCCTGGGGCGCAATCAGGCGTGCTTCGTCCACCTGACGCTGGTGCCGTATATCCCGTCGGCCGGCGAGTTGAAAACGAAGCCGACCCAGCACAGCGTGCAGAAGTTGCGCGAAATCGGTATTTCGCCAATCGCGTTGATCTGCCGTGCCGACCGTCCGATTCCGGACGACGAACTGGCGAAGATTTCCTTGTTCTCGAATGTACACAAGGAAGCGGTCATCTCGGTGTGGGATGTCGACAGCATCTACAAGATTCCGCAGATGCTGCATGACCAAGGGTTGGATTCGATCATCGTCGAAGAGTTGAAGCTTGATGCGAAGCCGGCTGACCTGACGGTATGGTCGGGCCTGGTCGATGCGTTGCAATCGTTCGAAAACGAAGTGACTATCGGCATGGTCGGCAAATATGTCGACTTGACGGAGTCCTACAAATCGTTGATCGAGGCATTGCGCCATGCGTCGATTCATACGAAAACCCGCGTCAATATTCAGTACATCGACTCCGAGGAAATCGAGAAAGAGAGCGGCGGTGCCGCAGCGGCGTTGTCCCATCTCGACGCGATCCTGGTGCCGGGCGGTTTTGGTCAACGCGGTACGGAAGGCAAGATCGCGGCAATCCGCTTTGCGCGTGAATCTAAGATACCGTACCTGGGTATCTGTCTCGGCATGCAGCTTGCGGTGATCGAGTTTGCACGCAATGTCGTCGGCCTGGACAAGGCCAACAGCACCGAGTTCGATCCCATGACGCCGGCGCCTGTGGTGGCGCTGATCACCGAGTGGTTCAATCGTGACGGCCGCGTTGAAAAGCGTAGCGACCAATCGGATATGGGCGGCACGATGCGGTTGGGCTCACAGCGTTGCCCGGTGAAATCCGGCACGCGTGCGCAATCGATTTATGGCGACGATGTCAACGAACGTCATCGCCATCGTTACGAAGTGAATAACCATTACGTACCGCAACTTGAGCAGAAAGGCCTGGTGATCAGCGCCCGCACGCCCACCGAAGATCTGCCTGAAATGATGGAATTGCAGGACGGGTTGCACCCTTGGTTCATGGGCGTGCAGTTCCATCCGGAATTTACGTCGACCCCGCGTGATGGGCACCCACTGTTCTCAGCCTATGTGCGTGCCGCGTTGGCCCACAAGCAAGCTGCCGGGGAATCCGGCAACCCGTCGAAACGGGAGACAGCGCATGAAACTCTGTGATTTTCTTGATACCGATGTCGGGCTGGACAAGCCGTTTTTTCTGATCGCGGGAACCTGCGTCGTCGAGTCGGCGCAAATGACGATCGACGTCGCAGGGCAACTGAAGGAAATTTGTGGCAGTCTGGGAGTACCATTCGTCTACAAGTCCTCGTATGACAAGGCGAATCGCAGCTCGGGTAGCAGCTTTCGGGGACCGGGCCGGGATGCGGGTTTGCGCATTCTGGAGGAGGTACGGCGTCAATTGCAGGTGCCGGTGCTGACCGATGTTCATACCGAGGCGGAAGTGCCCGAGGTGGCAGCCGTGGTTGATATTCTGCAAACGCCGGCTTTCTTGTGCCGCCAGACCGATTTCATCCGGGCGGTGGCGCAGTCGGGCAAGCCGGTGAATATCAAGAAGGGGCAGTTTCTGGCCCCTCATGACATGAAGAATGTCATCGACAAGGCGCGCGCGGCGGCCAAGGAAGCAGGGCTGAGCGAAGATCGGTTCTTTGCTTGCGAGCGTGGTGTTTCGTTCGGTTACAACAATCTTGTGTCCGATATGCGATCACTTGCGATCATGCGGGAGACGGGCGCGCCGGTCGTGTTCGATGCCACGCACTCGGTGCAGTTGCCGGGCGGTCAAGGCACGTCGTCGGGCGGTCAGCGTGAGTTTGTCCCGGTGTTGTCGCGTGCGGCGGTTGCCACCGGCGTGGCGGGGCTGTTCATGGAGACGCATCCGGACCCGGCGTGCGCACTGTCCGATGGGCCGAATGCCGTGCCGTTGCGACATATGCGTCGTCTTCTTGAGACGTTGAAGACGCTGGATGATGTCGTCAAGCGCCAGCCGTTCCTGGAAGACGATTTCCAGTAAGGGCCGTGCGGCGGCGGTAGAAACGGTAGCAACATGAATTGCGCAACAGGCGCGGCGTGGCGAGTTGGGTAAGCGCGTTACCCGCGGCGCGTGTTGTAGCGCGGCCGTCGACCGATGTCGACGGGATCGCAAGCGGTTTCTATTTGAACTATCGAGAGAACCATGAGTGCAATTGTTGACATCATCGGCCGCGAGATCTTGGACTCGCGTGGCAATCCGACCGTCGAGTGCGATGTGTTGCTGGAGTCCGGGACGATGGGGCGGGCGGCAGTGCCGTCGGGCGCATCCACCGGCGCACGCGAAGCCATCGAGCTACGCGATGGCGACAAGAGCCGCTATCTCGGCAAGGGTGTACTGACCGCGGTCCAACACATCAACACCGAGATTTCGGAAGCGATTCTGGGGCTGGATGCGGCTGAGCAAGCGTTCCTGGACAAGACGTTGATCGAACTGGACGGTACAGAGAACAAGTCACGGCTTGGTGCGAATGCGATGCTGGCGGTATCAATGGCTGTCGCGAAAGCGGCCGCCGAGGAAGCGGGCTTGCCGCTGTACCGATATTTTGGTGGTTCGGGCGCCATGCAATTGCCGGTGCCGATGATGAATATCGTCAATGGCGGCGCGCATGCGAACAACAACCTGGACATCCAGGAATTCATGATCATGCCAGTCGGGCAACCGACTTTCCGTGAGGCGCTGCGCGCAGGCACGGAAGTGTTTCATGCGCTGAAGTCCTTGTTGGCGGAGAAGGGGCACAGCACGTCGGTCGGGGATGAGGGCGGTTTCGCACCGAACTTCGCTTCGAACGAGGAGTGTCTCGGCACGATCAGCCAGGCGATCGAGAAGGCGGGTTATCGCGTGGGCGAGGACATCCTTCTGGCGCTCGACTGCGCATCGTCCGAGTTCTACAAGGATGGCCGCTATAAACTCACCGGCGAGGGCCTGGAGTTGTCGTCCCAGGAATTCACGCACTATCTGGAAACGCTGGCCAACAAATTCCCGATCGTGTCGATCGAGGACGGTATGTCCGAGAACGACTGGGACGGCTGGAAATACCTCACCGATGTGCTGGGCAAGAAGGTTCAACTGGTCGGGGATGATCTCTTCGTGACGAATACGAAGATCCTGAAGGAAGGCATCCAGCGCGGTATCGCCAATTCGATTCTGATCAAGATCAACCAGATCGGCACGCTGACTGAGACGTTTGCCGCGATCGAGATGGCCAAGCGTGCAGGCTATACCGCGGTTGTGTCGCACCGTTCGGGAGAAACGGAAGACGCGACGATCGCTGATATTGCGGTCGGTTTGAATGCGGGGCAGATCAAGACGGGCTCATTGTCGCGTAGTGATCGCATCGCCAAGTACAACCAGTTGTTGCGTATCGAGGAAGACTTGGGCGATATTGCCAGCTATCCAGGTCGTTCGACGTTTTACAATTTGTCCCGGTTGGGTTAAGCCTTAGCACGGACGCGCGGCATCATTGCGCGTCCCGCCCTGCAGGTGCATTGCGCCGGCGAGTGCTTCTGTCTTTTGGCGGGGGGGCTCGCCGGCGTCTGCTTAAGCGGTATCTCAATAAATTGGATTGGCTATCACGGTACGGGTATGCCCGCCGGGATTCAGAAAATAGAGTATGCGGCTCGTTACCGTCGTTTTGATCGCGCTGCTGGTGCTGGTCCAATATCCGCTGTGGTGGGGTTCGGGCGGGTGGCTGCGCGTGCATGATCTGCAGCAGCAGCTTGCAAACCAACTGCAGAAAAATGCCGATGCAAAGGATCGGAATGATCGTCTTGCCGGCGAAGTCGACGACCTGCAGCATGGTACGGCGGCTGTGGAAGAGCGCGCGCGCTATGAGTTGGGGATGATCAAGCAGGACGAGGTCTTCGTTCAATTCGTTTCGCCAGCCGAGCAGATGAAATTGCCACAGAACACGCAATCCGATTTGTCGACGCGGGGCGTGATGTCGACGACACCGCTTTCCGTCGTGCCGGAGCCGCCGGCCCGTGGCCGTGCGCAGACCAAGCGCCTCGCGGATGAGGCGGCCCGACGCAAGGATGCCGTTGAAAAGCGTCGCAGCCGTCATGATTGATGATGCGTAATGTCATGCCTTGAGCCCATGCGTGCTACACACGCCTTGCATGGGCAAAGGGCCTGTCATGGTGACGCGCTACCATCCCCATCCCCAGCCATTTCCCCCGCCCCACCCGTTCCAACCGCCGTAGCCACCATAGCCGCCGTAATAGGGCGTTGCATAGACATTGTTGCGACGCGCCGCGGCGGCAGCAATCGCGGCGGCTTCTTCGGCGCGGAACACCTCGTCCTGTTCACGTAGTGCTTGCCGATCCAGTTCGTCATAGCGCCGTGCTTTTTCTTCCGCGCTTGGCTCCCGCTCCGGCGTGAAGGTTGCGGCACCTGGCGTTCCGGGCGGCAAGCGGCTCAGTATCGTACCTGCAGGGGCGGTGATTCGGGCGCCGGCTGGAGGCGTGGTGCATGCGCCAAGCAATAGCGCGGAACAGCAGGGCAGCATCAACGCGCACGTATACCGTCGCGTGAACGCCCGCCAGATGCAGGCGGATATCATTAGGTGTGCAATCGATTGCTTGCGCGTTCCTGGCCGATTCTGCCGGGAAGTGACGGGCATGATGATTTCTCCGGTGGTGCGGATTAAATCCGCCAGCGTCACGCCGGCGGTACAGCGCACATCAGTGGCGTTGTTCCGGCGCGGGCGACACGTCGCCAGGTATCGGGGCCGTGAATAATTGCACGGCATCGACGCGATCGAATACGTAGCGCTCATTGCAAAATTCGCAATGGACCTCGACTTCGCCGGTTTCGTCGAGGATATCGTCCACCTCGGCGCGTCCGAGCATGGTTAGCATCCCGCCGACTTTTTCGCGTGAACAACCGCAGGCGAAGCGCGTTGGCTGGCTGTCCGCATGCGCGCGCCGTTCTTCCCAGAACAGGCGATGCATCAGTGTGTCGCCCTCGGTCGACAGCATCTCATCCTGTTTCAGCGTGCCGGCGAGCGCGCAGACGCGGTCCCAGGTATCGCCATCGTCGCTGGCCAATGCATGCCCGCCGGTACCCGGCATCTTTTGCAACAGAACGCCTACCGCGCGTTCGCTGTCGGCAGCAAGCCAAAGCCGCGTATCCAGCTGTTCCGAGTGCTGCATGTAGTATTCGAGCGCGCCGCCGATGCTGGTGATCGGCCCATCGTCATCGGATAGCGGAACGATGCCTTGGTAGGGCTGCTGTCCCGGCAGTTTTTCGCGCGGGTCCAATGTGATCGCGCATCGTCCCTGCCCGTTGAGATTGACGAGTTCCGTCATGGTCGCGTTCTCTGGCAAAGACGTCACGTCGACTGCCAGTTTCGCGGTGGCGCGCATCGACAAATCCGAATTACATTGGACCACGAGCATTTTCACCGGGCCATCGCCGTGGATCTGCATGACGAGCGCGCCGTCGAATTTGAGGTTGGCCGATAGCAGGGCCGATGCCGCCATCATCTCGCCAAGCATCGCCCGCACTGGCGCTGGGTAGTCGCGGCGGTCGAGCACGTCGCGCCACGTCTTTTTCAATGAGACGTATTCGCCTCGAACGGGTCCCGCCTCGAACATGAAGCGTTCTAACTGATCATTCATTGCCGATGTACCTGCAGTGTTCAAACCTTACCCCACACGGGCCAGGTTTTCCTTGTAAAACGCACAGCGTGCGGCATAACTTCGCGCGCTGTCGCGTAGTTTCTCTATTTCCTCCGGGCGTAACGTCCTCACGACCTTGGCCGGTGATCCCAGCACCATGACACCTGGTCCGAAGTGCTTGCCTTCCGTGACCAACGCTCCGGCGCCGACCAGCGTATCCGGTCCGATTACCGCATCATTCAAAATGACGGATTGAATGCCGATCAACGCATTGTCCTCGATCGTGCAGCCATGCAACGTCACTTGATGCCCGATGGTCACACCGCGACCAATGCGCATCGGATGGCCCGCATCCACATGCAGCACCGATCCATCCTGGATATTGCTGCCTTCGCCCACTTCAATGACGTCGTTATCGCCGCGTAGCACCGCGCCCGGCCATACACTGACGCCGGGGCCCAGCGTCACCCGCCCGATCACGGTAGCGCCGGGCGCAACAAAAGCAGTTTCATCGATAATAGGGACATATTCCCCTAGGCGGTAAATCGTCACGTTGTCTCCTGGCCGCGTGGAAGCGCGTCGGGCAAAGGGATAGGGCGGGGCCATGCTTGGGCCGACACGCACCCACGGAGACATGAGGCCGGATGCCCTATGAAATGGGGTCGCATCGCCGGGTATCAAGCGCCGACGCCGCGGTTATGAGACCACGGGCGCCGCGAATGACGTTCGCGTCGACTTTCTACAACCACCGCGCGGGATAGATAATGGCGGGTGGCGGACCGTGGGCGCGTATATCCGCTATTGTATCCGACTGTAACGGCAGTCCCGTTGACTACACGGCCCGGGTACTGGATGGGGGCGGTAAAAAAAGGAAGCAGTGAAATGAAGTCACGGCTGATGACGGCGCATGCGCTTTCGCGATTACGATGGGCGGCCCGGGACGCGCTGCTCGTGGAAGCGCCGAGAGAAAAAGCGGCAATGGCGCGAGCGTTGCAGGACGGCTTATCCACGGCCACCCCGGAAAGCGGCGCCAAGGCCGGCAACGACATGGCGACCGACAGTGGTGTGCATCCGCCGCCGGACGTGCCGGGCCGTCCCGTGCATCCGCGACTTGTCGATCCTCGCGATCTGGCGCGCAGGAATGTCGCCACGCTTGAGGGCCGTTGCGTGATGCTGCATGCAATTGCACATATCGAATTCAATGCGATCAACCTGGCGCTGGATGCGGTAGCGCGATTCGATGGCATGCCTCTTGATTTCTATCGGGACTGGATCAAGGTGGCCGCGGAGGAAGGCTATCACTTCACGTTGCTGGCGGACCATCTGGCGTACCTGGGCAGCGCCTATGGCGCATATCCCGCGCACGACGGCTTGTGGGAGATGGCCTTGCGGACGAAAGACGATGTGCTGGCGCGCATGGCGCTAGTGCCGCGCACGCTTGAAGCCCGCGGGCTGGATGCGGCGCCGCCGATACGCGCCAAACTGGCCGCGGCAGGCGATACGGTTGCTGCCGGCATCCTCGACATCATCTTGCGCGATGAGGTCGGCCACGTCGCCATCGGTAACCGCTGGTACCGTTGGCTGTGTACCCGTAGCGGAAGGGACCCCGTGGGTTACTACGCCGTGCTGGCCCGGGATTACCGGGCGCCGCGGCAACACGGTCCTTTCAATATCGCTGCGCGAAAGGCTGCGGGTTTCGACGACGCCGAAATCGCGGCACTGACACAGATGGCCGAGGCAGGCGGCGAGTCTGCGATAAAATGATGCAATGAATGCTTACTTCGTCAATGCCGATCTTCACTGCCACTCCACCGTTTCGGACGGCACGATGTCCCCGGAGGACGTCGCCGCGCTGGCTGCGAAAGGAGGCGTCACACTGTGGTCATTGACCGATCATGATGAAATTGGCGGCCAGGCCCGGGCCGCTGCCGCTGCCGAAGCGCATGGCATTCGCTATGTGAGCGGCGTGGAAATATCGGTGACATGGGCCAAGCGAACCCTCCACATCGTAGGCCTCAATGTGGACCCCGAGCATCCCACCTTGGCGCGCGGGCTGACGAGCATTCGCGGCGGACGCCAATCCCGTGCGCGTTTGATAGGCGACAAGCTTGCCGCAATGGGGATCGATGGCGCGTATGACGGCGCGTTACGGTATGTGTCGAATCCGGATTTGATTTCCCGTACACATTTCGCGCGCTTTTTGGTCGAGCGCGGGGTGGCGGCCAACACCGCGGATGTTTTCAGGCGCTTCTTGTCGGAGGGCCGCCCAGGCTACGTGGCGCATCGTTGGGCCTCCCTCGGCGACGCGATGGCATGGATTCAGGCGGCCGGCGGTACTGCAGTCATCGCCCACCCGGGACGGTATCAGTACACGGATCTGGAATTCGCCGCGCTGTTTGATGAATTTCGCCAACGTGGCGGCGATGCGATCGAGGTCATCACCGGCAGCCACACCCCCGATCAATATGTGGCGTATGCGCGGGTGGCTCGGCAATACGGCTTCCGGGCATCGCGCGGTTCGGACTTCCACGGCATGGATGATGGCCGCAACATGCCTGGGACCTTGCCACCGCTGCCGACGGATCTGGTGCCGGTGTGGAAAGATTGGATTTAAGGAGCGGTTTCGATGGCGCAGTATTTCCGTATGCATCCCGTGGACCCGCAGCCGCGACTGGTGCGCCAGGCGGTGGAAATCCTGAATAACGGCGGTGTTATCGCGCTACCCACCGATTCCAGTTATGCCCTGGCGTGCCATCTCGACGATCGGGCCGCCGTCGAGCGTATCCGACGTCTTCGCGGTCTGGACGAGCGGGCACTGCTATCCCTGTTGGTGCGGGACTTGTCCGAACTATCGAATTTCGCGATCGTCGATAATCAGCAATATCGCACCTTGAAGGCCGTGACGCCGGGACCCTATGCATTCATCCTCCAGGCAACGAAGGAAGTGCCGCGACGGCTCTCGCACCCATCGCGCAAGACTATCGGGTTGCGTGTCCCGGCGCACGCGTTGACGCTCGCGGTCCTGGAAACACTGGGGCAGCCGCTGATTGCCTCGACGTTGATTCTGCCACCGGACACGCAGCCGTTGAACGACCCGGAAGCCATTCGCGTCCGCCTCGAAAAGCAGATCGACCTCGTCATCGACGGTGGCGCGTGTGCGGCCCAACCGTCCACCGTGATCGATCTGACGGGGCCGGCCCCGATTCTGGTGCGCGTCGGACGCGGCGACCTCGCGCCGTTCGGGCTGTCCGAGGATGACGTGGTGGCCGATTCCGCGGTCCGCTAGATCCGGGCAAGGCGGACGCCATTAATACCATCCTATCGATCGCTAGCGGGCGTGCCTCGGTGGTTCCGAGGGCGTGTGCCGACGTCATGAGGCGGTCGATTCTTCCGCAAAAAATAGTCGGCGGTGGCGCGACGGGCCTCGCGTGTTGTTACAATAGCGGCCAAATATGGATACCCTCATTCAAACCATCGCGGTCTACGCGCTTCCCGTCCTGTTCGCGATCACGCTGCACGAGGCCGCCCATGGCTATGTCGCCTATCTTTTCGGGGATCGCACCGCCTATGTGCTAGGTCGCGTCAGCCTGAATCCGTCGCGACATATCGACCCCATCGGCACGATCGTGATGCCGCTGATCCTTTATTTCGTGACCAGCGGGGCGTTCCTGTTCGGTTTCGCTAAACCGGTGCCCGTGGCGTTCGGCCAGCTTCGCAATCCGCGCTGGCATGGCTTGCTGGTCACGCTGGCCGGACCGGGTTGCAATTTCGTGCAGGCGCTGATTTGGGCGATTACGTCGGTGCTGCTGCAGGTGTCGGGCGTCGTGGAACCCTTTTTCCTGCAGATGGCGCAGGCCGGGCTCATGGTGAATCTGGTGATGTGCGTTTTCAACCTGTTTCCGCTGCCGCCGCTCGATGGTGGTCGGATCCTGGTCGCACTGCTACCACCCAAGCAGGGTTACGCATTTTCCCGGATCGAGCCCTACGGGTTTTATATCGTGATGGCGCTGGTGCTCACCAGCCTGTTGCAACGTTACTGGTTATCACCGCTGATCGATGTTTTTTTCAGGTGATCCGCTTCATGCTGCTTCCGTTGCTCGCCCTGGTTCGGTAAAAATCACCCGTAGGGCCGCTGTCAGGCCCGCTGCAACGTATTGAAACCTTTGCCGATAGGTGTGCGGGCCTGAATCCGTTACAATCGCGCATTACCGTTTCGAATCCTCGAATTTCAGAGTGCCATGAACCTTGCTTCCACCGTGCGCGGATCCGACAAAGACGGCGTCGCGCGACGTTCCATTCAGGGCAGCATCGTCGCGATTGTTACGCCGATGCGCGATGACGGCGCCCTCGACCTGCCGGCTTTTTGCGCGTTGCTCGATTGGCATGTAGCCGAAGGTACCGATGCCGTCGTCGTCGTCGGTACCAGTGGTGAATCGCCGACATTGCCGGTGGACGAACACCTGCTGATGATCGATGCCGCCGTCAAGCATCTGGACCGACGGATTCCGGTCATTGCCGGCGCCGGCGGAAATTCCACCAACGAAGCGATAGCCTTGACGCGCGAGGCGCAACGCCTTGGCGCGGACGCCACGTTGCAAGTGGTACCGTACTACAACAAGCCGACGCAGGAAGGGATATACCGGCATTTCAAGGCGATTGCGGAAGCCGTCGACCTGCCCTCCATCCTGTACAACGTTCCGGGTCGCACCGTTGCTGACATGAGCAACGAGACGACGATTCGTCTGGCAGCGGTGCCCGGCATCATTGGCATCAAGGACGCCACCGGCAATCTGGACCGCGCGGCGGGCCTTTTGCGCGATGCACCCGAAGGATTCTCCGTGTTTAGCGGCGACGACCTGACGGCGGTTGCGTTGATGTGGCTCGGCGGTCACGGCAATATCTCCGTTACCGCGAACGTCGCGCCGCGTGCCATGCATGACTTGTGCAAGGCAGCGATGGCCGGTGACATTGCAACATCCCGGGCGTTGCATTTGAAGTTGCTTGCGCTTCATCGCGCGCTGTTCGTCGAGGCAAATCCTATCCCGGTCAAGTGGGCGCTGCAGCAGTTGAACAAGATTGCCGGCGGCGTCCGCCTGCCGCTGACACCGTTCGACGCGCGCTTCCACGCCGATATGCGTACCGCCATGCGGGACGCTGGCCTGTTGTCGTCTATCTGAGAAGGACCGTATGGAATCGCGTATGAATTTGAAAGCGTATCGTCCTGCCATGGCGCTATTGGCGTTGTCGACGGTTGCGTCGTTGTCGGGGTGTGCCGGATTGAAGGACAAGCTGGCCGGGGATAAGGTCGATTATTCACATGCGACGTCGGTACCGGATCTGAAAGTACCGCCCGGTCTCGCGCAGCCGCAACTCGACTCGAAGTATGTCGCGCCGCCGGTGGCGGTGGCAAATCCCGGTCCGCAGATGAGCATTACGCAGGATGGCGCCAAGACGATAGGGCTTCCCACGCCACAAGACCCATTGGGCATGCATGTGGTCAAGGACAGCAATCAGCAATGGCTGATCGTAGATGGTCGCTCACCGGAAGAGTTGTGGCCAATCCTGAAGACGTTCTGGGCGGACAACGGTTTTGACATCGCACTCGATTCCCCGACAACCGGTGTGATGGAGACCGATTGGGCAGAGAATCGCGCCAAAATCCCGAACGACTGGTTCCGCCGCACGTTCGGCAAGCTGGTAGACGGCATTTATTCTTCCGGGACGCGTGACAAGTTCCGCACGCGGCTGGAGCGGACGGCGGACGGCGGGACCGCGGTATACATCACGCAGCGCGGCATGGTGGAAAAGGATGTGGGCACCGGCAACACCGCCACCACCACGCGTTGGGAAGACAGTCCGCGCAACCCGGAACTCGAGTTGGCTTTCATGGGCAGGCTGATGGAGCGTTTCGGCCTGACAAATGCGCAGACAAAACAGCTGATTGTCAGCGCACGTCCGGCGGATGCCCGCGTGGTAACGCTGGACACCACGAGCGGTGCGCCGATCCTGCGCGTCAATGAACCGGTTGATCGCGCGTGGTTGCGTGTTGGCCTGGCACTGGATCGAAGTGATTTCCTTGTCGACGAAAGCAATCAACAAACGGGGACGTTTATTGTTCGATATGCGAATCCGGTCAACGACAATGCTCGGACGTCCGGAATATTCGGCAAATTATTCAAGGGGCCTGCGACAAAGGGCAGTGGTGCACCGTTACACGTAACCGTCCGTGCAGATGCCGCGGGGAGTGCTCAAGTGATGGTGCTCGACGTCAACGGACGCCCGGATGGTTCGCGTGAAGCGCGTCGTCTGGTGACCTTGTTGAAAGCGCAATTGAGCTGATGCCGGTTGCGTTTGCGCGGCTACTTGTCGTCGGGGCGATCCATTCCGATCGCCGGCTGGTGGGCTGATGCGATTTTCCAGCCTGGGAAGTGG
Organism: Robbsia andropogonis; assembly: GCF_000970345.1. Lineage (GTDB taxonomy): Bacteria > Pseudomonadota > Gammaproteobacteria > Burkholderiales > Burkholderiaceae > Robbsia > Robbsia andropogonis. Next base: position 13,741 of record NZ_LAQU01000019.1, on the reverse strand, counting down.
TAGCGAGGGCAACGCCCTCGTTGTGGAGCAGACGAGCGACACCACGACGACCCGCATCTTGCTTGATTGCGGCTTCTCTGCCAAGGAGATCTCCCGCCGTCTGGAGCGGGTAGGTCTGTGCGTCGAGGATCTCGATGCCATTCTTATCACCCATGAACATTCCGATCATATCGGCAGCGCGTTGACGTTGTGTCGCCGCTTCAGCATTCCGCTCTACACCAGTTGGGGTACGGCGCAAGCTATGGGTGCGGTCGGCGATGCGCGAATCGCATTGCATCTGCTGCAATGCAGTGTGCCGCTCGCATTGCGAGATTTTCAGATTCGCCCTTACACGGTGCCACACGATGCACGTGAACCGTTGCAATTCGTGTTTAGCGATGGCAGTAGGACCTTGGGTGTGCTGACGGATGCCGGATGCGGTACGTCGCACATTACGCAGGCGCTACAGGGTTGCGATGCGTTGGTACTGGAATGCAACCATGATCGTTCGATGCTGGCGAACAGCCGCTATCACGCTGCATTGAAAGCGCGAATCGGGGGCACGCTGGGGCACCTGGCGAACGATAGTGCGGCCGAAATTCTGGGTTCGCTCAATCACAGTCGCTTAAGACATCTGGTGGCCGCCCATCTAAGCAAGGAAAACAATCAGGCTGCGTTGGCGCGGACGGCAATAAACGCGGTCTGGGGCAGGGCGGACGAGGATGTCATCATCGCTACCCAGGATGAGGGTTTCGCGTGGCTGACGCTATAGGGCGTTGCGTCGACGTACGCCTTCGCCCCTTACATGTCATTGTCTGACATCGATCAATGATTGCGCATCCATTTGACATGTAAAAATGAAAAACCGGCTAAAAGCCGGTTTTTTGCATTTAACACATATCGCCCGTTCGTGCCATGAACGATCGGGCAATATGAATCACATGACTTACTGGCTCGCGCCCGAAGCTGCCATGGCTGCCGAAGCTGCCGTCGACGATGCTGCAGCTGCGCTCGAAGCGGCATCTGCTGCCGACGCTGACGCGTCGCTCGCCGTTGCCGATGCGCTCGAAGCGGCGGCCGTTGCGCTCGATGCAGCGGCCGAAGCCGACGCTGCCGCGTCGCTTGCCGCGCTCGCGTTGCTCGTGTCTTCCTTCTTGCCGCAAGCGCCCAGTGCCAATGCCAATGCCAGCGAACCAGCAACGATGAGAGTCTTGTTCATGATCACGTCCCTTTTATGGTTAAAGTAAGCTACTGCTAAACGTCCGTTCGTGTGTACTACTGCACGCGGCCCCGCATTCCGTGATGACAGAAAAGCGGTGGCATCGTGCGTAATCCTTTACGACAGCACAACACAAAATTATATGCATTTTGCGCCGCACCGTCGACACAATGCAGGTAACTCAGCCGGTTTCTTCCGCTCAAGGCCTGCAACGTCGTATCGACGACGCTGCTGTGGCATACCACGCTGCCACGACTATCGATCGGATGCAACAGCCAACCGAATCCAGCCCGCAAGATACCACTCGTGCCACGCCGATACTATCGGAGAATCGTGAGAGAGTGTTACAAAATCGTCAGGCTGCAACCACCGCTGATCAGCCAGTTTCATCAGGCTGTCACGCAGCATTCGACGGGCTTTTTTGACGGTCAATCGTCGTATTACGATTGGCACGGATGCGGTCCGCCTTGTGATGTTCGACCGCAGTGCGACCCTCGCTTGTGACGACGTTTCGCGCGTTGAAGCCTCTCTTGATTCTCCGGCGCTTGCCAACATCTCCGACCAGTGATCCAAAGGCAATGTCTCACCATTCAGATATACGCCGTAATCGTCGTAAAGCATCCGTGAGCGCTTATCTAGATGCAAGCCCTGTGCCAGCAGCCGTTTGACAAACGTTTCACGGGACATGCGTCGGGTTGGCGCATCGAAGAACACGTTTGCCTTCGGCTCCGTCAAATACGTGCCGAGGAAGCGACCGACGGTTTTGCCGTCCCAGGTGACACGTGAAAGTACTTCCTGGGTATGGGCAATCAGTTGCGCCGGCAGGGCTGCGGGTTTTGAGACCGCTGGTTGATCCGGATCGCGATATAGGCGGTGGACCGGTCGACCGGTGCTTGCCGGTTCAGTGCTCCGTGCATGCCCGCGCCGCGGGGTCTTGGCGACAGTTGTTGCCGGCTGTATCGGCGCGCGATCCGCTTGCGCTCGCGCATCGGCAATTTGTTCCGCGAGGGTGTGCAAAAATTGCACGGTGAGTTCCGTTTCGTCGGCGGCGCGGAAACCTATCGAGCAGGTGATGCTTTCGCCAATGGCGATGCCGTCGTGGGCAATATGCGGGGGCAAATACAGCATGTCGCCTGGATTCAACACCCATTCCTCATCGGGGACGAAATGGCGCAGGATCTTCATCGGTTGCGCGGGGTCGAGACGCAGGTCGGTCTGAGCGCTGATGCGCCAGCGACGCCGTCCTTCGGCCTGAAGCAAGAAGACGTCGTAGGAATCGAAGTGCGGGCCGACGCCGCCGCCATCCACCGCATAGCTGATCATGAGGTCATCGAGGCGCGCATCCGGAATAAATCGGAATCGCTGTAACAATGCCGCCGCGTCGTCATCGAAGAGATCGACGCCCTGGACCAGCAGGGACCAGTCCTTGTCGCCGAGTCGGCGCGGCACAGCAGAGCGGTCGGCAGGGCCGCGTCGATGCGGGGCCGTGGTATGTTTCGCGAAGTTGCCTTGCCAGTCACCGTTTTCCGTGACGGGGTTGGGGTCGCGCGGATCATGTTCGAATGGTCCCGGGGTCAAATGCCAGCGTCCGCGACGGCGTTCGACCAGCCGAGATTCGACATCGTGATCCTGCGCCAGATCGAACAGGTCATCTGGGTGAAACTGGCCGGCGATCTCGGGAACCGCCTGGCGGATCAGCAGTGGCTTGCGCTGCCAGTATTCGCGCATGAACGTGATGGGACTCAAACCGCCGAGCAAGGCAAGGGGATGTCGGAGAGACTTACGCATGATGTCTGGAAAGCTGGTCGCGGTAGAGGACTGGCCACGTTGTCGTGGGTGGCACGGGGTGGGGCAGCCGCGGTGCGAGACACTCGATTGTCGCGTGCGGTGCATGTTTTGTTGCGACGCGGGGAACGCGAACGCGAGAAAGCCGGTCGGGCATCGTATAATGGGGGCGAAAATCGGAGAACCGAATGAAAATCGCGAAGAACACCGTCGTCGCGCTGAAATACACGCTGTCTGACGCGCAAGGCAATCTGATCGAAGAAAGTGATGAGCCACTCGTGTATCTGCACGGCGGCTATGATGGCACGTTCCCCAAGATCGAGGAAGCGCTGGACGGGCAGGAGAATGGTTTCGAGACGCAGATCCAGCTCGAGCCCAGCGACGCGTTTGGCGATTACGATCCGGAGCTGGTGAAGGTGGAAGCCCGTACCCGTTTTCCGGAACCGTTGGAAGTCGGCATGCAGTTTGAGGGCGCACCCGATGAAGCGGATGAAGCTAGTGAAACCCTCATCTATACCGTCACTGATCTGGCGGAAGACAAGGTTGTGCTTGACGGGAATCACCCTCTGGCCGGCATGGCACTACGGTTTGCCCTGACGGTGACGGAAGTCCGCGAGGCGACCGAAGACGAAATCGAGCACGAGCATGCGCATGGCATCGATGGTCTTGAGGTCGTTGACGAGGATGAGGACGACGAGGACGACAGCACGCCGCCCCCCAAGCCGACGCTGCACTAGTCGGGGGTTATCGGGCAGGGGGAAGGGGTAGCATTTCTGGCCTTGTAATACCGTTCAACGCTGATGTCCCGCTGTGGTCGGCATCATCGCCCAAACCAGTTTCAACCGGGTCCGCCGGCTCTTCCGGTTCGCCCGGTAGTGGCGAATCGTCCAGCGCGCCGGTATTTACGGCGGGAGTGTCTTGCGTTGGCGCATGATGAGTCGCTATGCCTGACGCAGTCGAAAGCACGTCGTAATCCGACGTGCTTTTTGCATTGGATGCAAGACCGCTTTGATACGGGCCTGGCCTGGCGGTGGGAATGCCTTGCGCCTCGTGTTCGCGGGATGTGCCGGCCGGATTCAGGCGGAACGCGTTGCCGGGCCAGGGCGGTAATCCCATGCCATTGGCGGGCGCTCCGGCAGGCTGCATCGGGCTGGCGGGGCGCGTCGTCGATGGCGCGCTCGACGGTGTATCCGGCGACGCGTTCGATGGTGCTGGCGGAGGCGGCGCGGTGCGAGATGCCGTCTCGAAAGCGGCATCGTCGATCCGCTCTACTCGGATGTGAAATCCTGACCCTTCTTCGCTCTTGCGCCTGTGCGCCGAGCCGTGGACCGTGCGCGCCGGCCGCGTGGTCGTTCGGTTTTCCGTTGCGGTGGGCAACGTAACACGTAGCCATTGCCGGGACCCACGGGGATTGTCCACCATCACCTGTTGCACATCATGCAGGACGGGACCGTCAGGTACGCGAGTCAGTGTCTCCAAGGCAACCACCGGCGGCAGCGTGTTATCGAGTACGCGTACACCGCGCTTCTCATTGCTTGCTTCGTCGCGTTTTTCTTGTTTCGCCGTTTGCGCACTTCTGCCATGGGTTGAATCGCTTGCGCGAGGGCTTTTACGCGATGCCTTTGCGCGTTGCGTGTCACGTCCATGGATGATCAGGACGGGACCATTAAAGCGCGCCACGGCCTGCAGCAGGTCGCGACGCAAGGACGCATAGCCATCCCGTTCGTGCGGACGGCGAAACCACCAATCGAACGGGGCGGCCCAGTGGGTGCCCGCGGCATCGCGTTCATTCCCGCGCGCGCCCGTGGCGTTGGAGGCAAACCCGGGATCGCCGGCGAACAGGAACACGAGGCCGCGGGCATGGCGCCGCTCCGCATCGGTGACGGCGTGATCGATCCAGTTTCGATTGGCCACTTCGCGATCTTCATATTCGCCGTTGCGTCCGCCTCCGTCGAGAAAATGATTATTGCCGCCTGGCACGTTAAGCGTGGCGAAGACCACACCGTCATCGATCCATCGCATGTTCTCGCGATAGGGAATGAAAGCCGGCAGTTCCGACTGCCGGATGACGCGCATCGCCGGGGTGCCAAGCGATTGGTTGCCGGATAGGAAGGCATCACGGATCGCGTCGAGTCGTTCGACGGGATCGAATCCGCCGGCGCCAGGGCGGGCGCAGTCGACCCAGTCGCGCATGCCTGGCACGAATACCACCGGCGCGGGGACGGCATCGAGCAACGCCCGTCGTCGCGCAAACAGGGCGTCGCTACATGATTCGTCGGCGCCTCGAATGTTGCCGAGATCGACGATGAAATGGACACCTGCGGCATGGGCGATCGATTGCAGCGTGATTTGCGTGTCTCGTTCATCATCCGTCGACGATGGCATGTTGGCGAGGACCGCAAACGACGTGCTGTCGTCTGGTGTCACGGCCGATGCGTGCGATGCACCTGATGTGGCTGTCCGACCGGCTATGGCCACTGACGCGGTGCGTGGCGCAGAGGCCGCGAACACGGTCGTCACCACGGCGTTTGTCTGCGCCGTCGCGCCACTCAGGGCGAGAAGGACGATAAGCCGTGCGGTCCATGGCCCGTGGGCCATTGATGGGGCGGGTGGGCGCACGGTTGGCCAGATCACGGTGTGATCGGGTTTCCCTGTGCTCGCGGCAGCGAGGCGCCTTTCGGTCCAGGAGCTGGATTGGCGGCTGTATCGGCTTCACTGTCGTAGAGCGCGCGCAACTCATACAAGAGATCGAGTGCTTCCTTGGGGCGGAGATCATCCGGTTGCATCGCGGCCAGTCGCGCCAGTAATGCGGCGTGTCGTGCCGGTTGCCTTGCATGCTGATCCGGGTCGTCGCCATGATCGTCAGACGCCTTCGACGCAGCACGCCCTTGCGGCATGCCGGGAACGCGTGTTTGAGGCGCATGGCGATTGCCGTTTCCGGATTGTGCGGGATAAGCCGCGCCAGGCTCCGCCGCTTCCCACTCGACGCGATCCCATTCCGCTTCTTCCGCTTCCTCTATTGGACGCGCCGCGAAGAGGTCGAGTTGCGGCACGACCTGGCGCGTATTGCCCGCGGATTGGCGTTCGAGTTCACTCAGGCGCTTGCGTGCGGCACGAATCACCGCAGGCGGGACGCCCGCCAGTTGCGCCACCTGCAAGCCATAGCTCTGACTTGCGGGACCTTCCGAGACGGTATGAAGAAAGACAATGCCCTTGTCGTGCTCGACTGCGCTCAGATGCACGTTGGCTGCTTGCGCGAACTGTTCCGGCAACTGCGTCAGTTCGAAATAATGCGTGGCAAACAGGGTGAAACAGCGATTGTGCGAGAGCAGGTGCCGGGCGATCGACCATGCCAGCGCGAGTCCGTCGAATGTCGACGTTCCACGGCCAATTTCGTCCATCAGGACAAGGCTATGTTCGCTTGCGTTGTTCAGTATGGCGGCTGCCTCGGTCATCTCGACCATGAAGGTCGAACGTCCACCAGCAAGGTCATCGGATGCGCCGATCCGGGTGAAGACGCGATCTACCGGGCCGAGCGTCGCGCGATCCGCGGGTACGAAGCTACCAACATAGGCGAGCAGCACGATGAGCGCTGTTTGCCGCATGAACGTGGATTTACCGCCCATGTTCGGGCCGGTCACCAGCAGCATGCGCCGTTGATCTGAGAGCAGGCAATCGTTGGCGATGAATTGCTCGATCTGCGCCTCGACAACGGGGTGCCGCCCAGCAACGATGTGGATGCCCGGCGCGTCGACCAGCGACGGCGCCTGCCAACCCAATGTGCGCGCGCGTTCCGCAAACGTCGCAATCACGTCCAGGTGCGCCAGCGCATCAGCCACGCGCTGGCATGCCGGGATATGCGCGAGCAGGGCCGAGAGCAGCCTGTCATACAGCAACTTTTCGCGCGACAACGCGCGTTCCTGTGCCGACAACGCTTTGTCTTCGAATGTCTTGAGTTCAGGCGTGATATAACGCTCGGCATTTTTCATCGTCTGACGTCGACGATAATCGTCCGGTACCTTGTCCGTCTGTCCGCGCGTGACTTCGATATAAAAGCCGTGGACGCGGTTGTACTCGACGCGAAGGTTCGCGATCCCGGTACGGGCGCGCTCTCGCGTTTCGAGATCGATCAGGAATTGCGAGCAGTTTTCCGAGATGTCTCGCAGTTCATCGAGCTGTGCATCATAACCGCGCGCGATGACGCCACCGTCGCGAACCATGGCTGCCGGCTCGTCGGCCACGGCATCGCGCAGCAGGGCGATGGTTTCCAGCGGCGGTGCAAGCGCGCGCAGCAACGCGGCAAGCAAGGGGCGATCGAGCTTGTCTTCAGCACCGTTGCCTTCCTCATCGGCGCGACGCGATTGTGTATCGCAGTCGATATGACCGGCGACATCCGTCGTTCCCTGGTTGTCGGCATCGAATGCGTCATCGCCATCGGTGCCTGCAAGGGACGTCGTCGTGACCGTGTGATCTTGCTGCTCGCCGCGTGCCGCCGACCAGTGTTCCGGTGCGACAAAGCCTCGCAGCACGTCTTGCAATACCGGCAGTGCGGCGAGCGTCTCACGCAAACTGGATAAGTCGCGCGGCCGAGCGCTTTGCAGTGCGATGCGTGCGGTAATACGCTCGACATCGGCGATGCGCGCCAGCGTCTGCCGGATCGTGCCGAAAGCGGCGTGCTCGCCGATGTGCGGATCCGGGGTGGCGCCGATGCGTTGCGGATCGAGAAACGCCTGTACCGCGTCGTGGCGGAATCGCGCGATTCGCTGGTCGCGCGGCGCATGATGCAGCCAATGGCGCAACAGGCGGCTGCCCATCGATGAACCGCAGGTGTCAAGTAGTGACATCAGGGTCGGCGAATCGGTGCCGCGTAGTGTCTCGGTCAATTCGAGATTGCGCCGGGTGGCCGGGTCCAGACCGATGAATTCGGCGTCATGCTCGACCTTCAGGGTTTGGATGTGCGTCAGGTCTCGGCCTTGCGTCGCATTGGCATAGATCAGCAATGCGCCGGCGGCGCCGGCGGCCGCTTGCATGCGCTGTGCATTGAAGGCGTCCAGCGAAACGACTCCCAATTGCTGGCAGAGCCGTTCCTGCCCGTTTCGGGCCTCGAAATGCCAGGCCGGTACGCGGGTAACCTTGCCGGCACTGCTCGTCCCCCCGGTTGTACCGCTGTTGTTCGCGACGATGGCGGCCCATTCGGGCGGCAAATCGGCGTCCGCGACCAATGTTTCGGCGGGCCGTACCCGTTCCAGCAGCGCGCCTAATGCCGAGGGCGCCACTTCGCTCAAGCGCAAGGCACCGCTCGCCAGATTGAGCCAGGCAATGCCCAGGACCGCGCTCTGGCCGCGTTTGGGGCTGATGAACGACAACGCCATCAAATAGGCATCGCGCTTGTCCGCGAGGAGTGCGGCATCGGTCAACGTACCGGGGGTGACCACACGGACTACTTTCCGCTCGACCGGCCCCTTGGATGTCGCCGGGTCGCCGATCTGCTCGCAAATCGCGACCGATTCACCAAGTTTGACCAGCTTGGCCAGATATTGCTCTACGGCGTGGTGCGGCACGCCGGCCATCTTGATCGGTTCGCCGTTCGAATTGCCGCGTTGCGTCAGGGTAAGATCGAGCAGACGCGCCGCCTTGACCGCGTCTTCGTAAAACAACTCGTAGAAGTCGCCCATCCGATAGAAGAGCAAGGTCTCCGGGTAGCCCTGTTTCAGCGTCCAATATTGACGCATCATCGGCGTGTGGCCAGCGAGGGTGTCCGCGCAACCGCCTTGATCTGTCACGTTTTTTGCCATGAAGCCTTTATACGTCTGTCGTCTGCGGGCGGGGAATCAATTATCACCCGCCACGAATCTCGACATGGTACATCAGCAGCAGACTATGCCGAACGATCGAAGGCAATGCTGGCCAGAAGGCTGGTCATCGGTCCAAGGATGCGCGGCCCGCGTCCCTCTGCAGGCTTTCTCATTCGCATGCGTGCACTATCAAGCGCCAGCAGCAATGCCGCCTGGTGCCCGTGCATGACAGGAAGCACAATAAGGTGCTGCACGCTATTGAAAAAAGCATGCACCGCGCCACGGCAGCCATGTCACCACAGCACGCCCTTGACTGATTTCGCCGGCGACGGTGCACGATCGCCGATGGATTCAAGCAGGTCGATCTGAATAGTGCGGCAGATCGATGCCATGGGCACGTCGTGCACGTTATTGCTGAACGGGTCCTGTAAATCGTGTCCCATTTTCTCCATCGTCATCAGCATGAAGCCAACGAGTGTGGAAGCCAGCGGCGTATAGATCCCCAGGCTGTCCACCAGCCCCAATGGCATGATCACGCAGAATGCCGAGACGAAAAGCTTTGGGTACTGAGCATATTGCTTCGGAAGGGGCGTGTTGCAGATCCGTTCGAGACCCCCTTGCGCGTTCGACAGATCCACCATTGTCGATTCCAGGCGCACGCGGTCGAATCGATTCATCCAACCGGCACGCCATGCCTCGGAGACATCCTGGCCGTGACGCGTCAGGATCGCGTTGGGCACATTGGTATGGGCGGTCAGGTGACGTTGCTCTTCGATATCCAGGCCGTCGATATTCGCTAGCATGTCCGGGGACCGCTTCTTCAGCAAGTGCAGTCGCAATGCGCTGGCATAGGCGATTTGCCGTATGACGAGTGTGCGCCTTAGTTCTCGGCTTTCCGGTGTATCGGCGATCAAGGTGAGCGCTTCTCGCGCAAAGCTGCGCGAGGAATTGACAACGGCGCCCCATAAGGTGCGGGCTTCCCACCACCTTGCATAGGCGGCGTTGTTGCGCAGGCTCAGGAACAGCACCAGCGCCGAGCCGAACAAGGTCACCGGTAACGCGGGCAGGCGCACGCCGATATCGTCGGCATAGAGCGTGTACATTATCACGACGAACACGTCCCATATGAACAGCGATGCCAATTGCCACCCGACATATTGAAGCAGCGAGGGCAACCGGGAATTTTGCAAGATCACCATGATCGATTCCTGCTTGGTAAGCATTGTGCGGCCCCTGGCATGGCGCCCGCGCAAGGTCGGGCGGCGGCGTGCATGCCAAGTCGCCTCGGATCAGCGCGGGCGTTCAGCTCGCCGTCTCGATTGCCGCCACATCGGATGTGCTGCCGCGTATATCGCTATGCCAGACGCCGTTGTGGTCACGGACCGCGACGCGGGGGCCTCCGATATTGAAGACCCACCCATGTATCTGCAACGAGCCATCCGCAAGCCGCGCCGCAACCGACGGATGGGTGCGCAAATGCGTTAACTGTGTCGACACGTTCTCAAAGGCAAGGGCATCATGGTCGGTGATGGCTTCCTCGCCGTGCGTTGCCATCAAAACGGAGCGCGCCGACTCCGCATTGCGCAGCCAGGCACGAACGGTCGGCATTGACTCATTCAATAAATGCGGACCGGCGCTCAATGCCTTCATTGCGCCACAGTTCGTGTGACCGCATACGACGATGTGCTTTACTTTCAGCGCCAGTACCGCATATTCGATCACGGCTGATACACCCCCTAACATCTCACCGTACGCCGGCACGATGTTGCCGATGTTGCGACAGACGAATATTTCGCCGGGGCGGGCACCGGTGATCAGCTCCGGGGCCACGCGACTATCGGCACAAGTGATAAATAAGGTATGTGGCGCCTGACCTTCCGACAATGCTTCGAATTCCGCGCGTTGCGAAAGAAAGGTGTCGTTCTGAAAACGCGCGACCCCGTCAAGCAAGGACTCGATGGTATGGTCCGCGCCGCAGTGACAGGCACCGTTCGTGGTGTGCGCCGGCGCGGCTGCCGTCCTTGAAGACGCCTGGCCGCCGCTTGATGTATCTGTTTCAGCAGAAGACATCAGGGCTGAAAATCTCGGTTTACCAATATGTAATGTTTTCACGTTCGCTCCTTCGACAAATGATTGAGTGGGGGGCGAGTTGATGCCATCCATTGCCATGCCGTTTGCATGAAGGCATCACGGCGCTGTCGCAAATTCTCGCAAGAGAGGCGTCGATTGCGTGCCGCATGCGAACTGCGCTGTGGCGACGTCTCAACGATGTCTCAGTGAGTCTCAATATTAACCGCGCTTCAAAAAAACTGTCAGCCATTCGTAAGAAATCTACCAAGGGTTCCTTGACAGAGATATGAGATTGGGTCGCGATCGCCTCTTGTTTCCGTAAGGTGTGCTTTTTATAAGACCAATCCGGCGCACATGCGAATTGACATACAGAATTCACAGTGGTTACGTCGTTGCTGCCACCCTCGTACCAAGCATGCAGCGATCTCGTCGTTCGGCCTCTGCCTTGGGAGCACGCGGCATCCTGGAATCGGACGCGTTCCACGTGGGGCCGCGCATTACGCGATACGAAGCATGCTGACCTGCTAGTGCGGCCGGGCACGGAAATCGCTGTAACACCGTCGATGCCGCGGAGTTTGTTTCTTACCGGTGATCCTGTGCACGTGGCGGTTGCCCGTTGCCAGGGATGCCCTTTGTTGCACGCATGCCTTCGCCTCGGTTTCGATGCTCTTCCAACGCATCTCATTCTAGCGTTAGTTGATCTGGCGTGCTTCTAAAAAGAGGCGATAACGGTGCGATCATGCTCGAAATATTACGTAAATCTCAGTGATATGACGGCATCGTATTTTTTGTTGAACGGGGTTCGAGGTGGGATGACGTAGCGCGCGACGTGCACTGCGTTCGTGGTGATGACAAACAAAGCATTCGGTGTCACGCCGAATAATCAGAGGTGCAACGAGACATGGAGAAGGAAACGCATCATGCGAGAAATACCTGTTCCCGCCGATCAGCAGCAACACTTTGCCGAACACTGTCATAAGGATGGTTTGCACCCCGATGGTTTCGACGTACGTGCCTACAGTGAAGACGAACGCGCGGAAAGTCTCGAAATGGCAGTGTGGATCAATTCGCGAGAATATAAGTACGCGACGCCATTGCGCCAGTACGAATGGATTCCCCGCTTTTTCGCCGACCTGAATCGCGATACACGAAAATGGGATGGCTGATATGCCCGAACGGCACGGGCTTATCGACGCCCGACGGATTGCGCCCACGGATGCCCGACAGGCGCATGGGTGTCAGGCTTGCTTTCCGACAGCCTGGACCAGGCATTGGGACAAGGAGTCGAGGTGTTGCATCGCCGCCGGTGTCAGCGAGAGTTGCTTGCGGCGAGTGTCTTCCGTATCAAGCAACATGATCCAGCCTTTCGCGCGCATCGACTTCAACCGACGATGCAGCATCGTCGGTGAGCCGAACTCGCTCAATGCGATCATGTCGCGTACGGACAGGCGCTCTCGGGCATCCTGGCGACGCGCAATCAATTGCAGGATGCGCTCCTCCAGCGGATCGAGGGCTGGCAAGGACGGCAGTCCCTTGATGGCTTCCGCGAGGCGAAGGAAGCGTAAGTAGATGTCGGCGGGGCGGCTCAACGTCGTAATCTATAAAAACGTGAAAAGAAGTGTTACGGTATGTAACTTTTGAGATTGGCGTTGAACGTGCGCCGTGAGGTTTGCGTTCGTTACCAAACATGCTGGCACTACATTGACCGCAAGGGTCTCGCCGAGCCCTGAGATTCTACAACGACGAACAGCAATCGTCGCGTGTTCATGACGTCGATTTTTGCCTGGGCCGTGCTCGATCTCGCGCGGTACGGTCTAAATGTTCTGACATTTGCGCCCCTTTTTCTTGCTTCTCGACAGCGAGCGATTAGCACTCTCTGCTGTACACGGCTTCTCGTGGCTTTGACGTTCGGGACGGTTGGCCTGGTCGGATGATGGCCAGAAACCGGAGAGTCTTCGCGACGCGTCACACCCGTGCACATCCGTGCTGGGTGTTCTTCCTTGGCGTCGTTCCCGATAAGACATTGCCCAGCGCACGCCGTCTGGCGGCCATCGGCGTACGGCGGGACCACTTCCTGATGGGCCTTGCGCGATATGGCTTCATCCGCCTTATCGCCGTCAATGCGGCACTCGGCTCCTTGCCTCGCCCTCGTTTTGTATCTGCTCCGGCGATCTGGCCTATCTACCGACGCGGCTTGGTGACATGTCCGTAGGAGATCTCATCGCTCGCCTTGTGGTCGTCCATGCCATGAAAGCAATGTTGCATGGATGGCCCTTTCGAGGCGTACTGAATCCCTCGTTGCACGGGTGCGCAAGTGACGGGAGTGCACGTTAAAACAACAAAAAATAATTTTTCGTGACCTGTTTTTTTATTTAGAGAAATGACAGGGTGCGTCGAAATGACGCGGCATGACGGCGCTGATCAATAACGCTGCCATGTCCAATGTGAACGCGCTGCCGAGAGGAGGATTGAAAGACGTGCCTCGCGCTTCGCTCCATGCCTCGTCGGGCCGCGCGGCGCACGGGCATGCGCGAGGAGCGGCACCACTCATGCGGTGCGATTTTTGGCTTGCATCAGGATGCGCGCCACGGCTTCGATCAAGCGCTGCATGTCTTCGATTGTCAGCGCGCCCATTGTCGAGATACGGAACATCGTCCGGGAGAATGCGCCTTGGCCCGCGTAAATCACGAAACCGGCCGCTTTCAAGCCATCATGCAGCATGGCGTAGTCGACCCCTTTGGGCAGTCGAAAACTGCGCAACACGACCGACGACTGTTCGGCGGGCAGCAACGCCTCGATGCCCAATGCGGCGAAACCGTGGCGTACGTGCTCGGCGAGCGTCGCGTAGCGTGCATGACGCGCCGGCACGCCACCGTCCTCATCGAATTCGCGC
>NZ_LAQU01000018.1 GCF_000970345.1 Robbsia andropogonis | reverse complement strand
AAACGACGTACAGCAGACATGTTAAATAATCTGTTGAACGGAGGTCGAGATGGGCAAAAAGAACGTACCGAATCGTCGCTGCATGGAGGAATTCCGAGTGGAAGCGGCAAAGCTGGCAAATTCTGTCGGGCACAATGAGGTGGCACGCCGTCTCGGAGTGCCAGTGGCGACGATCGGCAACTGGGCCCGCAAGCAGCGGCGTGAAGGGACTGCGTCGGTCACCAAGACGCCGGCGCCGACGAGTCGCGCCAAGCCGGGTGTCTCGGAACTGGAAGCAGAGGTTTGAGGGACGGAGCGCTGTCCCTGGAAAAATTCGCCTTCCAATCATCAACGCGACAAAACCCGGAACACTAGATGACCGAACCGGCTTCGGCGTAACGTTTCTTCAACTCCGGCAACGCCGCGACAATCCTGTCGAGCTCGTCCGTACGCTTGGGGAAAATCGTCTTAAAGTCAACGTTCGCATAGCGCTCAACGAAGTCGAAATCACCGAGGAGAACGCGAACGACGCAGAGAATCACCCCCTTTTGCTTTTCCATCTCATCGTATGGAATCTTGTTCCGTGTCAGGTACTTCGCTGGCAACCCACGTAGGAGATTCTCTTCACTGCTTAAATCGTAGTGATTCTCGATAAATGAAATGCCATCTTTCATCATGTCTAAAAGAACTGGACGGGCATCTCCAACGCTAACCGCTGCATTCTGCAAATTCATCTTCATTTCTTCGCTGGCATCCGTCGATTCTTTAATCGCCACCAAGTAAGAAATCTTATCTTCGCAAATCAAGCACCTAACTCTCATTGCCTCAGGCATGTACTTTAGAGAATCAGCGACGACCTGAAAATTGACAAGAGACACAGGTATCACCTGGGTCTTCTTTATTTCGAGAATTTTTGAATACAAGGCCTCACAACGCTTGTTTCGTATGCAAATGGAGGGCTGCAAACTTGTGAAGCCACGCTCGAAAAATAAACCAGGATCTATGACCAGTTCTGAGTGTCTTAACGCCCCGTTCTTGAATCGACCAGATACAAATTTCCACCCCGGAAATTCTCCGGCTACCTCGCTACATATTTCATAAATATTGGATTTAAAAGTGCTCATATCGGTGTTTGTCTAGATATTTAACTCATTGTTTTCGCAGAACTATGACCGGTGTAGGCGAAAGTGTGCTGGGAAGCGGTGCACCAAACGTGCTTGTCGCTTTGCCTCCCACGGGCGTTGCTGTTCCAGCCTGCACAGCCGGATACACGGTTGACTGATTCGAAGTCAACGAAGCTCCGCCAGTCTTGATTTCTACGATAGCTTGACCTTGAGAGTTTAGACTGAACGATGTTATCGGGTTGCCGTTCGAATTTAAGAGCAGATTTCCATTGATATCTTCCGCCACAAATCCAGACGGCACCTGAACCGTTGCATTGGGCAAGCCTGTGACGCCCAAGTCGGCCACCGCACGGGTAGACCCACTCGTTAAGCTGACTTGACTAGTCACCGCAATGCCATCTTGGCTTGTAAGGCCTGCCTGCACCAGGCTCTCCGCAAGCTTACCTGCTGCATTGTTCGCTGCAAGGGTGCTGGCCGCAGTCGAACTGTTTGTGGCTTCAGAGATTACAGCAACTGTCTTGGTTCCACCGATTCCCGCCAAACCTGCTGTAACGCCACCGGCGGCGATGCCCAGAGTGGACAAGTAGTATGCAGTCTCAGTCGACCCGCCGAGTCCATACGTCATCCCTGCCAGTATCCCCGGCAGCGGACCCGACAGCGCATTGTCAAGCATAGCCGCTGCCTGGCTGGGTGCGGTGTACGTAGGTGGCGACGCTGCTGCGGCAACGGTCACACCGTTGACTGTAGAAACGGTGTTGCCCGCCATATAGGCTAAGGTCTTCTGGTAGGCACATGCAAACGAGGCCGGAGACTGACAAGCGGCGGCCAGAGCCTTGTCATTCGTTTCGGACGTCTGCATCAACGTGGCTGTCGTCCCGCACGTACCTGCGCTGTTACTATCGCATCCTGCCTGCGCAGCATCCAGCTTCTGCGACTGCGACTGCTGCCCCGGAAAGATCGTTACGTGATTCAGCCAATTATTAAGCGTCTCATTCTCTGCGGCCGTTGCCGCAGCCGTTCCGTTCTGCCCCAAGGCTCCCGCAACCAAACCTCCGGCCAACGTTGTGATCGCTGTTTCTAGAACTGCCGGAGTCGTTCCGTTGCCGTCGATGATTGGGTTTAGTCCAGCGGAAACCGCACCACCAATTGCACTGCTTGCACAACCGGTGCCGCTAGCGGCTCCCGTCACACACCCTAGTGCTGCGTGCGCAGCAACGTACAGCGGACTGCTTGTGCTTAAAAGATAGCCGGACCCGTTGAATAGGGTACCAATGTCATCTGCTGCGATCGCAGCGCCATCCTGAATCACTGCGCCTTTGAGCGAGTCAAGAAAACTGCCACCTTCGATTGCAGTTTGGACACCCGCAGAAATCGTTGCTCCAGCGGCGGCCGCTACTAGAGCGCTCGGCAATGTACTGGCGGTAGACGTCGTCGCTTGGGGAACGAGGCTGCCCGCGACACTCTGAATGCCGCCCAGGCTAGCCAGCGTCTGTGCACCGCCTGTGCTACCGCCGACAGCCATTCCGTTTGTCGTAAATCCAAGGCCATCCGTACCGCTATAGGTAATGCCGTTGAGCAAACCAGCCGTGATGCCGCTAACGAGCGCTGCTTCGCCGAGTTTGCCCCCGTCAATCGACCCCGTCATGATCAATTGGCTTGTTGCGCTGCTCGCAATCCCTGCAAGGGCCGCTGATAAAACGATATTGCCTAATCCGGCAGAGACAGTGGTCGCTGCAGTAGCTGCCGAGGCTGCGGCAAACGCAGTTCCCGAACCCGCCGTCGCCCCAGCCGCCGCGCCGACGGCTCCTGAGGCCGCACCATACGTAACCACCGAAACCGCGATTGCCGCGGCGATCGCCACAACGCTCAGCCAGCCAGGCGTCCCCCCCTCCTTGACGAACTGCGTGTGCAATGCGTCCGCCACTGTCTCTTGCGAGAAATTACTGCCTAGCTGTTGCTGCAACTGGGTAACCAGCGCGGCGGTTCCCGCGGCATTCACGCTACCGTCCGCGTTCAACAGATTCAAGGAACCGCCGATCTGCGTGAGCTGGCCTACATTCAACGCATAGTTCGCCGCGCTCATATAGCCGCCCGGCTGCACCACCGTACCCGTGGTGTCGACGTAGCCTCCCTTGACGCTCGACCACTCGTTTCCGATATCGACCTGGTTTGCCCGGTTCGTCAACGTGCCAGTATCGATCGTCAACGTGTTGGCCGCCGCGATCGTGCCGGTGTTCAATACCGACCCACCGCTTTTATTGAACGCAAGCGTGACATCCGTACCCGAAATCGTGCCGCCGGCCTGCAAGGCGTTCGTATCTTGTGGCAGGTATATCTGTGGCATCAACGCGGTAATCGTTGGACACGCACTGGTACCCGTCGCCGTACACGACGGGTCCGGCACCGTCTGCTCGACGTACCACAACATCGGTTTATCAAGTGCCGCTATCTGCGTCTGACTCAACGCGTCACCCAGCTTAAGATTATTATTCTCCGCGTAGGTCAACGCGTTTTGATATAGGATGCCTTTTTCCTGCTCGGTGACCGACAGGTTGTTTTTGCTGTCATAGCTCAGCCCATCGATAAAGCTCGCTTTGCCGGTCTGCTGCAGGGCGACTTGCTGTAAGAGCAGGTCTTCTTCCTGCGGGTTGTAATAAAACAGGGTCGTGCTAGGCTGCAACGTGTTCGGTAAATTGTTGATTAGATCTTGTGGGGTAAAGCCGTTGCTCGTGCCAATCGCCGAGTCGACGTAGGATGCTGTACCTGCCACCGCAACTGACGTATAAGCACCAGAACGCGGAATCGACAGATTCAAACTTGGCAAAGTGGTCGGGTTAAGCGAGATCACCTGCGATGCACTATTCACTCGTGGCGTGTAAGTGTTTGCCGTCGTGATGCCGTTGATCAAGCTTTGACCGGTCAGGGAGATTGACGTACCCAAGACATTGCCGACGTTCTGAATCGTGCCGCCGGCATTGATCGTCAGGTTTGGCGCCTGAATCGTGGCTGCAATACTGCCCACTGGCTGCGGGGGATCGATCGAACCACCGGTCTTTGTATAAGCATCCCCGTACAGTGCCGTGCATTCGGCCACCGATCCACATGCCCACGTATCATGCGACTTATCGCTACTGAACAAGCCTGTCGACTGAATCCAATGCGAATGCCAATACGCATTCAACGTTTGCGCTTCGTTGACAACCGGGCCGGAAACATTAATCGTCGCGCTGGTTCCCGCCGAAATCAAACTCCCCACGTTGGTCAGGCTGCCAGCGGTGATCTGCAAGTTGTTCCCGGCGCTGATCACCGATGAACTTCCAGATTGCTGATCGACATACGCCGAACAATATCCGTCCTTGTATCCGCCTGCCGTCATACAACCGGCGTAGGCTTCGGTCGAACCATA
This sequence comes from Robbsia andropogonis, assembly GCF_000970345.1. GTDB lineage: Bacteria > Pseudomonadota > Gammaproteobacteria > Burkholderiales > Burkholderiaceae > Robbsia > Robbsia andropogonis. The sequence goes on along the minus strand of NZ_LAQU01000018.1, from coordinate 97,759 downwards.
ATTGACGCTGATTTGGACTGGCGGCGGAAGCGTGTTCGTAATGGCACCGGACAAGTTCAAGGTAATATCGTTGCCCGCGACGATATTACCCGACGTGTTGTTCAAGCTCTTCGCAGCCGTGCTTGAAGTCGCCGTGGTCCCGACGCCACCGACAACCAGATCATGCCCGGCAAGCAAACTGCCAAACGTATTGTTTATCTGGCCTGCTGCGATGACCAAATCATGACCGGCATAGATCGTTGCATTTTGTGAGTAGTTGAACGACGCCGTGGTGGGGCCACTGCCCTTCGCAGCGCCCGCTGTGCCACATCCTTCATTCGGCACACCCGAGGCACAGCCCGTCTGCGCAGCTTGGTTCTGTTGCGTACCACCTTGGTTCGTCAAACTTTGTGCCGTGACCGAGACGTCATTACCGGCATAAAGCAGACCGGCATTAGTTAAATTGCCACCGGACACCGTCATGTTATTGCCGGCGGCGATCATGCCCGTTGGCGTTGTCCAGGTCGTGGTGCCAGTGCCGGTCGGCGCGGCAGCACCGGTATTAATCGAGAACGTCGCGGGGGCATAACTATCAGGTTGGCCACTGCAGTTAAAGTAGCAGTCGTAGGGGCCGCTGTAGCTTCCGCTGCCATTGCGCACGGCAATCGTGCCAATTGACGCGAGTTGGTTCAGGAACGCAGAATAATCACTCTGATTGATCCACGTGTAGGTGGTGGCCGTCAGCGATGGGGCAATCGAGCCGTTGCTTAACGACTGCACGTTTAATAACACATTGCCTTGGGCCGAAATCTGGCCGCCGCGATTCGACAAGCTATTCGCTGTGATCGACAGCGCGCCGCCTGCGGAAATAACCCCTGCCGCACCGAGTTGCTGCGTGGTTGTCGTTTGATACACGGTGGGTAAGGCAATGGCCGCACCTGCGCCAGCAGCACTGCCGGAGATATACCAGTAGGTGCCTTGGATGCCATAGCCGTTATCGTCCGTGCCTGTGGTCACGGTTTGCTGCGTAAAGTACAGCACGCCGCTCGCCAGAATCGGCCCTGAGCCAGACAATCCGCAACTTATGTGACAACTAAAATGGTCAGACTGGATTTGTGACGTCGTGCCCGTCATCGACAACAAATCACCGACCGTCGACGACGCGGACCAACGGTATGTTCCCCAATTGGTATCGCTCTCTTGACTCTGGGCTTCCCATTCAGACGGCACATTGATCGACCCAATGCTGCCAGCCCACAACACGCTCGGACTGACGACCGCAGCGGTAGACGTTGTCGTCGCGCCGGTTGGACCCGCCTGGTCGTTGACGACGGCGTTCGCGGTAATGGTGACGTTGTTACCGGCGTAGATGGCGCCAGCCGTATTCGACAGTGTGCCGCTCAATGCAAAGATGGCATTGCCGCTGGCCTGCGTGGTGCCATACTGATTGTCGTAGTTGCTTCCGGTCACGACGAAGTCACCCACGGACTCGACCGTTCCGCGATTCGTACCGCTGCCATTCAATGTGAACAAACTGCTCGTGTGCAGCACGCCCGTGTTGTACAAAGCGCCATTCAGCGTGACGACCTGCCCACTCAGTTGCCCGGCGTTCACGAACGTGCCGCCGGTGTTCAACGTCAACGGTGCGGTGCCGGAAATCGTGCCGGTATTAACAATGCCACTCAAACCGGTCAACGTTACACTCTGCGCAGCGTAGTTCCACGTGCCGCTATTGCTGATCGTGTTTGCCGTGATTGCCAACGCGCCGCCGGCTTGCAAACTACCAAGCGATGTATCCACCGTACTGTTATTCGCGGCCAAACTCAGATTGCGTTGTGCCAGAATCTGGCCGCTCGTATTGCTATACGTCGTGTTCGCACCAGTCAGATTGATCGACAAATCAGCAGTTACCGTGCTAGCCGAAGTGGCACTGGTATCACCCGAGAAAATCACCCCGTTATTGTTGTTCAACGTGCCGGCGTTGATCGTCAAGCCGTTGACACCAAGCAGCGAGCCAGCGTTGGTCAAAGCCCCCGTCGCGGTAAGCGTCGTCGTCAAGCCATTGATCAAGCCGGCGTTACTGAGGCTCCCCGCGGTCAAGCGCAACGCATCGGTAGAAGCCAACGAAGCCCCTAGCGCGTTTGTGATAGTCGATGCGGTAATCGTCATCGCGCCACCGCTCAACACCGCGCCTACGTTCGACAATGTGGTCCCCGCCGACAGGTTCGTCACGCCGACGACGTCGATATTGCCGCCGGTCAAGGACATGCTACGGCTGGCTTGCGCATTGAGGTCGGCACCCACGAGAGCGGTGCTGATTTTGACGTCGCCGCCCTTGAGTGTCGTACTACCGGTGGACAACAACGATGCGCCGCTGGCATCCAGGGAATTTTGCGCGGTAACGTTTAACGCTTTCGACGTACCGATGCTACCGGTCAAGGTGACGTCACTGCCGCTCAAGGCCACATTACCGACCGCGGTACTCGTCCCGCTGAGCACGACCGCACTACCCGCCGTAACGGTTACATTACCGTTTGTAGACACACCGGCTAGCGATGCACTGCCTTGTGTCGCGTTGGCCGTTACGTCGCCGACTGCCGACGTAACGCCGGCGACGGTCACGCTTCCTGCCGCATTGAGAGCGACCGTCGAGCCGGCTTGGATCGTGCCGTTGACGCTCAGGCTGCCGGGGACCGTCTCGCTATTTGTTGCCCCCACGCGGTTTTGTCCGGCGACGGCAGACAACGCACCTACGGCAATGATCGCGCCGCTACTGAGGTTGCCTGCGGCAGTCAGCGACACATCGCCCGCGCCCTGAATAGCCCCGAGCACAGCGTTGCCACCACTGGTCACGGTCGTACTCTCACCAAAGGCGATACTCCCCGCTTGCACATTCCGGCCGGCCGTAATGGTCCCGGCGCCCATGCCAAGGGTCGATCCGCTTAGCGTCACATCACGTGCGCCGGAAAAATCCGCAGCGCCGCCACTGCCGATATTGCCGCCGACGGCTAAGTCTTCGGCTGCGCTTGCCGAAATCGACGTGGCCGACGACAGTACGCCGGTGACGGACAAGTCTCCGGCACTCCCTTGCGCGGTTGCGCCGAGGGCCTGCAAGGACAACGCCGCGGTGCTTTGTGCCGAGGACAAGGCCATATCGCCTTGCGAGATCAGCGTCACCCCACCATTGCTTGTTATTGCGCCAGCCGTGAGAGAACCACCGTGCGCCTGTGCCCGTAAATCACCGGTTGCGCTGATATCGGCTAGCTGAGCCCGACCGCCAGCATCGATCGTCGTTGTCGTACCGCTGTTGATCGTCCCCGCGATACGCATATCATTGGCGGCGTTAAGGGAAACGGCCTCCAGCGCACTAATGTTACCGCTTGCGGACAGCGCACCCCCCTGCGCCTGCAACGACGCATTTCCCACGGTCGCATCTACCGCGCCGACCGCCGCATTCCCTACTGCTGTGACCGTGGCCGATGCGCCTTGGAGTTTTCCGGTCAAAGCCACATCGCGTCCTGCCGCCACCGTTGCCGCCTGCGCGAACGCTACTGCAGCATCGCCCTTGATGTCGCGACCGGCGTTCAACGTTCCGGTAGCTTGACCCGCTAACTGAGTGCCCGACGGGGTCGCTGCTCCGGTCCCTACCGAACCAACAGTGATGTCACGCCCGGCTTCTACATCGACTTGCTGCGTCGCATTGATCTGACCGGCAAGCGTCGCGTCGTTGCCGGCATTTACCAACAACGCGTCGTTTGTGCTAACGGTTGCGGCACCCGATGTGACGACGTCTCCCGTGCGGGCGGTCAACTGCATCGCGCTTGTCGATTGGAGGCGACCGTTTACGTTGATCGTGCGCGTGGCGTCGATACCCAAGCTCGTGCCGCTGCTTAAGGCGCCCCCTACCGTTGCATCTCGCGCCGCAGTGATGGCCACGCCGGTCGCGGCTTTCGCCGTACCTGTGATGTCGACGTCTCCGGACAGTGTGCCGATCGTTGCACCTGCTGAAATCGCAGACCCTGCACTCCCTCCTGCACCGTCCGTGCTGCCCTGTGCAGCCACGGTCAAACTCGTTGCAGAGGTGACATCATGCAACGCGGCATTTCCCGCAGCCGTCGCTTGAACGCTGTTTGCCTGAATCGATCCGGAGAGCGAGACATCGCGTTGAGCGCTAAGTGTGACGTCGCCGTCAAACGATTGTGTCCCAGCACCGCTAATGTCGCGTCCGGCTTGCAGCGTACCGGCAGTCTGGCCGACCACGACGCCATTCAAACCGAGATCCCGTCCGGCTTGTAACGTGGTTTGGCCGAGTGCCGTGGTGCTCACGCCGGTTGTCAGATCCAAGCCCGTGGTGACGAAAAGCGATGCGCCGCTGTTGATGCCGCCGGTTGCGAGCAAACTACCCGCCTGTGACGTGACCGTCATGCCGCCGACCGACTCCAAGGCGCCGGGAATGGTGATATCGCGTACGGCACGCATCGCCAGCGTGGTACCGCTGGCAATTTTGCCGCTCACGTTTATGTCTTGCGATGCGCTGGCGGTGGCCGCGCCACCGGCTACTGCGGTACCGGCAACATTCAGCGCGCCGATGCCGTTGGTCGTGTCGCCAGCACGCAGGGCCAACGTCGTCGCTGCTTCGACATTGTTGACGCTAACAGTGCCGGCTGCGCTGAGGTCGACGCTTTGCCCCTGTACCAGACCACCTTGGTTTATGTCGCCTTCGGCGCGCAGCGTCGCTGCTTGCGTGAAAGACAGCGTCCCGCTCCCGGTCAAGTCACGGCCTGCCGTCACGTTACCGCTGCCTTGTCCTTGGACAGAACCAGTGGCGCTAACGTCGCGCGTGGCTTGCAGCGAGGCGTTACCGGCACTTGTCAGCGATCCATCGACGTGGATGTCTTGAGCGGCATTCAATGCGACCTGGCCGCTGCCGGCGAGTGTTCCGCCAGCAGCGATGGAAACGTCGCCATGTTGCGAAGCCAACGCCGCGTCGCTGCCCGCCTGTATCGCGCCATTGACGAGAAGATTGCCATCGGCAGTCGCGCTGAGAGCGTCACCGGTGCTCAACTTTCCGTTTAGGGTCAACGCATCGCCACTTTGCAGCGTCATTGCGGATCCCGACTGCACGTCTTGCAAGCTCGTCGCGCCGCCAGACGTCACTGTGACGGTACCACCGCGGATCGAACCGGTGGAGGTGATCGCGAGGGTCGCAAGCAATATTGCATCCCCACCTACGGCCATGTTCCCGGCGCCGCTGATCGCGCCGCCATTGCCTGCCGTTCCAGCCTGCAAGGTACCCTTGCCTTGAACGACAATCGTGCCGTCGAATACAAGGTCCTGACCCGCCATGACCGCGAGATCGCCAAGAGCCGACGTACTTTGCGTGCCGAGATCGATGGACTGTGCTGCGCTTATCGCCAAATTGCCACCCGCCGCGATCGTGCCGACGTTGACAATGCCTCCCGCAGCGTTCGTCAACGTCATATCGCCGTTCGACGATGCATTTCCCGCGATCGTGGTATTGCCGCCGCCCGTTATCGTCAAGGCACCGGCTGCTTGCACCGCGCCGCTTGCCGCGACATTCACATCGCCACTCGCGTGCAGCGTGCTGGCCGCTGCCGACAGCACATTGCCGTTGACCTGTACGCCCCCGTCGTCAGCCGTCGCATCGAGCCCTGCATTCGCATGGACATTTTGTAATGTCACGGACCGCCCCGCATGCAAGTGCATTGCATCGGCTTGCAATGATCCGGTGACGCTAATATCTCGTCCGGCGCTAACGGTCGCATCGCCGGCAAAACCCGTACTACCTGCCGCGACCAAGTCTTGTCCGGCATGCAGCGTCGCTTTACCCTGCCCCGCAAGCGTCCCACCGATGTTGAGGTCCGTCCCTGCTTCCAGGTCTACGTCACCAACCGCGCTGGTCGTGCCAGTAACACCGATCGCGTGCCCGGCAGTAACGTTCAGCCCTGCTGCGCTATTAACGTTTCCTGTGGATTGGACGTCGCCGTTCTTGGCAGTAAGCGTCAGCGCACCAACCGACTGAACCGTGGCGTCGCTAGCAATCGTCAGATCCTGTTGCGCAACCATCGACGTCCGATCGCCACCCGCGAGCGTCCCGGAAACCACAACGTCATGCGCCGCGCTGACGTCACTGCTGCCAACAACCGCCGCATTACCCGCAAATGTGATGTCTCCGAGGCCGTTCTGCCCTTCTGCGATCGCGCCGAATGCACCGCCCACTTGCAACGTGCCGAACTGCGCGGCACCGCCCGCGTCAACCTGAAGCGCATTCGCCAACACGGTGCCGGGCAGGACGATATCGCCGACGGCATGCAGGCTGCCGTTCTGCCCGAAGGCAATCGACCCGGTCACAGCAAGGCCACTGCCGGCGGTGATTGCGCCATCTTGCTGAGCGATCATCATGCCTGCCACGGTGACCGCGTCCCCGGCGTTCAACGTGGCATTAGTGCCAACAAGAAGCGAACCCGGAATCGCAATCGCACCAATCGCGTGCGCATCCAAAGTCGTGCCGCTTGTCAGGGAGCCACTAACGGTTAAGTCGGCCCCACTGTGCGTACTAACCGCCGCCTGCGCAGTCGTTTTACCAGCAATGGTGGTATTTCCACCCGACAGCAACGCCAGATCGCCACCACTGCTTACCGTGCCGTTCAATGCAAGTGCGTCTTGCGTAGCGGCCAAGCTTGTATTGCCTCCAGACTGCACGGTGCCATCTAGCGTTAATTTTTGCTGTGCAGTCGCCTGCAAGGCGCCGCCGATCTGTGCGTCACCAAGGCTGATGTTTCGACCGCTCGTCAGCGTGGCATCGCCATTTGTCTGCGTACTGGCCAGCGTGATATCACTGCCGGCCGATACTGTCAAAGCGCCGCCTGATTGCAAGGTGCCGGTTGACGCGACGCTAGCGCTTGCGGCGATTGCATAGCCTGCGACGCCGACATGGCTAGCGCTCATCACGACATCGCCGCTCGACGACAAGCTGGCCTGCTGTTGCGCAGCCGTTCCCGCAACCGTCAGATCACCATTGGCCGACAGCACGAGATCGCTTGTATTCGCAGCCAGCTTGGCGTCCGTGCGCACGCCCATGCCGGCAGCCGTACTGATCACCTGAATCGCGCCGGCCGTCATTGCCCCAAACGCCGTCGCATCGATCGACAAGCCGTGCACGGCACCGTTCGCCGACACCGCGTTCGCAGCGTCGATTGCGGCGTTCGTCGCGCTTGCGCTGTTGTCGCTGCCGTTCGCTGATACCGCATAGCCGGATGCCGCTCTTGCCGTCGACGCGGGCATGACAAACTGCCGGCCGGCAATCGCGTCGATCCGATTACCGGCGTAGAGCGGTGCATTGACGCCTATCGTCTCGCCGATCAGGTCGATCGTACCGACAGTGCCATCAATCCCCGCACCAGGACCATTTGTCCCAGTGTTCCCCTCGATCTGGATATGCCCGCCACTGATGCTATAGCCGACCTGTGTCGCGTTCGCAAAATCGCTGCGTGTTCCGTTCAAATCGCTGACGAACTGCGGTACGCCCGTGGCGAGCGTCACTCCTATCGTATTCGTAAAAGCAACGCCTCTCGTGCTAATTCCGTTCGGATTGGCAATGATGACTGTCGCAGGCGCCCCAAATACCTCGAGTGGCCCTGCGAGCACGCCCGCATAGCCGGCACCGTTCGATGTCACCTGGTTGATGATCACGCTCGCAGCGCGACCGGCCAAGTTGGGATTTGCAGCGACATCGCCGCCGGTCAATGAGGTGCCTGATCTAAGGCTGTTATTCAGAATTAAGCCGGCAGCATCGATGTCGAAGCGTTGGTATTGATTCAAGGAGATGCCGGCGGCGTTCGGTGCGGTGATATTAACGACCGGAACGCCTCCGTTTGCGCCGGTGCTTTGTGTTATCTGGGGTTGAAACGCAACCGGCGCGCTTGGATCTGTGATGGTCGCCGCATCGGCACCGTGCAGCCCCAGTTTGATATCGAGATCGCGAAGCAAAAAGCCTGCGGGCAATAACACCGGCAGTGACACCCGCACCAAAAATGCTTCCCAGTCCGCAACGCTGCGACGCGTGCTGCCGGCGGCCAAGATCCCTGCGGCGCTCTCGCTTTGCCGATAGGTAATCGACAGCGGCGAGAAAAACAGCGTCACACACAGCACAGCGGCAAATACGCGCTGCCACCCGCTCGGTGCGCGCGAGGCGTCATAATCTGCCGGCTGCGGATCGACGTAATCGGCGTCGCCGATATCGTCATTGCCGTCGATCTGTGTCGTGAGCTGCCGCATCATTGAGGGTCCGAGCCGAAAAGTATTTTTATTGTTGAATCTGTGCGTGCTTCATCAGATCGACCACGATCTTGGACGTTGCCTTTTCAATTTCTGCGCGCGTCAATTGGGCACGTAACGGCGCCGCCGTCTCCGCAAAGGTCGGAATCTTGGTTGGGCGCTTTTGATCGACTCGCAAAATCCAATAGGCGTCTCCTACTTGGATCGGCGTGTTGCTCACTGCACCTTGCGGTAACTTCACCAACGCTTCCGCAAGGGGAGTCGGCCAGTTCAACGTCTGCCCTGGCTGAATCGGGGTTTTGAACGAGACCCAGTTCAGCTCGCCGCCTCGCGCCGCGTCGGCCCCTTGGCTGTACTGCACGGCGAGTTTCGCGAAGTCACCACCCTGTTTTAACTGCGCGAGCACCAACTTCGCGGTATCGGCGTCCTTGAGCACGATCGCGCGTGGTTTCCATTCATCTGTGCCGAGGCGCGAGACGATTGCATCGTATTGGGCTTGGAGCGCCGCGTCGGTGATGGGCTGTAGCTTCACCTCGTCACGAAGATAGCTGCCGATCATGGCATTCGTTTGCGCTTGCTCCCGCGCTTCTTCCGCCGCCGCCACCACATCTGCGTGCGTGTCATAATGCGCGCGTTTCGCCGCTTGTCGGAAAAGTTCTCTCGCGATCAATTGGTTTTTGACTTGCGCGCGCGCAGCAGGCGTATCCGTTTCGTGTAGCGCCGCCAAGGTTTGATCGACATCGGCGTTTGTGATCGACACATCGTTGACGCGCGCCACCGTGCCTGGCGGAAGCACGCCACTGGAGGACACACGGTCGGCGTTGTTATCGTTTTTCGATGCGCGCGCTGCCGACGCCGAACCCGTGGCAAACGTGAGCGTCGTCAGGATCGTGGCGACGCCAAGCACCGTCGTTCTATACCTTAAGGAAAAAAATTCATGATGATTCCGTCATGCGTCGGTGTCAGTCCGACCAATTGAGAGTAGCCAGCAGAACGCTGGCTTTTTTACCTAATGCGGCCGGCTGCAAAAGCGCCTGACCTACCAAAACTTCGCTCGTAATGGTCTGCGAATGAAAGCGCCACTGCGCACGCACGCCCATCCCCGCCCCATCAGCGTGGGCCAACCACTTTGCGCGATCAGATGCGCTTTTCCTGCATCCAAGAACAGATAGGGTTGAAACGTTGCACCATGGAACTCCGGTACGTTTTGCCATGCAGTTTCGTTGCGCATCAACACGCCCGAGTCGCCGCTGATGCCGCCCTCGGTAAAACCACGGACCGACTGCATACCACCAAGAAAGATCTGCGCGTTGCCAAACAGCGCAGTCGGACTGTATTGGCCGGAGAGCTGTCCCCGATAGGTCAAGGACGCATTACCGATATGACCCATGGGGATTTGCAACGTCGTGGCCAGATCGAATTTGGTGAATTGACTGTGTGCCTCTTCACGGTCGATATTGCCGGAATCGTGTGTGGCGGATAACCAAGGTACCCCCTCTGAAACGCCAGCATCCCAGGTGGCGGCAGCGCCTTCATTGCGCGCGGTAAAACGGTAGAGGCCGCTTAGGCCCGCGCGTAGAATCGTCAGGTTTTGCGGTGTCAAGGCAGTGCCGTTGACACTGCGCTCCGTGCGCATTTTCGTCAGAGTCACATCAAGGCTGATGCGCCCGCTCCGTGATCGTGTCAACACGTCGTTCCAGCCGAGAATCTGACTGAAGGTCCGTCCTTCCAGCAATGCCACATCGCTGATCAATTGCTGATATTCGGATAGCGACGTTGTATAGCTAAACGTCTGATAGCCAAACGGTAAGGCGGCCGAGAACACCACGGCATTGCTGTCTTGCGTGCCGACATAGTTGAACGACAGTGATTCTTGCCAGCCGATGATATTGTCGGCCTCGACCCCTGCTCGATACCGTAGCGTGCCCGTTTGCGCGCTGCCGTAATTGTCGATGCCAAGGTCGAAAGAGAACGGGCTTCCCACATGATTCTTGATCGCGACAATCGAATCGCCCGGCTGTTGTCCCGGCATGATCTGGATTTCTGCTTGGTTGCGTCGTAGGCGATTGATTTGATCAACGCCTTGCTCCAAATCCGGTAAGCGCAGCAACGCGCCCTCGTGCGCCGCAAAAGCCCATTGCGTTCCGGCATCCGTAAACAAGCCACCACCCGGTAGCGGATAATGCGCCGACGCCATGTGATGCGCGACGATCGGCTCCCCATTGAGCGTGAAATGCGCCAATTTCCCGGCGACGATATTGATCGTCAGCGTTCCCGAAGCAAGATTCTGCGAACCGAGATAAGCCCGAGTCGTAATGAATCCGTGGGCGATAAAAGCCTCTGTGATGCGCCGCAGTAGCAAGTCGATCCGTTGGCGGCCAAGATGCTTGTGTAAAAACGGCGCAACAATTCGATCTCGTTCTTTCGCGGGTAACACAGCATCGCCGGTAAAGACTATGCGATCGATTAGAAACAGCGGCGCGACATCCGGCAAGGTTTCGATGTCCGCATCCACCGGTAAATTCGGCATCGCTACTTGCGGAACGGCGATCTGCGCCGGCTGCTGTTGCAATTCCTCACGACGTTGCCGATCACGCTGCTCTTGAAGGAGTCGCTGGGCCGGATCTTGCTCAACGCGCGGTGCCGTGAAGGTAATTGGATTTCCCGGTGCCGTGGGCGGTGCGGACTGCGCGAAACTGCCCGGCGCATGAAGCACCAAACCAACCACGGCACACGCAAGACGGGCGCGATCTTTCACAGGCCGAACCAGGACACTAAACCAACGTGGTTGTGATTACCGATTGTCATCGGCTGGCGATACGGCAAACGAACGGTGTCAATGCCCCCGGCTGCTATCACACCGCCCGGTGCGCTGTAACTGCCGCCTTCGATCTGGGCAACGCCCGTCAACGTCACCTCACCCGACCCTCCTGTAAAAATGCCGCCGGTGTCGGCCGCGTAAATCGACGACCACGCGTTGCCGAACCATGCCTTAAGATCATTCGTACGGTTAAAGGCACTATAGCCCGTCATCGCTTGCGCAATCGTGCGGGGTGCATCAAGGGACAGCCGGCCATACGCTAAGACCGTCCCACCGGTATTTACAATCTGCTGCCCAGCCTTGAGAGCGATATCATTCGAAGCTTCGATCACGCCACCAAAGGCTTGCACGGTGCTGGATGAGCTGGAATGACAAAAAATGAAGCAACTTTGATGGAACGCCGCTTGTCCCGTCATGACCGCTTGCGTATTCAGGGTCTGCGCGGCCGTCAGCGAGATGCCACCGGCATCGGCTAGGATTGAGCCCCCGTTGTTATTGATGTTAGTCGCGCTCACGACAACATTGCCCGAGGCGGCAGTGATATAGGCCAACTGGGATGCGTCGGCAAGCTGTCCATAGTCGATGTCGACGCCGTTCTTTTATTCTGCAAGAACCAAAAACCGCCGCTCGAAGCGTAATTGATTGGTGTCCCGTTATCGATGCCGGTGCTGTGATCCGTCGTGTTGTCTACGTCCCCGCCGGCAGCTAGCGTCACGCCGGTGTTCGACAAAATTCGCGCGTTCTCATTGGTAATGTTGCCACCGGCCGTAAGTGCGACATCGCCAGCAACACCAAAGAGAATGCCAAGCGTGCTATTCGGTTGCGATCGATTTACGATATTGCCGGAGGCGATCATCGTGACTGCGCCCGCCGAATTGGAATCGGATGAATTGGCGATGCTCCCCTGTATCAGTGCACCCGTATTGTTGATATCCCCGCTACTTTGGATGACCACACCGCTGCTATTGGATGCGATCACGGTCTGGCCATGGCTGCCATTCGATAACACGACGTCGGCGCCTGCCACACCAATACCTGCTGCCGCGGTCATGGTTGCGCCCAGCATCTCGACGGCTCCCGTTGACGAGATCGTAAAGTCGCCGTACGTTGCATTCATCGCACCTGCACTACGAACGCCAGGACCTTTGTCCGTCACGATCAACTTGATGCGCCCACTGCTCAGACTGCCCGCTGCCGTGATATCGATGGCGAATCCGTCACTGGCATTGCGGGTGGAAGACGAAGTTGTCGTGCTCAATGACACCCAATCATTCGCGTTGTCCGTCGGAGATAGGCTGGTATCCAACGTAACGCTGCTGGTTCCGCCAATGATCCGGACGCTGGCAGTGTCAGACGTAAAGGTATTGACGAGCGGCCCATTCACTTCGATCTGCTTGGCGATTAAATCGACGCCGATCAGCGCGCTCGCGAGGCCCAGCGGGCCGACTACGATCGTTCCACTTTGCGTATCCAGCACAATATTGCGCTGAATGACGGAGCCATCGGTGCCGGTGACATCATTGAAACTGACTTGACCCGTCGTTAATGCCACGCGCCCGGTATTGACGAAAGATCCGCCATTGACTGTTATCCCATTGGGATTCGCAAGCACCACATTTGCGCGTGGACCCAATACTGTGACGTCACCCGCGATCAAGCTTGGATTAGTGCTCGTGACTTGATTAACAATAGTTCGTGCATTGATGCCATTGTTATCAAGTGCCACGCCGGCCGCCCCGACGTTAAAGCTTGTGTAATTATTGCGTGATATACCGTAGGTTGCTGGCGCAATACTAACAGTCTGTCTACCGCTGCTGCCTGTACTCACCGATGTCGCAGTTGAGCCGTCGATCACAACCCCCGCACTCGCCGCTGCGAGCGCCATTCGGAATGGTGCGCACAGCAGCGAAAGGCAAATTAGAAAAGCAGCACATGCAGGAAAAAATCCGTTATTTATTAGGTAATGTCTTTTTTTTAGATTGACAGGCAATAGAGATACCCCCCTGAAAACAGGGAGTAAAATAACGTACTTGGACACAGCCTATGCCTGCGGCTTGACGCCTTAGGCCCCCGATTAAGTTTGTCTGTCGGTGCAGTCTTGCTTTCTTGCCGCGCCTGTCACAGACGTAATAATTAGACGGAATTGTAAAGTCGAAAGAAATTTTCTGTAATATCTCATTAGATCAATCAGACGTCTGTTGCGATAATGAGACCTTTTAAGCTCTCGGTACGCTTTTCATGCACACGCGGTTTGGGCTGCCCTCAAGAAACGGATTTTTACGTACGGTAAGCCCCGCGGTTTGCTGATTAGACAGGCCGCCGTGGCCAGAGCCGTCCCTTGGCGACCCGCTTGTTGGCATGCCAGATGTAGTATCCAGCCAGATTGATGTGATTCCAGCCGATCGGCGCCATGTGTGGTGCAGTCCGTCGTCGAGTACCTCGTGCTGTCGCGGAGCGGCGATCGCCCGCTCCAGGTAAAGCGTATTCCACAGCGTGATTACAGCCACCACCACATTCAGACCGCTGGCCCGGTACCGCTGGTTGTCATAGGAACGGTCGCGAATCTCGCCGAGCCAGTAGAAGAACACCGCCCGCGCCACCAAATTGCATGCTTCGCCCTTGTTGAGTCCGGCCGATAGGCGACGCCGCAGCGTGGGATCCTGCAGCCACTCAGCGTGAACAGCATGCATTCGATCGTCGTCTTCTCAAGCCAAATGCGGGACGGCGAATCGTTCAGCAGCATCTTGTCACATGCGCGCCCGGTATCCTGCTGGCAATAACGGTAACTGGCGCGAACCGCCATGACGCGATCGATTTCGCGCTCACGGACGCTATACCTACGCTGCCGGACCTCTGCGAAGCGCGTGGAGATCCGTGTCGAGAAAAGTGAGGATTACGGCAAATCCGCCCTGCTTTGGGAAAGCGAAACCCACGTGACCATGGTGTGCCTTCATCACCGCTTGCACAATCGCAAGCCCCAGGCCGGACCCCGCACGGCGCGACCCGTCAACACGATCGAAGCGTTCGAATGGACGCAGCGCCGCCGCCCAATGCTCGGGAGCAATGCCACGGCCGCTATCAACTACCGTGACCGTTACGGCATCGCCCACAGTGCATACGCTAACGTCAATCGTGTCTCCGTCTCCATGCAGCAGCGCGTTATGCAGTACATTCGAAAGCGCTTCTTGCAGGCTGATCGGGTCGCCAGCTATCCATGCCTGCTGCGAATCACTTTCGAACCCAACCTGGATATCGTGCTCGCTCACAAGGGGAATCGCCCGTCCCAACGCTTCCCGCACGAGCCCCACCAGTTCCACTGGCTGTAGGGGAATAGCCTCGGTGCGGTGAATGACCATCGCATGGTTCAGCAACTGACCGGCAAGCCGGCCGACATCCGCGCACGTCGCCCGCAGCTCGTCAAGACGCTCGGCATATTGCGCGGAACCGGTTTCGTCACTGAGCAACTCGATCTGCGCGTCGAGTCGTGCGAGCGGCGTTCGCATCTGATGAGCAGCGTCGGCGATAAAACGCTGCATGGCAGTCATCCTATCCGCTAGCCGGCCTATCAGACCATTGATCGCACCGATGATCGCATTGATTTCGGTGGGCGTATCATGCTGCACAGGCTGCAGATCGGCAGGATCTCGCGCCGCGATGATCGTTTCAATGCGTGCCAGCGGCACTAAGCCTCGCCGAACAGCGAGACCGCTGGCGCCAATTGCGAGCACACCCATGATGAGGATAAGCGTCCACACCTTGAGGCTCATGTCGTTGGTTAATTGCTGTCGCGCGTGCGTTGTCTGTGCCACTGTCACAAAGGCCCAACCAGGCGTGTGTTGTTCGGGCATATAACGCCCGATGCTGACGGTGCGAACGCGCTGGTGCTGGTACACACCGTTCGCGAACGCTGGTCCCTGTCGCGCGGCGGCACTATTCACTGGAGCAGGGAGATCGCTGTAGCCTGCAACAACGACGCCGCGCGAATCGATTACCTTGTAGTAAACAAGGTCGTAGCGGGAGAGTGATGACAATGCCGCTACTGGAGGACTGAGCGCGAGGACACCGCCTTGCACATAGAGATTCTCGGCCACCTGAATGACAGCACCCGCGAGCAACTGATCGTAGGCCCGCTCGGCAGCCACACCGGCGTAGTAGCGCGCGATTACGGCAAGCGCAGCGGCACCCGAGGCGACAACCAGCGCAATGAAGAGCAGCGTACGACCAAGCAAGGTCTTGCGGAACCAGTCAAAGCGCGGCAATTTTATAACCCATACCTCGCGCCGTGCGAATCTCCACGGAACTACCAATAAGCTTCTTCCGCAAGCGCGTCACGTACTGCTCAACCGCGTTTGCACTCGGCTCGTTGCCAAAACTAAACAACTGGCTCAGTAATTCTTCCTTCGAAAAAACGCGTTGTGAGCGCGTAGCCAAGATTTCCAATAACGCGAACTCACGACGCGAGAGCACAAGGGGTTTCCCATCAAGCTCCGCAAGCCGGCTACTACGATCAATCGCTAATCCACCGAGTCGGACGAAATCGCTTGCCTGACCACTATTGCGGCGCAGCAAGGCCTGCACCCGTGCTTCGAGTTCACGGTAATCAAAAGGCTTGACGAGATAGTCATCTGCGCCAAGACCCAAACCACTCACGCGGTCATCAATCGCGGAGCGTGCCGTCACCAGCAGAACTGGGATCGAGGAGCCTGCCATGCGTAGATTGCGTAGGATCGAAAAGCCGCTCATCGAAGGCAACATCACATCAAGAACAAGCAGATCGAAATGCTCGACATGAAGCAGGCTATTTGCAATCGCACCATCCGCTTCAAGATCCACTGCGTGGCCTAGCTTCGTCAGGCGACTGCGGATTGCGGCGCCAATGTGCACATCGTCCTCTACCACCAGAATACGCATGATGGCGCTCCTGATATTGCGTTCATGTATCCTTCACGGGTTTTCCTGGACAACCGCCCTGAACATTTTATCAGAGTAGTTCGGTAACCTTGTGAACTATGCAATTGAGTACACGACGACCACATGAATATCAAAAAGGTACGACAAAGCAAGGTGCCGCAGGATGACAACGGCATGCATGATCCTTCGGCGCTGTCACGCAAGCGCCGCGCGCTGCTCGTGGGAGGAATGGGGGCGGCGATTGCGTCAGGCTTGGCGATTGCAAGTACGAGAGTGGTGCGCATTTCAAAGGGGTATGGGCTACTGTATCTGCCGCTTCTTGTCATGGAAAAGCAACGGCTGTTCGAACGCCATGCCGCGCTCGCGGGCCTGCGTGGCGTAAGCGTTAATTGGATACTACTTGACGGGGGCAATTCCGTTGACGATGCGATGATGGCTGGAACACTCGATTTCGCTGCTGTAGGGGCTCCGGGTTTCATCGAATTGTGGGCTAGAGCACGCGGCATCCCGAACGTGGAGGTGATTGGTGTCAGTGGCCTTTCATCGACGACTCTGTCACTTAACGTGAACCAACCTCGTATCGTTTCTCTCGGCGACTTCACCTCGTCCGACCGCATCGCGGTGCCCGGCATCCGCACCTCGCTGGCAGCAGTCGTGCTACAAATGATGGCAAGCAAGCTGCTCGGGCGGCACAACTTTGCTCAGCTTGATTCGATTACCGTTAGCCTCTCCCATCCGCAGGCATTGGACGCGCTGATACGGCACGAAAAGGGCATCACAGCACATTTCGCATCGCCGCCATTTTCGACCATTGAATCGCAGCAACCAGGGATCCATCGCGTTGTTGACTCGACCGATATTCTTGGCCCGCTCACGCTCGACGTGGTGTACGCGCCTAAACGACTTGTGGATGTCGAACCAATGCTCGTGCGAGTGTTCCTCGGAGCACTGAGCGAGGCAAATGACCTGATCGCAAGAGATCAGACCTTGGCAGCGTCTATCTACGTCGAAGCATCGGGACTCAATGTTTCGCACAAGGACGTAATGCAGATTCTTTCTGCGCCAGAGACACGTTTTTCCGTCCATCCCTCCCAATTGATGGAATACGTTGATTTTCTATATATGGTCGGAACGATCAAGGCTAAGCCGCGAACGTGGAACGAAATGTTCACGCCTATCCTTAACGATTTCTTTCCATTGAAGGCTACGTAGATTCTCATACCGCTCTACGTAAGGAAGTCAATACTCAAGAAAATCGAAAGACATCGATATCGGCTGCCGCACCACTTCCCGAACGACCTTCATTGCTGCGCTGTTACCTTCATCTCAATGAGAGAACGTGATCAAGTCAATACGCGTGAGGGTCACCTTGAAAACAATCGAACTTGTCAGAATGTAATCAGTGGCCTGGTCCTCATAAGCATTGTTTCCAGCCATGCCATCCACGTGAACGACAACGTGAAAGCCTCTGAGAGCAGCAGCCACCGACGTAAATAAGACACCATTATGCGACGCGACGCCGACGACAATAAGGTTTTTGATACCCTTATCCTTTAGCATGGCTTGTAGACCCGTACTCTTCCCGCCGAGCGTGAATTTATCGACAAAGGCGGTCACGACAGGCTCATTTCCCGCTGGCGCAAGCGCCGGTACATAGTCACTGATCTCGGGATTGGGAAACGTCGCGGGTGATGGGCTTGGAAATAGCGTGTAGACAACGTACACGCTCGCTGCGCGTGCTTCCGACAACAGCTTGTGAATCTTTGGTACAGCCGCAACGCACCGAGGGCGCTTTTCCTCATTGCATGTTTGCTTGACGATGTCGATCAACACGAGCGCAGTCGTTTTAGGGTCGAGCATTACGGGCATAAGCGTGGGCGCTGGCGGTGCCTTCACGCTCTCCCAATCATCAATGATCGTATCAGCACGAGATGGGATGGCGGTCGTGAGCATCGCGGCCACCAAAATCACCGGCATTAAAACGCTCAGACGCCGCACCCTATTTCTCCTTTCATTGGATGTAACCCAGAAGGAACGTGTCTTGTGAAAGTGCTCAGCCGTTCGCCGTTACAATTTCTTTCGAGCCCGAACGCTTCCATGCAAAAAGCGCTCCGATACAAAGCACGGCGAGACAAGAAATCGGGACGATCATCGGCCCAAACGTGGTTCCGGTAAGCCTGCCGGCGAGAGGCATCAAGTTCTGGCTAAAGAAACCACCAAGATTCCCGATCGAATTGATCGCCGCGACACTCGCCGCCGCACGCGCACCGGTGAAATAACGCGGTGGCATCGACCAGAAACACGGATAGATCAATGGGATGCAAGCGCCCCCTAAGGCCAATGCAATGAACTGCATCGGAATAGTGGGAAGAAGTAGACTAAAGAGGAAACCGAGTGAGCCCAATCCGGCAACGATCGCGATCGTCAGCAAGATCGATTTTCCGTCGCGAAGTCGTTTCGGTAAATAAAGTAACAACAACACCGCGATCGCCCAAGGAATCATGTTCAACAGGCCATTCATGGTGCTGGACACACCGAATGACTTTACAAGCGTCGGCAACCAGTACGTGACGCCATAGAGCGATGTCGACATCAGCATATAAGTGCCCGCAAATAGCAACACGCGCGGGTCCAGCAACGCTTTCCACGGATGCATGTGGTCTGCACCCGTGGGCGCTTCACGTTCAAGTGCTGTGGCAACGATACTTCTCTCGCGCTCATTGAGAAACCTTGCCTCGCGGTATGAGGCCGGCAATATCCGAAATACCAAGATACCGACCAGCACTGCCGGCAACCCGGTGGCAATGAATACCCACTGCCAGCCGGCAAGCCCTCCAAGCCCACTCAAGCTCAAAAGCAAGCCGCCCACGAGCGAACCCATCATGTTCGCCAGTGCGCTGCCAAGTGTGAAGATGCCAAGAACCCGCGCACGGTAGCTTTGTGGAAACCAGAGTGTCAGGTAAAAGATAACACCCGGATAGAAACCCGCCTCCGCGACGCCAAGCGCAAAGCGCAGACCGCAAAATAAAGGCATCGAGGTAACAAAGCCCATTGCGACTGTGATAATGCCCCAGGTGAACATGATCCGGGAGAGCCACACACGTGCGCCGAAGCGATGCAGTGCGAGCGTACTGGGTACCTCGAACAATAAATATCCGATAAAAAACAGAGACGAAGCCAGTCCGAATGCGGCTTCGGTCATACCAAGGCTGTGCAACATTTGCAGCTTTGCAAAGCCTACATTCTGCCGGTCGATGAAGGAGATCAGGAACATCACGACGAGGATCGGCATCAGACGGCGCGCGATCTTCGACATCACTTGCTCTTCCCCAGCCTGCGGACCAGACGATATGTCAACGCTCATGCACTTCTTCTCCGTTTTTTCCGTCATGTATCAATAAGGCAATTGCCCAACCCGAGGGACACCTCGAATTCGGACAGGTGAAAAGAATGAATCAATGCAAAATGGGCAAAAAAAGATCGTATTTCACGTGCGCGGCGTGCAGCGATTTTTCCCCGCCATAGACGGGATATCGGCGTACACCACCGAGTGTGCACAACGCAAGCCGCTAGAAACCACGTTTCTGGGACAGTGGCGCAGACCGATGGGAGAAAACAAGCATGCCCTCTGGCACCGTGAATGTTTCATGAAGATACCGTCGCTCGCGACAATAACGCTGTCCCTTGCTTTATGCTGCGTACAGGTTATCGCGTGAATCTGAGAAAATGCTGACAGTGGATCCTATGGAAAACCCTCAATAGGGTGCTTTGCTGCAGCTGTGTACTCGTATGATCAGGCCAACGGGCAGGGTGATACACGATGATGGATGGGATTGCGCCGCCAATCTCTGCAGTCAGTAGGTCATCGCGTCAAGCCCTACCCCGTGCCTCTCGGGAGAAAAAGTGTTGGTCTTGTTCATGTCACGCGTCTTTCAGGAATCCGTGCCAACTCACAACTCTGGGCCATTTCATTGCCGTATAAACCCATACCCAATTTTAGTCGCCCTCCTTCTGCTTAAAGCTTGAGTAAGCGGAGAACCGACACTGTTTCAAACTGGAGTAAGATCAATTCGTTTGCACAGTGAAGTTTTGTGCTCGCGCCCGACGTTAGATCATGTCGTAAGACTCAAGGGAGACGAAGAATCATGCTTCAAGGACGTTGCCACTGTGGTTCGATTCGATTCCACATGCCAGATCGGGCTTTTGCGGCTGCCGTTTGCTACTGCGGTGATTGCAGCAGACACTCTGGCGCTCCCATGCTTGCGTGGGCGATGGTGCCTGAGGACGCTGTATCTATTAGCGGTGAACCAAAGATCTACCATTCTTCAGCGGACGGGCGGCGACATTTCTGTGGATCCTGCGGCACCGGATTGTTTTTCACGAATGCGCTGCTTACGCAGAGGGGCATGATGCAGGTGAGGATTATGGCGCTCGATGAGCCTCAAGCAATAAGCCCAAAGATACAGGTGCAGATGGCGGAACGTGTTGATTGGGTGGCCTCCGTAGCTGCGCTCCCGGGTTTTGAACGCTTTCCTGAATAAGGCCACGGTGTCGTGCGTCTAGCCGGAGGCGTCCAGACGTTACGCAAACCACCCGCTAAACGAAGAAGCATCAGTACAAGCACGCTTAAGGAGACGTGCATGGGCCGCGTCAATACGTCGGCGGTCGATACAGATGGCTGTATCGACCGACAGGCTAGCAGTCCCCCCACCGCGGCACCGCCTAATAAAGCGGTGCCGGCTCGCGCCAATACCATGCCTAGCGTCGTTACTGCCTCCTCGATTACTGGAACACCGCAAAGAACAAACCTCAGGTCAAACAGAAGCAAGGTCGGACCAGGGAACGTACTTGCGCGTTCTCTCCATGGTGCATGAATGCGATCAGTAAGGCGTTAAACCAAATAACGAAAACGATAAATAGCATAATAATATTTAGAATAACATAATAATTTTAAAACCTTTTCAAAACATTGGATGTCGAGCAAACGCCGCGATGCCACTGCGGGAAACAGTACAGCGAAAAAGCGGCGGACGTCGCGGTACGTAAAAACAGAATGCGTCCCAAAGAGGCATGAACGACTATCAGGCTTTGAAAGACTGACTAGCAATCCGACTACTGCCTAAGCAAAATACTTTTTACTAGCAAATAAAAAAATTCTGACCGTAGTAAGGACGACACAAAGGCGCTATGAGCGTGGATATTTTTTCTCGCGTTTGTTAGAGCCTTCTGTTAGATTTCAAAAAATTTCAAATTGTATTGTCAGATTATTTATGTGTTTGGAAACCGTAATTGAAACGACCGTTTTAATTTGGCCTTCCCGCATTTTTAGTTCATCCCTATTGTCCGATCCACCGGATACACAATGCCTCAAATGACATGGATCAGGCTTCCCATCTCTACATGAGCAATAGCATTTATAGGTATCCAGTGACACGGAGGATAAGTAAAAATCACTCAAGAATAGAAATCAAACGATCGTTTGATTTAATCAAATGCTTTTCTGTAGAAGTGTGTATGGCGTTTTCTATAAAACGACTTCGGGATAATCACGTGAATGCGCTAGGCAAAAATATTCATCGAAGTGATCGATCGTATTTTTCCTTTATTTCCAGACATTTATTAACAGTAGTTGATTGCAGTCTTTATTGACTTGATGAGCGACGGGATGGCGCGAAGGTGCACATGCGTATGAATATGATTTACGCGTTTCCGCCGCTCCACTTGTTTAAGCACCATTCTTTGATCACGTTGGCAGAAGAGAAGAGGCGGGATACACGACTATGAAGATTTTGAGTAAAAAACACGCAGTGGCACTGACCATTGCCGCGGCCGCCGGCGCGTGGAGTACAAACAGCTTCGCCTGTTCGGACACACCGGTTTTGGGAAGCATTTGCATTATGGCCACGCCGGTGAGCTTCGGATCGTTTAACCGCACTTATACGCTTGCCGCTGGTCAACAGCTCTTAATCAACCAGAATGCGGCGCTGTATGCATTGATCGGCATTACGTACGGTGGAAATTCGACGAGTTTCAATCTGCCGGATCTGCGCGGGCGTGTCATCGTCGGTGCTGATGGCACAACAACCTACTCCGCTGGTAAAACGGGGGGCCAGGCCAGCGTCACATTGACGACGGCACAACTTCCCGCCCATTTTTTCTCCTTTAGCGCGCCCATCCCTGTCAACAATCTGACAGCAGAAACGAAGCTGAGCGGATTGACCGGGACGGTAGACCTGTCTAATGTCAAAAGCACCGGGAAAGCCAACGCATTGGTCATGAATGTGGTGAGTACGGGAGCCGGCGTGATTTCACCGTCGGGTAGTTATCTCGGGAAAGTCAGTACCGCTTTGACGGCACCCTATTCAACAGGAACACCCGACGCCAAGCTTGCTGCCGGTGCGATCGGAGGAGATCTGGCCGTGAGCGTGGCAAACGGTACCACGGCGCCGGTGACAATGAGCGCAACCGCAACCACGACCATCAGCGGGACAGCAACGGTATCAGGTGTGAGCAATGTGGTAGGCGGCGGTCAAGCCGTGCCGACCATGCCGCCCTACCTCGTGCTCTCTTACTACATCGCCACCAACGGTCTTTATCCATCAAGGGATGACTAATGCGGCATCCGGATACCGTCACTTATTGATGCACGTCGCCGCTTCCGCCTAGTGCCTGACCGGAAGCGGCGCACAGTGTCGGGACGATATCCAATTGTCTATTGACCTTTAGCACCGAGTAAAACCATCTTGCGCTTCGTCGCCATGCTGGCAGGCCTGACTGCCCTTCTATTCTCGATCGGGGCATACGCCGTATCGGGGTCATCCGACGCGACGCTTGCGCGGGGCGACAAAGCCTTGGCGGCAAAACAATACGATGTCGCCTATAAGGAGTACGCCCACCTTGCATCGCATAACGGCCTGGCGCAATTCGATCTGGGTTTGATAGAACGCAATGGCTGGGGGCGCCCCGCGGATCCTGTAAAAGCCTGCAACTGGTTCGAACAAGCTGCTCACAACAAAGTGCCGGCGGCGGAACAGTTTCTCGGTGATTGCTATGCACAAGGCATTGATCGTCCCGTCGACGGCAACGCCGCCGTTCAGTGGTACATGAAGGCCGCTGATGCCGGCGTGTTCTACGCTTTGTGTGACGCCGGCGAACTTTATTTGTCGGGGGACATCGTCCCAAAAGACGCGCAGCAGGGGTTGGCCTTATGTGCCCGAGCCGCGCAATTGGGATCGACGCCCGCCATGCGGCGCGTTGCCGATGCCTATCGGGAGGGCAAGTCCGTACCGCAGAACCTGTCGGCCGCACGCTATTGGTACGGACAGGCAGCGGAGCGGCATGACGTGGAAGCACAGTACCGGCTCGGCGTGATGTTAAGTCAGGGGGACGGCGGCGATGTCAATTTGCCGCAAGCACTTGGTTGGCTTGAAATAGCCGCTTCGGAGGGCTATGCCCCGGCCTATTTGCCCGTTGCCGTGCTCTATGCCAACAGTGCGGTCGACCCCAAGACAGGTGCCTTGCCACCGGATGTCCTTGCAAAGATTTATATGTGGAATAGCGCGGCGCAAGCGACGAACCACAATCCGGAAGAGCGCGCGACGATGGACCGTATCGAGCAGTTGACGCTATCCGTCATGCCCGCACAGTGGCGCCCCGATCTCGATCGTCGGGTCAAGGCTTATCTGGCGCAGCATGGTGAATCACCATCCCATCAATAGGATTGCCATGCGCACGCAAGCGACGACAACCTGCGAGCGTGCGTGGCACGGCTCACCCCTCATTCTCGAAAACGGGCGTCAGTAACGTGCGCGTGAAGCGCCGTGTACCGCGACCATATCGCTTTTAGCTCTCTTCACGAAACCTTTTGTCATCATGCGCCACGCTTCCGTGAACCACATTTACCGCCTGGTGTGGAGTCAGGTTCATCAAACCTGGATCGCCGTGTCAGAAAGAGCGCGGGGGCGTGGCAAGACTGCCAGCCCCAAACTGCTCGGGGCCACGTTGCTCGCTGTCGCGCACACAGCGCTGGGCGCACCCACAGGGGGCGCAATCACTGCCGGTAGCGGAAGCATCAGCCAGTCGGGCACCACCACCACGGTAAACCAGTCCAGCGCGAATCTCTCCGTCAATTGGCAGACGTTCAATACAACGAGTCAGGAGACGGTCAATTTTGTGCAACCTTCGGCGAGCGCGATCGCGGTCAACCGCATCGCGGATACGAATCCGACGCAATTCCTCGGCCATCTGAACGCCAATGGCCAGATCTACCTGATCAATCCCAATGGCATCGTGTTCGGTGCGGGTGCACAGATCAACGTCGGCGGCCTGGTCGCCTCGACACTCGATACCAGCGATACGGGCTTAAGCGGGGCAGCACGTAATTTCACCGGCACGGGCACCGGTAGCATCATCAATCAGGGCAGCATCACGACTGCCAACGGAGGCTTTGTCGCCTTCATCGGCAAGACGGTCAGCAACCAGGGCAATATCGTTGCACCCAGCGGTGCCGTCGGCCTGACTGCAGGTAATGACGTAACGTTGTCGTTCGCCGGAAACAGCATGGTCGGTGTGCAGGTCAACCAAAGCACGCTCGATAGCCTCGCTGAAAACGGCGGATTGATCCAAGCCGATGGCGGTGCGGTCTGGTTGTCCGCCGGGGCGAAAGACGCCGTGCTCGCGAGCGTGGTCAACAATACGGGCATCATCCAGGCCAGAAGCGTCCAGAACGTCAACGGCACGATCGTGCTCGACGCCGGGGGTGCCGGGACCAGCACCAACAGTGGGACGCTTGATGCATCCGGCAAGAACAGTGGCGAAACCGGTGGCACCGTCGACGTTCTAGGCAATACGGTCAACGCGACAGGCACCAGCAGCATCGACGTCTCGGGTGACGCGGGCGGCGGCACGGCACTTGTGGGAGGCAATTTTCATGGCACCGGTACCGAGCACAATGCCACCACGACGAACGTGGACGCCGGCGCGACGATCAACGCCGATGCCCTGACAACGGGCAATGGCGGTAACGTGGCGGTATGGTCGGATAAGACCACGACGTTCAACGGTAGTATCAGCGCGCGCGGTGGCGCGAACGCCGGCGACGGCGGCCAAGTGGAAACATCGGGCGAGACGCTGCATGTCGGCACTGCCGCGGCGGTGAACACTTCGGCGGCGCACGGCAACACCGGCGATTGGCTACTGGACCCGGCTGACATCACGATCGGCAATATAAGCTTCTGGAGCACCCAGGCAGGGGCACCGTCGATTGACGTGGATTCGGTTGCGCTCACCAACGCGCTCAATACCAGCAGCGTCACGATCAAAACCACCCAGTCATCCGTGAGCTGCACAAACGCGACCTGCGGTTCCGGTAGTGGCAGCAATGGCGATATCATCCTGCTGGATGCCATTGGCACGCAGACCGACAGCAACGGGCAGTACGTCAACTGGAACACCGGAAATACCACGTTAACGCTAAGCGCTTATCGCAATATCCATTTCAAGTCGGACAACGCGACCGGTCAAGCGGGCTTTATCGATATCAGCAGCAACGCCCAAGGCAAACTCGTCTTGCAAGCGGACAACGCTGCAACCGGCACTGGAACGATCATTTTCGACCAGGTCAACGCCAATGGGATCGGCTTGGATAATACGCCGGTCTCGGGCGCGGTCAAGATTTACTATACCTCCGCGAACTACACGGCGATCGACTTCACGCCCTACTTGTTCAGCCCCAACAGTGTCGATCTTTCGCCATATGTCACGGGCTATATGAGCGTGAACGTCGGCGCAACGGTCGCGTCCAAGACCTATGACGGCACGACGAGCGCGACGGTATCCGTCTCCGCCCCGTCAACGTTGCCCAGCGGTGTACAAGTCAATAAGGACAGCGCGACCGGCACTTTTTCCAGCGCCAGCGCCGGCACGGGGAAAGCCGTCACACTGAGCAATGTCACGTTCAGCAACAACGACACAACCATCACCGTCAATGGCTACAGCTACTATCTGAATGGGCTGACGAGCCAGACCGGCACGATAACACCGAAAGCTCTGTCCATCTCTGGCCTGACCGCGAACAATAAAACCTACGATGGAACGACCACCGCAACCTTGAGCGGGACCGCCGGTATCGCAAGCGGTGGCATCGTGGGCAGTGATAACGTCACGTTGTCCGGAACGGCCAGCGGCAGTTTCTCGAGCGCCAATGCCGGCCTGCAAACGGTGACGGTAGGTGGCTACTCTCTGCAGGGAACCGCCGCAAGCAACTACACGCTGAGTAGCACGACGTCACTCTCGGCCACAATCGAAAAGGCCACGCTGACCGTCAGTGGAACAAAAACGTATGACGGTACGACATCGGTCAGCGGCAGCGTGCTGACCGCGCAGGGCGTCAACGGCGAGACATTTACGATAACCGGTAGTGGCGATGCTTCAAATCTCGCGAGCAAGAACGTCCAGTCGAACGGTACCCTGGCCACCCTCACCGGACTCTCGTTGGGCACGGGCAGCAGCGGCGCGTTGAGCAGCAACTACACCGCCCTGTCCACGACGAATAGCGCGATCTCGGTAACGCCTAAAACGCTGACGGTGACCGGCATTACCGCTGCCAACAAGGTGTACGACGCCACCGCAAACGCTGTCTTGAACTCAAGCGGCGTCACGCTGTCCGGTCTCGTGGCGGGCGACAGCCTTACGCTTGCCGGAGCCGGTAGCGGCACCTTCGCGGACAAGAACGTTGGCACCAACAAGAGCGTGACGGTGTCTGGCTACACCGCATCCGGCACCGACGCCGGTAATTACACCCTGGTGATGCCGAGCAATGTCACGGCCTCGATCAGTAAGGCAGACCTGACCGTTTCTGGCGTCAGCGCGCAAAACAAAACGTATGACGGCACGACCGGCGCGACGCTGGCCGGGACCGCTGCGGTCTCGGCGCTTGGAAGCGATGTCGTGACGGTCTCCGGCACCGGTACCGGCACCTTCGCAAGCAAGAATGCGGGAACGAACGCCGTGACAGTGAGCGGCTACAGCTTGAGCGGCACCGATGCCGGCAATTACAACCTCGTCTCACCGACGGGTCTGACTGCCACGATCAATAAGGCGAATCTGGCCTTGTCGGGCATCTCGGCATCGGACAAGACGTACGACGGGACCACGACAGCGACGTTGACAGGATCGGCGGCGGTAAGCGCGATCGGCGCCGACGTCGTGTCCGTGACCGGCACGGGCATCGGTACGTTCGCGACAAAGGATGTTGGGGTCAATAAGACGGTAACGGTGAACGGCTACACGCTCACCGGCGCGGATGCAGGCAATTACAACCTCATCGTGCCCGGCAATCTCACCGCGCAGGTGACCAAGGCGGCGCTGTATATCACGGGCGTAACGGCATCCGACAAGACCTATGACGGCGGCACGAGTGCCAGCTTGACCGGCACGGCGACCGTCGCCGCGATAGGGGCGGATCAAGTATCCGTTACCGGTACTGGCACGGGGACATTCGCCACTAAAGACGCGGGGACAAACAAGAACGTCACGGTGACGGGCTATTCCCTCAGCGGTCAGGACGCAAACAATTACGACGTGGTGCAACCCACTTCGCTGACCGCCACGATCAACAAGGCGGATCTGACCCTGAGCGGCATATCCGCATCCAACAAGACCTACGACGGGACGACGTCCGCCACGCTAAACGGCACGGCGGCGGTTACGGCCTTGCAAGGTGACACCGTCTCGCTAGCCGGCACCGGGATCGGCACGTTCGTCGACAAGAACGCGGGCACCAGCAAGTCCGTCACGGTAAGCGGCTACACGCTGAGTGGCACCGATGCGAATAACTACACCCTTGTCGAACCCACCAATGTCACCGCGTCGATCGCCAAGGCCGACCTGACGCTGGGCGGCGTCTCTGCGTCTAACAAAACGTATGACGGCACGACATCCGCGACCTTGACGGGCACGGCATCAGTCACCGCCTTGCAAGGTGACACCGTGGGCGTAGGCGGCACCGGTGTGGGTACGTTCGCCGACAAAAACGTCGGCACAAGCAAGTCCATCACCCTGAGCGGCTATACGCTAAGCGGCACCGATGCGGGCAATTACAATCTGGTCGAACCGACCAACGTCACCGCGTCGATCTCGAAAGCCGACCTGAGTATTTCCGGGATATCGGCCGCGACTAAGACCTACGATGGCACGACGGCGGCCACGTTGACGGGCGCGGCGACGGTAAGCGCGCTACAAGGCGATACCGTTTCTCTGTCTGGCACCGGCACAGGTGTGTTTGCCGACAAGAACGCAGGGACGAACAAGCAAGTGACCATCAGCGGCTACACGTTGAGCGGCGTGGATGCAGGCAACTACACCCTGGTCGTACCGAGCAACGTGACAGCCTCGATCAACAAAGCCGACTTGTCCATCTCAGGCCTGTCCGCGTCCAGCAAGACGTATGACGGCACGACCACGGCAACGCTGACCGGGATCGCCTCTATCAGCGCCATCGGCAGCGATGTCGTTTCCTTGAACGGCACCGGCGCCGGTGCCTTTGCGGACAAGAATGTCGCCGTGAATAAAGCGGTTAGCGTCTCGGGATACACGCTGAGCGGCGCCGACGCGGCGAACTACCAACTCGTGACCCCCGCCAGTCTCGTCGCAAGCATCACACCCGCAACCCTGACGGTCAGCGGCATCACAGCCAACAACAAGGTCTACGATGGATCGAGCGCGGCAACGACCAATACATCGGGTGCGACCTTGGCTGGACTGATCGGCTCGGATAACGTGACTCTCAATTCGGCAGGCAGCTTCCTCGATGCCAATGTCGGAAATGGCAAGACCGTCAATCTGGTCAATACGATCGCAGGCGACGATGCTCGTAATTATCTGCTGACTGGCGAGACCACGACGTTTGCGAACATCTCGCCACTGCCAGTCGCAACACCGGCACCCGCCGCCACCGCTTCCGCAACGTCCCCTCAAGTCCAGCAGGCGCAGACAGCGGTCACACAGGTGCAATCGGCGATGCAACCACCGCAGGCGGCAACGCAACCGCAATCGCTTACCCTGTCTTCGACGATCGTCGTGCAGCAAACGAATGGTTCAGCGCAAGGCGGCACGGATGAAGCGGGCGCATCGAATGGCGGCGCAAATACGTCATCGCGCGAGAACACGGCATCGCGCTTCATCAATACGAGCGGCAGCTTCGGTTCGCCGGCGCCCACCTTGCAAATTCAAAATGGTGGCATGCGCTTGCCCGCGCTGGTCTCCAGCGCTACGGAATAATGCATCGATATACATTTAGCCGTTCAACACGATAGCGCGCGCCCGCTCGCGGGTGCGCATGCAGCTAACCGCACGCCAGCACATGCACTTGATGACCCGTTTTCTTTTCCATGCGAAAGGCCGTGATTGCGGCACTCGCACTTGCTTCGTTCGATACGCGTGCGGATACCCTGCCCGGTCCCGTCGCCGCGCCCGATTCCGGGGCGTTTCTTCAACAGCTGCAACCCCAGGTTCCACCCGCCCCCGCGGCGAATCGACCCACGTTGCAAGTAGAACCGAACAGCACCGCCAATCCGCCTGCCTCGCAACCCATTGCCGTCAAGCTGATCCGTATTACGGGCAACACCGCATTTTCGACCGACACCCTCCACGCCATTGTGGCCGACCAGGAAGGGCAAAGTCTGACGTTACCGCAGTTAGACGCAGTCGCGGGACGAATCACCGCTTTCTATCAGCAGCGCGGCTATGCTCTCGCGCGCGCGATCATTCCCCCGCAGTCGATAACGGATGGCGTGGTGCACATCCAGGTGCTCGAAGCGCGCTACGGAGAGATTCACCTGCAGAACAGCAGCAAGGTCAACAGTCGCCTCATCAATGCCACGCTCTCACGATTGCATTCGGGCGACCCGATAGCGGATGCGCCGATGAATCGCACGCTTCTCTTGCTATCCGATATTCCGGGGGTAGGCGTCCACGCACTGCTCAAGCCAGGAAGCGCGGTTGGAAGCGCGGATCTCGACGTCGACACCACGACCACGCCCATGACTTTCGCGAACGTGTCGCTCGATAACTACGGCAACCGTTATGTAGGTCGGGCGCGTTTGTCGGGGAACGTCAATATCGTCAATCCACTGCATCATGGTGACATTCTCAGCGCAAACGTCGTCACGACGGGCAGTGAGATGAACTACGGCCGCCTCGCCTACGATACGCTACTCAATGGTCTTGGAACACGCTTCGGCGGCAGCTATTCCTATCTGCGCTACAAGCTCGGCGATAACGCCAAGGCGCTCGATGCACATGGCACGGCGATGGTCGCGAGCCTGTGGGCCAAGCAACCGTTGCTGCGAAGCCGGGAAGCGAACATCTATGCCCAGTTGGAATTTGACGAAAAGCGGCTGCGCGACCGGATCGACGTCAGTGATCTGCGCACGGATCGTCACCTTGGAAACTGGGTGTTGAGCTTGAATGGCGATACGCGAGATACGCTATTCGTGGGGGGCATCAATGCCTGGAGCATTGCGTGGACGAATGGACGAAACACCTTCGACGACGACGCCGCCCGCGCATCCGATGCATCCACGGCACGCACCACGGGTGGCTATTCGAAATGGAATCTCAACTTTTCGCGCCTGCAGGGTCTGACGTCTCGCGACTCGCTGTATGTCAACGTCGCGATGCAATGGGCCGACACCAATCTCGATTCGGCCGAGAAGATGTCCGTGGGCGGTCCCTACTCCGTTCGCGCCTATGATATCGGCGCCATTTCAGGCGACACAGGCTATCTCGCGACCGTGGAATTAAGGCATGACCTTGGCGGATGGATTTCAGGGCAATGGCAAGTCCTGGCATTTGCCGACAACGCCTTTGTCAAGGTCAACCGTCATCCCTGGAGCAATGGCATCAACAGTGCCACCCTCACGGGCACCGGCGTGGGTTTGAACTGGACGGGTCCGGCACTGTGGCGCGCCACCCTGTCTCTCGCCAAGCGCGTTGGCAATACGTCCACGCTCGTATCATCGCCAGCATCCGTAAGGGCCTGGCTCATGGTCAGTAAAGCCTTTTGAGATGCGATTCACTCGCTCGAGACAACTAATAACCATTCGCGATATCGTTTTTGGGAAATGTCATAAAGCTTGAGATTTCCACGGTTAAGATGCGCATTGGCACTGCTTTGCAAGGCCAATATCGATCGCCCTACGTGATCTTGGTATCACCACGCCTTGAGTCGAGATGCCGCCATTTGAACAAACGCCTGTCACGGTTTGCTTGCTCGATAGCGGCTTGCTCCATGGCAGCGATCTGGTTCGACACGTTGTCGCGGGAGTCGATCTGACACGGGACGTCCCGTCCGATGACTGGGCGTCAAGCACCAATGCACACGGATCGCACGTGGCGGAAACGGTGTTGACCGAATGCCCGGAAGCACGGCTGGCAGTGGTGCGTATCATTGACAATAACGGTTGGCTAGGCACGCAGGAAAGGATCAATGCGGGTTTTGCCTGGGTCCTTGAACGGCTGGATCAGTTCGGACCCGTCGTGGTATGCGCCGCATTCGGAGACCTATTTCATCACCGTAGCGATGCAAGCTTACGGGACACGCCTCTGTGTCGCACGATTCAATCGCTACGGGACGCAGACGTGCTGACCGTCACGGCAGCAGGAAACATGTATCCGCGTTTCCGCCGCGCACAACCACAAGGCATGGCCTGGCCGGCAATTCTGCGCGAAACCATCAGCGTTGGCGCATTGTCCATCGCGCAGACAACAAACAGCCTGACGTTCGACCCGTTCAGTCAGCGCTTGCACGCGTCTTGTGGCACGGATTGCGCCACGACGCTTTTTGCATTGCCGGGCCCACCTGGGGATTCGAGCGGCGCCGCCGCGCGCGTTGCCGGCCGTCTTGCTTATCTCCTGCAGACGAGCGCCGATAAGACCGACGCCGTTCGCTCGGACGTCTTACTCGCCACCCTGTTGGGCGAAACGCGACGGCTGCAAGACAGCTTGACCGGGCTTACGTGGCCTGCATTATGAACAAACGTTTTAAAGCGATGTGAGGCATCTCCAATAAAACGTCCTCTAGCGAAACTTCTTTTTATTCTTAGTTTACCAAAATAAAATCAGAAGACCTTACCACTACCAAAGCACATCCGGGGAAAACGATGACCGACGCGCTGAAATTTGAAAGAGTCGAAGACACGACCAATAATATTCTGAAAGATTTTGATATCGTCGCGTCGTTAACGATCAAAAGCATCAACGCGCAACTGAAAAATGCATGGAAACAATGGCATCACCGAACCGATGATGTAGCCGATGTCACGCGACATCTCATCAAGGAAAACGAGGATGGTGATCCTGACCTTGATATTCGCTACACCCTGGACATGCGGCTAGGCGCGCCCGCGATTGCCGTCGATCCCAAAAGTGTATCGCCCCACGAGGTGTTGGTCACATTCGACATAGCGCAAGGCAAGGTTACAAAAGCGGTCGGCAAGCGCACTGCGTGTCTGGACCTCTCACGCCAAGCGTTCACGTTGAAGGCCGCGCTGGTACAAAACCACGTCACGCCAGAAGCACTGTACAAAATCGATGCCAAGACTGCTGCGAAAGTCGCCGCCCTTAGCGGCGCGCAAGGTAGCGGTGCTTTCACGATCGAATGTCTGTTTCTCAACCTCAGCAACATCAATGTGGTAACGGGCTTCGAGATGCCCACGCTGACGACGAATGAGCGCGCGCAACGGTTATCCCATGCAGGGTATGCGGAAAAGTTCCTGGCACGACCCGATAATCTGACCGCACTTGGCAAAGAACTCCAGGATCAATTCGCGCTTTTCATGCGGGACTTCTTCGCGGAAAGCGAGACGCCGGACGGCGAGCAATCACCTCGGTTTCTTTTGAATACGACAATGCGACCGCGGGCGCCCCGCGCCGAACCCAGTCTTGTCATCAACGATACCCGCTTTAAAGTCACTCCCGCTTTGGTAGGCGGCGCTTCCGCCGGGCCTGCTTCGTTGGACTACCTCTGTACGGTGGTTGACGGGCAGGCGATGCCAGCGGACGGAGTGCCATTGGCAAAGGCGCTCGGCGGCATGGCAAGCTGGCTCACGCCATCGCGCGTTGATGCATCAGAGGCCAGCGTAGCGGGCATGATGGTATTGCGCGGTGGACAGGTGGCCAGACTCGTCTCCGACATCTTCCAGCGCGTATTGCCGACCTTACACGAAAGTATGGAGAAAGCGAACGCGGATGCCGAGCGCGCACTGGGCCGCAAGGTTCTGCACCCGGAGACCGAATACCCCTATCCCGAATATCAGTTACTAGCGACAGAGACCATCTCACTCGATGCCAATACCAATCAGATAAGCATCAGATCGCGCGACGCTCAAAATACATATCGATGGAAAGGCGAGGAGGATGGAAACGAAGTCGACTTCGTACTGAAGAAGCAGTTGTCGCTGACCCTTTCGCCGGTGCGACACGAAGGTTACCGCGTCGACGGTCTATACCAGATCGACCTGAATCGCACACGTAGTGTTCTATTTGGCGCCACCGAGGCCTCCGCGACAAACCGCGTCCCCATTTCCGGTCAGATCATATTCGAAGCCAATACCAGTGTTACGAAGGGTTGCACCATCCAGCCCAGGATCGCGCTGACGATTGGCGACCCCGTTCTCTCATCGAGCGCGTCCAGCAGTAACTTCCTGGTTGGCGTCTTTAACCATGAAGCCTGGGACCAATCGCAAGCCACCGGTTTCTCGAAGGACATCGGCAACGCGATCAAGCGAATGCTGGAAGAGGTTTTCAAGAAGCTCGATTTGCATCTGAAAGATTTCGCCATTATTCCTCCCGGCGACGAGGCGTTCGGCTTCGGTCGGCCACGGATGGGTCTTCAGGGTGATCTTTATCTGGATCTGACCTACCGCCAGTCGCTTCGCGTAGACGACGTTCCCGCGTCGGCCGTTCCGCGCGCCAATGCCAAGCAGGCTACGTCACGCCGCGCAGCAGAGGCCTTCACCTATGATGCGTCCCACTCGGCGATTGCTACTGCGTTGCATCATTCACCCGCCTCGGCCGACGCAAAGGGGCATTCCGCCGCTAACGAAAACAGCGCCAAACGCTTTTCAACAAAAGACATCGACGGAAAGCCCGTTTCCTTCACGGTAGACAGCCAACTGCTCGACTACCTCGAACCTGCCCGCACCTTCGGTGCCGCCGATTTGTTGGAAGCCAATACATCGAGCCACTATCAACCGACCATCATCGCAATCCCTGATCATCGTCCTTCCACGCTCGCGCCGATGCTCCTCACCACCGGGAGTCAGCAGAAACTGCAACTGGTGCGCCGCGTCGGTAACGGCTTGTCGGATTTACCGGCTAATTTTGAGACAGTCGATTTATCAGCGGGATTCGCCGATATCGCCACCGGCAAGGTCCGCGCGTTCGCGGCGGCCTGGACGGCAGACGACAAGGTGACGCTGGCCGTTGCCGTGGACGCACCGTCGCCTTCCAACGACGCCGGCAATGGGCCCAGCCAGATACTGATCGCTTACGACGTGAGCACCGCGGCAGACGATTGGTCGACATTACCGTGGATCAATTATGGCGCGCGCGGCGCGATCCGAATCGACGCCATGCGCGTGCTTCGAGAAGCGGACGGCACGTGGATGACACTGATGTCGGGCAGTGCCGGCGTGCTCGCCAACGCCTATGTATTGCGCCAAGACCGTGCGGCATCATTTCAATCCGACGGCATGGTCTACAGTACGCCAATCGACTTCCCGGACATCGTGGATTTCCAAGTGGGCGCGGTGAACGGTGCACCCACCCTTCATGTACTCGGGACAAATCACGCCGGCGAGCGGGTTGTGGTAAGCCGGGAGATTCCTTCACTGGACCAGGAAGGCATCCCCGTCCCTACGCCATTCGTGACATTGCACAGTCCGGCCGATGCGAATGTGCTGGCGACGGGAACGGATCGTCCTCAGCACGGTGCCGACCTCTTTATCGGTGGGAAAGGCGTCAAGCGTCTGCGCGCCGGGGAATTTGCAAGGCAGGAAGAGGCGGTGTATGAAGAGGTGATGGCACAAACCGCTACAAGCGGAATCGAACGCCTGGTAGTCGCGGAAGCAGTCGATGGCGCCATGACGGTATGGGCACTCGATAACGATGGCCGCTTGTTGATGAGCAATTGTCCAGCACCGGCGTCCGGCCACCCAGAAACAGGGCGCTGGAGCGCGCCGATTACGTTACGCCGCGGCGTACACGAAATCGCCGCCGTGCCGGGCGATACCTTTTTGAGTGCTTCGGTGCTCGTCATTTACGACAAGGGGCATGCCAGTTCCTTGGTGCGCGATGCGCAGGGCATCTGGCAGGATGAACCCATCACCGTGGCCGATGCGGGTGCGGCAACTCGGCTACTGACGTTTCAAACCGTCGTCTCCCTGGAAAATGCGAAAGGCAATCCGGCATCAGGATGCGTCCAATTGGCGGCCTCGGTGCCGACGACGGTCGTGCTGAATGGGCACAGTCACTTTATCTACCCAGGCAGCGATGCCGTCATCGATATACCGTATGACGGAAAGATCACGATCAGCAATCGTGCACTATCGTTTAGTCCGGCAACCTATCGGCTCAAGGTCGACAACTGGTCCGAAGCGATCGACATCAATCCAGCGGCGCGTCTCTATCAACGATTCGATACCCTCACGGCCGATGAACTCCGGAACGCGAAGCGGGCCGACGGTCAGCCGCTTCTTGATGAAGCGACGCGCGCAACTGGGAAGTCCGGTACCTTGGACGCACTGGTGAAATCACTGAAACAGGCAGCGACCCTTGTGCGCAGCAAGCCGGGGGGTAGCAACGGTGTCTGGTGCGTGCCGGTGAACAGCTATGCTTCCTCGGCGGTCCTGGCGGATACGCTCCCTGATGATTACAGTTGGGGACTGGCCTCTGACGGTAACGGTGATCTCCAAGCGATGGACCATCAAGATGCCGCGATACTTGGCGCGGCGGCACACATGTCGTCCGGCGAGATCGCGTTACTGGACCGTGAATGGTCCTTATCGGACGTCTGGGAGTCGATCGCGAGCGCTGCCGGACAAGCGGTCCGCTTCGTCATACGCAAGGTAGCCGACGTCGTCGAATTCGTCTGCGAGATCGCGGGCAAGGTTGGCCGTTTCATCCTGAGCACACTCGAGGAGATCGGCTCGTTTTTCAAATGGTTATGGAGCACGATCAAGACCGCCGCCGAAGATGTATGGAATTTCTTGAAGTTCCTATTCAGTTGGGATGACATCGTCGCCGTGCGGGACAGCATGAAACGCCATGCCGAAGATCAACTGGCCTATCTGAAAACCAATGTACTAAAACTGAAACCAATCGTTGCCAGTCTGTTCGACAGCGCAATTGCAAAGGTACAGGAAACAAATCGGAATTATGGATTCCCGCAGTCAAATCCACCCGTGGCGGATACAGCGATAGAGGATGCTTGCAAGGGCGGCAGTGACAATAAAGACGGCACGGTCAACAGCGGGCCTGGATCATGGATCATGGAGCAGTTCAACAATCTGGCGAATGGACTGATTCGTATCGATATGGACGAGACAGGTGACGTGGGCGGCACCTTGCTTCGTTCCTTCCACGACGGGTTGAATGCTTTATCGAACGTCTCGAGCAACATTGCCGCCGCCGTCAAGACCATCTTTCCAGACGGCCGTCCGTCAATCGGCGACATTAGCTTGGAGACGTTAAAGCGCCTGGTGATGGCGGTAGGACTCAACATTGCGGAAGGTGCATTGCAATTTGGCAAAGCCTTGTCTTTTACGTTGATCGAGGGGTTGGCCGCGTTGATAGATGCGTTCAAGGCCCTCATGTTCGCCCGCATCAGTTCGCCTTTGCTTGAGAAACTGTGGGAACTTATTGCTGGCGAGAAAGTCGATCTGTCTTTCTCGATCATCGACTTCGTACTGCTTCCGCCTGCCTTGCTCACAACGCTTGCTTTCAAGCTCGCCTACCCTAAGGAAGATCTACAAGCGGTGGCGGCGGTCAAGTTGCCGGTAGGAGACGCCGTTGCGGTGCAGTCCAGCAAGACATTCTCAATGGCCAGCATGCTCATCTCGGTCGGCACGACATTTTTGAGCTTCACACTGTTGAGCATCAGCGCCATTGCAGCGACCGATCCCGCACCGCAGCTCTCCCTGGAGAGTGACTGGAAGAAGAAGGCAGGGTGGACGCTTGGCTTCTTGTCGCACCTCTTTTCCGGTGGCAATATCGTGGCGTCATTGGTGAACAGTACGAAGGCGGCATGGGCAGGCATCTTGGAAGGGGTAGGTTGGTTGATGAGCCTGCTGCACCAAGGCGTGAAATACGTCATCGCCATACCTCCCGCACTGGGAGAAATCGGCAACATGCTCTTTCAGGCTTTACGCAAGGGCATCGTCCTTTTCGAACTTGTCGTGACAGGTGTCGGATGCCTGCTCAAGACCATCGCGATGGCGATCGACGATAAGAAACGTTACGATCCTTTATATATAGCGCAGTTCTACTGCAATACGGGGTCCAAGATGTTGAGTTGCTTTGCGCTGTTGGCACCGGAATTGAACACAAAGCTCTTCCTTTGCGGGGGCGCTTTCGTTGCCGCCAGTGCAGGCTTACTATCTGGACTGTTCAACCAGCTCCTTTGAGCTCAAGCATCCGCCCCTGCACGGAGCTTACCCATCGGACCCGACGCATTTATTCGTCGAACATCCGTACGGTATTGCGTCCTTCCGCCTTGGCCTGATAGAGCGCTTTGTCAGCGGCGAAAATCAATGCACTGGCGGGTGTGGGTCGGTCGCCGCGCTTATCGCTCAACGACATGATGGCCACACCGATGCTGATCGTCACAATGTCAAACGGTGACGCATCGTGGGGCATGGCCTGATCGGCGACCGCCTGCCGCGACCTTTCCGCGATTGCCATTACCTGGTGACGTTCCACACCTGCGACCAATATGGCAATCTCTTCGCCTCCGTACCGCGCAATCACATCGTCACCACGGGTATTTGCCGCTTTAATCGTCTCGGCCACTTTCCGCAAGCAATCATCGCCACCCAGGTGGCCATACCTATCGTTATATTGCTTGAAGTAGTCGATGTCACACAGGATCAATGCGACCCGCCTTCCCTCACGTGACGCTCGTGCCCAAGCACTTTCGAGCGCCAGGTCGAACTGGCGCCGGTTCGCCAGACCCGTCAGGCCGTCCTGCATTGCCAATCGTTCCAATCGACGATTCATGATTTCCAAGGCATCGTGCGCTTGCACAAGCCGCTCTTCTGCTTTGGCATCGTCGAGTATTTTTCGAATCAACCGCCAGCCGAGTGTCGACAAGAGCACAATGAAAAGCGCGTCTGACAACAGATGCACCACGGTGCTCTTTCGCCAATCAGCAAGAATCTCTTCTTTCGAAAGCGCCGCCGAGACAAACAACGGATAGTTGTCGACCTTGCGGAATGTATTCAGACGCTCGACACCATCCTGCGCCGACAAGACGAAGCGGGTACCTTGCGGCGCGAGTTTCTGATACAGCGAATACAGCTCGGTATGCTGGACATTCTTGCCGATGAAGCGCGCCTCATAAGGTCGGCGTACCATCAGATAGCCATCGGTGGAAATCAAGGCAACCGCACCGTCATTGCGGATTTCCAATGACTCGTAAAACTCCGCGAAGTAATCGACACTCAGCGTTGCAAGTGCGACGCCGGCAAATCGACCATCCGGCGTACTCAA
The DNA here is from genome assembly GCF_000970345.1 of Robbsia andropogonis. Lineage (GTDB taxonomy): Bacteria > Pseudomonadota > Gammaproteobacteria > Burkholderiales > Burkholderiaceae > Robbsia > Robbsia andropogonis. The sequence continues at coordinate 58,983 of NZ_LAQU01000018.1, read as the reverse complement.
CCGCCGCGATACCGGAATGATCCAGCGCCCGCTCGAACGACTGATGACGGGCTTGCCAATCGTGACACCAAGGTCCGTATGATCACGGTGATAGAGAAAATAGTCACGATCCGCGTTATTCGCTTCCTGGCCTGGCGCCGGTGGCTGCGAATACGCCAACCACCGGCCACTTTCATCGTAGACAAAAAGACCATCGAGCTGAGGTAATTCGGCCTTGCGCAACGTCATGACCCTGTGCAATCTCGCCAACGCATCAGGGCCCGTTCCATCCTGCTCAATACGCTCGACCAAACCAACCAGCACGACATCGGCCCCATCCACGGCGTTCTGAGCATGTGCTTCCATCGCGCGTGCCAGATTACGGGTGGCGTCGTCCATCTCGCGCAACTGCTCCGTCCGTTCGCTAAAACTCCTCCACGAATCAAAGCCAACGAGTGCCACACATGACAGCGAAATCAACAAAATGGCCCGAATGATCACTGGCGCGGAACGGTGGGTCATGACGGGCCCGACTCCAAATACATATTTAAGACAAAACTTGCCCGACACGGGAACGAAAACAGGCGCCAGGTGACGCGAATAGATGCTTACATTCATTACACGGAGGAAGGCCTGACTCGTCAAGTCACCGTGAACATCGAAGGGATTGAAACGCGGCAACGTGTGTGAACCGCACAACGCATCAGGCGGGCCCGAGCCATGCGCCGAAGCCAGGAATAACAGGCGCCGGAATGGAAAACACGCGGTCGAACCGGGCATCGTGTATTGCTGGCAACCTCATTCGGAACCGTATTCCGCACCGAAATTTAGCACATGAATTAATTCAACATGTTTCAAATAATCTAAATGGAAATTCAATAATTAAATTTTTTAAATTCAATTCTGCAATGTATTCTTTATTGCAATAATCGACCGCGATTCGATTTATTGCCCTATGGAAATCCCGGGATTATCGATCCATAACCATGGCGTACGGTAACCACTCTCGTATGAATGCAAACTGCCCGGAGGCGACGGAATCGCAACCGGGCAGTCGATCGATCTCTGGCACCCATAAGCCCCAGCCAAGGTGCTCTCGGATCAAAACATAAGAATGTTCAACAAAACAATATTGACGATAAGTAACGGAAACGCTGTTGCCGCCTGCGCACGAATCACACCGTACTTGTCCGGCAATTCGAGCAATGCCGCAGGCACGATATTGTAGTTCGCGGCCATCGGCGTCAGCAGCGTGCCACAGTAGCCGGACATCATGCCGATTGCCACCATCGGGGCTGGATTACCATGGAATACCCCGACCAGGATCGGCACGCCAACGCCCCCGGTCATGACAGGGAACGCTGCAAAGCCATTCCCCATGATGATCGTAAATAACGCCATGCCGATGCAGTACACGGCAACGGCCACGAACCGGTAGTCCATATCGATGTACGCGGTTGTCAAATGCGCCACCGCCTTGCCCACGCCGGCATCGTTAAAAACAAAACCCAGCATCCCCAACATTTGCGGCAACACCACCGCCCACGACAAGGCATCGGTGAGACGACGCGCTTCCTGCACGGATTGCCCCACCGAGTCGCGGGTCATCACGCACGCGATAATCAACGAAATGATACAGCCAATACCGAATGACACCATCGTCGCGCTCTTCGCCTCGATAAGGCCAAAAGAGTGCGGTGCCAATAGCGTGCCAATCACGGTCACAACGGGAATCGCAAGCGCGGGGATGAACAGCTTATTGCCCAGCGTCACCGCACTCTGGTGCCGTGCTTCGTCGCTGCGAACCTTCGGTTTGCGACCCACCACGCCGCCGAACCCTGCGATCAGTGCCATGACCACTACAACGACCCCGACCGCGATCTCCGGCATATGATCACCGGCGACGAAGACGATGCCATACAGAATCCAGAACCCGCCCGCCAACCATCGTTTCGGATGCGCCTTGTCACTGATGATGATGCCACCAATCACAAACAGGAGGATACCGACGATATCGAAAAACCAATTCAACGAAATCATGCTTTGCCTCCCCGTGCCGCGGCGTTTGCCGGCACATCTGCGACCGTACTCGCGTCCGTCTTATCCCCCTCTTCCTTCATGGCGTTCTCAGCCAGCCAGCGATCGAGCCGGTACAGGCGGAACGCGTGGATCACGAAGGCCGCGATCGCGGTTGGAATACCCCAGACGGCGACATGAATCGGCTGTACGCTGATACCGGCTTTCTCGAGGAAGGTCACCATCAGCACAATCGCGCCAAACGCCACGAAGATGTCCTCACCGAAGAACAGACCCACGTTATCGGTAGCGGCGGAAAACGCCTTCAGGCGATTCCGCACCGACTCGCTAATACCGCCGAACTTCGTAATCGCCGCGCCTTCGGCCATCGGCGCCACCAATGGACGCACCATCTGCGGATGGCCGCCCAGACCGGTCAGGCCCAATGCCGCTGTGACCTGACGCACGAATAGATACACGATCAACAAACGCCCCGGCGTAGCGGCACGAATGCCGGCGATCCAGATTTGCGCGCGCTCCCGCAATCCGTGTCTTTCCAGCAGACCAATCACTGCCAGCGGCAGCAGGATGATCAACGGAATCACGCGCGTTTTCAACGCCCCCGAACCAATCGCGAACAAGATTTGGTTGATCGAGAAATGCGCGGTAAAGCCGGTGACGATGGCCGCCACCATCACAATGAGCATCGGGTTGAATCGCAGCAGGAACCCCACCACGATTACCGCGACGCCGAGCAGCGGATAAAGGTTGACTGCCGATTGCATTGGAGCACTCCAGGCGCGGTTAATGAATGATCGCTGGATTGTCGGAGTGTCATACCCCTGGCGTCGAGCCAAAAATTTAAATACGCGGCATAAATAATTCCTATACCCGGGAAGACCCGAATGCGCAATCAGCGCCCTTTACACAACAAAACGTTGCATATAGCCGTGATTTTTATCATTTTTCACGCCAAGGCAACTAATTTTCTTTATATACCTAAGCCATTCACCACGCGCGGCGCAAAACAACGCATGCCTACGACATGCGCCCTCCCCGTAATCATGCGATCACGCGTGGTTTCAGCATAGGCACCGCGTCACATGGTCATGCTTGCAACGCCCGACCTCGGGTTTCCGGCAGGGTCAATGCCGCCAATATGACGATGCCGTATGCACAGGCCGCAAACATCCCGATGGCGGCACCCAATGCCATTTTCTGAGACACATAACCAATCAGAAAAGGAAACGATGCGCCTACCGCCCGCCCCACGTTGTAGCAAAAACCTTGGCCTGATCCGCGAATTCGGGTGGGATACAACTCGGTCATGAATGCGCCCATCCCCGCAAAGATGCCCGATGCGAAAAAGCCGAGCGGAAAACCGAGCACCAGCAGAACAGTGTTGCTCATCGGCATGCGCGTGTAGATCAGCGCGATCAGCAATGACATCACCGCGAAGCCGATAAAGGCCCGCTTCCGACCGAAGCGGTCGCTTATATAAGCGCCGCTGAGATAGCCACAGTACGATCCGGCAATGACGACTGCCAGATAACTTCCCGTACCGACCACGCTCAAATGCTGCTCTTTTTTCAGATAGGTCGGTAACCAGGTGGTGATCGCGTAATAGCCACCCTGCACGCCCGTTGCCAACACGGAAGTTCGCAGCGTGGTCCACCAGATATCACGGCCGAAAATGTCCCAGAACCTCGGTGCGTCATGCGAGGCTTGCACGGTGGCGCGCTGCCGGCGATGTACTTCAGGCTCGTCGACCAAGCGCCGGATGAAGAACACAAAAGGCACCGGCAGCACGCCCACGGCGAACAATACGCGCCATGCCAGGTGCGCTTCGAATAACGAAAACACCAGCACGTAAAGGCCGGCGGAGACCGCCCAGCCGAGCGCCCAGCCGGCCTGCACCAATCCAACGGCACGACCGCGATCCTTCGGCCGGATGACCTCGCCAATCAGCACCGCGCCCGCCGTCCATTCTCCACCAAAGCCCAGGCCCATCAACCCCCGGAAAATCAGTAATTGCGTGAAGTTTTGCGCGAAAGCGCACAGCACGGTAAAGACGGCAAAAACCAGGATCGTGATTTGCAACGTCCGCACGCGGCCAACGCGATCAGACAGGACACCGGCGATCCATCCACCTAGGGCGGAGGTCAGCAACGTCACCGTGCCGATCAGCCCGGCCCCGGCCTGCGTCAGGCCAAACGTCGCGATCAAGGTTGGAATCACGAAGCTCAGGAATTGCGTATCCATCGCGTCGAGCGCATAGCCCACCTTGCAGCTCCAGAACGCGCGACGTTCGCTGGGGCTGGTTTCCTTGTACCAGCCGAACAAACCGCCAGCCCCGGGATCGTTGTTGTCGTGCGCGGAGGCAGAGGATGCCGCGGCCGCCGCGGAGCCGAGATTACCAAAACCCTGCGCCGTATCCGATGGTCGGTGCGATACAGCGGTTGCCGCGTACGGCGTCAGCGATGCAGCGTGATCTTGCGGGGTCTTCATGTGAGGATCTCCGTCCAAATTAAATCGTGATTAACGGGGCCAGACGTCACGGGGTCGGACAACGGCGTCAACACGCCGCCAACGATGCATTGGGGATATCGGTGATCAACATGTGCCCCGGACGATGTGCGATGGCAAACGGCAGGCGGGCACTCTCGATCGCGGATTGGGGCGTTACGCCGCAGGCCCAGAACACCGGGACCTCATGAGGGTGGATGGTCACGGCATCGCCATAGTCAGGCTGATCGAGGTTGGCGATACCCAACGCCTCGGGACAGCCCAGATGAACTGGCGCGCCGTGAATCGCGGGGAAACGACTTGTGATCTGCACGGCGCGCACGGCATCCGCGCCGCTCATTGGGCGCATCGACACGACTAAGCGCCCCCCAAACGGTCCACTTCGATGATTGTGAATGGCGGTGCGATACATCGGCACGTTGACGCCCTCGTCTACATGCCGTAGGCCGATACCGGCGTCACTCAGCATCTGCTCGAACGAGAACGAGCATCCCAATGCAAACACCACGAGGTCATCACGCCATATCTCGGTAAGATCATCCGGCTGCTCGACCAGCAAACCGTCGCGATACACATTGAATCCCGGCACATCGCGGCGAATGTCGATGCCCTCGCCAAGCCCAGGAATAGCCCACTGACCGGGTTCCCCAACGCCCAGCAGCGGGCAGGGTTTCGGATTGCGAACGCAGAACCGCAGGAAATCGCTGGCGAAAGCGCTTGGAATGATCGCGAGATTGGCTTGTGCATAAGGCCCGCAATAGCCTGCGGTAGGGGCAAGGAACCGCTTGTCCCGCACTTGCTGACGAAACGCATGAGGCGACATGGCGGTCGCGCGCAAGCGCCTGTCGGTGGAAGCGGTGCTCGCTTTATCAAGGTCATGTGACATGGCAATATATTTTTAAGATGCACTCGCGATGTTCGGGGCAAGTCGATACTGGGTGCTGACGACGATGCGACTACCCTGCTTCCAAGGCCGTTACAACGTCATGGATCGATCGACTTATCCCCGGCATTTCCTTTCAGCGTAAGAATGTCAAAATGCGTTGACCAGCAAGTTATTTCACTCGGTACCGTTAAGTTTTTCTTAACAGGAATATCAAAAAATTCGCTGTGTAGCGGTTTTTCAGCTATATGCCTATGTCGTCAGACTTCTTTCTCGTATTTGACGATAATGAAAAATATCCCCCAAGCGATGCCCGGATCAATGCCATGAACACGCGTTTTCTGGAAACTTTTGTTACGTTGTCGGAACTCGGAAGCTTCCGCGCAACGGCTCGGGTATTGCACGCCACCCCCGCCGCGGTGTCGCTGCGGATCAAGTCACTGGAAAACGAATTAAAAACGGTGCTGGTTGATCGGGATCAGGCGGTATTCCGCTTGACGGCGGCCGGGCAGGCACTGCTGGGGCCGGCCCGTGCGGTCGTGGATGCAGCGCGCGCCCTACGGATGGCGGCAGGCCAGGAAGTCGTCGTCGGTGGTCGGTTGCGGCTGGGCGTGATTGAAACCGTCGTGCACAGTTGGCTTTCCAATTACATCGCATACCTGAATAATCATCACCCCGATATCGATATCGACCTCACCGTGGATGCGAGCGCGGTATTGCAGCGTCGTCTGCTTGCGGGTGAGCTCGACTTGCTGCTGCGTGTGGAAGGCATCGACAGCACCCGGATCGTATCCACCGCACTGGCCAGCTACCCGGTGCGCTGGATTGCAAGGCGCGGCGTGATATCGCCCCGTGCGAAGGACCTGGCGAGCCGCGTATTAAAGCGGCCGATCTTGACATTCGGTCGCGGCACTGCGCCACAAGTGGCGCTCGACAGCATCGTGCAGGCGCTCGCCCGTGAACACCATTTTCCGCTCGATCAACTCCGTGTGACCTGTTCACCGTCGGTGGCTGCGATTGTGCAAATGTTACGTGATGGCTATGGCGTCGCCGGTATTCCTCGGCTGTTCGTGGCCGAGGAACTGGAAAGCGGCGAGTTTGTCGAATTACCGCTAAAGCCAACGCTGCCGCCTATCGTCGTCTCGTTGTGCCGGTCCGTGGAAGCGTCGCCCACCGTATCCGCCGCGGCGCACGCAGCGCGGCTCGCCTGCTCCAGCTACACGCGAAATTGGCGCAAGGACTTTATCGAAATGCTGTAGCAGTAATGGGGCGCTTCGCGCCTTCGCACCGTGCTTCGTATCACCGGCGCGCATCGTGATCTGGCCAGTGACAATCGGCGCTCAAAGGCGGGATGGGTCCGCCGCCGATTGGAGAACCACGATGCCACCAAAAGTTGACGCGACCGATGTTGCGATGACCACATATACGTCGAATCATACGGATGACGCCGTTCCATCGCACTCGCGGACGCACAGCAATAACCCTCACGCACGCGGCGCCTCGGGAACCCAGAACGAAAGGGGTAACGGCAATACAACGTCAAGCGTATCGATCCCACCGCTACCCGGATCCGTACCTCGTAAAAAGGCGAACGTGCTCTTGCAGCAATTACAGCCGCGCGCAGACCGTCGAACGCTTGGCGTGGTGGCGGGTGCACTCGACAATAACGTCACCACGGCGCACGGACCAACCTCCGACGCGGTGGCCACACCCCCGCTAAAAGCCAACGCAGTCATCGATACGCTTTCAAGCTTCCATCGGGACGCTGCGATGGCGAAGCCGTTCGACGTCAAAAGTCACTTTGTCTCGGATGCCGAAATCGCGCGCGGGCAGCACTATTTGTCAGACCGTGAGTCCGTGCGAATTGAACTGTCCGGGTGGTTCGGCAACGTCGATGCATCGCAAACGACGTCGCCCAATCGGCAACTTATTGACGCCCTGTTCCCGCCAATGCCTCGACACGGCCAGGCTGCGGCGGTGGCCGGGTCAAGCGCCGCGGGAGACGCGATCCCGGCCGCGGAACGCCTGCTGCCGATGCGCGCCTTGCTGGGCGCATCGCTCTCGGTGGCCTGTCAAGGCGACGCGGAACGGGCATTGCGCGTCCTGAACGCTTTTGATCGTGGCGACGACGGGCACTCACGCGGTCATTCAGCCGCAAGCAGCGCCGCCGTGCAGGATCCGCGACGGCCCCGGTTGGAGCCGCGGACCAAGGACGACCTTTTTACGACGGAGCGCTTGCTGGCCGCGTCCGGTCTGGGTCTGGACGTCTTGCACGAGGGCCGCCTCTGCACGCCTGCAGCATCCCAAATCAAAGGCAAACACACCGTGACGGACGCATCGGTGCCACCCACTTCACCGGCACACGAAGAACTCCAGGTCCAGGCGGAAACCGCGGCTTATGAAGCGGCACATCGGTTGCTGGAAAAATGGCCTGCAGACGTGCAACGGCCGGCCTCACTGCACGAAATGGCGTTGGTTTGTAACACGCTCCATCAGTCGTTTCATGCAAGCCAATTACCCGGGGATATTCCAGAACATTTTCTCGCGCCGCAACGTCACGACGACCGGGCCAGCCTGCTTGAAAACAGCGAAAGCAGACGCCTCTGTGATGCCTTGCTGAACAGTCGGCTCGCCCGTGATCCCATTGCCACGAAAGGTCTGCTCGCCGCCTACCAGATAAAACACGATCCTTCGTTCAATCTCGCGCGGCATCCAGACCTTCAGCTACCGTTCCTGGCCGCGCGTAATCACGTCTTTGACGAAAGTCAATTGCACGAAGTGGGCGAACGCCTTTTCAAAGTGCTCGAATATGCCGATCGCGCCGCCGCGCCCATGCAGTCGTCGTTCAAGTCCGTGCTGGATTTCGTGCTCGGACGACACAAGAATCCGCTTCATGCGCTGAATCGCGGTACCGCGGGCCAAATGCTGCGCGAGCCAGAAGAGGATTTCGCGCATATCCATGCCGGTATCGGGATGTTGATCGACAAATATCGCCTGGACGTGGAAAACACCCCTGTCAGTTCGAACCCATCGCCCAACACGGTAAGGACGGTACTCCGGGCTGCCACGCTGGCCGAATGGGATGAGCAGATCGGCCAGCACGGCTGGCGCGACGTCATGCCGATGCGACCGCTGACCGACGCCTTGCCGCTACGCCACGGTGCGATGGATCGAATTGCCGAGCGTGCGGCTGATGCGCTAGGAATGCCTGTCGAAACGCTCAAGACACATCCCGCGTTTGCCACCCACAAGGACGACAGCACGATGTCTGCCGGCACATTCCGTCGCTGGGCGAACGATGCGGGAATGGTAGACGCAATGCAGCAAGAAATCGGCACCATGAATCGGATGGTCAACCGTGGCGATGGCGACATGACGATGCACACCGGGGACGATCGCATCCTGATGCTGCGCAACAAGATCGCGGGGGCGCGCATGACCTATCCGATTCGCTTTACCGATACCAAACAACGCGGCATCAACTTCAATCCCTATACGACGAAAGGGTTGCCGAAAGGTCCACCGGTGGTCGCACTGGGACCCATCGTCCGGGCCGTGCATACGCGCAGTGCGGCGGTCAATAGCGGATCGAATGCGCTGGCTGGCGCGTTCGAAGTCACATCGGCCCGGGGCATGGGGGGAACCTTGGGAATAGGATCAATCGCGACCTGGCGGCTAGGCAACTTCAGTCCGACGCTCGGACTGTCACTGGTCCCGGCAATCGGTGACCACACAACCGGCAAGGGTGCGGCGCTGCGGACCCGGCTACACGGTACGGACCCTACGTTATGGTCGCGCACGCTGTTAAGCGCCTTCGACGCCATGTACGGCGTCAGCGCGGATCAAGGCACGGTATCCCGCCCCACCGATAGTACGGCCCTTCTGCAACGACTGGCCAACGCCCACCACGCGGATCCCTATTTGTCGTTCGGCCCCATGTCGACGCGTACCACCACGATAGGCCATGCGATTACGCCCAGCGCGGCTTTACGTGGCAAGGCCGAGAAAGCGCGGAGCGCCGCTCGCGGCGGCTTGGCGATGAACGCGACGACGACGGTGCAGTCATATGTCGATCGTCGAACGAAAGACCATGCCGGTGTGCTGTCGACGCAGACAGTAAACCGAAGCGCCAATGTCAGCGTGACGACCAGCGCCGGAGCCGGGTCCTCGATTCCCGCGGTAGGCTCGTTCATTTTTCCGGCGCTTAACTTCGGTAGCACCCAGGCGGTCATCGTCCCGCGATCCACGAGCAGCACCGTGCGATTTGCCCAGGAAAACGGCAAGATCGCACCAACGACGATCGTCGACACGGAATTCGCCAAACCGTCCGACTTCATGAGCAGCATGGCGAGTCGCCGTGATGCCTGGATGAACTGGACCGATTCGCACGGATCGCAGGCAAGTAACGACCTTGACCGCGCGCTGGCCCGCATGGCGGACAATGCCGAGACTGGCAAGGTCTTGATGGCGGAACGCGTCATCATGCAGTCACCGGCGCGCCAGCGCCTGGATCTCCTGCTGGCCATGCGAACAATGGCCGAACATGCGCCAGGCAATGCGGTTTCCCGGCAACAACGGGTGGCATCAGCCAACGCTGGAATCCAGGCGGTGATCCACGATCCAGGATCGCTAGGTCCACGGTTTCTTTATACGATCGAGTCGAATTCGAACCAGACCATCTTCGATCTCTCCTACATGGCGGAAGTGACCGATATCAGCGAGACCAGTACGGCACGGCAATTGAACGCCTACCGGGCGGACGCCACACCAGGTGATCCACGCGGCGCGATATAAGCCACGCCGCACTTCTCGCACGCCCCGGCGTGCCGCCGCTGCCTTACCGGCAGGCCGCCATCGCCAGGCGCGCGGGTAACGTCGCCGGCACAAGGGGAGCGGGCCCCGCCGGGGCGTTGCCTGCCTCGCCAGACATATCGGCGTCCGTACTCGCCGCGCCGTGGCGCCCCGCCGTTTTTCCGGCGGCGAAACACTCCCAGACCAAGGTGCCATCGGCCGGTACACCCGCGCGCAACGCGACGCGTGCACCAGTAATGCTATTGACCGAAGGCATCAGCACCAGCGCGTTTGCATCCTCGCTCGCGACGCGTGCGGTATAACGTATCGTGATTTCGCCGCTCGTCGGCGCGACATCGATACTTGCCACATTTGCACTGGCAGCAGTCTTTTGATGCCCACTGTCGAATGGCAATCCAAACGCGGCATTTTCGGCGACCGCCAGGCGAATAGGTGCGGCCAGCGACAATCCTTCCCCAACGCGACCACGTGCGACATAGTCCTGATACGCTGGCACTGCATACGCCGCCGTAACGGCGATGATCGCCAGCACGATCATCAATTCGATCAAAGAAAAGCCGAAAACCGTCAAAAGAACCGTGTGACGTTGGCGTTTGCGCAAATAGGGTGTATCGAGCATCACATCTTCCCGCCGGTAACGCGTTGGTTATGTCGACCAGCGCTTTATGCAGCGTACGGAAAATGCAGCAAGATAACGAGTCGGCCCAACGGCGTATGCCTGACGCTGCTGGCAGGGAGGCACGTAAAAGAAAGCGGTGCCCCCACCCTATGTTCGTGCTAACCAACAACGCGCGGCGCGACCGGCGTCCATGCACATCGTAGGGGCCACGCGTTCATTCGTGTGCCGCGCGGCGCGATACCATGCGGCGTTTCCACAACCATCCGGCTACTACCACCAGAATGGCGCCGGCGAGATGCGCGCCATACATCGCCCAGGGGGTATCAAGCGATGTCCAGTCATCCGTGACGGGATCGGTGACGATCAGGCCACCACCAATCCAGCCTAGCAACGCCGCACCGGCGGTAATCACGATGGGAAACCGGTCGATCAATTTCAGGACCAGCGTACTTCCCCAGACGATAATCGGAATACTCAAGATCAGGCCGAATGCAACGAGCCAGATTTGATGGGAGGCGTCCGCCATTTGCGCTGCGCCGGCAATCGCGATGACGTTATCAAGACTCATCACGAAGTCCGCGATGATGATCGTCTTCACAGCGCCCCACAACTGATTTGCCGCAGTGACGTCCTTGTGCGCCCCTTCTTCGGGCAGCATCAGCTTCGCGCCAATCCAGAACAGCAACAGGCCGCCAGCGAGCTTGAGGAACGGAATCTCCAGCAGGAATACCGCGAACGAGACCAGCACCAGACGCAATATGATCGCGCCTGCCGTCCCAAAAAAGATGCCGCGTGCACGCTGTTGTGCCGGCAGATTACGGCACGCCAGCGCGATGACAACCGCATTATCCCCACCCAGCAGGATGTCGATGATAACGATCTGAAGAACCGCTCCCCAGTGAATGTCCGCAATCCATTCCACTTACCGCACCTCGATCGTCTGAGCCCGAAGCCGGCGACGCATGCGCGGCGATCGAACATAAAAAAAACGCTCCCGAAGGAGCGCTTTTTATACGCGAACCTTACGGAACCATTGCAGCATCTTAGCAGCAAATGTCCCGCGTGGTCAGCCCACGCCGTCAAGGCGTCAGATCGGAGAATGTCGGTGCGTCACAACGTGTGACGACATCGCCTGTCGTGTCAGGCTTAGAGAACGGACTTCAGCAGGCGTCCCATTTCCGACGGATTCTTCGTGACCTTGATGCCGCATGCATCCATGATCTCGAGCTTCGCTTCGGCCGTGTCCGCACCACCGGAGATCAGCGCGCCAGCGTGCCCCATCCGCTTTCCGGGAGGCGCCGTAACGCCAGCGATAAAGCCTACAACCGGCTTCGTCATGTTTTCCTTGATCCAGTAAGCCGCTTCCGCTTCATCCGGACCGCCGATCTCGCCGATCATGATCACGGCATCGGTTTCCGGGTCGTCCTGGAATCGCTTCATCACATCGATGTGCTTCAGGCCATTGATCGGGTCACCGCCAATACCCACCGCCGACGACTGGCCGAGGCCCAGGGCCGTCAATTGCCCGACGGCCTCATAGGTCAACGTGCCCGAGCGGGACACCACGCCGATGCGGCCTTTCATGTGAATATGCCCCGGCATGATGCCGATCTTCAGTTCGTCCGGCGTGATGACGCCCGGGCAGTTCGGTCCGAGCAAGAGCGTCTTGCGGTTTTCCCGCTTCATGCGGTTGCGCAATTCCATCATGTCGAGTACCGGGATGCCCTCCGTGATACAGATTGCCAAGTCAAGGTCGGCTTCCACCGCCTCCCAAATCGCAGCGGCCGCACCTGCGGGGGGTACGTAAATCACCGAGACGGTCGCACCCGTCTGCTTTGCCGCTTCCGCGACGCTGCCGTAAATCGGGATACCCTCGAAGTCCTCGCCGGCCTTCTTTGGATTGACGCCCGCCACATAGGCCGCGCGGCCGTTGGCGTAGTCGCGGCAGGTACGCGTGTGGAACTGGCCGGTCTTGCCGGTGATCCCTTGCGTGATGACCTTCGTATCTTTGTTGATCAGAATCGACATCTAAGACCTCTGTCTGTTTGTTCGTGCGAGCCATCGGCTGGAACGACGCGGTGTTTTCCGGTACATCGCATTGGCGAGGGCATCGGCATGGCAGGCGTACGCGATATGTCGCTCAACCTGTCGCCGCGTCCGCACGCCGCATGACCATCCCGCGCGGCACGTCGGCCTGCGCGGTGAAACACGCGATGCGTTCCACCTTGGTCGGTCGCGTCGTTGATTAGCCCTTGGCTGCCTCGACCACTTTCTGCGCGGCCTCTTCCATGCTGTCTGCCGAGATGATCGGCAACCCCGAATCGGCCAGCAATTGCTTGCCGAGCTGCTCGTTCGTGCCCTTCATCCGGACGACCAGCGGCACCTTCAGCGACACCGCCTTCGACGCCGTGATCACGCCTTCGGCGATGACGTCGCATCGCATGATGCCACCGAAGATGTTGACGAGAATGGCCTTCAGGCTCGGGTTCTTCAGCATGATCTTGAAGGCTTCCGTCACCTTCTCGGTCGTTGCCCCGCCGCCGACATCGAGGAAGTTCGCTGGCTCGCCACCGAACAACTTGATCGTGTCCATCGTCGCCATCGCCAATCCCGCACCATTGACCAGGCAGCCGATGTTGCCGTCTAGCGAAATGTAGGCGAGGTCGAATTTCGACGCTTCGATTTCGGCCGGATCTTCTTCGTCCAGATCGCGATATGCAACAATTTCCGGGTGACGGAACAGCGCGTTGGAGTCGAAGTTGAATTTCGCGTCCAGGGCGATCACGTCGCCGCTACCGGTGATGACCAACGGATTGATTTCCGCCAGCGATGCATCTGTCGCCAGGAAGCCTTTATAGAGGCCATGCAGGATCGCGCGCGATTGCGCCAACGAACCTTGCGGTACACCGATTTTCGTCGCCAATGCATCAGCGTCGGCATCGGTCAGACCGGTCTTTGGATCGACAACCAGCTTATGGATCGCGTCGGGCGTCTTTTCCGCGACTTCTTCGATGTCCATGCCGCCTTCCGACGATGCCATGAAGACAACTCGTTGCGTCACACGATCAACGATCAGGCTGACATACAGTTCCTTCTTGATGTCCGCACCTTCCTCGATCAGCAGGCGGCGCACTTTCTGGCCTTCCGCGCTGGTCTGGTGCGTCACCAGTTGCATGCCGAGGATCTGGCCGGCGTACTCACGCACCTGATCCAACGACTTAGCCACCTTGACGCCACCGCCCTTACCGCGTCCGCCGGCGTGGATCTGAGCCTTGACAACCCAGACCGGGCCACCAAGCTTCTCGGCGGCCTTGACTGCATCATCAACGCTGAACACGGCCTCACCGCGCGGCACGGCGACGCCGAACTTGCGCAGAATGTCCTTGCCCTGGTACTCGTGGATCTTCATGCGTGATTACCTTCCGTCTAAGAGTGGATGTAAAGTCGGTCCGCCGATACCCGTCGCGCGAATAGCGACCCTGATCCGTTTCACGTGTAATACGTGAACTCGGCTCAACGCGATTGCCCAATCGGCAACGGATACGATGGCGGAAAAAAGGGAACGAATCGATAAAGGACTACGGCGCACATGCCATCCTTGGCGATCAGACGCCGGGGACGATGGCGCGCGATTGCGATCGCCAGGAGCCGCTTGCCCGGAATGAATCGGGTAAATCATCGACGCGGACTGTCGATCCCGAAGACGCCGCCGCACGCTGATGGGTGCGTTCAGGCCATGTGGACTGGAAACGCGACGCACTGAAAACACAGCAGCGGTTATCGCCAGACAGCGATCGACCCGGACGGCCGCAACCGTCCCTCGGGTCGAACGACATCGCGTAGCGGTACAGGAATGCACCATGCGTAGGCAGAAAACGGGATCAAAAGATTCCGCATTCTAGCATAGGGCAATCCCGAGTCCGGACGAGCAAAGGCCGGCCAGAACACAGGACCCGCGATCGCACGATACGATCAGCGCGCCATTTTTGCATGCCAGCCAGAACAGCGACATGTGACAAAGCGCCGCTGTAAGGTGAACGCCATAAAAAAAACGAACTGGAATAAGCGCTTGCGATATTTCGTCGTAGCGATGTCACACCACTGAAAGCTTGTCACCAGATGGCGAAATCAGTGCATTACCAACAATAACTTATTCCAACAAATCATCTTCATCTGCATTGAGCAGGCAACGAATAACGTCCATCGAAAAGCCGCGAGCTGCGAGAAATCGGGCCTGTTTTGCTCGAGCCTGCGGAGAATCCGGCAATGTGCCAAATTTGCGTTGCCACACGGCGCGGGCGCGGGCGGGTTCCGTTTCGCGCAATGCATCACGGACATTGGCCAACTGATCCGGCGCGATGGCATGCTGCTTGAGCTCCCCTACAATCCTTGAGGTGCCAAAGCGGGCGGCCTTACGATGCACGACGCTCTCGGTGAATCGGCTGTCGGACAGCCATCCTTCTCGCTCCAGTGCGTCGAGGAGGACGGGCAACGGATCGTCTTCGTTGTCCCCTTGCATTTCCGCCGCGAATGGCGCCAGCTTACGTGTCAATTCGATGCGACTGTGCTCACGACGGGACAAATACTCCAGCGCGCGGCCCCTCAGACTACGCAGCGGCCGCTTCGACTTGCAAGGGTCCACCGCAGCGTCAAAATCGGATGCGGAAAAGCCATCGGGCACGTTGCCAGAGAGCGGTTCTCCCGCCGACATGCCCGATGGCTCCGATCCGCCAGACGTCGTGGTCGAGGCAGTGCGTCGACCACGTGAAAACCCGCTGCGCATTTATTCTTCGTCAAGCACGTCGGCCTTGGCGGCCGTCTTAGCCGGCGCCGAACCCGGCAATAACTTGATGCCCAGCTTCTCACGCACGCGGTTCTCGATTTCGAAAGCAATGGCCGGGTTCTCGCGCAGGAACTCTCGCGCATTGTCCTTGCCCTGTCCAACGCGATCGCCGTTATAGCTGTACCACGCACCGGCTTTCTCGACGATCTTGTTCGCGACGCCCAGATCAATGACTTCGCCTTCGCGCGACGTACCTTCGCCGTACAAAATGTCGAAAATCGCTTCACGGAACGGCGGCGAGACTTTGTTCTTGACGACCTTTACCCGCGTTTCGTTGCCGATCACTTCATCGTTCTTCTTGATCGAGCCGATACGACGAATATCCAGGCGCACCGACGCATAGAACTTCAACGCGTTACCACCCGTGGTTGTTTCCGGGCTACCGAACATTACGCCGATCTTCATCCGAATCTGGTTGATGAAGATCACCATGCAATTGGTCTTCTGGATCGTACCCGTCAGCTTACGCAGCGCCTGGGACATCAGCCGTGCCTGCAGACCCGGCAGCGAATCGCCCATTTCGCCTTCGATTTCAGCCTTCGGCACCAACGCGGCCACCGAGTCGATGACAATCAGATCAACCGCACCGGAACGCACCAGCGAATCAGTGATTTCCAGCGCCTGTTCGCCGGTGTCCGGCTGCGAGATCAACAATTCGTCCAGGCGCACGCCCAGCTTTTGCGCATAGATTGAATCCAGCGCATGTTCCGCATCAACGAACGCGCACGTTCCACCAAGCTTTTGCATTTCCGCAACCACTTGCAGCGTCAACGTGGTCTTACCCGACGATTCCGGCCCGTAGATCTCGATCACCCGGCCGCGCGGCAGACCGCCGACACCCAACGCGATATCGAGCCCGAGCGAACCCGTTGACACCACCTGGATGTCGGCAGGCTTATCGTTCACGCCCATCTGCATGATCGACCCTTTGCCGAACTGCTTTTCGATTTGGGCCAGCGCCGCGGCCAGCGCCTTGCTTTTATCGGCAGTCATGCTGTTCGAGCCTTTCTTGCTATCTTCCATGAATCGTCCTTTGCTATGATGGGACGTCAGCGACGACGCCACGTCGATCCGCGCTGCCCGGATAAAACCGGGGCAAAACCGCGAGGGTACAACGTGTCGCCGCCCGCAAGCGTCGATATGAATGATACTGTATAAAAAAACAGTGCGTCTGGCAAGTCGAAAGCGCAATGAATGCGTGTCGACCCGTCCGCCGCGCCCGTCTCGTACGCTTGATCCGTAATACCGCGTGCCGCCAGGAGACCGATGCGCATTCTAATAGCCGAGGATGACAGCATACTCGCCGATGGCCTGACGCGGACCCTCCGCCAGGCGGGCTATGCCGTGGATCATTTCGATAACGGCGGTGACGTCGATCGTGCCCTGGCACTCCAAGCCTACGACCTGCTAATCCTGGATTTGGGCTTGCCAAAATTGTCCGGGCAGGAGGTCTTGCGCCGCTTGCGCGCCCGCCAAGGTGCCAATGCCACCTTGCCCGTCTTGATCCTGACCGCCGCGGACAGCGTCGAGGATCGCGTGAGCGGGCTCGATCTGGGCGCGGACGACTATATGGCCAAGCCCTTTGCCTTATCCGAGCTGGAAGCACGCATTCGCGCGTTAACCCGGCGCGGTGCCGGTGGCGGTGCCGCCATCATGCGGCACGGCCCCCTTGCTTTCGACCAGGTGGGAAGGACCGCGACGCTGAACGGCAACATGATCGAATTGTCCGCACGTGAAATCGGCTTGCTTGAAGTGTTGCTGCAACGCGTCGGCCGATTGGTATCGAAAGAGCAATTGGTCGATCACCTGTGCGAATGGGGTGATGAAGTCAGTACGAATGCGATCGAAGTCTATATGCACAGGCTGCGCAAAAAAATCGAACCGGGTGGCGTGCGTATCAACACCGTTCGCGGCATCGGTTACTGCCTGGATCGACCGCCGCAAGCGGACGCCGCATCGTCGTCGCCCGCACCGACGCCCGCCACGCCTGCCCGTAACGACGCATACCGCTAATGTCCCACCAAGGACCTGGGACGATGCGCCATGCTGCGGATACGGGGGCAACCCCGGCGGAAACCGCGCCGACGCCGGCATGGACCAACGCGCCTGCTCCGTCGGAGCAGGACCCGTTCCCCTCAACCCCGCCCGCCGCTGCGCGTAATGCGCGCTCCCTGCTTGCGGAAATCCTGGACTGGATGCTGGCGCCACTTTTGATGCTCTGGCCGCTGAGCATCGCCGTCACTTGGTTGATCGCCAAATCCATTGCCGGCGCGCCGTTCGATCATGCGCTGGAACGGCGGCTTGCGGTACTCGCGCGGCAAGTACACCAGGCCGGCCCCGTCGCGTTGGCACCACTGCCCGCCATCGACGCGGATTGGTTGCTCGACGACCCCGACGACACAGTGCTATTCCAGGTCCGTGATACCGAAGGCCGGGTGCTTGCCGGTTCACCACAATTACCTGACCCTCAGCTATCGCGCCCCGCCCCCGCGGGTAGCCCGGTAGGTGGCTCCATGGAAGGTATGGCCAATGCCGACGATGAGGCACTCGTTGATGCGAATGCAACCGGCACTGGTGCGATGCCCGGTGTTGTAAGGATGCGAGACGTGGTCGCGGGTGGGCGCGCGATGCGGCTTGCCTGGACGAGCGCCATCGCGCCCGATACCGCTACCGCTACGGCCCCCCCGTCGGGACATGCGGTCGCGCGGGCTCTGGCTGCGGACGATGTTCTTACCTTGCCCCGCACATCGGCCGCCACCGGCACGCCCGAGAGATTGGTGGCCCCACCCGACGTGGCTGGCGTAGCCTCCCATGCTCGCACACGGATACTGGTGATCCAGGTCGCTGAAACGCTCAATAAGCGCAACGCGCTGGCAAATGATGTGATCAAAGGGGTCATCCTGCCGCAGTTGATCATTCTGCCAATCGTGATCCTGCTGGTCTGGTTTGGCCTGACGCGCGGTTTGGCTCCGCTTCACGTGTTGCAAACTCGCATCAGGAAGCGCGATCCCGATGATCGATCGCCGTTGATGCCCGGCGACGCGCCAACCGAACTTGCGCCGCTTTTATCCTCATTCAATGAATTACTGGGCAGGCTCGACGCCAACACGACCGCGCAGAAGCGTTTCATCGCGCAGGCGGCACATCAGATGAAAACGCCGCTGGCGGGGTTGCGCATGCAAGCCGAAATTGCGTTGCGCCATCCGGTGCCGCCGGATGTGCGACGTTCATTGGAGCAGATTGCGACCAGCTCTCGCCAGGCTGCCCGATTGGTGACGCAACTCTTGGCGCTTGCCCGCGCGGAGGAGGCGGCCCCCTTGCGCACCGCCGTCACGCTGGACGCGGCAACGCTTTGTCGAGAGGTTGTACGCGACTGGGCACAAGCGGCAATCGACAAAAGCATCGACCTCGGCTACGAGGGGCCAAGCAGCGGCGTATCGATTGTCGGGCAACCGCTTTTACTACGCGAGATGGTGGCGAACCTGATCGACAACGCGGTCCGCTATACGCAAACCGGGGGCCGCGTCACGGTCCGCCTACATGATCAGGATCCGATATTGATCGAGGTCGAAGACAATGGTCCGGGCATTCCGGCAGCGGAACGCCCGCATGTCGTCGAGCGCTTCTACCGCATCCTGGGACGAGATGGCGATGGCAGCGGCCTGGGTCTGGCCATCGTGCAAGAGATTGTTGCGATGCACGACGGCACGCTAACCATCGGCGACCATGTCTACCAGACCGTACCGCATCGCGCCGGCACCTTGATACATGTCACGCTTCCCCGAACCGCTTCTGCAACAGAGGACACCGATCTGCCTCAGGACGCCGCTACCTTTTACTGACACATCGCCTCCCGATTTACCCTTGTCTGTGATATTGGCGACACGCCATCAGCCTATGGCAACTCGTCTTTATTAAGGATCGCAAATCAACTGAAACATCGTAAATACGCGGCTTTCGCGCTAATGCTTCGGACCATCGCCCGCTATTTTTCGCCCCCCATTCAAAACACGGCGTCGCGTGTCAGTTTCACGTCAGTTTGGCGTCAGCACCAGGTAAGGTTAGCGTTTCAATAATGCCGCACGATCTCAGGCGGCGTGCTGCCGGGACCGCCACATTATTTGAACGAGCTGGAGACAAGCATGGCAGCGATTGGAACCGGGGGCCCCGCGCAAACGCCCCACGCAATGACGCATGCGGAGCGCCGCGTAATATTTGCAGCGTCGCTGGGAACCATTTTCGAATGGTATGACTTTTACCTGGCGGGCTCGCTCGCCCTCTACATCAGCAGGACGTTTTTCTCCGGCGTCAATCCGACCGCCGCGTTTATTTTCACTTTGTTGAGTTTTGCGGCGGGGTTCGCGATGCGGCCGTTTGGCGCCATCGTCTTTGGTCGGCTCGGCGATCTGGTCGGACGGAAGTACACGTTCCTGATCACGATCCTGATCATGGGCGGCGCGACGTTCCTGGTCGGCCTGTTACCCGGCTACGCGACGCTGGGCATGACTGCGCCGGTCTTTTTCATCGTCATGCGGATGTTGCAAGGGTTGGCGCTCGGTGGCGAGTATGGCGGCGCGGCGACGTATGTAGCGGAGCACGCCCCGCATGGCAAGCGCGGGGCCTACACGTCGTGGATTCAAACCACGGCCACCGCAGGTCTGATTCTGTCCTTGCTGGTGATCCTGGGCGTTCGTACCGCGGTGGGCGAAGAGTCGTTCGGTGCATGGGGCTGGCGTGTGCCGTTCCTGCTGTCCATCGTCCTGCTGGCCATCTCGGTCTGGATTCGTCTGCAGTTGAGCGAATCGCCGACGTTCCAAAAAATGAAGGCGGAAGGCAAGACGTCCAAGGCGCCGCTGACGGAGTCGTTCGGGCAATGGAAGAACCTGAAGATCGTGCTGATCGCCTTGTTTGGCTTGGCGGCAGGACAAGCCGTGGTGTTCTACACGAGCCAGTTTTATTCGCTGTTCTTCCTCACACAGACACTAAAGGTGGACGGCAGTACCGCGAATATCCTGATGGCGGTAGCGCTGATCATCGGCACGCCGTTCTTCGTGATATTCGGCACGTTGTCGGATCGGATCGGTCGCAAGCCCATCATCCTGGCCGGCTGCGCGATTGCCGCGCTGACGTACTTCCCGATGTTCAAGGCCCTGACGCATTACGCTAACCCGGCCCTGGAAGCGGCGCAATCGCGCGCGCCGATTGTCGTCAGCGCGGACCCGGCCGAATGCTCGTTCCAGTTCAATCCGGTGGGTACCTCGAAGTTCACGACGTCGTGCGATATTGCAAAAAGCTATCTGTCGCGGGCGGGCTTGAACTACGAGAATGCCGCTGCGGCGCCAGGCACGATCGCATCGATCAAGGTGGGCGATCAAGTGATTCCGTCGTTTGACGCACGCACCGGCGACGCGAAGGCTGCGAACGCCGCCTTCGAAGCGAAACTAAGCGCTACGTTACGAGGGGACGGCTATCCGGCAAAGGCGGATTCCGCGCAGATCAACAAACCGATGACCGTCATCATCCTGGCGATCATGGTGATCTACGTTGCCATGGTGTACGGACCGATTGCAGCCATGCTGGTGGAAATGTTCCCGACCCGGATCCGGTATACGTCGATGTCGTTGCCTTATCACATCGGTAACGGCTGGTTGGGGGGCTTCCTGCCCGCCACCTCGTTCGCGGTGGTGGCGGCGAACGGCAATATCTATGCGGGCCTGTGGTATCCGGTCATCGTCGCCGTCGCGACGTTCTTTATCGGCCTGATCTTCGTCAAAGAGACCAAAGACCGCGATATCGATGCGATTGAGTAATGGGAATGCGGCGGCGCTGAAGCTGGCGCCGCCATCCGCATCAATCGTCTCCTTTTTGCACAAAATGCTTGACCACCAGGAAGATACTGTCTAATATTCGGTCTCTCGGCGAATTAGCTCAGCCGGTTAGAGCGACGGAATCATAATCCGCAGGTCCGGGGTTCGAATCCCTGATTCGCCACCAAAATTAAAAAAGCCCGCTTCGGCGGGCTTTTTTTCGTCCATAAGTTATTGAATTTTTTATTATTATTAAGATTCAAATGTTTAGCCGTTCCGCCGATAAACCTTAGCTCGTACAAAAACGGGCTCGGGGATCCGATGGGATGGACAACGTCTTCGACTACATCGAAGTCTTTTACGATCGAACCCGACTCTACAATCACCGGGATGGCGTCAGTCCCAAGGAACTCCATACGGGAGAATTGGCGGTTCTTGCTGTTGGAGCTGAAGAGAATGGCTTAAATGCTGGAGAAAGCATCCACAGCGTCTCAAGGCAAGGACGTGTCTACGTTTTGGCACTGATTTTCGAGGGTGTGTTGTGCCGGCCTGGATATCTAAGGCGGAACTCATCTGAAGTTGCGCATGTAAATAGAATCGCCAGTTAAGCTGAATCGGCCATGAGATCTTTTGTATCGTCGAAGGGCGCGCTCCCACGCCTTTTCGTTGTCTTGATGCTTATGTATGCTCCGGAGCATGTAACGGCCGACGTAACACTTCGGCAGACCTGTGATCTCACCTCGTGCTCTCCGGGCGATCAAGTCGTTATCTCGGAACCCTATGGCCCATTTGCGGTCGTGACCGTACCCCCTGTTTAGTCCGGACTATTAATTGGGGTAGGGTCAAAAAGGTCAAAAAAGCAGCGCCGCCGTCCTCGCTCGCGCCTTCATTCCAAATCGCAACGAACGTCGAACTCGACTTTTTCCGCCGTGCTTTCTCCCCCAATACAGCAAGGGCCGCCGTGCTAGGTTGACTGTTTTCGTCAAACGCACGATAAAGATTCGCCTCGTCGGCTGTTTTGCCCTTGAGTCGCCAATTCGCGGCAGTCATCGACCGCTCTTTTTCCGACAACGCTGCAACAACGCGAGCCTCTTTAGCCAGCATGGCCTCGAAATCAAGAGACGACAAGGTCGCCCCCCGAAACATCGCACTAATTTCCATCTCTGTTCAGAGCTGCAAGATGGATTGGATGCCCATGCTTGCAAGCACAGGGGCCATTTTTTTTTGAGCAAGCAACGCCTGGAAATACCAAATCAGACGGGACGGAGGATTGGCTCGGACCACCGAGCCCTGCTCAATAATCTGTTGTTCCATAGAGTCAAAGCCTGAAAACCACTTGTCCGCCATACCGGGGAAGTCCAGCTGAGGCGCCCCCTAAAATCGAGAACATTCCTTTACCACAAAGTTTTCGTATGCCA
This sequence comes from Robbsia andropogonis, assembly GCF_000970345.1. Taxonomy (GTDB): domain Bacteria; phylum Pseudomonadota; class Gammaproteobacteria; order Burkholderiales; family Burkholderiaceae; genus Robbsia; species Robbsia andropogonis. Next base: position 36,080 of record NZ_LAQU01000018.1, on the reverse strand, counting down.
CTAAATATCTTATTCAATTTAATCTGGTTATTTTCATAGGAATTACATATAAATAAAATTAATGGCCCGAACAAATATAAATTAGATTCAAGGATACGTTTCTGTTTTATTATTTTTTTGACATCTGAAAATTATTGGCAAGTGGAAGTCTCTCAATCCAATCAGAGGGGAATCACAATGGTAGTAGGTGCAGACAAGCATATTGTTCTGACAGAATCAGAGTCATCCGAAATTCGTCGAGCTTTCAGCATGCTCGACTATGATCCAACAGGGTCGCCCGCGTACCTGAGCGCGGTCAGAAAATGCGCCTATATGAACTTCCCGGACAGGGTGCTGTCCGCGATCGAAGAAATCCAGCGGCCCACCGCGGAGGCATTAGGCTCCTTGCAGATCGACAATCTGCCAATAGATTATGGCGTTCACGGTAGTCCTCGTTTTACAGAAACAGGCCATCTATTCAAAGATGGCGTGCTCAGCGAAAATGTACTCGTCGGCTTTGGCAGTGTGTTGGGAGAGCCCTACTCGATCGCGCATGAGGGCCGTGAGCTTGTTAACAACCTAACCCCTCACAAAGAGACCGCAAAGGAATTTACGGGACTCGGCTCCGAGGTCGAGCTGGACTTCCACATCGAGAACGCGGCACAAGCGCATATGCCCGAAGGCGACACCTCACCTTTTGCGCTGCTCTTGCTTGGTGTCAGAGATGAAGTCGGCGGCGGACCATACACACGCGTGGCCGATTGTCGGCGCGCGCTTGCAATGCTCTCCGACGAGGATATCGACTACCTTTACGGTAAGCATTACATCATCCGTGTGCCATACAGATGGCGTGGTGCCACGGAAACGCAACGTGATAATACGGACCTCAGTCCGATTTTATCTGGCCCTCACTCTGCGCCGCGTGTGACAGTAGCGTTCTACCCAGACATGGTACTGCCAGCCAATGCACGGGCGAAGGCTGCCTTGGACAACTTATACAAAGCAATACGCGAAGTCTCTTTCGGCGCACGAGTCAGTCCGGGCCGACTGTTGGCGATCAACAATCACTTCGCACTTCATTCCCGAGACCGTTTTGAAGCGCAATTTGACGAGAATGGACGAGCGCAGCGATGGGTGCAACGTGTATTTGTAGCGCGAAATCTATGGAATTTCCGTGCTTTTACGGCAATACAAGCCCGTGTTTTCGATCCGAAGGCAAATCCGATCGCCCGCGTTCGCCAGCCGCGTGTTCTCGACTTGACCACACAGTAATACGTGCTGACCAGCATCGCGGTAGGTGGCAACGCGCCCTATTGTCGACATGGGATAGGGACGATAGCGATCGACCGACTGATTTTCACTTCTGACACTGCTGCTTGCCGCGAACTGAAGCCCTATTGGGCTTCGTAACAACCACGAATTCGATTTTAGGTTTTCAGTGAACACTGCCAGTAACTCGCCTCTCTCGAAACCGGTCTCCGGCATAGGATGGACCCTCGCAGCAACTAGCTTCGGCTTCGTCGTCGTGCAACTCGATGTGACAATCGTGAACGTCGCGATGCCGCAAATCGGTAGCAGTCTTGGATCCAGCGTTGCGGGCCTCCAATGGATCGTCGACGCCTATACGTTGGCGTTTGCGGCGTTGCTGCTAACGGCGGGCTCACTGGCTGATCGTTACGGTAGCAAGCGCGTTTTCAGTATGGGTCTGATACTGTTCGGACTGGCGTCGCTCGCTTGTGCGGTTGCTCCGTCCATTGGATTGCTGATTAGTGCACGCGCAATTCAAGGTGTTGGCGCGGCGTTGATTCTTCCGACGTCCCTGTCCTTACTGTCGCACGCGTGTGCCGGTGACCATGCTAAGCGTGCGCACGCGATCGGTTGGTGGAGTGCGATTGGAGGGGCTGTAAGTGCCTTGGGCCCGGTTGCTGGTGGTGTACTCACCAGCGGGTTCGGGTGGCGTTCAATTTTCTTCGTAAATCTGCCTATCTGCCTATTCGGGTGGTGGGCGTGCCAACGGTATGTTGTCGAAACCAATCGTCTAGCGGAGAAGCGACTGGATGTTGCTGGGCAGGTACTGGCGGTTTGCGCGCTATTCTTCATCACTCACTCGGTTATAGATGCCGGTTCGAACGGTTGGGCAAATCCGGCAGTGCTATGGGGCTTCGCATTCGCCCTGAGTTCGGTCGCAGCGTTCCTGTTCAATGAAGCAAGGGTGGGGAATCCCATGATTCCCTTATCCTTGTTCAAAAATCGTACCTTATCGATCTCGGTGATATTGGGATTGGTCTCGAATCTGTCTTTCTACGCGTTGATTTTTGTATTGAGCATTTATTTTCAGCACGTAAAAGGCTATACCCCAACCCAAACCGGCTTCGCTTTGTCGCCGTTCACGGTGATCATGCTAGCGAACGTGGCGAGCGGGAAATTGGCGAAGCGGTATTCTCCGCGTGTTCCGGCAGTGGCAGGTAGTCTCCTATGCGCCCTCAGCTTCGCACTTTTACATGGCATAAGCGAACAGACAACCTACATCCAGATTTTGCCAAGTTTGCTACTACTCGCTATCGGATCGGGCGTAAGCACACCAGCGCTAACATCCACGATCATCGGTAGTGTGGACAAATCCCGCTCTGCTACTGCATCCGCGATCTTCAATGCTGCGCGACAAGTGGGTAGCGCGATCGGCGTTGCGCTATTTGGTGCGCAGATGGTCGGGTCTGCAGCGCAGATGGCAGCAGGTGCCGCATCATCGTTCGACGTATCCACCGTGCTCCGCGTTGCTAGCGCTTTTCTCGCCGCACTGTATCTCTAACTGTTCCAAATCTCACCAGCAGTCAGTGACTTGATGGCAAACGTTTAGGCCATCTTGGCGGACTGCGCTCGCCTACAATTTCACGATAATCAAGGAAAGATCCATGGCAAAGCAACTGATTGATACTGTCGCCATCGTCGATGGGGCATCTACTAGCGCTTATCTCGCACCGGCATTCCGTTCTTACGGCGTAAAGTGCGTACATATCCTTAGCAGTGAGTCACTGCCATCGCGATTGCAAGCGCAGATCAACCCGTCCGACTACGTTCGATCAATCGTACACCGCGGTAACGTTCAGCAAACAGCCGATGCAATTCGCGATTTGGGTATTAGTGTCGTCTTGCCAGGTGGAGGTAGCGGAATTGAGCTTGCATCATGGTTGGCTGACGCGCTGGATGTCCCATTGAAAAATCCTGGAGAACTCGCTGTGGCACGCCGGCATAAGTACGAGCAAATCGAGGCCTTGAAACGTGCCAACATTCATACGCCAAGCCAATATCAAGCAAAAACCCCCGCTGAAATTGTTGATTGGGTATTGAGCAGCGCTTCATTACCGGTGGTAGTGAAACCGACCCGTGGCGCAGGCGTGAAGGGCGTCAAAATCTGTCGATCCCTTGAGCAAGTCGCCGAGGCTGCACAAAACGTACTCGACTCAATTTCCTATTACGACGAGGTGCAGGACGAAATTCTCGTCCAGTCCTACAGCGAGGGGCAAGAATACATCGTGGACGCCGTGTCATACGATGGCAAACATAAAATCGTCAGTGTATGGGAGGTCGAACGAGATCGCCGGCACTCACCCCGCCTCGAAAAAATGTTAGTCGTCGACCATACACAGCGGCAATATGAGTCGATTATTGCGTATGCGAAGCAAGTGCTGGACGCAGTGGGATTACACTACGGCCCGTCGCACATGGAGCTTATCGTGACCGCAGACGGCCCGACCATCGTTGAATTGAACTCCCGCTTGCACGGTAGTCTCGACCCCCGACTCACGACGGCTGTCACTGGCGAAAATCAGATCTCTGCAACCGTTGAGGCCTTCGTAAACCCCTCCCGATTCTTGCAGACGCTTGAGGATGCACCACGCTTTGACGGTTTTTGTGGGCATATCCTCCTTGTCTCGCCAAAAGCTGGCACCCTCAGCGGCGATTTTCCTTGGCACGCTTTAGAGGCTTTACCTTCCTTTGTCAGCGTTAAACGATGGGTTAAACCCGGCGATGCACTTCACGTCACGACCGACTTGCAAACCGCACTTGGCATGGTTGGCGTATTCGATGCTGAATTCGATCAATTGACGCAAGATTGGCAAGCTATACGAAAAATCGAAGCTGATTTCTTTGCAAGCCAGGAACCTTCATTCGCGTAATACAACGCGCAGCGCCGGTCATTACATGTTCGCCGGCGTGCACTGCGCTTTCCCAAAAGGACGTTATCGTGGCCAGTATGTCGGAAGAACTCGTTATCGTTGGCGCCCGGGCGACCGGAACGAGCATCGCACTCGTTGAAGCGGCCATGCGTAGAGGGATGGGGGTTACCATCTTGCTTGAGTCTGGCGTTGAGCTAGATAGGAATGTTTTTCCAAAGCAAACAGAGATTTTCAATGTCGATACCAGAGAATCGGCCGTGATATCTTGGATTCAGGAACGATTCTCTCATCAAGCAGCGAAATTGTATGTCACTACCGCCCACGACTTATATGCGAAACTGGCTGCGAATGTGGCCGCCTCGCTTGGCTGTCTAGGCCCAGATGCGGAATGCGTTACGCTGTCGATTTCGAAATCTGCACAAAAACGTATACTTGAGGAAGCTAGCATTCCAACATCACCTTATGCCGTAATTGACTATCAAAACCGTGATCAGACTAGCAGTTTGGTTTCCGCCTTAGCGATCCCGGTTGTAGTGAAGCCGTCCGAAGGATCAGCTAGCAATGGCGTTCGACTATGCCATTCAATTAAGGATGCAGTGGAACACGTAGCGCTACTGTTCGAGAGCGATGGCGGACTGCAAGAGGGGCAAGTGGTGGTCGAGTCGTTCCTCTCCGGCCATGAGTATTGCGTCGAATTCTTTGACGGCGTCTATGTAGGGTCGATGCGGAAGCTGAAGTCGAGCGGTTTAAGATTTGTAGAGCGTGGATACACGGCTGAGCTGGATCTTCAGGATATTACCCTTGAGCGCATGATTGCCGTATGTGGCGCAGCCGTGGCAGCTGCAGGGCTAACGTGGGGACCTGTCCACCTGGATTGCATCGTCTCACATGACGTGCCCCACATTGTAGAACTGAATCCCCGTATTGCGGGGAGCTTCATATGCGATATCGTGCGAGATGCTTATCACTTCGATCCCGTCGAAGCGTTGCTCGATAAGCTACAGGGCCAGGAAATTCGTCTCCCAAATGCGTTTAAGCCAAAACGATATGCTCGTGTAGATTTCTTCTTGGATGAGGATTCGCCGTCTTGGGATCTTGCAGAGGGCGGAAATGTGTGCACTGGTCCGTTGACGATGCGGTATGGACCATTACGGATTCCTAGCCGCGAAAGACGCGCCTTCGTATATGTTCATGGCACACGATAGGTACCGTGACCGATATACGGAACCGCGTCGGTTCTGTCGCAATAATTGGGTCTGGTATTCTGAAGACTTCGAGCGGACGATCTGATCGATGTGACCTGCCCCTCCTGAGCAGCCCGCAGACAAAACGTGTAAAAATACCGCTTTGCCCGTACGATATTCGAGATGGCCAAGCAAGATTCCATGTCCCTGCCCCGCGATCCAACCGACACTTCTGCCCCCATGTTCACCATCGTACCGGTACGCACGCAACGCGACCTGGAGGCCACCATTGCATTGATCCGCGAGTACGTTGCCTGGCTCGGTATCGATCTGTCGTACCAGTCGTTTGAGGAGGAAATGGCGACGATGCCGGGGAAGTATGCGCCACCCAATGGCGAGCTCTGGCTCGCGCGCCATACGGTACACGGCACGCCGCTAGCCTGCATCGGCTTACGCCCACTGCCGGACACCGCAACGCAAGGGCTGTGCGAAGTAAAGCGCCTCTTTGTATCCGAACATGCGCGCGGGATGGGGGTCGGACGGGCGATGGTAGCCACGGTTGTCGACCACGCACGCAAACTTGGCTATCGGGAGATGCGGCTCGATACGCTGACAACGATGGTCGCGGCACAAAGGCTTTATCGTGAAGCGGGCTTCATCGACATTCCGGCCTATTATGAAACGCCGGTGGAAAACACTTGCTTCATGGCAAAGCAGTTATAAAAGCGACGATCGACACAGCTGCAAACAACCCGGCGTACAGGTTCAAGTCCGCTGCCAACCCTGATAGAACAGCCGTACACCAAAGCCCGCCAGCGCCAGCCCGGTAATGCGCTCCAGCAACAGCCTGGCGCGTTGATACGCCCGGCGTACAACCGGCAGGGAAAATGCCTGACTCACCACGCAACGCCAAGCCAGCGAGGTGATGACGATACCAACCCACGTCCCCACCTTCGTTTCCCAATTCGTCGCAGGCGTCAGCACGACGGAAAAAACGCTGGCGAAGAACAATGCTGTTTGCGGATTGCCGAGATCCGTCAGCAAGCCGCGCCGGAACAACGAAACTGGTGTGGCAGCAGGTGCGCCATCCACGGGATCGCCCGACGTTCCTGCGTCGAGCACATGTCGCGGCGCCAGCGCAGATCCCGATGCCGTTACCGCGCCCCGCCCTGCAACACTATTGGCACCTGCCCGCTTGCGTGCCGCACGTTGTCCGGCCAGGAACATACGCAAGCCGAACCACATCAAGTACATGCCGCCGGCAAGCTTGATAACCGAAAACAACGTCCCGCCTTTCGCGATCATCGTCGCCATACCCAACAGGCCCAGCGCCGCGTAAAGCGCATCACCGGCGGCTACGCCCAGTCCCGTGATAAAGCCGGCGGTTCGCCCCTGTGTGACACTCGCCTGCACGACAACCAGCAGATTAGGGCCTGGACTCATGAAGGTTACCGCAAACAGACCCATGGCCAGTAAGACGACTTGGATAGACATTTCCGACTTTCCACCGAAGTAAAGCGGTTAATCGAAGCAAACTGAAGCTTCAAACACTAGCTCGGCCTGATCATCGCGTCATTGAAGAAACGAAGGAATGGCGCGCCGGACGCAACACAGGACATGGTCCTGTTTTCAGGTCAATATTTTCCACATCACAAGCACCATCGTAATGCCGACTACGGAAACCAAGGTCTGCAGTAGCGACCATACCCAAATCGTTTCCTTGAGTTTCAGGCCGAAGAATTCCCGGACCATCCAGAAACCAGCATCGTTCACATGACAGAAGAAGACCGAACCCGCACCAATCGACAGTGTCAACAAAGCACCATGCGTTGCCGGCATTCCCATCGCCAACGGCGCGACAATGCCTGCCGTGGTCGTGGTGGCGACCGTTGCCGAGCCGGTCGCCTGACGCAGACAGATTGCAATCAGATAGGCCAGTAGTACTAGTGGCAGATGCGTACCGGTGGCAACCTTGCTAACCGTGTCGCTGATCCCGGCCAATACCAATGTCTGCTTCAAGCCGCCGCCCGCGCCGATAGTCAGCAGCAAGATGCAAATCGGCGGAAGGCTGCGACGCAGGATGTTGCCCACTTCGTTCTTCCCACGCCCCGTGGCCCAACCGAAACCAACGATCGCCACGATAACCGTGAGGCTCAAGGTGATGATCGGTTCGCCGAGGAATTCAAGTGCCTGCGTGAGTGGTGACGCGGCAGGCAGCAACAACCGGGCGATGGTCCGCCCCAGCATCAAGATCACCGGCAGCAGGATCGTGATCAACGACATACCGAAACTCGGGCGACGATACCGCGATGCATCCGCGTCAGCAACCGGCACCGCGGCATGCTCACCATCAAAGGTTGCCCCAATCGCCACCGCCGCCGCGTCGGACTCTCCATCGCGTGCGCGTTGCGCGGCGATCCGCGGACCCAGCCACATCCCGTAAAGCGGGCCTGCGATGATGATGGCCGGGATTGCGGCGATAAAACCCAGCAGAATCGTCATGCCCAGGTCCGCGTGCAGCGCACTGACGGCAATCAGCGGACCCGGATGCGGCGGCAGCAACGCGTGCAATGTCGTCATGCCGGCCAATGCCGGGATCGCGATTCGCAGCACCGGCTGGTTCGCGCGTCGTGCCATCACGAAAATGATCGGCACCATGACGACCAGGCCAACTTCGAAAAACAACGGCAAGCCGATGATCACCGCGACACCTGCCATCAACCAAGGCAGCGTACGTGGCGTCGAGCGACGCAACATCGCGTCGACAAGGCGATCCGCCGCGCCTGATTCCGCCATCAGCGCGCCCAGCATTGCACCCAAAGCGATGATGACGCCGACATCGCCAAGCAAGCCGCCTGCCCCCTGACTGAAAGCTTTTGCGACTTTCTCCATAGGCAGGCCCGCCACGGCACCGGCAACGAAGGTGCCAAGCAGGATCGCGAAAAACGGCGCGATCCGTAACACCGCAATTAGCGTGACGACAGTCGCCAGTGCCAACACGCAGGCAAGTATCAGTTGTGAATCGTGCTGCAGCCAAGCGCTGGCGGCAATCGCATGCGTCGTATCCAAAGCATTCCCCGAGAACCCGTCATCGCTCAAATGAAAGGATAACGAAAGACTGGTCCGTATGACCGTGATATGTGGTTATAACAATTGCCAATACAACTTTAAAGTGGCAAACGGCGCGTATTAAAGCACCAATTTATCGAACAGATCATCGGACAACGCCGATCTCGACCCAATTTCCGGGTTTACACCTAGACATTTAAACTTACAAATGACTATGAAGATTTTCCATCATCGTCTCAAGCATATGAAAATTTTGAAATGCTCACCAGGCACGAGACGTGCTTAGCTTTGATGCACGTACCGTGATGTACCCCGTGTGGCGTGAGTGACAAGACAATTTTCCCCGCATTATCGGTGCGCTTGGCTCGATTGCAAGGCCTGGCAAGCGTTATGAAGGGACGTGTCACAATCATTCGATACCCACGGGCGCTACTGCAAACTATTCGCGACAGATCGGTCTTTTTCACGTTTTTACGCACCATTGCGCGGCACCGCCCATGCGAGATCGTTTCCCTGTCACCACGCCAGAAGCCGTAGCTGCCGCGTTGCCCGCGAACGAAGCTGCGCGCATCGCGGCACTGGAGCGGCTTGCACTACTCGATACCGAGCCCGAGATAGCGTTCAACGACATTGTCCAATTAGCCGCTACGGTGTGCGATACGCCTATTGCATTGGTGTCGCTCATTGACCGGGACCGCCAATGGTTCAAGGCCCGGATTGGCCTGGATGCCACGCAGACGCATCGGGACCTGGCATTTTGCGCTCACGCGATTCTGCAGCCCGAAGCGCTGACAATTGTCTTGGATGCCACCGCGGACGCGCGATTCAGCGGCAATCCTCTGGTGACCGATGAACCCGGGATCCGTTTCTACGCGGGTGCGCCGCTACGCTCCCCTGACGGCCATGCGCTCGGCACCCTTTGCGTCATCGACACCAAGCCTCGCTCGCTGGACGATAAGAGCGGCCTGGCGCCGTTCACTGCCGCCCAGCAACAAGGATTACTAGCATTGGCGCGACAAGCGACGGCGCTTATCCAGTTGCGCGAACTCGGCCTTGCGCGCGCGCGACAAAACCATGCCTTGCGACAGAAAATCACAATGGCGTTGGCTGACACTTCGGACGCCGACGAAGGCCTCTACGCACGACTGCGGCATGAGCAACGCGTCAACGCCGTCGGACAATTGGCCAGTGGTATCGCGCATGATTTCAACAACTTGTTGCAGACCATCAGTACAAGCCTGCAGCTGGTGCAACGCAAGGCTGAACAGGCGGAGCACGTGCGACGTTGGGCAAACAGTGGCATGCTCGCGGTCGAGCACGGTGCCAGCCTGGTATCCCAGCTTCTGGCATTTTCGCGTAACCGGACTGACGGCGAGGACCACGAGGCCGCGCAGCCGGTGTGCTGTGTCGATGCCACCATCGAGCGCATCGAAGACCTCCTCGCCCGCGTCCTGGGTCCGGAAATCCGCCTGACATTTGCATTGAACGCGGGCACGGCGTGTATCGACTGCGCCGCGACGCAGATCGAAGCCGCTATGATGAATATGGTCATCAACGCCCGCGACGCAATGCGCAACGTTGGCAGCATCCGCATCACGACCATGCGTACACGGGTCGATGCGGTCCCGCACGACGGTGCATCCGCATCGATTGCCGGCACGGCAGTGTCTGGCGGCGCGGTGGGTGATGTAACACCTTCCCAGGGCGACGCCATGACCCCGCCGCTTGCCGAGGGTGATTACGTCATGTTGCAAGTTTCGGATTCCGGACCGGGAATGCCGGAGGATGTCGCGGCCCGGGCATTCGAGCCTTTCTTCACGACAAAACCGGCAAACAAGGGGACCGGACTGGGTTTGGCTCAGGTCCAGGCGGCGGCGCTGAAAGCAGGCGGCACAGCCCGCATCGATGCCTCGCCACACACCGGCACGACGGTCACTTTGTGGTTGCGCATCAGTACGGCGGACGAAATGTCCGCCCTCGTCGCATCGACGGAAACCAGCCAGGCGATGTTGGACGGCGTGCCGCCCGCGATAGTGGTGGGCATCCCGCCATCCGCGGACCCGCCGCCGCAACCGCCCCGGGTCTTGCTGGTTGACGACCAGCGTGATCTGCGCACGGCGCTTGCGGCCTTGCTGGAGGAAGCCGGGTTCGTCGTGGAGCAAGTGGAAAGCGGGTTGGCGGCGCTTCAGCAAATCGATCTCTCGATACCGGATATTGTCATCAGCGACTGTGCGATGCACGGGTTCAACGGCGCGCTTTTAGGGCGGGTCCTTGGGGCGATGCATCCCCGATTGCCCATCCTCTTCATGACCGGCCACATCAACCTGGATCTGGTCCGGGCGGATCTTCCCGCCGAAGCCATCCTGCTGCGCAAGCCCATTGTCATCGACGCGCTGATTACGCGCATCGATGCCGCGCTGCAAGCGCTGCCGAATGCGGAACGCTTCACCCGCTATCAACGTTCGGACAATGCGAACGTCGTCGGGCCTGCCGAGCCGCCTATAGCGTCATCCGGCATGCAAGCCGTCGGATAGTGCAATGCCGCCAGCGCTCACCTCATGGGTGACCTGCCACTAAAGGCGCACGCAAGACTTATCCGAACGAAAACACCCGCAGGAATACAGCGCCCATGCGCACCGACACGGCGGCGCCGGTGCGATCGGATGCCGGTTGAAAGGCAGGTGCAGTAACATCACGCGGTTATCTGCCTATTGTTCCCGTTCCTGCCGATGTCTGTAGAAAGCGCGCTCGTCGTTTGCCGGTTCCTCCATTTCGCCGCGCTGTTCGCGTGGTTTGGGCGAACGCTGTTTGTCGGGATCATCGCCATGCCCGGCGCCGCACGCCACCTCATATGCGTCACGCGCCGCACCACATGGTGGATGGCTGTGCTGACACTACTCAGTGCCTACGCCCTGGTTCCGATTGAAACGGCGCAGATGACTGGTGGGTGGGACGACGCCTGGCAGCCATCGATGTGGCTTGCCGTGCTGGACACGCCGTTCGGTGCGGTCTGGCGATTGCATCTGGTACTTGTACTGGCGACGACCCCTCTTGCGCTCGCGCGATCCCGCGCTCTCACGCTTATCACCTTGGCCGGCACTGCCGCGCTGCTGATGACGCTGGGCCTCGAAGGCCATGCGGCCATGCTGAGCGGCTGGGGTGGTGCCTTGCAACGCACGAACCACGCCTTGCATCTGCTCGCCACCGCGGCATGGGCCGGCATGCTCCCCCTCCTGTTACCGATTCTGTCGCAACTCTCGCATACGCCATCATCTGCGTTGCCCCGGTTACAACCCTATAACCGTGCCGAGGCGCAGCGCACATTACAGCGTTTTTCCATTGCGGGCCACATCGCGGTCGCGTTGGCAGTGGCAACCGGCATCGCGAATATTGCCTGGATTCTAGGCACGCTTCCCTGGACCGGCACCATGTCCAATGCGCCTTATCGCGATGGATTGATGGAAAAGTGCGTGCTTGTCGCGGCGATGATCGCGATTGCGCTGGTGAATCGCTATGGTATCGTCCCGGCCATGCGGCATGTCGACGTAGACCGCGTTGCGTCGACTACGCGCCCGGACAGACTTCAACGATTGCAGCGTGCATTCGCCCTGCTGACATGGATCGAGATCGGCATCGCCCTGGTGGTCATCGCGTTGGTCAGCCACTTCGCGACACTCGATCCCCATTGACCGGCTCCGCGATTTCCCCCAGCATCGTCCCTGCTTCCTCTATTCTTTCAACGTCATCGTGCCGTCTACATTGCCGCATTCCACCGAACCGTCCGAGCGCTACCTGAAACTGCTGGGGGAAACCGCGCAGGTCAAGTGGTCCGAACTCGCGCCGTTGCACCTGCGCGGCGCCCTGCTGCACATTGCCGGTGACCTCGACCTGGTCAGCGTGGCCGAAGCGGTCGCGGGCGACGACGCGCGTCAAGTGGCGGCATGGGCGTCGAGCGGCCTACTCGAACGGATGCCCGCGGCCATGGCCGCCACCTACGAAGCCAGCGATGCATCGCTTTGGGCCGTGGTTGTCGCGCCCTGGGTGCTGGTACAGAAACGGCATGCAGGAGACAACGCGGCGTTCACGGCGCGGCAAGACGGTGACCAGGCAAAGCCGACGGGCGGGAATGACAAAACGTAATACGCGCCGGCGGGCAGCCGGTATCCTGGATCTCGAATCGATCCTGTTCTCGCAAGGCTTTGGTGCGCGGCGAGCGTGCCGTGCCCTGGTCGAACGGGGCGCCATCGTCATCGACGGCATCGCGCAATCGGACCCGGATGGAGAATGGGAGACCGCTGGTCTGACCCTCGAGGTCGACGGCCAGGTCTGGCCCTTTTGCGATAAAGCCTATCTGATGCTGCACAAACCGGCAGGCGTGGAATGTTCACGCGATCCGCAGCATCATGCCAGCGTGTTTTCCCTGCTGCCAACGCCACTGACGGTACGGGGGGTGCAATGCGTCGGCCGGCTGGACCAGGACACCACCGGTCTGCTTCTGCTATCGGACGACGGCGCGTTCGTGCATGCGATGGCGTCGCCGCGACGGCATGTGCCAAAACGCTATCACGCCACCGTGAAACACCCACTCGACGACGTTCAGTTGCGCACGTTACACGATGGTGTCCTGCTGCACGGAGAGACCGCGCCGAGCCGGGCACTCGACACGGCGGCGCTATCCTCCCACAGGTTGATGCTCACCATCGCCGAAGGCAAGTATCACCAAGTGAAACGGATGGTCGCCGCCGTCGGTAATCGCGTCGAGGCGCTACACCGCGCGGCGATCGGCACGCTATCCTTGCCCGAAGACCTGCCGCCCGGGGAATGGCGCTGGCTCACGTCGGACGATCTCGCGGCGTTACAGACACCCTTGCCTGCCTCGCCCCTCTGAACAAGTAACTCTTACGTGGGCGACTCAAGTGCTGGCCGCCAGCGTGACCAATAAAGCGTCGACATCCGGGTAACGCAGTCGGACACCCAGTTCGCGATGGAGACGCCGATTATCCAATTGCCGCGACTCGCGCATGAACGACCACATCGTCGGCGACAATGCCTTCACGGCCTCGTCACGTGGCAGTCGTGGCGCGCGCGGCAAACGCAGCGCATCGGCCACCTTGTCGAAGTAGTCTCCCATGCGCAGACGGCTATCGTCGCTCGCGTGGTAAAGACGCTGCGGACGACCGTGGGTCAACGCCCGAACCGCGATGGTGGCCAGATCATCGGCGTGAATATGATTGGTGTAGACGTCGTCGCTTTCGCGCAACGCCGGCATCCGGTCCCGCAGCCGCCCTTCAGGCAGCCGATCCGCCGCATAGATCCCAGGGATACGCAGGATCGCTACCCGGTGGCGCAAGCTGGCACCGTTGCTTATCCTCCGCAAACCGGACGTTTCGCGCCATTTTCGTTCGGCATCGACGCGCCGCACCGCGCGGGCGTTGCTGGGCGACACAACGCGCGTTTCGGGCACTAGCGCACCACCACAATCCCCGTAGACGCCACTGGTACTCGCGTAGACAGCGCGTAATGTCCGGTCGCCGCGGCGGTAAGCCGCCGGGGCAGGAGTGTCGGGTACAATACCTCCGAAACGACGTCGGTGCGGGCCCTGCGCACGCCTCGCCGCGACCACGGACGCAACGGCGGTGATCCAGCGTGCCGTACGCGCATCCGCCTCGCCGTCTGGTGCAGGAGGGGCGAAGTACAGGACACCGAAGGCGGACGCGGCCAACGCTGCGGCGCGCCGCAGCGACCGTCTGGCGTCCAGATCGCCGGCCACGTACGAGACCCGCGTCAACGCATCGTGCGCAGTCGATGATGCAAGTGCTGGTAACGGCATGTGCCGAGGCGATGCGCCTTCAGATGGCGTTGCGGCATCGCCCGGCCCCGTGCCGCGCCTGGCGACCGGTGCGATAGGGGCCGCGTGACGCCGCATTGCCACAATCCGGTAACGGGGAGTGAGCAGCGGAGTAGTGCGCGTGGCGACATCGCCGAAGCCGACGATGACGACGCGGGGGCGGCGGAGTAGACGCGTGGCAATCATGCCGTCATTGTAGCGCGCGCGTGGCGAACGCTTGCATCCGCCCGTAGCCGGTCCCGTGCGCGCCCCCCCTTTTCCTTCGATATCGATTTTTATTGATCCATGAGCTTTAACGTTACGCTTCGGCCCAGCGGCCGCCAATTTCAAGTCGATACCGACGAAAGCATCCTTGCCGCGGCGCTGCGTCAGGGTATCGGGCTACCCTATGGTTGCAAGAACGGGGCATGCGGATCGTGCAAGGGTCTGCTGGTGGAGGGGACCGTGGAGCAAGGTCCGCACTCGTCGTCGGCGCTGAGTAACGACGAGAAGACGCGCGGTCACGTGCTGGTTTGCTGCGCCCAAGCCACCTCGGATCTGAACATCCAGATCCGCGAGATTGCCGGCGCGGGCGACATGCCGGCGAAGAAACTCCCTTGCCGCGTGGCGGAATTGGAAAAGGCGGCCGACGACGTAATGATCGTCAAGTTGCAACTGCCGGCCAACGAACGACTGCAATACATGGCTGGCCAGTTCCTCGAATTTATCCTGAAGGACGGCAAGCGGCGCGCATATTCAATCGCGACCGCACCGCACCATGAGGGCCCGATCGAACTGCACATTCGGCATCTGCCCGGCGGCCAGTTCACGGACCATGTGTTTTCCGCGATGAAAGCGCGCGACATCTTGCGCTTCGAAGGACCGCTCGGGTCATTCTTCCTGCGCGAAGACAGCGACAAGCCGATCGTGCTGCTGGCGTCGGGGACCGGATTTGCGCCGATCAAGGCGATTGTCGAACACGCGATCCACAAACAGATCACCCGTCCGATTACGTTGTACTGGGGCGCACGCAAACGCGCTGACCTGTATCTCGAAAAATTGGCCGCGGAATGGGTCACCGCGCTACCCGGCTTCTCCTTTGTGCCGGTATTGTCGGACCCGCTCGATACGGATGGCTGGACGGGACGAACCGGCTTCGTGCATCATGCAGTGATCGCCGATATTGCCGACCTGTCGGGCCATCAGGTATATGCCTGCGGGGCGCCGGTCATGGTGGAGTCCGCGGTGCGTGACTTCACCGCACACCACGGATTGCCGGCCGAGGAATTCTACGCGGACGCCTTCACCAGCGAAGCGGACCTCGCCAACGCGGTGTAACGCGGCGAAAGTTGCAGCCAGCTTGCCGGCAGCGACGGCTGCATGCAGCGGTTTCGGACAGCGCATCTGTCCGATTGTCCCGTCATTGCTTCAACGCGTACCGCCTCGCGCGGTGCGTCCGGCAACGGGCCAGTGCGGTGGAAATCGCAGTGGCCTGTTGCACCATTGTCTCGATCGAAACGGCATTGCGCCTCCACGCGGTCATGGCAATGCCGCAATGACGGCTCATCATTCAGTAGTCACCGTTTTTTCCCGTGGAGCCTTAGATGAATTTCCAGGAATATCCAACCAGCTCGCTGATGTACATCACGAACCGCCCCGAGATCGTGTTCACGCACGGCCGAGGCAATTGGATATATGACAACAACGACAAGCGATATCTGGACTTCATCCAGGGTTGGGCAGTCAACTCACTTGGGCATAGCGACGAGGGCATGGTCAACGCCCTGACGGAACAGTCACGCAAGCTGATCAACCCGAGCCCTGCGTATTACAACGCACCCATGGCACGCCTTGCGGGCCTGCTCACGCAACACAGCGCATTCGACAAGGTATTCTTCGCCAATAGCGGTGCCGAAGCGAACGAAGGCGCGATCAAGCTGGCGCGCAAGTGGGGGCAGAAGAACAAGAATGGCGCCTACGAGATCATTACGTTTGACCATAGCTTCCACGGCCGCACGCTGGCAACGATGTCCGCTAGCGGCAAACCCGGCTGGGACACGATCTTCGCACCCCAGGTCCCGGGCTTTCCAAAAGCGGATCTGAACGACCTCGCATCGGTCGAAAAGCAGATCACGGACAAGACCGTGGCGGTCATGCTGGAGCCGGTGCAAGGCGAAGGGGGCGTGATCCCGGCATCGCGTGAATTCATGCAGCAACTGCGCGCGTTGACGACGAAGCACAACCTGCTGCTGATCGTCGATGAAGTGCAAACCGGCTGTGGCCGTACCGGGGAGCTGTTCGCCTATCAATTGTCGGGTATCGAGCCGGACATCATGACGCTGGGCAAAGGCATCGGTGGCGGCTTCCCGCTGGCAGCGTTGCTCGCAAAGGAGTCGGTCTCGGTATTCGTTGCTGGCGACCAGGGCGGAACATACAACGGCAACCCACCGATGACAGCGGTAGGCTATGAAGTCATCAGCCGGATGGTCGCGCCAGGTTTCCTCGAAAACGTCCGCGCCTGCGCAGACTACCTCCGGAACCAACTGCTGAAGCTGTCCGACGAATACGGTTTCCAGGGTGAGCGTGGCGAAGGCCTGTTGCGTGCGTTGCTGCTGGGCAGCGATATCGGCCCGCAGATCGTGGAAGAGGCGCGCCTGCTCACGCCCACCGGACTGTTGATCAACGCCGCGCGACCGAATCTGCTGCGTTTCATGCCGGCGCTGAACATCACGACCGACGAGATCGACCAGATGATCGCGCTGCTGCGTCTGGCGATCGATAAAGTCGTCAAGAAGTAACTCGCGGTACCGGTACCGGCCCGCCGTCCCACGACGCATCCGCGGCGCAAAGCGCACGGCGCGCGTCACGGACGGTACGGTGACCTGCTGGCCCGCCGGAAAAACAAAAAAGTGGCATGGCGATACCCCGCCAAGAAAAACACCCCAGAGGTCGGACAGATGCCCGACTTCTGAGGTGTTTTTCATCACGCCGCGTTTTTGTTACGCGCCCTGCTGGCGGCCGTAGCGGCTCCGGCATGGTCGTCCGGACGACCCACAAAACAAGCAATAATTACTACTCGCCCAGATACGCAGCCCGTACCTTTGGATCGTTCAGCATGTCCTTCGCGGCGCCCGTTATCGTAACGATACCCGAGTCCATCACATAGCCACGATTGGCGGCCTGCAGCGCCAGACGCGCGTTTTGCTCGACCAGCAACACGGTCAACCCTTCCGACGAGATCTCGCGCACCACCTCGAAAATCTTCTCGACCATGATCGGTGACAACCCCATCGATGGCTCATCCAGCAACAACAGCTTCGGCCGGCTCAACAACGCGCGCGCCATTGCCAGCATCTGCTGCTCACCGCCCGACAAGGTACCTGCGTATTGCGCCTGACGCTCGCGCAGACGCGGGAAGAAGTTGAACATCCGCTCGGTGTCGCTTTTGATCGCTGCAGTGTCACGGCGCAGGTAAGCGCCCATCTGCATGTTCTCGAGAATGGACATCCGCGCGAAGATACCGCGACCTTCCGGGACCATCGCCAAGCCACGCTTCAGCAGTTCGTAGGGCGGCACGCCCTTGATCGACTTGCCAAGGTACTGGATGTCGCCGCCACTGATTGCCTGCAGGCCGGTGATGGCCTTCATCGTTGTGGTCTTGCCGGCGCCGTTCGCGCCGATCAGCGTAACCAGTTCGCCCTGGTGCACGTCAAGATCCACTCCCTTCACCGCCTGGATGCCGCCGTACTTCACTTCCAGGCCCTTGATACTCAACATCGCTTCGCTCATCAATGGCCCCCGGAGCCCAGATAGGCTTCAATCACTTTTGGATCCTTCTGAATGTCTTGCGGCACGCCTTCCGCAATCACCTTGCCGTAGTCCAACACGGTGATCCGGTCGCACAGGCCCATCATCAGTTTCACGTCGTGTTCGATCAGCAGAATCGTACGGCCATCGGAACGGATCTTGTCCAGCAGCGCGCGCAGCTCGACTTTTTCGGTTGCGTTCATCCCGGCCGCCGGTTCATCCAGAGCCAGCAGCTTCGGATCGGTCGCCAATGCACGCGCGATTTCCAGACGACGCTGATGCCCGTAAGACAGGTTGCGTGCCGTGTAGTCCGCGTACTTCAACACGCCGACGTATTCGAGCAGTTCAAGCGCCCGTTCCTTGACTTCACGTTCCTCGCGCCGCTCGCCGGGTGTACGGAACACCGCGCCAATCAAGCCTTGCTTGGTCCGAACATGACGGCCCGTCATGACGTTTTCGAGCGCTGTCATGCCGCCGAACAAGCGGATATTCTGGAACGTCCGCGCAATGCCCGCCTTGGCCACTTCATGCACCGTGGTCGGCTTGTACGTCTTGCCGTCCAGTACGAATTCGCCGGAATCCGGCTCGTAGAGCCCGGTGACCACGTTGAAGAACGTGGTCTTGCCCGCCCCGTTCGGACCGATCAGGCCATAGATCTGGCCCTCCATGATCGTCATGCCGACATCGGACAATGCCTGCAGGCCCCCGAACCGCTTATTCACGCCCTTGATGAACAGGCGCACATTGTTATCAGTCATTTCCTAGCCGCTCCGTCAGATTGCGCCAGCTCATGCGCGGATCGTCTTATTGCCCCGCTTGGCGATCTTCGCCACGCGGTCCTCGTGCTTCGGCGCCGGCCACAGGCCTTCCGAGCGATACAACATGATCAGCACCATGGCGAGGCCATAAATCAACTGACGAATCACTTCCACGTCAACGATGGTGTGACCGAACAGGAAATGTTGCAGTGGCCCCATCGTCGATCGCAAGACCTCGGGCAGCAGAGACAGCAGCACGGCACCCAGGATCACGCCCGGAATATGCCCCATGCCGCCCAACACCACGCAAGCCAGAACGACGACCGATTCCCAATACGTGAACGATTCCGGCGACACGAAGCCCTGGAATGCACCGAACATCGCTCCGGACACGCCGCCAAACGACGCGCCCATTGCAAATGCCAGCAGTTTCACGTTACGGGTGTTGATGCCCATCGCCTTGGCGGCGATTTCATCTTCGCGAATTGCCGCCCATGCACGGCCGATGCGTGAATGCTGCAACCGCACGCAGACGAAAATCACGAAGACCGAAAAGAGGACGAACAGGTAGTAGTAAGGATAGACCGCGGAAAAATGGTAGCCGAAGATATCGTGCCCTTTCGAGAAATCGATCCCGAAAAGGTGAACCGGCGCCACATCGGTAATGCCTTTCGGACCATTGGTGATGTTGATCGGGCGGTCCATGTTGTTCATGAAAATCCGCACGATTTCACCGAAGCCCAGTGTGACGATCGCAAGGTAGTCGCCCCGCAGACGCAACGTGGGTGCGCCCAGGATGCACCCGCAGATGGCAGCCACCGCCATCGCAACCGGCACGATCACCCAGATCGAGAAATGCGGGCCGTGCGGCCAGATTGCCGCGATCCATGCGAAGTTTTGCGACAACTGCGGCGATGACAGGAACGCCGCCACGTACGCGCCTACCGCGTAGAACGCGATATACCCGAGGTCCAGCAGCCCGGCAAAGCCGACCACCACGTTCAACCCCAGCGCGAGCATGACATAGAGCATCGCGAAGTCCAGCACGCGCACCCAATAGTCGCCACCGGCGGTACCCACCAGCATCGGCAATGCAAGCACCAGAACAGCGCCAACGATCCAGGTACCGATACGCGTCGGCGTTGGCGCCGACGGCGTCAGCTCGTTGGTTGTTTGAATCGGAGGAATGGAGCCCATTTCGTGTCTTCCCTAAACTCGTTTATGCCTGGATCAGGCCCGATCCGCGACTCGTTCGCCCAGCAATCCGGATGGACGGAACACCAGCACGACAATCAGCACGATGAACGCGAAGACATCCTGGTAGTTACTGCCGAACACCCCGCCCGTGAGACCACCGATATAGCCGGCGCCCAGTTGCTCGATCAGTCCTAGGACGATGCCGCCGACCATCGCACCACCCAGATTGCCGATCCCACCCAGCACCGCGGCGGTGAAAGCCTTCATCCCCGGCAAGAAACCCATATAGAAATGGACATTGCCGTATTCGGACGCAATCATCACCCCTGCCAGCGCGGCCAGCGCCGAACCGATCATGAACGTCGCGGAAATAACGAAGTTCGGGTTCACGCCCATCAAGCCGGCAACATTCCGGTTTTCCGAGGTTGCCCGCATCGCACGGCCCAGCCGCGTCTTGTTGACCAGCAGCAACAAGCCGCCCATCACGAGGAATGCCGTGGCGATGATAATGATTTCCGTACCCGAGATCACCGCGCCAGGCGTCGTGTCGGTCGGCGCGATCACGTTCAGCGGGTCCGTCGGCAGCAACTGCGGGAACATCAACGGGTTGCGGCCCCAAATCATCATCGCCACCGTTTCCAGCAGGATGGAGACGCCGATCGCGGTGATAAGCGGCGCCAACCGTGGCGCACGACGCAGGGGTCGATAGGCACCCTTTTCGATCAGGTAGCCGACGATCGAACAGACGACCGCCGCGATCACGAGCGCGATGACCAGCATCAGCCAGCCCGGCATGTTCGGAAAGTGCGCCTGCAGGACATTGATGGCCGACAGCGCCACCATCGCCCCCACCATCAGCACGTCGCCATGCGCGAAATTGATGATGCCCAGGATTCCGTACACCATCGTATAACCCAGCGCGATGATCGCGTAGATGCTTCCCAGCACCAGCCCGTTGATGATCTGCTGGATGAAGGTATCCATTCGCTACTCCTTCCTTGTTACCGCCGCGGACGGCGGCGCCTGTCGTGCCGGTGACCCGGCGGGGTTGCTTGCAGCACGATCCAGTCACACCCTCGGTGCGCCTGGCTTGGTATGTCACTACATTCAGTAGGTGCGCGAGCAACTTGCCCTCACACATACCGGGGTCGCATCTAAAACACTGTGAAACGGTGAGGAGGCGCGAGGCTTGTCCACCCGCCGCACCGCGCAGCAATCACGCAGCGCGTCTCCGGGAGCGACGTCCAACGCCCACCTGTATGTTCAGCCAGCGGGCACCGGGCCTGCAAAGGCATGCGCGAGCGCTATCCTGCCGGCCCGGGCCACTGCCCACATGTTGGGGAGTCGATCGCTGATTCGCGACCCACGCGAATGCCCATGTGACATCACTACGCGGTGTGGTCTTGCACAACGTCATCGACTTACTCCACATCCCCGCCACGGCAGCCTTTCATAACAGTCGGGCTGCAAAGTCGGGCGAATTGTACCGTTATTTATTCGATGCGCAATATGCGTTGCAACCCCGAATGGTCCAGGTTGCGACAATAGCGTTCTATAGTTGCACCTGTTTTCGCCAACGCGGTGCATCACCGCCTTTCTGACGACGCACAATCATGGTGCGAACAAATACTTTCAGCAAGTGCTGAAGTGGCTTTGCCGGTGGTTGTTGTGAAATCAAAAAACAACGAGGCATGTAAGCATTCCGCTCTTCGGATGGCGCGCCAGCCTTGCCACGCCCCGTCAAGGTGCATCGATTAACCAATGAACGGCGTACGTTGATGTAATTTTCGCCGCCTCATTTAGAGGGAACCGTCTAGCCCATTTCCGCGATCGTGCGGGAATTGGGCTGACATATCAGGGAAAAGGGGAAGTGCGCATTCGCTGCGGGTGATCGCGCTGACCGCGGCCTCCGGCTATCACAATGCGTCTGGAGTTGGCGTACATCGCGAAATGGCGGATGAAAAGCCAGGATGCTGCCCGGTACCGCATTCCCGCCGTCCCTGGCCGACACATTGCCTCGACTCGGGACGCGCGGCCTGATTCAGGTCAAACCGCGTGGGAGCGGGAATGAGATGTTTTCCTCGATGCCTTCCAGCGCACGAACATCCCGCTTGCCGAATTCGTGGATGCGGGCAATCACCGACTGTGCCAACACCTCGGGAGCGGACGCGCCAGCCGTCACGCCGACGCGCTTCTTGCCGTCGAACCACGCTTCCTGCAATTGGTCGGGCGAATCGACCATATAGGACGGCACACCCAGCTTTTCGGCCAGTTCACGCAGCCGGTTCGAGTTTGAACTATTGGGGCTGCCCACGACGATCACGAGATCGCACCGTGGCGCCATGAACTTGACGGCATCCTGACGGTTTTGGGTCGCGTAGCAAATGTCTTGCTTCTTCGGCTCGCGGATATTCGGGAAACGCCCCTTCAATGCCGTGATGATCTCCGCGGCATCATCGATCGATAATGTGGTCTGGGTCACCAGTGCCAGCCGCTCCGGATCGCGAACGGTCAACGTCGCGACATCGTCCGTACTTTCAATCAGGTACATGCCTTCCGGCGTCTGGCCCATCGTGCCCTCCACCTCCGGATGGCCCTTATGGCCGATCATCACGATCTCGTATTCCTCGGCACGCATCTTGGCCACTTCCACATGCACCTTGGTCACCAACGGGCATGTCGCATCGTAAATACGCAGGCCACGGGATTCCGCCTCCGCGCGCACGGCCTTCGAAACACCATGGGCGCTGAACACCAGGGTACTGCCGGTAGGCACGTCATCAAGCGATTCGATGAAGATCGCGCCTTTTTGGCGCAGGTCCTGGACCACATAGGCATTGTGAACGATCTCATGCCGCACATAGATCGGTGCGCCGAACAGCGCGATGGCGCGTTCGACGATATCAATGGCGCGATCCACGCCCGCGCAGAACCCACGCGGTTGCGCCAAAAGGATCTCACCATCGACGACGGGCGCCACTTGGGGTGCAGCGCCTTCCATTACATTCGTGTCCGCGTTCATCGTGTAGGTACTCCCATATCGAGAATGGGTATGAAAATCAAAGAATGCCGATGACCTGAACTTCAAAGGTCACTGCCTGGCCAGCAAGCGGGTGGTTGAAATCGAACAAGGCCGCCGTCTCCCCGATCTGCTTCAATATGCCCGCGTACCGCCCACCGCTTGGTGCGTTGAATTCGATCAGGTCGCCCGGTGAAAAATCCTCGCCGACCATGCTGTTGGCGCGCAACGTGGCCATCGAAACCCACTGTAGCAATTCCGGATTGCGTGGCCCGAACGCCTCATCCGGCTTTAGCTGAATGGTCGAGTGGTCACCCGTCTTCATCCCCAGCAATATAGCTTCAAGCGGCGGCGCCATCTGCCCCGCCCCCAGCAGCAACGTCGCTGGCTTGTCGGCGAAGGTATTGACGATATCCGTCCCGTCCGCGAGCGACAGACGATAGTGCAATGTGACATGGGAACCCGCTTCGATGCGGGCGAGGTCGATCAACGTCATGAGAATGTCCGAAACAGTCCGACCGTGGTCGGTCCGGTGGGCCGGCGAGATGCGCGGCGAAATCGCACCGGGTGACAGACCGCCATTGTAAGCCACTGTGGCACGCCGGTCGCGCGAACGCTCGCATGTCCGCTCATACACACTGTTTCACCCCCGTTTTACACCAACGCTTCCCGCTCGTAGACCGCCCTTATCCGGAGCTGCTCCATGCCATGCCCCACACTAAGCCTTCTTTCCCCTCCTCCCGCACTTGGCGCGCCCGCACCCATCGTCACCGACGTCGCGCCGGGCCGACGCGCGACGGATGCGGACCGGCGCGCGCGTCCGCGGCGGCGCACGAATACCCTCACCGTCGTCGACACACCACATTCGCACCTTGCGATTTGTGACTGGCCGGCACAGGACCGCCCCCGCGAGCGGCTCGAAAAACTGGGCGCGCAGGCGCTGGGCGACGCCGAACTGCTGGCGCTGTTTCTTCGCACGGGCGTCCGAGGCCGGAGCGCCATCGACATCGCTCGCGCCCTGCTGATATGCTGCGGCTCGCTGGCCGGCGTGTTGCAGGCGGACGACAAGACATTGCAGTCGATTTCCGGGATCGGTCTGGCAAAACGTACCCAGTTGCGCGCCATTCAGGAAACCGTACGGCGCACGCTCAGCGAAACCCTCAGCGGCAAAAGCACCACGCTGCGGAATGCCGCGGCGGTAGCGGATTATCTTCGGCTGACGATTGGCGATCGATCGCGAGAGGTGTTCATCGTGCTGTTCCTTGATGTCCACTGCCGCCTACTGCGCGCGGAGGAAATGGCGCACGGCACGGTGGATAGGAGCGCCGTGTATCCCCGTGAAATCGCACGGCGCGCGTTGGATCTGAATGCCACGTCACTGATCGTGGCGCACAACCACCCGTCCGGCGTACTGCTGCCCAGCGCCGCGGACCGCGCACTGACCCGGCAACTACAACAGGCGCTCGGCTTGCTGGATATCGCATTGGTGGACCACCTGATCGTCAGCAAGCAAGGCTATTTTTCATTTGTCGACCAGGGCATGCTGCCCTGAATCGCAAATGTATTTGATTCCGTTGCCGAAAGCCTGCTAAAATCTCCGTCTTTGTGTTCCGGCCTAGCCCGGATACCCGAGTTCACGGCTGGTAAAACGGTTGCTCGGCGGCGAGGAGGAATCACCTCGACCGTTGTACGGATTCGGCCCGCGAAGGGCGGTAGGCGGCGCAACGAGACGTTAGGCAACGGCGGAATGTTCCCGAACGTTGATCGGCACGCGCCCCGCGGACAGGGTCCGGTAGAGTGATCGACCGGCTATTCAGCAAAATTAGCGTACTAGGAGTGCTTCATGGCACGCAAATGCATCGTGACGGGGAAAGGGCCGCAGGTCGGCAATAACGTTTCCCACGCAAACAACAAGACCAAGCGTCGTTTCCTGCCGAATCTGCAGAGCCGCCGTATGTGGGTCGAAAGCGAAAATCGCTTTGTGCGCCTGCGCATTTCGACGGCAGCACTGCGCTTGATCGATAAGAACGGCATCGACTCCGTGCTCGCAGACCTGCGCGCACGTGGCGAAGCTTAAGGAGATTTCTCATGGCCAAGGGCGCACGCGACAAGATCAAACTGGAATCGACCGCAGGTACGGGTCACTTCTACACGACGACCAAGAACAAGCGGACGATGCCGGAAAAGATGGCAATCTCCAAGTTCGACCCGGTTGCTCGTAAGCACGTCGAATACAAGGAAACGAAGATCAAGTAAGGTGCCGCACTGGCGTTAATGCCAGTCCTCCTCGCTTGCTTCGTTGTCGTCGCGATTCTCGCGCGATACCAAAAAGCCTGGCACTTCCGTGCCGGGCTTTTTATTTTTGCGCCAATGGGAACCCGGGATGGATGACAGCACAGTACTGTCGTGTCGGGTATTGTGACAGCCGCAGACGATAGGCGGTTATCGCCGTCACGTCCGGTCAACCTCGACATGGTTGCCTTTTTAGCGCTATCGCTCGTCGTCCGCCATCCCCTGCGGACGTCGGTCGCTGCCGCCTACACCCAACCCATAAAAAAGGGCGCCGCTTACCAAGCCGACGCCCTTTCCCTATGCCACGCAGCGCTTCATCACATCAGGCATAGCGACGCAGGCGCGTTGAAAATTCTTGCAATGATTGAATGCCGCTCTGCTCCGCACGATGGCACCACTCCTGCAACTGCGTCAACAACTGCTCGCGAGACACATTCGAGCGCTCCCAGATCTTCGTCAGTTCCGTGCGCAACTCGTAATAGGTACGCAACGCGGTACTGTTTTCGATAATCTGCGGTACTTGCCGTTTCTGGTGTTCACCGAGTACCGCTTCATCCTTGTGGAACCACTTCCGGCCACTCTTGAAGACCTGGTACTTGTCGCTGGCACCAAGCGACTTGATATGAAGCAGTTCCTGGCGGTAAGCACGGCGCAACGTCGTGGCATAACGCTCCATTACCTCATAACGGTTGGACAAAACCGCCTGCAGCGTCTCGAAGTCGATCGTGGTCTTGCCCCGTTGAAGCTTGGGCGTTGGTGCGAGCTTCTTCACCTTGGCGAGCTTGAACGTCGACAGCACGCAAATCCACATCCAGCCGATATCGAACTCGTACCACTTGTTCGAGAAGCGCGCGGATGTCGCGAAGGTGTGGTGATTGTTATGCATTTCCTCGCCACCGATCAGAATGCCGATCGGCAGAAGATTCGTGCTCGCATCTTCGCAATTGAAATTGCGATAACCGAAGTAATGGCCAACGCCATTCACCACGCCAGCGGCCCAGAACGGAATCCAGACCATCTGTACTGCCCAGACGGACAGACCCACCAGCCCGAACATTGCTACGTTCAGCACCATCAGCAGCGCCACGCCCATGATCGAATAGCGTGAATAGACGTTGCGTTCAATCCAGTCATCCGGCGTACCGTGACCGAACTTCTTCATCGTTTCTTCATTACGCGATTCTGCGCGATATAACTCGGCACCTTCCCATAAGACCTTCTTCAGACCGCGCGTCTGCGGGCTGTGTGGATCCTCTTCGGTTTCACACTTCGCATGATGCTTGCGATGAATGGCCGCCCACTCCTTGGTCACCATGCCAGTAGTGAACCAGAGCCATGCCCGAAAGAAGTGACTCACGGACGGGTGCAAATCCAGCGCACGGTGCGCCTGGCAACGATGCAGATAAATCGTAACCGCCAGAATCGTCACGTGCGTGACGCCCAGGGTGTAAAGCACGATCTGCCACCATTGCCAATCAAGCATGCCGTGCGCGAGGAATTGAAGCAGGGAATCAACCAAGGTATATATCTCGAAGACGAGGATAGAACAACAACAACAATTGACGTCGCGACAAGCCCCTCAAGGGCCGCCGCGCCATGCCGCAGCAACGAAAGTGCTTGACGGCAAACCTACACTGGTGAGAGCCAATTCTACCCCATCGGTTCCCGCCAACTTGAGAGGAAATTGTAACCTCCAACGCAGAAATCACATTGCGCCGCATCAAAATGACCGCATTATCTGTGCGGTTCTTCCAAAAATCAGACCATTCCACCGCGCTCCAGAAAGCGTAAAAACCGCCCTGCTGGCGTTACGTTGCAAGCGGTGGAATCACCGCAAGAATTCACGCTGGCCTCAGGGGGCCATTACAC
The DNA here is from genome assembly GCF_000970345.1 of Robbsia andropogonis. Taxonomy (GTDB): domain Bacteria; phylum Pseudomonadota; class Gammaproteobacteria; order Burkholderiales; family Burkholderiaceae; genus Robbsia; species Robbsia andropogonis. Next base: position 8,901 of record NZ_LAQU01000018.1, on the reverse strand, counting down.
GGCCTTCCCGAGCCATAGACCTGCATTTGATCGCTCTTCGAAGCGCAGGGCGGGGCAAATGCGTCAGACTTCAGAGGCATCTTCCAGGGGAACATTGGCAACCGCCGCCACGGTTTTTACGCGCGTCAGTACCGCTGCGAAAAAACCATCAGTAGCGTGGCGATGCGGCAACAATGACAGGTATGACCCTGTGTCCAACGGTACTTTTTGCTCAGCCAACACGGTATTTGCCGGCACCAGGACAAAGTCAGGATGTGTCGCGAGGAAGCGCTCGACAATTGCCTCATTTTCCTCGTGCAGCAGGCTGCAGGTGGCATACACGAGTCTGCCGCCCGGCTTCAGGAGTCGCGCCGCCGCCGTGAGAATCGACAGTTGCTTCGGCTGAAGCTCGGTAATCGTCGAAGGCGATTGACGCCACTTCAGATCCGGATTTCGCCGTAAAGTTCCCAGGCCACTACATGGCGCATCCACCAGCACACGATCGATCTTCCCGGCCAGGCGGCGGATCTTTACATCGTTTTCGCTATCGATCACGATCGGATGGACGTTCGACAGGCCACTGCGCGCCATCCGTGGCTTCATCTTCGCCAGGCGGCGCTCCGCGATATCAAAGGCATACAAGCGTCCGGACGAGCGCATCATCGCGCCTAGCGCCAGCGTCTTCCCCCCTGCGCCCGCGCAAAAATCCACCACCATTTCGCCACGCTTCGGTGCGACGAGTTGACACAGCAATTGGCTGCCCTCGTCCTGCACTTCCACCCATCCGTCCTGAAAGGGTTGCATCTTTGTCAACGCGGGCTTTCCAGCCAGACGCAGCCCCAGCGGGGAGTACGGCGTGTCCTCGAGTTCCTGGCCCAATTCGACCATCGCCTCGCCCGCCTTATCGCGATTGACCTTCAGTGTATTCACGCGCAGGTCCAGCGGTGCGGGATAGTTCAGCGCCGCTGCCAGCGCCGCCAGCTCTTCGTTGCTGAAGCGCGTGGCCAGCGCTTGATAGATCCAGTCCGGCAGGTTCGTTCGAATACGGAGCGGCAAGCTCGTCGGATCGATGGTTGCCACATGTTCGAGCCATTCACGTTCCTGCGGCGCCACCACATGCTTCAACGCCGCGCGACCCACGGTCTGCATCAGGCCCAGCAAGGTGAGCCGCCGGGTAGGTGAGCCGCTGCCGCCCTCGGCCAGATGGGCGAATTCCATCTTGCGGCGCAGCACGGCATAGATCGCTTCGGCAATCACGCCGCGCTCCGCGTGCCCCAATTTGGAATGCGTACGGAAGAAACGACTGACAGCCGCGTCGGCGGGCCCGCTGAACTGCAGCACTTCGGCCAGCAATGTTTCGGTCTGACCGATAAGGAAACCATGCAATTTCATGCGAACTCCGTGGCGAAAAGCCACTGTGTATCAGGATAATCAAGCCGTGCACGCACCCGGGCACCGTCGACCGTCAACCGGCCCTCGACAAACCAACGTACTGCGTTCGGATAAATGACATGCTCGGCGCGGAGCACGCGAGCGGCAAGTGTCTCGGCATCGTCATCGGCGCGCACCGGTACCACCGCTTGCGCCACCACCGGACCGGCATCCAGCTCGGCCGTGACAAAGTGCACGGTGGCGCCATGCAACGGCAGCCCTGCGTCAAGCACGCGCTGGTGCGTATGCAAGCCCGGGAAACTTGGCAGCAGCGACGGATGGACATTCAACAACCGTCCCGCGTAATGCCCGGTGAAAGCAGCGCTCAGCACGCGCATGAATCCCGCCAAAACGAGCAAGTCAGGCGCAAAGGCGTCGATCTGCTGCCGCAATGCCGCGTCATACGCGTCCCGCGAGGCAAAGTCGGCAGCGGTCTGCACCACGACCGGAATGCCCCGTGCGCGTGCAAACGCCAGTGCGGACGCATCCGCGCGATTCGATACGACGGCCGCGATGCGCGCCGGCCAGCCTTGCGTCGCGCACGCATCGGCAATCGCCTGCATATTGCTGCCACGACCGGACAGCAGGATGACAATATTTTTCATCCGGCGGATTCTAACATTGCCCCTCGCCTGCGGGCCGCTCCGCGCAGTCGCATTTGCATTGGATCGACCCTCTCGCCCGATGCGATGCCCAATGCCGCCGAAGCCCGTCATTTTCGTCTATAATCAAACGCTTTTCTGGAAATCGACCGACAGGTATCGTGAGAGTTTTCAGGGGTCTCCCCAATGCCGAGAGCAAAGCGCCCTGCGCGCTGACGATTGGCAATTTCGACGGCGTCCATCGCGGCCATCAAGCGCTGCTTGCGTTAGCGCGCGCGGCTGCCGACGCGCGCGGCCTGCCGCTGTGTGTCATGACGTTCGAACCACATCCTCGTGAATTCTTCAATCCGGCCGGTGCCCCGCCCCGTATCGCGTTACTACGCGATAAGCTGGAAGCGCTACGCGCCGCCGGTGTCGACCGGGTCGTCGTCGAGCATTTCAATCACACCTTCTCGTCCCAGCCGGCCGAGTGCTTTGTCCGTGACACGCTTGTGAACGGCCTTCATGCGCGCTGGGTATTGGTCGGTGACGACTTCCGATACGGCGCGAAGCGCGCGGGCAATTTCGATGCGCTGCAGGCCGCGGGCTGCGAATTCGGTTTCGAAGTCGAGCAGATGACGACGCTGGCGGACCCGGAAGGCGCGCGCGTGTCGAGCTCCGCTGTTCGGGCGGCATTGATGGCGGGCGATCTCGACGGTGCCTCGCGGTTGCTCGGACGGCCGTATATGATTTCCGGACACGTCATACACGGCCAGAAGCTGGGACGCGACCTGGGATTTCCAACGTTGAATATCCGGATATCCCACAAGCGCCTGGCGCTTGCGGGCATCATGGTCGTGCGGGTGCATGGTCTTGCCGATGAACCGTTGATGGGGGTCGCAAGCCTGGGATTGCGACCGACGGTAGATGATTCCGGCCGCATCTTGCTGGAAGTGCATCTCTTCGATTGGCGTGGTGACGCGTACGGAAAGATCGTGCGCGTCGAATTCATGAAGAAACTGCGCAATGAAGCGCGGTATGTGGACTTGCCTGCGTTGACCGCGGCCATCGCACGCGACGTGGCCCAGGCGCGTTCCTATTTCGGCCTGCCGCCCACCGGACCGGCGTCACGGGGGACCGCGACCGGCGTGACAGACCGAATTAGCTGATCGGCGCTTTCCCGAACCACGGGCCCGCCGAAAGACGCCAACGATGCCCGGCATGACAGCTGCCGACGCGCATGCCTGCTTCGTGCACGGTTTTTTTACCGTACCGCATCGGCAAATGCACTTCAGCAGCATTGACACGCCACCGTAATCACCCCGCACCACGACCGGCGAGCCCGTCAATGGACGCTATTCGTTTTCAGTACGCGTTCGGCGCAACGACCCGGTAGACCGACGACAATAGCGTCGATGGCCGCCGCGGTCTGGACGCCGAGTCGCCCACGCGCCGAATTCCGGACGCGTAGAAAAGTACAAAGTCAGAGCACAAGGATTGCAATGAGCAATAACACTTCACCCGAACAGAACGCCGGCAACGACAAAGCTGCCAAGCGCGACGCGGGCAAGGCAGGAAAGCCGGGTGGCAAGGACAGCACGCCGTCGCGTTATCCGGTCAATCTGCTGGATACGCCATTCCCGATGCGGGGCGACCTGCCGAAGCGCGAACCAATGTGGGTGCAGGAATGGGAAGACCGCGGTGTCTACCAAAAGATTCGCGAAGCCAGTGCCGGCCGGCCGAAATTCACGTTGCACGACGGTCCCCCCTATGCGAATGGCGACATCCACCTGGGGCATGCGGTCAACAAGATCCTGAAGGACATGATCGTCAAGGCCAGGACGTTGGCAGGCTTCGATGCAGCCTACGTGCCTGGCTGGGATTGCCACGGCATGCCGATCGAGATCCAGATCGAAAAGCAATTCGGCAAAAACCTGCCGGCGGCGGAGGTGCAGCGCCGCGCGCGCGCCTACGCCAGCGAGCAGATCACCCGCCAGATGGTCGACTTCAAGCGCCTGGGCGTGCTGGGTGATTGGGACGATCCGTACAAGACAATGAATTTCCAGAACGAGGCCGGCGAACTGCGCGCGCTGGCCAAGATCCTGGACAAAGGCTACATCTATCGCGGACTGAAGCCGGTGAACTGGTGTTTCGACTGCGGTTCGGCCTTGGCCGAGGCGGAAGTCGAGTACAAGGATCGCAAGGACCCTGCGGTGGATGTGGGCTTTCCGTTCGCCGAGCCGGATAAACTGGCCGCTGCCTTCGGTCTCGACGCGCTGCCGCCGAACACCGGCGGCCGCCCGGATCAGACCGGCCAGATCGTTATCTGGACGACGACGCCGTGGACGATCCCGTCCAACCAGGCGTTGAACCTGCATCCGGAAATCGAATATGCCCTGGTGGCCACGGCGGCCGGTCTCCTGCTACTGGCAACCGACCGTGTGGCATCGGCGCTGGCGCAATACGGCCTGGCGCCGCTTGCCACCGATGGCGATACCAGCATGGATGACATGCCGCATAGCAGGATCGTCGCAACGACACCGGGTGAAAAGCTCGCGGGTATCCGTTTTCATCATCCGTTGGCCGAAATGGATGCCGGCTTCGCGCGTACCGCGCCGATTTTCCTCGGCGACTATGTAACACTGGATACCGGCACCGGCGTGGTGCACTCGGCGCCGGCCTACGGCATCGAGGACTTCAACTCGTGCAAGTCGCACGGCATGACGGACGAGGATTTTATCAATCCGGTAATGGGCGACGGCCGCTTCGCATCCACGCTGCCACTATTCGGCGGCCTGACAATCTGGGAAGCAAACCCGAAGATCGTCGAGACACTGCGCGAAGCCGGCACGTTGTGGCACGACGAGATGCACGAGCACAGCTACATGCACTGCTGGCGCCACAAGACGCCGATCATCTATCGCGCCACGTCGCAGTGGTTTGCCGGCATGGACTTGACGCCCGCGGACGGCGGCGCCACGTTGCGCGAGTCCGCGCTGGCCGCCGTCGAGCAGACGCGCTTTTTCCCGGCATGGGGCAAGCAACGCCTGTTCAACATGATTGCCAACCGTCCGGACTGGACTTTGTCACGCCAGCGTCAATGGGGTGTGCCAATGGCGTTCTTTGTCCATAAGGAAACCGGCGAGCTGCATCCGCGCACGATCGCGCTACTCGAACTGATCGCACAACGTGTCGAGGAACAGGGCATCGAAGCATGGCAATCGCTGGAACCGGCAGACCTGCTGGGCGACGAAGCGGTGCACTACGAAAAGAACCGCGACACGCTGGACGTATGGTTCGATTCGGGCACGACCCACTGGCATGTACTGCGTGGATCGCACAAAGCAGTATCGGCATTCCCGGCGGATCTCTATCTGGAAGGGTCGGACCAGCATCGTGGCTGGTTCCATTCCTCTCTGTTGAGCGGCGCGATGCTGGACGGCCGGGCCCCCTATAAGGCACTGCTGACGCACGGTTTCACCGTCGACGGTGAAGGCCGGAAGATGTCGAAGTCCGTCGGCAACGTTATCGTGCCGCAACAGGTCTCCAGCAAGCTGGGCGCCGAGATCATTCGATTGTGGGTGGCATCGACGGACTATTCCGGCGAACTGTCGATCTCCGATGAAATCCTGAAGCGCGTGGTGGAAGGCTATCGCCGTATCCGCAATACCTTGCGTTTCTTGTTGGCCAACCTGTCCGACTTCGATTTCGCCAAGAATGCGGTACCGGTCACCGACTGGCTGGAAATTGATCGTTACGCGGTGGCGCATACGGCAGCGTGGCAGGCGCAGCTGCTCGACCATTACGAGCGCTACGAATTTCACCCGGTGGTGGCCGCGATCCAGACATTCTGCTCCGAGGACCTTGGCGGCTTCTATCTGGACGTGCTCAAGGACCGCCTCTACACGTCCGCGCCGGATTCGCGTGCCCGCCGTGCCGCGCAGACTGCGTTGTGGCACGTGGCGAACGGCTTGCTGCGCTTGATGTCGCCGTTTGCGTCCTTCACCGCGGAGGAAGCGTGGCAAGTCCTGTATCCGGGCAGCGATACGATTTTCACGGGCCTGTATCATCAGTACCCGGAGATCGACGACGCCGCGGCGCTGATCGCGAAATGGCAGGTGTTGCGCACGGTACGCGGCGAGGTCACGAAGGCACTGGAAGAAGCACGCACCGCGGGCCAGATCGGTTCGTCGTTGCAAGCGGACATCGTCTTGCATGCGGCGGGCACGCGTTTCGATGCGTTGACGAGCCTGGGCGAGGATCTGAAATTCGTAATGATCACGTCGGAAGCCGTGGTTACCCGTGTCTCCGACGAAGCGGAACAATCGGTCACCGTCACGCCGTCGGCGGCACAGAAGTGCGAGCGATGCTGGCATCATCGTGGAGATGTCGGGATCGACGCCGCGCATCCCACCTTGTGCGGCCGCTGCTTCAGCAACCTGTTCGGTGCCGGCGAAGATCGTCACGCGGCCTGATCAACACATAACGACGATGTTTCACGCCACAACGCGGCAATGGCCGGCAGGAGCAACGCAATGAGCAAATCCGTAGGACGAACGATGGCCGTGGGCAGCCGCGCGGGGGGCTCGCTACTGCCCTGGCTTGGACTGGCCGTCATCGTGATCCTGCTCGACCAGTTGTCGAAGGTCGCCATTCTGCAGACCTTCGCCTATGGCGAAGGTCGTGCGGTAACGCGCTTCTTTAACCTGGTGCTGGTGTATAACCCCGGCGCCGCCTTCAGCTTCCTGGCAGGGGCCGGCGGCTGGCAACGCTGGGGATTCACGGCGCTGGGCGTGGTTGCAGCGCTCGTGATTTGCTATCTCTTGCGCCGGCACAGCGGGCAGCGGCTTTTCTGTACTGCCCTGTCGCTGATCATGGGCGGCGCACTGGGCAATGTCATTGATCGACTGATTCATGGTCACGTGATCGATTTTCTGGACGTTCACGTGAATGCATGGCATTGGCCGGCGTTCAACGTGGCCGATAGCGGCATCTGCATCGGCGCGATCTTGCTGGTGTGGGATGAACTGCGCCGTGTGCGCGGGAGCCGTTGAATGCGCGGCACCGGCATGGCGACGGCGCATCCCAACGGGCCGCTGGCGGGCAGGCATCTGGTGCTTGGTCTGACAGGCGGCATTGCCTGCTACAAGGTGGCCGAATTGGCGCGCCTGTTGATCAAGGCCGGCGCCACGGTGCAGGTCGCGATGACCGAAGCCGCCACGCGTTTTATCACACCGTTGACGATGCAGGCCCTGACCGGCCACCCCGTATTCCTCGACGAATGGACATCCCAGGATGGCAATGGGATGGCGCATATCGATCTGTCGCGCCGAGCAGACGGCATTGTGGTCGCGCCGGCATCGGCGGACTTCATGGCGCGGCTCGCGCACGGCATGGCCAACGACTTGTTGTCGACGCTGTGTCTTGCTCGAGATTGCCCACTCGCGATCGTCCCGGCGATGAACCGGCAAATGTGGAGCAATCCGGCGACCCAGCGAAACGCCCATCAGTTGCGCCACGACGGCATTGCGATCTGGGGTCCCGACGCCGGCGACCAAGCCTGCGGAGAAGTGGGGGATGGCCGGATGCTTGAGGCCGACGCGATTCGCGATGCGATTGTCGCGTGGTTTACGCCAAAGCGCCTCCAGGGCCACCGCTTGGTGATCACGGCGGGTCCGACGTTCGAACCAATTGACCCCGTACGCGGCATCACAAATCGATCGAGCGGCAAGATGGGTTACGCGATCGCACGCGCCGCAGCTGATGCGGGGGCCGATGTGACGCTGATCAGCGGGCCGACCGCGTTGCCGCTGCCGTGGGGCGTGCGTCGCCTCGATGTGGAGACTGCGCAGCAAATGCGCGCGGCGGTGCACGCTGTACTGCTGTCGCAAGACAACGAGGAGCACCCGGCGCTCACGCATACCCCGGACACGAACGCAGGACCGTCCGATATCGACCGCCGTGGCCTGGACCAGTCGAACGTCGGCCGTCGGCCCATTTTCATTGCGGTGGCGGCGGTGGCGGACTGGCGTCCCGCCGCCGCGGCGACCGAAAAAATCAAACGCTCCAACGATCCGGCGCCGACGCTGGCATTTGTCGAAAATCCGGACATTCTCCGCGAGGTGGCGCACGGCCCGAATCCGCCATACTGCGTCGGGTTCGCCGCGGAAACCAATGACCTTGACACACATGCGACCGAGAAGCGTGCACGCAAGCGTGTGCCGCTACTTGTCGGCAACCTGGGTCACCTGACTTTCGGCAAAGACGACAACGAGATCGTGCTGTTTGACGACGAAGGACGTCACCCTCTTCCTCCCGGCGACAAGGCCTCCCTCGCGCGACGCTTGATCGAAGAGATCGCGCGGCGGGTCACCCGGTCCCACTCCCCTTCCGTGCCTCAGCCATGAACTTGCAACTGAAGATAGTCGATGCGCGCATGCGCGATCACCTGCCTGCCTACGCGACCACAGGAAGCGCCGGCCTTGACCTGCGCGCCTGCCTGGATGCGTCGGTGACGCTGGAACCCGGACAGACGGCCCTGATTCCAACCGGCCTTGCGATACATCTCGAAGATCCGGGCTATGCAGCGATGATCCTGCCACGCTCGGGACTGGGCCATAAACACGGCATCGTGCTCGGTAACCTGGTCGGGCTGATCGATTCCGACTACCAAGGGCAATTGATGGTGTCGACGTGGAACCGTGGTCAAACTGCCTTTACGATCGAACCGCTGGAACGGATCGCCCAATTGGTGATCGTCCCTGTCGTGCAAGCGACATTTCATGTCGTCGACGAATTCACCGCCAGTGAACGCGGCACGGGCGGCTTCGGCAGCACCGGTACACGCTAGACGACCGGCTGCCGTTACGTATCCTGCAGCAGCGCTCACAACAAAGAATAAGCTTTCCAT
>NZ_LAQU01000017.1 GCF_000970345.1 Robbsia andropogonis | reverse complement strand
CCTTGAGCACCCATGGTGGGCGCGCGCGCAGCACGGGTCAACCGGTACGCGTCACCGCGATCGTCTACACCGAACATGCCAAGCGCTTCAACGCGATGCTGGAAAAGGCCGATCCACGCTTTACCGCGCAACTGGTACAGGTAGACGATTTCGGGCCGCAGACGGCGATCATGATGCAGCAGCGCATCGATGCCGGAGAATGGTTGGTCATCGTTGGCGACCGGGTGCCGGCCCGCGAAGGCGGCAGAACCGTGACGGTGCCGTTCCTCGACGGCGGGGCGCCGTTCGCACAAGGCCCATGGGTCCTGGCGCATGCGCTGGCCTGTCCGGTCTATCTGTTTTTCAGTGTCAAGTCGCGTGGGCGATACCATCTGCACTTCGAATCGTTTGCCGAACGCATCGTGTTGCCGCGTACCGCTCGGCAAACCCATATCGCGACCTGGGCCGGGCGTTTCGCGGACCGTCTGGCAAACCACTGCCACGCGGCGCCGTATCAGTGGTTCAATTTCTACGATTTCTGGGCTGGTGCCCGCTCACCTGGAGACAACTCGTCTGATGGCCGTTCATGACACCGCCAGTCGGAGTGTTCTGCTGAGTGCCAGCACGACGCTCGAAGTGCCGTTCCACGATGTCGACGCAATGTGCGTCTGCTGGCATGGACACTATGTGAAGTACCTGGAACTGGCGCGCGCGCTACTGTTGCGTCGCTTCGACTATGACTATCCGCAGATGCAGGCGTCAGGCTATCTCTGGCCCGTCATCGACTTGCATCTGCGCTATGTAAAGCCGGCGGTCTATGGCCAGCGTATCGTTGTTCGCGCGGATCTGCTGGAATATGAAAACCGGCTACGTATTGCCTATGAAATCCGGGATGTCGAAAGCGGTAAGCGGCTGACGAAAGGGCAGACGATTCAGGTTGCCGTGGAAGCGGCAACGCAAGCGCTGCAATTCGTCTCGCCGCCGATCGTTGGTGACAAGCTGGCACGTGCAAGAGGCGCGGCATGAAGACGTTTTTTCAACACGTCACCGCCGCCTCGCGGCCGATAGCGGTATCGGCCGCGGTGTCGATCGTGCTGTTTTCGTGGGGTGCGTCGGTTCATGCGCAGCGCGTGCCGGACACGTCGCGCGCGCCTGGTCTGCCATCGTCCACGCAACCTGCCGGGCAATCGGCGTCCCAACAGCCCGATGCCATGCTGGTTGGTCACATCACGGCGCAACTGGGGCAGTATCCCGTGGTCCAGGCGCGCTACACCCAAACGCAGACGCGCGCGGCGCTGCGCCGTCCGCTGACGAGCGGCGGTGTCCTGCTGTTCGCCCGAGACAGTGGCGTGGTGTGGACGATCGATCGTCCGATGCATGCTGTATATACGATCACGGACCGTGGCGTGCGCCAGGTCGACGATGCCGGCGCCGATGCGTCGCCCGCACAAACGCCGCCCGCCGCCGCGGCGCAGGTATCGCGCATGTTGCGCGCGGTGCTTGGCGGCGACCTGTCCGCGCTATATAGTCAATTCGATGTCAGCGCGCAGGGCACTGCCACGCGTTGGCGCATGCGACTGGTGCCGAACCAGCCGCAGATTGCCCAGGTCCTGCGTCAGGTCGATCTGGAAGGGGGGGACTTCGTGACGTCATTGGACATCGTCCAGGCGAATGGCGATACGTTGCAGTGGTCGTTCGCGGATCAGCACGCGCTTCCCGCCATCCCGGGACGTGAACGTGCCTGGCTGTCCGCAAGATGATGCGGGATCGGAGGCGTCGGGCGGCCTGGCGCATCAGGGTGGTCTGGATCGCGCTTGCGGCCTGCGCCATCGGTTTCGCGGGTTGGCGGTTCTGGGTCGTGACCGATCCTGCGCCATTGCAGACCGATCTGCTCGCCTTGCTGCCTGGAAGCGCGACCGATCCCGCTGTCGATCACGCGATAGATCGTTTGACCGATGCCGTCGGCCAGCGTGTCGTATTTCTGGTCGAAGCCGATGATCCCGCACAGGCCCGCGCGGCGGCGCAAACGTTCGCCGATGTCTTGACGCAAGCAGGTGGGGCGGCGCCGGGGCGTCACTCCGCGACAACGTCGCCGCTTTTCACCAGCGTCATCGCAAAATTGCCCGCGTTCGATCTGTCGCGGGTCGGGGCCACGTATCTGCCGTTCCGGTTTGGTTTGTTGACTGCTGCGGATCGCGCCACGTTGCAACGCCTGGATGGCGCGGTGGCGCCGGTCCGACAGGCGGCAATACGGCAATGGCTTGACGCGCGCCTGTATGCGCCGGAAGCGTCGGCGGGGGGCGGGGCATTGCAGGCATCGCTGGCCGACGATCCGTTCGGATGGTTGACCCACTGGTTATCCGCGCTGCCGCTCGCACAAACGCGCCTGCAGCTCGATCACGGTTTCCTCGTGACGCATCCGGGCACCGCCGCGGCGGGAGCCGATGTCGCGGACACACGCATTGGTGTCCTGTTGTTTGCGACGCTGGCGGGATCCCCTTATGCCACGCAAACGCAGCAGGCGCTGATCGAAGCCGTCGCTTCCGGTGAAGCGGCGCTGCGGCGGCAGCACGTGCCGGGCCTCTCGCTGGCACGATTCGGCGCCGTGTTTTACGCCGAGGCGGCGCGCGCGTCGGCGCAGCGGGAAGTACATCTGATCGGCCTTGCATCGCTGGCCGGTATCGCGTTGTTGATGGTATGGGTGTTCCGGTCGCCGCGCTTGTTGCTCCTGGGGTTTCTATCCACGGCATTAGGCGTGCTGTTCGCCATCGACATCACGCTTGCCATCTTTGGCCAACTCCATCTGTTGACGCTGGTCTTTGGCGCCAGCCTGATCGGTGAAGCGGTGGATTATTCGATTCAGTACTTTGTCGCGTACTTCGAGCAAGGCGCGGCGGCAAGCGGGATACACGATGACAGTGCGGGCGGTTCGGCCCGCGAGAACACCCCGGCACGTCGCGCGGCGCGGGTGGTGCGGCCGGCGTTGACGGTGGCGCTGGCGACAAGCCTGCTTGGCTATGCGGTGTTGGCGGCGGTCCCGTTTCCGGCGCTGCGCCAGATCGCGTGTTTCGCGTTTGCCGGCATTGCCACGGCATTCCTGTGCGTGCTGACGCTGCTTCCCACGCTGATGCCGCGATTGCAGGCGCCGCGCGCCGCATCGCGAACCGCGCTCTTTGCACGCGCGGGACGCGGGCTGACGTGGGCGTATCGCATGCTGCAAGCGGGGCGCGTCTGGCCGGTGGTCGTTATCCTGATGGTGCTTGCCGCCCCCGGTTGGTGCTTGCTTCACAGTGACGACGATATCCATCTGCTGGTGCAGCGCGATCCGCGTCTGCTTGCACAGGAAACCCGGATTCGCAACGCATTGGGGAGCGACGACAGCACGCAGTTCTTCCTCGTGCGGGGTCGCGATGACGAGGCCGTGTTGCAAGGCATGGCGCGTCTCGATGCGCTGTTGCACGAGAAAAAAACACTCCCTTCATGGCAAAGCCTCACCGCGTTCGTGCCGCCAGCAGGCACGCAGCGTGCCGACGCGGCACTACTCGATCGCGTGGTTTTCGACGATCCCGCCGTGTTGCGGCATATCCTGATCGACGCCGGATTACGAGACGATGTGATCGATCGCTGGCTGGCGGCGCATGCCGCGTCCGAGGCACCCGCATCGGACGGTGCATTGGTACGTGCGTCCGAGATGGCGCATGGCGCGCGCCCGGTTCTGCAGGTGCGGGATTGGCTTGCCGCACCGTGGTCGCAACCGTATGCCCATCTATGGTTGGGCGCCTTGGGCGGCAAACCGGGCGAGCCTGCCACGCCGGCCGCCGTGATGCCGTTGCAAGGGGTGAGCGAGGACAATGTCGCGGCACTACGGGAGATCGCCGCGCAAGCTGGTACCGCGGACATCCGCGTCGTCTTCGTGGACAAGGCGCGCAGCGTGTCCGCGCTGTTCGGCGCCTATCGGGTGCGCGGCGCATTTTGGCTGCTCGGCGTATCGGTGTTGATTCTGGGCTTGTTATCATGGCGGTATGGCGTGGGCGGCGCGGGACGGGTGTTGCTGCCCACCGCGCTGTCCGTTGGTGTCGTCCTGGCGGCGTTCGGCTATCTCCATCAACTGCTGACGTTGTTCAATGTGCTGGCGTTGATGCTGGTCTTCGGCGTTGGCGTCAATTACGCTGTCTTCCTGCGCGAGGGATGCATGCGGCTGGCGCGCGACGCCATCGGCGCGACGGCGCGCTGCATGTCGCGAACGTCAGCGGAAGCCGATGTCGCGGCCGACAGTGCGTTGGGCGCGGTGTGGGTGGGCGTGTTGTTGTCCGCGGCCACGACGTTTCTGTCGTTCGGTCTGCTGGCATGCAGCGCGATGCCGGCTTTACGCAGCTTTGGCCTGACGCTGTCGATAGGCATCGGGGTGGCGGTGGTGTTGTCGCCCCTGGGGATGCCATTCGACCCTGCCCGGCGTTCGTTGTTGAGTAAAGCAGCGCGCGGGGTTGCCGGTGCGCGCGACGGTGCACGGAATGTCTAAGCTATGAGCGCTATTTTTTCGCCACCGGTATATTTGCGCGCGCTGGGCCTGACCAATGCGCTGGGCTGCGGGGCGGACGCTGTGGTGGCCTCGGTGCGGGGCAACGTGGCGCCCGGCATGGGGTTGGCGGATACGCTGACCGGCCCCGCCTATGTCGGCAGGGTGCTGAGGTTGCCGTCCTGGGAGGCGGCATTGCACGCGCTCGATGCCGGCTTGCCTGACTGCACCGCGAGGCCGTCTTTCGCGCAATGGCAGGCGGCGTTGTCCCGTTACGACTGCCGGCATAATCGGATGCTGCTAGCCGCGTTGCTGCAGATTCTCCCCGATACGGCCGCCGCGATCGAACGCTTCGGCGCGTCGCGCGTGGGTGTGGTCCTCGGCACCAGCACCTCCGGCATCGAGGCGGCCGAGCGCGCGTTCCAGGCGCAATCGCCGGCGGGCACGCTGCCGGCAAGCTTCGATTACCGGCAGATGGAAATCGGCTCGGCGGGTCCATTGACCGCAAGCGTGCTGGGGGTGCGGGGGCCGTCCTATACGCTGTCGACAGCCTGCACGTCCAGTGGCAAGGCCATTGCCGCGTCGCGTCGCTTGTTGCAACTGGGACTCTGCGATGCAGTGATCACCGGCGGTGTCGACTCGCTATGTGAATTGACGTTGCAGGGTTTTGGCTCGTTGGCCTCCACCAGCCTGACGCGGTCCAATCCGTTGAGCGTCAACCGCAACGGCATCAATATCGGTGAAGGGGCGGCACTGTTCCTGATGTCGCGTGATGCGGGCGGGGTGTGGCTGGCCGGCGTCGGCGAGTCGAGTGACGCGCACCATATCTCGTCGCCGGACCCGGCCGGTGTGGGCGGCGAACTGGCATTGCGCGCGGCGCTCGACGATGCGGGCATCCCCCCCCGGCGCGATTGGCTATGTGAACCTGCACGCCACCGCCACGCCGAAAAACGACGAGATGGAAGCGGCGATGATGGCGCGGGTCTTTCCTGGGGGTGTACTCACCAGCGGCACGAAGCCCTTTACCGGCCATACGCTGGGTGCCGCATCGGCGACCGAACTGGGTTTGCTTTACCTGATGCTGTCGCGCGACGACATGCCGATGCCGCCCCACTGCTGGGATGGTCAGGCCGATCCGGCGCTGCCATTACTGAACGTCGTGCGGCCCGGTCAATTTCTTGCCCGTCCCGATCCGTCGGCACCGCATGGCGGGCGGCGCTTCCTGATGAGCAACTCGTTTGCCTTCGGTGGTAATAACGTCAGCTTGATCGTGGGGGACCGATGACGTCGTTTCCACCGATCATCGATTGCTTGCCGCATCGGGGACCGATGCTGCTTGTCGAGCGGATACTCGCCAGCGATGACGACACGATCCAGGTGGTAGCGCAGGTTGACGCAATGGCCTGGTATGCCAACGCGGACGGCGCGATGCCGGCGTGGATCGGCGTCGAGCTGATGGCGCAGTCGATCGGCGCGCACATCGGGCTGCGTGCGCTGTCAGGCAGGTCCGCGGCGCGGCCCGGTGTCTTGCTGGGTACCCGACGCTATAGCATGGCCGTGCCTTGCTTCGCCGCCGCTAGCCGGCTTGTCATCGAGGCCGAACGGGTGCTCTGGACCGAGGACGGGCAGGGTGCCTATGCCTGTACGATTCGTCCCTTTTCTGAGGGTCCGGCGCGACCGGTCGCGTTGGCGGAAGGGGTGGTCAAGGTATTTCAGCCCACCGATTTTGCGGCATTCAGCAACAGGAGTGAAAGGCAATGAGCCGACGCGTTTTGGTGACCGGCGCGAGTCGCGGTATCGGCCGCGCGATAGCGTATCGATTAGCGGAAGACGGTTTCTCCCTGGGTGTACATAGTCGTGTTGGCACCGCGGGCGGTGAAGCCGTCGCGCAAGGCATCATTGCTCAGGGCGGCAGCGCGCGCGTGGTGCAGTTTGATGTACGCGATCGCGCCGCCAGCCGTACCGCACTGGAAGCGGATGTCGCGGCGCATGGTCCGTATTACGGCATCGTCTGCTGTGCCGGCATCACGCGTGATGCGGCATTTCCCGCGCTGAGCGGCGATGACTGGGACACCGTCATCGAGACCAGCCTCGATGGTTTTTACAACGTCGTGCATCCCTTGACGATGCCGATGGTGCGGGCGCGTGGTGGCGGGCGCATCGTGACCATCGCGTCCGTATCGGGTGTGATGGGCAATCGCGGCCAGGTGAATTACAGTGCCGCAAAGGCGGGGTTGATCGGGGCGACGAAGGCCTTGGCCGTCGAGCTTGCCTCGCGCAACATCACCGTCAATTGTGTCGCCCCTGGTCTTGTCGATACGGGGATGCTGGATGGCATCGCGGTCGAGCATGCGCTGAAACAGGTGCCGATGAATCGTATCGGTGATCCGGCCGAGGTGGCGGCGGTAGTTGGTTTCCTGATGTCCGATTCGGCCTCGTACGTGACGCGCCAGGTGATTGGCGTCAACGGTGGAATGATCTGATGAACGGTTTGCGTACCGCGACCCTGTCGCCCACGGCCAGCAACGGGCGCCGGCGGGTGGTCATCACCGGTTTCGGCGGCGTCACGCCTTTTGGAGACAATTGGGAGGTCATTGCACAAAGGCTGGCCGAGGGACGCAATGCCGTATGCCGCTACGATGCCTGGGACGCGTTCGACGCGTTGCATACACGGCTGGCCTGCCCGCTGCCGGATTTCACCGTGCCGGCCCATTACCCGCGCAAGAAAACACGTGCGATGGGACCGGTGTCGTTGTACGCGGTGCGCGCCAGTGAGTTGGCGCTCGCCGACGCCGGGCTCGGCGATGGCGGCCCGCATGACGTGCCGATCGCCGATGGGCGGATGGGCGTGGCGTACGGTTCGTCGTCGGGGTCGGTCGAGCCAATCCGCGCCTTTGGCACGATGCTGCAGAGCGGGTCGATGCGCGACGTCACATCGAATACCTATGTGCAGATGATGCCGCACACCGCGGCGGTCAATGTCGGCCTGTTCTGGGCGCTGAAGGGGCGCATCATCCCCACGTCGTGTGCGTGTGCATCGGGCTCCCAAGCCATCGGCTACGCGTACGAAGCCATTGCGCATGGGCTGCAGGACATGATGATCGCGGGTGGGGCCGAGGAATTGTCCGGACCCGCGGTGGCGGTATTCGATACGCTGTACGCCACCAGCACGCGTAACGATGCGCCGGCCCTGACGCCACGCCCGTTCGATCGCGACCGCGATGGCCTGGTCGTCGGCGAGGGTGCCGTGTCGCTGGTGCTGGAAGCGTATGAACACGCGGTGGCGCGGGGTGCGCGCATTCATGCGGAGATCGTGGGGTTCGGTTCGAATTCGGATGGTGGCCATATGACGCAGCCGGCCAGCCCGACCATGGCGGTCGCCATGCGTATCGCGTTGCGCGATGCGGGCCTGCCACCGTCGGCGATCGGTTATTTGAATGCGCACGGTACGTCGACCGATCGGGGTGACCAGGCGGAAAGCGAGGCGTCGCATGCCGTATTCGGCGAAAGGATTCCAGTGAGTTCGCTCAAGAGCTATGTCGGCCATACCTTGGGTGCGTGTGGTGCGCTGGAAGCCTGGTGGACGATCGAGATGATGAATCGGGACTGGTTCGTGCCGACTTTGAATCTCGATCACGTCGATCCCGCTTGCGCGCCGTTGGATCACATCATTGGCGCGCCGCGAACGATGCGGATCGACTACGCGATGAGCAATAACTTTGCATTCGGGGGGATCAACACGTCGCTGATTTTCGCGCGGGTCGACGGCGGCGCCCAGGATGGGCGTGCCGTCGTGGGACCGGGCGCCGCGACGACTTCCGGTCGTGACCACGATGCCGCAGGTCCAGGCCCGGAGGGTGTGCGGTGACGTCGAACGCACGGCGTGTCGCCGTTACCGGCATCGGCATTCTGTCCTGTCTTGGGAATACATGCGAGACGGTATCCTCGGCACTCCGAACCGGTTATTGCGGCATCGAGGCGATGCCGCAATGGCATGCGCGTGGCATGGGTTCGCAGATCGCGGCCCGCGTGCGGCTGGACGGCATGACGCCGTTCGCGCGCCGCTACGAACGGTTCATGGGTGATACGGCGCGCTTCGCCTGCCACGCCGCCCGCCTCGCATTGATCGATGCGGGCCTCGATGCGCAAGCGCTGTGTTCGCCGCGTGCCGGTGCCGTCATCGGGTCCGGCAGTGGCGCGCTGCAGGCCTATGACGATGCGATGGCGCTGGTGGGCACGCGCGGCGTCGAGCGCGCGTCGCCGTTCATCGTGCCGCAGGTCATGGGCAATACGGCGTGCGCCAGCGTGGCGCAGGTTTTCGGCATCGAAGGCATCACCTATGCGGTCTCGGCCGCCTGCACGACCTCGGCGATCGCGCTCGGCCAGGCTGCGGAATTGATCGCATGCGGTGCGCAGGACGTCATGCTGGCAGGCGGCAGCGAGGCCTTGCATGACAACACGGCCCTGATGTTCGACGCGATGGGCGTGTTGTCACGAGGATTCAATGCCGCGCCCCACACGGCATCACGCCCCTACGACAGCGCGCGGGACGGGTTCGTGATTGGCGAGGGGGCGGGCGTCTTGGTGCTCGAGTCACTGACCCATGCGCAAGCGCGGGGCGCCAGGGTGCTCGCGTTGCTCGATGGTTATGGTCACAGCACGGACCCCGGCGGTTTCGTGTCGCCCGGCGCGGCGGGTATCGCCCGCGCCATCGGGACGGCGTGGGCGGCCACGGATCACGCGCTGCTCGATTACATCAATACCCACGCGCCGTCGACGCCGCAGGGCGATTTGGCGGAAGCCGAGGCGTTACGCCGGGTCTTCGGTAGCGCTGGCGGGATACCGGCTTTTTCATCGACGAAGGCGTTCAGCGGTCATACGCTGGGAGCCTGCGGTGTACACGAGGCGATCTATACGTTGCTGATGATGCGCGACGGTTTTATCGCCGGCAGCATGGGGCCACGGACGTCCGGCGTGGTCCCGCCGTGCGATCCGGTGTTCGCCGATCTGCCACTGGTCACGCAGACCCGCGCCGCACACATCGCGCGGGCCATGTCGGTATCGTTCGGTTTTGGCGGCAGTTGTGCCGCCCTGTGTTTTACGCGAGAAGAGACTGACGAATGAGTAGCGCGATACAAACCGTGGTGGACAGTAGCGGCGGCGTCGGGCAGGCACCCCGTGCCGGGGTCGATGTCGATGTAGCGATCATCGGCGCCGGCCCCGCGGGTGCCGTGGCGGCCGCGTTGCTGCGGCGCGCCGGGCATGGCGTGCGCGTCATCGAGCGCCAGCATTTCCCGCGATTCTCCATTGGGGAAAGCCTGTTGCCGCAGAGCATGGCGTATCTCGAGGCTGCCGGCATGTTGCGCGCCGTGGTCGAGGCGGGCTTCCAATACAAGAACGGCGCGGCGTTTTTCCGGGGCGACCAGTATGCTGCCTACGATTTCCGGGATAAGCATTCCGAAGGATGGGGCACGACCTATCAGGTAGTGCGCGCCGATTTCGACCATATCCTGGCGCGATGCGCGGCACGGCAGGGGGCCGATGTGCGCTATGGCGAGACGGTCACCGCATTCCATGGTGGCCTGACCCCGATGCTAGAACTAGTCGATGCCAACGGCCGTGCCGATACGGTACGCGCGCGTTTCGTTCTTGATGCAAGCGGTTTTGGTCGCGTGCTACCGCGCCTGCTCGATCTTGAAACGCCCACCCGTATGCCGGAGCGTGCGGCGCTGTTCGGCCATTTTGTCGAAGGGCGGGCGGCACGGGAAAGCGATCGGACGAAGATCGGGGTCCATGTTCACCCTGTGCATCGCGATGTCTGGTTCTGGCGCATTCCGCTGTCCGACGGCCGATCGTCGATTGGCTGCGTCGCGGCCCGCGCGTTTTTGGTGCCCGCCGACGGGGTGCCGTTGGCGGATCGCTCCGAAGCGGAACAGGACGCGTGGCGCGAAAGCCGCTTGCGTGCACTGATCGGCGAGGAACCGATGCTGGCACGACTGTTCGATGGTGCGACGTTACGGATGCCTGTGCGCACCTTGGTGGGCTATTCCGCGAACGTGGCGCGGCTGCATGGTGATGGCTATGCGCTGCTCGGCAATGCGGGGGAGTTCCTGGACCCGGTATTTTCTTCGGGCGTGACGATAGCGCTGCGCTCCGCGTATCAGGCCTCCGTGGTATTGGATCGACAACTGCGTGGGGATACGGTGGACTGGCACGCAGACTACGATGTGCCCTTGCGAAAAGGCATCGATACTTTCAGGGCCTTCGTGGAACGGTGGTACACCGGCGAATTGCAGGACATGATTTTCTACAAGGCGCAGACGCCGGCGATCCGGCGAATGATCAGTGCCGTGCTGGCCGGTTACGCATGGGATGAAAGCAATCCGTACGTGCGTGATCCGGTGCGTCGGTTGAACGCATTGCATCAGATCTGCACGATGTCGGAGTAGGTCAGGCGAGGGGGGCAAACGCCTCACGCAATGTCACACAGCGCCATTGCCGCGCGGCAATCGCCTGCAACACGCGCGGCAGTACGGCGAGCGCGACCGAGGTCCCGTCAGTCGGCAATCGCGCCGCGCCGCGGTCGTGCAGCAACAGGATGTCTCGGGGCGCCACGCCCTCGAGCAGGCGGCGCGTCACGACATCGGCCGAGGTTTCGCGGGTATCAAATCCGCGGCGCGTCCAGCTCGCCAGTCGCAGATCGGCACCTTGCAGGATCGGGTCCAGGAAAAGGTTGCGCAAGCCGGCGGGGGCGCGGAAAAACACCGGTGCCTGGCCGGTCAACGCCTGTAGTGTGCGCTGGCCTTCCCACACTTCGCGGCGAATCAGCGATGGTGGACTGACCGAGAAGGTATGGCGGTGGCGCTGGGAATGATTTTCCACGCCATGCCCTCGCGCAACGATATCGCGGACGATACCGGGATGGCGCAATGCGTGTTCGCCGATGCAGAAAACGTCGCCTTGGCGCCGGCAGCATCGAGGAGGTCGAGAATCCGCGGTGTGTCGTCCGGGTCCGGACCATCGTCGAACGTCAACGCGATCGCATCGCGATTCGCCGGAGTATCAGGGAGTTGGCGCAGATTGGGGCCGAGCAACGTGGTACGGGGTAACAGGCCGGCGGTCGTGACGGTTGCGTGATTCAGCAATGTTCCGGCCAGCCACCAAGGCCAGGTGCCGGGAGCGATGGCCAGACCGAGAAGGGCCGCGGCGTGCCAAGTATAGGTAGCATCCACTACGAAGGCACGCCGGGTGACGGGCCAGAAACGCCGGTCCTGCGGGGTAACGAACGTCTCGGGGAATTCGGGCGAACTGCTCATGGGAGAGGCCGCATGAAAAAAAGGCCTGCATTTGCAGACCTTTTTCAAAATTTTGGTGCCCAGGAGAGGACTCGAACCTCCACACCTTGCGGCACATGGACCTGAACCATGCGCGTCTACCAATTCCGCCACCTGGGCCAAAAACCGCGAACCAGGAAAGTGTTGGTGCCCAGAAGAGGACTCGAACCTCCACACCTTGCGGCACATGGACCTGAACCATGCGCGTCTACCAATTCCGCCATCTGGGCCAACTAAACCTGCCGCGCTTCCAGCTTTACCGCTTTTCGGTGCCTCGTGCCCCGTCTTGCGGAAGGAGGTGATTTACCGAGCCTCGCGCACTGCAACCCGTTGATTTGGTGCCGCGTTCGCTGAGAGAAGCGTATTATATAGATCGAACTTTTGGTGTCAACATTTTCTTTGCGATGACGCGGTATTTCGGCAATAGGCTCTTGCCAGTCGTCGTATCTGCCGTCCGTCCGCGCGGTGCAATCAGGCGGATACCCGAAAGCACGGGGCAATTCGGACCCTGATGGTAGAATGTGCCGATATAGTTCGTGCCGGGGCACGGGGTACGCGCAGCGCGTGCCGCCACCGTGAGCCATAACCGGCACGCCGACAGCCGATTCAGATTAGGTACGACACATCCGCGTGAAAAGCCGACAAGCCCGGGAAAAGATCACCGATAAGCCCGCCGACCAGACGGCTCGGGAGCAGGCCCCAAGACATGGCGCCAGACCAGCCCCCAAGCAAGCCTCGACGCAGTCGCATCAGCCGACGCATCATTCAGCGAGCAAACCGAGCATGAAATCAGGTCCCAAGCCGGGCCGTTCCTTCGGGGACAAGTTCGCCCCGCGTCCCCCCGTGAAATTCGCCTATACGGTGCCGAGCCGCGAGGAAATCCTCGCGGTGCTGCGCGCATCCAGCACGATATTGACGGCCGAAGGCGCGGCCGACGCGATGTCCATCAAGCTCGAGGAGCGTGATGGTTTCTTCAAGCGCCTTAACGCGATGGAGCGTGACGCGCAGGTTCACATCGACGCCAAGGGTCTCGTCCATCCCGCAGCCGCATCCAGCTTCACCGCGGGGCGTGTGCAAGCGCACCGGGATGGGTTCGGCTTCCTCGTGCCCGACGACGGCAGCGACGATTTGTTCCTGTCGCATCAAGAGATGTCGAAAATCATGCATGGCGACCGCGTGTTGGCGCGGGTGACGGGGCAGGACCGTCGCGGTCGCCCGGAAGGGCATGTCGTCGAAATCACCGAGCGTGCGATCAAGCGCGTGATCGGTCGCGTGATCAACGAGAACGGTACCTATGTCGTGGCGCCCGAGGACAAGCGCATCGGTCGGGATGTGATGATCGCCCCGGGCGGCCTGAATGGCGCCAAGGCGGGGCAGATTGTCAGTCTGGAGATCACCGACTATCCGAGCCGCCATTCGCAAGCCAGCGGGAAGATTGTCGAAGTGCTTGGCGAAGTGGATGATCCGGGCATGGAAATCGAGATCGCGGTGCGCAAGTATGGCGTACCCCATCTGTTCTCCGATGCGGCCCTGGCACAGTCGTCCAGGCTGCCGGACGACGTGCAGGGGCATGATCTGCACGACCGTGTGGACTTGCGTGACGTGCCCCTGGTGACGATCGACGGCGAGGACGCGCGCGACTTCGATGATGCGGTCTACTGTGAACCGATCAAGATTGGTCGCGTCAACGGTTTCCGTCTGCTGGTCGCGATCGCCGATGTCTCGCATTACGTGAGACCGGGCGCCGCGCTGGATGCGGATGCGATCGAACGCAGCACGTCGGTGTACTTCCCGCGACGCGTGATTCCGATGCTGCCGGAGAAGTTGTCGAACGGGCTGTGCTCGTTGAATCCGGACGTCGACCGCTGCGTGTTGACCTGCGACATGATCATCACGGCGAAGGGTGAGGTCAAGGCGTACCAGTTCTATCCGGCGGTCATTCACTCCGCGGCGCGTCTCACGTATAACGAAGTGGCGGCGGCGCTGTCCAATACAAAGGGTCCGGAAGCGGCGAAGCGGGCCGCCGTGCTGCCGCAACTGCAGAATCTCTATGCGGTCTACCGTGCCTTGCTGGAAGCGCGGCAGCAGCGTGGCGCGATCGATTTCGAGACGACCGAAACGTACATCGTATGCAATCCGCAGGGCAAGATCGAGCAGATCATCCCGCGCACGCGTAACGATGCGCACAAGTTGATCGAGGAGTGCATGCTGTCGGCGAACGTCTGCGCGGCGGACTTCCTGAAGCGCAACAAGCACCCGGGCCTGTACCGTGTCCACGGTGGCCCGAACGCCGAGAAGCTCGAGAACCTGCGCACGTTCCTGCGCGGGGTCGGTCTGACGTTGAACGGTGGCGATACGCCGCACGCCAGCGATTTCGCTTCGTTGATCCTGCAGATCAAGCAGCGGCCGGACGCGCCGATGCTGCAGACGATGCTGCTGCGCTCGATGCAGCAAGCGGTCTACAGCCCGGAAAACGTCGGCCATTTCGGCCTGGCCTACGAGGCGTACGCGCACTTCACCAGCCCGATTCGCCGGTACCCTGATTTGCTGACGCACCGCGCGATCAAGGCGATCCTGGAGGGCAGGAAGTATGTGCCGGACGCCGGCGATGTCGCCTTGAATACGGCGATGTCGATGAAGGTACGCAAGCAGAAGCCGGGTGCGAAGGCGAGCGAGGCGAACGATGCCGCGAAAAAGCCCAAGGGGGCGAATGTCGCGATTTGGGAATCCTTGGGACTGCACTGTTCGTCGAACGAGCGGCGCGCCGACGAAGCCTCACGCGACGTGGAGGCTTGGCTCAAGTGCTATTTCATGCGCGATAAGCTGGGTGAGGAATTTGGCGGGTCGATCAGCGGCGTGGCACCGTTCGGGGTATTCGTCACACTGGATTCCTTGTTTGTTGAAGGCCTCGTGCACGTGTCCGAACTAGGGAGTGACTATTTCGAATACGACGAGGTTCGCAACGAACTGCGCGGTGAGCGCACCGGTATCCGTTACGGTCTGACGGACCGGGTCCGGGTGCAGGTCGGCCGGGTCGACCTCGATGCACGCAAGATGGATTTCCGTCTGATTCGCGATACGCCGGACGCTGGTGGCCCCGCCGGCAAGATGGGCGGGCGTAACAAGACGGGCAAGGCCGGGAAGGGCGGCAAGGGGGGCGGCAACGGTCATGCCGGTAACGGCGGTGCACGGATCGACAGCGCTGTCGTGGCCACCGGCAACGTTCAGGTTTTGACCAGTCCGGTCACCTCGCCGATCGCGTCGTCACCCGTCGCGACGGCTACACTGCCCACACCTGCCATGCGTTCCCAGCGCGTCGAACAGGTTGAACAAGTCGCACCGATAACGGCGGCGGCGCCTGCACCTGTCGTGGCAGTGGCGCGGCCGGTTGTCGCATCGGCGCCCGACGTCGCACCCGCCAAGAAGGCCTCGGTGAAAAAAACGGCCGCGAAGAAAGCGGCAGTGGTGGAGAAAGCCGTGGCGAAGAAGGCGCCGGCGGAAAAGGTTGCCGCAAAGAAAGCGGCTGTCGTGGAGAAGGCGTCGGCAAAGAAGGTGGCGGCCAAGGCAGTGGACCAGGTGTCCGCAAAGAAGGCGGCGAAGAAGGTCGTCGCCGCCGATAAGGTGCCGGCCAAGAAAGCCGCGAAGACCGGAGAAAAGCGTGCCGCTAAGGGTGCTGTTGAAGCGCCCGTGCCAACGGCAAAGGGTGCGAAAGCACCGGCCGCCGCGAAGAAGGCAACGCGTGGTCGTGCCAGGCAGGGCAGTGCGGACGGGGATCTGTTCGCCGACCTCGACGCGCCAGCCTCCGGCTCGACGTCGGCGCGTGGCGGCGCCGCGCTGGGTGCCGGGGATGGTTTGGCGGTGCATCCGAAGTCGGCGCCAGCCAAGCGTTCACGCGCCAAGCGGACCGTATAAAGCGCGTTGCCCGAGGGCACGCGGTATCACTGACCCACGCCGGCATCCCGTCGGACGTGGGTTCATTTCTTTTTGACAGCAGCAGGTATCGAGCATGGCGAAGTCCAGGGTCCTTTATGGTTTTCACGCGGTCACGGCCCGGTTGCGGCATGATGCGGCCAGTGTCGAAGAGATTTATTACGAATCGTCGCGGCGTGACAGGCGCATGCTCGACTTCCTGAAGAGCGCGAAGGAAACGGGTGTGCGCCTCATCGCCGCGGACGGCGTACGTCTGACGAAGATGACGGGCGGTCGTGATCACCAGGGCGTGGTGGCATTGGCCGCCGAGGCGCCGCTGGCGCAGTCGTTGACGGAACTGCTCGATGTCGTCGAAGGGCCGCCGCTGCTGTTGGTACTCGATGGCGTGACCGATCCGCACAACTTGGGCGCTTGCCTGCGCGTGGCGAATGCGGCCGGCGCGCA
Source organism: Robbsia andropogonis (assembly GCF_000970345.1). Classification (GTDB taxonomy): domain Bacteria; phylum Pseudomonadota; class Gammaproteobacteria; order Burkholderiales; family Burkholderiaceae; genus Robbsia; species Robbsia andropogonis. The sequence goes on along the minus strand of NZ_LAQU01000017.1, from coordinate 93,770 downwards.
CGCGGTGGTCGCGCCGCGCGACAAGGCGGTCGGCATCAACGCGACGGTGGCGAAAGTTGCCAGCGGCGCCGCGGAAACCACTCCGTATATCATGGTCACGAATCTCGCCCGTGCACTGCGCGAGTTGAAAGATGCCGGTGTGTGGATCATTGGCACGTCCGACGACGCCGTGCCGAGCGTGTTCCAGACCAAGCTCGAAGGTCCGGTCGCTATCGTCATGGGTGCCGAAGGCGAGGGCATGCGACGCCTGACCCGGGAGACGTGTGACGAGTTGATGCACATTCCGATGCGGGGAAGCGTCGAGAGCCTGAATGTCTCGGTGGCAAGCGGCATCTGCTTGTTCGAGTCGGTGCGGCAACGGATGGTGGCAACGCCAAAGGCCTGAGCGCGCGTGGCATGCGGTGTGGAAACACGCTGGACACAAGGGCAGCGAATGCGCGACGCGGCACGATGCGACGCAAACGAACAATCAGCAGGGGCGACAATAATGGATAAAGCCAAGCAGGATGAGTTGAAGCGCTGGGTGGGTCAGGCTGCCGCGGACTATGTACTGAAATCGGTACCCGAAGGCGCCGTGGTGGGGGTGGGTACCGGCTCGACCGTGAATTGCTTCATTGACGCCCTGGCGCCACACCGTGCGCGTTATCGCGGAGCCGTATCAAGCTCGGTTGTGACCACACAACGGCTGAAGGACCATGGTTTCCTGGTGATCGATGCCAACGACGTCGATTCGCTGCCTATCTACGTCGACGGCGCCGATGAGATCGATGCTGCTGGCAACATGATCAAGGGCGGCGGTGGGGCGCTGACGCGGGAAAAAATCGTGGCGGCCATGTCGCCGACTTTTCTCTGCATCGCCGATGAATCCAAGCGCGTACCGGTACTGGGTGGTTTTCCGTTGCCGGTGGAAGTCGTGCCGATCGCGCGTGAGGCCATCGCGCGCCGTTTCATCGCGATGGGCGGCACGCCCGTGTTGCGTACGCAAGCCGACGGTAGCCCGTTCACGACCGACAATGGTCAGCAGATTCTCGATATCACGGGATTGCGCATTGACGCGCCATTGGCGTTCGAGCGGCAGGTAGTGGAATGGCCCGGGGTGGTGACGGTGGGGGTGTTCGCGCTGCATCGCGCACGTATCGGCATGTTTGCCACGGCGCAGGGCGTGGAAACGGTCGACTATGCCTGATACGGACGGGTGACGGTAAGCACCGGCAGCGTTGCCGGCACTGCCACCGGTTATTCGGCGCTGGGCGGCGGAACGAAACCGGTAGCGGTATCCGCGCCTTCTCCGAAGAAGTATTTTTCGGTCTGCTTCATCAGATACTGACGCGCGCGGGCATCGGCCATGTTCAGGCGGTTCTCGTTAATCAGCATCGTCTGCTGTTTCAGCCATTCCTGCCAGGCCTCTTTCGAGACGCTTTCATAGACTCGCTGACCCAGTGGCCCCGGCACTGGAGGGAAGTCGAAACCTTCCGCGTCCTTGTTCAGTTTCACGCAGTGGACGATTCGCGCCATGATGTTGCTCCTTCTTTGATGGTTCCAGCTATTCTCACAGCTGCTTGATGAGCACCAGCGAGCGGCGCTGCCAGTTGTACAGGCGCCGCCGGTCTTCCGGCAGATCGTCGACCGAAGCCTTGACAAACCCACGTTTCAGGAACCAGTGCTCGGTACGGGTGGTCAATACAAAAATACGGTTCAGGCCGCGTGCCCGTGCCCGTTGCTCGATACGTTTCATCAGTCGCTCGCCGTCACCGGAGCCTTGCGCTTCCGGTGACACGGTTAGGCAAGCCATCTCGCCAATCTTCTCCTGCGGATAGGCATACAATGCGACGCAGCCAAACAAGACGCCATCGTGTTCTATCACGGAGAAGTGATCGATGTCGCGTTCGAGCTGGTGCCGATCGCGACGTACCAACGTGCCATCGTTCTCCAGGGGTTCGATCAACTGGATGATGTTGGCGACATCGTCCGGCGTCGCTTCCCGCAGGCTTTCCAGATTGTCATAAGCGACCATCGTGCCCACGCCGTCGTGTGAGAACAGTTCAAGCAGAATCGAGCCATCCAGCGTGTACGGAATCAAATGCGCGCGCGGCACGCCGCTGCGGCAGGCTTTCACGACATGCTTCAGGCAAAAGCCGACGTCATCGTCCAGTGTGGCGCTGCCGTCGTGATGCGCGTCCCGCAGCCGCTGGGCATCGTCCAGTGACAGTTCATGCACCAGCGTGCCGTCCGGGCTCAGGACGCCCGGTTGCTCGGTGATGAAAATCAGCTTGTCCGCACGCAGTGCGATGGCCGTCGTGGTGGCAACATCTTCCATCGCCAGATTGAACGCTTCGCCCGTGGGTGAGAAGCCCAGTGGCGACAGCAGTACAAGCTTGCGGTTCGCCAATGCCTGGCGAATCGAGTCGGCATCCACCTTGCGGACAATGCCGGTGTGCTGAAAATCCACGCCATCGACGATGCCGACCGGACGCGCCGTCACGAAATTGCCGGAGACGATCCCTAGGCGTGCGTGCGCCATCGGTGTGTTCGGCAAGCCCTGGCTGATGGCGGCCTCGATGTCCAGGCGGACTTCACCCGCTGCTTCCTTCGCGGATTCCAACGCCGGCGGATCGGTGATCCGCATGCCGCCAGCAAATTGCGACTCGAGGTTGCGCAAGCGCATCGAGTCCTCGACTTGCGGCCGGCAGCCATGAACGAGCACGATCTGCATACCCATCGCATGCAGCAGCGCCACGTCCTGGATCAGCGCGTTCAACGCGCCATCGCGGACCAGCTCGCCGCCGAATGCGACGACGAAGGTCTTATTGCGAAACGCATGGATATACGGTGCGACCGCGCGCAGCCAATCGACGAATTGCGCCTGCGTCGCCGCCTCGGCTTCCGCGGAGGGGCGATATGCACCGCCGGACGCGGCGGGAGATGTCGCCGCGATCGACGCGGGTGTTACGGCAACAGGGCGTGCGGGCATGGTGGACACGGTGTCGTGTTCCGGTGTGGGCACTGATTGCGGCGACGTTGGCGCTTGCGCTGCGCGGGGCGTGCTGGGGAGAGGGCGAAGCGGATCGGTCACAGCGGCGGTATCAGTGGCGATGGAATTACGGTAAATGGCGTGGCATCGCTCGCGCGGACGCCGGTGAATGAGCCGATGGGCGTTTGCGGCGCACGGGCAGCGGCGGTGTGGGCCGCATGGCGCGATTATAATGCGCTGCTATGTCGAATGCTGCCAAACCTGATCGCCCGGCGCGCGCCACTGCGCCCACCGCCCCCGAAACCGCATCGGCGCATGCCGTGCGGCCGCCCATGCCTGACGCGCCCGCCGATCGCCCTGCCGACGCCGGGGGTATCGCGCGCCGGGCACGTGGCGCTGCCGACTTACCCGCTGGCGCGCCTGGCCAAGGCGCACGGCGTGATCCAGACCGTCGTGGCGCGCGGACCGATCCTGCAGCGTCCCCGGCCCGGAGCGCCCCGCCCGCCAACCCGGTAGGCGTCATCACTTTTCCCGAGGCGCTGCCGGTCTCTTCGCGCCGGGAAGAGATCGCACGTGCCATTGCCGCGCATCAGGTGGTCATCGTCAGTGGCGAAACCGGCTCCGGCAAAACCACCCAGTTGCCAAAGATCTGCCTGGCGCTCGGCCGAGGTCGCGGCGCCGGGGGCACGGGTCTTATCGGGCATACGCAGCCGCGTCGTATTGCCGCATCGGCAACCGCGCGACGCATCGCGGACGAATTGCAGTCGCCGCCTGGCGAGATCGTCGGCTACAAGGTGCGGTTCAACGACACATTGTCGCCCGGCGCATCGGTCAAATTGATGACGGACGGTATCCTGCTCGCAGAAACGCAGTCGGACCCCATGTTGCGTGCGTACGACACATTGATCATTGATGAGGCGCACGAGCGTAGCCTCAATATCGATTTCTTGCTGGGCTACCTGAAGCAGTTGCTGCCCAAGCGGCCCGACCTGAAAGTGATTGTCACCTCCGCGACAATCGACGCGGCGCGTTTCGCGCGGCACTTTGGTCGTCCGCGGCGTCCCGGCGAGTCCTCGCCACAGCCGATGACGAACGTATCCGCGGAGGGTGCGCCAACGCGATCCGTCAAGTCGGCCCAGGATCGCGACGGCCGGCCCGTCGCGCCCGAGGACGATATTATTCCGGCGCCTGCGATCGAGGTCAGCGGGCGTCTGTATCCCGTCGAAATCCGTTATCGTCCGGTTCAGCCAGACGGTATGGGGCCGGCCGGTGTCGCGGCGAAAGGCGATACAAAGGCGCAACCCGGTGAGGGGCGCCGCACGCCGACGAACGCGCAGCGCGAGGCGGCGGGGGATAGCGCGCGTGGCACCCGCCGCGCCGAGCGTGATTTGATCGATGCCATCGTCGACGCGGTGGACGAACTCGCGCGCGTGGGCTCCGGTGACGTGCTCGTATTCCTGCCCGGTGAACGCGAAATTCGCGAGGCCGCGGAGGCGCTGCGCAAGCATCATCCGCCGCATACGGAGATCCTGCCGCTGTTCGCGCGGCTGTCCGCGGCGGAGCAGGAGCGCGTCTTCAAACCGTCGAACGCGCGACGCATCGTACTGGCGACAAACGTTGCCGAGACCTCCCTTACCGTGCCGGGCATTCGCTATGTCGTCGATACCGGTCTGGCGCGCGTCAAACGCTATTCGTATCGCAACAAGGTCGAGCAACTGCAGGTCGAGCCGGCATCGCAGGCTGCGGCGAACCAGCGCGCCGGCCGTTGCGGACGGGTAGCCGATGGTGTTTGCATCCGTCTCTACGACGAAGCCGATTTTCAGTCACGGCCCCGTTTCACCGATCCTGAAATCCTGCGCTCATCGCTGGCGTCGGTCATCTTGCGGATGAAGTCGCTGCACCTGACCGATATCGAGACCTTTCCGTTTCTGGAGGCGCCTACCGGCCGCGCGATCGCCGACGGCTATCAGCTGTTGGCGGAACTGGGTGCGGTCGACGATGACAACCGCCTGACGAAGCTGGGGCGAGAGTTGGCACGGCTGCCATTGGACCCGCGGGTCGGCCGGATGATCCTGGCGGGACGGGACAGCGGTGCGTTGCGTGAGATGCTGATCATCGCATCGGCACTTTCGGTGCAAGATCCGCGCGACCGGCCGCTCGAAGCGCAAGAAGCGGCGGACCAGGCGCATAGGCAGTTTGCCGACGAGCGCTCGGAATTCCTGGTCTGGCTGAACATCTGGAAATGGTTCACCGAAGCGGTTGAACACAAGAAAACGAACCGGCAACTGATCGATCAATGCCGTGCGCGATTCCTGTCGCATCTTCGCTTACGCGAATGGCGCGATGTGCACACGCAGTTATTGACGGTGGCGCGTGAGCAGGGCTGGCGTCTGGGCGAAGCCGCGGCGACCTACGAGCAGGTGCATCTGGCGCTGTTGGCCGGACTGCTCGGCAATATCGGCATGCGCGCCGAGGACGAGCCCCACTATCTCGGCGCGCGCAGTATCAAGTTTCATCTGTGGCCCGGTTCGACGCTCGGCAAGAAAGCGGGAAAATGGGTCATTGCCGCTGAAATGATCGAGACCACGCGCTTGTATGCGCGGTGTGTCGCCCGGGTGGAACCGGAATGGATCGAGAAGGTCGGGTCCCATTTACTGCGCACGTCGCTCTCCGAGCCGCATTGGGAAAAGAAGGCGGCCCAGGTCGTGGCGTTCGAGCGCGCGACGCTATACGGCTTGCCGATCTATCAGCGCCGACGGGTTGATTTCGGCAAGCGCGACCCGGCCCGGGCGCGCGAGCTGTTCATCCGCGGCGCGCTGGTCGAAGGGGAGTTCGACACGCGGCTGCCGTTTTTCGCGCATAACCGCCGGCTGCTGGCGGACATTGCGCAACTCGAACACAAGTCACGACGACAGGATGTGCTGGTCGACGACGAGCTGATTTTTGCATTCTACGATCAGCAGATTCCGGCCGATGTCTGCACCGCGGTGGATTTCGAGAAATGGTATCGCCACGCGGGGAGTGCCGTGGGCAAAAACGGGTCGGGCGGGAAGACCGACACCGAGGGTCATGCCGGTACTTCCGCAGAGCCGGGCCAGCCGGCGACAAAACGGTTGTATCTGTCGCGTGACGACCTGATGCGGCACGAGGCGGCCGGGATCACCACCGACCTGTTCCCGAAACGGGTGGCCATTGCCGGTCAGGACATGGGGTTGTCGTATCACTTCGAGCCGGGTTCGCCGCGTGACGGTGTCACGCTGACAATCCCCCTCTTTGCGTTGAATCAGGTGGGCGAGCGACGTTGCGAATGGCTGGTGGCGGGGATGCTGAAGGAGAAGGTGCAGGCCTTGCTCAAGTCATTGCCGCAAAAGCTGCGACGCCATTGCGTGCCGTTGCCCGACTATGCGGCCGGGTTCCTGGACCGGCATGCGCCGCGCGTGTATGGCAGTGGCAGCACGATGGTGGCGGAGGGTCTCGTGGACGCGTTGTGCGCCGATATCCGCGCGCTGACACAACAATCGATACGACCATCGGATTTCAAGCTGGAGACGCTCGCGGCGCACTTGTTCATGAATTTCAAGCTCGTGGACGAGCACGGCCGTCAGTTGGCCATGGCGCGTAGCCTGTCCACGCTGCGCGTGGAATACGGCGGTCAGGCGCAACAGCAATTTGCGCAGATCGCATTGGCCAGCACGGTGGCCGAGTCGGCCGACGACGATGGCGACAACATGCGCGATGCCCGCGATGGCGCGGGCAAGCGTGGCTTACTACGGGGTAACTCAGGGAACGTCACGCCGCGGTTGGGCACCGGCACGTCGGCTGCAACCGCCATTGTGGGAAATGGCGCGCGTGTTTCCGCTGACGCCGGTGCCTCAGCGGCTTCCGGCACCGCGCTGTACGATAACCTGACGAACTGGACATTCGGCAAGTTGCCCGAACTGCTGGAAATTCGTCGAGGTGGCAATACCCTGTATGGCTATCCGGCGCTAGTGGATCGCGGGACGCATGTCGAAGTGCAGGTATTTGACTCGCCGGAAGAGGCGGGTACGACCCACCGCATCGGCCTGCGGCGTTTGTTTGCGCTGCAACTGCGAGAGCCGTTGAAGTACCTCGAAAAGAATTTGCCGGGACTGCAGCAGATGGCGATGCAGTACATGTCGCTCGGCACACAGGACGAACTTCGATCGCAATTGCTGGATTGCGCGATTGAACGCGCCTGTTTGGTCGAGCCGCTTCCGGACGACGATGCCGCGTTTGCGGTCCGTCGCGACGAAGGGCGGGCGCGGTTGTCCTTGCTGGCGCAGGAGGTGTCGCGGTTAGTCGCAACGATCCTGACGGAGTACACCGATGTCAGCAAAAAACTGGCGCAGGCGAAAAGTTTCGGTGCGCCGCACGACGACATGTTGCAGCAATTGCGCGCCTTGGTTGGCAAGCGCTTCATCGCCGAGACGCCCTACGCGCAGTTGTCGCATTTCCCACGCTATTTGCAAGGCATTGGCGTGCGCTTGACAAAACTGAAGGCCGATCCTCAGCGCGACGCGCGGGCGAGTCTTGATATGGCGCCATTGCGCACGCAATATCAACGCATGGCGTCGCAATGGCGGGCGGGTTCCGATCCGCGGCTGGAGCAGTTCCGCTGGTTGCTGGAAGAACTGCGCATCTCCTTATTTGCGCAGGAATTGAAGACACCCATGCCGGTGTCCGTTAAACGTCTGCATAAGGTGTGGGATGCGCTCCAACGGTGAGTTTCGACAAAATACGGAAGTCATCGCGTCGCTGGCGCGTGCGATTTCCGGCTTCTTTAATCCACGTGTCTGGTGGTTGACGGTGGCCCCATTCGTCATGTCCGCGGCTATCTGGGGGCTGTTGTTATACGCCGGTTGGGAACGCGCCACCGGCTGGGTGCGCGCTTTTCTCGCGCAGTGGCCGGTACTGGACGGGGTCGAACGGGCGATCGCGTTTATCGGATTAGGTGGGTTGCATTTGGTGTTCGCGCCGTTCCTGGTTGTTGCCGTCGCCATTCCATTGATTGTCGTCACGATTCTGCTCTTGATCGGCGTGACATCGATGCCCGCGGTGATCGCGCATCTAAGCCGGCGCCGCTTCGCCCATCTGGATGCACTGCACGGCGGCAGCCTGCTGGGCAGTATCGGCTACGGAACGTGGTCGACCCTGATCTTTGTCGTCCTGATGATCGTGACGTTGCCGTTGTGGTTCGTCCCCCCATTCATGGCGATCGTGCCCCCGGCGCTGTGGGGCTGGCTCACCTACCGGATGATGAGTTACGACGCACTGGCGTTGCACGCTAGCGCCGACGAGCGTCGCAGTCTGTTGCGGCGTCATCGCACGCCGTTGCTCGCGATCGGTATTGTTTGTGGTTTGCTGGGCGCGGTGCCGGCACTGCTGTTCGCGACGTCGGCGATCACAATCGTATTGTTCCCGGTCATCGCCTTGATTTCCGTATGGCTCTACGTCGTGATCTTCGTATTCTCCGCGCTGTGGTTCGGGCATTACTGCTTGCGCGCGCTGGAAGCGCTGCGTGAGGAAACACCGCCCCCGGTCAGGCAAGTCCGGGATGCGTGAGGTATGCTGGAAAGTCTGGCAGAACGCGCTGTCCTTATCCTTGGGTTTCCGGCATGGCATTCGGCATCATCATCATCGGCGACGAGATTCTTTCCGGCCGTCGCACGGACAAACACCTGTCGCAGGTGATCGGTTTGTTGGCCGCCCGCGGCCTGTCATTGGATTGGGCTGAATACGTTGGCGACGATCCCGCGCGGATCACAGCAACGTTGAGGCGGACGCTCTCGGGCGGCGATGTGGTGTTCAGCACTGGCGGCATTGGCGCGACGCCGGATGACCACACGCGGCAATGCGCCGCCGAGGCGCTTGGCGTGCCGCTCGCGCTGCATGACGCCGCGAAGGCGTTGATCGTGGAGCGGATGCGAGACATGACGGGCCACGCGCAGCCCGATCTGGCGCTGCCGGAGAACCAGCAGCGGCTGAAAATGGGTGAATTTCCCGTGGGTGCCGCGATCATCCCGAATCCGTACAACAAGATTCCTGGTTTCAGCGTTGCTGATCACCACTTCGTGCCGGGCTTTCCAGTCATGGCCTGGCCAATGATCGAATGGGTGCTGGACACGCATTACGCGCATTTGCATCATGTGGACACGCGTGTAGAACGATCGATCCTGGTGTTTGGATTGGCCGAATCGACCATCGCGCCGTTGATGCGCCAGATCGAGACGACGTTTCCGACCGTAAAGGCGTTCAGCTTGCCCAGCGTCGGAGATGCCCAGCGTGGTGCGCTGTATGCGCGACACCATATCGACCTCGGCGTAAAGGGCGATGCGGTATCGGTAGAAGCGGCCTTTGCCGTTCTCCGCGATGGCATCACTACGCTAGGGGGGGAAATGGTCGAGGCCCCCTCGGCCGGCAAAGGCGGCTGACACGCGCCCAGATTCGCGCGGCGACTTGCGGTCGCCGATTTTCGGCACGGCACACGGCACGCCCCGGCGTAGCGTCTGTCGTTCAGCCGTGCCCGTTGCGCGCGCCTTCTTGGGGGCGGACTCGGCGGTAAAAGCCGTCGTCGCGATCACGCTCCGCGCCAGGGCAGGCCACGCCAGCACCAGCCGCCCACTGATTTGCGGTGACCGGCGGTGTCCTTGTCCCCCTCGAACCCTTCCAATACGTCGAACACGTGGGAGAATCCGTGTGCGGCGGCTAATTGCCCTGCTGCCTTGGAGCGTACGGCGCTACGGCAAAGCATTAACACCGGCCGATCAGCACCAAGCGCACCGCATGCCCCGCGAAGCATCTCGATAAACGCGTCGTTGCGCGCGCCGCCCGGCCAGCCGTTCCACTCGATATGCGCATACTGGTCCCGCGGAATGTCCGGTTGGCCGACCCAGGTTAATTCCGCCAGCGTCCGGACGTCCACCAGCAAGGCTTCGGGCGTGAGCTGAAGGAGGCCAAATGCCTCGTCGGGTGTCAATGCGCCGGCGTACGACAAGCCAGCCTCCTTGCCGCGATTTGTACCCCGCGCCAGGATTGCTGCGGCGGTATCGGCCTGGGGAGATGAAGCGGACGCGGGGGCGGCAGGGGACGAGCTGGAAGCGGTCATCGTGTCATGTCCTGGGGCAAGCCGCGTTGCATCGAGTCGTCATCGATCCGTCATGCCGCGCGGTCAGTATGGTTGAGCGTATTCTAGCAACGGCTCCGTGGCGCCGAAAGCAGGCTAAGTGGCTAATGCGCGCCCAAAATTGGTGCAATATCCATTTTGGTGCGCGAATATGCTCTATATAGGTGCGTAACGGGTTTATCATGGGGCGTGCGATGTGCGGAATGTCGATGCACGCGGCGATGGACAAAAAAAACGTAGTGGCCGCGCCGGGATAGCGCGCCCACGCCTCGTTGCGGTGCATCGGGCACGCTTCATGCATTATGGGTTCTATCCGCCCGGCGTGTTGCCGGACGGCACGTGTGCGCCGCACTCGGGCGTGGCACGAATGCGGCAGGCGCGCGGCATCCGTCGGGCAACACAACGCAGAACTGGCAACAACAACCTGCAGTACCTCACGTGCACACACGTGGCGGCGACGTATCGCCGCTGCAATGGTCTATCTGGAGATATGTAATGAGCAAAACCGTGGCCGACGTCATCAAGCTCGTCAAGGACGAGGACGTCAAGTTTGTCGATTTCCGCTTCACCGACACGAAAGGCAAGGAACAGCACGTGTCGGTGCCGGTGTCGGCATTCGACGAAGACAAGTTCGAGAGCGGCCACGCTTTCGACGGTTCCTCGATCGCCGGCTGGAAAGGTATCGAGGCGTCGGACATGTTGTTGATCCCCGACGCATCGACTGCCTTCATCGACCCGTTCTATGAAGAGTCGACACTGGTGTTGTCGTGCGACGTCATCGAGCCGTCGGATGGCAAGGGCTATGAGCGCGATCCGCGCTCGCTGGCAAAGCGCGCGGAAGCCTACCTGAAGAGCTCGGGCCTGGGCGATACGGCGTACTTCGGTCCGGAGCCGGAATTCTTCATTTTCGACTCGGTCCGCTGGAATGTCGATATGCAGGGCTCGTTCGTGTCCATCGGTTCGGAAGAAGCGCCGTGGTCGTCGAAGGCCAAGATCGAAGGCGGCAACACCGGCCATCGTCCAGGCGTCAAGGGCGGGTACTTCCCGGTGGCGCCGGTCGACACGTTCCAGGACATGCGCTCGGAAATGTGCTTGCTGCTGGAAGCCGCTGGCGTGCCGGTCGAAGTGCATCACCATGAAGTGGCGGGTCAAGGTCAAAACGAATTGGGCACGAAGTTCTCGACGCTGGTGCAACGCGCGGACTGGACGATGCTGACGAAGTACATCGTACACAACGTCGCGCACACATACGGCAAGACGGCAACGTTCATGCCGAAGCCGGTCGTCGGCGACAACGGCTCGGGCATGCACGTGCACCAATCGATCTGGAAGGATGGCAAGAACCTGTTCGCAGGCGACGGTTATGCAGGCCTGTCCGAATTCGCGCTGTTCTACATCGGCGGCATCATCAAGCATGCCCGTGCGCTGAATGCCATCACGAACCCGACGACGAATTCGTACAAGCGTCTGGTTCCGGGCTTCGAAGCGCCGGTGAAGCTGGCGTACTCGGCACGTAACCGCTCGGCATCGATCCGTATTCCGCACGTCTCGAATCCGAAGGGTCGCCGTATCGAAACGCGCTTCCCGGACCCGATGGCGAATCCGTACCTGGCATTCTCCGCGCTGATGATGGCCGGTCTGGACGGCGTGCAGAACAAGATCCATCCGGGCGAGGCTGCCGACAAGAACCTGTACGATCTGCCGCCGGAAGAAGATGCGAAGATCCCGACCGTGTGCGCGAGCCTGGACCAGGCACTCGAGGCTCTCGACAAGGACCGCGAGTTCCTGACCCGTGGCGGTGTCTTTACGGACGGCATGATTGACGCGTATATCGGCTTGAAGATGGATGAAGTCACGCGTTTCCGCATGACGACCCATCCGGTCGAATTCGACATGTACTACTCGCTCTGATCGAAGGTCGGGCACGGGGGCGCGGTTTTCTAGGCCTGCCACCGCCCTTCCGTCCGAGATCCGGTACCGCGAGGCGCCGGGGTCCGATGTCAGTTGAATCGGCATCCGACCCACGGGCGCCACGCAACGAAAAAGGGGACGGTGGTGTGCCGTCCCCTTTTTCGTTGCGCGATGGCGCGTGCGTGCCACTGATACCACCCGGAAACCAAGGCTTCGATTCTCCGATGGTACTGAAGACTCTTATGCGAGGACGCAAGTCCCAGACTGAAACGGCGGCGACGTCCGTCGCCCCTGCCAATGCCAGTGGCGTTGCTGCGCCGCAGGCCTTGTGCGATGCTGGATTGTTGCCAGGCCTGGAGGCGTTGCCGTCGGTCGTGCTGGTCCTTGAGCGCAGTAGCTGGCGCATCGTTTTCGCCAATCTCGCTGCGGAAGCATTGCTTGAATTGTCTCGCCGGCAATTGACGCAGATGGCCTGGGGGGATCTGTTCACAAGCGACCTCGGTCCGCTTGAATCGATCACCGCATTGAGTCAGGATTATTTCCAGGCAACGCATCTGGACGCCGTGATCGAGCGGCATGGTCACGAGCCATTGCGCGTGTTGGCCGTGCTGGGCGTATTGGAATCGGTCCCCGATTACTTGCTGGTGGAAGTTTTCGAGAACGAACAGAAGTTGCGCAATGACCGAGAGGAACGCATCGCGGACCTCTCCGCCGCCAACAAGCAGTTGATCCGCAACCTGGCGCACGAGATCAAGAATCCGTTGGGCGGCATACGGGGCGCCGCGCAGTTGCTCGAATTCGAACTGAATGGCAATGCGCGTGAACTGAAGGAATACACGCAGGTCATCATCAAGGAGTCGGATCGGCTGCAGACCTTGGTGGATCGTTTGCTGGAGCCGCATCGACATCCGCATATCGTTCGCGACGTAAATATTCACGAAGTCTTCGAGCGCGTGCGGGCGGTCATTCTCGCCGAATTCCCCCGCGGCTTGACGATCGAACGGGACTTCGACGTGTCGGTGCCGGATCTGCGCGGTGACATGGAACAATTGATCCAGGCCGTATTGAATATCGTACGGAACGCGGCCGAAGCGTTGCGTGTGCAGATTACGGAGGGCACGGCGGTGATTGAATTCCGGACGCGAATCGCGCGGCGGGTGGTCATCGCGAAGCGCCAGTGCAAACTGGCATTGGATTTGCGTATCACCGATAACGGGCCGGGCATTCCTGACGAGATCCGGGATCGCATTTTCTACCCACTCGTATCAGGTCGCGAAGATGGTAGTGGTCTTGGATTGACGCTGGCACAAACCTTTGTTCAGCAGCACGACGGGTTGATCGAGTGCGAAAGCCGGCCCGGCAAGACCGAATTCCAGATCCTGTTGCCATTGAACTACTGAAGATTATGAAACCGATCTGGATAGTAGACGACGATCAATCGATCCGATGGGTTCTCGAGAAAGCCCTCGCGCGGGAGAACTTCGCCACGCGTAGCTTCAGCAATGTGCGCGATGCGATGATCGCGCTGGAGACCGATCGTCCCCAGGTCCTCGTGTCCGATATCCGGATGCCGGGTGGCTCGGGATTGGACCTGTTGCAACGGGTGCGCGAGCGGGTACCGGGTTTGCCGGTCATCATCATGACCGCTTTCTCCGACCTCGATAGCGCCGTGGCGGCGTTTCAAGGCGGTGCGTTCGAGTACCTGGCGAAACCGTTCGATATCGACCGCGCCGTGGAATTGATCCGGCGCGCCGTGGAGGAAAGTCAGCGTGGTGAACATCACGACGACGAACGGCCGACAGAAGCGCCAGAAATGCTGGGCCAGGCCAGCGCGATGCAGGACATGTTCCGGGCAATCGGGCGTCTGTCCAATTCAAGTGCGACGGTTTTGATCACGGGCGAATCCGGGACCGGCAAGGAACTGGTCGCCCGCGCCTTGCATCGCCATAGTCCGCGCGCAAATGGTCCTTTCATCGCCTTGAACACCGCGGCCATTCCCAAGGACCTGCTGGAATCCGAACTCTTCGGCCATGAGCGTGGCGCTTTCACCGGCGCGCAGGCAATGCGGCAGGGGCGCTTCGAGCAAGCGGAAAACGGCACGCTGTTTCTCGACGAAATCGGCGATATGCCGTTCGATTTGCAGACCCGCTTGCTGCGGGTGTTATCCGACGGACAGTTCTACCGGGTTGGCGGACACAACCCGCTTCGGGCGAATGTACGGGTGATCGCGGCAACGCACCAGAACCTGGAGACGCGTGTACGCCAGGGCATGTTCCGGGAGGACTTGTACCATCGACTCAACGTGATTCGCCTGCGGCTGCCGCCCTTGCGGGAGCGGAGCGATGACATCCCGTTGCTGACAAAACATTTCCTGCTGAAAAGCGCCCGTGACCTCGGGGTCGAACCAAAGCGCGTCACCGACGATGCGCTGGGGTATCTGTCGACGTTGCCTTTCCCGGGCAATGTCCGGCAATTGGAAAACCTGTGCAATTGGTTGACGGTGATGGCGCCGGCGCAGACGATCGAGGTCAAGGACCTGCCTGCCGAAATGCGTTCCAGCGGTACGCAGGGTACGGTAAGCGCGAGCCTGGGCGAGGGCGGGAATGCCCTGAGCAGCGGCTCGGGCGCGCCCGTCTTGCCGGCTGAGCCCGGTAGTGATGCGGGCGCGTTCGACAGTCTGTCGCCTAACGTCGGCAGCGGCCTGGCACCGGCTAGCGCGAGCACGGCAAGCGACGGCGGAGTGATGACCGGTGGTGGGGTGGGTGATCGCGCGGAGAGTTGGGAGAGCAGCCTGCGCAGCGAGGTTGCACGGCTGTTGCGCAGCAGCGCACCCGATGTGATGGATCAGATGACACGCCGTTTCGAAGCCGCCGTGATCAAGGAGGCATTGGATTTCACTCGTGGCCGAAAGGTCGAAGCGGCCGAGCGGCTGGGCATCGGTCGTAATACGATTACCCGTAAAATCCAGGAACTGGATCTGGAGGCATAAGGCCTTGCACTTGCCAGAGGGTCTGATGGGTATCAGATGGCGATTGTTGCTATAACGGGCGTGTGGTCGGAAGGCTGTTCCAAGGCACGGGGAGTCTTATCGATTTCACATCCGGTGCATGCCTTGGCCAGCGGCTCGCTCAACAGCACATGATCAATTCGCAAGCCGGCGTTGCGTCGGAATGCAAACATTCGATAATCCCACCAGCTAAATAATTTTCCTTCCTGTTGGAACAGGCGGAAGCTGTCGACCAGGCCCATCCCCAGCAATCGCGCGAATGCGGCCCGTTCTTCGGGTGACACGAGATTCTGCCCTTGCCATTTCGCCGGATCGTGCACATCACGGTCCTCCGGTGCGATATTGAAATCACCGGTCAATGCCAGCCGTGGGTGGCGCACCAGTTCCTGTTCGAGCCATGTCTCGAGCGCCGCGAGCCATTGCAGCTTGTAGGCAAACTTTTCGGTGCCGAGGGCCTGGCCATTCGGAAAATACGCTGAAATCACGCGTACGCCTGACACTGTCACGGCGATCAGCCGTTGTTGATGATCATCGAAACCAGGAATATTCCGGATCAGATCGACTTCATCGATTTCCAGTCCCTCGCGCACAAGGATCGCCACGCCGTTGTACGTCTTTTGACCAATGAAAAAGCTGCGATAGCCAGCCGCGGCAATCTCGGCGACGGGGAATTTATCGTCGGTCAGCTTCAGTTCCTGCAGGCACAAGGCATCAACCGGATTGGCTGCCAGCCAATCTAAAACATGCGTCAGACGGACTTTGAGCGAGTTGACGTTCCAGGTAGCTATTTTCACCGATGTTTCTATCTAAATAATATCGTTGCGGACACCTTACGCCGAGCCTCAAGGCGTCGCGAAAACCCTTGCCGCGACCAGGCAGCCGGAAAGGCCCATGTCACGGGTCGTCCGTGACAGATTTCCGGCATTTTACGCGCTATTGCCCTGTCGTACCGTTTGTGATGCATGACCGATCACGGCAAACACGCGAGACGGCAATAAAACGTCGTGCGGTAAATCGACGGCCAGGCACTACGGCACATGGGCTTGCCCTGGCCCCTCCTTGAAAACGCTATGGAACAGGTTTTGCTTAATAGTTGAAAGGTTACATCGCCCGGAGACGTGGTTTTTGATTGCGTTGTCACCTGTTCGCTGTTCTTCGGGCACATCGCCTGCAACCCGCATGCTATTCGGGGAATTCGATTTTGGTCACAGCAGACGCTCCTTCTTCAGACGCCGCATTACCGCAGAATGATCAAGGCGAAAGTTTCTTTCGTCCTGGTCAAAATTGCTGGCGAGTGGAGCACGCGCGTCGCTTCCGCATGCTGATTGACGGCGAGGAATATTTTACGGCGTTGCGCGAAGCTATCTGCAATGCCCGGCAGACCGTTTTCATTTTGGGGTGGGACCTCGACAGCCGGATGAAGCTGGTGCCGGGTGGCGCACACGATGGTTTTCCGGATCAGCTCGCCGATTTCTTGCACGCCATCGTGGCCGCGCGGCCGCACCTGCGAGTCTACGTGCTGAGCTGGGATTTCGCGATGCTGTACGCGTTCGAGCGTGAATGGTTGCCTGTGTTCAAGATGGGGTGGCGGGCGCATCGCCGCTTCGCCTTCTTGCAAGATGGGCGACATCCGCTGGGCGGCTCGCACCATCAGAAAATCGCGCTGATCGATGACCGCGTCGCGTTCGTAGGTGGCCTGGACCTGACACGATCGCGTTGGGACACACAGGCACATGCGGCGAACGAACCGCGACGCCGCGATCCGAACGGGGACCCGTACGGCCCGTTTCACGATGTGCAGGTCATGTTCGACGGCGCCGCGGCGGCAGCCATTGGCGATCTGGTGCGCGAGCGCTGGCTTCGCGCAAACGGCCGGCGCGTCGCGGTACTGAGCGCCCAGATGCGTAACGCCGCGCACGATCCCTGGCCGGTATCGGTGACGCCTGACGTGGAGGACGTGTCACTGGCGATCTGCCGGACCGAGCCGGAGTACGCCGGGCGCCAGCCCGTGCAGGAAATCCGTCAGATGTATCTTGATGCCATCCATCGCGCGAAGCGATACGTGCTATGCGAAAACCAATATTTCACATCGGGCATCATCGGTGAAGCGTTGCGTGATCGCTTGCAGGAGAAGGACGGTCCGGAAGTGGTCATCGTTTCCCGTCGGGTGGAGGGTGGCTGGCTGCAGGAAGCAACGATGGGCGTGCTGCGTGCCCGTCTGCACCGAGACCTGCGGGCAACTGCCGACGAGCACCGCTACCGGATGTTCTGTCCTCACGTGCCGGGCCTCGGGGAAGGGTGCGTGAATGTGCATAGCAAGGTGATGTTCGTCGATGACGACTTCCTGTTCGTCGGTTCCGCGAATCTGAACAACCGATCGATGGTGCTGGATACCGAATGCAATATCGCGCTCGATGGCGCGACAAGGCATCCCGTTCCAACGCATGCCACCACCACGGCGGGCGGTGAGGCAGTGCGCACCGCCGGTGTCCAAGGCAGTTCACCGTCTCATACGCTGATGGAAGGCTCGGACCATCGCGTGCGCGATGCGATTGCGGCAATGCGTAACCGCTTGCTTGCCGAGCATCTGGGACAGGAGCCGATGCGCGTAGGCGAGGAGATAGCGCGAACCGGCTCCATTCTCCAGGCCATTGATCGTCTCGGAGGAGGGGAGCGCTCATTGGTGCGTCACGATCCCGTGGTCACGCCGGACCTCGACAATTTGGTGCCGGGGGAGGCGATCATCGATCCTGAAACGCCCATTGCGCCCGAGGCACTGGTAGCGCAGTTTGTCCCCGAGGAGAAGCGTCGACGGCTGTCCGGGCGCTATGCGCGTCTTGGTTTGCTCGCATTGCTGCTGGCGATCCTGGCGGTGCTATGGCAATGGACACCATTGCGGCACTACATGAATATCGGGATGTTGACGCAGGTGACGCAGATGCTGGCGCGCATGCCATTCAGTCCGCTGGTGATCCTGGCGGCCTATGTCATCGGGGGGCTTGTGTCCGTGCCCATCACCTTGATGATTGCCGCCACGGGTCTGGTGTTCGGTGCCGTCGAGGGGGGCGCATATGCATTCGTCGGGACCGCGGCGAGTGCGACCGTCACCTATATGCTGGGGCGCCGGTTAGGCCGGGAAACGGTCCGGCGTCTGGCGGGTCCACGCATCAATGGACTTTCCGAGCGATTGGCGGAACGGGGGCTTGTGGCGATGGTGATCTTGCGCATCCTACCTGTTGCGCCATTCACCGTGGTGAATGTGATAGCCGGCGCGTCACAGATCAGCCTGCGAGACTACTTGTTGGGAACCTTGATCGGCATGGGGCCCGGCATCATCGTAACAGTCTCATTTGCCCATCAATTGGTGCAGACATTACGTCACCCGACCGCCGGTTCGTTCGCGGCGCTATTGGCCATTGGCGTTACCCTTGTCGGATTGTCGATTGCGTTGCAGCGATTTTTCCGTAAGCGGGAAGCGAATCGAAACCAGCAGCGGAGGCAACAGGGCAAGGACGTTACGGATGCTGTCGCTGCTCCGCGGCGCGGTCCACTGTCCACGCGCACGGCAAAACCTTCGGCTTCATCCACCTCCTGATCGCCGTCATCGGCATCGTTTTTTTTGGGAAATACATCATCGATCGTGGAGAAAAGCTGTTGGCCGATCTGGATGTCACGCTCGACGCCAACGTCCTGTTGCAGGGCGACGCGCAGGAACGTGCGCACGCGCGCGTGGAACATGCCGTGCCCTGGCCATTGCGCATCGCGTCGTACAACATTCACGGCGCGGTAGGCAGGGACGGTGAACGCCGCCCCGATCGCATCGCCGGCGTGCTCGCGGAGATCGACGCGGACGTCATCGCATTGCAGGAGGTACCGCTCGGTGGGGACCTGATGCCGGATGTGCTGAGCCATCTCGTGCGGATGACGGGTTTCCACCATGCGGAAGGCGTGACGATCGATACTCCGGAACGCCGTTACGGCAATGCGGTGTTGAGCCGCTATCCAATCATCACCAGCCGGACAATCGACCTATCGTTCGGCGCGCGGGAGCCGCGTGGCGCGCTGGATGCCGACATCGATTGCCATGGTCATCGCATTCGCTTCATTGCCACGCACCTGGGGCTTCGCGCGGCGGAGCGACGCGCGCAAGTCCGGGCCTTGCTCAAGACGTTCGATACGCGGGACATGCCCGTGATCCTCACGGGTGACTTGAACGAATGGTTCCTGTGGGGAAGGACATTACGCTGGTTGACGACGCATTTTCAGCGTACGCACGCGCCGCGAACGTTCCCATCACGATTCCCTGTCTTTGCGCTCGACCGGGTCTGGGTGCGTCCGCGAGAGCGCTTGGTGCGTGTTGCCGTGCATCGCACGGCGCTTGCCCGCCAGGCGTCCGATCATTTGCCGCTGGTCGCGCAGATCGATCGGTGACGTGGATTCGGGCAGGTCGTTCAGTTGACGCGCTTGGCCGCGGTTCGTTTCGCGCGCGGCGGCGCGTCCGGCCGCGTGGTCAGCACGAGCTTGCCGTGCACGGTTCCTGCCTGCAACCGTTGATGCGCATCGCCAGCCTGCATGAAGCCATAAGTGTCCTCGACGATAACGCGGACCTGACCGCGCTCGATCAACTGTGCGATATCGCGCAATTGCGCGGCGCTGGGGTGTGCCACGAAGTGACGCGCGCGGACACGGCGCAGCGCGGCCTCGTATTCGCACGGCTCCATGACTGTCGATATCAATGCACCGCCATCGCGTAGCACGTCCCATGCGCGATGCTGTATCTCGGAGCCTATCAGATCGAACACCACATCGACGCCGGCCGGCGAGGTTTGTTGCGGTAGGGCGAAGGAGGTACCCGCCGTACGATGCGCAAGTGCGGCGAGGACGGCGGGTTCGAAGGTTTCGTGTGACATGTCGATGGAGACATCCGCTCCCATTGACCGGGCAAAATCGGCGCCTTCCTCCGTTTGTTCGAGCGCAATCACATAGGCGCCATGGGCACGCGCGAACTGCACTGCAAAGTGACCCACGCCGCCTGCCGCGCCCAGGATCAGGACGCTCTGACCCGCCTGCAGCCGGCCCTGATCAAATAAACCCTGCCATGCGGTCAACGCCGCGACCGGGACGGCAGCGGCTTCCGTCGCCCCGAGTTGCGCGGGCCGGATGCACGCTTCGCCAGGCTTGACGACAACATGCTCGGCATAGGCGCCGCGGTCGATGCCCAACATCCCAAAGACACGGTCACCAACATGCAGCCCGGTGCCCTCGCCGCTGACGCATTCAACGACCCCTGCGAAGTCACGCCCCAATGCATAAGGCAGTTGGCCGGCATCAACGAGGACCGAGCGTCCTTCGCGGATTTTGAAATCCAGGGGGTTGACGCCTGCCGCCTCGACGCGAACCAGTGATTCACCCGCGCGCAGCGACGGCAACGCAATGGTATCGATGCGCA
Source organism: Robbsia andropogonis (assembly GCF_000970345.1). GTDB lineage: Bacteria > Pseudomonadota > Gammaproteobacteria > Burkholderiales > Burkholderiaceae > Robbsia > Robbsia andropogonis. The sequence goes on along the minus strand of NZ_LAQU01000017.1, from coordinate 73,288 downwards.
ACGTTTCCGGGCCACCGAAGGCGTGGATGCGCACCGAGCGCGTGTTCCCTTCAAGGACGGTTTCGGTGCGAATACTTCCGGCGGTAGGCGTGATAGCGCCACCGTTTTTGCCGGGCCGCGTGACACGTGGCCCGGCATGCATGTCGCCGCTCGCGATACCCGCTCGTTTGGCGGTCTGTTTGATGTTTGTCCGCGGTGTGGACGAGGGAGAGGCCGATCCGGTCGATGATGGCGTCATGATGCGCTCCGCAAGGCTGCGCCGCTGGCACGGCGCCTCAAGCGTCACGTGCAAGACACGTGCCTAATACCGGGTTTTCCGCGCACATTCAGCAAGACTTCCGCCAGTGGCGCGATGCCACGGGTGGATGCTCCGGAAGGCGACGCCGCACAAACGTTTGGACGTTGCGCTCGCAATACCGAAATGCACCCCGGGAATCGTTCGCGGTTGCAATTGTTACGTGCTGTAACGGTAACCTTCCGCGTATGGTCCTCTCCGATTCCGTGGCGCCTCCTTCCGCGACATCGCTGTATCGTGCAACGTCAGAGCGATTTTTGCTTCGAGGAGGCGTTCAGCGCGGGACTGGCGGCCGCGTGGCCGTATCAGTCGACGCGGTGCTTGCCGTCGGCGAGACGGGGCAGTTTCCACGGATTGGCGGCTTGCAGCGCAGCCGGTAACAGCGCATCCGGCAACGACTGATACGACACGGGACGCAGGAAGCGTTCGATGGCCGCGGTGCCGACCGATGTCGAACGGCCGTCGGATGTGGACGGGAAGGGGCCGCCGTGGACCATGGCATCTGATACCTCGACGCCGGTCGGCCAGCCGTTGGCGAGAATACGTCCAACCTTGCGTTCCAATGCGGGCAGCAGGCTGCGCGCGATGTCGTGGTCGCCTTCGTCCATTTGCAGCGTTGCGGTGAGTTGACCTTCCAGGCGTTCCGTCAACGCATGCAGTTCCGCGAGATCCTTGCACTCGACCAGCAGGGATGCCGGGCCGAATACTTCTTCCGCCAATGCTTCGTCACCCAGCAATTCGGCGGCTGTCGTGCGGAACAATTGCGGCTGGGCACGGCAGCCGCTTCCTGCCTGGCCTTGCGCCACGGCGCGTGCGTCCTTGCGCGACTGCAATCGCGAGACGCTATTTTGATACGCGGACTGAATACCTTGCGTCAGCATCACGCCGGCCGGTTTCGCCGCCAGCGCTTCTGCGGCAGCGCTGACAAATGCCTCGAAATCCTGACCTGCCAAAGCCAGCACAACGCCCGGATTCGTGCAGAACTGGCCGGTGCCAAGGACGAGCGAATCAACGAACCCCCGGGCCAGTTTCTGGCCACGCGCAGCCAGCGCGGCGGGCAACAGGTAAACCGGATTGATGCTGCTCATTTCGGCGTACACGGGAATGGGGACCGGGCGTTCCTGCGCGATTTTCATCAGTGCGAGACCTCCGCGGCGTGAGCCGGTGAAGCCCACGGCTGCCACTGCCGGATGCGCCACCAGCGCGGACCCGACTTCAAAGCCGCTGTCGAACAACATCGAGAAGACGCCCTCGGGCAAGCCCGCACCTTTGACGGCTGCCTGAATCGCCTGGCCCACCAGTTCGGAGGTGCCTGGGTGCGCCGGATGTGCCTTGACGATCACCGGGGCACCCGCAGCGAGCGCGGAGGCCGTGTCACCACCGGCGACAGAGAAAGCAAGAGGGAAATTGCTGGCGCCGAAGACGGCAACCGGCCCGATCGGAATACGGCGCAGTCGCAGATCCGGGCGCGGCAACGGCTGACGATCCGGCAGGGCGACGTCGATACGAGCATCGATCCAATCACCCCGGCGCAGCAATTGGGCGAACATTTTCAACTGGCCCACGGTCCGGGCACGCTCGCCTTGCAACCGCACGGTGGGCAGGCCGCTCTCCGCGGTAGCCCGTTCGATCAGTGCGTCGCCGAGCTTTACGATCTCGTCGCCGATGCGCTCTAGAAATGCCGCCCGCACTTCGGGTGACGTCTCGCGGTAGATATCAAGCGCCGCACTTGCCAATGCCGCGGCACGATCGACATCGGCCGCCGTGTTGGAAGCGAATGCCGGTTCCATCGTTTCGCCGGTCGTCGGGTTGAACGCCTTGAAAGATGCGCCGGTGCCACGCTGGGCATTTGCGCCAATCAGTGCTTCGCCTTTGATCGTCATGTCATCTCCTGTTAGTGTTCGAATGGCATTCCGTTGATGAAAAAGCGGACGTCAAGATGTGATGTCAGACAATTACGTCTTCGTTAATCGGATGATAAAAGATTGCCACCGGCTACCAGCAAGGGCCACGGCTACATACCCGTATCGTCCGAGGGATGCATGGACTAGCATCGGACAATGTGGTTCGCCGTACCGGACACGATCGCGGAAGGCCAATGCCCGTCACGTCAGGTCGCAACGTTGCCTTTCATGCCGCCCGCCATTTATCGAACCAATTTGTTAACGTCCCCTATATCCCGCACATGCTCGCATGAAATGGCCGAGAAACCAAGGCTGCTGGCCCAGATTATGGTGGTAAATGACATGGCATGGTAGCGATACCATGGGAATTGACGCCGCTGCCAGCGATAGTTATCCGGCCGTATAGGGGAAACCCTGGGCGTGCGAGGTATATGAAACGAAAGACGCGTCGAGTGGAACGTGGCCCGGTAACGCCGGATACAGCCAGCGAGGCAGCCGTCATGCGTGGGCTTGGCCTGGCATGAGGAATGATGTCGTACAACGTGATCGAGAGTGGGATGTTAGCGTGTCCGAAACACGACGAAACGACTTGCGTACCTTCGCCGTTTCGTGCGCTTCCGTGTCAGGCGCCGTATTGTTGCCGGCGACTTGCAAGCTTGTCGTCGTGTTGCCTTGCGTGTTGTTTGCGCGGTGCCGTACGCGGTGCCGCGCCGGGCTACCGCGGAAATTTTCCCCGCGGCGCGGACGATCCGGCTTAAGCGGCCGCGGTGGGGATACCGCCAGAGACCGTGCTGAAACCGCTATCGACGTGGGTAATTTCGCCAGTCACACCTGCTGCCAGATCAGACAGCAGGAAGGCGGCAACGTTGCCGACTTGTTCGGTTGTCACATTGCGGCGCAACGGTGCATTTTTCTCGACAAATTCGAGAATGCCGCCGAATCCCTTGATGCCGCTGGCAGCCAGCGTCTTGATCGGGCCGGCCGAAATGCCGTTTACACGAATGCCGCGCGGACCCAACGACGATGCCAGATAGCGCACACTGGCTTCCAGCGATGCCTTGGCGAGCCCCATCGTATTGTAGTTCGGTACGACTCGCTCGGCCCCCAGGTAGGTAAGCGTCAACAGTGCGCCATTCTCGCGCAGCATCGGGCTAGCCGCGCGCGCCAACGCACCGAAGCTATAAGCGGAGATGTCGTGCGCGATGCGGAAGTTCTCGCGCGTGAAGCCGTCCAGAAAATCGCCTGCGATCGCCTCACGGGGCGCGAAGCCGATCGAATGCACGATGCCGTCGAATTCTGGCCAGTGTGGCTTCAACGAGGTAAACAGCGCATCGATCTGTTCGTCTTCGGCGACATCGCAGGGGAAGACCAGTTCGCTGTCGAACTCCTTCGCGAACTCCGTGATGCGATCCTTGAAGCGGTCGCCTACATAGGTGAAGGCAAGTTCGGCGCCTTCGCGGTGCGCGGCTTGCGCGATGCCGTAGGCGATCGACCGGTTCGACAGGAGCCCGGTCAGCAGGATGCGTTTGCCGGCGAGAAAGCCCATGAGATCTCCGTATTGCGTAACTGTTGCATGTCAAAAAAAGTACCGATGTTCATCTGCCCGCGTGCGGCAGCGTCTGGCACGGCTGGCGCAATTCTCTCATACTGTGGCCGCACGTCCCTAACGGTGCTTGCGCATCGATTGGCCGATGCAGGCAATCGCGACGATGGCGTATGCGGCGGATGTGTTGACGCGGTGAGAGGGAATGCCGGCGCAAATATTTTTAAGGTGGGATACGGCAATATGGCGTGGAGCAGTGGAACCTTCCTGGAGACCTGGCTGTCAATTGTGTCCCAAGGATGTCGGCGGTTTTCGTGGGGATTGCGCCGATGGACGCGGGGCTTTCCAGTCGTCGTCGCATTCGCGACATGGGCAATAGCGGCCACGAGCCATGCAGCCCCGGCCATCGCGCAATACGGTGAGCCGCGGTACGCGCCCGGCTTCACGCATTTCGCCTATGTGAACGCGGATGCGCCCAAAGGCGGCACGCTGACGTTGTCGAATTCCTCCCGGATCACGCATTTCGATACCTTTAATCCGTTCACGCTGCGAGGTAATATCGCGCCGGGCATCGGCTTGTTGTTCGATACCTTGACCGTGGGCGCGAGCGATGAGGCATCCAGTGCGTACGGTCTGCTGGCGGATGACATCGAGATTGCGCCGGATCGTCGTTCGGTGCGTTTCCATCTGAACCCGGCCGCGCGATTCTCAAACGGTGATCCGGTGCGCGCCACCGACGTCAAGTATTCGTTCGATACCTTGATGAGCAAGGCGGCGGCGCCGAATTACCGGACCATCTGGCAGGCCGTTACCCATGCCACGGTCATTGATCCGCAAACGATCGAATTCACGTTTTCGGAAACCAATCCGGAATTGCCGCTGCTGATTGGCTCCCTTCCGGTATTTTCGCCCAAGTGGGGTGAGCGTCCGGGGGGCGGGCGGATTCCCTTCGATCAATTGGCTTTTCAGCAACCGATTGGCAGCGGCCCCTACGTGATCGACCGCTACAGCGGCGGTACGCTGATCGTATTGAAGCGCAATCCGCGCTACTGGGCCGCCAACCTGCCGGAACGGCGCGGCATGTATAACTTCGATCGCATTGTCTACAAGCTGTATGGCGATAGCACGGCGAGGCTGGAGGCATTCAAGGCCGGTGAGTACGATGTCAGTGTCGAATACCGGGCGCGAAACTGGGTGCGGGACTATGTCGGTCAACGCTTCCGCGATGGCGAGATCAAGAAGACGATCTTCACCCATGGTAATAACGCGGGTATGCAAGGCTTTTTTTTGAATACGCGACGCACGCTCTTTAAAGATCAGCGAGTGCGCAAGGCGCTGGATCTGGCCTTGGATTTTCAATACCTGAACCGGCAGCTGTTCTACAACCAGTACAAGCGCAGCGACAGTTTCTTCACAAACAGTGAATTGGCCGCGCATGGCATGCCCGACGCGGCGGAACGCGCGTTGTTGGAGCCTTTGGCGCGGCGCTATCCAAATGATTTCGACCCGGCCGTTCTCGGCCCCATGGTGCTGCAGCCGGATACGTCACCGCCACATTCATTGCGACAGAACCTGCTGGAAGCGCGCCAATTGCTGGCGGAGGCAGGGTGGACCTACAGCGACGGGGCCCTGCGCAACAAGTCGGGGCAGCCGTTCGAGTTTGAAATCCTCGATGACTCCGGAAGCGCCTTTGGGGCGGTGGTGGCATCTTATACGCGTAATCTTGAAAAACTCGGCATCACCGCGCATTTCCGTTCAACGGATTTTGCGCTGTATCAGGAACGGTTGCAGCGTTTCGATTTCGATGTGACCACGCTCGCCATGCCGGCCGGACAGAGCCCTGGAAGCGAATTGCGTGACGAGTTCGGCAGTGCCGCCGCATCGGTCAACGGTTCGAGTAATATGGCCGGCATCCACTCGCCTGTGGTGGATGCGTTGATTCAAGATGTATTGGCCGCGCGTTCACGACCCGATCTAATCGATGCGACGCGTGCGCTAGATCGCGTATTGATGCATGGCTATTACGTGATCCCGCAGTGGTATGCCGATGGACATCGTGTCGCCTATCGGACCACGCTCGCGTTTCCCTCCACGTTGCCGCTGTATTATGCTGCGGAGGACTGGATTGTCGCCACCTGGTGGCATCGATGAAGCCGGGCTGGTCGGTCACGCGCTTTAGAGGTGGATGTTGATGGTCTGGAACTATATTTTTAGACGGCTGTTGCTGATGATTCCCACGCTGCTGGGTGTCGTTACGATCACGTTCGTCGTGATCCAGTTCGTCCCGGGTGGTCCGGTCGAGCAAATGATGTTCCGGCTGCACGGCATCGGGCATGGTGAAGCCTCCGGTGGCGCGGCGGCGACGGCGGGTGGTGTGAGCGGGTACAACGCCAATCGCGGCATCAATCCGCAGCAGGTCGCGGAGTTAAAGGCCTTGTATGGCTTCGACAAGCCGCCGGTGGCACGTTACGTCACCATGCTCGGACGTTTCGCGCGTTTCGATCTCGGTCAGAGCTACTACTATCATCAAAGCGTCGCATCATTGATCGTGTCGCGCTTGCCGGTGTCGATCAGCATTGGCTTCTGGACTTTTCTGATCAGTTATTTGATCTCGATTCCACTCGGCATAGCAAAAGCGGTACGGGACGGATCGCGTTTCGACACGGTCACCAGCTTGATCGTCCTGATCGGTTATGCGATCCCGGGTTTCGTCCTGGGCGTGCTGTTACTCGTGCTGTTCGGGGGCGGGACGTTCTTGCAATGGTTCCCCTTGCGCGGCTTGTACTCCGACGATTGGGCCCAGCTTAGCCTGGGCGGCAAGATCGTCGATTACGCTTGGCATATCGCGATGCCGATCATTGCATCGGTGGCAGGCAGTTTCGCGGTGTTGACCATTCTGACCAAGAATGCGTTTGTCGAGGAGCTGGGCAAGCAATACGTGCTGACCGCGCGGGCGAAAGGATTGCCGCGGCGTCGCGTGTTGTTCAAGCACGTTTTCCGCAACGCGATGCTGCCATTGGTCACAGGCTTTCCCGCCGCCTTCATCGGTGCCTTCTTCACCGGCAGTTTGTTGATCGAGACCTTGTTCTCCCTCGATGGTCTTGGATTGCTGTCATACAACGCGGTGATACAACGCGATTATCCAGTGGTGCTCGGCACGCTGTATCTGTTTACCTTGATTGGCCTGGCGACAAAACTGATTTCCGACCTTTGTTATATGTGGGTAGACCCGCGAATCCGTTTTGACACGGTGGGGCGCTGATGACCGTAACGGCAGAGAACAACGTGACGGGACGAGGCCCGGAGAAGGATGTCACCAAGCCAGGTGACCCCACGACCGACGGCCCTACCGGCGATGGCGGCAAACCGGCGGGGCCGGGCGTCAATGACGTGGCCGCGCCAGGGCGGCACGGACTATGGCAACGTTTCAAGCGGCAACGGCTTGGCTATTGGAGCCTGATGCTCTTCGTGACGTTGTTCGCGATCAGCCTGTGCGGCAACCTGTTGTCGAACGATCGTCCCTTGGTGGTGCGTTACCAGGGACACTGGTATTTCCCGATGTTCCAAACCTATGCCGAGACCACGTTCGGCGGTGATTTTCCAACGCCTGCCGATTACCTCGACCCCTATATTCGCGACAAGCTTCAAGCCCAAGGCAACCTGGTCGTCTTCGCGCCGAATCATTACACGGCCAATGCGCTGAACTACTTCTCGAAGCAGCCCGATCCCGCGCCACCGTCGCGCGACAACTGGCTGGGGACCGATGATCGGGGGCGCGATGTGTTCGCCCGGCTGTTGTTCGGCTTCCGTGTGTCTGTCATTTTTGGCCTCGTGTTAACGGTGATCGGCGCGATACTGGGTATTGCCGCTGGTGCCATTCAGGGCTATTTCGGCGGTCGCACCGATTTAATCGGTCAGCGCTTGATCGAGATATGGGGATCGATGCCTGAGCTGTACCTGCTGATTATTTTTGCCTCGATCTTCGCGCCGTCGCTAGGGCTGCTGATCGTGTTGTTATCCGCATTCGGCTGGATGGGAATGTCGGACTATGTCCGTGCCGAATTTTTACGTAATCGCGCGCAGGACTATGTCCGCGCGGCGCGCGCCATGGGCTTGTCGCATTTCCAGATCGTCTGGCGCCATCTGCTGCCGAACAGCTTGACGCCCGTCATCACGTTGCTGCCCTTTCAGATCAGCGGCGCAATCCTGTCATTGACCAGTCTCGATTTCCTTGGTCTTGGCGTGCCGTCGACGGTACCGAGCCTGGGCGAGTTGCTGGCCCAGGGTAAAGCGAATCTCGATGCATGGTGGATTTCGGCGTCGACATTCGGCGTCCTGGCGCTGACATTGCTACTGTTGACCTTTATTGGGGATGGTTTGCGTCGCGCGTTGGATACGCGCCGCGCCGACGTCATGCGTGCGGGAGGCCAGGTATGAGCATGCCGCCGGATGCCCGCGCCAATATGTCGAGCTTGGCCCCACGGCCGGACCCGTTGTTGTCGGTCCGCGATCTCCGGGTGGCCTTCGGTGACGGTGCGACCGCCGCCGTCGATGGCATCTCGTTCGATATCATGGAGGGCGAGCGGTTTGCGTTGGTCGGTGAGTCAGGCTCGGGCAAAAGCGTCACGGCCCTGGCGATTCTGCGTTTGTTGCGGGATGCCCGCATCGACGGCGAAATCGATTTTGCCGGTCGTGATTTAGCTGGACTGAGCGAGCGGGCGATGCGCGGTGTGCGGGGCGCCGACGTCGCCATGGTGTTCCAGGAGCCCATGACGGCCCTTAATGCGCTCTTTACGGTAGGCGATCAGATCGGCGAGACGCTACGTCTTCACGAGCACTGCGATGGTCCGGAAGCCATGCGTCGGACGGTGGCTTTGCTGGCGCGTTGCGGCATCGCCGATCCAACGCGAAAAGCAGGGCATTATCCGCATCAATTATCCGGTGGTGAGCGGCAGCGCGCCGTGATCGCGATGGCGCTCGCGTGCCGCCCACGGCTGCTCATCGCGGACGAACCGACCACTGCGCTCGACATGACACTGCGCACGCAGATCATCGACCTGCTGTTGGATCTGCAACGCGAGGCCGCCGGAGCAGCCGTGGAAGACGGCTTGCCGCCCTCGGGCTTGCCGGCATCACGACGGCCCATGGCGGTGTTGCTGATCACGCACGACCTGCCGCTGGTACGCCGCTTTGCACAGCGCGTGGCCGTGATGTCGCAAGGTCATATTGTCGAGCAGGGCCCCGTCGACCGGGTCTTCAACGCGCCCTCGCATGCCTATACCCGTCGCTTGCTCGACAGCGCGCCACGCCGTCTGGTGCAGTCCATACCGGAGGAGGCGGCCACGATTCTGCGCGGTGATGCACTGTCTGTCGCCTTCCTGGAATCCCGGCGCTTGCCGGTCTGGCTTGGCGGCCGGCGCGCGTTGGCGCATCGGGTGGTACGTGATGTGTCATTGACGGTGCGTGAAGGGGAAACGCTAGGGATCGTCGGGGAATCGGGATCGGGGAAATCGACCCTGGCGATGGCCTTGCTCGGTCTGCAACGGCTGTCGAGCGGTCAGGTCTGGTTCGATGGCGCGCCGTTCTCCGGACCGCAATCGCCGCGGGGCGCGGCGGCGCGGGCCGTGCGAGCGCAGTTTCAAGTCGTGTTCCAGGATCCGTACAGCGCGTTGTCCCCGCGTCAAACGGTGGCGCAGATCATTGAAGAGGGATTGGCGCTGCACCTGCCGCAGTGGGATGCGGCGAAGCGCCGGGCACGTGCCATGGAGGCGTTGCGAGAGGTGGGTATGGATGCCTCGGCGCTCCATCGCTATCCGCATGCCTTCTCGGGTGGCCAGCGTCAACGCATCGCGATTGCGCGGGCGCTGGTATTGGCGCCACGGTTGCTGGTGTTGGACGAACCGACCAGTGCACTTGATGTATCCGTGCAACGTCAGGTCCTCGATCTCCTTGCAGCGTTGCAGCGACGACACCGTATTGCTTACCTGTTCATCAGTCACGACCTGGACGTGATTGCCGCGATGTCACATCGTATCGCGGTCATGCGGCAGGGTGAAATCGTTGAGGTCGGAGACGCGGAAGCGCTGCTTCGCACGCCCTCCCATCCCTATGCCCGGCAACTTTTACTGGGGGTGCGAAGCCCCGAAGTGACACGAAAAGAGGCACTTTTCGAATCTGACACACGTTCGTAACATATTATTTTTGCGGCGTTTTTACTTGTGAAAATTTACCCGGTGGTGATTTTTCCTTGCAATTTCTGCCAAACGGTTTGACGTCGGGATTTGATCTGTTAGTATCGGTCAAAGCGCTTCTGTCAGCCCACCGCCCAGGCAAAAATTACCGTCCGATGCAGCTACGCACCGCGAATCATCCACTTCTAAGATTGACCGTAGGCCTCGCGGCTGGCGTGTCGGTCGCCGCTTCCCACGTTGCTTTGGCGGATGACGCCACGACGTTCCCGAATTTGACGCAATCGACGCTGACCCAGTCGAACGTATCGGTGCCTGCCACGACCGGTTACACGAGCGTGGATCGTTCGGGTGTCCGGATGACGGTGCAGTCACCGGTAACGCAGAACACGGTGGCCGCGCCGGCGCTGCAGCAGGCATCGTTGCCGCCGTCGGACCTGAGCACGGTGGCCCCGAAAGCCGCGGCAGGTGTCACACAGGGCGCGATTCGCGGTCCTTCGAGCGCTGATCTGGCCTCGGCTGCAAAGGATGCACCAAAGACCTCCTTCCTCGCGGGCGTGGCGAGCAAGGCGGGCGATGTGGTGGACGGAGCGTTGAACCTGATTGGCGTGCATTATCGCTGGGGTGGGGATTCACCCGATTCGGGCCTGGACTGCAGTGGTTTCGTGCGCTATGTGTTCCAGGATGCGATGGGCTTTACGTTGCCGCGCCGCGCCGAGGAAATGAGCCGCGTGGGCGAGAAAGTGGCAGTGAGCGATTTGAAGCCGGGCGACCTTGTGTTCTTCAACACGATGCGCCGGACGATCTCGCACGTGGGCATCTATATCGGTAACAATCAGTTCGTGCATTCGCCGTCGACGGGTAGTTCTATTCGCGTCGACAATATGGAAGATAAGTATTGGTTCACGCGGTATCGTGGTGCACGTCGGGTCGACCTGCCGGGTGATGGCGAGGGCAATACCGATATCGCTACCCGCTTGCAGCAGGCGAGCCGCGTCGCGTATTGATCCATTACCTGCAGACGGGCGACTGAAGTCCTGGTGTGCTGCTTTGCTCGATCGGATCCGGGTGGGCATTTGCCAGTAGAATTACGCTGCCGTGCCGTGCGAGAAACGCCGCCGTTCCCGAAAGGGACGGCGGCGTTTTGCATGTTGGCCAGCATCCGGTCCTGCCGTGGCCGATCAGCGCGGGCCATTTCGCTGGTCACGGCCCGGTTGCATGATCGACATGCCTGTCGTGACTCACACGTTCCGCGCCGCCGCCAACTTCGCCTTCAACTGGGGCAACATGCGTGCGACGGCCTCCTCTCCGGACAGGATCGCCAGATTGCGCTGCTGGAAGTCGCTGCCGCCCATGGCTGGCAGAACGGGGTGAATCACGACATCGGCGTATTTGTCCAACTCATAGGCCTTGATGGATTGCCCCATGATCGTGAAGGTCTGCATCAACACATCGAATGAACTGGACGTCGCTTGATCGGATGGGCGCGCGGAGATGTCCACGGCAATCACGAAATCCGCCCCCATTTTATGGGCGAAGGCCGCGGGAACCGGGCTGACGAGCCCACCGTCGACATAGTCTCGACCGCCGATGCGTACCGGCTCGAACACGGACGGCACGCTGCATGACGCCCGCACCGCAATGCCGGTATTGCCGCGTTGGAACAGAATGGGTTCGCCGCTGCCGAGATCGGTCGCGACGATGCCCAATGGACGATTCATCTTCTCGATCGGTCGGCCACCGACGGCTTTCTCGACGAACTGCTGCAACGCGACGCCCTTCAGGAAGCCGCGGCCAAAGAATGGCAAGGCCCAATCGCTGAGGGATGCGGCGTCGAGGTCCAGGGCCAGACGGTTCAGTTGCAGTCCGGTCATGCCAGTCGCATAAAGGCTGCCGACAACGGCCCCGGCGCTGGTGCCCGCGATCAGGTCGGCCTTGATCCCCTGTGCCTCGAGGGCCTTGATCACCCCGATGTGGGCAAAGCCCCGTGCTGCACCGCCGCCCAACGCCAGTCCGATTCGCAACGGACGATTGCTGGGAGTGGCGGGGGGCGGTGGAGGCGTGGTGCTGGTCTGATTGCCACGACCACCGCCGATGCCCATTGTGCCGCAAGCGGCGAGGGCGCCGGACAATCCGACGGAGAGCACGGCGGCGCCGGTCCGCAGTGCCTTGCGCCTGCCGGGATGGGCGCATGGGTGATGGGCATTCTCGAGGTTTGTCGCGGGAAGTTTGTCTTTGTCGTGCATGTCTTGCGAGATCAGATGCCGCATTGCGAGGGCGCGCACGAGAAATGTACGCCGCCTATTGTAGCGCCCCTCCCATGCCGACGATCCCGGTCTAACGATCAGTAACAACTGGCCGGGCCGGCTGTCCTTGCGCGGTATAATTTTGTTTTCCTCAAGCCGTTCCAGACCGTTCATGACTGAATCTTCCGCGTCGACTCCGTCGGCCTCCTTCCCCTCGGTTGCGGCCAGCCCGGCAGTGGTCCGGACCCGTTTCGCACCGAGCCCGACCGGTTTCATTCACCTGGGCAATATCCGCTCTGCGTTGTATCCCTGGGCCTTTGCCCGCAGTAAGGGCGGCGTCTTCATCCTGCGCATCGAGGACACCGACGTCGAACGCTCCAGCGACGCGTCGGTCGAGGTGATCCTGGAAGGCATGGCCTGGCTTGATCTCGATATCGATGAGGGTCCGTTCTATCAGATGCAGCGAATGAACCGCTATCGTGAAGTGGTCGCGTCGATGCTTGAGCAGGGCTTGGCCTACCCCTGCTATATGTCCAGTGATGAACTGGATGCGCTCCGCGAGCAGCAGCGCGCCGCCGGGTTGAAGCCGCGGTATGACGGCCGCTGGCGCCCGGAACCGGGGAAGGTGCTACCTCCGCCACCGGAAGGGGTCAAGCCGGTCGTGCGCTTCCGTAATCCGCTGGATGGCGTGGTGGCGTGGGATGACGCCGTGAAGGGGCGCATCGAGATTGCCAACGAGGAGTTGGATGACCTCGTGATTGCACGGCCGGATGGCACGCCGACCTATAATTTCTGTGTCGTCGTCGACGACGCCGACATGGGAATCACGCACGTGATCCGCGGTGATGATCACGTCAACAATACGCCTCGCCAGATCAATATCCTGCAGGCGCTGGGCTACACGCCACCGGTCTATGCGCACTTGCCAACGGTGCTGAACGAGGAGGGCGAGAAGATGTCGAAGCGTGCCGGCGCGATGGCCGTCACGCAGTATCGCGACGAAGGCTATCTGCCCGAAGCCATCGTCAACTACCTCGCGCGACTGGGTTGGGCGCATGGCGACGCCGAGATCTTTTCCCGCGAGCAATTCGTTTCGTGGTTCGACCTCGATCACTTGGGCAAATCGCCGGCCCAGTACGATCCGGAAAAGCTGAAATGGTTGAACGGCCATTACATCAAGACCGGCGACGCGGCGCGGCTGGCTTCGCTGACGACGCCTTTCATGACGGCACTGGGCGTGGACGTGAACGCTGCCGGTGCGCCAGACTGGGTCGGTGTGGTGGCGTTGATGAAGGACCGCGCCGTTACGTTGAAGGACCTCGCGGACAGTGCATTGATGTTCTATCGCGAACTGGAGCCGGCACCGGACGCGTTGGCGCAGCATCTCACCGATGCCGTGAAACCAGCGGTGGCCGCATTGCGTGATGCGCTGGCGACAGTCGAATGGGAGCGCGCTGCGATCGGCGCCGCGTTGAAGCAGGTGTTGTCCGCGCATAGCCTGAAGATGCCGGCCTTGGCAATGCCTGTCCGGTTGCTGGTTGCAGGAACGACACACACGCCATCGATCGACGCCGTGCTTGAACTTTTCGGAAAGGACCGTGTATTATCACGCCTCGCTCACGGCGTTGCGTGAAGTGGCACTGGAGCGAAGCGGTAAATCGCAGTACTAAGGGCGGCAAGCCTGTACGTAGGGCGGCATCGGATATCCCAAACGATGCCGCGGTGCGCGATGTATCGGTCGATGTCGAGAGCAGAAATTGTTCGCGAGATTGATTGACGAAGTGGCTAAACCTACATATAATCTTGTTTCTCTGTCGGGGGTATAGCTCAGCTGGGAGAGCGCTTGCATGGCATGCAAGAGGTCAGCGGTTCGATCCCGCTTACCTCCACCAGAACGAAGGTTTCGTCCCCTTCGTCTAGAGGCCTAGGACATCACCCTTTCACGGTGAGTACAGGGGTTCGAATCCCCTAGGGGACGCCAGAACGTCGGGAAGAGCGCGGGAGCACCGTGTATATTCCAGTAGTGCCAGAGCGCGGTAGTGTGCGCTTGCACTACGATGATGTGAAGTTTGGAGTGGTAGTTCAGTTGGTTAGAATACCGGCCTGTCACGCCGGGGGTCGCGGGTTCGAGTCCCGTCCACTCCGCCAATCAGAAAGCCCGTTCAAGCAAAACTTGTACGGGCTTTTTCTTTCCCTTAAGTATGATGCGCAAAAGGGAAAGGATATGCAGAAATCCCGCATATCCAAGCTATTTGATGCATAGATGCTGAGAAATAGCTTGACGAAGTAAAAGACCTTACCTATAATATGGGTCTTTCGCGGTAAGTGAAGTTGAAAAACATCACGGACGTCAGAGCGGCGGTAAGCGGTTGCCGTGATGATCGCGTGCAATGCGAATGTGTAATAAGCGAAGGTTTCGTCCCCTTCGTCTAGAGGCCTAGGACATCACCCTTTCACGGTGAGTACAGGGGTTCGAATCCCCTAGGGGACGCCAGAACGTTGGGAAGATCGCGGGAGCGCCGTGTATATTCCAGTAGCCAGAGCGCGATAGTGTGCGCTTGCACTACGATGATGTGAAGTTTGGAGTGGTAGTTCAGTTGGTTAGAATACCGGCCTGTCACGCCGGGGGTCGCGGGTTCGAGTCCCGTCCACTCCGCCAGCATGTGTTGTATCGAAACCCCTGCCTGTCAAAAGACACGCAGGGGTTTTCGTTTTGAACGGTCGACATGCGTCGTTTATGGACGCCCGTCCTGCGCATCACATAAGGCTTGTGCAGACCGCCGCGTCAGTCCGAGGGTGGAGTGCCCGATGTGGCATTGCCGTTGAACCGTCGGACCACATAGCGACGATAGATTCCCAAGCCGATCGCCGCCACGCCCAGACTCAGCGTGTTTGCAATCCAGAAACCCTTCGCCCCGGTCCACGCCTCGGGCAGGTAGCCAGCAATATCAAAGCCCATCCAATAGCCGCCACCCAGCCCCACGCCCCATAACGCTATCGCGTAGATGGCCGTCGGAATCACCGTCACCTGATAGCTACGCAGCACGAAAGCGGTGCTCACCTGAAGCGCGTCGAAGACGTGATACGCCGCAACGATCACCAGCAGGCTGGCGGCGGTGGCTGCAACGCGCGTATCCGACGTATAAGCGGAAGCAATCGGACTGCGCAGCAGTAGTACGATACCGGCGTATCCGAGTCCGACGACGCTGGCGAACAGAATGCCGCTGCTCGATATCCGTCGGGCGTCCGAGAGCGCATTTGCGCCAATCCGCTGCGCCACCAACGTGGCGGTGCCGATACCGATCGACATCGGTGTCATATACAGGACGGCGCCCAGGTTGCCGGCGATCTGATGCGCCGCCAATGTGGCGGTACCGAAGCGTGCGATAAACAACGCCATGAAGGTATAGGACGTGACTTCGATCAGATAGGACACGCCCATCGGCACGCCGAGTTTCAGCAACGCCCGTTGGTGCCGCCATTGGGGCCAGGAAAAGCGTGCAATGATGCCGAGTGGCTTGAAAGCATTGCCGCGTGACATGATCCATAGCGCGGCACACGCATCGATCAGGTTGATGGCCGTACTGGCCAGTGCGCAGCCGATGCCGCCCATAGGCGCAATGCCCACTAAGCCGAAGATCAAGGCATAGTTCGCCGGGATCTTGACCGCCAGCGAGATAACCTGCAAGGTCATGACAATGCGCGGCCTGCCGATTGCGGTCGAGAGCGAGTTGAAAATGCGAAACAATAGCGCGCCAGGTAATCCGACAGCGAGAATGCGAAGATAGCGGGTGGCGTTGGCCCGCAGCTCGGCATTGGCGTGCGCCACGTCGAGCAGGGGAGCTGGAAAGGCCAGCAATACGGCGCCGATGATGCTGAGCGCCAACGCCAACCACAGCGCTTGGCGTGTTTGCTCCCCGATCTCCGCAACGCGTCCGGCTCCGTACAGGTTTCCAGCGATCGGCGAGAGGGCGACAAGAATGCCGGTCAAGGCAACATAGATACTGATATAGATCGAAGCGCCCAACCCCAGCGACGCAAGGCTTTCTGCCGAATATCGGCCGACCATGGCAGTATCGATGACGCCAAACGCGATGACGGCCAGTTGCCCGACGAGCACCGGCCAGGCCAGCTGTACAATCCCGCGGATATCGGCGCGGCGGCGGGCGAATGACGGCGTGAGAAGCAGTGATTCAGAAGATGGCGGTAAGGCTGGCACGGACTCGCTCGCGAAACAACAAAAGGGTGTCGGGCCCGCCCCGGCGGGGCCGCGATCCAGCGTGCGGGCCTGCTAGGGCGTGTTCCGGAAGGCAGGCGCCGCGGCGTGGCGCCGTGCGTGCTCCGCGTCGACGACACGCACATACAGCCGGAACCGTTCGTCACGGTCGGCGGCACGGCGGCCTTCCCAGACTTTTTGCCAACGATATGGTTTCAGGTCGGTCGGATCAGAAAAGTCATCGGTGTCCTGCCGCAGCAGTACATCGCAGTCATCGCGACCAAAACCAAAACGCATATCCTGAAAATACCCGAACGATGCGATTTGCGCGTCGCCGAGTCGAACCGGCGCAATACAGTGATAGTCCACCGGCAAGTGCGCGGCAATCTGGGCCGCAACGCCGCGATAGGTCCGGCTGTAATTGATGATAGGCAACCACAGCGTCATCAATAGCACCCACATCAACGTCGTGCCGAAGCTGGATAATACGACGCTGCGCCACAACACTTCCGGCCGCCTTGCCAGTCGCCAGCGCACCAGCGCGAACCAGCAGCCGGTGATCACGATCGCACCCAGTAGCGCGATCCATTTGAACGATGGATGGAAGCCCGGTACCAGGCGGCCCAGATTACGCGCCATAGGCGCCGGGAATCCCGTCAGGCTTGCAATCCATACCAGCCAGACAGCACCGCTCAGGATCGTGAAACTGAGCACCGCAAACCAGTCGATGGCATTGATCGCGCCACGCTTCAACGTCGGCAACGAAAATGCCGCCATCATTGAAAGGCAGGGCAGCAACAGAATGAACATCCGATTCGTCTGATGGCTTTGCAGGATGACCAGCACCAGCAGCGGCAAGATCAGCGACAACGGCGCGATGATATGCGGCGCACGGCGCCAGCCGCGCCAGCTATACCAAGCCCAGGCCGCCAACGGCCACGCTGGCCATGTGAACAGCGGCAGGTTCTTCGCCGCATAGAACAAGACGCTGTTCAGCGGTCCGCTGTAGAAATCGAAATTGCCATGCACCCAGGCGCGCAGGTAGTCCCGTGCCGCCGCCGCATCGACATACCAGGCCAGTGCAGGCCATGAAACAGCGAGCAACCCTGCCAATGGCACGCCGATCAGCAGCATCGTCCGGCTGCGGAAATGCTGGCTCAGGTAAGCAGCGAGACCGCTGCAGATACCAAGGACGACGGGTAGCAAGGGATTGGCTGCCAGCGTCAAGAGCCCCAAGCCGACCCCCCAATAGGCGCCGCCCTGAAACGGTTTGTCGGATGCGCGGACCAGGCCGTACAGGATCATCGCGATCGACAGGAACTGCATCAATTGAGGCGTGGTTTCATGACCCCGTTCGGCAAGCCCGAAACAGGCCAGCAGGATCAGTACCGCGCCATCGGCGATGGTGCGACCGTAATCGGCGGGCAAGGGCTCACCGCCGAACACATATTTGAAAGGCTGGACTTCAGGTCGTCGCCCCATCAAATAGGTGCCGTACCAGACCATGCCGCAACATAGCGAAAAGAGCAGCGCCGTCACCACGCGCGCCGCGCTGCCGGGATCGATCATCGGCAGCAGTCGGATGGCCGAGGCGCCAAGCCAGTAGGCAAGGGGGCCGTCCGCCGGCATCGGCTTGCCGAAGAGGTTCGGAAACAGCCAGTCGTGGAGGTTGCCTTTGGCGAGCGTCCACATCACCCCAAAGCCTGCGGCATCCTCGTTTTTCCACGGGTCGCGGCCAAACAGGCCGAATGCCGCATAGACGACGCAGATCGCAAGCAACACTGCCCGCGGCAAAGGCCGGGTAGCGGAGGCTGTCAGGCGAACGACGGATTTGAAACCGGTGGTCATGGCAAGGCAGGAGACGGCAGCAGACGTGGAGTCGAGGAGGGACAGACAAAAAAGGGCAGCCACGGCTGCCCCTTTTTCGTCGCGAACAATGCCGATGTGTAGGACATTGGCATTGACGGATTCCGCTTACTCGGCCTTCGCGGCGCCTGGGCGGTTGAACTTGGCGAACTTCGCCTTGAACTTCTCGATACGGCCGCCCGTATCCAGAATCTTTTGCGTACCCGTGTAGAAGGGGTGCGTTTCCGATGACGTTTCGACCTTCAGCAACGGGTATTCCTTGCCTTCGATCGTGATCTTTTCGCGCGTCGATACCGTCGAGCGGGTAATGAAGATAAAGCCGTCCGAGGACAGATCTTGCACCGCCACTTCACGGTAATTCGGGTGAATGTCTTTTTTCATGGTGACTTCCTAGGTCTGGCGGTAGCCAGCTCGCCGGGGTCGCAAACCGCCACGATATCGTGCGGGTGCCGGTGTTCGTACCGGCAAGCGGACGCCGCGCTGGGCGAACTGCTGCCGTGAGACCAGCTCGGACCTTGCCGCGAGCCACTTGCCTGGGTATAAAAGCGAAGCTGCAGATTATGCCAGAAATTGCCGACGCCGCGTAGCGTTGTTTCTGGCGCTACGCGTCAGCGACGCATCATGTCGAAGAACTCGGCATTCGATCGCGTTTCCTTGATCTTGCCGAGGATCATCTCCATCGCCGCCACATCGTCCATTTCCGACATCACCTTGCGCAGCGGCCACAACTTCTTGTGCAGCACGTCCGAATCGATCAGCAAGTCCTCGCGACGCGTACCCGAGCGGTTCAGATTGATCGCCGGATAGATGCGCTTTTCGGCCAGACGACGTTCCAGGTGCACTTCCATATTGCCGGTGCCCTTGAATTCTTCGAAGATCACGTCGTCCATCCGGCTGCCGGTTTCGATCAGCGCGGTGCCGATGATGGTCAGTGAACCGCCTTCCTCGATATTCCGTGCCGCGCCGAAGAAGCGCTTCGGACGTTGCAGCGCGTTTGCATCGACACCGCCGGTCAACACCTTGCCGGAAGCCGGCACGACGGTATTGTAGGCGCGGGCGAGGCGGGTGATCGAGTCCAGCAGGATGACCACGTCGCGCTTCATCTCCACCAGACGTTTCGCTTTCTCGATGACCATTTCAGCCACTTGAACGTGCCGCGATGCCGGTTCATCGAACGTCGAGGCGATCACTTCGCCCTTGACCGAGCGCTGCATTTCAGTGACTTCTTCCGGCCGTTCGTCGATCAGCAAGACGAACAGTTGCACGTCCGGATAGTTCGTCGCGATCGAGTGCGCGATGTGCTGGAGCATGACCGTCTTGCCCGACTTTGGCGATGCAACGAGGAGACCCCGCTGACCCCGACCGATCGGCGCGATCATGTCAATGACGCGACATGTCGCATTTTCGGTGCGGCTCGACAGCGCGCCGCGCGCGTTTTGGTCAGTGATTTCGGACTCGAGTTTCAGCGGCCGGTTCGGATGTAGCGGCGTGAGGTTCTCGAACATGATTTTATGTTTCGAGGCCTCAGGCGGCATCATGTTGACCTTGTCCACCTTGACCAATGCAAAGTAGCGTTCGCCATCCTTCGGCACGCGCACTTCGCCTTCGATCGTGTCGCCGGTGTGCAGGTTGAAGCGGCGGATCTGCGACGGACTGATATAGATGTCGTCGGTACTGGCCAGATAAGACGTTTCAGGCGAACGGAGAAAGCCGAAACCGTCCGGCAGCACTTCCAGCGTGCCGTCGCCGTAAATGGTCTCCCCGGTTTTCGCTTTCTTTTTAAGGATCGCGAACATCAGTTCCTGCTTGCGCAGGCGATTCGCGTTTTCGATATCAAGGCCGCCGGCCATCTCGATCAATTCAGAGACGTGCTTGGATTTGAGCTCGGATAGATGCATACAGGGTGACCGCCTACGGAGGGAAGACGACGAATAAAGTGAGAGGTGAGCGGACGCTCGGGAGAATAAACAGCGTGATGTTTTAATTTTGCCGGCGCTGGCGTACAACACCGTCGTGCCACCGCTGCCCGACACACATTACGATGCGCTGATATGGAGGGCTGCGGAAGGATCAAGAATGCGAAAAGAACATGCGCTAAAGCCGTATTCGCGGGGCGATGCCTGGCAGTTGCTGGCTGATCCAGGCACATTCCCTGTGCGGGCTTTGTCGTACGTCATGCGGGTATGAACGTCGCATGAGTACAACGGGCGCTTGCATTCATCACGCTAGTGTAACAGATGTCAGCGCAGGCGCAATAGCGGATGTTGAAAATGCAACACGAGCGCGCCGCCGCCAAACGGAAGTGACCAGCGCGGCGGGAGCGCGCTATTTATAGATGGCTGTCTAGGAAAGCTGTCAATTGGGACTTCGACAGCGCCCCTACTTTTTGCGCCGCAACCGAGCCGTTCTTGAACAGGATCAGCGTTGGGATGCCGCGTACGCCGAACTTCGCCGGGGTCGATTGGTTCTCGTCCACGTTCAGCTTGGCAACCTGGACCTTTTCGCCATATTGTTGCGCGACCTCGTCAAGGATCGGCGCAATCATCTTGCACGGTCCGCACCATTCCGCCCAGAAATCCAGCAAAACCGGCTTGTCCGCTTTGATCACGTCGCCTTCGAACGAGGCGTCGCTGATATGTTTGATGTGTTCGCTCATGGATGAAATAACCTTGTTGCGTTCGCGCTCGTCCCAGGGGCGCAGGCTTGCCCGGTTGCGGCCGTTCAGACCACGGAAGGGCTTCAAAGAGCCACGTCCCCGCCCCGCAGGCCTGCCTTGGTACGAGCGAACTAGGATGTCAAGATACACTAATTCGGCGAGTGTGTCCGGCGTCGGCGTGCCGAGGATTGCCTTGCTTGGCAAGGATATGGCGACGTCTTTGCACATTACAAGAGGGCTCGGGCCTCATCATTAAGGGTTGGTCGGCCCATCCGGCGCGCCGCAGGCTTGCCGGCACGGATGGATTCGCGCTATAATCGCGAGTTCTCCCTTGCCACACCGTCGAGGCGAGCATGTTTTCGTAGGGCTAGGGTGCGGGAGGGTGTACTTCCTGCGGCCGTGCTCTGTCCGCGCCATGCATCGCTTCTGTCGGGTGGCTGTTAACCCAGAAGGAGCGCGTATGTCGCGTCACTACGAAATCGTATTTATCGTACACCCGGATCAGAGTGAGCAGGTGCCCGCGATGATCGAACGGTACAAGTCCACGATTACCGCCCAAGGCGGCAGCATTCACCGCGTGGAAGATTGGGGTCGCCGTCAACTGGCATACCTGATCGAGAAGCTGGCGAAGGCCCACTATGTCTGCATGAACATCGAATGCAGCCAGGAAACGCTGGAAGAGCTGGAACACGCATTCAAGTTCAACGATGCGGTGCTGCGTCACCTGATCGTCAAGACGAAGAAGGCGGAGACCGCCCCGTCGCCGATGATGAAGGAAGTGCAGCGTGAAGAAGCGCGGAAGTCGGCTGCGGCAGCACGCCCTGCTGACGCGGCTCAGGCTCCGGCCTGAGTGCGGCTGTCCGGGAAGTCGAATGTAGGGCGGACCTGGCAATGAACAGGCTGCAGCTGGATGGGACGGTGCTTGAGCGCGGCACGTTGCGCTATACCCCGGCCGGGGTGCCCGTCCTGGACCTGAAGCTGCACTGTGTGTCGGAGGTTGAGGAAGCCGGTTTTAGCCGGCGCGTCGAAGTGGTCGTGCCGGCACGGGTTGCCGGCGGTCTGACCGATGCGCTACAGCGGCTGGCACTCGATCGGAGCATGCGGTTCGCCGGGTTTCTCGCCCCGCTGAAACAACAGTCCCGGACGCTGATTTTTCATATCACCGATTTGCAAGACATCGTTTAGCAAGATATTAGGATAAGGACACCATCATGCCGCGTCCCACCGGAAAGAAGTTCGAAAAGCGTCGCCCGCAACAAAACCCGCTGTTCAAGCGCAAGAAGTTCTGCCGTTTCACCGCGGCGGGCGTCGAGTCCATCGATTACAAGGACATCGACACGCTGAAGGATTTCATCAGCGAAAACGGCAAGATCACGCCGGCCCGTTTGACGGGTACGAAGGCCCGCTACCAGCGTCAGCTGGGTACGGCAATCAAGCGCGCACGGTATTTGTCGCTGCTGCCGTACTCCGACCAGCACCACGGTTAAGCCTTCGCGCATAAGGAGCATTGGAAATGGAAGTTATTTTGCTGGAAAAGACCCAGAACCTGGGCAACCTGGGTGACATCGTGCGTGTGAAGGACGGCTATGCCCGTAACTTCCTGCTGCCGCGCAAGATCGCGCGTCGGGCCACGGCATCGGCCGTGAAGGAATTCGAAGCACGTCGCGCCGAGCTGGAAAAGCTGGCGACCGAGAAGTTGGCTGCCGCACAAGCCGCTGCTGAAAAGCTGACGTCGCTAAAGGTGACCCTGTCGCAAAAGGCGGGTGTTGACGGTCGTCTGTTTGGTTCGGTGACGAATCACGACGTGTCGGCTGAGCTGAACAAGCTGGGCATCGACGTATCCAAGCAACAAGTGCGTCTGCCGGAAGGCATCATGAAGACGATCGGCGAACACCCGGCGCAGGTGCTCCTGCACACGGATGTTGTTGTCGATATCACCGTGACCGTGGTTGGCGAAACGGTCTGACCGACCGCCCGCGTGCTGACCTGTCGAGTTGCAATGCAGTTGCAAAAATCGCTGGGTGCGTGACGCGGCGTCGTGGCGCAGTCTACGAAGGCAAAGGCCGGATCTCCGGCCTTTGCCTTTTTTGTTTGCGGGGGATGTCGCCCTGGGGCGGAGTGCCCCTTTATAATTGGTTCCCATGAACGCTTCGAATAAAGATCCGCAGCTTGAGTCGCTGAAAGTTCCGCCTCATTCCATCGAGGCGGAACAATCGGTGCTGGGTGGCCTATTGCTCGACAACGCCGCATGGGACCGTATCGCGGATTTCGTCGCGGAAGGGGACTTCTACCGCTACGACCACCGAATGATCTTCCAGCATATCGGTCGGCTGATCTCGACGGCCAGACCGGCTGACGTGATCACGGTGTTCGAGTCGCTGACCCTGGCGGGCAAGGCCGATGACGTCGGCGGCTTGACGTATTTGAATTCGCTCGCGCAAAACACGCCGAGCGCGGCAAATATCCGCCGCTATGCCGAGATCGTCCGCGATCGCGGCGTGTTACGCAAACTTGTTACCATTGCTGACGATATCTCCGGTGGCGCCTTCAATCCACAGGGCCGTGAAGTGCGGCAACTGCTGGACGAAGCCGAATCCAAGATCTTCGCAATTGCGGAGGAGGGGGCACGGTCGCAGCAGGGTTTCCTGGAGATCAAGCCGCTGTTGTCGCAGGTCGTGGAGCGTATCGACACGCTGTATCACCAGGACAACAGCAGCGATGTGACCGGGACGCCAACGGGATTCGTCGATCTTGATCGCATGACCTCCGGGATGCATGGCGGCGAATTGATCATCATCGCCGGTCGTCCGTCAATGGGCAAGACGTCGTTGGCAATGAATATCGGCGAATACGTTGCAATCGAATACGGTCTGCCGATCGCGGTGTTTTCGATGGAAATGCCGGGTACCCAACTGGCAATGCGGATGTTGGGCTCGACCGGACGTCTTGATGCGCACCGACTGCGGACGGGCAAGCTGACCGATGATGACTGGCCGAAGCTGACGCACGCCGTGCAGAAGATGGGTGAGGCCCAGATTTTCATCGACGAACAGGGCGGCTTGAATCCGATGGAGTTACGTGCCCGCGCGCGGCGCTTGTCGCGCCAGTGCGGCCAACTCGGTCTGATCGTCATCGATTACCTCCAACTGATGTCCGGTTCGAGTACCGGGGAGAACCGGGCGACTGAAATTTCTGAAATATCGCGATCCCTCAAGAGCCTCGCGAAGGAACTGAATGTGCCGGTGATCGCGCTGTCGCAGTTGAACCGAAGCTTGGAACAACGGCCAAACAAGCGTCCGGTAATGTCCGACCTGCGGGAATCGGGCGCCATCGAGCAGGATGCCGATGTGATCTTGTTTATCTATCGCGATGAGGTCTATAACCCGGATACGCCGGACAAGGGAACGGCCGAGCTGATCATCGGCAAACAGCGTAACGGCCCGATCGGGACGGTGCGATTGACGTTCCTTGGTCAATATACGAAGTTCGATAATTTCGCCGGTGGAAGCGGCTTTTACGCCGCGGAATAAGACACGGTGGCATCTTCAGGCGTCGCCATGCGGCGCGATGCCGCACTACACCCCGAAGCCGCGCCCGAATCCCAGGCGCAACAATGTGCCGACGCGGTTACAATACGACATTTTTGTGACAGTGAAGCCCGGCGTCTGCCGGGTCGTCTCGGGGTACCCCTATGTTTGGTCGGTTCATGCCTACCGAAGGCAAGTTTTTCGAAATCTTCAACGCACATGCGCGCTGCATTGTGGAAGCCAGTCTTCAATTGAAGTTGTTGATTGATCACATCGACGACGTGGAAGTCTATAAGCGCCAGGTGCAGGGGTTCGAAAAGCAGGCGGACAAACTGACGCGTGATACCACGGACCTCCTGCACAAGACCTTCATCACGCCGCTGGACCGTGACGAGATCCACAAACTGATCACGACGATGGACGACATCATCGATTTGATCGAGGACGTGGCAACGGCCGTATCGTTGTACGACGTGACAAGCGTCCCGTCCGATGCCGGCGAACTGGCCGAGATTTGCGTGAAGTGCTGCAAGGAAGTGGAAAACGTCGTTCAACGGCTCCATGATCTGCGCGATCCGGCTGCCATTCTAAAAGGCTGCGAAGTCATTGACCGGCTCGAATCCGATGCCGACAAGATCTTGCGCGCCGCCATTTCGCGTCTGTTCCGCGAGGAGTCGGACGTCAAGAATCTGATCAAGCTAAAGGCCATCTACGAGTTGCTCGAAGAGGTCACCGACAAATGCGAGGATGTGGCGAACATCATCGAAGGCATCGTGCTCGAGAATGCTTAACGGATAGCTGATGGCTTCGATACATATGGCTTTATGGGCGATCGTCGTGTTGGTCGCGGTCGCATTGGTGTTCGACTTCTTGAACGGCTTCCACGATGCGGCAAACTCGATTGCCACCGTGGTGTCCACGGGCGTGCTCAAGCCGCAGCAAGCGGTGGCGTTCGCGGCATTCGCCAATGTCCTCGCGTATTTCATCTTCCACCTGAAAGTCGCGGCAACGGTGGGGCGAGGCACGATCGATCCGGAGATCATCGACCAGTATGTGATTTTCGGCGCGCTACTGGGGGCGATCGGGTGGAACATCATTACGTGGGTGTTCGGTATTCCATCGAGTTCATCCCATGCCTTGATCGGCGGACTGGTCGGCGCGGCGGTGGCGAAGACGGGGGGCTTTGCGGCCTTGAATTACGATGGCCTGATGAAAACCGTCGCCTTTATTTTTATCTCGCCGTTGCTCGGCTTCGTATTGGGGTCGGCGTTCATGGTGGCGGTCTCGTGGCTGTTTTTTCGTACGCCGCCGTCCCGTGTTGATCGCCATTTCCGGCGGTTGCAGTTGCTGTCCGCCGGGTTGTATTCGCTTGGCCATGGCGGCAATGATGCGCAGAAGACCATTGGCGTGATCTGGATGTTGCTCATCGCAAGTGGTTACGTGACCGCGCAGGCAGAGGCACCGCCGGCGTGGGTGATCGCCGCGTGTTATTTCGCGATTGGACTTGGGACCTTGTTCGGTGGATGGCGCGTGGTTCGCACCATGGGCCAGAAAATCACGAAGTTGAAACCTGTTGGCGGCTTCTGTGCCGAGTCGGGGGGGCGGTTACGTTGTTCACCGCATCCTGGCTGGGCATTCCGGTGTCGACCACGCATACGATCACGGGTGCCATCGTCGGGGTGGGCGCGACGCAAAAGCTATCGGCAGTGCGATGGGGCGTGGCGGGACGCATCGTCTGGGCCTGGATACTGACGATTCCGGCGTCGGCAGTGCTCGCGGCTGCAGGTTGGTGGTGCGGTCGCTGGTTGTTCTAAGCCGTATCAGCGCGCTTGTGCGGCGATGCGGGCGATCGGATCGTCGCTCGCCGTGCCTTGCCGATCCGCATGTGCAATCACGGCACCGATAGGATCATCGCCCACACCTTGTGATGATCGTGGTGGCGTATTGATCGGCGCGGCTGGCGCGGTGGACAGATTTGTCGTATTGCCTGCTGGCATACCCGCCTGTGCGTAGGCGTTTTCCGGTGCAACCATCGGCTGCCCATCCTGCGGCGTCAATGGTGCACGCGGGTCCAGCGGCACGGGCGCCGTCGCGCGGCGACCCGCGATACGACGGATGCCGTCGAAGTGGCGCGCCCAATACGGATTGGAAATGTAGTCGATACGTACGGTGCCGCCGGTCGACGGGGCGTTCACGAACCGGTAGTTTCCGACATAGACGCCCACATGAGAGTACGGCCGTCCATCGGTGTTGAAAAACACCAAGTCTCCCGGTGCGATCTCATCGGGCTCGACGCTCGTGCCGGCGTAGCGCATCTGTGACGTAGTGCGAGGCAGTTGTACATCAGCCGCGTTATCGACCACGTAGCGGACTAATCCGCTGCAATCGAAACCAGACGCCGGCGTATTGCCGCCCCAGCGATACGGAATGCCCACAAGCCCCATCGCCTGCATCGAAATCTCTTCTTGCCCAACGCTGTGGTCGACGAACTTCGGCAATCCTGGCGGCGGCGTTTTCGGTCCCCAGCCATTCAGTTTGGTGCGCACGCCGCTCGCATCGGCGGACGTGTTACCTTGGTCACGCGGCGTCGTGCCGCAGGCACCCAAGATCAGCAGGCACGCCAGCGCCGTACTCGATGCGGCAAGCCGAAATGCCGCGCCCCCCGTCGTGCCCGCCGTTGCCATCGCATTTGAGACCGTCTCGCCGAACGACATGCGCGCCGGTACCGCGTTCAGCGACGCAGGCGGTGATACGGTGGGACGAGGCGAATGCGAAACGGAGCGCATACGGAGAAAATCGCGCGCTGAGCGCTGCCAAAATACCACCCTGAACCGGGAAAAATGCGTTCGGGAACGGACGGCAGGTGGGCTATCGGCGCCAGCACGCAAATAGACGAGGTGCTTTTATCTTAACTGCGGCTACGCTGGTCGGCAACCGCTGTTGACTCGATACATCAGGAAAAGACGGTAAATAATTGAAATTCGACGCGTTTCCACGCCTGTCTTACGTTGTCATCATCGCAAAACAACGGCCCGGCGTGCTTGCGCAGCGCCGGGCCGAAGGGGACGGAAGCGGCATGCCGCTTCGCTATCAGAAGCAGGATCGTTGTGCGATGCACCGAACGCGCGATGCGCCGGTGTTTAACAGACGAGATCCCACGCGAACTTACAACATATCGGAGGCATAATCCGCCAGTCGCGAGCGCTCACCGCGCGCCAGCGTCACGTGCCCGCCGTGCGGCCAGCCCTTCAGGCGGTCGACCACATACGTCAGGCCCGAACTGCCTTCGGTCAGGTATGGTGTGTCGATCTGCGCAATATTCCCGAGACAGATGATTTTCGTGCCAGGACCTGCACGTGTCACCAACGTCTTCATTTGCTTGGGTGTCAGATTTTGCGCCTCGTCGATGATCACATATTTGTCGACAAAGGTTCGGCCACGCATGAAGTTCATGCTCTTGACCTTCAGGCGCGAACGAATCAGGTCTTGCGTGGCGGCGCGTCCCCATTCCCCAGCGGAATCGTCACTCTTCTGCAGCACTTCGAGGTTGTCGTCGAATGCCCCCATCCACGGCTGCATTTTCTCTTCCTCGGTGCCCGGCAGGAAGCCGATATCCTCGCCCACCGGGACCGTCGCGCGGGTGACGATGATTTCGTTATAACGCTTCTCGTCAAGTACTTGCGCCAAGCCGGCGGCCAGGGCGAGCAAGGTTTTGCCGGTACCGGCCTGACCCAACAGGCTGACAAAGTCGACGTCCGGATTCATCAGCAGGTTCAGCGCAAAATTCTGCTCACGGTTGCGTGCGGTGACGCCCCACACGTTGTTCTTGTGGTGCCCGTAATCGCGCAATGTCTGCAGCAGGGCGGTGCGACCGTTTATCTCGCGCACGACCGCATGGAATGCCGGTTCGCCGTTGTTCGGTTCCAGATACACAAACTGGTTCACCAGCATCGCGGGCACCGACGGACCGGTCAGGCGATAGAACGTCGTACCCGTTTTCACGTCCTGCCAGCTTTCCATCCCCTTGCCATGCCGGGTCCAGAAATCCTTCTGCAGCGCATGCACGCCGGTGTACAGCAGATCCTTGTCTTCGAGGACCTGATCGTTGTAGTAATCCTCGGCGGCCAATTGCAGCGCGTGGGCCTTGATCCGCATATTGATGTCTTTCGACACCAGGACCACGTCCCGTTCCGGCTGTGCGCGTTCCAGTGCGCGTACCACGCCAAGAATCTGATTGTCGGCCTTGCCTGCTGGCAGGCCCGCCACCGGAGGCACTTCCTGCAACGAGGTCTGGAAGAACAGACGGCCGCGGGCTTCGCGATTTCCCAGGCGGGACAACTGCAGGCCCGTCTGGATGTCGACGTCACCGGCCACCAGGCCGTCGAGGATGCGACTGACCTGACGCGCGTTACGCGCGACTTCCGACATGCCTTTCTTGTTGTTGTCCAGTTCCTCCAACGTCATCATCGGCAGATAGACGTCATGCTCCTCGAAACGGAACAGGGAACTCGGATCGTGCAGCAGCACGTTCGTGTCCAGGACGAACAACTTCGTCCGGACGGCGGCTGCCGCAGCGCGTGCGCCGCCTTTGGCCTGACGCGATTGCGCGCCGGCATGAGCACCGCCCGCCGTGTGATGGCGCAGGTTTTCCGGGATTTTCTGGTGGTCGCGGGCTTGCAAGGGCACATCGTCGCCGGCTTCGATACGCTCGGCACGCGGCGTGGCGGTGGGGGTGCCTGCCGCGGGGCGCGCACCTGCCGTCTGTGTTGCTGGCGCGTCATGGGTGCGTGCGACACCTTTGGCAGGGTGTTTCGCCTCGCTGACAGGTTCCGGATCTCGCAATGCCGCAGGCATTGCGGCCGGGATCGCGGTACCACTTAACTCAGCTGCCGCGGTGGGCAGGTATTCGACTTCATCGACCACCGCCACGTCGGCATCTTCCACGTGCGCGGATTTCTTTTTCGACGCCGGGGACGGGCGCAAACGCGCCTTGTATTGGTCCGCCGGTAGCAGGTCGCCAAGCTTTGAAGGCAAGGAGGGCAAAGGCATCAAGAGCTCCTATCGGACACAAGCGAACGATGCGGCAAGGTTGCCGCATCATGTAGAGCGAAACTAGGGGTGCCGCTGGCTTGCCAAAGGGTTGAGGTTGAGAGAAAACAGAAGCGAAAAAGCCGCCTCGCCTGAAAGTGGCGACGGCGGCTTTCTTCGCGCCGGGCCCGAGGTGCGGCAGCGCGGGCGGCGCGGTAAGCAAAGCAGGCAGTGAGGGCCTCGTCAAGGAGGCATGCGGAACCAGTCCGTGCGAATGCGTGCGTCATTGACCTCACTATATCCCGGCTTAGCGCGATGATTCAAGTGTTTGCGCGGCAAGCAGCACGTCGTCCGCATGCGCGTCCACCTTGAGTCCACGCCAGGCATTTCGGATCGTGCCCTTGGCGTCGATCAGAAAGGTCGATCGTTCGATGCCACGCACGGTCTTGCCGTACATTTTCTTCTCTTTCATGACGCCGTACAGGTTGCATACGGACTCGTCCTTATCGGAAACAAGGCCGAAAGGCAGTTCCAGCTTGCTTTTGAAGCGCTCATGGGACGGCAGGCTGTCGCGCGAGACGCCGACAATGACGGTATTCGCGGCGGCGAACGCCGGGGCATGATCGCGAAACGCCATGCTCTCCTTCGTGCAGCCAGGGGTGCCGTCCTTCGGGTAAAAATACAACACGACATGCTTGCCGCGTAGCGCGCTGAGCGTCAACACGTGCTTTACTGCATCTGTTTCATCCCCTTGCGTCACCGGCGCGGAGAAGTCCGGCGCCGTCTGTCCCACTGCAACCGGCGCGCCAGTCGCGGCTGTGTCCGATGCGGGAGCGTTGGCGAGGGAAGCGATCGACATTGCGCTATTCCTTTTTTTATCGATGCCGGCACAACTCGTCCGGCGGGTGAAACTGGCAAGCGGCTGCTCTCGCGCACAACAAAGCAAAGCGCCTGTCGGTGGACCGCATACGTCGCACGCCCATCAGGCGGCGTCGGGTTGAATCATCAACTCACCGGATCGTCCCGGGATACTTCCCCACGCGAACGGTCGCACCGGCAACGTTGCCGGATCGAGCGTCGCATGGTAATCGGCCATCGAGACAAGCTGATGGCCTTGCGCTTGCCAACCGCGCAATAATGCATTGAACACCGGTGCAAGCTTCTGCCCCTCCAGTTCCGCGTGCAGCGTGAAAACGTGATCACGTTCGGCGAGGACGCGGCCATTGCTGTCCGTGTCGCGGGCCGTGTACGTCAGCAATCGTTCTGCGACATTGTCGACGGTAATGTCGTCGATACCTATCAACTCATCCAGCGTTGGCAACGTGGTGGGCATTTGGATGTGGGACAGCACGCGCGTACCAATCGCGGGCCGATAGGGTCCATCGCCGCGGCCATCGGATGCGTAGGTCATGCCCCATTTATCGATCAAGGCCAGCCCGTGCTCGTTCATTTGCCAGCCGGCCGCGCCATGTGTCGTCGGCGCACGTCCGAAGATCGACACAAAGCGATCATGGGCACGTTGCATCTGCGCGCAGGTCCAGCGCGCGTCGTTGCCGCGGTCGCGCACATTGTCCTGCCAGTAGACGTGATCCCAGCAATGGATTCCCACCTCGAAGCCCGCGTCCCGGACGGCGCGCATCTCGGTCGCCGCACGTACGCCAATATCAGGGCCGGGTAATAGCGTGCCGTACATCAGCGTCTTGACGCCGTAGTGTTCGACCACCGAGGTGCGGGATACTTTTTTGAGAAAACCTGGGCGGAAGACCCGGCGTAGCGCCCAGCCGGTGTGGTCCGGACCGAGGCTGAAGAGGAAGGTGGCGCCGGCTTGCGCGGCCTCCAACATGTCGACGAGCGCCGGCACGCCCTCGCGGGTACCCCGCAGCGTGTCGACGTCGATCTTGAGAACGATGCGTGCCAAATGTATCAGTCCATCAAGGCGCGGGCTTCTACGACTTGCGAGCGATAGGCCTCGAATAACTGGCGCAGCGCATCGTCCATCGCGACTTCAGGCTTCCAGCCCAGCTCATGCATCGTGTTATCGATCTTCGGCACACGGTGCTGGACGTCCTGATAGCCCGTGCCATAGTACGCACCGGACGAGGTTTCCACGACCTGGACCGATTTCGCGCCATCCCGGTATTCCGGGAATTCGGCCGCGAGGGCCAGCATCTTTGTCGCCAGTTCGCGTACGGAGACGTTGTTGGTCGGATTGCCGATGTTATAGATCTTGCCGCTGGCAATGCCGTTCGGGTTATCGATGATTTTCATCAACGCCGCAATGCCGTCGCCGATCCAGGTAAAGGCACGCTTTTGTGCGCCGCCGTCAACCAGATTGATGTTTTCGCCCCGGACGATATGACCGAGGAATTGCGTTACCACCCGCGAACTGCCTTCCTTCGGCGTGTGGATCGAATCCAGGCCGGGTCCCATCCAGTTGAACGGGCGGAACAAGGTGAAATTCAGGCCGTCCTGCATTCCGTAGCCCCAGATCACGCGGTCAAGCAATTGCTTCGAGCACGCATAGATCCAGCGCGGCTTGTTGATCGGACCATACACGAGCGGCGAGCTTTCAGGATCGAATTCCCCATCCTCGCACATGCCGTAGACTTCGGATGTCGATGGGAAGACCAGGTGCTTGCGATACTTGACCGCCGATCGAATGATCGGCATGTTCGCCTCGAAGTCGAGCTCGAACACCCTCAGCGGTTGCTGCACGTAAGTGGCCGGTGTCGCGATGGCCACCAACGGCAGTATCACGTCGCACTTGCGCACGTGATACTCGACCCACTCCTTGTTGATCGTAATATCGCCCTCGAAGAAATGCATACGCTCATGTTTCGCGAGATCGCCCAGGCGATCGCTTTGCATATCCATGCCGTACACGTCCCAGTCCGTCGTTTCCAGAATGCGCTTCGACAGGTGGTGGCCGATAAAGCCGTTGACGCCAAAAATCAGAACCTTTTTCTTCATGAGTCGCGAGAAGGGAGTGAAAGTCGCAACCAGTCGCTGGCCGTGATCGGCACATCGTCCAGTCGCAGTTCGCGGATCGCGAGGGCGCGCCCATCGCCGCATACGCCAACGATTGCATTATCCACCACATGAAAGCCGGGGGGCAAATCCGCATGCAAGGCGGCGTCGCCGGGGAGCATTCGTGCGGCGGCAAGGATAAAGCGCCGACCTGCCGCATCGTCCCAGAACGCGCCGGGATAGGGTGGCGCCACTGCTCGTATCAGGTTATACACCTGCTGCGCGGGTTGCGACCAGTCGATGCGGCCATCTTCCGGCTTGCGACCGCCAAAATACGACCCGGCAGCGAGGTCGTTCGGCAAACGTAAAGCGGTGCCGTCCAGCAAGGCGGGCAGCACGCCCCATAGTGTCTGTTCCGCCGCCACGGTCACTTTTTCGAACACCTGATGCGCGGTGTCATCGGGCAAGATGGGGACCGCGGTCTGCGCAAGAATGGCGCCCGCGTCGGGCTTCGCGGTCATTTCATGCAGCGTGGCACCGGTTTCGGTCTCGCCATACAGCACGGCCCAGTTTACTGGAACGCGGCCACGGTATCGGGGCAACAGCGAGCCGTGCAGGTTATAGGCCCCACGCGGCGCCAGCGCAAGCACGTCGACCGGAAGCATATGCCGGAAGTAGAAGGAAAACAGGAAATCCGGCGCGCCGCCAGGCAGGTTGCGCAACGCTTGCCGCAGGGTCTGGCCATCGGCGACTTGCGCCGCGGTTGGCTGGATCGTCGGGATGCCGTGGTCTGCGGCGACGGCGGCGACGCTTTCGAACCAGATATGTTCTTCCGGATTGTCCTCATGCGTGACGACCAGCGCTACGTCCACGCCGCGCGCCAATAGCACACGCAGACAGCGTGCCCCCACGTTGTGATAAGCGAATACGACCGCGCGTTTTCCGGCCACGGCGCGGGTCGCGCCGTGGCTTGATTCTGGCAATCCGGACGAGAAGTGGGTCACCGCGTTTCTCCGGACGGGGTCTCCACCGTCGCCTCGGTGGTGGGCGTGCCGCCGCCATACGGAGCGGGCACGTCCGCCGCCAGCGGTACCGGCACCGTGGCCTCGTCCGCGAAGCGGGGCGCCTTGCCGATGGTGGCGGACGGGTCCACCGCGGCACCGGCTGGCAGGTTCGCAGGTGCCGCTGGGGCGGCGGAGGGCGCCGCCGGGTCACCGGTCAAGAACGTTTGTACCAGATAACGCGGGCGACCGCGGACCTGCTGGTAGATCCGTCCGATATATTCGCCAAGCAGCCCCAGAGCGAACAGGATGATTCCGATCATGAAGAAATTGATCGCGAACAGCGTGAAAACGCCTTGCACTTCCGCGCCCAGCATGAAGCGTCGGAACATCAGCAAAAAGAACAACGCGGCGGACCCGGCCGACATCAGCACGCCGACAAAGGAAAGCATCTGCAGCGGAACGACCGAGAAGCCGGTAACGAGATCGAAATTCAACCGGATCAACGAATACAGGGAATACTTCGATTCGCCCGCGAAACGCTCTTCGTGCGCCACATCGATTTCGATCGGATTTTGCGCGAACGTGTAGGCGAGGGCTGGAATGAAGGTATTGATCTCACCACACCGATTGATTGTCGAAATGATGCGCTTGCTGTATGCGCGCAGCATGCATCCCTGGTCGGTCATCTTGATGCGCGTGATTCGCTCACGCAGCCGGTTCATCCAATGCGATGCCTCGCGGCGGAACCAGCTGTCCTGACGATCGGAGCGGATCGTACCCACATAGTCGTAGCCCTCACGCATCTTGCTGACAAGCTTGCCGATTTCCTCGGGGGGGTTTTGCAGGTCGGCGTCGAGCGTGATGACGATTTCGCCGCGGGCGTATTCGAATCCGGACAGGATCGCCATGTGCTGGCCGTAGTTGCCGTTCAGCAGGATGACCCGCGTGACATCGTCCCGCACTGCAAACTGGTCGGCCAGCATGGCGGCGGAGCGGTCCCGGCTGCCATCGTTGATGAAGATGATTTCGTAGGTCGCGTCCAACGCGTCCAACGCGGGATAAAGGCGCTCGAACAAGGCGTTGAGGCCAGCTTCCTCGTTGTACACGGGAATGATGACGGAGAGCTCGGGTGACGTCATTGCAAATCGATGGTTCGTGAATTGAAAACGCGCGGCAGGGGTATTGACAACCGCAGGCGGCGCGTCATGGTGCGCATGGTTGCGCCAAGCGCGAGCACGGCGGACTGGTCGCGGACGATTCCGTCCAATACGAGGTCAGGCGGATCATGCCTCCCGCCAGCGATGCCGTGCGATAGCAGGGATGCGCGCGCTGTCAGAATTGCGCATCCACGGCGGCCACGACGCGGTCGACGTCGGCGTCCGTCATTGTCGTGAACAACGGCAGGGACACAGTGCCGGCACCAATCCGCTCGGTATGAGGCAACATGCCTTCACGGAAACCCCGTTGCCGATACAAGGTGAACAAATGGACCGCCGGGTAATGCACGCCGCTACCAATGCCACGCTCTTTCAGCGCGGTCATGAAATCCGCTCGCGCGGGGCGCCCCGGCTGTCCGACGGGTAGTACGATTTGGAACATATGCCAGTTGCTGTTGACGAAATCGGCCGGCGGCAATTCGACGCCGGCGCGACACGCGGCACCTTCGGTGAAACGGTCGAAGTAACGACGTGCCAGCGCCCGGCGGCGCTCCGTGAATCGCGCCAGATGCGGCAGTTGTCCCAAACCGACCCGCGCCGCGACATCGGTCAGGTTGAACTTGCCGCCTAGGACGTCGACATCCATGCCGTCCATGCCGGTGCGAGTCACCCCCTGGAGCCGGTACTTTTCGGCCAAACGGGCTTCCTCCGCGTTGTTCAACACCAACGCGCCGCCCTCGATCGACGTCAGGTTCTTGTTCGGGTGGAAACTGAACGAGAC
This sequence comes from Robbsia andropogonis, assembly GCF_000970345.1. Taxonomy (GTDB): domain Bacteria; phylum Pseudomonadota; class Gammaproteobacteria; order Burkholderiales; family Burkholderiaceae; genus Robbsia; species Robbsia andropogonis. Next base: position 37,910 of record NZ_LAQU01000017.1, on the reverse strand, counting down.
CAGATCGCCGAAGCTGCCGATCTCCTTGCCATTCCACGATGCGCCTAGCGCCTGGGCGGCGTCCTCTATGACTCGTAGGCCATGCCGTTGCGCGATGGCATGGAGCCGCGTCATATCCACCGGCAAGCCCGCCAGATGCACCGGCATCAACGCGCGCGTACGCGGGGTGATGGCGGCTTCGAGCTTGTCCAGGTCGATATTGCGCGTGGCCGGGTCGACATCCACGAATACCGGCGTCGCGCCCACGGCGATGATGACATTGCTGGTGGCTACCCAGGTCAACGCGGTCGTGATCACCTCGTCACCCGGCCCAATGCCTGCAATCCGCAACCCTATCTCGAGCGTGCCCGTGCCACTGTTGAACGTGCGTACCGGGCGACCGCCAAACCGTTCCGATAGTGCTGCCTCGAAACGTTGATTCTGCGGGCCCGTGGTAATCCAGCCGGACCGCAGGACATCGGCGACACCGGCAATGGTCTCCTCGTCGATCTCGGGGCGCGTGAAGGGCAGAAAATCGGCTTTGGCCGCAGGCGTTTGCGTCATAGAAACAGTTGTCCTCGTGCTGCGCGCCGCGGTGGCAGCGATGCGCGGATGCGATCATGCCATCAATCGCCTTGGGTATCCATTAAAGCACGCGATGGCGGTTCGCCAAAGCGCATCGTGGGCAAGGCCCCGTACCGTGGGCGTCGCCCGTGCGGGAAAGTGCCTCGCCCCGATTGTGCCATGCCTGGAGCCGGCTTCCGAAAAATCCGACTTTTCATGGTCTGTCGCGGGATACAACGACTCGTCGCGGGTCGTTGGCGATCACCGTCATCGGCACATTGTCGGCGCGCAGCGCGTCATATTGCGCCGGTGTCATTATCGCGAGCGCGGGGCCGCCATCCCGCCAGTGTTGCGCCCACTGCGCCAGCGCGGTTCGTGCCGCGTCCGATTCGGGTGACGCTCCACGCACGGTGTTGTCTGGCATGTCAATGCCGATCATCGTGCGCCGCAAGGCGAACGCGATGGTCTCGTCGCGGCCGCCGAGTGCATAGAAGGGCCAATCGGCGGCGCCGTCTGGCGTCTGGGCCAGTGTCGAACGCACCCGTGCCGCCAACGGCGTGCCCGCGATCGGTCGTCCTAGCAGTTCGTGCGCATTCACTGCAATAGCCAGCGTCGCATACCAGGCCGCCACGTACACCAGCCATGCGCGGGCGCCCAGGCGCCGCGCCAGCGCGCCGGCGACGGCGAAACCCAGCAAGCCGACGCCGAGCGCGAGCCACAGCCACATCTGGTAGCGCCGGTAGAGCGCATTGGGCGTCGTCACGCTGCCGAAGTTCGACAAATACACAACGCTCAGCGCCAAGGTGATCAACAGCACCGCATAGCCGGCCAGATGTCGCCGAATGCGGCGCGGATCGCGACTCGGCAAATAAGCGCCCACCACCAAGGCTACCGCGGGGGTCAACGGCAAGAGATCCGCCACGCGCTTGGCATCGGACAGACTGAAAAAGACAAAGATCGATATCGACCAGGTCAGCAACAGTACTGCGGGAGAGAAACGATTCGTCTGGCGCGGCAATCTTATCGCGCGCCGCATACCCTGCCAGAGCAAGGACAGCCATGGCAATATGCCAATCAGCAATACGGGTACGACGAAGCTGATCGCGTCCGGCAGCGTGTTGTCGCGCCATCGGAAACGCCGGTCTGCCGCTTCGCCGAAACGGATGTACGAGGCGTCCGGATGGTGCCATTGCGACGCGATGAACCACGGTGCGCACAGCGCGAGAAAGACGAGTAGGCCGCTGAACAGGTGGAGGCGGCGCCAGACGCGGGCGTCGCGCGCGGCGAGCGAATAGATGACGAGGGCCAGCGCGGGTATCGCGATGCCTGTCAACCCCTTGCTGAGCACGGCCAGCGCCATGGCTGCCCAGCAAAGCCACATCCAGCCGCGCTGTCCCCGGAGCGCGCTGACGGCGACGGTCACGCCCTTGCCACCCGTGCTGCTCATGTCGCGCTGCCCGATGGCCGGATGAGGCGCGCGTTGGGCCAGGAGAAACGTGCAGAGCACCACTGTCAGCATTGCGGACAGACCCATGTCCCGGGAGGCATAGTGTCCGAACAGATGCCAATACGGCGTGGCGACCATCGCGGCAGCGGCAAGGATGCCCGCGGGGCGGCCGAACAGACGCACGCCGGTGTACCCAACCAGCAAGATCGCGCCGAAGCCGCATAGCGCGGTCCATAGTCGGGCTTGCCATTCGCCAAGCCCGAATAGTGTGAAGCTGGCGGCGGTGGCCCAGATTTGCAACGGCGCGGTTTCCCCGTAGGGGGCGCCGTTGTAGCGCGGCGTGGTCCAGTCGCCGCTTGCCAGCATTTCCCGGGCAATTTCGGCATAGTGGCCTTCCTCGCTCGGCAGTAGCGAGCGGATGCCGAGCGGGGCGAACCAGGCCGCCGCGCACAGGATCACCAGCAGCAACACCGCGCCACGGGTCAGATTCATCGGCGCGCCGGGGACGGGCCCGCGCAAGGGTCTCACGGGGGAGATCAATCGCGCGTTTCGATCAACAACGCCGCTGCCACGCGACGGCCTTCACCGGCGAGGATGTTGAACGTCCGGCATGCCGCAGTGAGATCCATGGTCTCCACGCCGATGCGCTTGGCCGTCAACGCCGCATACAGGCGGGGATGACCGAAGCGGAGTGCGCGGCCTGTTCCCAGGAGGACCAGCTCCGGGGCCGCGGCGGCGAGCGGCGCGAAATGCGCGGCGTCGAATGCCTCGAAGCGCGCGGGTTCCCACGGCAGCACCGGGCCGTCCGGCATCAGCAGCACGCTGTGCGTGAAACGGGTCTTGTTGATCTCGACATAGTCATCGCCATACCCCGTGACGACATTCCGTACGCCAGCGCCTTCAGCGGATTCCTGCTCCAGTTTCACGCGTTGCTCCCTGTCCGCGATTGGACCAAACTCTGTCATAATTCACCCAATTATAGCGTCGCGCCGCCTCTCCCCACAGGGAACGCCGGCCGGTGTCCGCGCGGCCATCGCGTCTTCATCGGTCGCGCGGGGCGTCCGTGGACATCCTTACCCGGGCACGTACCGCACGTCTTTTATACCTGCCGCTCAACGCGCCGCATCGTTGCTCGGTGCCATCTCTGGTGTCGAAGCCCAGGTCTTTCATCCGCTTTTTGTTCCATTTGCCGCCGTGAAATCCATTCATAAATCGAACAAGCTGGCCAATGTCTGTTATGACATCCGAGGTCCGGTACTTGACGAGGCCCGCCGTCTCGAAGACGAAGGCCAGAAGATCATCAAGCTGAACATCGGCAATCTGGCACCGTTCGGTTTCGACGCGCCGGACGAGATCGTACAGGACATGATCCGTAACCTGCCCGCGTCGTCCGGTTATTCGGACTCGAAGGGCGTGTTCGCCGCGCGCAAGGCGGTCATGCATTACACGCAACAGAAGCATGTCGCGAACGTCGGCCTGGACGATATTTATATCGGTAACGGGGCATCGGAACTGATCGTGATGGCGATGCAGGGCTTGCTTAACGAGGGCGATGAAGTGCTGTTGCCGGCACCGGACTATCCGCTATGGACCGCGGCGGTGAGCCTGTCGGGCGGCACGCCGGTGCATTACATCTGCGACGAAAGGAATGACTGGTTGCCGGACATGGACGATATCCGCGCGAAAATCACGCCGAATACTCGTGCGATCGTGGTCATCAACCCTAACAATCCGACCGGCGCGCTGTATCCCGACGACCTGCTGCGCGAGATCATCGCGGTGGCGCGGGAGCATGACCTTATCCTCTACGCGGACGAGATCTACGACAAGATCCTGTATGACGGTGCGACCCATACGTCGATGGCCGCATTATCCGAGGATGTGCTTACGGTGACGTTCAACGGCTTATCGAAGAGCTATCGTTCATGCGGTTTTCGCGCCGGCTGGATGGTGGTGTCGGGTGACAAGCGGCGTGCCCGCGACTATATCGAGGGATTGAATATCCTGGCGTCGATGCGTCTGTGCGCGAATGTGCCAGGACAATATGCGATTCAGACGGCGCTGGGCGGTTATCAAAGCATCAATGACCTGTTGTTGCCGGGCGGTCGTCTCTATGAACAGCGTAACCTGGCATATGACATGCTGACCGCGATTCCGGGCGTGACCTGCGTCAAGCCGAAGGCGGCGTTATATCTGTTTCCACGCCTCGATCCGGCGATGTATCCGATTGCCGACGATCAGCAGTTCATCCTCGAATTGCTGCGCGAGGAGCGTGTGCTGCTGGTACAGGGCACCGGTTTCAACTGGGCCACGCCGGATCACTTCCGGGTGGTGTTCCTGCCAAACGTCGCGGATCTGAAGGTGTCGATCGAACGGATTGCCCGCTTCCTCGAAAGTTATCGAAAACGTCACGGCGCCTGAACGCCGCATCATTCATCACTTGGACTGACACTGCTGTATGGAATCGATCAAAGCAGGCCTACTGGGCTTTGGAACCGTTGGCGGCGGCACGTATTCGGTGCTTCGCCGGAATCAGGAAGAAATCAAGCGGCGCGCCGGACGGGGCATTGCAGTATCGCGCATCGCGGTGCGAACGCCAGCCAAGGCGCAGGCCGCGCTGGCCGCGATCGTGACGCGGGAAGCCGGTGCTGAAACCGGATCGGGCGCGGGTGACCTGCCGTTGATCGACAGTGATTTCGACGCCCTGGTGCGCGACCCCGGCATCGATATCGTCATCGAGACGATCGGCGGTACCGACCGCGCGCGGGAGTTGGTGCTGACGGCGATCGAAAACGGCAAGCACGTGGTCACGGCGAACAAGGCATTGCTCGCCGTTCATGGCATGGAGATCTTTCAGGCCGCGCACCGCAAGGGGGTGATGGTGGCGTTCGAGGCCGCGGTGGCCGGTGGTATTCCGATCATCAAGGCGCTGCGCGAAGGCCTGACCGCGAATCGCATTACGTGGATTGCCGGCATCATCAACGGCACCACCAATTTCATCTTGTCCGAGATGCGTGAGAAGGGGCTCGATTTCGCGACCGCCCTGGCGGATGCCCAGCGCCTCGGCTACGCTGAGGCGGATCCGACCTTCGACGTGGAAGGCGTGGATGCGGCGCATAAACTGACGTTGATGAGCGCGATCGCCTTCGGGGTGCCGATCCAGTTCGACCGTGCGCATATCGAAGGTATCAGCAAACTGGATGCGATCGACATCAAATACGCGGAGCAGCTCGGTTATCGCATCAAGCTGCTTGGCATCACCCGTCGCGCTGCCAAGGGCATCGAGTTGCGCGTGCATCCGACCCTGGTACCGTCATCGATGCTGATCGCAAACGTCGAAGGCGCGATGAATGCGGTGGCGGTGCAGGGCGATGCGGTGGGTACGACGCTTTACTACGGCAAGGGCGCGGGCGCCGAGCCGACCGCGTCGGCGGTGGTCGCCGACCTGGTCGACGTCACGCGCCTGCATACGGCTGACCCGGAGCACCGTACGCCACACCTGGCATTCCAACCGGATCAGCTGTCCGACCTGCCGGTATTGCCGATCGACCAGATCACCAGCGCGTATTACCTGCGCCTGCGTGTAGCGGATCAGCCGGGCGTGCTGGCGGCCATTGCAACCTTGCTGTCGGACCGCGGCATCTCGGTGGATGCGCTGATCCAGAAGGAATCGCGGGAAGGCGAGGGCGAGACCGACCTGATCGTGCTGACCCATGCAACGGTCGAAGGCAATCTGCGTCTGGCGCTGGCGCAGATCGAGGCGTTGCCGAGCGTCAAGTCGCCTGTGTCGCTGCTGCGCACCGAAAACCTGTAAAAGCGAAATCCGTAAAAGGCCCTCCATGCACTACGTTTCCACCCGAGCCCCCCGCGCCGGACATGCTTTCAGCGCCGCGCCCGAGGCAGCCGGCGCGCTTGCCACGTCGGTCGACGGCAAGCCGGCCGAGGCCGTCGCACGTTTCTCCGATATCCTGCTGGCAGGCTTGGCGCCCGATGGCGGCCTTTTCATGCCGGCGCGCTATCCGCAGGTCAATGCGGCGCTGCTGGAGAAGTGGCGCACGCTGTCATACGCCGATCTGGCGTTCGAAGTGCTGTCGCTGTATTGCGACGATCTGCCGTCCGAGGATCTGCGCGGGCTGCTGCGCCGGACCTACACATCCGAGGTCTATTGCAATCTGCGCGATGGCCAGCGGGCCGCCGACATCACGCCGCTGAAGGTGCTCGGTGAGGAGCCCGTGGCGGGCGGCGCCGGGAAGACGACGCTGGCGTTGCTCGAATTGTCGAACGGACCGACGCTGGCCTTCAAGGACATGGCGATGCAGTTGCTGGGCAGCCTGTTCGAGTATGTTCTGGCCAGGCAGGGCGAGACACTGAATATCCTGGGCGCGACGTCGGGCGATACCGGCAGCGCCGCGGAATACGCGATGCGCGGCAAGCGCGGCGTGCGGGTGTTCATGCTGTCTCCGCACGGCAAGATGAGCCCGTTCCAAAGCGCGCAGATGTATAGCCTGCAAGATCCGAATATCTTCAATCTCGCGGTGGAAGGGGTGTTCGACGATTGCCAGGATATCGTCAAGGCCGTCTCCAACGACCACGCCTTCAAGGCGGCGCATCGCATCGGCACGGTGAACTCGATCAACTGGGCTCGCGTCGTGGCGCAGGTGGTGTATTACTTCAAGGGCTATCTCGCGGCTACCGAAGGCCTGTCCTACATCGAGGGCGCGATGCCCCCGGTGTCGTTCACGGTGCCCTCGGGTAACTTCGGCAACGTCTGCGCTGGTCATATCGCGCGGATGATGGGGCTGCCGATCCGCAAGCTGGTGGTCGCGACGAATGAAAACGACGTGCTTGACGAGTTCTTTCGCACTGGCCAGTACCGCGTGCGGACGGCGGCGCAGACCTTGCAGACCAGCAGCCCGAGCATGGATATCTCGAAAGCGTCGAATTTCGAGCGTTTCGTGTTCGATCTGCTCGATCGCGACGGTGCGGCCCTGAACACGTTGTTTGGCAAGGTCGACCGTGAGGGCGGTTTTAGTCTGGCCGGCACCGCGGCATACGACCGTATTGCCGATTTCGGTTTCGTTTCCGGCCGCAGTGATCACGCGCAGCGTCTTGCCGTCATCCGTGACATCGACACGCGTTACAAGACAACGATCGATACCCATACGGCCGATGGTGTGCATACTGCGCGGCAATACCTGGAAGCCGGTGTGCCGATGATCGTGCTGGAGACCGCGCAGCCGGTGAAGTTTGGCGAGACCATCAAGGAAGCGTTGGGGCGTGAGCCCGAGCGGCCGCATGCGTTCGCGGGTATCGAGGCGCTGCCGCAGCGCAGCACGGTGATCCCGGCGGATGTCGACGCGGTCAAGGCATTCATTACGGCGCATACTGGTGGGGACTGAGCGGCCGGTGGCGGGCCACGCATGCAAGGTGTTGGACGTTGTCTGACACCGGGGCCGCCGCTCGCGACTTTCCTATTTTTGCTCCTGTTTTTCCAAGCCATGTCAGAAGACGTCACGCCTCGCCCGAATGAAATTGGCACGCCCGCAGGTGCGCAGTCGGGGTCTACACGCTCGGTGCGGGCAACACCGCCTGCCGGCCACGCACCGATGCTATCCACCGCCGAAGCGTTGCGGATCTTGCTGGCGGCCGCTGGCACGTCGCCGGGCGATGGTGGGAATGGCGCCTACGGCAAGGCGTCTTACGCCGGGTATTCGGAAGCGGAAACGGTGTCGACCGAAGCCGCGCTGGGGCGGGTGCTCGCGGCGGATATCATCTCGCCCATCGATGTTCCGCCCATGGACGTCAGTGCGATGGACGGCTATGCGGTGCGGCTTGCAGAGCTCGCGGTGCATATCGGGGCTGCCGCTGGTGATCATGCTGATGTCACCCCGTTGGGGCAGCCTTTCCCGGTGTCCCAGCGCATTCCGGCGGGCGCCGCGCCGGGGCCGCTGGCACCGGCGTCGGTCGCGCGAATATTCACCGGCGCGCCGGTGCCGGAGCATGCCGATCTCGTTGTGATCCAGGAAGAGGCGAAGGTCGACGTCAACGGGGTTCGTTTCGTGTTGGATGGCCCCCCCCGCGCCGGGCAGTGGATCAATCGGCGCGGCGCAGACATACGGGCCGGCGCGGTCATCCTGCCTCGCGGAACGCGTTTGACGCCGCAGGCCCTTGGGCTTGCCGCGTCGGTTGGTGTGGGAGCCTTGCCGGTCGTGCCGCGCTTGAAGGTGGCCATCCTGTTCACCGGCGATGAATTGCGCCGTCCGGGCGACGCGCTGGAACCCGGCGCCATCTATAACTCGAATCGCTACACGTTGGGGGGCCTGCTGCAGGCGCTCGGCTGCGACGTCACAGACTTCGGCATCGTCGCGGATCGGCTCGACGCCACCCGTGCGGTGCTGCGTGATGCCGCGTCCTCGCACGATCTCGTGCTGGCAAGTGGCGGGGTATCGGTGGGGGAAGAAGATCATGTCAAGGCGGCGGTGGAAGCGGAAGGTGCCTTGTCGCTCTGGAAGATCGCCATGAAACCGGGCAAGCCACTGGCCTTTGGCAGTCTGCGGACACCCGGCGCCGGCAGCACGTTTTTATCGGACTGCCAGGCAATCCGGTATCGACCTTTGTCACCTTTCTGCTTTTCGTTCGACCGTTCATCCTGCGCTTGCAAGGCGTATCGGATGTCACGCCGAAGGCCCTGCAGGCACGTGCGGACTTCGCCGTGAAGGGCGATCGGCGCAACGAATTCCTGCGCGTGCGCCTGAATGCCGGCGGTGGCCTGGACCTGTACCCGACGCAAAGTTCGGCGGTCCTGACCTCGACGGTCTGGGGCGATGGCCTGGTGGACAATCCACCGGGACGCGACATCGCACCAGGCGATCCGGTGCGCTACCTCCCGTTTTCCGACCTGTTGTTCTAATGCTTGCGAGACGCACGCCATGAAAATCGCCTTACGTTATTTCGCCAGCCTGCGGGAGGCTGTCGGCACCGCCGAAGAGCAGGTTGCCGTCCCTGATGCCGTGACCACGGTGGGGGACGTGCGCACGTGGTTGTGCCAGCGTGGCGGCGTCTGGGCGGATGCGCTCGCGGCGACACGGCCGTTACGCATGGCATGCAATCACGAAATGACGGGCGCGGGGACGCGCCTGTCGCCCGGATGCGAAGTGGCCTTCTTTCCACCGGTCACGGGCGGCTGACGGTCAGGGAGGACGAACGATGAGCGACGCCATCCGCATCGTGGTTCAGGAAGCCGATTTCGACACGGGACAGGAATTGACTGCACTTCGCGTTGCGCACCCCGGAGCCGGCGCCGTGGTGGCCTTCGTCGGCGCGGTCCGCGACATCAGTGGCGGCGCGGCAGTCGACATGCTGGAACTCGAGCACTATCCCGGGATGACGGAACGGGCACTGGCGGACATCGTGGCGCAAGCGGCAAGGCGTTGGCCTTTTCAGGGGGTGACGGTGATCCATCGCTACGGCGGCCCGTTGCGGCCGACCGACCAGATTGTGCTAGTGGCCGTCGCCAGCGCGCATCGCGGTGAAGCGTTCTCGGCCTGTGAGTTCATCATGGACTATCTGAAGACCGAGGCGCCGTTCTGGAAGAAGGAGGGGACAGGCGGGGCGCGGCGGTGGGTCGACGCGCGGGAAACGGATGATCATGCGCGCAGTCGGTGGGGGGGCGGAGGGTAGGCTGATGAGCGCGTCCGGCAATGTGTTTTCCGTCTTGTGGGCACCACGAAGTGCATATTGGCACGCTTGGCATGTGAAAAATCTCATGAGGATGCCTGATGTTCTTGTAAGCCCTTTCGCAAGCCTGCCAGCACGCTTGGAGCCAGACGCAAGGTGTCCATTTGGTCGATAGGCTTGATCAGCGCCACGACGACGAAAGAATTCGTCGCGCGCTCTTGAAATAATTACCAGCCGCCGCATCTAGGAAGCATGAATTTCAAGACGAATGCTGAAATGCCTGGAGGGTCTCCGTGAGAATCGACAAGCTGACAACCAAGTTCCAAGAAGCCGTTGCCGACGCACAAAGTCTCGCGGTGGGTCGCGACAATCAATATATCGATCCGCTGCATTTGCTTGCTGCCTTGCTGGCGCAAACCGACGGTTCGACGCGGTCGTTGCTTTCGCGTGCCGGCGTTCAGTTGCAACCATTGCAAGCGGCTGTCACGCAGGCGATGGATCGCTTGCCGAAGGTGCAGGGCACGGACGGCAACGTCCAGGTGAGCCGCGAACTGACCGGCTTGTTCAATCAGGCCGACCGGGAAGCGCAGAAGCAGGGCGACGCGTACATTTCGACTGAAATGTTTCTGCTTGCGCTGGTGGACGACAAGAGCGATGCGGGCCGGCTGTTGCGTGAGCATGGCCTGAGCCGCAAGACGCTGGATGCCGCCGTGCAAGCGGTGCGGGGCGGTGAACCGGTCAATAGCGCCGACGCCGAGAGCCAGCGCGAAGCGTTGAAAAAATACACGTTGGACCTGACCGAACGGGCACGGTCGGGCAAGCTCGATCCGGTGATCGGGCGCGATGACGAAATCCGTCGTGCCATCCAGATCCTGCAACGCCGGACCAAGAACAATCCCGTCCTGATCGGTGAGCCGGGCGTGGGTAAGACCGCGATCGTGGAAGGGTTGGCGCAACGGATCGTCAATGGGGAAGTACCGGAGTCGTTGAAGAACAAGCGTGTGTTGGTGCTCGACATGGCGTTATTGCTCGCGGGCGCGAAATATCGCGGCGAGTTCGAGGAACGGCTGAAGGCCGTCCTCAGCGACGTGGCCAAGGACGAGGGCCAGACAATCGTTTTTATCGACGAAATCCACACGATGGTGGGCGCCGGCAAGGCCGAGGGCGCGATGGATGCGGGCAATATGCTCAAACCCGCGCTTGCCCGTGGCGAACTGCATTGCATCGGCGCGACCACGCTTGACGAATATCGGAAGTACATCGAAAAGGACGCGGCGCTGGAGCGGCGTTTCCAACGTGTCCAGGTGGATGAGCCCTCGGTGGAGGCTACCATCGCGATCCTGCGTGGTTTGCAGGAGAAGTACGAGCTGCATCATGGCGTGGAAATCACCGATCCGGCGATTGTCGCGGCGGCGGAACTCAGTCATCGCTACATCACCGATCGCTTCCTGCCGGATAAGGCGATCGACTTGATTGACGAGGCGGCATCGCGAATCAAGATGGAAATCGACTCGAAGCCGGAAGAGATGGATCGGCTCGATCGGCGTCTGATCCAGTTGAAGATCGAACGTGAAGCAGTGCGCAAGGAGAAGGACGAGGCATCACAGAAACGGCTCGGCCTGATCGAGGATGAAATCGAACGTTTGCAGCGGGAGTATGCTGATCTCGAAGAGATCTGGACCGCGGAAAAAGCGGCGGTGCTGGGTAGCGCGCAACTGAAGGAAGAAATCGAGCGCGTACGTGCCGATATCGTCAAGCTGCAGCGGGAAGGCCGCCTGGATAAGGTCGCGGAGTTGCAATACGGCAAGTTGCCGCAATTGGAAGCGCGGCTGAAGGACGCGACGCAGGCCGAAGCGAATCAGGGTACCGGCGAGGCGGCACGTCCGCGCCTGTTGCGCACGCAAGTAGGCGCCGAGGAGATCGCCGAAGTGGTGTCGCGGTCCACCGGTATTCCGGTGTCGCGGATGATGCAGGGCGAGCGTGACAAGCTGCTGCATATCGAAGACAAGCTGCACGAGCGCGTGGTTGGCCAGGATGAGGCGATCACCGCCGTGGCGGACGCGATCCGTCGTTCGCGCGCCGGCTTATCGGATCCGAATCGGCCATATGGTTCCTTCCTGTTCCTCGGGCCGACGGGCGTGGGGAAGACGGAACTGTGCAAGGCCCTGGCGGGCTTCCTGTTCGATTCGGAAGAACAATTGATCCGGATCGACATGAGCGAGTTCATGGAAAAGCACAGCGTGGCCCGGCTGATTGGCGCGCCGCCTGGTTATGTCGGCTACGAGGAGGGCGGATACCTGACTGAGGCCGTACGACGCAAGCCGTACAGCGTTATCCTGCTCGACGAAATCGAGAAGGCGCATCCGGACGTCTTCAACGTTCTGCTGCAGGTGCTGGACGATGGCCGGATGACCGATGGACAGGGCCGCACCGTGGACTTCAAGAATACGGTGATCGTGATGACGTCGAATCTCGGGTCGCAGTTGATCCAGTCGATGGTGGATGCACCCCAGGAAGAGGTTCGCTCGGCGGTATGGGACGAAGTGAAACTGCATTTCCGGCCGGAGTTTCTGAACCGGATAGATGAAGTGGTCGTGTTCCACGCTTTGGATCGTTCGAACATCGAGGCCATCGCGAAGATCCAGTTACGCGTGCTCACCGAGCGCCTGGCAAAGATGGATATGCAACTGGATGTCAGCGACGCCGCCCTGGCGGAAATCGCGAAGGTCGGGTACGACCCCTTGTTCGGCGCGCGGCCGTTGAAGCGCGCGATCCAGCAGGAGATCGAGAATCCGGTGGCAAAGCTGATCCTGAGCGGCAAGTTTGGCGCGAAGGACGTCATCCCGGTCGATTTCAATGAAGGGGCGTTTTCCTTCGAGCGGATCGTCCACTAAAGCGTGTCGTCTTATCGTTGTACCGATGCCCCCATGCGCCACGAGCGTGCCGTGCATGGGGGCATTTTGTCGTGCCTGAGCGTGGCCCGTTCGTGCCCGACGTCAATGGTGACGCATCAAGTGACAATGCCTGAGCGCGGGCCGTCGTCAGTTGTGAATCGCTTTCCTGGCATTCGCGGTGACAACATCGCAGCGGTACACCGTCGTTTGTCGATACGTGTGGCCAGGACGGAGTATCACGCCAGCCGCATCGCCCGTATTGATCTGGTTTGCCTGCGCCTGCGTCTCGAAACACAGGGCGGCATGTGGCTGCAGCGTGCGGCCGCGTCCATCGATGACGCCACCGAGGTTGGCCGCGGTATAGAACTGCACCGTGCGTTCCGTCGTCGATACCTGCAGCCGGCGTCCGGAGTGCGGGTCGATGGCTTCTGCAACGTTCCGTATCGGTGTTTCGATCCGGTCCGGCGCCGCGAGCAGGTAGCAATGATCATATCCGTGCATTGCCACCAGGGCCGGATCGCGTGTGGCCAGGCGCGCGCCCACCGCGGCGCCATCGCGCAGATCGAAGACCGATCCCGCTACCGGCACCTGCCGCTGCGGGATACCGTGCACGTCAGGTAGCAGGACCGCGTCGGCGTCGATGCGCACGACGTAATCCAGGATCGTGCCGGCATCCTCGGGGTGGCCGGTGGTATTGAGATTGAAATAACTGTGATTCGTCACATTGAACGGCGTGGGGGCGGACGTTTGCGCGTCGTAGTCGATGCGTACCGACGCGCCGTCGAACGTATAACGGACTGTCAGCGTCAACGCTCCCGGAAAGCCACTGTCGCCGTCAGGAGAGTGCAACGTGAAAGTGACGCCGTCGCCTGCCGGGGAGACCGCATGCTCCCAGACCATCCGATCGAAGCCGTGATAGCCGCCGTGCAGCGTATTGGCACCATCATTGGTATCCAGCGTGTATTCCCGGCCGTCCAATGTGAAACGCGCATCGGCGATGCGGTTGGCGTAGCGGCCGATCGTGCCGCCCATGTGCGTGCTGCTGTCGAGATAGGCTTGCGGCGTGGCGAAGCCCAGGATGATATTGTCGAAGTCACCATTGCGATCGGGCGCATACCACTGCAATAGCGTCGCCCCCAGGTTGCTGACCACCGCGCGGGCACCGTTTCGGGCACGTAATGTGAATTGATGCACCGTCGTGCCACCATTGATCGTGCCCCAGGGGCGGGCTTCGCATGCAATAGTCGTCATGGTGGTTGTGTTCTCCTGAAGTCGTGTTGTCCGTTGCAAACGCGCGCCAGCACGCGCGCGACCATTTTGCTAGTCTATGCGCATTGTCCGCTCCGCCATGCCTCTACCGTGAACCGTAACGACGCATCTCTTTCGTCTGCGACCGATGCAGATGCTGCCGCGCAGTCGGCTTGCCACGTATTCGTCTATGGCACGTTGCGGTATGGCGAGATCAACGATATCGGATTGGCCGCCGCGCGCCATGGTCGTCCGGAACTCCCCGCACCGGTGCTTGTCGCACGAGGACGTGTCAAGGGGAAACTGGTCGACTTTGGCAGTTGGCCCGGACTCTTGCCAGACGGTGCATCCCCTTCGTATGCCGGGGTCGCGCCACCAGCCGGGACACAGGTCGTGGGCGATATCTTCCGCATCGATCGCGCCTTGCTTCCCATTCTGGACGAGATCGAGGGGATTCGTCCGGATGGTCGCGAAGCGTTCTATCGGGATGAGGTCGACGTGGCGGATATCGCGTGGTTGGGTGACACGCCGGCCACGGCAACACGGAGCACGGCGTTTGCAGGGTCCATGCAGGTGCTTCCAGGCGGCGTGCACGCGCCACGTACCGGCGTGATGGTCAAGCGGGAGGGGGCGGCCTGTTTGAGATGCTTCTTCTATCCGGTCGACATTCAGGCCGGTCGTGGCTTGCCCGTCATTCCAGGCGGCGACTGGATCGCATATCGCCTTGCACGCTCGGGCGGCGCCAACGCATGAGGCGATATTGAACCGGCATGCGTACGTGACCTGAAAAATCGCCATGCCGGTGCGCCGGACGCGAGGTTGTCGGCGAGGCTCGACGGAGGAGGCGGCGACGTTTGCCATGGCATTTTGGCGCGGCGCGCGACGTACTAGAATGGACCTGCGGCCTGGTTCGGCATCTGACCGTGCGTCATGTCCATCCGCGCTGGCACATGGTGCAATCGCGCACTATCAACGGCGTTCCTCCGACCGGGAGCTTCAGCCATGTTCAAGCACATCCTTGTACCCACCGACGGTTCCGAACTGTCGCAAAAGGCGGTGGATGCCGCCGTCCAACTGGCTGCCACGACGGGAGGTACGCTGACCGGCTATGCGTGTCTGCCGGAATACCCCGTGTCCCCTTTCACCGAGGTCATTGTCGAGCCGCCAATGGATTTTCATTTGCGCTGTGAACGGGATGCCTGGCGGCATCTGGATAAAGTGTCGTCGCTGGCCGCTTCGCGTGGCGTGCGGTGCAATACCCGCATAAGCACGCATGCGTCCCCCTATCTCGGCATTATCGAGGCGGCGGAAGGCGAGGGTTGCGATGTGATCCTGATGGCGTCTCACGGACGCCATGGCCTGGCGCGCATGCTGGTGGGCAGCGAAACGCAACGTGTGCTGTCCCACACGCGGATTCCCGTCTTGATATACCGGTGAGGGATCCCGTCGCGCCGGACATCGCTTTGCGCCCGAAACCCGTTTTTCGATCCCATTTTCGGCACCCGCCGCGCTGGCCGACGGGTGCCTGTAGGCGTCCGCCAGCCATAGCGCCCGCAACGCGCCGGATAAGGCTTGCCGCCTAGTTGAACTGCTCGGCTTCCGTCGATCCTGCCAGCGCGGTCGTAGACGACTGGCGTTCGATGGTCTGCGTGACGGCATCGAAATAGCCGGTGCCCACTTCGTGCTGGTGCTTGACCGCGGTGAACCCGCGTTCCGCCGCCCCGAACTCCTTTTCCTGCAATGTGACGAAGGCGCGCATTTGCTCGCGGGCATATCCGTGCGCCAGCTCGAACATGCTGTAGTTCAGGCTGTGGAAGCCAGCCAGCGTGATGAACTGGAACGTATAGCCCATTTCGGCCAGCGCATGCTGGAAACGATCGATCGTTTTGTCGTCGAGATTGCGTTTCCAGTTGAACGATGGCGAACAGTTATAGGCCAATGCCTTGCCGGGAAATTGCGCATGGATCGCTTCGGCGAACCGGCGCGCCTCGGCGAGATCCGGCTTGCCGGTTTCACACCAGATCAGGTCGGCATAGGGGGCATAGGCAAGGCCGCGCGAAATAGCCTGCTCGAGCCCCGCATGCGTGCGATAGAAGCCTTCCACGGTCCGCTTGCCGGTCAGGAACGGGTGGTCGGCGGGATCGATGTCGGACGTCAGCAGGTCCGCCGCCTGTGCGTCTGTGCGTGCCATCAGTAGCGTGGGGACGCCGCTGACATCGGCTGCCAGTCGCGCGGCCAGCAGCTTGCCGACGGCTTCGCGCGTCGGTACCAATACCTTTCCGCCAAGATGGCCGCATTTTTTGGCCGATGCCAATTGATCCTCGAAATGCACTGCGGCGGCGCCGGCCTCGATCATGGCCTTCATCAGTTCGAACGCGTTCAGGACGCCTCCGAAGCCCGCTTCAGCGTCGGCGATGATTGGTGCGAAATAATCGATGTAGTTGGGGTCCCCGGGACGGGTACCGTCCGCCCACTGGATCTGGTCCGCGCGGGTGAGGGTATTGTTGATCGCGCGCACGACTTGCGGCACCGAATTGACCGGATACAAGGATTGATCGGGATACATCGCGCCGGCCTGGTTCGCGTCGCCGGCAACCTGCCAGCCCGAAAGATAGATGGCCTGAAGTCCGGCTTTGACCTGCTGCATTGCCTGGTTGCCGGTCAATGCGCCCAATGCGTTCACGAACGGCCGGTCGACACCATGATGGCCCGAACCTGGTGGTAATGGCCCGCGCTGCAGCAGCGACCATAAGCGCCCCGCGCCGCGCTTGGCCAACGTGTATTCGGGCTGCACGGACCCACGCAGACGAATCACCTCCTCGGCATCGTAGCCGCGCTTGATGCCGGCCCAACGGGGCAATACCGCCCAATCGTGCCGCAGCGCCGCGCATGCATCACGGTCATACAGCTTGGCGTGCCGGTTATTCGATGAGGACTCCTGATCGTATGAGTCTTGATGGCGATGGTTGTCGGTCATGCTGTCTCTCCAGGCAAGGTCAATAAAACGGAAACGCTTGGGACGCAGTGTCGAGCGGGCCACGCTCGTCATGCGTCGTCCGTGGAAACAAGTTTAGGCGTGATGACAGCGCGGGAGGCAATACTCAAGTAATCAAATCATGAAAATTTTATATTTATTAATCAATGACATGCAACGTAAATATCGTATTGTGAAATGAGCATCGGATCGTGAAAAATCATGATGGTGCGTTGCGGCACACAGTTTCATGCAGCGCACAAGAATTCCACATTGTGGAATTTTGGAGGTCGATGAATCGGAATGGAAGGCGTGCGTTACCGGTACGCCGCGCGTACCGACAAGGCAATGCAAAAACCCCTCGGCATGCACGGAGCGTGTCGAGGGGTTTCGAGGAACGGCACGATCTCCTTATCAAGAGAAGACCGTCATGTTCGCTGTAGCGATAATAGCCTGGAAGCTTTTTTTTCACCCATCGAGGCGCGTTGGCCAAACGTCTGGTAATCGGCCTGCGCCCGATAGGAGGGGTGATCGGAATTAACCGCGGTCCGACCCACCGTCACGGCGACGGGCATAGCCCTCACTCGCGCTGCGGCCTGCGTAACCACCGCCGTTGCTGCTACGGCCTGCATAGCCACCGCCGCCGCCATTACCGCTGCTACGGCCGGCGTAGCCGCCACCGCCGCCGGTGCCCGTGCCGCGATTGCCGGCATAGCCACCACGTCCGGCGCCGCCACCACTACCGAACGAGCGACCACGCGCACCGCCACGTGGCGCGCCCGATGTCGACGGTGTACGGCGCGGCTCAAAGCCGACGATCACCGAAACCGGCAGCGGCTGGTGCGTGAAGCGTTCGATGCGCTTCACTGCCTGGGCTTCGGCATGATGCGCGAGGCTGATCGCGGTGCCGGTGCGGCCGGCGCGGCCCGTACGGCCGATACGGTGCACGTAGTCTTCCGCGAACTTCGGCAGGTCGTAGTTGAATACGTGGGTGATGCCGGGGACGTCGATACCGCGTGCCGCCACATCGGTGGCTACCAGCACGCGCACGCGCCGCTCGCGCAGGGCGTTCAGCGTGCGGTTACGCGCGCCTTGCGGCAGGTCGCCATGCAATGCCGCCGACGAGAAACCCTCGTCGGACAGGCGACCCGCCAGCATGTCCGCATCGCTCTTCGTCGCCGTGAAGATGATTGCCTGGTCGAGCGATTCATCGTTCAGCAGATGCGACAGCAGGCGATCCTTATGCGCACGGTCATCGACCCACAGGATCGATTGTGCGATGTTCGCCTTTTGCTGTGCACCCTGCGCGATCTGGATCGCCACCGGGTCATTCAGCAGACGCTTGGTCAGCGAGCTGATCTTGGCATCGATCGTTGCCGAGAACAGCAGCGTTTGACGCGTCGGCGGCGTGGCGGCGACGATGGTTTCGATGTCGTCGATGAAGCCCATGTCCAGCATGCGGTCCGCTTCGTCCAGCACCAGCATTTGCAATTGCGACAGGTCGATGCGGCCGCGTTCGATATGGTCGAGCAGACGGCCCGGCGTGGCCACCAGGATTTCCGGTTGCTTGGCCAGCAGCGCGAGCTGTTGGCGATACGGCACGCCGCCCAGGACGCTGACGCAACGCAGCTTGCGCAGACCCTTGCCGAATTGCTCGGCGGCCGTGGACACCTGCATGGCCAGTTCCCGGGTAGGCGTCAGCACCAGCAGGCCGGGGCGTGCCGGTTGGTATTGCGGGCGACGACGCTCCGCTTCCGGACGTGCGGTACCGGCTGCCGGACGGGCAGCGGCGGCCTGCGCCGCGCGGGCCACAGAGAAACGTTGAATGGCGGGCAGCATGAACGCTGCGGTCTTGCCCGAGCCGGTCGGGCTGGAGACCAGCAGATCGCGGCCGGAGATGGCAGCGGGAACCGCTTGTTCCTGCACGGGCGTCGGCTTCGTGAAGCCGGCCGCTACCAATGCCGAGACGATCTCCGGTGCGAGACCGAGCGCGGCAAACGCTTCGCCGCTCGGCGCGGTGTCAGGTGCGACCGCCATTTCGGGCAAGTCGGTCGCCGACAGCATGGCAGCCTGGGGAGCGATCGATGCGTCGCCGTTCTGGGTCGTTGAGCTAAAAGTCATGTATTCGAAGTCCTCGAGTGTGAATGAGGCGTCGGCGCCAATCGGCGTCGCCAAGTCATCGAATGCACGAAGCAATACGAGAAACGGGACGTGGCCAGTGGGACGCCTCCGGAGACCGGGAGCGCCCACCGTCGTTAGAACCTATCGGACAGCAAACAGGGCTGGCACAGCCACCGCACCCTTTCGGGCTCGGCCGTGCGCCGCCTGCTTCATCGTGAACCGTGTCCCGGCGCGCTTTACGTTGCGTGCCGGCGGCAGGGAGCAGGGGGACAGTTTCTAAACTGGATTGGGGCAAAACGCTTGCCGCTGGCGGCGTGCTTCACTTCGTGTCCGGTGCCGTGCAATGTGACGGTCCGGAAAAAGGTCGGTCTTACGACTCGCTAACCGACGGGTTAACTACGAAGCACGAAAGCAATACTGCCAGCGATAGTGGAGTATAACGGTTTTTTGCAGCGTGTGCCATCAGCATTTTCGACAGGATTGGCGGTGATGCTTCGTCGCCCGCCCTCACGCATCGGCGGCCAGTAATTCGTCCACCAGCGTGATGTAGGCCCGCATCGCGGTGGCCGCGGGCGTGCCGCGCAGCGCAGTCCAGGCGTCGAATTTCGCCCGCGCGGCAAAATCGGTCATCCCCGGCTTTTCTCCTTGGGCATCACCGACGCTCGCCTGCTTGTACAGGGCATACAGACGAAGCAGATGCACCGGCCCTGGCTTCGACGACAGCGTATGCACGCGTTGCTGCGAAAGGGCGAACTCGGCTGCGATGTCGGCATCGGGCGTGGCGGGCGGCGGCGGTTGTTCCATTTTTTTGGCATCCGGAAGAAGGCTGCGAGGAAAGAGAGCGACGTACCGGACCTATCCTACGCGTGCCGGCGATGGCCCGGGTCCGAATCGCCCCGAGTAGTACCTCTGCTCCTACGCCAGCGACCGGGAAGGTACAATGCGCGAATGAATCGTACCGCTTCACATCGCCCCGCTGTCATGGGATCGACCGACGTTCCAGTCGATGCCATGGCGCTTCGTCCAGCCTTTCCGGTTGTCGTTCGCGCATCCACGCGCGCGGCATTGCTCGCCATCGATACGTCGACCGACGCCTGCGCCGTCGCGGTATGCCTGCCGTTGCCATCGACAGACCTGTCCGAGCCAGTGGCACCGGTATCCGTCGCCCGGCCGGCGAATGACAACACGGATGTGCCGAACCTTGCGATACGGGACGATATCGTCCCCGGGGCGCGGATCGCCGCCTGCTGGCGGCGCACCGGCGCGGTGTCGAGCGAGGCTTTGCTGCCAATGGTGCAAGCCATACTCGACACTGCGGGCATCACGCTTCAATCGGTTGGCGCCATCGCGGTGGGCGAAGGCCCCGGCTCCTTCACCGGTGTTCGTACCGCAACCGGCGTGGCGCAAGGCCTCGCATTTGCGAACGACATGCCCGTCGTCCCGCTGGACACGCTGATGGTCTGTGCGGAATCGGCGCGCCTGCGGTCGGCCGCGGATGCCCATCCATCACCCGTGCGGCATGGAACGCACGTTTATACGGCTGTCGATGCAAGGATGGGGGAGTGTTACGCTGCTGCGTTTTCATGGCAGCCGATTGATGGCGGTGGTCACGATGACGGCGAATGGCGGGTCGAGGTGCCGGCACACGTCGCGGCGCCGGAGGCACTGCAAGCGCATCCGCCCGGTTTCCTGCTGGCGGGCAATGCCGCGGCGATTTTCGGCGAGGGGTTGCGATTGCGTGGATCAGCTGCATGGTGCGACGAGGGAGCCTGGCCGGAACCGATGGCGCTGGCGGCGTTGGGGTGGCGCCGCTGGCATGCGGGAGGGGCCGTGGCGGCCGCGATGGCGCAGCCACGCTATGTGCGGGACAAGGTCGCCTTGACCACGCAGGAGCGGCTGGCCGTCAAGGAGGCCAGGCTCGCATCGAAGGAGGCAGGGGCATGAGCGCGCAACCGGCACCGGCTCCAGCCGGCATGCCAATCCTTATCCGGGACATGATGTCGGGAGATATCCCTGCAATCATGGCGATCGAGCATCGGGCTTATGAATTTCCGTGGACCGATGTCAATTTTCTGGATTCGTTGAAGTCCGGTTATGTCGGTCGTATTGCTGAACGTGCCGGTGGCGAACTGGCCGGTTACGCGGTGCTGATGCCGGCGGTCGACGATCTGCATGTGTTGAACCTGTGTGTCGCGCCGATGCACCAGGGGCGGGGCATCGGCCAGCAGTTGCTGGCCGATGCGCGCCGGGTGGCGCTATCGCGCGATATTCATGCGGTACTGCTTGAGGTCCGTCCGTCGAATACCCATGCGATCCGTCTGTATGAACGGTTTGGTTTTCATGAAATCGGGCGGCGACGCAACTACTATCCAGCGCGCAACAATACACGCGAGGACGCAATCGTGATGCGTGTCAAAGTCAAACGGGAGCCAGGCCATGACGCCGCCGTCTGACCGGGATCGGCCGGATCCATCGATCGTGGCGAGGGCGCGTGGTCATGCGTCGCATGCCGGCGGCTCGGATATGCTCGATCCGGTCCTGGAAGTGTTCGGCCTGTCCGTAACCTGGCGTTTGCGCACGGCCAGGGAGACGACGGCGTCCGTACCGGACGCGCCGGTGGGTCTTGCGAATCATGCCGCTACCGACGCACCGGATGCCGGGATTGCCGTGGATGACCATGCCGCCGGGGACGTGGTTGCCTTGCCGGTGCCGGGTCGTGACGAAGTGCTTGCGGATCACGTTCGCGTGCCGGATGTCATTGACGCCGTGTCGCATCCGATGGCTTCGGACGGATCGACTCTCGCGACGCTGGGTTTCGAGGACTTGCGCGCGCGCGCGCAGGTTTGCCAGGCCTGTCGCCTTTGCGAGACGCGAAAAAAAGTGGTCTTCGGTGTTGGCGATCCACGGGCCGACTGGCTGTTCGTAGGCGAGGGGCCGGGGGCCAATGAGGATGAGCAAGGTGAACCGTTCGTCGGGCAAGCGGGCAAGTTGCTCGACAACATGCTGCGCGCGCTGGGACTGCAGCGTGACAACAACGTCTTCATTGCAAATGTCGTCAAGTGTCGCCCGCCCGGCAACCGTGACCCGCTGCCAGATGAGATTGCCGCCTGTGAAGGCTACCTGCAGCGCCAGATCGCCCTCATCCAGCCGAAGGTGATCGTGGCGCTCGGACGTTTCGCGGCACAGGCGCTGCTGCGCAGTGACGCGACGATTGGCGCGTTGCGCCGGATCAATGCCGCGGAACATCGGGGTGGACCAGCGGAAAGCGGTAATGCCATCGCCCCGCAACGCGTTCACCACTACGAAGGTGTTCCGGTTGTCGTGACCTACCACCCGGCCTATCTGCTACGTACGCCATCGGACAAGGCCAAGGTATGGGAAGACCTGTGCCGGGCACGTGATGTCTTCCCGCGCTAGGCCGGATGCCGGCATTGGCGATTCAGTAGCCGGATCGCCCGACACCGGGGCGATGGATCTCGGCATCTTCGAAGCCTATGAAGCGGTACGCCGGGCGCGTCGATGGGCGGCCGCCAGCCAAGCGCCGCCCTTGTCCCGTCGGGCGCGGCAGTGGCGTGAAGGACCCTCGCACCGAAGTGCGCGGCGTGACGCCGCGCAAGGTGCCTTGCCGCGGACCACCGATTTCACCGAACAGGCCGTGCGGGACCTGTCCTGGCTGTTGCGCTCGCCCACGCTGCTCGCGCGAAGCGCCTTCGGGGATTTGTTGGCCGATCCGATGTCGCCGCGCTTGTTCGGTCCGGATCCGGCGATGGCGATGGTTCGGCTATTGCAACGCCTTGAACAGGCTCCGGCGCCGCTTGCGGCAACGCAGGCGAGCGGTCGCGAGCGGCGGCTCGGCCGTTACGCCGAACGTCTCTTTGCCGCATGGTTGGCCGAGGTGCCTGCCCTGAAGCGCAAAGCGATAGGCCTGGCCGTGAGGGAGCCGCAGCCAGGGGGGAGAACCCTGGGCGAATGTGATGCGTTGTTCGAGACGCCCACCGGTGCCTTCGAACACTGGGAACTCGCCGTCAAGTTCTATCTTGAAATCGATGGACAACACGTGGTTGGCGCCCCGGTCAGCGGACAGCCGGATTTGCGGGGGTGCGATCGTTACGTCGGCGCCGGATTGGCGGATCGTTTCGATTGGAAGCTGCAGCGCCTGTTGAACCATCAATTGCCACTGAGCGCGCATCCCGCATTGCAGGCGTTGGCGCCAGGGCCGTGGGCGCCGCGAATGTTCGTCAAGGGGCGATTGTTCTATCCATTGACGCGGTGGCAGCGCGTTGATTGCGGCGCGGATGTGCCGGCACTGGCAACCGATCATCCGCGTGGCTGGTGGGCGACGCTCAGCGAGTGGTTGACCTGGAGCTGCCAGGCCGATTGCCGCTGGACCAGTCTTGAGCGAATGGATTGGCTGGCACCGTTGCGACTCGACGATCCCGAAGTAGGGCACGGCACCGACCCGCGCGTCGGCATGCGCGCCAAGGCTGCTTCCGGAAACCCGTCGGCCGATGGCGCGGACCATGGTGATGTCGAGGCGTCACCAGGACGAATCTACGATGCAATCGCCTTTGCCCGAATGCTGCACGCGCATTTCGATAGCGGCCTGCTTTCCGCGTCAATGCCGCGTCAGGTGGCCGCGTTGACGCCGCCCATACCCGGTCAACCCGCTCGCGAGATGTCGCGGGGCTTCATCGTGCCAGACAGTTGGCCGGCGCGTGCGCGCGTATTCAGCCGTTTGCCCACACCGGGCTGAGGGGGCAATCGGGTAGCCAACACCAACGCGGTCTGTACGCGTCGACCCGATGGGACAGTGCCGCGGTCGGTCGGTGCGACGTTACCAGAAAGGGTGGAAGTGATGCACCGGACCGTGTCCGAACGCAATCGCCTCGGCGTGGCTATCCGGTGCATCGGGTCGTAGCGGTTCCGGTGCGGGCCTTGCTGGCGCGGCCGCGGCGGATTCTCCGGTATCGCGCAAGGCCATGCCACCAACCGAGAGACGATCGGCGTGGATGAGCGCGTTGGTAAGATAGGACTTCGCGTCACTGACCGCCGTGGGCAGGTCCAGTCGTTGTGGTCGAAGCACGGCAATCGCCGCTGATAGTGTGCAACCCGTTCCATGCGTCGAGCGAGTTGGCACGCGCGCGGCGCCGAATTTCGCTTTACCACCCGCTTCGACGAGCCAGTCCGGGCTTTGTTCCCCTGCCAGATGCCCCCCCTTCATCAGCACCGCCTGAACGCCTAGCGCGCGTAACGCCTGGCCCTGTGCAACCATCTGCTCGTCATCAACGGCATGCCCCTGGTCAAGAAGCACTGCCGCTTCAGCCAGATTGGGCGTCAACAACGTCACGTGGGGAATCAGCACCTCGCGCAAGGCGATGATGGCGTCCGATGCGAGCAGGCGACGCCCGCTGGACGACACCATCACCGGGTCCAGCACGACGAACCGGGGACGCCAGCGTTGCAATGCCTCCGCGACAGCTAGGACGTTATCGCGGCTTGCCAGCATGCCGATCTTGACGGCATCCAGACGCAGGTCGCGGAACACGGCATCGAGCTGGGCCGCGACGATGTCGACGGGGGGAACGAAGACCGCGTGCACACCCCGCGTGTTCTGCGCGGTCAGAGCGGTGATCACGCTGGCACCGTAAGCACCCAGCGCGGAGAAGGTTTTCAAGTCGGCCTGGATGCCGGCGCCGCCGCTCGAATCGGAACCGGCGATCGTCAGGATGTTCGCAATGCGATGTGCCATCGTATGCTCCGGTAGGGTAACCCGGCGCGTGGATTCAATGCGCGGGGTCGTCGTGCCGTGCCTCGCCAATCAGGGACTGGAGATCGTGTCGACGCTGGTTGCGGCGGTGCAATAGCATGACCAATGCCATGGCGATACTAACGAACAAGCCAAACAAGATGATGACCAATCGCACCGGGGTATTCAACCAGATCAAGACCGCATACAAACACAACATGACGAGAACGGACAGATTCTCGTTGAAGTTTTGCACGGCAATGGAGTGGCCGGCAGACAGCAGCACATAGCCGCGGTGTTGTAGCAGCGCGTTCATGGGCACGACAAAAAAGCCCGCCATCGCACCGACGATCAACAGGAAAACGTAGGCCGCGAAGAGATAAGCCTGCACGCCATGACGCCCGATGGGGACGATCCAATGGTGTGGAAAAATATCCCGCGTGAAGAACGCCATCAGCGTGACGCCTAACCCCATCGCCACGCCGACCGGAAGCACCGCGAGCGAGCGGTGCAGGGGGATGCGGGCCGCCGCGGCCATTGCGCCGACGGCCACGCCCACGGCAAAGATCGCCTGTAGCACCGCGCCTTGCGAGAGCGTCATGCCCAGGGCGACTTCGGCCCATTTCAATACGATGAATTGCAGGGTCGCGCCGGCGCCCCAGAACAACGTGGTCACCGCCAGTGAAATCTGTCCCAGTTTGTCACGCCACAACATGACAAAGCAGTCGGCAAAATCACGGATGAGCTTGATCGGTTCGTGCGCCTGCTCCGGATAACGCGCGCCGGTATCCGGGATGCCGAGGTTGAACGCGGCCGCGAGCGCATAGACGAACGTGATCACCAGAATCGCCGCGTCGGCGTGTGTGCGAATCCCGGGAATATCAAGCTGCGTGATATGGTGCGACAACGCCGGGCTGATTAGGGCGCCCCCGAGGACAGTACCCAGGATGATCGATGAAACGGTCGTTCCCTCTATCCAGCCATTGGCGGCCACCAGTTTTTCGGGCGGCAGCAATTCGGTCAGAATGCCGTACTTTGCCGGCGAATAGGCGGCTGCGCCAAAGCCGACAACCCCGTAGGCGAAGAGCGGGTGGCCCCCAGTCAGCATGATCAGGCAGCCGAAGACCTTGATGAGGTTGGTGGTGAACATTACGCGACCTTTTGGCCGGGAGTCGGCGTATGCGCCAACAAAGGCCGCCAGGACCACGTAAGACAGCACAAAGAATAGTTTCAGTAGCGGCGTCATCCAGGCGGGCGCATGGTCGCTATTCAATACGGCAATGGCGGCAATCAACAGCGCACTGTCCGCAAGCGACGAGAAAAACTGCGCCGCCATGATCGTGTAAAACCCTTTTTTCATCGGATAGCTTGCTGTCCTGTCATGTCTTCGCGGAGGGGTAGGGCCGCGTACTGAAATCCATGGGCACCCGCTGCGACGGCGCGCGGGTCGGGCCCGATACGGTAAGCCGAATGGTAGGCCCCCTGCCGGATGGCGGTTCCGTAAGCAATTCCGAGCGCGAAACGATTGTGCGCCCGGCTTTATAACACGAAAATACGGCAATCAAACCGCACGTCGGGATCGTGCCCGTCGCGCTGGCCCCTTACATTCCTTGCTCATGCTTTCGGCCTATTTTGACACGGCTCGCGGCGGTGGGTTGAGGACGCTTTTTCCGGATGCTGCATTGGCCAAGATCAAGACTACCTATAGCTGTACCGCGTGCGGCAACCAATCACCGAAGTGGAGCGGCCAGTGCCCGGGTTGCGGCGCGTGGAACACGCTGGTCGAAGGCGTGGCTGAAACGCCATCCGCGCACCGTTTCCAGGCGCTGACCAAGTCGTCGCCGGTACGGTCGCTGCATGAAATCGAATCAGCCGATGTGCCACGCTATGCCACGGGAATCGGTGAATTCGACCGCGTGCTGGGTGGCGGGCTGGTCAGCGGCGGCGTGGTGCTGATCGGCGGTGATCCGGGTATCGGCAAGTCCACCCTCTTGCTGCAGGCGCTCGCGTCGCTTGGCGAGGCGCGCAAGGTGCTCTATGTCAGCGGCGAGGAATCCGATGCGCAGATCGCCCTTCGGGCGGAGCGGCTCGGGCTGCTGGAAGACGGCCGCACGGAGAAAGGCGCGGGCGCGTTGCGGTTGTTCGCGGAAATCCAGCTCGAAAAAATCCAGCTGGCGATCGATGCCGAACGACCGGCCGTCGCGGTGATCGACTCGATTCAGACCGTCTATTCGGAGGCATTGACCTCGGCGCCCGGCTCGGTCGCGCAGGTGCGCGAGTGTGCCGCGCAGTTGACGCGGCTGGCAAAACAGACCGGCGTGACCATCATCATGGTCGGCCATGTGACCAAAGAGGGCGCGCTGGCGGGGCCGCGTGTACTCGAACATATCGTTGATACCGTACTATATTTCGAGGGCGATACACACTCGTCGTTCCGGCTGATCCGGGCGATCAAGAACCGCTTTGGCGCCGTCAACGAGCTGGGCGTCTTTGCCATGACGGAGCGGGGGCTGCGGGGTGTCTCGAATCCGTCGGCGTTGTTTCTGTCTCAGCACGAGCATACGGTGCCCGGCTCCTGCGTCCTTGTGACGCAGGAAGGCACGCGACCGTTGCTAGTCGAGATTCAGGCGCTGGTCGACAGTTCGCATGTGCCTAATCCGCGGCGCCTGACGGTAGGGCTGGAGCAGAACCGGCTGGCGATGTTGCTGGCGGTGTTGAATCGGCATGCGGGCATTGCCTGCTTCGATCAGGACGTGTTCCTGAACGCGGTAGGGGGGGTGAAGATCAGCGAGCCGGCAGTCGACCTGGCGGTCCTGCTTGCGATCCATTCGTCCATGCGGAACAAGCCGCTGCCGAAGGGGCTCGTGACATTTGGGGAAGTTGGCCTGGCCGGTGAGATCCGGCCGTCGCCGCGCGGGCAGGATCGACTGAAAGAAGCGGCGAAGCTGGGGTTCACGCAGGCGATCGTGCCAAAGGCCAATGTGCCAAAGCAGCCAATCGAGGGCTTGACGGTCATTGCCGTCGAGCGCATCGAACAGGCGATCGACCGTGCGCGTGAGTTGGAATAACGCCGCATTCCCGCTTATGCGGGGATCAACCGATCTTGCTGACCACGGCCCCCGACATTTCGCGCATCTCGCCGAATGAGACCGCGGGATACGTCTCTTTCAGCGCCTGGATTTCGGATTGATGCGCGGCGAGCAGCGTCATCTGTTCGGCGGCGTCGTAGGCCATGCGACCATTATTGAACTTGATGAATTTCTGCATCGCCGCCGCATCCGTGGACGACACCCAGCGTGACAGACGATAGCGTGACGGCGAGAAGCGGACGTCCACGCGATATTCGCCGGCGAGCCGGTGTGAGACCACTTCGAACTGCAGCGCACCGACGGCACCCAGCAGAATCGGGCCGCCTGCCATGGGGCGGAACACCTGGATCGCGCCTTCCTCGCTGAGATGCCGCAATGCCTCGCCCAGTTGCTTGGCACGCATCGGGTCTTTCGCTTCCACGGTCTGGAAGATTTCTGGCGAGAAAAACGGCAAGCCCGAGAACGTCAGCGCTTCGCCTTCGGTCAACGTATCGCCCAGGCACAGCACGCCGTGATTGGGGATGCCGATAATGTCGCCCGGATAGGCTTCCTCAGTTAGTTCGCGACGCTGCGACAGAAAGCTGACCACGTTGCTGGTCTTGATCTTCTTGCCCGAGCGCGTAATCGTCAACGCCATGCCGCGCTCGAAACGCCCCGAGCAGACGCGGACGAACGCCACGCGGTCCCGGTGCTGCGGGTCCATGTTCGCCTGCACCTTGAATACCATGCCGGTGAAACGCGGCTCCACCGGCTCCACCGGCCGTTGCACGGCGGCGCGGACCTTGGGCGGGGGGGCCAGTTCGACCAGCGCATCGAGGATCTCGCGAATACCAAAGTTGTTGATCGCGGAGCCGAACAGCACCGGCGATTGCCTGCCGGCGAGGAAGGCTTCGCGCGAGAGTTCCGGCGAGGCGCCGGTGATCAGCTCGATCTCGTCCTTCGCACGCGTCCAGGTGTCGCCGAACTGCTCGACGGCGCGCGGATCCTCGAGTCCTTGAAGCGTGACCGTGTCGTCGTTGCGGGTGTCCTGCCCTGCACGGAAGAGGCGAATCTGTTCCCGGCGAAGGTCGTAGACGCCGCGGAAATCCTTCCCCGTACCCACGGGCCAGGAAAACGGGATGGCGGCCACGCCCAGGTGATGTTCGACTTCGCTCAGCAGGTCGAGTGGCGCACGGACGTCGCGGTCGAGCTTGTTGACGAATGTGATGATCGGCGTGTTCTGGCGGCGACAGACCTCCAGCAGCTTCAACGTCTGTGCTTCCACGCCGTTCGCGCCGTCGATCACCATCACCGCCGCATCCACCGCGGTCAATACACGGTAGGTATCTTCGGAGAAGTCCTGGTGGCCCGGTGTGTCGAGCAGGTTGATGACGGCGTCGCCGTACTCGAACTGCATCACCGAGCTGGCGACCGAGATGCCGCGTTGTTTTTCGATTTCCATCCAGTCCGAGGTCGCGTAACGCGCGCTCTTGCGGCCTTTTACGGCACCTGCGATATGGATGGCGCCCGAGAACAGCAACAGTTTCTCGGTCAGTGTGGTCTTCCCTGCGTCAGGGTGGGAAATCACCGCGAACGTGCGGCGGCGATTCACTTCGTTCGATACGTCGGACATGATGACGGGGTGGGCTGAGTCAAATACTGCGTCAAATAAAGGGCGGTATGCAGGCTGAAATGACCTGCAAACAGAGTCAGGATGCGGCCGTGATGGTGGCGTCCAGCATTTCCAATGCTTCGAGGGCCGCCATCCAGTCGGTTTCCACCGCGCCGATTCGTGCGGCCAATTCGCCCTGGCGGCGCAGCGTGTCCGTCAGGGCCGCCTTGTGCTGCGCCTCATAGCTGCCGGGATCGGCTATAAACGCGTCACACCCGGCTTTTTCCGTATTCAGTTTCTCGAGTTCGCGTTCCAGCGTCTCGATCCGCTTCTGCAGAGGCTTGCGCTGGGCGGCGACATGCTGGCGTGCCTGTGCGTCGAGCTTGCGCTGCTCCTTGCGCGCCGCCGGGTCGACCACCGGACCGGGCGTGGCTGCCGCACGGGTAACGATCGCCGAGGATGCCGCCGGCTCACCGGGTGCCGGAGGAGCGGACGTTGGTGCCGCCGGTCTGGTGACGCCGCGCATCTTCTCATCGGCGCGCGACTCCTGGCGGTTGCCTTCGGCGCTCGTCTTGGCCGGCTTCGGCGCGGCCCCGCCTTGCGCGCGCGCTTTGGTCGCATCCAGCAACCAGCGTTTGTAATCATCGAGGTCGCCGTCGAACGGCGCGACCTTGCCGTCGCCCACGAGCAGGAACGCGTCGGTGGTCGCACGCAACAGATGGCGATCGTGGGACACCAGGATCAGCGTGCCGTCGAATTGGGCCAGCGCGGTGGTTAGTGCGTGGCGCGTTTCCAGGTCGAGGTGGTTTGTCGGTTCATCCAGCAATAACAGGTTCGGCTTGGTCCAGATGATCAGCGCCAGCGCGAGACGGGCTTTTTCCCCGCCTGAGAACGGCCGCACGGGCGATGTCGCCATGTCGCCATGGAAATTGAAGCTGCCCAGGAAGTTGCGCAGTTCCTGCTCCCGTGCGCCGCCGGCGATACGCGTGAGGTGCATCAGCGGACTGTCGTCTTCTCGCAGCGTTTCCAACTGGTGCTGTGCGAAGTAGCCGATGACGAGACCCTTGCCACGACGTACTTCGCCCTGCAGCGGAGCGAGTTCGCCGAACAAGGTCTTGATCAGCGTCGACTTACCCTGACCGTTGGCCCCCAGCAGGCCGATCCGTTGTTCGTTCTGGATCGAGAGATTGACATCGCCCAGGATGCGGATGACTTCGCCATCGGTTGGGGTGACCGGCGTGGCGTGGACGTCGCCGTGATCGTCCTCCGCGACGCGGGGGCCATAACCACAATCGACGTCCTCGACCACGAGCATCGGGTTTGGCGCGCGGTCCGGCTCGCGGAACGAGAAAGTGAACGGGGACGACGCATAGACCGGCGCGATCATCTCGATGCGCTCCAAGGCCTTGACGCGGCTTTGCGCTTGACGCGCCTTGGTTGCCTTTGCCTTGAATCGATCGATGAAGTGCTGCAGATGGGCAACGGTTTTCTGCTGTTTCGCATAAGCGCTTTGTTGCAGCAGGATATGCTGCGCGCGTTGTGTTTCAAACTGCGTATAGTTACCACCGTAGCGCTTGATCTGCCGATTTTCCAGATGCAGCGTCACATTCGTGACCGCGTCCAGGAATTCGCGATCGTGCGAGATCACGACGATCGTCCCAGAATAGCGCCGCAGCCAGTCTTCCAGCCAGACGATCGCGTCCAGGTCCAAGTGATTGGTGGGCTCATCCAGCAGCAACAGGTCGGAGCGGCACATCAGTGCCTGTGCCAAATTCAGACGCATCCGCCAGCCGCCCGAGAAACTGGTCACGGGACGATGCATTTCGGCTTGCGAGAAGCCCAGACCCGCCAGCAGCGTTTCGGCGCGCGAGGCGGCCGTATAGCCGTCGGCGTCCGCGTATGCGCCGTGGGCCAGCGCTTCCGCCTCGCCGTCTCCCGAGGCGGACGCTGCGGCAATGCGTGCTTCGATCTCACGCAATTCCGCATCGCCATCGAGCGTATATTCCACGGCCGTCCGCGCAACGGCGGGGGTTTCCTGGGAGACGTGGGCGACCTGCCAGGTGGGCGGGAACGACGCATCGCCGCCATCGGGATGCAGGCGTCCGAGCAGTACGGAGAACAGCGTGGACTTGCCCGCGCCGTTGGCGCCGATCAACCCGGCCTTTTCCCCGGGGTTCAGCGTGAACGTCGCGTTGTCGAAAAGCGGCTTGGTGCCGCGGGCAAGAGTGAACTGTTGGAAGCGAATCACGGGCGGTGTGGGTAATTCAGGCGCACGGCGCCCGAGGCAAAGACCGCTATTCTACTCCGCGCGGCGCGAGTGCAAGGGCAGCAGAAGTGACCGGAGTGCAATACACTGGCGGGCAGGGGGCGAGCGCCGGGGAAAAACGCGGCGCCGCCGTATGACTGTAATGACGATGACACCGTGACACACGATATCTACGACTTCACCGCAAACTCGCTGGACGGCACCGCCGTGGACCTGTCGCGCTACGCCGGCAAGGTGTTGCTGATCGTCAACACGGCCAGCCACTGCGGGTTTACACCGCAGTACGCGGGGCTGCAGCAATTACATACGCGGTACGCGGATCGCGGTTTCGAGGTCCTGGCGTTTCCTTGCAACCAGTTCGGGCGGCAGGAACCGGGGGACAGCCAGCAGATCGGCGATTTCTGCACGCAAAACTTTGGTCTCACGTTCCCGGTGTTCGAGAAAATCGAGGTCAATGGCACCGGTGCCCATCCGTTGTTTCGCTGGCTGACGGGAAGCCGTCCCGGTGTGCTGGGAACGGAAGGCATCAAGTGGAATTTTACAAAATTCCTCGTCGACCGCAGGGGGCACGTGGTCGAGCGCTATGCGCCGATCACCAAACCGGACGCCATCGCGCATGACATCGAGAAATTGCTCGGCACCGCGCCGGATAACTCGATGCCAGATGTCGTTGGCTGAATCTGCGCTTACAAGATCGGTGAAAACAGGCAGGCGACGCGCATTGCCGCGCGCTGCCACGCGGGAAAATTGGCAAACTCATTGTCGCTGACTTCGTTGGCATGGGAGAAATCCTCGACGAGCATGGCTTCCACATCGGCTGCGAACCCGCGATCGACCGTCAGAACGGTACATTCGAAGTTCAGCCGAAATGACCGGTTGTCGAGATTCGGGCTGC
The DNA here is from genome assembly GCF_000970345.1 of Robbsia andropogonis. Classification (GTDB taxonomy): domain Bacteria; phylum Pseudomonadota; class Gammaproteobacteria; order Burkholderiales; family Burkholderiaceae; genus Robbsia; species Robbsia andropogonis. The sequence continues at coordinate 5,419 of NZ_LAQU01000017.1, read as the reverse complement.
CGATGGCGGCGGCCACGTCGTCGATCAGCACCACCTTCTGATGCAGGAAGCCGGGCTGGTAGCGAAACATCCGCACACCGGCGCGCACGGCTTCCGAGACATAGACGTTGGATGCGGAAAAGACCACCAGATGGTCGCGTCGCGACGGGATCAGGATACGGACATCCACCCCGCGCATCACTGCCAGCTTCAACGCCGAGAACACCGCTTCGTCCGGCACGAAATAGGGACTGGTCAGCCAGATCCGCGACTGCGCGGCATTGATCGCCGTCACGAAGAACAACGAACATGTCTCGAATTCGTCGGCGGGTCCACTGGCGATGGACTGGCAGCACATATTCGCGCTGTCGTTCTGTTCGCACCGGACCAGATCCGGCACGCGGCGGGTGGCCCAGAACCAATCCTCGACAAAGCTGAACTGGATACTCGATACCACCGGGCCGACGAGGTCGATATGGGTGTCGCGCCACGGCGAGAGCGGGAAGGTCTCCCCCAGGTATTCGTCACCGACGTTGTGGCCCCCGACGAACGCACGCCGGCCGTCGATGACGACGATCTTCCGATGATTGCGAAAATTGAGCTGGAAGCGATTGACGAAGCGTCGGGTCGCGAACTTGTGCGTCTGTACGCCGGCGGTGCGCAACGACGTGACGTATTCGCGCGACAGCTTGTGCGAGCCGATGCCGTCATACAGCAGGAAAACCGCGACGCCACGCTTTGCGGCCAATGTCAGCGCCCGATGCAGGCGCCGTCCGAGCGTGTCATCCCGGATGACGAAGAACTGCACCAGGACATAGCGTTCCGCGCCATCGATCGCGGCGAGAATGGTATTGAAGGTCTGCGTGCCGTTGACCAGCAACGACACTTTGTTTCCAGGCAGCAGGGGCATGCCGCTGAGTCGGTCGAATGCCCGTTTCGCCCCGGGCCCGAGCGCGGCTTTGGCGCGTGCCGAGGCGTCGGGGTCCGCGGGCGTATGTGGATGGGCCGCAAGGCTGCGCAGTTGCCGGTTGCCGCTTCGTCGCGCATCGACATAACCGCGAAAATAGCTTTGGCCAAGGAATAAATACGGCAGCAACGTCAGATAAGGCATCGTCACGAGTGCGACGGCCCAGGCGATCGCCCCCTGCGATGTCCGCGTGTTGACCACGGCGTGCACAGCTGCCATCGCGCCGGCGATATGCACCAGCAGGACCAGCGTACCGATATCAAGGGCGACCGAATCGAACGGCGCCAGCATTCCCAGCATGCGCATGGTTTCTGCCGTTCGCGTCAGTCGGGCAGGTCGGCGGCGTGAATCAGGAATACCGCGTCGTCCTCGGCACTGGTAGGTAGCCATACCAGATCCAGACCACCGAATGCCGCTTCGGCATGGTGCCGTTCGTTGCCGATCTCGACGACCAACAGGCCGTCGTCGTTCAGATGCTCGCGCGCCTCTTCGATGATACGGCGCACAAGGTCCATGCCGTCCTCGCCGCCGTGCAGGGCCATTTGGGGTTCATGCCGGTATTCCGGCGGCAATGCGGCCATCGATTCGGCATTGACATAGGGCGGATTCGTCACGATGAGGTCGTACTTGCGCCCCGGTGGCAGCGCGGCGTACAGGTCCCCTTCATGGAGCGTGATGCGTGCGTCCAGCCCGTAGTCGGCGACGTTTTGCGCGGCCACCTGCAAGGCATCGGCACTCAGGTCCACCGCGTCGATCTCGGCGTCCGGAAACGCGTCGGCGGCGATGATCGAGAGGCAGCCCGAGCCGGTACACAACTCGAGGACGTGATGGACGTTGTCCGGCCGGCTGACCCATGGCGCCAGGTGCTCGACCAGCAATTCGCCGATGAGCGAGCGCGGTACGATCACACGTTCATCGATCGTGAAGCGATAGCCATGCATCCAGGCCTCGCCGGTCAGGTAGGCGGCCGGCACACGATCGGTCGCGCGGCGTTCGATCAGCGTTATCAGATGCGCGATCTCGTCATCGGTCAGGCGTGCATCCAGGAACGGTTCGAGGGTGTCCAGCGGGAGGCTGAGCGAATGGAGCAGCAGATAGGCGGCTTCGTCGTATGCGTTCGCGTTGCCATGACCGAAGGCGACATGGGCCTGGCCAAAACGGGTAACCGCGAAACGCAGCACGTCGCGCAACGTCGAGAAAGGATAAGGCGTGGCCATGATGGATCCCTTTTGAGAGCGGAGGTACGGCGCCAGAGCGGCGCCGCACCGTTCAGGTGCGCGGCCGTGCCGTCGCGCGGCTAGGCGATCAACGTCTCCAGCACGCGCCGGTAGATGTTTTTCAACGGATCGATCGCCGACAATGCTATATGTTCGTCTATTTTGTGAATACTGGCGTTGACCGGGCCAAATTCGACTACTTGCTTACATAACGTCGCGATGAATCGCCCGTCCGACGTACCACCGGTGGTCGACAACGCGGTAGTGATGCCGGTCTCGTCGAGGATGGCCCGGCGCAATGCTTCGGACAAGCTGCCTTTCGGCGTCAGGAACGGCATGCCGCTCAGGTTCCAGTCGAGCACGTAGTCCGTATCGGCCAGGCCGGATTCGGCGAGGATAGCCGCGACGCGCGCTTTCAGCGTCTCCGGCGTGTTCTCGGTCGAGAAGCGGAAATTGAAATCGATGACGGCGTCGCCGGGGATCACATTGGATGCTCCGGTCCCGGCGTGAATGTTCGATACCTGCCAACTGGTGGGCGGAAAATAGTCGTTGCCGTGGTCCCAGGTGGTGGCCGCCAACATGGCCAGCGCCGGGGCGACCATATGCACCGGGTTGCGCGCCAGATGCGGATAGGCGATATGCCCCTGTATGCCCTTGACCGTCAGACGACCACCCAGGCTGCCGCGTCGGCCATTCTTGATCGTGTCGCCCAGTGAATCGACCGATGTCGGTTCGCCAACGACGCAATAGTCAAGCCGCTCCCCGCGCGCGCGCAATGCCTCGACGACCTTGACGGTGCCATCCTTCGATGGTCCTTCCTCGTCGCTGGTGATCAGCAAGGCGATGCTGCCCGTATGCGCCGGCTGGCTCGCGACGAATTCCTCGATTGCGACGATAAAGCCCGCGATCGACGTTTTCATGTCGGCGGCGCCGCGGCCGTACAGGTTGCCGTCACGATGCGTTGGCGTGAACGGCGGCGAGGTCCAGGCCGTGAGGGGACCGGTGGGCACCACATCGGTGTGGCCCGCGAAAACGAGCAACTTGCCCTGCGTGCCGGCCGTGCCCCGGCGCACCGCCCAGAGGTTGATCACGTCACCGAACACGAGCGACTCGCATTCGAAGCCGATGGCCCGCAGACGCGCCGCGAGCACTGCCTGGCAGTCCTCGTCGGCAGGGGTGATCGACTGGCGGCGAATCAGGTCTTCCGTCAGGACCAGCGTGGCGGACGGCAGGGAAGCGGACATCGTGAATTCCTTAAAAGGCGTCGGTGTACATCGGATCCGAGAACCCGACCGTCTTCACATGGCCGTCGTCCCCCACGACCACCGGGCGTTTGATCAGCGACGGATGTTCCGTCATCAGCGCCACGGCGCCGGCCGGTGTCTCGGCAATCGCGCGCTGTACATCGTCGAGCCCGCGCCATGTAGTGCCGCGCCGGTTCAGCAGCGTATCCAGTGGCACGTCCCCCAACCACGCCTGCAGCGTTTCCGGTGCAATGCCTTCCTTCTTGTAATCGTGGAAAACGTAAGACCGGCCGTGCGACGTAAGCCAATCGCGCGCCTTCTTGACGGTCGAGCAATTCGGGATGCCGTAGACACGCAGCGCCATCAGTCGCCTCGCAGCAGTTCGTTGATCGCCGTCTTGGCGCGGGTCTTCTCGTCGACCTTCTTGACGATGATCGCCGCGTACAACTGGCAGTTGCCTTCCTTCGACGGCAGGCTGCCGGGCACGACGACCGACCCTGCCGGGACGCGGCCATACAGGACTTCGCCGGTTTCACGATCGAAGATCTTCGTGCTTTGGCCGATATAGACGCCCATCGAGATCACGGCGTTCTTCTCGATGATCACCCCTTCGACAATCTCCGAGCGTGCGCCGATGAAGCAATTGTCCTCGATGATGACCGGGTTGGCTTGCAACGGTTCCAGCACGCCACCGATGCCGACGCCACCGGACAGGTGGACATGCTTGCCGATCTGCGCGCACGAGCCGACCGTCGCCCATGTGTCGACCATCGTGCCTTCATCGATGTAAGCGCCGATATTCGTGTATGACGGCATCAGGACCACGTTCTTCGCGATGTAGGCGCCGCGGCGCGCGATGGCGGGCGGCACGACGCGGAAACCACCCGCTTCGAAATCGGCTGGTGTGTAGTGCGCGAACTTGCTTGGCACCTTGTCGTAGAACTGGGTGTAACCTCCCGCGGGCATCGGCGCGTTATCGGCGAGGCGGAACGACAACAGCACGGCCTTCTTCAGCCATTGATTGACGACCCAGCCGCCCGGTGCCGATGCATCCGGCTGCGCGACGCGCGCGCTGCCGTCGTCCAGACTGGCCAGCGCGCTAGCCACGGCGTCGCGAATGTCCGCGGGTGCGTGCTTGGGCGACAGGGAGGCGCGGTCTTCCCAGGCGGCATTGATGATGTTTTGCAGATCTTGGCTCATGGCGTGGTTTGTTGTGAAATAGGTTAGGGATGGCGGGCGGCGGGCCGTCGTCGGCACGCCGCCCGCGAATTCATCGGGTCGGTGCGGCGGGAGCGGTGCATGATGCGCAGAACGCCACGATGCGGCGTGCGCCCTCGATACATTCTTCGACGCCGGCAACCAGCGCGAGGCGCACATAGCCCGCGCCCGGATTGACGCCCTGCGATTCCCGCGCGAGAAAGCTCCCGGGCAGCACGGTCACATGTTGGCGCGCATACAGCTCGCGTGCGAATTCGATGTCGCTCAAACCCGTGCGGGCCACGTTTGCCCACAGATAGAACGACGCGTCCGGCAATGCCACGTCGAGGACCTCGGCCAGCATCGGCGTGACGATGTCGAATTTGCGACGATATGCGGCGCGGTTTTCCTCGACGTGCGACTCGTCGCTCCAGGCGGCAATGCTGACCTGCTGTACCGTCGGTGACAAGGCGCTGCCGTGATAGGTGCGATACAGCAGGTAGGCGCGCATCAACGTCGCGTCGCCGGCGACGAAACCGGACCGCAGCCCCGGTACGTTCGAGCGTTTGGACAAACTCGTGAACGCTAGGAGCCGATCGTCGCCTCGACCCAGCAGCCGGGCGGCCTCCAACGCGCCGAGCGGTGGGGTATCGCCGAAATAGATCTCGGAATAGCACTCGTCGGAGGCGATGACGAAGCCATGCTTGTCCGACAGCGCGAAGAGCGCTTTCCAGCCTTCCAGGTCCAGCGTCGCACCGGTGGGGTTGCCCGGCGAGCAGACATAGACAAGCTGCGTCTTGGCCCAGACGGTGTCT